>JAJFIV010000010.1 GCA_021774625.1 Alphaproteobacteria bacterium | reverse complement strand
GCGCTTTACGAGGCCGCCAACAGCATCCTCGGCCGCCTGAAACGGGACTGTGCGCTTAAGGCATGGGGCAAAAGGCTGGCGGAGCGCAAGGGCCCGAAACGCGCCCGGGTGGCGGTTGCAAGGAAGCTGGCCGTTCTGATGCACAAGCTGTGGATCAGCGAACAGGATTTTGATTGGCGAAAAGCGTAATCCCCCAAGGATCGCCCTTTTGCCAGGCCGGATGACCTCGTGTATACTGCCGTTACGCGATCAATAACGTTGGGGACAAAGAGGCATCCATTCTTTTGATCGCTATCATGAGGCGTGGAACTGAAGGCCTCAAAGCCGTTCCACTGACCTCGAAGACAACCATAAAAGTGGCAATAAAAGAACAAAATTACCACCGAGGGTGAAAATTCAATTAGACAACAGTATACAATTAATCGCTCACATTTCCTGCCGTTCACACGATACAAACCCCCGGCTTTATTCACTGATCTCTGCCGCGCATGACCGCGTGCCGAGGGCAAGGGAGGGCGGGGCCGCCATTTTGGCAGCCCCGACCGGGAAATATCCTGGCCCGGCCCTGATCCGGCCTACCAGTCCAGCCCCAGTGCGCGCACCAGGAAAGTCAGTTGGGTCGCCCGGGAATCCGCCCGCTGTTCCGGGGTTGACCCAAAATTATGACCGGTATCGGGCATCAGCTTCAGCAATACAGGATTGTCACAGGTCTGCGCATGCCGGAGCGCCGCCGTGGTCTTGTAACCATGCATGGGCACCGCCGTCTGGTCCTGCTCCCCAACCATAAACAGCATGGCCGGATAACAGGCGCGTTCGCCGGCCAGATGGTAGGGAGACGAAGCTGCAATGGCCTCAAACATGGAACGCGATTCACCCGGGTCGCCAAATTCATAGAGCCAGGACGCGGCGTGGGAGAATTTCGGGTAGCGAACCATATCCAGAATGGGAATATCGATCACCGCCGCTTTAAACACGTCCGGATTCTTCATGGCGGCCGTCGCGGCAAGCGCCGCACTGGCGCTGCCGCCATTGGCCGCCATCAGGGACGGTCGGGTATAGCCTTCCTCGAACAGCCATTTGGCGGCATCCACATAGTCATTGATGGCGTTGATCCGGTTGTCGCGGATACCGGCCTGATGCCAGTCTTCGCCAAACTCACCGCCGCCGCGAATGCCGGGCTGGGCATAAACCCCGCCATTCTCCAGCCACTGAATCACATGCGGCTGATACCAGAGGAAGGACACCCAGCCAAAAGCGCCATAGCCATACATTAAAGCGGGATTGTTGCCATCCCGTTCAATGCCTTTTTTGTGCGCGATAAAGATCGGCACCTTCTGACCGTCCCGGTTGGTGTAGGATGCCTTGCGCACCATATAATCACCGGAATTGACGCCAATCTCGGGCTGCGAAAAAAGCGCCGCCTGCCCGGTGCGTACATTCAGCGAATAAAGCGTGCTGGGATGGACCAGTCCGAGAAACCCGTAAAAAACGGTCTCGTCCTTTTGATCGCCGGAAAACCCGCCCCAGACCGAACCGCCCACCGGCAGATCGATCACCTGTTTTTCCGCTCCGGCCCGGTCGAAAATCTTCAGATAGGGCGCCCCATCCTTCAGATACATCAGCACTATGTGCCCGCCATACAGGCCGATGGCATTGCCGCCCACCTGACTGCCGGCGGAAATGACATCTTCCGCCTCGGACACGATATCCGTCAGGATTTCCGTATTTCCCGGCGCGGCCGAGACAATCCGGCCCCGCGGCGCATCGCGGTTGGTATAGAAGAAATAATCCTCGCCGAAATTTCCGATATAGCTGTAATTGGCGTCATCCCCGGTAAACAGGCCCCGGATTTCATTCTTCGCCGGGTTCATATCCTTCAGATAAATCCGGTTATAGGGCTGAGTGCCGTTAAATGCGGTGATCACCAGCCTGTCATCATCCCGCGTCCGGCCGAACCCCAGAAACCACCCGGAATCCAGATTATCGAGGCCAGTGATCCGCCTGTCCTCATTTTTGTCACCAACGACATGATAGAAAAACTGGCGGTTTTCGGGCCTGGTATTGACTTCGCTGCCGTCTTTCACCGCATCAAAGGCGGTATAGTAAAGGCCGCCGCCATCCTGATCCCAGGCGAGTGAGCTCAGTCCGGCATACAATCCGTCAATCCTGTCCGGCAGAATATCGCCGGTTGCTACATCAAAAACTGCAACCGTGAACCAGCGGGAGCTTGGCGCACTATAGGCAAACGCGAGCTTCTCCCCTTCCGGATCGGGCCAGATAGCGGAAATGACCGGACTTTTTCCATTCAGCAAGGGCGGCAGGTCATGGTCTGCATCGATCAGGGTACGGATGGCCCCGTCCATCCCCGCTTTCATCACGACAGAACCCACGGCGGTGCCGGAATTCGCCTGGATCATAAAAATACGATTGCCCCGCTGAACGGGCCTGAGAAGCGCGCTGAAATCCGCAAGCGCCGTATGCCGGTCATAAAATTTCCGGTAAACCGGCTGATCGTGATAATTTTCCGTCAGTTTCTGCTGGGCAGCGGCCCAGTTTTTAACCTCCGGCGAATCCATCGCTTCCATCCAGCGATAGGGGTCAGGGATTTCGGCGCCAAAAAAAGCGTCGCTGTCATCGCCGCGCCTGGCTTCCATCGGCGGGTCTGATTTTACCCGGAGGCTCGAGATCGTTAAAATTGCCGCCACAGAGACCGCAGCGGCCGCACCGATGGCCAATATGCGCTTATTAATCATGGTCAATCCTCTCGGGGTTATTTTTATGAACCGGACCATGATCTGTCCGGCAATATCAGGCCTGAAAAAAAGCTGAATTTTTCTGGAAGATTTCCTGAAGCCATCGGCATCGGCTCCGGCTATATTATATAAAGGGAGGATGGATCAGATCGTGACGAAACAGCCCGAAGATGGGATCAAAAGCCGTTTCCAGATAGCGGATTGGATGGTGGACCCGTCCCTCAACCGGCTGGAAAATGATGGCATGTCCGTCCGGATCGAGCCTCGGCTGATGAAACTTCTATGCCTTTTGGCGGAACATGCTGGCAATGCCGTCACCAAAGATATGATCTTCGACACTGTCTGGCCGAATGTGTATGTGGGGGAAGAATCACTCTCCAAGGCCATTTCAGAACTACGCCGCATCCTGGGCGATGACCGGGCATCGCCACGCTATATCGAAACCGTCTGGAAATCCGGCTACCGGCTGATCCCGGCGGCGGTCCCGGTGCCGGAAGAGGCCGCCGGAAACGCGCCAAAACCCCGCAACAGATTGATAATGATTGGTATAACGCTGACCGTGCTTCTGGCCGCCGCCATTTGGATTGCAAATATCCGGACTTTGGAACAATTCGGTCCGGTCCGGCCGCTCACCAGTTATGTCGGGGCCGAACAATCCCCGGCGTTGAGCCCGGATGGAATCCTGACCGCCTTCTCCTGGCAGGAGCCGGAGAGCGCCTTTCGCCATATTTACCTGATCAGCCCCGGCTCGGATGAGTACAGGCAACTGACCGATGGGAATGCCAATCATTTCAATCCGGTCTTTTCACCCGATGGAGCAAGTGTCGCTTTCTACCGGAATTCTCCGGATTCCCTGTGCCATATTGTCGTGAAATCGCTGAATGACGGGGCCGAAACACCGGTTTTTACTTGCGATCCCGGAGATTATCCCGACCTTGCCTGGTCACCCGATGGAAAAAAACTCGCTTTTGGCCACAAAGAGAATGACAGCGCGCCCCATGCCATTCATGTGCTGGATCTGGGCAGCGGGAATGTTCAGAAAATGACCAACCCCGCACCGACTTTGTGGGGTGATTACGACCCGGTCTTTGCTTCTGATTCCAAATCAATCGTCTTTGTCCGCGCTTTTTCAGAAGCCATGCAGGACCTGTATCTGCTTGATGGCGAAAGCGGTGCAGAGACCCGGCTGACCAGCGACATCCGCAACATTCTGGGAACGGTCTGGGACTATTCCAGCGATACGGTTGTGTTCGCTTCAAACCGCCATGGGCTTTACGGACTTTGGCGGATGGCGCCCCGATCAGACGCAAGAATTTTCCCCGTCGTGATGGGGGATGAGGCCAGAAATCCGGCGATCAGCTATGACGGCAAGACGCTCCTTTTCGAATCCACAGACAATGATGTGGATTTTTATTCACGCGAAGTTGAGGGCCCGGATCGAATCTGGGCCAAAGGCTCCTCAACCTATTACGAACTGCACCCCGACATTTCGCCCGACGGAACGCGGGTGATTTTCGCTTCCAACCGATCCGGCGCATATGAAATATGGATGGCGGACCGGGATGGCGGCAACGCCAGGCAACTGACCAATTTCAACGGCCCGTTCGTCGCCCATCCCAAATGGTCGCCGGACGGTGCGGCCATCGCCTTCGACGCCCGGCCCGGCGGAAATATTGACCTGTTTACTATCCGCGCGGACGGGACCGGCCAGAGACAACTCACATCCTCCGCCCAAAACAACCACGGGCCAAGCTGGTCGCGGAACGGCAAGTCATTGATTTTCGGGTCGGACCGGGACGGCGGCTGGTCGCTTTGGCGCTATGATCTGGCGACCGGCCGGTCATCCCGGCTGTTGGGCGATAATGCCTTTTTCGGTCAGGAATCGCCGGATGGAAGCGCCATCTATTATGCCAAATTCGCCGAACCGGGCCTGTGGCGGCGATCAACGGAAACCGGCGCAGAAGAAATGATCACCGATGCTTTGCACACCGTGGACTGGGGCAATTGGGGCTTTGCGGGCAAGGAATTATTTTATGTGGCGCGATCCGGCAACGCCGCATCCCTGGTCATTGGCAGCCGGCATCTGCCCCTGTCCGGCGCCCTGCCGCAAATCGACCCCGGCATCACTATCAGCCGCGACGGCCAGTATATCCTTTATGCCCGCTTCACCCGCACCGACAGCGATCTGATGATCGCTGAACGACAGTAAAAACGCCAGATGGCCTGTAAGCCGGGTTCTGTGCTCTGCTTTCGCAGGCGATGACCATTCATCTGGGACGTCTGTTACCAGACGCCTCAAGCAACCGACCCGGACAGCGACCCGGAAACAGGGTCTGCAATAAATTGCGCGCCGTCCCTATTTGGTTTTGCTCCCGGTGGGGTTTACCCTGCCGTCCCTGTTGCCAGCGACGCGGTGCGCTCTTACCGCACCCTTTCACCCTTGCCTTTGGGCCGAAGCCGTCGGGCGGTATATTTTCTGTGGCACTTTCCCTGGGATCGCTCCCGCCGGGCGTTACCCGGCACCGTGTTTCCGCGGAGCCCGGACTTTCCTCTGCCCCGCTGATGCGGAACAGCGGCCATCCGGCCATCTGGCCTTCTATAAATGGGGCGATTGACTTCCCCCGTCAAGCACAATAGGGGAATGGTGAAGCAAATGGGACAAAGCATGGATTATTCAGACTTTAAAAGACAGGCAAACGCCGTCACGGACTGGTCCGTGGATTATCTCAAAGGGTTGGAAACTCTGCCGGTGAAACCGCCGGTGAAACCCGGAGAAATCGCCGCCAAAATCCCTGACGCGCCGCCCGCCGCCGGCGAGGCCATGGAAAAAATCTTTCAGGATTTTCAGGATCTGATCCTGCCCGGCATGACCCACTGGCAGCATCCCAATTTCTACGCTTATTTCCCGGCCAATACCAGCCCGCCGTCCCTTTTGGCGGAAATGGCGATGGCCGCCATGGGGGCCAACTGCATGTCGTGGCAGACCTCGCCGGCGGCAACCGAACTGGAAATCAAGGTCGTGGACTGGCTCAGACAGGCCATCGGACTGCCGGAAGGCTTCACCGGCTCGATTCAGGATACCGCGTCCGCCGCGACCCTCAATACCCTGATTGCCGCAAGGGAACAGGCAACCGGCTTTGAAAGCAATAAAAACGGTCTTGCCGCCTGTCCGACCCTGACCGCCTATTGTTCGGTAGAAGCCCATTCTTCGGTCGAAAAGGCGGCGGGCCTCGCCGGACTGGGCCGCGCCAATCTGCGCGCCATCCGGACCGATGACGCATTCGCCTTGCTCCCCGCGGAGCTGGAAGCCGCCATTAAACAGGATATCGCGGAGGGCAAAAAACCCTGCTTTGTCACTGCAACCCTCGGCACCACCGGGGTTGGCGGCATTGACCCGTTGCGCGCCATCGGGGTGATTTGCAGGAAATATGACATCTGGCTTCACGTGGACGCGGCCTGGGCCGGCAGCGCGCTGATTCTGCCGGAACAGCGGGGCATGATTGACGGCATCGAGCTGGCTGACAGTTTCGTTTTCAATCCCCATAAATGGCTAATGACCCATTTCGACTGCTCGGTTCTGTATGTCAGTGACCCGGGGAAATATGTCCCGGCTTTCGAGATTCTGCCGGAATATCTGAAAACCCGGGAAGGGTCCGAGGTCGTCAATTTCCGCGACTGGGGCATCGCCCTTGGCCGCCGGTTCCGGGCGCTGAAGCTCTGGTTCGTGATCCGCTATTACGGAATGGAACGCCTGCAGGACCAGCTCCGCAACCATATTGCCTGGACAGCCAGACTGGCGGGTTTAATCGAAGCCCATCCGGATTTTGAGCTGACCAGCCCGGTGGTGCTCGGCCTGCTCAGCTTCCGCTATTGTCCCAAAGGGGCAGATAATGAAACGGCGTTGGATGCCCTGAACGAAAAGCTGATCGCAGCCCTCAATGATTCCGGCAAGGCCTATTTCACCCAGACAAGAGCCAAAGACAAATATGTCATCCGCATCGCCATCGGCTCCATCCATACCGAATGGCGGCATGTGGAAGGCGCGTGGCATTTGATTGAAGAAACCGCAAAAACGCTATAGGATGAGTTTTAAGAGGCCGTGTCGGCACTGAAGGATTTGCAGAATGAACAAGAGTTTTTTGATACCCGTTATCGCCCTGGCCCTTTCGGGTTGCGGCATCTTCGGCGGCGGCAAGGAAGCGGAAGTGGTGTTCGACGAAAATGTCGGACCCGACACCAGGGCGCTGGTCAACAGTCTGCCGAAAGGGCTGATTGGCGATAAGGAAAACGCTCTGCATACCCAGGATAATCTCCGCGCCGAAGACGATACCGGAGCTGGAACGCCCCGGCGCTAGAGTCTTTCATTGAGGGTGAAGATAAGGGCTGCAATCTCAAGGTCCACTTGGCCCGAGATTCTTGCCGGCCGGAAATGCCGCTCAAAGGCCGCAACAACCATACGGGCCTGATCGTCATCCTGACCGGTCACGGCAATATTATAGCCGAATTTCTGGAAAGCATCCTGGACACTCGCCAGGGATGGCATGCCGGCCAATTCCCGGACATTTTCCGGCCACAGTCCTATCCCGGCCCTTGCCAGTTTTTGCCAGCCGAACAGTTCACCGGGATCCGTTTTTCGCTCCGGGGCGACATCGGAATGGCCAAGCACGCGGTGCGGCGGGATGGCATGACGGACCATTACATCTTTCGCCAATGCCTCAAGCTTTACCATCTGCGCGTCCGGAAAAGGCCGATAGCCGAATTCGTGGCCCGGGTTGACCAGTTCGATACCGATGGAACAGCCGTTGATGTTGGTTTCCCCGGCCCAGTATGAAACCCCCGCATGCCAGGCGCGTTTTTCCTCCGGCACCAGCCTGTGGAGTGTTCCGTCCTCCTCGATCAGATAATGGGCGCTGACTTTGGAGTCCGGATCGGTAAGCCGGTGGAGGGCGTCCCGGGCCGTCTTCATGCCGGTATAATGCAGGATCAGCATGTCGATGCTTTGCCCGTCCGGCCGTTCATCAAAATTGGGTGAAAATGTCATGACGGTCTCACTTTCGGCAGTTCCTTGGCGGTGCCCAGCCGCATCATCCGGAATATGATAATGGCAACGCCGCCAAGCGTGAGAATTGCTCCCACCACCATCCGCCAGGTCAGGGTTTCGTCAAATACCAGTATGCCCGACAGGATGGCAAAAACCGGCGACAAAAGGGTATAAGGGGCGGTCTGACTCGCCGGGTAGAATTTCAACAGATAATACATGCCGCCGTGGCCGATAAGAGAGGCGCCAATGGCGCTGAAGGCAATACCGCCAAAGGCGGCCCACGGAATGTTTTCCGAAATGGCCGTCCACTGCCCGCTTTCAAATAAAAAGCTGATCAGCATCAGGGCGGGAATCGAGGAAAGCGCGATCCAGCCCTGGAAAGTCATGGGGCTGATATCCTTCAGGGTTTCCCGGTAGGCGCGGATCAGAATGATTGAGGTGCTGTAACAGATGGTGCCGATCATCGCCACGATTACCGCGTCGATATAATTGAACACACGGGGGTCAAAACCCAGCACCATGACGCCGGAAAAGGCCGTGGCAATGCCCAGCGCCTGCCGCCAGCCAAGCTTTTCACCCAAAAACACCACCGCCATCAGAGCAATGATCGGCACATTGGTCTGCACCACAATCGCCATGGAAGACACATCCTCGGCCATCGCCAGCGCCAGATAAAACAACCCGAAATGCCCGACCCCCATCAACAGGGAAACAATAAACAGATGCTTCACCTGTTCCTGCCGGACTTTCAGAAACGGCATCAGCAAAACCAGAATGAGCATGAAACGGAGCGCGGCGGCAAAAATCGCCGGAATTTCGATTACGGCCAGCTTCGCCGCGACAAAATTTAGCCCCCAGACCAGATTGATAACGACCAGCAGCGCAGCATGTCCCGGCCGCATCAGTTCAGACCGCGCCGGGCAGCCACCTGATCATAGGCCGCGTTGATGGCGGCAAGCCGTTCATTGGCAACTTCGATAAATTCCTGCGGCATGCCGCCGGCGATCATTTTATCGGGATGATTGTCCCGCACCAGCTTGCGATATTCCTTTTTCAGGTCGTCGTCCGAAATGTCCGGCGAAACACCCAATATGGTATAGGGACTTGCCTGATCCAGCCCCAGATGCATGCCGCGGATCCGGTCATAATCATCACCTGAAAAGCCGAATATATTCCCCACATTCTGCAGGAACTTCTCTTCGCCAGGGTGAATCACACCGTCCGCCTTGGCAATGTAAAAAAGCGCACCCAGAAGTTCTTCCAGAACAGTCGGATTGCCGGCAAACAGCTTGGCGATCTGGGCGGCATAGGCCTCATAGCCCGCCGTATCCTGCCGCGCCATATCAAAGACCCGGCCGACATTCCTCACTTCATGGGGCGGTACCCGGAAAATATTCTTGAAGGCTTCAATCTCATCCCGGGTAACCTGCCCGTCCGCCTTGGCCATCTTCGCGGAAAGCGCAATCACACCGATGGTAAAGGTGATTTTTTTCGTGCCATCATCGGCAGATTTTACTGCCGAACCCAGCAAACCTGAATCCACCACCGCATGGCCGACACTGACGCCCAGCAATGCGCCCAGCGGCCCGCCAATGGCAAAGCCAGCCGCGCCGCCGATGATTTTTCCCCAAATAGACATGGTCCCCTTACTATCTTTTTTCCCGTATTTGTAAAGAAGATTGCATCCCTTCCGCCCGTGGCCTATTGCTGCTCTGACGTTCCTGACAGGGGTATCCCGTTCTCATGCAGGGTGGCTGGCAATTCTGGATCGACCGCGGCGGGACCTTTACCGACATTGTCGCGCGGACGCCGGATGGGAATATCCGGACCGCTAAGCTGTTGTCGGAAAACCCCGAGGCCTATTGGGATGCGGCCATTGCCGGTATCCGGCGGCTGCTGGACATCGGCACGGATGACCCCCTGCCCGCGAAAGTCATTCACAGCATCAAAATGGGGACAACGGTCGCCACCAATGCGCTTTTGGAGCGGCGCGGTGAGCCGACAGCGCTGCTGATCACCAGAGGCTTTAAGGATGCGCTGATTATTGGTTACCAGAACCGGCCGCGGATTTTCGCTCTCGACATTCAAATGGCGGACAAACTGTTTGACCGGGTGGTCGAGGCGGTGGAGCGAATTGATGCCCACGGCGCTGTCCTGACGCCGTTTGACGACAACCAATGCCGGGCTGACCTGCAAGCAGTCTATGATAAGGGCTGCCGGTCCCTCGCTATCGCGTTCATGCATGGCTACCGCTACCCGGACCACGAGGGGCGGGCAGCGGAAATTGCCGCGGAAATCGGCTTTAAGCAAATCTCGCAAAGTCATAAGGCCAGCCCTCTGATGAAGCTGATTCTGCGCGGTCACACCACGGTGGCCGACGCCTATCTTTCCCCCATCCTGCGGGATTATGTTAACCGCATCGCGGGCGAGACCGGCGCGACCCCGCTTTATTTCATGCAGTCCAATGGCGGTGTGGCCCGGGCCGATCAGTTCGAGGGCAAGGACGCCATCCTGTCGGGCCCCGCCGGCGGTATAGTCGGCGCGGCCGCTGTGGCGAAACGCGCCGGTTTTGACAGGATCATCGCCTTTGACATGGGCGGCACCTCGACCGATGTCTCGCATTATGCGGGCGCTCTGGAACGGGTGTTTGACACCGAAGTCGCCGGCGTGCGGCTTCGCGTGCCCATGATGGATATCCACACCGTGGCGGCCGGCGGCGGGTCGATCTGTTCCTTTGACGGGTTGCGCTACCGCGTCGGGCCGGAATCGGCGGGCGCTGCGCCGGGACCGGCCTGTTACGGCAAGGGTGGTCCGGTCACCATCACCGACTGCAATGTCATGACCGGCAAGCTGCAGCCGGAGTTTTTTCCGCCCGTTTTCGGCCCCCATCAGGATCAGCCGCTGAACCGCGCCGCCGCTGAGCGGAAATTCGCCGTAATTGCCGATCAGATCGAACGGGCGAGCGGCGAACGGCCTAACCCGGAAGCGATTGCCGACGGCTTTCTTGCTGTCGGCGTACAGCATATGGCCCGCGCCATCAAGAAAATCTCCATCGAACGCGGCCATGATGTCAGCCAATACTGTCTGATGTCCTTTGGCGGCGCCGGCGGCCAGCACGCCTGTCAGGTCGCCGATGCGCTGGGAATTGATTCAATTCTGGTTCACCCCCTGTCGGGCGTCCTCTCGGCGCTCGGGATCGGGCTGTCGGATCTCAGGGAAATCCGCTCGCAGGCGCTGGAGATGGCGCTGGACGCAGATACCCTAAAAAAAGTGGATGACGTCATGGCGGCCCTGGAAATTCAGGCGAGAAGCAGTCTGGAAAAACAGGGTGTTGCCGACTGCCGGATCATCCGGACGGTTCATGCCAAATATGCCGGCACCGACACACCTCTGATGCTTCCTTATGGAACGCTCACAGACATTCGGACGGCCTTCGAGGCGGAACACCGTCAATCCTTCGGCTTTATTCAGCAGGACAAGGCGATTATTCTGGAATCCGCCAGCGTGGAAGGCGCTGGCGGCGGCGCCAAATCGTTTTTGGGTCTTGCTGCCGGCGACGGTGATCACCAAGCCCGCGCCGCCACGCGTATTTACCGGCACGGTGAATGGCGGGACGCGCCGCTTTATCATCGCGATGATCTCGCCATCGGTAAAATCGTAACCGGCCCCGCCATCGTGGTTGAAGAACACGGCACCAATGTGATCGAGGACGGCTGGCAGGCCGCGAAGACCGGACGGGACGAACTTGTGATCACCCGCGCCCGGCCGCGGTCAAACAGCCGCGCTGCCGGCACCGAAGCCGATCCGGTGATGCTGGAGATTTTCAACAATCTGTTTATGTCGATCGCCGAACAGATGGGCGCGGTGCTGGAGAAAACCGCCCATTCGGTCAATATGAAGGAACGGCTGGATTTTTCCTGCGCGCTGTTTGACGCCCGCGGCAACCTGATCGCCAATGCGCCCCATATGCCGGTTCATCTCGGCTCCATGGGGGAATCCGTGGTCACCATCGCGGCCCGCAACAAAGGCCGGATCAAACGGGGCGATGTCTATGCGGTCAACGATCCCTATCACGGCGGCACCCATCTGCCGGATGTGACCACCGTCACCCCGGTCTTCATGGAAGGCGACCGGGACCCAGGTTTCTTCGTCGCGGCCCGCGGCCATCATGCGGATATCGGCGGGATTTCGCCGGGCTCGATGCCGCCGCACTCAAAACATATCGATGAGGAAGGCATTCTGTTCGACAATTATCCGCTGGTGGCGGCAGGAGATTTTGACGAGGCTGCGGTGCGCGCCCATCTGTCCTCCGGCCCCTACCCGGCCCGCAATGTGGATCAGAATATCGCCGATCTAAAAGCCCAGATCGCCGCCAATGAAAGGGGCGCGGGCGAACTCCGCGCGCTTTGCCGATCTTTCGGCGCGGATGTGGTGAAAGCCTATATGGATCACGTCCAGGCCAATGCGGAGGAAGCCGTGCGCCGGGTGATCGATGTTCTTGAGGATCGCACTTATGCCTTCCCGATGGATTCCGGCGCCGTCATCCGGCTCGCCATCACCGTCAACCGGAAGGACCGCGCCGCCACCATCGATTTTACCGGCACCAGCGAACAGCAGCCGGGCAATTTCAATGCGCCGAAATCCGTAACGACCGCTGCGGTGCTCTATGTTTTCCGCTGTCTGGTAGATGACGATATCCCGCTCAATGCCGGCTGCCTCCGCCCGCTCAGGATCATCGTGCCCGAAGGCTCCATGCTGAACCCCAAGCCCCCCGCCGCCGTGGTTGCGGGCAATGTGGAAACCTCGCAGGCCGTCACCAATGCGTTGTTCCTCGCGCTCGGCAAGCTTGCGGCCAGCCAGGGCACGATGAATAATTTCCTGTTCGGCAATGACCGCCATCAATATTATGAAACCATCGCCGGCGGCGCGGGCGCAGGCGACGGCTTCGCGGGCCGCAGCGCCATTCACACCCACATGACCAATTCCCGCCTCACCGACCCGGAAGTCCTCGAATGGCGCTTCCCGGTCATCCTGGAAGAATTCGCAATCCGGCAGGACAGCGGCGGCCGGGGCCGATACCGGGGCGGCGACGGCATCGTCCGCCGGGTCAAATTCCTTGAGGACATGGAAGTCTCACTGCTGACCGGCCACCGCATTGTTCCACCGCCGGGTCTTGCGGGCGGGGAACCGGGTCTCAATGGCGTCAACCGTGTGATCCGCGCCGACGGCACGGAAGAAACCCTCGGCTTTGCCGACAGCACGGATGTGACGCCCGGCGATGCAATTCTGATTGAAACCCCGGGTGGCGGCGGGTATGGTGCCCCCTCGGAAAAGGATAAAACCTGATGCCCTTCGCCAAAACGCCCCCGCCGCCCTATTACGCCGTGATCTTCACCTCGACCCGTACCGAAGGCGATGACGAAGGCTACGGCAAAATGGCGGAGGCCATGGCGGAGCTCGCCGCCAGACAGCCCGGCTATCTCGGCATCGAATCCGCCCGCGGACCGGACGGCCCCGGCATCACCGTCTCCTACTGGCAGGACGAAGCCGCCATCAAAAACTGGAAACAGGTCGCCGCCCACCTGACCGCCCAGAAAATGGGCCGCGATAAATGGTATGAAGCCTACACCACCCGCGTCGCAAAGGTGGAGCGGGCATACGGGTTTGAGCGCAAGCAGGATGATTAAGCGCATTCTCAAGTGGGGCGTTGCCACCTGACCTGAGCCCCTATGATACCCTATTACCGCTATGATCCTAGCCGGAAAACACTGTCAATATTTTATTTTCAATAAATTTTATTTTTTTATTAGGTGATGTCATCATTTGAGCCATATCATGCTTGCTGCGAGATATATGGCACCGAGGAAAGCCGTTGCCCGTTTGTCATATCGTGTGGCTATCGCTCTGTAATGCTTGAGTTTTTCAAAAAAATTCTCGATCAAATGTCGCGCTTTGTAAAGTTCTTTATCATAATATCGTTGAACTTTCCGATTGGATTTTGGCGGTATGACAGCCTGTTTTCCTGTATTGTATGTTGTCCCTGTTTTCAAAAATCATTATAAAATTTAATTGGTGTTCCCCGTCAGCGCCTATGTCCCATAATTGAGGTTGTTATGTAGTGAGTGTTTTGGTTTCATCGTAGTGACGAAGGAACGAAGATGGGATCAAAACAGAAAAGTTCTAAAGCCTCCGCAGAGCGGGTGGTGAAGGACATTCGCCGACAGATACGCAAGCAGTACAGCGCGGAAGAAAAGATCAGGATCGTGCTGGAGGGTTTGCGCGGAGACGATAGTATCGCTGAGCTGTGCCGCCGTGAAGGCATCGCACAGGGCGTATATTATAAATGGTCGAAAGACTTCATGGAAGCAGGCAAGAAGCGCCTGGCGGGTGATATCACCCGCCAGGCTAACACCGATGAGGTCAAAGCATTGCGAGCTCAGGCCCGTGATCTCAAAGAGGTGGTCGCTGAACAAACACTGGAGATGCGTCTTCTCAAAAAAAGCATGATCGGGGATGGGGGGGAAGACGAATGAGATACCCTGCATCAGAAAAACTGGAAATTATCAGGATCATCGAGCGCTCGCATCTACCAGCGCGCAAAACACTGGAGCATCTCAATATCGTGCCCCGGACCTTTTATCGCTGGTATGACCGGTATCTCGAAGGCGGGCCGGAGGCCTTGGCTGACAAGCCATCACGCCCAAACCGTGTGTGGAACCGTATCCCGCGACAAGTGCATGACCAGATCATTGAACTGGCGTTGGAACGCTCAGAGCTATCGCCCAGAGAGCTGGCGGTGACGTTTACTGATACCAAGGGCTATTTTGTATCAGAAGCCAGTGTTTACAGGCTGCTCAAAGCCCATGATCTGATTACCAGTCCAGCCTTTGTCGTCATCAAAGCAGCCAATGAGTTTAAGGATAAAACCACACGGCCCAACGAGATGTGGCAGACAGATTTTACCTACTTCAAAATCATTGGTTGGGGCTGGATGTACCTGTCCACCATTCTTGATGATTACTCCCGCTACATCATCGCCTGGAAACTGTGCAGCACAATGAAGGCCGAAGATGTCACCGGCACGCTAAAGCTCGCGTTGCAGGCGTCAGGCTGTGATCAAGCCAACGTGCTGCATAAACCGCGTCTGTTGTCTGATAATGGCCCCAGCTACGTTGCAGGGGAACTGGCCGACTGGCTCAAAGACAAAAAGATGAGCCATGTTCGCGGCGCGCCGTTCCATCCACAGACCCAGGGTAAGATCGAACGGTGGCATCAGACTTTAAAAAACCGGATGCTACTGGAAAACTATTATCTGCCCGGCGACCTGGAAGCCCAAGTCGAAGCGTTCGTCGAGCACTACAACCATCAGCGTTATCATGAGAGCCTGAAAAACGTGACGCCGGCCGATGCCTACTTCGGTAGAGCACAAACCATCTTAAACAAAAGAGAAAGGATCAAACGAAAAACTATCGAACAGCGCCGCTTGCATCATCAAAGGCAAGTGGCATAATATCAATCAACAAGATGAGGCCAAACACTCAGATCCGTTAAACTACCTCTAATGACAAATGTTCTGACGACGGACATTTAATTGGTAGACACTATCAGTAGTGAGTGCATTATAAAGACCATCAACTGTTATGATATCCACTCAGAAAGCACATGACGAAAGGCTCAAAGCACGGGCGCCTTATGATGTAGCAGTCAGAGTTGGCGCCCACCTCTGCCCCTTAGAATCTCCCGGTGATTTTAGAGACTGGGATATTTATTGGTTAGCAGGCCTAACGGCTCTGCGATCAGTGTGGCATTGTCTCTGGGAGCAAGATCGAAAACGGTCTGATTTACTCAGAGTAATTATTGAAGATTTTAACAGCGTCGACTGGGGTGCTAAGAGCCCAATCTTTCAAGATTTCGTTCGAAGGGGACGGGATGCGACAATAAAGAGATGGGATTGGGACGTTGCGACTCTAACAGTCACATATCATCGATTTCTAGAGCCTGATATCAACTTAGGCAGCGCTAAAGAGCTTTGTTGGCGCAAGGATGAGGATGCTCTTCGATTGTACGAAATTGCGTTAGTTGATTGGCACAGGAGTCTTTGTGTCATTGAACAGGCCAATAAGGAGGGCGTTTCAAATCCCTTTTCAAGGCATGGTTATGGTGACCATCTACTCAAGCGTAGCAGTTTCATCGATACACTTCCACATACGCCTCGCTTGTGACTCTGAATGCAACAAAGTCAATAATATACTGGGATTAAGGGGACATAGCGTAATTGAGCTAGGATCATTCTCCATATGGTAGAACGAGGTCGGTTTCGCTGAAGAAACCGCCTCAAGCATAGGAGAATGATCCATGGAACAATTATACGCCGGACTGGACGTATCTGACAACGAGCAGGAACCGCGTGGGTATCCGGGGACATAGCGTAATTGCATTAGGATCATTCTCCATATGATAAAACGGGGTCAGGTTTGTGTTTTGCAAGCTTGCCCCAAGCATAGGAGAATGACCCATGGAGCGATTATACGCCGGACTTGACGTTAGTGACAAGAAA
>JAJFIV010000009.1 GCA_021774625.1 Alphaproteobacteria bacterium | reverse complement strand
TCGACAACAAAAACAATCGACCTTGCTAACCTTTTTTGTACATAGTGTTGGTCAATAGTTGACATGTCAACGGATCGCTTTTGAAATATCAGCATGCCGTTCGGGCTTCAGCGTATGGCCGGGAACGGAAGAGGAGCCCTGGTGGATACGCACCAGAACGCCAACCGAACGCCGGCGAAATCGCTGACGCACCGCGCCTATCATGCGATCCGCGACAGCGTCATTACGTGTCAACTCGCCCCCGGCGAAGCCATTTCGGAGAGTATGCTGGCGGCGCGGTTCGGCTTCGGCAAGGCGCCGGTCCGCCTGGCGCTGGCCCGTCTGACCCAGGAGGGTCTGGTGAACGTGAAGGCCCGCCGTGGCCATCAAGTTGCGCCGCTGACCTTGCGCGATATTCGAGAACTTTTCGACCTGCGGGCGATTCTTGAGCCGGCCGCCGCGCGCCTCGCGGCCGGCCGGATCTCGCGCGCCGAGTTGGAGGAGCTCAACCGGCCATGGCGCGAGGGTTATGAGAATGCCGACCTGGTCGACCCATCCTACCTGAAGGCCAACAAGGCGTTCCATATGGCCATCGCCAAGGCATCGGGTAATACCCGGTTGGCGCACATGATCATGCATTTGTTGGATGAAACCGACCGCATGATCTACCTCGGGTTGCCGCTGGCCAACGAGCGCATGGAGATCCAGCTCGGCCATCAACCGCTGATAGACGCGCTGGCCGATGGCGACGCAGACGCAGCAGAACGGCTCGCTGCCGAGCATGTCAGCGTAGCCAAGCAAACACGGATCGACACCCTGTTGGTGGGTTCGAGCCTGCTCGAGACCAATATCGAACCGGTAACCTGACCAAGGAACAAGCGGCGATGGTGAAGTACGGCCTGATCGGCTGTGGCACAATGGGCCACGAGCACATCCGCAATATCAACTTGCTGCCCGACACCCAGGTCACCGCGATCGTCGAGCCCGACGCCGGTATGCGCGCGTCGGCGGCGGAACTGGCCCCGGCGGCCGCCTTCCCCGCCTCAATCGACGCCCTGCTCGATATCGAGGTTGACTGCCTGGTCATCGCCAGCCCTAATTTCATGCACGTCGACCATCTCAAACAGGTCACCGCCCGCCGCGCGCTGCCGATTTTGGTCGAGAAACCACTGGCCACGGACCCCGCGGATCAGGCGTTCATCGAACAGCTCCAGCGCGGCTATGCGGCGCCGATCTGGGTGGCGATGGAATACCGCTACATGCCGCCGATGGTGCGCTTTCTCAAAGAGGCGGAACAGGCGACGGGCGGGATCAAGATGCTGTCGATCCGCGAGCACCGCTATCCGTTCCTCGGCAAAGTCGGCCACTGGAACCGGTTCAGCCGCTACACGGGCGGTACGCTGGTGGAGAAGTGCTGTCACTTCTTTGACTTGATGCGGCTGATCGTGAAGTCGGAACCGACGCGGATCATGGCCTCGGGCGGGATGGTGCAGAATCATCTCGACGAACGCTATGACGGTGAGCAGCCCGACATTTGGGACAGTGCCTACACCATCGTCGACTTTGCCAACGGGTCACGGGCGATGCTCGAACTGTGCATGTTCGCCGAAGGATCCTTGTACCAGGAAGAAATCTCCGCCGTTGGACCGAACGGCAAGATCGAGTGTCTGGTGCCCGGTCCGTCGCGGCTGTGGCCTGACAGTCTTGGTCCTCATCCCGAAGCAAAGGTGGTCATCAGCCCGCGCCATCCGATCGGCGCGACGACGGTGGAGGTGCCGGTCGATCCTGAGATTCTCGAGGCCGGAGATCACCACGGGTCGACGTTTTATCAACACCAGGGGTTTCGCGAAGTTGTGCTCGGCAAGGCCACCCCCGCCGTCACCCTGGCCGATGGCTGGAAGGCCGTCGCGATGGGCATGGCCGCGCAACGCGCCGCCGATCGCGGCGTCGCGGTAACGATTTTCTAGCGGGTCAGATGGCGGCGGACGTTGTCGGCGGTGACGGCGCTGACGCGGACGTTGGCCTCGTGGGTGACGCCGGCGATGTGGGGGGTGAGGATCAGGTTCGGCGTGCCGGCGAAGGCACGGCCCGACGTTGGGTCGATGGGTTCGGCGGCGAAGACGTCCAACGCGGCACCGGCAAGGCCGCCATCGCGCAAGGCGGTAACGACGGCGGCTTCGTCGACGATGCCGCCGCGAGAGGTGTTAATCACGACAGCGGACGGTTTCATGGTGGCGATGGCGGCCGCGTCGACGAGATTGCGCGTGTCGTCGGTCAACGGCACGTGCAGGCTGATGATGTCGGCGGTGGCGAGGACCTCGGCGACAGGCGCGTTGGCAATGCCCTGCCATGCGGGATCTTCGCCGGGCAAATACGGATCATGGGCGATGATCGACATGTCGAAGGCAGCGGCCAGGCGGGCGACGCGGCGGGCGATGCCGCCAAGGCCGATGAGACCCATGGTGCGACCGGCCAGCTCGCCACCCATCAGGTCAGTGCGCGGCCAATCGCCGGCAACGACGCGATCGGTGGCCGCGTAGGCGCCGCCGCGAACGAGAGCCAGAGCGGTAGCGAGGACATACTCGGCAACGGCGACGGCATTGGCGCCGGTTGCCGGATAAACGGCGACACCGCGTTCCTCGCAGGCGGCGGTATCGATGTTGTCGAGGCCGACGCCAAGACGGCCAACTGCTTGCAAAGCGGGCGCGGCGGCGAGGAGTTCACCATCCACCTGGGTGCGGTTGCGGACGATGAGGGCGCGGGCGCCGGTCACGGCGGCGAGCAACGCCGGACGGGTGTCGACCAGGGTCGGGTCAAAATGGACATCGAAATCGGCCTGCAACGTGGCCACGGCAGGGGCGTCCATGAACTCAGAAATGACGATGTCGGCCATGGCTCAGGCAGCCGCGATGGCGGCGTAGTCGATTGGCTGATGACGGTCGAGGGCGCGGTCGACAGGCGGCATGGGGTATTTCAAGGAGGGGCCGCAGTTGAACAAGACGACTTGGTCGAACTTGCCGACACGGCCATCGGCGACGGCGTGCCTGAGGGCGGCGTAGGTGGTGGCGCCCTCCGGCCCCATCAACATGCCGTCCTTGGCCGCGACCTCGGCCTGAGCAGCCGAAATCTCGTCGTCGGGGGCGGCAAGGGCATAACCGCCGCTGTCGCGCACGGCGTTGAGGATCAGGAAATCACCGATGGCAACCGGGACGCGGATGCCGGCGGCAATGGTGTGGGCGTCTGGCCACAGTTCGGCGTGGTCGGCGCCGTCTTGCCATGCCTTGACGATGGGGGCGCAGCCGGTGGCTTGGACGGCGACCATGTTGGGCCGCTGGTCGCCAATCCAGCCCATCGCCGCGAGTTCGGCGAAGGCCTTCCACATGCCGATCAGGCCGGTGCCGCCGCCGGTGGGGTAAAAAATCACGTCCGGCAGTTCCCAGCCCAACTGTTCGGCCAGTTCCAGCCCCATGGTTTTCTTGCCTTCGATGCGATAGGGCTCACGCAGGGTGGCGGCATTGAACCAGCCGATGCCGTTCTTGTCCTCGGCAACCAGTTTGCCGCAATCATTGATCAGGCCATCGACCGGCACAACTTTTGCGCCCAATAACTGGGTTTCCCGCATATTGATGTCCGGCGTATCGGATGGGCAGAAGACGTATGACACTATTCCTGCGCGGCTGGCATAGGCAGTCATCGCCGCGCCGGCATTGCCGTTGGTCGGGATCGCCATTCTGGTGACCCCCAGTTCCTTCGCCATGGATACGGCCAGCGCCAGGCCGCGGGCCTTGAAAGAACCGGTCGGCAAAATGCCTTCGTCCTTGACCAACAGGTTTTCCGCAATATTGGGACAGGGGATCAGCGGCGTTGTCACTTCGCCAAGACTGAGAATATTTTCCGCATGCCGCACCGGAAGAAACTCCCGGTAGCGCCAGAATCCGCCGGGCCGGGCGGCGACATCGTCCTTGCTAACGGCTCCTGCCAGCGCTTTCAGGTCGTAGCGCACCAGCAGCGGTTTGCCAGCCGCGGACACCGAGGCAAGCTGGTCCGCATTCTGACGTTCCCCGGTATAAGAGCATTCCAGATGGGTGACGAATGTAGGCAGGTCTGGAAAATGTGACTGAAACATGGTGCAACCTTCCAATTCAAGGTCGCCTTCCATACCGCAATGACGGTCGCGCGGAAAGTGGAAATATTTCCGGGCCGCTGATAATTTATTTCAGCCAGCCCCTCGCCCCAGCCATATTGGAAAACCACAATAGCGCGATACCGATGACGATAATCATTGCCGGCATGATCATGCCGCCGGGTCCAAAAACGTCGATTCCATGCTGGAGGATAAAGGCGTTAAACATTTGTACCAGAACACCAGCCAGCGACAAGGCAAACAAAAGGAAGGCAATTTTCCTGCGCAATAATAAGGCCAGTCCGCCAAGCGCCCCGCCAAAGACGGCAAGCGCATAAGCAGCCTTCGCCCAGGCTGGCATGGAATTCCGCATCGCCCGCTCGGCCTCGGTCATTTGTGCCAGCATATCTTCGCTGATCATCAGATCACTGATATAGGCGGCGACACCCAATAGATTCCAGACAAGCGCCAATCCTGCTACGATCCAGAACGAGGTTGGTATTTTTGTTTTTTGGTTATTGCTCATTATTTTATCCCTTGCTTTCAGTTGGTAGCATGCGTTTCTGCACGCTTGCTTCAGCCAGTTTTAAACATCTTCTTGCCGTAATATTGCCATCTTATTTTTCCGTTCCTGTTTTGCCAAAGGGCCAGTTTTCAATTTTGCATTTGGCCGGTGAGAAGGGTGTCATCAGCGAGATCATGCCGAGGATCATGCGGCCGCCGAAAGTGGCGCGGCCGGTCTCCATATAGGCCTTGAAATTTTCGGCAATGAATTTGCCGCCGCTTTCCATGGATTTCTGGGTTTTTGAACCGGGCACGAAGCCCTCTGAGATCAGAGTGAATTCCGTACCGCCGGCGACCTCTTTCAACTCATAAGTTACCCTGCAGGGCGGATCCTCCAGATTGGTGAATTTGAAGGTATGGGCATAGCGGTGCGGCGGCTGGAATTCCAGCACCTCGCCAACGACCGAAGCATATTTACCATTAGGACTTTCCATGCGGAACGGCGCGCCAACATTCAATTCCGCACCGGGTGTTTTACAGACACTGCCAAAAAAGAAAGGCCGCGGCGAATTTGTGCGCACCAGTTCCGACCACACCTTGTCGATCGGGGCGTGGATCAGGATTTTATAAATGGATTTTGTCGGCTCCATCGTGTCATTCATTTTTTGGCTCCCTTGTTCACTTTTTCTTCGACCCGGTATTTGATGCCGGTCAGTTGGCTGGCCCAATAGCTGCTATAGTCATCCGTCCAGCGGTCATAGATCCTTTGAATCGGAATGGCGTTGAAATAGAGTTTTTTCTGCCGCCCCGCCTTTTCCGCAATCAGCAGGCCGGCATCTTCCAGCACGGTCAGATGCTTCATGATGGCAAAGCGGGTGACATCGAATTCCCGTGCCACATCGCCCACGCTGCTCCCCGGCTTGCTGCGGACAATATCAAGTATCTGTCGCCGGGCTTCGTGCGCCAGCGCCTGAAAGACCATATCCATTGTCCGGGTTTCCATAATATGTGACTATGTAGTCACATATTATTTCAGTGTCAACAAATTTGCGTCAGGCCAATCAGAACAGGCCTTAGCATCCGGCTTGCTGTTCGATCAGGTCGAACAGGATGGCGTTGCCTTCGCCGCGAAGGCTTTCCGGCACATGGCCCTCATTTTCAAAGACCCGGACATAGATCTCCTTGCCCATGTCCCTGAAAACCGCCCGATCCCGCTCCGTCATCTGCACCCAGTTGGTGTCATTCTCGCCCGCCAGTATGGCAATGCACTTGTCCTTGATCGCCTGATAGCGATCTTGACTGGCCTCCCACAGAAAGCCCGGAAAGCCGGTGATAGACTTAATATAGTCCGGGTTTTTCGCGGCGATGTGGAAAGAAGCCAACCCGCCATTGGAAATGCCGGCCGCATGAAACCGGCGGTCCTGCACTGGATAATCGGCCATGATTTTTTCAAGGAATTCAGGAAAAATCCGGTCGCCATCGCGAAAATAAAGCCGGTCGCCCTGCGCGGCGGGGGCCACCACCAGATAGCCCCGCGCTTCTGCTTCGCGGGCGAAAAAATCACGCACCGTGCCCTCGGTCGATTTCAGGCTCTGGCCGCCGCCGGCAAAGGCCAGAATAGCGGGCAGCGGCGTCTCCCGATCCCAGCCATCGGGGGTAAAAACCACATAGCTGATGCGCCCGCCGCCGGAAAGTTCCATTTGCTTCGTTTCCTGCCCTGCTTTCGCAACGGAAAGCAGGGTGAGGGAAAAGACCGCCAGCGCGGCCAATAGGGTCGATTGATGCATAATATCCTCCGTTCGTCTGTCTGCCCGCGGCCGTATTTGGGGACGAGTGTTTTTATCGGGTAATTTATAAGGGCCGGGGAAACTGTACCACTCCCGCTGTCTCCTCTCAACAGGCGCCCAAAGAAAGTGGCAATCGGGGAAAAGACCGGCTATACCGGTGCGTCAAATAAGCGTCACATTTTAGGGCAGGGGAGGGCACACATCCCATGAAGGAAATTCTGGAAAAGCTGGAAAAGAAGCGGACGGAGGCCCGGCTCGGCGGTGGTCAAAAGCGCATCGACGCCCAGCATGCGCGCGGCAAGCTGACCGCCCGGGAACGGGTCGAGCTTCTGGTTGATGAGGACAGCTTTGAAGAATATGGCATGTTTGTCGAACATCGCTGTCAGGATTTCGGCATGGCGGACGCGACAGTGCCCGGCGACGGTGTGGTCACAGGCTCCGGCGCCATCAATGGCCGGCTGGTCTATGTTTTTTCCCAGGATTTTACGGTGTTTGGCGGCTCGCTGTCCGCGGCCCATGCAGAAAAAATCTGCAACATCATGGATATGGCGATGAAGGTGGGCGCCCCCGTGATCGGGCTCAATGATTCCGGCGGGGCGCGTATTCAGGAAGGGGTGGAAAGCCTCGCGGGTTATGCGGATGTGTTCCAGCGCAATATCCTGGCCTCGGGCGTGGTGCCGCAAATCTCCGTCATTATGGGGCCCTGCGCCGGCGGCGCGGTTTATTCTCCGGCCATGACTGATTTCATCTTCATGGTGAAAAACACCTCCTATATGTTCGTGACCGGACCGGATGTGGTGAAGACGGTGACCAATGAAATCGTCACCCACGAGGAACTGGGCGGGGCCATCACCCACACCACCAAATCCGCCGTTGCCGACAAGGCGTTGGAAAATGACGTGGAGGCGCTGGCTCAGGTCCGGCGCTTTTTCGATTTTCTGCCGCTCAATAACCGGGAAAAACCACCGGCGCGGCCCAGTTTCGATACCGTGGGCCGGGAAGAAAAATCTCTCGACAGCGTCATCCCGACCTCCGCCAACAAGCCCTACGACATGCATGAAGTGATCCAGAAAATCGTCGATGAGGGCGATTTTTTCGAGACCCAGCCCGCCCATGCCGCCAATATCATCACCGGTTTCGCCCGCATTGATGGTGAAACCGTCGGTGTGGTGGCCAATCAGCCCATGGTGTTGGCCGGCTGCCTCGATATCGATTCCGCAAAAAAAGCCGCGCGTTTTGTGCGTTTCTGCGACTGTTTCAACATCCCCATCCTGACTTTTGTCGATGTCCCCGGCTTTCTGCCCGGTACGGCGCAGGAATATGGCGGCATCATCAAGCATGGCGCGAAGCTTCTCTATGCTTACGGCGAGGCGACGGTCCCCAAAATCACCGTCATCACCCGCAAGGCTTACGGCGGCGCCTATGACGTCATGGCGTCCAAACATTTGCGCGGCGATCTCAACTACGCCTGGCCCACCGCCGAAATCGCCGTCATGGGCGCGAAAGGCGCCGTTGAAATCATCTTCCGCGCCGATCTCGGCGACGAAAAGAAAATCGCCGCCCGCACCAAGGAATATGAAGACCGCTTCGCCAACCCCTTCGTCGCCGCCTCAAAAGGCTTCATCGACGAGGTCATCATGCCCCATTCGACCCGGCGCAGGATTGCGCGGGGGCTAAAGATTTTGAAGAACAAAAAGCTGGACAACCCGTGGAAGAAGCACGGTAATATACCACTTTAACGTTCTGCGATTGATTAATCTTGAATGTAACTACATTTGTTGTTATATTATAAATGAATTTTGAATGGGATGAAAACAAACGCCGGGCCAATTTGCGAAAGCATATGGTCGATTTTATCGATGCAGCAAAAATCTTTATCAATCCTGTTATAGAGAAATTTGATGATCGAGAGGAATATGGTGAGGAGCGTTTGATCGCATTAGGCCTGTTCGAAAATAATTATTTCGTCGTTGTTTACACATGGCGCGGGGATTGTCGTCGGATTATCTCCGCGTGGAAAGCAGGAAAGAATGAGCAAGAAGTCTATCACAAATATATCGATGGACGAGTTGGTGGTAAAAAAGGGTAAGACACGCCCTGATGCACCGGAAGGACCTGATCTTGGCCCGGATTTCTGGCGCGATGCGCATGTGGTTTATCCGGAGGCGCCCAAAAAGCAGCTGACGGTTCGTCTGGACGCTGATATGGTTGCGTGGTTCAAAGCACAGGGTAAAGGGTATCAGACCCGCATGAATGCCGTTTTGCGTTCCTATTTCAAAGCTGCGCGGCAGGGGACGGAACGGTGATGCCGCACACACGGGCATCGCGCTAGAAATCAGCGCGCAATTCAGGCCCGACAGGCGTATCCGGATTAGTCTCACCCGTCTTTACGACCAATTCATCCATCGATATGCGTGTGGTAGATTTTTTGCTCATAATTCCGCAAATAATCATACAGTGATAGATAGTAGAAACCAACCGTCATTCCCGCGAAAGCGGGAATCCATGTTAGGGTCAAGACATGCCCAAAACCGGTTATGTATATATCCTGACCAGCCAGAAAAACGGCACATTATATATCGGAGTAACATCCGATCTGATCAAACGCATTTATGAACACAAGAATAGCGACGTGCCCGGTTTCACCAAGCGATATGGTGTCATGTATCTTGTTTATTTTGAAATTTTTGAGGATATTGAACAGGCTATTCTTCGGGAAAAGCGGATGAAGAAATGGAACCGGGGTTGGAAAATCCAACTGATTGAAAAGAGCAATCCGGACTGGAGCGACTTATACCCTAACCTCTTATCAAAATGAGAAATGGATCCCCGCTTTCGCGGGAATGACAATCATATACACTGTCACCCCCGTGAAAACGGGGGTCCATGTCCCAACCAGCAATGTGTCTGCAAACTGGATTCCCGCTTTCGCGGGAATGACGGCGGAAGGCGCTATTTGCCACAAAATTTCTGCGCGTATATATCCTGCAATTCCTTCGCATCGCTGCCTAGGGTTTCGGAAAGGTAGAACAAGCTGGCGGGGGTGATTTCGTGGTTGGTGTGGGCGGCGGTGGCGAGGTCGGCGAGCAGGGCAGCAAGATCGGAGAAGCGGGTGAGGAGTTCCTCCACCCGCTATCGCAAAATCCTCTATAAAAAACGCCACAAAGTCGAAAATATGTTCGGATGGCTCGTAGACTGGTGACGTGTCGCAACCCGATATGATCGGTGCGCGCACACCTTCTTCTCCGCAATCTGTATTGCTGCTATCGTCATATGGTGGATTTAATGAGTCCTGAGTCTAAATTAGGGGCTGACATAAACAACCTTTCCCAGCCACCAAATTGCGTCAATCTATTCCGAAAAGACTCTAGGGTCAGGCGGCCTTGATTTTTTCGAGAAAGTCCTGAATTTCAACATTAAGCGTTTCCGATAATTCCGCCAGTTTACCGGAGGCATTTTTGACATCAGACGCCGAGGTTCCGGTGGTGTTGGAACTGTCGGCAAGCGATGACATTTTTTTGGATATATTCTGTGTCAGGACGGCGGCCCCCTGGACGCTGTCGGATATTTCGCTGGTCACGGAATTTTGCTGTTGAACGGCGGCCGAGATGCCGGTTGCAATCTGGTTAACCTCGTCAATAACATTGTGAATGGTGCCAATGGAATCGACCGTGTTTTCGATAGCGCCGATCATATCCTTGATCTGGCTGGATATCTCGTCAGTGGCGCCAGCCGTTTGATTGGCCAGGGTTTTGACTTCACCCGCAACGACGGCGAAGCCTCTGCCGGCCTCCCCGGCGCGCGCCGATTCGATGGTGGCGTTCAGCGCCAGAAGGTTGGTCTGTTCCGCGATGCTGTTAATCAATTCGACAACCTCGCCAATTTTCGAGGCGGTTTCCTCCAGTTTCCTAACGGACTGGTTGGTCTTTTCCGAGGTGTCA
>JAJFIV010000008.1 GCA_021774625.1 Alphaproteobacteria bacterium | reverse complement strand
TTGACTGGCGAAAAGCGTAATCCCCCAAGGATCGCCCTTTTGCCAGGCCGGATGACCTCGTGTATGCTGCCGTTACGCGATCAATGACGTTGGGGACAAAGAGGCATCCATTCTTTTGACCGCTATCATGAGGCGTGGAACCTGTTAAGGCCTCAAAGCCGTTCCACTGACCTCGAAGACAACCATAAAAGTGGCAATAAAAGAACAAAATTACCACCGAGGGTGAAAATTCAATTAGACAACGGTATACTTAATTATCTCTCTTTGACAGTGTAAGGTATCCCGTAGGAGTTGCTCTGCAACTCACCCTTGCGTGGCTCACATGCTTTCTCCATGATGCTCGGCAACGGCACGGTTACCACCTATGCCTACGAGGCCGATAGCGCCCTTGACAGCCTGACCCACAATCTGGCGGGCAGCGCAGACGACGTCGCTTTCGCCTTCAACTATAACATGGCCAATCAGGTCACCGCCAAAGGCCTGGACAATCAGGCCTATCAATGGAATGCGCCGCTGGACAAGGCCGAGACCGCCATCCCGAACGGCCTCAACCAGATCACAAAGGTGGCCCAGGGCGGCCTGGTGTTCGATCTCGGTTATGACAATAACGGGAGCCTGACCGGCGACGGAACCTGGAGCTATGCCTATGACGTCGAGAACCGGCTGAAGACGGCGACGGGACCGGGCGTTGCGGCCACATATGAGTATGACCCGCTGGGCAGGCGCTCGAAGAAATCCGGTACCGGCGTCGCGACCGAAATCTACCTCTCCGATGGCGTCGAGGAAATCGCCGACTATGACGGCGCGGGCGTTCTCCTCGATTACGGTGCCAGTTTACTAAATACACTTAATTCTTGCTCTTTGACACTATCAAGGCGCGAAGCAATCCCCGGAACAAATACAATAACCCCTACATCAAATGAGTTTAGGTTGCCTCCCGAGAATCCGCAATGTCTTCGGTTAGGGAAGCACAAGATAGAAATTTACTCCACCACACCACAGTTGCGCTGGTCTGCCCGTTCGTTCAGCCAGGCTTCAACCTCATCTTCGAGCCAGGCGACCGAATTGGGACCAAGCCGGATGCGTTTTGGAAAATCGCCGGCTTGTTCTTTGCGATTGATCGTCCACCGGCTCAGGCCGGTTTTTTCCAGGACAGCGGGTAACCTTAGCATTTTCATAAATTCATTCCATGTTTAACGCTTGCGACAGGGGGCTGCGGAGTGAATCTATGAGCTGAGATCGGTTATGTAACCGGATTTAAATGGAGAAAAATTGACGGAAATTATTCTGAAGATTTTTGTCCCGTTGAAGAGCTCTTATATTTCCGAATTAAACGGCGCACCTTCATTCATCTGTGCCGTCGCCCTTTGACGTGTCACAATCTTCCAGGCAGCCGCACGGATGCTCATACCAGCAGTGACCAAGTCCTGCATCTGCGACAAATCGAAGACGCTCTTCCATAACCGAACTCTCTTTCCACGGCATCAACACCTCCTGCTTGCAAAAAAAGCAAAAAGTGTTACCCATGTCTCCGGTACAATGTGTTACCTATCTCTCAGACCGCACACACTTTATTCTTGCCTCGATGTTCCGGCGGCATTATAACGCCTGTACTTTCCGAGTAACATTTTCGTGATGAAGACCCTGCGGCTTCGCTGCGGGCGGGCGGCGCGTCTTTTGAAACCTCGGAAAATACACAGGGAGAAGGGACATGACGAATTTATTGAAGGGGACGACGGCGCTGGCCGGTCTGTTTGCGGCCGGTTTTGCGTTATCGGTCAGTATTGAACAGCGGGGCGATAAAGCCGGGGCTGATTTTGCAGCCGAAACGGAGCGCGAGAGAATGCTGGCGGAACTTCTGGATCCGGCGCTGATCGCCCGCACATTATGCGGATCGCACGGCCAGGCGCGCGGCGGTTTTTTCCGGCCGGAATTCCGGCTGGCGCTGGCCGGCGCTGCGAAGGCCGATGCGCCGAAAGAAGACGGCCCGCCGCTGTGGGATAACCTTGGCGATTACAGCTATTCAATCACCACCGATAACCCCAAAGCGCAGGCCTATTTCGATCAAGGGCTGAGGCTGACTTACGGCTTTAACCACTGGGAAGCGATCCGCGCGTTCAGAAAGGCGCAGTCGATCGATCCCGCCTGCGCCATGTGCTACTGGGCGGAAGCCTTTGCGCACGGCCCCAATATCAATGCGCCGATGGATCCGGGCGCGGTGGAGCCGGCCTTTGCCGCCATTTCCAAAGCCCTGGCTGTGAAATCAGGCGCAAGCGCAAAGGAACAGGCGCTGATCAATGCGCTGGCCACACGCTATTCGCCTGATGAAAATGCGGACCGGGCAGCGCTTGATCAGGCTTTCGCCGACGCGATGGCGGATGTCCATCAGGCCTATCCGCACGATCATTTTATCGCGGCGCTTTATGCCGAGGCGGCGATGGATACCACGCCATGGGAATATTGGGAGCGGGATTTCATCACCCCGAAACCCCATATGGCCCAGCCGATTAAAGCAATTGAGGATGTATTGGCAGAAAATCCGGAACATGCCGGCGCGATCCATCTTTACATCCATCTGACGGAAGCCTCCCAGACGCCGGAAAGGGCGGAACCGTACGCGGACAGGCTGGCGCCGCTGATCCCCGGCGCCGGGCATCTGGTGCATATGCCGAGCCACACCTATTTCCGGGTCGGACGCTATCTGGACTCGCTGCAGGTGAATGTGCTGGCGACCAGGGCGGATGAAGACTATCTGGCCGTGACCGAAGGTTCCGATCTCTACCGTTATGGCTATTACCCGCACAATGTTCATTTCGTGCTGGTTTCGGGCCAGATGGCGGGAGACAGGGAAATCACGCTGGAATTCGCTGATAAACTTGATGACCTCATCCCTTTCGCGGCCATGGACGGCGCGCCCTGGATGGAACCCATCAAACAGGCGGCCTATTTCGCCTGGGCGCAGTTCGGCGAGGATGATGATGTTCTATCGCTTGATGATCCCGGGATGGACTATCCCTATATCAAGGCGTCCTGGCATTATGCGCGGGGACTGGTTCATGCCCGTAATGGCGATAACGCCGCCGTGCTGGCTGAAGCGGATGCCGTTTCCGCTTTGCAGGGCAATGAAAAACTGGCGGCATTGGAAGAAGGCCGCATTCCGACCGCCGATGTGCTGACGATTGCGGAAAATACCCTGCGGGCCCGCGCTGCGCAAAATAGCGGAAATTATCAGGCCGCCATTCCGCTTTTGGAACAGGCCGCGGAATTGCAGGATAATCTGACTTATACCGAACCGGCTCACTGGTATTATCCGGTGCGCCAGACGCTCGGGGCGGTCTATCTGCAGGCGGAGCGCTATGAAGACGCTGCGGCCGCTTTCCGGCATGCGCTGATCGGCCATCCGAACAATGCCTGGTCGCTTTACGGACTGTGGAAGGCGCAGCAGGCCATGGGAGATCCGGCGGCTGAAATAACGGCAGCGCTTTACAGGAAAGCCTCGGCCACCGGCGCGGATTTGCCGCTCAACAAGCTTTAGGCCGGCTGTTAGAGTCTTTTCTGATTAGGTTGACGCAATTTGATGACTTGAGGTGGCCGACCGGCTGCCTTACGGCCTTTGCCTGATCTTAAAAAATGCCGCGCAGGGTGAGTTCGAAACGGCGGCCGGCTCTTCGCTCGCGAAGTTCGCGTCCGGTGAGGAGGCCGATCGCTACCCCGTTGTCGAAACGAAACCGATCCCGGCCAAAATTGGTGTTGACCAGATTGAAGGCGTCAAAGCGCAAAATCATGCCCCAGAAAATGTTCTTTTCTATAAAGGTGTCGACAGAATAGCGCGGATGGGAAAAGACAATCCGTTCATCGATATCGAAAAACCGGGATCGGGATTCCCGTTCGATTTCCGCGCCATAGGAAAGGCCCAAAGCATTCACATCGTGGCGGAAGGAAATTTCGGCGATGGTATTTGAGTAGAAATTAACCGGACGCCGCTCCAGCGTGAATGGGTCAAGCACGCTGTTATCACGGTATTTAAGGCTTGCTTCCACTACAAAATCCGGCAGGCCCAGTTCGGCCAGGCGGCGGTTGGCTTCCAATTCGAGTTCCGTCTTCCGTGCGCTGCCGAAATTACCAACCCCAGAAACACCCGGCGCCACTTCTATCCGCTGGATGAAATCGCTGATCTGTTCATTCAGGATGTTGAATTTGACAGACCCGTTATCATTGATAAATCGATGTTCGAAGCTGGCTTCAAATTCCCAGGATTTTGATGGCGCAAGGTTTTCATTTCCCGCAATGATTTCATCATCGTCGCTGACCGAAGATGCGAAATCTCCAAATTCAAGCTGGGCTATGGCGCGCCTGACCGACAGCTGAAGCTGGTCGCGGCTGGTGATGTTATAGCGGAAGTCGGTGCTTGGACGGATGAAGTAAAATGTTTTGCTGCGGGAAACACCGGCACCATTTTGACTGATGCGGGAATATTCACTGAAAATCGAACTCTCCAATGACATGGCGGCGTTCAGTTTCCAGGTGTGGATAAGGAAACTTTCATTGCGGGTTTCCTTGACCACTACATCGGCGGCCGACACATCGCGGGGAACCAGATCGCCGTCAATCCGGTCAAAAAACTGCAATTTCACATCTTCCTTATTAAGGGATAATTCCGAGCCGTATTCGATTTCATGGGCTGCGCTGGCGGTCCAGACAAGGGACGCACGGCCAATGCTTTCGGTGGAAATCACCTTGTTAACAGAGCGGAAATCGACTTCCGGTTTGGTCCCGGCAATATCGAAATCCTCTTCATTGGTTCGGGTGTTACGTTCCCAGGAATGCAGGCCGAGAATTTTGAATTGCAGGTTATCAGCAAAAGCGGTTTCATAGTCGCCGCCAATTTCCCATGCCGGATTATCATTCTCGCCCAGCCGGAAGGAACGGCCCGCTTCCACAAGCCGGCCGGACAGGTCAGGCTCAAAAAATACGCCGGGTTGCGCTTCACGGAAGCTGTTATCATCGGAATAAAGACCATTGAGACGGATCTGATCCCCATTCGCCAAATTGTATATCAGGTTGGTGGTCAGTTCATATTCCGTCTTGTTTCTCCGGCCGGATTCTTCCAGGCGGCGGATTAGGTTTCCATTTCCGTCGAATTCCAGGTCTACCTGGGTGACGGTCCGCTGGTCGGGCACGATTTCGCCGGAGGCGAAATATTCCAGCGCTCCAACCGAGCCGCCATAGGACAGAAATCCGCCAAAATTCACCCGGTCTTCATTTTGCGCTTTTCGCGCCTTGGCCCGCCAGGAGCCTGAGCCGCCCCCGGCCCCTGGCTTGAGGACGATATTGATGATCGCATCCTGACTTGACGTCTTGACGTCCGGGGATGCCCCCCGGATCAGTTCAATCCGTTCCACCTGGTCGATGGTGATGCGGCCCAGCGCGCTTTCGGAATCGTTGGATTTGCCGGACAGGCGCTTGCCGTCGATCAGGACCCGGTCGTCATTGGCGGAAAAACCGCGGCCGCCATCCCCGCCGCCGGAATCCAGTATCTGCTGACCGCCCGGGATGCGCCGGATGATATCAATAATGGATACGGCATTTTTATATTGATTGATGAAATTCTGATCGTAAATAATTGTTGAATTTTCAGCGGCTTCACCGGAAGCGTCCGCTCCCGGCCGTTCCTGCGCCAAGACAGGCGGGGTCATGCAGAGGCATGCTGCCAGCAGTCCGGTCAGGCAGGAAGCTTGCCGCTTAAGTGGTTTCGGATGATACATAATAATACAAAACGACCCGCTGCCGAACCTGACCTTTAATGGCTTGTCTGTTATCAATACGCAAAGATGAATTTCAAATTTACGGTGAAGCGTTCTTTTTAAACGACGAAATGTAAAACACAAATGACTGTTGGACATTCTGCGGCGTTGGGTTATGGCTGTAAAGGGCTAAACTCGGCGACTAAATGAGCGAAAATGGCTATGCAGACAATTCAATTTTCAGAATTCGGCGATCCCATTGCAGTCGCAGAGGTTTGCGACGTTGCGGACCCGGGTCAGCCCGGAAGCGAAGAGGTTCTGGTCGAAACACTGGCAAGCCCGATTGACCCGGCGGATATTTTTATCCTGCAAGGACAATATGGCCGCCTGCCAAAGCTTCCGGCGGTGCCCGGGATTGAAGGTGTTGGCCGGGTGATACAGGTGGGCGAGGGGGTTAAACACCTGGCCTCGGGTGATCAGGTGATGTTGCCGGCTTACGGAAACTGGTGCGAACAGAGACGGATTGCCGAAACCGAACTTTTGAAACTGCCGCCCCATGGTGATCCAAAGCAGCTGTCCATGCTGCGGGTGAACCCGCCGACGGCCTATCTGCTTGTGCATGAAATCGCCGCTTTGAATTCCGGGGACTGGCTGATCCAGAATGCCGCCAATTCCGCGGTGGGGCGCTATATCATTCAGCTTGCCGGGTTGGCGGGCATCAGAACGGTTAATCTGGTGCGCCGGGAAGAATTGCGGGCCGAACTATCGGACATTGGCGCGGATGCGGTTTTGATGGATTCAGAGCCGGATTTGCCCGCACGGATCAGGGAAATCACCGGCGGCGCCCTCCCTGCCTATGGCATTGACGCCGTGGGTGGCGATGGAACCCTTTTGCTGGCCGGCTGCCTTGCCGCGGGCGGGGTCATTGTCAATTATGGCGTTATGAGCGGCAAAGCCTGTAAATTATCGGCGGAACAGCTTATTTTCCGGGATATCCGCCTGTCCGGGTTCTGGCTCGCCCGCTGGTTTGAAAAGAACCCGCAAAGAGCGCAGCCGCTCTATTCCAGACTCGCAACCATGATCGCCGAGGGCCGGCTGCGGGCAAAAATTGACCGGGCTTATCCCCTGGCTGAAATCAAATCAGCCCTGCAATCCGCCATCCGGGGCGGGCGCAACGGTAAAATCATTCTGGATTTTGCAAAACGTTAACCCATTCAGGTTTATAAGAACCCCTCGTTATTTCTATAGATATGAGTATGGGGACTTCCGCTATATGGGGCAAGGAAAGCAAGGGAAATCACCCCTGGGCGGAACGGAAGCTTTCTGGCCGCGGCTCTCTCAATGCCGTCCCTTCACCATTGGCTATATCGATGACCGGGAACGATATCGCTACACGTCGCTTTATCTGGAACGCTGGGGGCTGAAGAAGCGGGAAACGGCCTCGCCCGGTCAGTCACTAAAGGAAATCCGTACACAATCAGAATATCGGCGGATCAAGCCCAAACTGCAGAAGATTTTCTGCGGGGAAACCGTTGATCATTACACTCATATTGGTAAGCGTCAGGATATCAATCATCAGTATCATGTCCATACCAGGGCGGTGCCGGATGTTACTCTTGGGGATGGAGGCGTTAAGGGGTTCAGTATTCAGGCGATTGATTTCAATTCTCCCGATGGCCTGAAGGAAGACACCAAAACATTATGCGGCAAGATATTTGCCGATGTAGATGACGGTATCATTGCCGTCCGGCCGGGCGGAAAAATTCTTACCGCCAATCCTGCGGTAGAGGAGCTTTTGGGATATAATAAGGGCGAGCTTTCAGGGCAGCCGGTTTTTGACCTGATTACACCCGCACCGTCAGGATCCAATATATGCGAACGGTTGCTTCAGGGCCGGTGCGATGTCTCGGTAAGTAAGAAGACAGGCGGCGCCGTTTCGCTGGAAATGTCGCTTTCAAGCATCAAAATCAGCGGCAGAAATCATTATCTCGCGCTTTTGCATACGTCAACCTGGCAGGAGCGCAGGCTCAGTGACAATAAACGCCGTACTTTCGTTATGGATCAGATTGATACGCCGATTGTGGTCACCAACCGGGAAGGAATTGTTCTCGATTGCAACCAGACGGCGGCGCATCTTTGGGGGCGGCCGGAAAGGAGAATGATTGGCAGCAATATTTATGGCATGGGCAGGAACGCCAGCGCCGCCAAAATAAAGGCGCGTCAGGTCAAAGTTGAAACCCATCTGCAGGAGAAGGGCCGGTATTTCTTTGAAAAGATAATGGAGCGGGCGGACGGCCAGCAAATTCATCTTGAAACCAGCGTGATCCCGTTTTTTGATGAGGCGACCGTGCAGGCATCCCGCATGTGGATCAGCAGGGGTGCGGCGCAAAGTCTGGAAGTCGCAACCATTCTGAAACGTCAATCCATCATTATCGAGCAGATGGCGGATGCGGTTTTTGTCATCGGCCTGAATGAATTGGTGGAGGATTGCAACCCGGCGGCGAAGCAGCTGGTCGGACTTCCCAAATCAAAAATCATCGGCCGCTATTTATCGGATATTGTCGGCACGACCGATACTTTCATCAGGGACACACCCTGCGTTCTGCGCCATCTTAGAAAAAAGGGAACCTGGTCGCGGGATATTGATTTCATCCGGCCGGACGGCAGCCGGGGCGAATTGGAAGTTTCCCTGCAATATCTGGTGGATGTTGGCGGCGAACAGCTGGCCCATATTGCCCTCGTCCATGATATCACCGAGCGCAAGCGGACCGAGGCTCTCCTCAAACGCCAGGCCCTGGTGATGGAGCAAATGTCCGACGCCGTGGTTGTGACCGATCTCACCTACAATGTTATAGACTGGAATCCGGGGTCAGAAAGACTGTTCGGTTATAAAAAGGAAGAAGTCGTCGGCGAGAATATGATCAAGATTTTTTCTAACCGGAATGCCGTGCCGGCTTTGGAACAGGAGAAATGGGCCGCACGGGTGCGCGAACGGACACAGACTGTATTAAAACATATTCGGGCCGGCAAAAGATGGACCGGAGAGGCCATGTTCAAACATAAAACCGGCCGTCTGATTATCGCGGGATCCACTGTCGTGCCATTAAGAGCCGACGATGGCGAGATTGTTGCCCTTATTGGCGTTCATCGGGATATTACAGACCGCAAGAAAGCGGAAGACGCCCTGAATGAACGGGTTTCGGAACTGGAGGACGCTCGCGAACGGTTGGAATTACAGGGCGACGCCCTAAAAGCGCTTGCGGACGACATCGCCGTGGCACGGGACGAGGCCGAAAATGCCAATAAGGCAAAGTCAAACTTTCTTGCAACGGTCAGTCACGAATTGCGCACCCCGATGAACGGCATCATTGGCATGACCGGCCTGCTGCTCGATTCTGCCCTGACGCCGGAGCAGCGGCGCTATGCGGAAACAGTATCACATAGCGCCGGCGCGCTTCTTAATCTGATTAATGACATTCTGGATTTCTCCAAACTTGAAGCCGGCAAGATCGATCTGGAGGAGATTGAATTCGATATATGCAGTACGGCGGAAAACGCTGTCCAGCTTATGAGTCCAGAGGCTCAGGCAAAGGCTATCGAGCTGGCCGTCTTTATTGACCCGGCGATTCCGGCAGGTTTATTAGGCGATGCCGGCCGCATCCGGCAGATCCTTTTAAATCTCATCGGCAACGCCATCAAATTCACCGACCGGGGCGGCGTCATGCTTTCCGTTCAATTGCGGAAACATAAAAACGGGAAGGCAACCATAAGGTTTGATGTCACGGATACGGGGATCGGCATTCCGGATACGGCGCTTCCCAGTTTGTTTCAGAAATTTTCCCAGGCGGATTCTTCCACCACGCGCCGTTTCGGCGGGACGGGGCTGGGGCTGTCCATCTGCAAGCAGCTTGTGGAATTGATGGGCGGGGAAATATCGGTCGCGAGCGATGTTGGCGAGGGCAGCCAATTCCGGTTTGATCTTGAATTGAAAGCCGCTGAAAACAAGTCCGGCCGGGACAGAGGCGTGCCCCAGGGAACAATCATACTGCTGCTGGCTCCCAAATCTCTTCATACCAGTGCGATTGAAAAACAGCTGAAGGCGTCTAAGGCCCGCATCTATGCGCACTCCGGTCTCTCATCGGGAAAACGGCGGATTGAAAGTCTGACCGCGGCGGGCCGGCGCTTTGATGCCGTCATTGTGGATGACGCCCTGCTGTCGGCAGACGTTGTTGCAAGGACTGCTTTGTGGCGCAAATTGCGCTTGTCTTCCAAGGTCCCCACAATTCTTCTGAAATCTTTGGCAACCACCTTTGACACCGGCTGGGACGAATCGACAGCGGTGCTCGATAAACCGGTTTGCCCGTCGGTGCTCTATAGCGCCCTTGCCGGAGGTCCGCCAGCCGTTAGAGGGCGGGGGCCGTCCAAAGTTGAATCCCGGAATAATACCGCCCGGCAATCCGCCGAGTGTCTCAGAATACTGGTTGCGGAAGATCATCCTGTCAATCAGGTGCTGCTTTCCAAACTGCTCGGCCGTTATGGCCATCATGTTGATATTGCGCAGAATGGCATCGAGGCGGTGCAGGCGGTTAAAGACCATGTCTATGATATCCTGCTGATGGATGTGCAGATGCCGGAAATGGACGGCCTGGTGGCGACCAATGAAATCAGAAAGCTGAAAGGGACAAAAAAACGCATTCCCATTATCGCAATTACCGCCAACGCCATGGTCGGCGACCGGGAAACCTATCTTAATGCCGGCATGAATGACTATATCTCCAAACCCATCGACCGTGACCGGCTGATGGAAATCATTGCCGGGCAGGTTGGTAAAAGCCTTGAGGAAATTTCCGTTATCCAGAGCGGCAATGACGGACTTGAGACGATTGCCGAAAAAGACCCTGACCGCCGCGCCCCTACGGACGAACTTGCCCTGTTGCTCGAAGAACTTGCGGACTAATCGCCCGCCTAGTTCTTCCGCTTCATCGCTTTTGCGACATCTTCGAGCGCTTCCGCGCCCTCCAGATAGTGCGGTTCGGCGCGCAGCTTCGTGCGTTGTTCATAGGCGTAGCCATAGGACAGTACTTTTGCATCTTCATCCTTTGCGCCAATGAAGGAAAAGCCGACCGGCACAGACTGAACCGTGCCCATGGGCACGGTGATATGGGGATATCCGGCAATGGCCGCCATACCGCCGCCGCCGGGAAAATTCGGCCAGACATCGCCATTAATGGGGTCAATGCGCGATGCCACCGGGCCCGAGGGAGAAACCAGAATATCCACATTATGTTCTGCCAGAAGCGCGTCGATCCCGTTTTCCCGTGTGGCGGCCTGCACGGTATCGCGGGCGGTGATATAATCGGGATCGTCAAGATCGCCCATCGCTTCCGAAGCATCGAATATACTCTGGTCAAACAGCGCGAGTTCGATATCGGCATGCGCGTTGTTGAACGCAATGAGGTCGGCAAGGGTGCGGGTTTTTACGGTGTCCGGCGTTGATGCCAGATAATCATTAAGCCCCGCCTTGAATTCATATTTCAAAACGTCATAGGAATAGCGCCCGAAATTCTCTGCTGGCGTCGGGCGTTCCGCGATTTCTACCAGAACCGCCCCGGCGTCTTCCAGCACTCTCAGTGCGGCATTGAAGCGTTCAACAATATCTGCATTACCACCGACGGAATAGCGCAACACGCCAATCCGGGCTCCGGCCAGCGCATTTTCATCAAGCGCCGCCACATAATCGGTTTTCGCGCCGTCGGTGGCCATGGCGTTTAGCATCATGGCGGCGCCCTTTACGGTTTTGGTCATTGGCCCGGCTGTATCCTGAGAAGCCGAGATCGGGATGATATATTGCTGTGAAACCATGCCGACGGTTGGTTTAAATCCGACAACGCCATTGACGTTGGCCGGACAGATGATCGACCCGTTGGTTTCCGTGCCGACCGTGCCCGCGGCGAGGGATGCCGCCGCCGCCGCGCCGGATCCGGAACTGGACCCGCAGGGATTGCGGTCCAGCATATGGGGATTGCGGACCTGTCCGCCGAGTGCGGTCCAGCCGCTCATGGAATCGTTGGAGCGGAAATTCGCCCACTGGCTGAGATTGGTTTTGCCGAGAATGATCGCGCCGGCGTCCCGCAGACCTGCCACCAGCGGCGAATCGCGGCCGGTCACGTTTTCCTTCAGGGCCAGCGCCCCCGCGGTGGTCGCCATGGGATCCCTGGTTTCAATATTATCCTTCAACAGGACCGGCACGCCGTGAAGCGGGCCGAGTTCTTCCCCCGCCGCCCGTTTGGCATCAAGGGCGCGGGCGTCGTCGAGCGCATCGGGATTCAGGGTCAATACGCTTTGCAGGGTAGGTCCGGACCGGTCAACGCGCCCGATACGGTCGAGATAGGCTTGTACCAACTCTTCAGCGGATATCTCGCCCTTTTGCAGGGCTTCGGCAATTTCCGGCAATGACTTTGCAGCCCAGCCTTCCGGCGCATAATCCTGCATCTGCGCCGTGTCCATTGCGGAAGACGCCGCATTCTCATCGGCATTCGGTGAGCAAGCCAGCAACGGGGTCATGGCCGCTGCAACGCAAATCCAGTTTTTCACGGGTAAACCCTCTCCTGTGTGATGTATATTTGCCGGGACTATAGTCTGCCCAGCTGGCGGCAACAACTGTTTCCGTTAAGCTATCGGGATAAAACGGGCTGGTGAAAGTTGGTGGAGCCGATCACGAAATATTTGAGTATTGTATTGATTATGCTTAAGGTGGAAATGGCTCTCAGTGCTTATATTCTTGACAAATGCTTGCAAGGAACAATATTCCGAACATCATGGCATTGAAACTGACGTATAGCAAAGCATTCCGAATAATTGTTACGGCGGCGATAAGCGCCACTTTGCTGGCAAGTCAGTTCTTAGCCGTCAACATGGCGGTGGCAATGGCGAACTGTCCGAACGGCGGCGATGCCGGTCATAACCAGCGCACTGAAATATCCTCATCTAAAATGCCGGCGATGTCTCACCGGGCCATGAGTGAGCAGGATGAATGCCCGTGTCCCGTGCACGAAAACATGTGCGATACTGACTGCCTGTCCATGTGCCTCACGGCCTGCGGGACCATCGCACCGGCTGTTCTTGCACCAACCGGCAGTATTGCACACAGGCTCTCTCGCGAAATACTGTCCATGCCGGCGATTGTCGTGCCTGCTCAGATCCCGGTAGAATTTCTGACCCCTCCTCCCCGAGTCTAAAAACCTAAAACTCTCAACGCCACGTTTCGGAGCTTTCCGTTAGCGGGGTTGTTTTCCGCTGCAAGATTTTGCGGCCAGGTTTCGTCCCCATTTGAAGAGGCAATCATGCTTAGATATATGATATTCACTGCAATCGCACTGCTTTGCGCTCCCCTTTTCCCTGCTGAAAGCTGGGGCGAGGAAGCGTCCGACGCAGAAAAACTGGACCTCGAGGAAGCGGTGTCGATCGCGCTTAGTCTTGGTGATCCCACCGTTACCCGTTTCGAAGAACGGGCGTCTGCCCTTGGTGATCGCGCCATCGCCGATTCGCAGCTTGCCGATCCACAGATGACGTTCAGGATGTTGAATTTTCCGACCGACAGCTTTCGCTTTGGTCAGGAGGCAATGACACAAATCCAGGTTGGCCTGAGACAGGCTTTTCCGCGCGGTAAAACGCTTTCGTTCACACGCGAACGCCGGGAAGCCGAGGCCAGGATTGAGCGCGCGAAATTACGACTTCAGGAACGCGACATTGCGTTGAATGCGCGCGATGTGTGGCTTGAACTTTATTACTGGATCAACGGGCGGCAAAAGGTCCTGGAGAGCCGCCAGGCCGTGTCGGAACTGGTGGAAGTGGCAACCGCGACATTCGCTACCGGCCGTCAGACCAGTCAGGACGTTCTCAGGGCCGAATTGGAACTGAGTATTCTCAACGACCGTGTTGTCGACTTCGAGCGGCGCATCGATATTATGCGGGCCGAGCTCTCTCGTCTGGTTGGCAAGATGCCTGCATCGAGGCCTCTCGCAACTTTCCTTCCGGTTTTGACGGTTCCTTCACCGAGGGATGTCTTGCGCGACAAGCTTTCCCAGCACCCGGCGGTTACCGCGAACGATGCAACCATCGAAGTTCGCCAACGCAACATCGATATTGCGAACGAGCAATATAAGCCGGGTTGGTCGATTGATGGCAATTACGGCGTGCGCGGCGGCGACCGCGCCGACTTCGCAACCGTTGGCGTTGCGATTGATCTCCCGTTCTTTACCGGCAAGCGCCAGGACCGTAATGTTTCCGCGTCAAAGCGTGAACGGCAGGCCGCGGTGCTTGATCGGGACGCAACCCTGCTTGAATTGAACAAGGTGCTGGAACGGACCTACGCTGACTGGCGGCGTCTCGATGAACGCATTTCCCTTTACGAAAAAGTCGTGATTGACCGGGCGAGTGAGACCACGGATGCAGCGCTTGGGGCCTATCGAAGCGGTGTTTCGGATTTCGCCGAACTTATCCGCGCCCGGCTCGCCGAACTTGATGCGGAACTGACGCTGCTTCGCCTGAAGGTTGACCGCGCTCAGGCACAGGCCCGTCTTCTTTACCTGGAAGGAATATAAGATGAGCAGGAAAATTTTAGCCCTCATTGCCGCTGTTCTTATTGGCGGCATTGCCCTTGGTTACGGGATCGCCCGGCTCGGTCCCGGCGATGGCAAGGCGGACAATGCAGGAACGGAGAAAAAAATCCTCTATTGGCGCGGGCCCATGGACCCCAATTTCCGGTCGGACAAACCCGGCAAGTCCCCCATGGGGATGGATTTGATTCCGGTCTATGAGGGAGAAGAGTCTGATGCCAACGCCGGGACTACGCTCAGGATCAGCCCCGCCGTCATTAACAATCTTGGCGTTCGCACGGCAACGGTAACGCGGGACACGCTATACCGCGAGATCGAAACGGTGGGCTTCATTGCCCCCGATGATGATTTGATAAGCCATGTTCATGTCAGGGCCGAGGGCTGGATCGAACGGCTCCTGGTCAAGAGCGAAGGCGAGCGTGTGCGCAAGGGCGATCTCATTTTCGAAATGTATTCGCCGACGCTCGTCAACGCCCAGGCCGAATATCTGCAGGCCCTGCGCATCAATCAGGGCAAGCTGGCGGACGCCGCCGCGGAACGTCTCGTCGCACTTGGCATGCTGCGGCCCCAGATCGAAGCTCTGGGTAAAAGCGGCAAGATCGATCAGCTTGTCGAAGTGCGGGCCCCACAGGATGGCTTTGTCATTAAACTGAATGTCGGCGAAGGGATGTTCATTGAACCCGGCACGACGGTCCTTACGCTCGCCGACCTTTCGTCGATCTGGGTCATGGTTGATATTTTCGAGGATCAGGTGGCCTGGGTGAAAGAAGGCCAGCGCGCCGTTTTGAGCCTGGTGTTTCTCCCGGGCAAGGAATGGCAGGGTACGGTCGACTATGTATACCCGACGGTCCAGCCCGAAAGCCGCACAGCCCAGGTGCGCCTCGTATTCGCAAATCCTGAAGAGACTTTGAAACCGAACATGTATGCCGAGGTTCGCGTGTCCGCGACGCCGCAGGAATATGCACTCAATATTCCCAGGGAAGCCTTAATCCGTACCGGCAGGTCGGAACGGGTGATTTTGGCGCTCGGGGACGGCAGATTCCAACCTGCCATGGTTGAAACGGGGATCGAGTCCGGTGACCGCGTGGAAATCCTGAGCGGACTGAATGAAGGCGAAATGATCGTTACTTCCGGACAGTTTCTGCTCGATTCCGAGGCGAGCCTGGCTGGCACTTTCATGCGTATGGATGCCGGGAAAGAAACAAATATGGATGTAAAAACGGAACCACGGCCATGATCGCAAATCTCATCCGCTGGTCGGTCGCGAACCGCTTCCTGGTGGTGATGCTGACAGTACTCCTGGCCGCTGGCGGGCTTTATACGGTGAGCAAAACCCCCCTGGACGCCATTCCGGACCTTTCCGACGTACAGGTGATCATCAAAACCACATATCCGGGCCAGGCGCCGCAGGTGGTGGAAGATCAGGTGACCTATCCCCTGACCACCGCCATGCTGGCGGTGCCTGGCGCTGTAACCGTGCGCGGCTATTCCTTTTTCAATGATTCCTATGTTTACATCATCTTCGAGGATGGTACCGATCTTTACTGGGCGCGCTCCCGGGTGCTCGAATATCTCAGCCAGGTCGCCCCTTTGCTGCCAGACAGCGCCCGCCCGGCGCTGGGGCCGGACGCAACCGGCGTCGGCTGGGTCTATCAATACGCTCTGGTCGATCGAACCGGCGGTCACGACCTCTCGGAACTTCGCAGTATTCAGGACTGGTTCTTGAAATATGAATTGCAGACGGTCGCGGGCGTTTCGGAAGTCGCCACCATCGGCGGCATGGTCAAGCAATATCAGGTGGTGGTCGACCCCAACCGTTTGCGCGCCTATGACATTCCGCTCACCCGGATAAGCGAGGCGATCCGGCGCGGCAATCAGGAAACCGGAGGCCGGGTGATCGAAATGGCCGAAGCCGAATATATGGTCCGGGCCTCGGGCTATATCGACGATCTGGACGACTTGCGGAAAATTCCGCTCGGCGTTACCAAGATGGGCACGCCGATCTTTCTCAAAGACCTGGCCGATATCCGGTTTGGCCCTGAATTGCGCCGCGGCATCGGCGAGCTGAATGGCGAGGGGGAAGCGGTTGGCGGCGTCATCATCATGCGGTTTGGCGAAAATGCGCTCGCCACCATCGACCGGGTCAAGGAACGGCTGGAAACTCTCAAGCAAAGCCTGCCCGAAGGCGTCGAGATCGTCGAGACTTATGACCGCTCATCACTGATCGAGCGCGCCGTCGGCACCCTCAGCGAAAAGCTGCTTGAGGAGTTCATCATCGTCGCCCTCGTCTGCGCGGTCTTTTTGTTTCACTTACGCTCGGCGCTGGTGGTGATTTTAAGCCTGCCGCTTGGCATTATTGCCGCCTTTGCTGTCATGAACAGCCAGGGCATCAATGCCAATATCATGTCGCTGGGCGGCATCGCGATTGCCATCGGCGCCATGGTGGATGGCACCATCGTCATGATCGAAAATATGCACAAACACATGGAGCGGGAACCGCTGACGTCTGAAAACCGATGGCGCATCGTGAAGGAAGCATCCGTTGAGGTCGGGCCGCCGCTGTTCTTTTCGTTGCTGATCATTACATTCAGCTTTCTGCCAATCTTTGCGCTTGAAGCGCAGGAGGGACGGCTTTTTCACCCGCTGGCCTTTACCAAGACCTATGCCATGGCGGCGGCGGCCGGCCTGTCGGTAACCCTGGTGCCGGTGCTGATGGGCTATTTTATCCGCGGCCACATCACGCCCGAGCACAAAAACCCGATCAATCGCGGCCTGATCGCGGGCTATAAGCCCTTCATCGATCTGGTGCTCAAGCACCCCAAATCCATGGTTCTGGTCACTCTTTTGATTATGGCCAGCGCCCTCTGGCCGCTGCAACGTCTCGGCAGTGAGTTCATGCCCGACCTTGATGAAGGCGATCTTCTCTATATGCCGAGTGCGTTTCCGGCCATCTCCGCCGGCAAGATGAGCCAGATTCTGCAACAGACCGACAAGCTGATCATGACGGTGCCGGAAGTGGCGAGTGTCTACGCCAAGGCGGGACGTGCCGATACGGCGACCGATCCTGCGCCCCTGACCATGGTTGAGACCACGATCCGCCTCAAGCCGCGGGAAGAGTGGCGGCCCGGCATGACGACGGAAAAACTCAAGCGCGAGCTTGACCGCCTGGTGCAAATTCCCAGCCTCACCAATGTCTGGATCATGCCGATCAAGAACCGCATCGACATGCTGGCGACCGGCATCAAAACGCCGGTGGGGATCAAGGTGGCGGGACCGGACCTCAATATCATCGGCGAGATTGGCGAACGCATCGAGGCGGTGATCGGTGAGGTGCCGGGAACGGCGTCCGTCTATGCCGAACGGGTGACCGGCGGGCGCTTCATCGATATTGATATCGACCGCGCGGCCGCGGCCCGCTTCGGGCTCAATATCGCCGACGTCCAGGATATCATACAGACGGCCATCGGCGGCATGACGGTCACCCAAAGCGTTGAGGGGTTGGAACGCTACCCGGTTAATTTGCGCTATCCGCGGGAAGTCCGGGACTCATTGGACCGCCTGAGATCGCTCCCCATTGTGACCCCTTCCGGCGCTCAAATCCCGCTCGGCAAGGTAGCTAACATCGCGGTATCCGATGGCCCCGGCGTTATCAGGAGCGAGAACGCCCGGCTCAATGGCTGGATTTATGTCGATATTTCCGGGCGCGACATCGGTTCTTACGTGGCCGACGCCCAGGTTGCGGTCGCGGAACGGATTGATCTGCCGCCAGGATATTCGCTGGCCTGGTCGGGCCAATATGAATATATGGAACGCGCCAAAAAGCGGCTGGGCGTGGTTGTGCCGGTCACATTGGTGATCATTTTGCTGCTGCTCTATCTCAATTTTCGTGATCTGATGGCGGTGGCGCTCATTATGGGAACCCTGCCATTATCACTGGTCGGCGGTTTCTGGTTCCTGTATTTTCTTGGTTACAATATGTCGGTGGCGGTCGGTGTCGGCTTCATCGCGCTCGCCGGGGTGGCGGTCGAGATCGGTGTCTTGATGATGGTTTACCTAAACCAGGCCTGGGCTCAAAAAAATGACGAGGCCCAGACACAAAACCGCGCCGCGACGGAAGAAGACCTCCGCACCGCCGTCATCAACGGCGCCCTGATGCGCGTCCGCCCCATTATGATGACGGTCTCGGTGATTATCGCCGGGTTGTTGCCGATCATGCTCGGCACCGGCACAGGATCGGAAGTGATGCGCCGGATCGCCGCCCCCATGGTCGGCGGCATGGTGAGCGCGACGGTTTTAACGCTGCTGGTGATTCCGGCGATGTTCCTGTTGTGGAAGCGCGCCGGTCTTAAACAAAAACGAAAAACTTTAATCCCGCCAACCCTGGAAAGGACTTAACATGATCGAAATCATCCCCAACTGGCACCCGTTCCTGGTGCATTTCACGATCGCCTTGTTTTTCACGGCCACCGCTTTCTTTGTTGCCGGACGTTTGTTTGCCGGGAAATCCTGGTCAAACGGTCTTGTCGCGGCGGGACGCTGGAATCTTTGGCTAGGGGCGTTCCTCACGCTTGGCACAATCGCCGCCGGCTTTTATGCCTATAACACGGTTGCCCATGATACAGCGTCGCACAGCGCCATGACCGACCACAGGAACTGGGCGCTGCCGACAGCAACTGCTTTTTTGGCACTGGCGTTGTGGTCGCTTTGGGAATTTCGCAAGCGGGACAGACCGGGCCTGATTTTTATCACCATACTCATTGTTGCGTCAGCGGCGCTTGGTGTGACCGGTTTCAAAGGGGGCGAGGCGGTTTATCGCCATGGGCTTGGCGTGATGTCATTGCCTCAGGCGGAAGGCGACGGTCATGACCATGAGCATGCTGCCGGTGAAGAGCACGACACGCCGCCCGTTGCCGATGGCGATAACTCGCACGAACATGGCGATGATGCGGCGCCCCATTCTCATGACGGCGATGCCGTACCAGAGGCAGATCATGACGCAACCCCTCATGGGCATCCCGGGAATGAACAGGCCTCCGATGCGCATTCTGCGAATGACCCCGAAGCCGAAGCCGTTAAAGCAGTCCTGCTTGCCTATAATAAACGGATCGACGCCGCCGACATCGCGGGGATCGAGCAGTATGTGGTTGCCAGCGATGCCTTCAGCATTATCGAAGGCGGCCATGCCAATTGGGGCTGGGCGGATTACCGGGATAATCATTTGACGCCTGAGTTGAACTCCCCTGACTTGGAAATTTTAAGCTACCGCCTTTCCAACATCAAGGTGACAACCGGTGCGTCGCTTGCCTATACGGTCTTCGATTATGATTTCGAAGCTGTATTCAAAGGAGAAAAGAGGAGCCGTCACGGTATGGGTACCGCCGTTCTCACCAAAGTGTCCGGCTTATGGAAAATTATTCACCTGCAGACTTCATGAGGTAAAAAATGTCACATCATAGCGAAGAAAAACCATCCGTCGTCTCAAACAGCCTCACGGCAATATATACCTGCCCGATGCACCTCGAAATCGAGCAGGTTGGCCCCGGCGAGTGCCCGATCTGCGGCATGGCATTGGAACCAAAGAGTATATCCCTCGATGAGGAAGGGCCCAATCCTGAACTGATAGATTTCCGGCGAAGATTTACGGTCGGCGCCATTCTGGCAGTTCCGCTGTTAATTCTGAGCATGGGCCCCTTCCTTGGCATAACCGGGATCCGGGCATTTTTTGGAGAACAGATCACCCTGTGGATTGAACTGGCTCTTGCCACGCCGGTTATTCTCTGGTCGGGCTGGCCATTTTTCGTGCGCGCAGTGAAGTCGGTGATCAATTTTAATCTCAATATGTTCACACTGATCGGCATGGGTGTCGGCGCCGCCTACGGGTTCAGTATCGTTGCCGTGCTGTTTCCGGAAATTTTTCCGGACGGGTTTCGTCAGGCCGATGGTACGGTCGGCGTTTATTTTGAAGCCGGTGCGGTCATTGTGGTGCTGGTCCTGCTCGGTCAGGTGCTGGAACTCCGGGCCCGCGAACGGACAGGATCGGCCATCCGGGCGCTGCTGGACCTTGCCGCCAAAACGGCGCGGATCATTCGGGATGACGGGCGGGAGGAGGAAATTCCGCTGGAGCATGTTATGGTGGGCGACCGCTTGCGGGTCCGCCCCGGCGACAAAATTCCGGTCGATGGCGTTGTGGTTGAAGGACATTCCTCTGTCGATGAATCCATGATATCCGGGGAACCCGTGCCGGTCGAAAAAACCACCGGCGACGATGTGACCGGTGCGACCATCAACGGCTCGGGCACGTTTGTCATTGAGGCGCGTCGTGTGGGTGCCGATACCATACTGAGCCAGATTGTCGAGATGGTGGCCAATGCCCAGCGCAGCCGGGCCCCGATCCAGAAGATAGCGGATCGTGTTTCGGGGAAATTTGTCCCGGCGGTCATTGCTGTCGCACTCCTTTCCTTCATTGCCTGGTCAATCTGGGGCCCGGAACCGGCGATGGCCTATGGGCTGGTCTCTGCGGTGGCGGTGCTGATCATCGCGTGCCCCTGCGCCCTTGGCCTCGCGACGCCCATGTCAATCATGACGGCGACCGGGCGCGGTGCGCAGGCGGGTGTACTGATCAAGAATGCTGAAGCCCTGGAACGCTTTGCCAAGGTTGACACGCTGCTTGTCGACAAAACCGGCACTCTGACGGTTGGTAAGCCACAGCTGACTGCCGTGCTGCCGGAACCGGGACAGGATGAGCAGGAGATTTTACGGCTGGCAGCCAGTCTGGAGCGGGGTTCTGAACATCCATTGGCCGAAGCGATTGTTTCGGCGGCCGAGGAACGCGGCATCACACTTGTCAAGATCAGCGAATTCGAGGCCATCATCGGCAAGGGCGTCCGCGGTGTTGTGGACGGGAAAAAGCTCGCGCTGGGCAATGCCCGGCTGGTGAGTGATCTCGGGCTTGAAAGCGCCCGGCTGATGGAGGTTGCCAATGCCCGGCGGGATGAGGGCGAGACGGTCATGTTTGTGATGGTTGATGGTGAGATCGCGGGCCTTGTCGCAGTCGCCGATCCGATCAAGGAAACCACATCAGAGGCTTTGAAAGAGTTGCACCGGCAGGGATTTCACATCATCATGGCCACCGGCGATAATGAACGGACCGCAAAAGCCATCGGCGCCCGCCTGGGCATTGACGATATTCGTGCTGACGTTATGCCCGAGGACAAGGCGCGGATCATTCAGGAACTGCAAGCCGCGGGTAAAAGCGTAGCGATGGCGGGCGACGGCGTCAATGACGCCCCGGCTCTGGCTCAGGCGGATGTTGGAATAGCCATGGGGACGGGCGCTGACGTCGCGATCGAGAGTGCGGGATTCACGTTGATCAGGGGCGATTTGAACGGCATTGTCCGCGCCCGGCGCCTGTCTGTCGCGACCATGCGTAATATCAGCCAGAATCTGTTCTTTGCCCTTGCCTATAACACGCTTGGCGTACCGGTTGCGGCGGGGATTTTATACCCGTTCTTCGGTCTGCTGATTTCGCCAATGTTTGCGGCGGCGGCTATGAGTTTCAGCTCGGTCTCCGTGATCAGCAATGCTTTGCGGTTGCGCGGTTTGAAGCTTTGAGAAACGGGAGACAGAAACGGCTGCGGACTACAAGGCGAAAGGATCAAATAAGCGCATATTTGGCGGTTTTACTGGGGTTTCCGGACATGTAACCGCGGCAAGTTTCGTGAACTTATCCGGAACAAACCGGCCCGATGCGCGTGGCAATGTCGGCTTTGATGCAGGGAAAAATGTGAAAGGCCGCAAACGCCATATCGTCGTCGGTAGTCTCGGCATAATCCTCACGGCCGGCGTGCATTCCGCAGGCGTGCAGGATCGCGGCGGCGCGGCTCTTGGACTTGCTGCAGGAGATCGCCCGCGATCCGGTCCTCCCGGCGCGGCTCGTCCTCAAGGGCGGGACGGCGCTTAATGTCTTCCACCTCGCTCTCGACCGCTCTCGGTCGACGCGATGCGTAGTTTCCGAGTCTGCCGGTGTTGCAGCTTTGCACGTAGAATCCGCGCGGGTGAGATTCGCGCCGGGGCATGCTGCCTCATCCGCGGGTTTCGCGCCTGTGCATGATGCACAGGGAAACGATCAGAGACAGGCAAAACAATGATTACCACCAAAGCACTCATCCGTTCGGGGATCGCGGTGTCGGCGACGGCACTCGTCGCCCTGACAACGGTCTCCTGTGTCTCGTCAAGCCGCAACTCCTCGCCGGAGGAGATCGCCACGAGCGCGCCGAGCGTGACATACGAATATCGCAATGACGACGAACTGGTTCAGGCCAATCAGCGTGCGGTGTTGTACTGCAACGGCTACAATCTGGTTCCGCAGCCCTCGAATTTTTCGAATGATCCGAACGGCGGTAAGGTCGTGATCTTCGATTGCGTCGCGCCGACGCTCCTGGTGCAACCGGTCCAGCAGTTCAGTCCCACGCAAACCTATACCTACCGGACCGACCAGGAACTCCTCAACCTGTCGCGCAATGCCCAGATCCAGTGCCTGAATGCCGGTTCGCAACAGACCACTTCCACTACCGCGATGAACACGGATGGCAGCAGATCCGTCACGTTCCGCTGCACGTAGCCCCAGGGCCGGCATGGTGCCTGAACAGGCCGCTTTGACCGGACGGGGAGACTGTCGCCCGATCCGGTCCGGCGCGCGGGCGAGTTTCACATAAAACAAGGAATTCACTATGAACAGATTTCGTCAAATAATGGTCGCGAGCTTGCTCGCCGTCTCCACATTCACGGCAATCGGCGCCGTCGGCGTGGCGAACGTCGCTCGGGCCGCAACCGCGGAAGATCTGCATAAGGATGCCGATCAGGGGCTGAAGCTGCTGACATCGACCAACCCGGTCGCGGCGGCGATCGCCAAGCAGTCGAAGGCCGTCCTCATCTTTCCGAGCATCGTGAAAGCCGGTCTCATTTTCGGCGCGGCTTACGGCGAAGGCGTGCTGAAGCACGGAGGAACCATTGACGGCTACTACAATTCCTTCACTGGATCCTGGGGACTGCAGATCGGTGGCCAATCTTATGCTTACGTGGTCTTTTTGATGAACGACAAGGCGATCGACTATATCCACGATTCCGAGGGGTGGGAGATCGGCGTCGGGCCAACGGTGGTCTTCATGGATGAAGGCGCGGCCAAGAATCTGTCGACGAGTTCGCTCAAGGACGACGCCTATGCCTTCATCTTCGATCAATCGGGCCTGATGATCGGAATCAGCCTTGAGGGAACGAAGATTACGGAGATCAAGCGCTGAGAAACAGCAGCGCGATCCGTGTCGGAATACGCGTTACGCCATCCCCCCCAAGGGGCGTGTTCTGGTCGGGGCGCCCTCCTGAACCCGGCAGTTCCCTTGGAACTGCCGGGTTTCGGCTTTCTTGCCAGGAACGACAGCTTTAATTTTGGATCAATCCAAAATTGTGCTACACTTGCGGCCCGCAAGTTCACCGGATGTGCGAGGGAAAAAGAGCAACATGGTCAAAGGTTCGCGCACGGTCGGATCGCGCGCACGTGCGCCATCGGCCAGCAGGATTCCGGATCGGCCTGACAGCCTGCCTGTGGTGGGCATCGGCGCGTCGGCCGGCGGTCTGGAGGCGTTCAGCAAGCTCGTCAAGGCCTTGCCGACCGCCAGCGGCATGGCCTTCGTCCTGATCCAGCATCTCGATCCGACGCATCCGAGCATGATGGTGGACCTGCTCGCCAAGCATACGCCGATGCAGGTCCGGCATGCCGCCGAGGGCATGCGGCTCGAGGCCGACAGCATCACTATCATTCCGCCCGGCGCCTATCTCGCCATAAGCGGGGGTGTCTTCCGGCTGTCGAAGCCGAAGGAACGTCATGGCGCCCGCCTTCCTTTCGATTTCTTTCTACGATCCCTGGCCGAGAATGCCGGCGACCGTGCCGCCTGCGTGATCCTCTCGGGGACGGGAGCCGATGGCAGCCTCGGGCTGAAGGCGGTGAAGGAAAACTGCGGGCTGGTCATTGCGCAGGCCCCCGAGGAAGCCGGCTTTGACGGCATGCCGCAAAACGCGATCATGACCGGCGCGGTCGACCTCGTGCTGCCGGTGGCAAAGATTCCCGGGGCCCTGGTCAATTATTTCCGCAAGCTTGCGCCGGCGGGCGCGGGCAGCAAAAAGAGCCGGCGGCCTGCCGCGCCGGATCGCCTGTCAGAAATCCTTGATTTGCTGATCGCCCGAACCGGTCATGATTTCAGACCCTACAAGCCCGGAACGCTGCAGCGGCGGATCGAACGGCGGATGGCGCTCGCGGCCATCGATCGCGGTGATATCGGCCGTTATCTCGATCTTCTCGAAAGCGATGCGAAGGAAATCGACCTGCTCGTCCAGGACATGCTGATCAACGTCACCAGTTTTTTCCGCGATCCCGCAGTTTTCGATTCCCTCGCCGAAAAGATCGTCCCCGACCTCGTCCGCCGGCATTCGCGCGACAACCCCCTGCGCATCTGGAGCGTCGGCTGCAGTTCCGGCGAGGAGGCCTATTCGCTGGCGATCCTCCTCCACGAGCAGGTCGCTGCGGCAAGGCAGTCGGCAAGGCTGCAGATTTTCGCTTCCGATATCGACCCGGACGCCATCGCCATCGCGCGTGAAGGCCTCTATCCGGACTCGATCGCGGCGGATGTCACGCCGGAACGGCTTGCCCGCTACTTCACCAAGGAGGATCATGGCTACCGGATTTTGCAGGAAATCCGCGCCACGGTCGTCTTCACGGTTCAGGACGTGCTTTCCGATCCGCCGTTTTCGCGGCTCGACCTGATTTCCTGCCGGAACCTTCTCATCTACCTGCGGCCGGAAGCCCAGGAAAAGATTTTCGCGCTCTTTCATTTCGCGCTGCGCGAGGGCGGCTTCCTTCTTCTCGGCGGATCGGAATCGGTCGGTTCTGACGATGATCGCTTCGAGATGATGTCCAAGCCCGAGCGGGTCTACCGCCACGCCGCCAGAACCCGGCCCGGCGACCTCGGTTTTGCGATCGGCGGCGGCGAGAGCATACATGTCCCCGGGCAGTACAAGCTCAGGCCGGCCTCGCGTCAGGGCGCTCTTGCCGCCCTGTGCCAGCGCCTGGTGGTCGAGAACCATGCCCCCGCGGCGGCCCTGATCAATCGGCACTATGAGTGCCTTTACACGCTCGGGCCGACGGACCGCTATCTTCGCGTCGTTCCCGGACCGCCGAAACACGACATTTTCGCCATGGCCCGCGATGGCGTGCGCACCCGACTCCGGGCGGCAGTGCGGCAGGCCATGCAAAAGGAGGAACGCATCCTCCTTGCCTCGGGTTCAATCGGCCGTAACCGCGACGGCCAGGTATTCGACATCGACATAAGACCGGTTGTGTTCGAAGACGACTCGCTGCTGTTGGTCTGCTTTGTCGAAAGGCCCGATCAGGAACCCCCGCAGGATCGCCCCGTAGCGCCGGAAGAGGCATCGAAGGTCGCAGAGCTCGAGCGGGAGCTCGAAGCCACCAGAACCGAGCTTTCGGATGCCGTGCGCAATCTCGAGGACATGACGCAGGAGCAAAGGGAGATCAACGAAGAGGCCTTGTCCATCAACGAGGAATTCCAGGCGACGAACGAGGAGCTGGAAACCTCGAAGGAGGAATTGCAGTCGCTCAATGAAGAACTGACCGCGCTCAACAGCCAGCTTCATGAAACGCTGGAACGCGAGAAAACGGTCTCCAGTGATCTGCAAAACGTTCTCTACAGCACCAATGTCGCGACGCTCTTCCTCGACGCCGGCCTCAATATCCGCTTTTTCACGCCGGCAACAAAATCCCTCTTCAGCGTCATTTCGAGCGACATCGGGCGGCCGCTCGCCGATCTTCAGGCGCTGGCCGACGACAGCGCCCTTCTGGACGACGCCCGGCGCGTGTTGCGGACCCGGGTGACGCTCGAGCACGAAATCGCGAAGCGCAACGGAGCCTGGTACGTCCGCCGCGTTCTGCCCTACCGCACCGACGACAATGAAGACGGTGGCGTTGTCATCACCTATACCGATATCACCGAACGACGGCAAATATCAGAAGCCCTTGAGGCGGCCAAACGTGAGGCCGAGCGGTCCAATCTCGCGAAATCGCGTTTTCTCGCCGCCGCCAGCCATGACCTGCGTCAGCCGCTTCAGACGCTTACGCTGATTCAGGGGATTCTGGCCAAAACGGTCGAGGGGGAGAAAGCCCGCGACCTTGTCAGGCGATTTGGCGAAACCTCGACCGCCATGGCGAGCATGTTGAACGCGCTTCTTGACCTCAACCAGATCGAGGCCGGCATCGTGATCGCGGACCGGGTCGATTTCCCGGTTGACGAGGCGCTCGGCCGGCTGAAGGACGAATTCGCATATTTTGCAAGGGCGAAGGGCCTCGACTTGCGCCTCGTCCGCTGCGGCTGCTGGATCCATAGTGATCCCCACCTGCTTGAGCAAATGATCCGGAATCTGGTTTCTAACGCCCTCAAATACACGCGTCACGGCAAGATCCTGATAGGGTGCCGGAGACGGAAGGGCATGGTTAGTATCGAGATCCGGGACACCGGCGTCGGCATCCCCGGGGAGTCGCTGGAGAGAATTTTCGAGGAATATCATCAACTCGACAATGCGGCCCGGGAATCGAGCCGCGGCCTCGGCCTCGGACTTTCCATCGTGCAACGTCTCTCGGACCTGCTCGGCCATCGGGTGCATGCCCGCTCGGAAGTCGGCAAGGGCTCGGCCTTCATCATCGAGGTCCCGCTTGCGCCTCATGCTGCCGGGCAGGCGGCGCAAGGCACGGCAGGCGTGAAAGCGTGGGCATCGTCGGACCCGGAGAGCGCATCGGGTGAGCCGCAGGGCGCGGCCCCGCACGCCACCGGCGTGGTTCTGGTGGTTGAGGACGATCCCGAGGTCCGCGGGACGCTCAGGCTCGCCCTGAAGGACGAAGGCCATTATGTTGTCACGGCAGCCGATGGTCCCAGCGCGCTGGACATGATCCCCGGGATGGCGGTCCGTCCGGACCTCATCATCGCCGATTTCAATCTGCCGAACGATATGAACGGTCTCCTGCTCATCGAAAAGATGCAGGACCGGTTCCACCTGACGCTGCCGGCCATCATTTTGACCGGCGACATCTCGACCGGCACTCTGCGCGACATCGCGCAACAGGGCTGTGTTCATCTCAGCAAGCCCGTGCAGCAGGCGGACCTGAGCGAGGCGATCCGTCAACTTTTGCCGCCGCCCTCATCGGCGACGGACGCGCGCGGTCGGAGCAGCGACGGTGCGGCGGATGGGGCTGCGGTAACGTCTGTCGTCTATGTCATCGACGATGACCTGCACGTTCTGGAGGAACTGCGCCATGTGCTCGAGGAGGACGGTCTGGCTGTTGAAGCTTTCTCCACCGCGGAATCCTTTCTCGACTCCTGGCGTCCGGGCCGCGTGGCGTGCCTGCTAGCCGATGTCGGCATGCCCGGAATGGGTGGGCTCGCCCTGCTGGAGCGGATCGGGGATGTTGACCGCCGGCTGGCCAAAATCCTGATCACCGGCACTGGCGACGTCGCGATGGCCATGCGGGCGATACAGGCCGGGGCTTCCGATTTTATCGAGAAGCCGGTCAGTGCTGCGGATCTGATCGACCATGTCAGACAGGCGCTCGCGCGGTCTGCGGATGCCGCCAAGGACTCGGCTTGGCGGGACGGCGCCGCAAATCGCCTCGCCGGGCTTACGCCGCGACAGCGCGAAATCATGGGGATGGTGCTCACCGGCCATCCGAGCAAGAATATCGCGGCCGATCTCGGCTTAAGCCAGCGTACGGTCGAGAAGCACCGCGCGGCCATCTACAGCAGGACCGGCGTGAAATCCCTTCCCGCTCTCGCCCGGCTGGTGGTCGCCGCCGGCGGCGATACCGCCGCGTAAATCTGAGCGTTCGGCCGCGACTCATACCAAGGCTCGGCGATCCCAGAGGATGCTCCAATACCCGCGTCATTCCCGGTTCCGTCCCCCGGGGGACATTCAATGTATTGAAATCTAAGGCTCTTTCTTTCGACAACGCCTTGCGTAGATTCCGAACCTTTTGCCGCCGGCCCCGGGACGGTAATCTCGTTTTTTATTAATACATGGAATGAACGGGACAGCGGTCAATGTCATTGCTCAATATAGTGATTGTATTAATTGTCGTTGGCGTTCTGCTATGGGTAATCAATACATACATTCCCATGGACCGAAAGATAAAGAATATCCTGAATATCGTTGTTGTTATTGCAGTTATATTGTGGCTTCTTCGGACATTTGGTCTTTTAGATTCTATAGGGAATATGCATGTCAATTAATTTATACTGATATTCGATATTTTTAATTTATTTCAAAGAGAATTTTCAGGGGCGGATTGACGGATCTCCCGATCCGGCGGCTCCGCCTTCTACCGGAATACAGGAGGCTTCGACGCTGTTTATGCAAATCAGGAAGACCAGTGCGGATGGTCTGAAATGCCGTCCCGATGAGGACATATCTCAGGAATTTTATATGATACGAGACGACTGTGTCGAACGCGCGAACGACGATGATGTGGCGCTCATCGCACGCCTGACGCCTTGGGAAATCGCCCTTTTCGGTTTTCTGGCCGGCTTCCTCGGCGCCGCGGCCGGGGTCCCCGCAGGGCTTGCCATGTCCACCTCCTGGCTACTCGGGGCTTGGGCGATGGCCGGGACCATCCTTGTCTCCGCCGCCGGCTGGCTCATCCTCGTCCGTCGCCGCTGATCCCGCCGGGCGGGGGATCCGGTCGATCGCTTTGCGGCGGGACATCCCATATGTTTTGTATCCTGTGGTGTATGTCTCCTCCGATATTATCGTCGTGATGGCGGCGATTCACTTGAGTTAATGTGAGGGGCGTTGATGTGTGCTTCCCTTATGTGGTTCGGCGGCTCACTTCTGGGCAGATTGGGAGGAAAGATCGTGTCAGCTTATAAGAATGCTTTGATTACTGCGATACCGCATTTGCGTCAGTACGCGCATTCAGTTATTTGCGCACCAAACGAGGCTGACGAGCTTGTCAGGGAAGCACTTTTGCGGACATTGGCGCAAATCAAACAGCGGGAAGAGGAAACTTCTCACCGCCGGGAGGTATTTGCAAATCTTCAGGCGCTTTTGGAAGATCGCCGAGTCAAATCGGTTCGTTTTAAAACCCTGGCAGAGTCGGCTGGCGGAAGTGATAATGATGCGCGGGCTAACTCTCTGAGTGGTGAAGACACTCTAATCGCCGCGCTGCAGGCTCTTCCCTTTGATCAACGGTGTTGTTTGCTTCTCGTGACTATGGGGGAGTTTTCTTACGACGATATCGCTACAATCATGGCATCTAGCGTGGGATCAGTTCGTGCGAAGTTGACCCAAGCGAGAGAAAATTTAACGCCGGCTCCAGATCACATAAGGATAGAATCAATTGATCAGCCAATGGCGAGACAAGATCGATCCGCAGGAATTGAACGTGTTTTTGGACAATTGTAAGTCGGCAGGGATTGTACCCCGTCAGAACCAGCTGGACAAAACAGGGTGATTGCATAAGAGAGTGTTTTCCGGCCGTTTCTTCCGGTCGGCCTGCCGACGATGGTAAAACCGGTAAATGCTTCAACACCGCCACGGTTAACCGCGAACCGCGCCGGTGTCGGTAGATTTCAACTTTTCGTCCGAAAGCCTGAAATCGCCGGAAAAGTGTCGGAATTCTTTACAATCGGAACTTGTGGCAGCGCTAACCACAACGCTAAGGCATTGGAATTGTTCAAACATAAAAGTTGGCGTGATTCTTGCAAGGGTTTGATCAGATAAGCTGCGATTCAATGAGAATTCAGCATAACAGGAGAGAGACTAATGTCACACTTCACAGTCGCCGGATTGGCATTCCCCTTGTGCGCCGCCCTCGCTTGCGCCGCGCCCGCATCAGCCACGCCGATTCTGGGTCCGGAGCTCGAGAGTTTCACGGTTCTGGGCGCCTCAACGGTGACCAATATTCCCACGAGCGCGATCATCGGCAATGTCGGTGTTTCACCGGGTGTTTCAATCACGGGCTTCAACTCCTCACCAGGCGTCGCGGTTGCGGACCCGCAGGTGACTTCGGGGTTGGTACACGCGACGACGGCGGATGCCGCGTTGGCCCAGAGCCAACTCACCACCGCGCGGGACAATCTTGATTCTCTGGGGCCGGGCATTACCCTGGTAAATCCGGACCTGACCGGGCTCACACTCTTGCCAGGCGTCTATACGGTTAAGGCGGGGACCACCAATTTGTCGGGAACGCTCACCCTCGACGGCGGGGGCGACGCCAACGCGGCCTGGGTGTTTCAGATGGAGAGCTCGCTGATCACCTCGACCAACTCGGTCGTGAACGTGATCGGTACCGGTTCGGGCGCCGGCCTGTTCTGGAATGTCCGCAGCTCCGCGACCATTGAGGTGGGCACGACATTCCTGGGCAATATTCTCGCGCTCACCAGCATCACCATGAACACCAATGCGACGGATATTTGCGGCAGGGCCCTGGCGGATACTGCTGCGGTGACGCTGGATCAAAACACCCTCGGCGGCACGTGCACGGGCATTCTGGCCGGCAGCAAGGGTTTGAGCGGTGGTCTTGATGTTACCGGTCCTGAGGGTGTTGGAGGTGTTGTCTTTCTTCCCTTCGTGTCCGTCCCCGAACCCGGCACGCTGGCGCTTTTGGGCTTCGGCCTCGCGGGTCTTGGCTTTGCGCGGCGTCGTAAGTCGGCGGCCTGAATTCGAGCGAAGCGTTGGTATAAAACAGAAGCGGCGGTTCTTCGTGACCGGCTCCCCATAGGGTCTCGCAGTTGATATGAGAGCCGTCCGTCTTGAGGAGACGGACGATGAGGAAGTGATTGGACCCCATCGGCAGGACTACGTGAACCGGTTTTTTAGCTGGAGTCTCGGCCGTTCCACCCTCCTGAACTCGAAAACACTCTTTTATGCAATCACTCTGTTTTGTCCAACTAGAGTCTTTTCTGATTAGTTTGACGCAATTTGATGACGTCCCCTTAATTTCTGTTTACCATAAATTATATACTGTCTGACCTGAGCCCCAACTTTCATCCACCTGAAAGTAGAGTCCTTTCCTTGGTTTGATGCCCGATTTGGGCGATTGGTGCAATCAGATAAGGGTTAACCCCTTATCTGATTTTGCGGCAATTTCCGCTGGTGTTCTGCCGCCGTGCGCAGAATGGGGTCTGATGTGATTATAGTCGTTCCGCATGCCGCGAGCACGGTGATGCGGATGGCGAAGGTGCCGGGATCGCAGCGGTCCCTGTGGCTCGGCCATGCGGATCAGGAGGAAAGCCGGACCACCTCACGCTCCTATGGCGAGTTCGATCCGGTCTATCTCAAGGACGCGGCGGACGCCACGGATGCCTACCTCCGGGAGCTCAATAAGAGAACAGACCGGAACCTTTTTGCAACATTCCATTGCAAATCCATTGCAAAACGGCCTCCCTGGCTTATTGCGAGCCAGGTCATAGAGATAGAAATACCAGCAATTTCAAGGGGTAAGATGGTGGAGCCGAGGGGAATCGAACCCCTGACCTCTACGTTGCGAACGTAGCGCTCTCCCAACTGAGCTACGGCCCCGGATGATGACGAACTTTACCTAATGCGCCCGCAGCATTTGGGCAAGAAAAATCCGCTGCCAGAGCAACGGGCAATCAAAAAAATGAACAAGTCAGGTATTGTCGGCCCACCAAAAGAAATTGTTTGTCCAATGCCTTAAAATATCTTATCGCGATGTATGGATTTGAGAGGAGTTCTGAAAAAGCGAACGCAAGTATGCCATGATCGCATCGACGGGCTCTACAGCCGGCTCCGGCTATCCCGGCGCGAAGATTTGGCGCATTTTCTTCTGGCCCATCATATGGCCTTAAAGCCAATGGAGGAGGCTATTGTGAGGGCCGGTTCTTGGAAAGATTTCCCTCCTGACCTATCTGCTCTGGCACAAAAAGACTTGAGGGCATTGGGCGTTGCTGTTACCTCCGTTACGCCATTGTCTGTTCCGGCGGGTGCAAATCCGGCCGGAATGGTCTATGTGATCGCCGGCAGTCATTTTGGCAGTGCCGTGCTCCGCACACGATGGCGGAAATCAGATGACCCGGTGGTTTTGAAAGCAGGCGCTTACTTATCCAGCGATTGTATGAGACGGTATTGGCGGGCATTCAGCAAAAAAATAGGGAATGACGACTCTGATGCATCTCTTTTAGATGACATCGTGAAGGGTGCAGTTTTGGCATTTGGGATGTTTGAGTGCGCATATCATGAGGCGCAGGCACAACTGGTGTCATCGATGGATCGGTGAGAAATATGGGGGACGGGGAGATGAACACAGTCGATCTTACCAATTGCGACCGGGAGCCGATCCATACGCCCGGGCGGATTCAATCGTTTGGGGCGTAGGTATCGTGACCTGCCCCCGATGACGCAGCCACCTATTATGTAACCATTAAAGCTTCCTTTTGTGAAGGCCAATCTGCCTGGAGCTGCGGAGCAGTGGAGGGCGGATTGTCATCCTTATAGGAGAGACGTCTGATGGTGAACTCTCCTTGTCCTGGCAAGAAGAGGGTGGACCACCGGTTAAGCCCCCAGTGAGGCGGGGTTTCGGCAGTACTATCATCGAACGCTCGGTTCCTTATGAACTGGAGGGAAAGGCCGAAGTCAGCTATGACATCTCAGGCGTGAAGGCTTTGTTTGTGATACCGGGAAAATTCATTGATAGGGCTCAGGGGCCGGGTGAGGCCACCGACATGACGGATCAACCGCCGGAGATGAAAAAGGAGCACATTCGATCCGTTCTCGTTTTGGAAGATAATATGATCATCGCCATGGAAACGGAGGCGTGCCTCAAGGAGATTGGAATCGAATCTGTCCGGCTGGCGAGTAATGTGGCCAGAGCAATCGCATCGATTCAGGAAAACGCCCCGGATTTTGCGCTGCTGGATATCAACCTGGGAGCGGAGACAAGCGAACCTGTTGCAAAACTGTTGGCAAGTACGGGGGTACCGTTTGCCTTGACAACCGGCTATGGCGATAATGCTCATCTTCGGGAATCCTATCCCGACGCGCCAGAGATCCAGAAACCGTATACAATCGATGATTTGGTACGGATACTGGCCGTGGATACGGCGCAAGTTGCGAATGGGTCCTGAGCCTAGTTTTCAAGCGCTGCAAAGCACTCTATCTCCACGCGAGCGCCAAGGGCGAGGCCGCTTGTCCCGAAGGCGGAGCGGGCAGGGTAGGGTTTTTCGAAGAATTTCACATATTCTGCGTTCATCGCAGTCCACTCATCCATATCCGCCAGAAAGATCGTGCATTTTACGATGCGGTCCATGGAACCGCCGAAACGTTCCAGCGTGCCTTTGATATTCTGCATGGTCTGGCGGGTTTCCGGGCCGATGCCGCCGGGGGCCAGTTTCTGCGTGCCGTAATCCATCCCGATCTGGCCGGAAAGATAGAGCATATTGCCAACCTGCACGGCTTCGGAAAACGGCAGGTTAGCCGCTTTATGCGCGTCGGAATTTAAATATTTCATTGTTTTATCCTCTTCAAATACAATGGCTTATGAAATTAAGCTAATAAAAAAGATGAAGATCGTTGAAATGATTGTTTTTTCATGGCCGGTTTTATCCGATCATTCCGTTCAGCAGCAGGAAAAACACCGCCGCCAGGGCAGCCGTGCAGGGGACGGTGATAAGCCATGCGGCAACAATGGTTGTCAGCGCCCGGCGGCGCACCAGACGGCGTTTACCCATAACCAGTTCGTCGGGATAATCCAGCGGCAGTTCACGCTGCCGCTCATTCAGAATGGCCAGCATGCGCTTTCGCTGCCGGTTCGCAACAGCTTCCCGCAAAAATCCAACGCCGAAGACACCGCCAACCGCGATATGGGTCGAGGACACCGGCATGGCGAGCCAGGAAGCGGCGATCACGGTAATGGCGGCTGACAGCGCGACACAAAAGGCCCGTATCTGATCCAGGCGGGTGATTTTCTGGCCGACCGTGCGGATCAGTTTCGGCCCGAATAACAGAAGGCCCACCGAAATACCCAGCGCCCCGATCACCATCACCCAGAGCGGAATACTGACCTTGCTTCCAACGGCGCCGCCGGTGACGACGCTGACAATGGCGGAAAGCGGCCCCACGGCATTGGCCACATCATTGGCGCCATGGGCAAAAGAAAGCAGAGCAGCGGAGGCAATCAACGGCAGGGTGAAGAGCGTATTGACGGCTTTTTTGCGGTTTTCCAGGCCCTGGGCCTTACGCTCAACCGCCGGTTTGCTCAGGAAATACCCGGCAACAAAGGCGGTCAGGGTGAACGCCCACATCTGCCAGATTTCCGGATTCCAGATTTTCTTCAATCCCTTGATGGAAAGGTACATGGCAAAAGCCGCGGCCATGATGCCGATCAGAACAGGAACCCAGTGCCGGGCCGCCTTGATCCTGTCGGGCTGACGCAGAATATTGTTTTTGATAAAGGTAAGAAACAGGGCTGCGACAAGTCCGCCCATAACCGGCGAAATCACCCAGCTTGCCGCAATCTGCGCCATCGTCCCCCAGTGAACCGAGGTGAGGCCGGCAGCCCCTATACCGGCGCCCATCACCCCGCCGACAATGGAATGAGTGGTTGAAACCGGTGCGCCGGCCCAGGTCGCGATATTGATCCAGAGGGCCGCAGAAAGCAAAGCCGCAGTCATCGCCCAGAGGAAGATATGGCCGCCTTCAAGCGATTCGGGGCTGATAACTCCTTTTGCAATGGTGGAGACAACGTCGCCGCCTGCCAGCAGTGCGCCGCTGGTTTCAAAGATTGCGGCAATGACCAAGGCGCTGGCCATCGTCAGCGCCTTGGACCCAAAGGCCGGCCCGATATTGTTGGCCACATCATTGGCGCCGATATTAATTGCCATATAGGCACCGATGGTGGCGGCGAGGATAATAAAAATACTGTTTGGACTATCGCCAAAGACAATCCAGGCGAAGACTCCCGAAAGGATAACAAAGACAAGCGCGAGCCCGCTGTTGATCAACCCGAAGGAGTTAATACCGGACGGATGATCGGCATTTAAAACAGCCGCCAGATGCTTCTGGTATTTGCTTTTTATTTTGACGCCACCGGCCCCGATGTTATCCGACATACCGCTCCCCGCCGCCCTGCATGTTTGTCAGAGCGTATTTCCGCGTTTATTGTACGGCTTCCTTAGCGGTTTGCGCCGAACTTGTCGCCGAAAAAGTCGCCTTCATTCCATGTCGGACGGGTCTCCTCATTGGCGATATCCAGTGTGATCATTGTGTTCATCGCCGTATAACGCGCCGCGGAATCCGTATCATAGGGCCGGGAAAGATCATCGGTCGGGCGATGGTAGTGGCCCCCCAGAAATCCTCCCCATTGTTCCTGGCCATTGATTTCGGGGTCATTTGAGGTCATGCCGGGAACGAGAAAGACGGCGGGTACCCCGGTCTTGACGAAGGAAAACTGATCCGAACGGATGAAAATGGTCTGTTCCGGAAAGGGGTCCTCAGCCAGCGCGAACCCGGTGGCGTTTCCGGCTTCGGTCACTTCGGTCAGAAGGGAGGAATGATCCGCTCCGAAGGGAATCACGTCGCCAAGCGGATAGAGAAAGATCGGCATGTCGATATTGACATTGGCAACGATGGCCTCCGCCGGAATGGTCGGATTTTGAGCGAAATAATCGGACCCGATCAGGCCTTTCTCCTCTGCCGTGACCGCGACAAACAAGATCGAGCGGCGCGGCCTTTCCGGCATTTCGTCGATCAGCCGCGCCATTTCCAGGATTACGCCGATGCCTGCGGCATTGTCATAAGCGCCATTACGGATGACATCTTCCTCGTCCGAATCCTTCATGACGCCGATGTGATCAAGGTGGGAGGTGACAACCACATATTCATCCTTCAGATCGGGATCGCTGCCTTCAAGAAGCGCTGCAACATTATAGCTATCAATGATTTTTTGCTCGGATTCATTGGTAAAGGAGAGGGTGACAGGAAGATTGGTCGAGACATGTTCCCCGGCTTCTGCGCGTTCAACCCGCTCCAGAAAATCGAGCTCGGCCATGGCAAAAAGCTTGGTTGCGCCTTCCAGACTGAGCACGCCGCCGGACGCCAGACTCGGGAAGCCGTTAAAGGCTTCGCCTTGTGCATTGACCCAGCGAAATCTCGGATCCCAAACCGCCTCGTTCACCCGGTCCCAGGAGAAAACGGTCTCCTGTTCAGGCGTCCAAAGGCCAATCACTCCAGCGGCGCCGCGGTCCAGGGCATTTTGCGCCTTAACGCTGTTCGACGAATAATAAGCCCGCTGGTCATTGGGGAAATTAGCCGGTGCGCGCGGCAGCATCGCCACAATTTTGCCTTCCACATTCAGATCGTCATAATCATTATGGGAAAGTTCCGGCGCGGTAATGCCATATCCCACAAACACGACCTCTGCGCTCAGGGCCTGTTCCGTATCGCCATAGCTTGTCCCCGGCAGGTAATCTTCGCGGAATGTCAGATCCTGTGTAGTGCCGCCGCGGACAATCTGCATGGCGTGTCCGCTATCGATGGTACGGGCCTCCATCAGGGGTACAGTCTGGAAATAGCTGCCGTTATCGCCGGCAGGCTTCAATCCCAAAAGTTTATACTGGGCCGCCACATAATGCCGTGCGATGTCATAGCCGCGGGTTCCGGTGTCGCGGCCTTCGAGCAAGTCCTGCGCGAGAAACGTCATGTGAGCGCGGACATTGTCGCCATTCGCCTCATCGACAATGGAAAATTCCTGCGTGCTTTCATCCGATGAATCAAGGGTTACCGTGGCATCGCACCCCGTCAAAATCAGGGCGGCCAGGGAAAGCCCGGTCAAACCTAAACGCAACATAATCATTTCCTCCCGGTTTTTGTTGTCAGTTCAGTCGATAAACTGCTCCATCAGGATGCGTTCTGCAAGCCCGTGTTCACGGTCGAACAGTAATTTCAATGACACGGTGCGGTCTTCGCGGATTTCAACTTCGCTGACATTTCTGATCTCGGTCTGATCGGCCACGGCGGAAACCGGACGTTTTTTACCATCCCGAATACTCAAACTCACACGGGATTCATGGGGCAGCAGCGCACCGCGCCAGCGCCGGGGGCGGAAGGCGCTGATCGGCGTGAGGGCGAGAACGCCCGCGCCCAGCGGAATTATCGGACCGTGGGCGGAAAGATTATAAGCGGTCGACCCGGCGGGGGTCGCCACCATGACGCCATCGCAGATCAGCTCATCGAGCCGTACTTTGCCGTCAATGGTGATACGGATTTTTGCCGCCTGCCGGGTTTGCCGCAAAAGCGAGACTTCGTTGATCGCCACCGAGTCATGACGTGTGCCGTCAACGGTCGTCGCCATCATCCGCAAAGGATGCAGCGTGAAAAGTTCGGCCTTTTCGATGCGCTCCAGCAGCCCGCCGGTTTTATATTCATTCATCAGAAAGCCGACGGTCCCCATATTCAGGCCGTAAATGGGTTTGGCGGCGCCGATACAGGCATGGAGCGTGTTCAGCATGAATCCGTCACCGCCAAGCGCGACAATAATATCGGCCTCATCCATCGGCACAGTTGGATAAAGCGCCGAAAGATCCGTCTGCGCCCTGGCGGCTTCATCCGTATCGCTGGCGATGATGGCAATTTTGCTGCTCATCCGCCGGTGACGCTCATGTGACGCGGCACCGAAGGCGCCTGACCCGTGCGTTCAATCACAAAGTCATGTCCTTTGGGTTTGCGGCCAATGGCTTCGTCGATTGTGTCAGAAATCAGCGCGTTATCGGGGCTGGCCCGTAACGGCGTCCGCAAATCGGCGGCATCCTGCTGACCCAGACACATATAAAGCGTGCCGGTGCAGGTCACCCGCACCCGGTTGCAGGATTCGCAGAAATTATGACTGAGCGGCGTGATGAAACCGAGTTTCTGCCCGGTTTCGGCGATGGTCATATAGCGCGACGGCCCGCCGGTTTGATGGGAACTGTCCTCAAGGGTCCAGCGTTTTGCCAGATCGTCCTTCACCGTGGAAAGCGGCAGATAGCGGTCTGCCCGGTCCTCGTCGATTTCGCCCATGGGCATGGTTTCGATCAGCGTGAGGTCCATACCGAGGTCGCCGCACCATTTGATCATCCGGTCCAGTTCATCGTCGTTGATGCTTTTAAGGGCGACGGTGTTGATTTTGACTTTCAGGCCGGCCAGAAGCGCGGCTTCGATCCCCTGCAATACCTGTTCAAGCCGGCCCCAGCGGGTGATGCGGGCGAATTTTTTCTCATCCAGCGTATCCAGCGAGACATTGATCCGGCGTACGCCCGCCGCATACAGGTCTTTAGAGAAGCGCGGCAACTGGCTGCCATTGGTGGTCAGGGTCAGTTCCTTTAACGCGCCGCTGTCCAGATGCCGGCCGATTGAGCGAAACAGGTCCATAATATCCCGCCGCACCAGCGGTTCCCCGCCGGTAATGCGGATTTTATCGACGCCTTTTTCGATAAAGACCGTCGCCAGCCGGTCAATCTCCTCCAGGGTCAGAAGATCGGGCTTGGGCAGAAAACTCATATTTTCCGCCATGCAATAGACGCAGCGGAAGTCGCAGCGGTCGGTCACCGAAAGCCGCACGTAACTGATTTTTCGTCCGAAGGGGTCGATCATGCCTAAACCTTGTTGGTTTTCTGATGGGTCCTGTTCTAATATAGGGGAAGCAGTCCGGTTTGGAACAGAAAAAGGACAACGAGGTGGCAGATTTACCAATGCCGATCAAAGATCAGGTAAGTGAGGACGAGTGGAAAATCCGCATTGACCTGGCGGCCTGTTACCGGATTTGCGCGCATTTCGGCTGGGACGATCTGATTTTCACCCATATTTCCGCCCGGGTGCCGGGCGCGGCGCGGCATTATCTGATCAATCCGTTCGGCCTGCTGTTTGACGAGATTACCGCGTCCAATCTGGTCAAGGTGGACCTTCAGGGCCGGATTCAATTGCCCAACGGCCATGGCATCAACCCGGCCGGCTTTACCGTGCACAGTGCGATTCATGAAGCGCGGGAGGATGCCCATTGCGCCCTTCATCTGCATACCACCGAGGGCGTTGCTGTTTCAGCCCAGAAAAAAGGTCTGCTGTCAATTAGCCAGAATGCCATGACGCTTTATGGGGATATTGGCTACCATGACTATGAAGGGCTGGCGCTGGAGGAAGGCGAGCGGAAAAGGCTCGCCGCCGACATCGGCCCGGACAAAGGGTGTTTGATTTTGCGCAATCACGGGCTATTGACGGTTGGCGGCAATGTTCAGCAGGCATTTCTGCGCATGTATTTTCTGCAGCGGGCGTGCGAGCAGCAGCTTGCGGCCCAATCGGGCGGTGCGGCCTTGACGATGCTGCCGGACGAGCTTGGTGAAAAGGTCGCTCAGCAGGGCCGGGGGCCGGCCTTTGGCGGTGTGGCGGAAATTACCTGGCAGGCGGTGTTGCGCATGATCGATTGGAAAGATCAAAGTTACAAGGAATAGATTTTATGAAGAAATTCGGTGTCGGGCAGCCCCTCAGGCGTGTGGAGGATGTGCGTTTTTTGAAAGGCGAGGGCCGGTATACCAGTGATTATCGATTTGAGAATGAGGCCGTGGGATATGTGCTGCGGTCGCCTTACGCCCATGCGGATATCAGCTCGCTTGATCTGACGGAGGCGAAAGCCGCTCCCGGCGTTATCGATATTCTTACCATTGCCGAGATGGATGCGGCCGGTGTGGGTGTGATGCCGTGTTCCCGCGCCATCGAAAACAGCGACGGCACCCCCATAGCGTTGACGGAGCGGTGGATACTGGCGCGCGACAGGGTGCGTTTCGTGGGCGACCCGGTCGCCTTCATTATTGCGGAAAGCCTGAGAGAAGCCAAAGACGCGGCAGAACGGGTCGAGATTGAGTATGAGCCCCTTGATGCTGCCGGCACCATTGAGGCCGCATGCCGAAATGAGGCCCCGGATATCTGGCCGGAGGCGCCGGGCAACCTGGCTTTCGATTGGGATGTCGGGGATAAGGCGGCTGTTGAAACGGCTTTTCAGGCTGCGGATCACATTACGAAAGTGACCCTTATCAATAACCGTCTGGTGCCAAATCCGATTGAACCGCGCGCCGCCATCGGCATGTTTGATCCGGAGGCCGGTCATACGCTTTACACAAACAGCCAGGGCGTTGCCGGCCTGCTGCCCATGCTGGGGGAGATCATGCCCAATGCCGTCGCCGGTAAACTGAATATCATAACGCCCGATGTGGGGGGCGGTTTCGGGATGAAAATGTTTACCTATCCCGAACATGTGATGGTGCTTGTGGCGGCGGAGCGCACCGGCCGGCCGGTGCGCTGGACAGGTGATCGCAGCGAAGCTTTTCTTGCCGATACGCACGGGCGCGACATTCTTTCCGATGTCGAGCTGGCGCTTGATGCCGATGGTCATTTTCTTGCCTACCGGGTGTCCAGCCATGCCAATCTGGGCGGGTATCTTTCCGAATTCGGACCCTTCATCCCGACCCTGACGGCGGTCCAGGTGCTGGGAGGCGTTTACAAGATTCCCCATATCCATGTCAGGGTCAGGGGGGTGATGACCAATACGGCCCCGGTGGATGCCTATCGCGGGGCTGGGCGTCCCGAAGCGGCCTATATGCTGGAACGGGCCGTCAATCAGGCGGCGGCGGAATTAGGATTGGGCCAGGACGAGATTCGCGCGCGGAATTTTATTCCGCCCGATGCCTTTCCCTATAAGAATGCGACGGACACCATCCTCGACAGCGGTGATTTCGCCCGCAATATGAAAGATGCCAAGGCGCACGCCGGCTGGGATGGTTTTGAGGAACGGCGCGCTGACGCGCTTGCCCGGGGCAGGCTGCGCGGGATCGGCATGGCCTATTATATGGAATGCACCCTGGGGCTGCCGTCGGAAGAGGTGGAAGTCCGGTTCACCAGCGAAGACCGGGTTGAGCTTCTGGTCGGCACGCAATCCAACGGGCAGGGCCACGAAACAACCTTTCCGCAGTTGATTGCGGAAAAGCTCGGGATTGACCCGGACAAAGTCGATCTCGTCCAGGGGGACACAAAGCGTAAAAATACCGGCGGCGGGACGGCCGGCTCGCGCTCTCTTCATATGATCAGTGGGGCGACGCTGGCCGCCTGCGACGATATTATCGGCAAGGGCAAGGAACTTGCCGCGCATATTATGGATGTTCCGGGTGAAGACGTGGAATTTGCAGACGGCGTCTTTACTTCCCCCAAGGTGAACATGTTTCTTTCGGTCTTCGATCTTTTGCGGGAAGCAAATGAACGGAATGACCTGCCGGCCGGTTTGCCGCAAAGCCTGGACAGCAAGTCCGTTTATACCAAGACCGATTCCACATTTCCCAATGGCTGTCATGTTGCGGAAGTCGAGATTGATCCCGAAACAGGGTCACTGAAAATAGTTGATTATACGGTGGCCGATGATTTCGGCCGCATCGTCAACCCGCTGATTGTCGCCGGCCAGGTCCATGGCGGCGTCGTGCAGGGGCTCGGTCAGGCCTTGCTGGAAAATTGCGTGTATGATGGCGAATCGGGGCAGCTGATGACCGGTTCCTTTATGGATTACGGTCTGCCAAGGGCCGATGATGCCTCGGACATTACTTTCCATTACAATGAAATTCTCTGCCAGACCAATCCGCTCGGCGTAAAAGGTTGCGGCGAGGCGGGAACCATCGGCGCCGCGCCAGCGATCATGAACGCTATTTTGGATGCGCTGAAAGAGCGCGGCATCCGTCACATCGACATGCCCGCAACGCCTCATAAAATCTGGCGGGCGCTGGCTGCGGCCAATGGCGGATAATGTCTTTGGCTCTATCGCAGTTAAGGCTTCGCGCCTTTGGCTTCATCTTCGGTGATGGCAAGGGGAATTTGCTGCGTCCACCCGTAAGTAAACATGGCGTCCAATTTGGTTTCCACCTGATAATAACGGAAATACCGCGCCCCCGTCAGAATCGGATGCAGGTCGGAAATGAAGTCCCGCTTCCGCCGTTCCTGATCCCGTTCCAGTTGCAGGGCGTTATTGACAACTTCCGTTGCAACTTCGTCCCCCATGCCGACCATCGATTCTGATAATTTTTCAAGCATTAAGATGCGTTGCAGCTGATGGTCTTTCACTCTGGCGCGATAGGCGTCATAAAGCGGCCAGAATTTTGCCGCTTCCGCCCCGGTGAACAGCATGACGCTGGCGATCGTCGCGCGCCGCTTGGTCTCATTGGCCTGAAATGAAACTTCGAACTTGTCTTGCGAAGACTGAGCATAAAGCGCCGGTGCAAAACCAACCGCAAGCATTAAAAGAAAGGATGAAGCGAGGATACGTAACATATTCCACTCCTGATTGAAATAATTTGTAAAGGGACTGGAAAATTCCCCCGACCCAGCTTATCCGTACGCCGAATAGCCGGCAAGGTCAACCGAAGCATACTAATGTCCGGCAATCTGAATGAATGCGTGTTTTATCATTTGCCCGCAGGATTTTTTACCCCGGACGTATGAGACGGGGAACCCTGCGCATGAATTTTACGAATCCTGGCCCTGAAGCCTTGACAAAACCGTTGTTCCATGCGCTTTTCCGGGCCAATAATCACCGATAAGAATTGAGAATTCTATGCACGCCTACCGCACCCACACCTGTGCCGATATCCGTACCGATCATGTCGGGGAGACGGTCCGTCTTTCGGGCTGGGTTCACCGCATGCGGGATCATGGCAATCTGCTGTTTATTGACCTTCGTGATCATTATGGCCTGACCCAGTGCGTGATTGACGCCGATAAAGCGGTTTTCAAGGAAATCGAGGCGCAGCGCGCGGAAAGCGTGATCACGGTCACCGGCAAGGTCGTGAAGCGGACGCCGGATACGGTCAATGCCGGTCTGCCCACCGGCGAGGTGGAACTGGTGATCAAGGATTGTAAACTTCAGTCCGCCGCCGGTGAACTGCCGATGCCGGTTTTCGGTGATCAGGAATATCCCGAGGATATTCGGCTGCGCTACCGCTTTCTTGATCTCCGCCGGGAAAAGATGCATGCCAATATCGTGCTGAGGAACAAGGTGATCGCCTCAATCCGGAAGCGCATGTGGAATGCCGGCTTTCAGGAGTTCCAGACCCCTATTCTGACCGCCTCTTCACCGGAAGGCGCGCGGGACTTTCTGGTGCCGTCCCGGCTGCATCCGGGAAAATTCTACGCCCTGCCGCAGGCACCGCAGCAGTTTAAACAACTGGTCATGATGGCCGGTTTCGACCGTTATTTCCAGATCGCTCCCTGTTTCCGGGATGAGGATGCGCGCGCCGACCGCTCGCCGGGCGAGTTCTATCAACTGGATGTCGAAATGTCGTTTGTCACCCAGGACGACGTCTTTGCCGCCATCGAGCCAGTCATTACCGGTGTATTCGAGGAATTTGCCGGGGACCGCAAAGTCACGCCCGCGCCCTATCCCCGGATTCCCTATAAGGAAGCGCTGCTGAAATATGGCTCTGACAAGCCGGATTTGCGCAATCCCATCGAAATTCAGGATGTCACGGAAATTTTCCGCGGCTCCGGCTTTGGCATCTTTGCAAAAATGATCGAGGGCGGGGCCGTGGTCCGGGCCATCCCGGCGCCGGGGGCAGGAGGCCTTGCCCGCAGTTTCTTCGACAAGATGAATGACTGGGCGCGGAGCGAAGGGTATGCCGGGCTCGGTTATATCAATATCAAGGACGGATCGCCGGGCGGTCCTATTGCTAAGAATTTAGGTGAAGATCGAACAGCAACCCTCAGAAATCAATTATCCTTAGGTGACAATGACGGTGTGTTTTTCGCCTGTGCCAAGGAAGCCGACGCCGCCAGGCTCGCCGGTCTTGCCCGTGGGAAAATAGGGCTGGATCTCGACCTGCTGGCGAAGGATGAATTTCGCTTCTGCTGGATTGTCGATTACCCGCTGTTTGAATATGACGAAGCGGAAAAGAAGATCGATTTTTCCCATAATCCGTTTTCCATGCCGCAGGGCGGGCTGGACGCGCTCGAAAGCAAGGACCCGCTGGATATCCTTGCCTACCAGTATGATATTGTCTGTAACGGAGTGGAACTTTCCTCCGGCGCGATCCGCAACCATCTGCCGGAAATCATGCTGAAAGCCTTCGGCATTGCCGGCTATGATGCGGAAACCGTGGAAAAGGAATTTCCCGGCATGCTCAACGCCTTTCGCTACGGCGCCCCGCCTCATGGCGGGCTTGCGCCTGGTGTGGACCGCATCGTCATGCTGCTGGCGGATGAGCCCAATATCCGGGAAGTCATTCTGTTTCCAATGAATCAGAAAGCCGAGGACCTGATGATGGGCGCGCCCTCCGGTGTTTCCCCGAAACATCTCCGTGAACTGAATCTCCGTATCATCGACCTGGACGCTTAGAACCTTTCCTCCTCCACCCGAACGGGACCGGAGGATGGAGGCCCTAAGACTGGACTTCGACCAGGGCGTGGCGTTTTTTGCCGGCGGATAGTTTGATGACCCCGTCGCCGGTCAGGTCGCCTGAACCGGCCGTCTGTTCGATGTCATTGATCTTTTCGCCGTTGATGCGGGCGCCGCCCTGCCTGATGAGCCGCCGGGCCTCGCCTTTGGAAGCGGCAAGGCCGGTTTCCACGAAAAGGTCAACCAGCGGACGTCCGGCTGCAAGGGCGGTGCGGGATAGCATGATTGTGGGCAGGGCTTCGGCATGCCGTCCTTCCTCGAAGGTTTTTCTGGCCGCTTCCGCCGCTTCGCGGGCGCCGGCCTCTCCGCGGCACAGCCGTGTGGCTTCGGTGGCGAGAATTTTCTTGGCCGCGTTGATTTCCTCGCCTTCAAGCCTTTCCAGTTTTGCGATTTCAGCCAGCGGAAGTTCGGTAAAAAGTCTAAGAAAGCGGCCGACATCCGCATCGGGCACGCTGCGCCAATATTGCCAGTAATCATAGGAGGACAGGGCGTCTTCATTGAGCCAGATAGCGCCGCTGGCCGTTTTGCCCATTTTTGATCCATCGGCCAGTGTCACCAGCGGTGTGGTCAGGCCGTAGACGGTCTTGCCGTCAACGCGCCGGGTCAGCTCCATGCCATTGACGATATTGCCCCATTGATCGGAGCCGCCCATTTGCAGAATGCAGCCGTAACGCCGGTTGAGTTCCAGAAAATCGTAGGCCTGCAGGATCATATAATTGAATTCGATGAAAGTCAGCGGCTGTTCGCGTTCCAGCCTTAGTTTCACGGAATCGAAGGTCAGCATGCGATTGACGGTAAAATGCGGGCCGATATCGCGCAGAAACGGAATATAGTCCAATGCTGTCAGCCAGTCGAGATTGTTGACCATCACGGCATCCGCCGCGCCATCGCCAAACCGGAGGAATCGTTCAAACACCGTTTTGATACCGGCCATATTTTCAGCAATGGCGTCGGCGCTCAGCAACTGGCGGGATTCATCCTTGCCCGACGGATCACCGATCATGGTGGTGCCGCCACCCATCAGCACGATCGGCTTGTGGCCGCATTGCTGCAGATGCCGCAGCATCATAATCTGTACCAGACTGCCGACATGCAAGGAGGGCGCGGTGCAGTCAAAGCCGATATAGGCGGTGACCGGGCCCTTTTTGCAGACGGAATCCAAAGCCGCGCCATCGGTCAGTTGATGGATGTAACCGCGGGTATCCAGGGTTTGCAGAAATTCCGAATCGAACCGGGTCATAATCGCTCTTTTTAGTTTCTAGACAGGCGCGCGCCCATGTAGCATATCTGACCGGCGATGCAAAACACCAAACAGCAATATTGCGCCATCGGCCTGATGAGCGGAACGTCCATGGACGGTATCGATGGCGCCGTTATTTACAGTGACGGCGAAAAAATTGACCGGCTCGGGCCTGCCCTCAGCCACCCCTACACGCCGGACTTCCATAACCGCCTTCGCGCCATTCTTCAGCATGTTGCCGGTTTTGAACAGCGCCAACCCGATGACGTTGTGGTTGCGGTGGTTGAACAGGAACTGACGGACCGGCATGCGGCACTGGTGATGGAATTATTGCAGCAGGCGGGGCTGACAGCAGGCGAGGTTGATCTGATCGGCTTTCATGGCCAGACCATCCTGCACCGGCCCGACCTTGGTTTTACCTGGCAGTTAGGAGACGGGGCGCGGCTTGCGGCGCAGACCGGGATTGCCGTGGTCAATGACTTTCGCGCCAATGACATGGCGCATGGCGGGGAGGGAGCGCCCTTTGCACCGCTCTATCATGCAGCGCTGATGCGGCAGGAAACCCTTTCCGGCCCGGTTGCCGTTCTCAATCTCGGCGGGGTCGGCAATGTCACCTGGATTGCGGCGGACGGCAGGGAAATCCTATCCTTCGATACCGGCCCGGCCAATTCCCTGCTTGATGACTGGATGCAAAAGCAAAAGGGGCTTTCCTGCGATCTGAACGGCGAATATGCGGGACGCGGCGGCGTGGATGAGGAGCAGCTTGCCCGGCTGATGGACCATCCCTATTTTGACCGCATACCCCCTAAATCCCTTGATCGCGGCGATTTTTCCATTCAGGGACTGGAACTCCTCTCCGTTGAGGATGGAGCGGCGACCCTGACGGCTTTTACCAGCGCCTCGGTCAGGGCGGCGCTGGCGCATCTGCCTGCGCCTCCGCTTGCCTGGTATGTGACCGGCGGCGGCCGTCATAACCCGGTTCTCATGGATTATCTGGCGAAATCACTGGAGGTGAGCGTGGCCCCCGTGGAAATTCTCGGCTGGCGCGGCGACAGCCTGGAAGCCGAACTTTTCGCCTATCTCGCTATCCGTTCCCGTCTTGGCCTGCCATTAAGCCTGCCGGCAACCACCGGCGCGAAGCAAGCGGTGAGCGGCGGCTGTTTTTATCCCAGCCGTTTATCGAGATAGCGGTCCACTTCGGCATTCATCTCGTCAAGCAGACCCTCGAAGAAATGATTGCCGCCCTCGACAATTTCATAGTCGATGGTGATCGCTTTCTGGGTTTTCAGTTTTTCGGCCAGTTTCAGCGATGCGGAGGGCGGCACGATATCGTCGATGGACCCCTGCAAAATAAGCCCGGAGGACGGGCAGGGCGCAAGAAAACTGAAATCATAAAGATTGGCGGGCGGGGCCACGGAGATAAAACCCTGAATTTCCGGGCGGCGCATCAAAAGCTGCATGGAAATCCATGCGCCGAAGGAAAATCCGGCAATCCAGCAGCCGCTGGCATTGGGGTTGAAGGACTGCATCCAGTCCAGCGCCGTCGCGGCATCGGACAGCTCCCCGAGGCCATTGTCAAATTCGCCCTGACTGCGGCCGACGCCTCTGAAATTGAAACGCAACGTCGCAAAGCCGCGTTTAGCAAAGGACTGATAGAGATAGTAAACGACCTTATTATTCATTGTCCCGCCAAATTGCGGGTGGGGATGAAGAATCAGCGCCATCGGCGCAGTGGGCGTTTTGCCGGGCTGGTAGCGGCCTTCAAGCCGGCCTTCCGGTCCGTTAAAAATGACTTCGGGCATAGATAGGTACTTTTTACTGGTGCGCCTAGCGCATTTGCGGAACCGCTCTTATATAGATTTTGTCCCCCGCCGTGCAAGGATTGTCTTTACTTGAAGTAGTGCGGAGCATCAAAAAAATTGAATGCCGGCGGCCAACGGCTTATGTCTTTGCCATGCAGCGACAAATTTACCTTGACTATAACGCGACCGGATTGCCGAGACCCCAGGTGGTCGAGATGATGACCGCGATGCTTGCAACCGGCGGCAATCCCTCTTCGGTTCATGCCAGAGGGCGGCAGGCGCGGCAAACCGTCGAGCGGGCGCGGGCCAAAATCGCAACCGCGCTTAACTGCAAGCCGCAGGAAATCATCTTCACCAGCGGCGGGACGGAATCCAACAATACGGCGCTCAGGAACAACCGCGCCAAATCGCTGATCCTTTCGGCGATCGAGCATGACAGCGTCCGTGCGGCGGCGGCGGTGAGCGGATTGCCGGTTTCGATTGTCCCGGTGGATCGTCATGGTCTTGTTGACATGGCGGCGCTTGAAAAGATGCTGGGCGAGAGTGAGATGCCGGTGCTGGTTTCGATCATGCTGGCCAACAATGAAACCGGCGTCATTCAGCCGATAGCGGCTATTGCCTCGCTGGTGCATGAAAAAGGCGGCCTTCTGCACTGCGATGCAGTCCAGGCTTTTGGTAAGATAGCGGTGGACTTTCGGACGCTCGGTGCGGATTTTATGAGCATTTCCGCCCACAAGCTTGGCGGGCCGCATGGTGTCGGCGCGCTGGTGATCCGGGAATCCGTTCCCGGTTCCGCGTTGATTGTCGGCGGCGGCCAGGAACTGGGCCGCCGTTCGGGCACCGAAAATCTCGCCGGCATTGCCGGGTTTGGCGCGGCGGTGGAGATCGCCGTTGCGGACCTGTCCGGCTATGCAAAACTGGCGGCATTCAGGGACCGGCTGGAAAATGAAATTGCCGTGATCGCCCCGGAAGCGCAGTTTTTTGGCGCCGGGGTCGCACGGCTGGCCAATACTTCCTGTTTCGCGGTCCCGGGTCTTGCCGGCGAAACCCAGGTCATGGCGATGGATATTGCCGGCATTTGTGTCAGCTCCGGGTCCGCCTGCTCTTCCGGCAAGGTGACGCCATCGCATGTGATTGCCGCCATGGCGGCGGATGGGAAGAGTTTGTCAGGCTCCGCCATTCGGGTCAGCCTTGGCTGGCAGACGGTCGCCGAGGATATCGATCTGCTGGTAAAAGCCTGGCGGGAACATTATCAGCGCAGCAGGACCCGCAGCACACAGCGCGCGGTGGAGTAAAAATATGGCAGTAACGCCTTCCATCTATCTGGATTATCAGGCAACAACCCCTCTGGATCCGGCTGTGCTCGATGCCATGCTGCCTTATCTTCAGGGCAGATTCGGCAACCCGCATTCCGTCACGCACCGCTTCGGATGGGAAACGGAGGCGGCCGTTGATCTTGCGCGGGAACAGGTGGCCGCTGTCATCGGGGCTGATCCGGTCGATATGATTTTCACATCCGGCGCAACGGAATCCAACAATCTTGCGATCAAGGGCACACTGGCGGCATCCCTGCCGCACAAGAACCATCTGATCACGGTGGCGACCGAGCATAAATGCGTGCTGGAATCAGCAGCGGCGGCAGGGCGTTCGGGAGCGGATATCACGTATCTGCCGGTCGGCAGTGATGGCCTTCTTGATATGAATCAGCTGGCCGAAGCCATGACCGGCCGCACGGCCCTGGTTTCGGTCATGGCGGTCAATAATGAAATCGGCGTCATTCAGCCGCTGGCGGAGATCGGTGAGCTCTGCCGCGAAAAAGGGGTGCCGTTCCATACGGACGCCGCCCAGGCATTCGGCAAAATTCCACTGTCAGCGGATGACATCAATGCGGCTTTGATGAGTATATCCGGCCATAAAATATATGGCCCCAAGGGCATTGGCGCGCTGTATGTCCGGAACCTGAAAGCAAGCCGGATTGTGCCGCAGATGGATGGCGGCGGTCAGGAGGCGGGCATTCGTTCCGGGACGCTTTCACCGGCGCTCTGCGCCGGGCTGGGGGCGGCGTCGGTGATTGCCGCGGAGCGCCGGGAACGGGAACTTGCCGAAACCGGGCGGAATGCAGCGCATTTTCTCTCGCGCCTGCGCGAAGGCCTTCCGGATCTCGTCATCAATGGCAGTGAGAGGGCGCGCTATCCCGGCAATCTCAATCTGACCTTTCCGGGTGCTGACGGCGACCGGCTGCTGGCCGACCTCAGGGATATCGCCATGTCGTCCGGCGCAGCCTGCGCGTCCGCGATGGAAGGGCCTTCCTATGTTCTACAGGCTCTCGGACTGGATGAAGCAGCGGCAAGCTCTTCGCTGCGTATCGGGTTCGGCCGCTTCACCACTTTGGAAGAACTTGAGTTTGCCGCCGGGCGGATCATAGAAGCCGTCCGCAAAAATAACCCGGCGACGGGGTCCTGATGCCAAGGATCATATTCATCAGTGCCGACGGGTCGGAACAGGCGGAATTCAATGTCCCGCCCGGCCTGACGGTGCTGGAAATTGCCCATAAATACGGCCTTGATATAGAAGGGGCGTGTGGCGGCGCAATGGCCTGCTCCACGTGTCATGTTCTGGTGGACCGGCGTTATTTCGATAAAATTCCAAAGCCGCTGGAAGAGGAGGATGATATGCTGGACCTGACATTCGGGGTTGCAAAAACGTCCCGCCTCGGCTGTCAGATCGTCGTAACCGACGCATTGGACGGTCTTACATTGAGGCTGCCGCCAGAGACAAAAAACAGGCAGGAGCGCTGATATGGCGGTCAGCAGGGAATTCCTCGATTTTATCACCGATCAGCTCAGCCCGCTGGGTGTTATCCGCGTAAAACGCATGTTCGGCGGGGCCGGGCTTTATTGCGATGAATTATTCTTCGCCATTCTTGATGACGAGGCGCTGTATTTTAAGGTTGATAATGAAAACCGGGCAGAATTTGAACGCAACAATCTGGCGCCTTTTACTTTTGTGATGAAGGACGGAAAGACGGCGAGCATGTCCTATTATTCTGCGCCGGAAGGCTGCCTGGAGGATCAGGACTTATTGATCGAATGGGCAAGGGAGGGTGTGGCGGCCGCCCTGCGGGCGAAACAGAAAAAGAGGAAGAAAACAAAAAGGAAACAGTCCGGATCCTAATTTTAATTTATTTTCCGTTTCTTTTACGCAATTATTGGCTTTTTATTAAAGTTGTATATACTCTGCAACCGGATATGCCGGGGGAATGTGCTTTGGATGTGTGGGCTGTATGGACATTGCATCAGGAACCTTCGATGAGATGCTGGCATGCGATTCTGCCAGCGCGTTGGAAGGTAAATTAGCCGATTTCTGCAGTTCGCTGGGTTTTGGCGGATACAGCTATCTTTCCTTTTATCCGCCTTTTCCCGATATGCGGTCCTATTATGCGACCAATTATCCGGATTACTGGCTCCAGCGCTATGTTGAAAAAAACTACATTTTCTGCGACCCGGTTTTGGTGAAGGCAAGAACGCGGCGCATGCCGTTTTCCTGGGATGAAACCACCTCCTATAACCAGTTGTCGAAAAAACAGAAACGCATATGCGGCGAAGGCTCGGATGCCGGTATCGAGCGCGGCGTTTCGGTGCCTATCAATGGGCCGAATGGTGAATTTTCCTGTCTGACTTTTTCTTTTGACGGCCTGACGTCCGAAATGAATGAAATCCGCAAGGTGGGAGCCGCCGACCTCATTCTGCTGGGTAATTTTTATCATAATGTCCTGTGGGATAAGTTTTTTTCCAGTAAAGGCGAACCCAGCCCCGCCCTGACGGAGCGCGAAGCGGATATTCTGACCTGGGTGGCGCGCGGCAAATCCAGCTGGGACATTTCCGTTATCCTCGGAATATCCGAAGACGGTGTAAAGTTTCACATCCGGAATGCCTGCCGGAAATTAGGGGCCAGCTCCCGTGTTTACGCGGTGACCAAGGCAATCACCATGCATCTGATCCGTCCGTAGCGCCCAGCACCTATTGCATTTTAACTTATAAAAACACCTACCCGGCCGGGTAGGTGTTTTTCGAGAGGCATATACGCCCTCCTTACTCCTTCAACAATGGAGTAAGGATTGATGATACACATTTATGACAGTGTTTCACTTGCGGCAAATCCGCGTGTCCGCACGGAAGTCCATGCCCTGCGGTATCGGGTTTTTAAGGAAAGACAGAATTGGCAGGTAAAAGTTCAAAATGGTCTGGAAATTGACGAGTTTGACGATCCCTCGCTCAATCCGATTTATTTTGTATCCAGTGATGAAACGGGCGCAGTCAACGCCACTTGGCGGCTTCTGCCGACCCAGGGGCCCAACATGCTGCGGGATGTGTTTTCTGATCTGATGGGCGGCGCGCCCGTCCCCGAAAAAAGCCGGATGTGGGAGGCAAGCCGGTTTGCCGTGGATGCCGACTGCGAGACGGAATGCGGCCTGAAAGCATTTGGCAGGATTACGGCCGAGCTCCTTTGCGCGCTCGGCGAATATTGTATCCCGAACGGCATCAGGGAAGTGATCACGGTTTACGACGTCCGTGTCGGCCGGCTTTTACGGCGTGTCGGCGCAAGTCCGGTCTGGTCAAGCAAGCCGAAAAGACTGCCGCATAGCATCGCTCAGGTCGCGACCTTTGAAATTTCGGAGCGGATGCTGGCTGTTATTCGTGAAAATTCAGGAATATATGCCCCGGTGATCGCGGAAACCTATGCCGAGCCGAGAAGGATAGCAGCATAATGAAAACATATATCGGCGACAATGAAGATTTGGCCCTTGCTGATTTGCCGGGACCTGTCGAGATAAAAATTGCCATTGAATATCTGGCGAAAGAATCGCGGAAGCTCGAAATGTCGTTTGTGGCGGACCTGCTGAATTCTGCGTCGCTGGCCATCAATGAATATCTCGGCAGGCCCTGTAAAGACGGCTGGACCGGCCTGTCACCCCAGAGAGCAGGATCAGAAACCGTGTTTTTGGATGCGGATTCTTTTAGCCGGGTGAGCCTGGCTCAGATCGAGAACATGCTCGGATTGGAGACTGAAGATGACTAATGCATCGCCTCAACTCAAGAAACCTGGATTGGGGCCCAAGGGTGTTCCCGTTCTGGGTGTATTGCCGCTGATTTGGCGCGACCCGCTTGGTTTTTTGACCGGCGCGTCGCGGGATTATGGCCATGTGGTGCCCCTGAAACTGGGCCGGGATATGGTTTATATGATCAATCACCCGGACCTTATTCGCCGCATTTTTCAGGATAACCGCGACAATTATGTCCGCAGTAAATATTATGGCCATCTCTCCCCTATTTTAGGCGAGGGTCTGTTTACCCTTGAAGGCAAAGGCTGGCAGAAACAGCGCCAGGCCGCGCAGCCCTCCGTAAGCGGTCCAAACCTGAAGAAAATGGTTGCCCATATGGTGAATTCCACCCAGGCTCTGGTTGGGCGGATCCGTGAGTATCACGGCCGGGACGAAGCGTTTGATATGTCATATGAGGCAGCCCATCTGACCCTTGATGTCGTCATGCGCTCCTTTTTCTCCAATGATCTGACAGACGACGACGCCAAGACGGTCTATCGTTCGCTCACTGCGCTGCTGCGCGAGGTGGAACGGCGCATGTGGACTTTCTTCCCCGTGCTTGACTGGCTGCCGACAAAAAAGAACAGGGCCTTCAGGGCGCATGTCGGGGCTCTGGACGCCATTGTCTATCGGCTGATCAATGAGCGGCTTGACGCCCGGGACAGGGGGGATGACCTGCTCGGGATGCTGATTTTGATGGAAGAGGCCGCCGGCTTTGATGATAATTCCCGGAAATCTTTGCGCGATCAGGTGATCTCCGTTTTGCTTGCGGGGCACGAGACCGGAGCCAATTCCCTGGCCTGGCTGACCTGTATGCTGTCGAAATATCCAGGGGTGGCGAACAGGGTTGCCGAAGAGGCGGAGGCTGTTCTGGACGGTTCCCCCGTCGATATCGGCGCCATCGGCCGCCTGACATACACCCGGGCGGTGTTTAAGGAAATTCTCCGGCTCTATCCCCCGGCCTGGACAATGACCCGGGCCGCCGTGGAAGAAGACAATCTCAACGGCTTTGTTATCCCCAAGGGCGGAACCGTTATGCTGAACCCTTATGTCATGCACCGCCATCCCGGCTTCTGGGATAATCCTGAAGGGTTTGATCCGGACCGTTTCCTTGATCAGCGCGATGAGGAACGTCTGAAATACGCCTTTTTTCCTTTTGGCGGCGGCCCCCATGTATGCCTCGGCAACCGATTCGCCGAAATGGAAGGAACATTAACCCTGGCAATTCTCGCCAAAGAGTTCGCACTGGAACTTGTTCCCGGTCAGATCCTGGAACCCGTGCCGATGACCACGTTAAGGCCGGGAGGGCCGGTGATAGTGCGGGCAAGGAGGCGGCAAAGAAAGACTACGCAACGCCTGGCTGCCTAAATATTATAGAAATAAATCAAAGGCTTAAAAAACCAAATCAGGCAGCGTCGCCCGCCGCATCCGGATAAGTCCATAATCTGCAGGCTCCCTTAACATTATGGTTTTCCAGCGGTGGGTGCCGTTACTTGCCGCTAAAATAGAATTTTAATTTTTTTATTTGAAAAAAATACTCAAAACTTTCTCGACTTCTGCGAAAAGCATTTTATTATGGATATGTCCGAGAGGTTGTTTTAAATATTTGTACATGAGTAAAAAGGGAGCCTAAAATGACTTCAAAAGCTGACCCCATGGACGTCCATGTCGGGCAGAGAGTTCGTATGCGCCGAACGATGCTGGGTATGACCCAGCAAAATTTGGGTAAAGCGCTTGGTATCACGTTCCAGCAGATTCAAAAGTATGAGCGGGGCGTCAATCGTATTGGTTCCGGCCGGCTTTACCGGCTGAGCACAATTCTTGATGTTCCCGTTGCATTTTTCTTTGAAGATTATGAAGGAATGGAATGGAAAGGCGGCAAGGGCCGTAAAGGACCGGATGAAACCCCGGGTGACCGGGAAATGCTTGAATGGATCCGGGTTTTTTATGGCATTAACGATCCCGCCATGCGCAAGCGGCTTTACAAAATAATGAAACTTCTCGCCGAAGAAATGGGCGCAACCAAAGTCAATTAATAAAATTTCTTCAAAATTAGAGTTAACGGCGCTGTTATGAAGATAATGGCGCCGTTTTATTTTTTGGATGCGCGTCCGACAGGGGTTGCCAGAAAAGCCGGCACGTGGCCGCCCATGCCGACCACGTTGTCGGCATCCGCCATGGCGGCAACGTCATCCGCGGGGGATTTTGATCTTCGCTGTTTTTTCTGCCGGTCAGGCTTGCCGGCGCTTTTTTTATCAGCCGCCATATCTTTGGATGATTTTGCCGGTGCCGCTTCTTTTTGCGGGGGCGTTTCTTTTCCCTTTTCGGCATTGCCGCCCTGTTCCGCCTGGCCTCCGGCCACAGCCTCGCGAATTTTACCGCCAATAAGTTTTTGAATGGCCGCCACGTATTTTTCGTCCGCCCGGGTGGCGATGGTAATTGCATGACCTTCACGGCCTGCGCGGCCGGTCCGGCCGATCCGGTGGATATAATCCTCCGCCTGCATCGGCACGTCATAGTTAATGACGTGGGACACCTCGGGAATATCCAGTCCGCGGGCGGCCACATCGCTGGCGACCAGGATGGTCATCTCGCCGCTGCGAAACCGCGCCAGTTCGGCCATGCGCTCGGTCTGGGCCATATCGCCGTGAAGCTGGCCGACATTAAAGCCAAATTTCTTCAGCGATGGAAAGACGCTTTTCACCTCAACCTTGCGATTGCAAAAGATGATTGCGGTCCCGACTTCCTTTTGCTCCAAAAGGCTGCGCAGGGTTTTCAGTTTGCTGCGGGGATGGACCTGTATGATGGACTGCACGACGGTCGGCGCCGCCGCGGCCTCCGGAGTCACTTCAATCAGCTTCGGATCATCAAGAAACTGATCGGTCAGCCGTTTGATGGCCGGCGGCATGGTCGCCGAAAAAAACAGGGTCTGGCGCGTTTTCGGCAGCATGGTGCAGATGCGTTCCACGTCGGGAATAAAGCCCATGTCCAGCATGCGGTCCGCCTCATCCACCACCAGGATCTGAACGCCGTTCAACATCAGTTTGCCGCGTTCAAAATGGTCCATCAGGCGGCCCGGCGTTGCGATTAGCACATCGACCCCGCGGTCCAGTTTTTTATCCTGATCGCCAAAGGCGACGCCGCCGATCAGCAACGCCATGGTCAGAGAATGATTCTTGCCATATTTTTCAAAGCTTTCCGAAACCTGTGCCGCCAGTTCCCGCGTCGGCTCCAAAATCAGGGAACGCGGCATGCGGGCCTTGGCATTTCCCTCTGAAAGAATGTCGATCATGGGCAGGGTGAAGGATGCGGTTTTCCCGGTGCCGGTCTGCGCAATACCCAGAATGTCCCGCCCCATTAGAATGGAGGGGATCGCCTGATGCTGGATAGGCGTCGGCTCGCTGTAGCCGGCATCGGCTACAACCGCCAGAATCCCATCGCTTAAACCGAGATGTTCGAAACTCATGCTCTTCTATACTTTAGAGGAAGGATTAGCCCTTTGATCCTTTATAACTCTTTTCATGAGGCGAGACCATAGGCATATGTTGTTTCTTGTCAACGCGTTTCATCAGCTTGTTGTTGGCGCGGCGGAACTTGTAAAGGAGAGAGATGGATAAACAGCCGCTTCTTTTAATACCCGGGCTGGCCTGCACTTCCGCCTTATGGGCGGATCAGGTCCGCAGTCTTGCCGATATCGCGGATATCAGGGTGGCCGATCATACGCGAAGTGAAACCATGCCCGGCATTGTTGAGCAAATTCTGGCCGCCGCGCCGGAGCGGTTCGCGCTCGCGGGATTTTCCATGGGCGGGTATATCGCCATGGAGATGATGCGCACGGCGCCGGAGCGGATCACCCGCCTGGCCCTGATCGGCGCCAAACATTCCCAGGACGACGAAGCCGCCGCCCGGCGGCGCCTTACGTCTATCCGGCTGGCGGAAAACGGGCGCTATGCGGATGCCATCAGCCAGATGATGCCGCTGCTGGTTCATCCGGACCGGCAAAAAGATGAAACATTGATCAGCGCCATCAGGACAATGGCGCACAGTTTAGGGGCTCACGCTTTTATCCGCCAGCAAAAGGCCAATCTGGGCCGCGGCCTTTCCACGGATGTGCTGAAAAACATTCAGCGCCCGACCCTGATCCTTTGCGGCCGCCAGGATCAACTGACACCGCCGTTGGTACACCAGAAGATGGTAAATTTGGTTTCCAATTCCGTTATGAAAGTTATCGAGGAATGCGGCCACATGGCGCCGATGGAAAAACCGGATGCAGTGACGGCTGCGCTCAGAGATTGGTTAGCGGAACCACTCTAAATATCCACCTCGCCGGCATTCAGTGCGTTTTTGCGGATGAATTCGAAGCGGTGTTCCGGTTTTTTGCCCATCAGCTCCTCGACCAGATTGGCGGTATCGCGCATCTCCTGATATTCCGCGGGCAGGGTGACCCGCAGCAGGGTGCGGTGCTTCGGGTTCATGGTGGTTTCCTTCAACTGGGCGGACGGCATTTCGCCAAGCCCTTTGAACCGGCTGATTTCAATTTTGCCGCGCCCGGTAAATTCGGCGGCCATCAGTTCCTCCTTATGGGGGTCGTCCCGCGCATAGAGCACTTTGCCGCCCTGCGCAATGCGATAGAGGGGCGGCTGCGCCAGGTAAAGATGCCCGCCGCGCACCAGCCCGGGCATTTCCTTGAAAAAGAAGGTCATCAGCAGGGTTGCGATATGGGCGCCGTCGACATCGGCATCGGTCATGATGATGATCTTGTCGTAGCGCAGCGCCGCCGGATCATATTTGTCCCGGGTGCCGCAGCCGAGGGCCTGTATAAGGTTGGAGACTTCCTGATTGGCGTTGATTTTGGCCAGCACCGCGCTTGCCACATTAAGAATCTTGCCGCGGATAGGCAGCACGGCCTGGGTTTTGCGGTCCCGCGCCTGCTTGGCCGAGCCGCCGGCGGAATCGCCTTCAACGATAAAAAGCTCGGTGCCCGCCGCATCGCCCTGGGAACAGTCGGTCAGCTTGCCGGGAAGGCGCAATTTCCGCTTGCCGACCAGGCTTTTGCGCTGAATTTCCTTTTCCTGCCTGCGCCGCAGCCGGTCGTCCGCCCGGTCCAGGGTCCAGCCGAGAAGCGCGTTCGCCATGTCCGGCGCGCCGGAAAGCCAGTGATCGAAGCGGTCGCGGATCGCGGCTTCGACCAGCCGCGCCGCTTCCGCATTGGACAGCTTATCCTTGGTCTGGCCCTGAAATTGCGGATTGGCGATGAAAACGGACAGCATGGAACAGGCGGTTCCCAGCACATCGTCGGCGGTGATTTGCGCCGCCTTTTTGTTGTTGACCATCTCGCCGTAATTTTTCAGGCCGCGCAAAAGCGCCATGCGCAGACCGGACTCATGGGTGCCGCCCTGGGGTGTGGGCACGGTATTACAGTAGGAATGGACGAAGCCGTCACCCCATTCCGGCCAGGCAACGGCCCATTCGACACTGCCTTCCGTATCGCCAAAATCAGCGCGGCCGGCAAAGGGTTCGGTGGTCACGCAAGCCTTTTCCGCCAGATTGTCGGCGAGAAAATCAGTCAGCCCGCCGGGAAAGTGCAGCGACGCTTCCTCAGGCGTCGGGTCATTTTCCTTCAGCAGAGACGGCGCGCAGAACCAGCGGATTTCCACACCCTTGAACAGATAGGCTTTCGAGCGCGCCATTTTATAAAGCCGGGCCGGCTTGAACGCCATGCCTTCATCAAAGATTTCGGGGTCGGGTTTAAACCGCACCGTGGTGCCCCTGCGGTTTTGCACCGGGCCCAGATTCGTCAGTTTCGAGACCGGCTTGCCGCGGGCAAAGCTCTGGCGCCAGGCATTACGGTCGCGGGCCACTTCCACTTCCAGCCATTCGGACAGCGCATTGACCACCGAGACGCCAACCCCGTGCAGCCCGCCCGAAGTGGTATAAACCCTGGAGGAAAATTTGCCGCCGGAATGCAACGTGGTGAGAATGACCTCAAGCGCCGACTTGTCCTTGAATTTCGGGTGCCGGTCGACGGGAATGCCGCGGCCATTATCGCGTACGGAAAGGCTGCCGTCCTCTTCCAGCGATACGTCGATGCGGTTGGCGTGGCCGGACACCGCTTCATCCATGGCATTATCGATCACTTCGGCGGCAAGGTGATGCAGCGCTCGCTCATCGGTGCCGCCGATATACATGCCGGGCCGTTGGCGGACTGGTTCCAGCCCTTCCAGAACCTCGATATCCCGTGCCGAATAATCGGATTTGGTTGCCGGCAGCGACGCGAAAAGATCATTCATAATAATTAACCTGACAAAGGGGTCAATGCGCACTATAGGGTAGGGTAATGTTTTCCGACAACAATATCTTGATGGAATTTTCGAAAAAAATAGATTGCCCTCAGGGGTTGTGGCGGGTTGCCGGGCTTAACCGAATGTTAATATCGGACGATCACAATTCTAAAGCGGATTTCTGACACAATACCGAGCGTAAGGACGGGACAGAATGTCAAAGGACGGGGTGCAGCGTAGCCTGTGGCAAAGATTTTTTGGGGGTTCATCATCGGGCGCCGGGTTACCTGACCAGACCGTCGATGTGGGCGACCGCTTTTTCCAGGTCGGCATGGGTCCATCCGTGTGGACGGTTGAGCGGGTTTGCTCGCCCGGATCCTGTAAAATTCCTCATGTTGTGATCACCCGCGAAGGCTCGTTTCCCGACAGCAAGATCATTTCCTCTCTGACCCTGATGGATGCGGACAAATACCGCCGCGACCGCCGGGGGCCGGATGCCGGAACAGAAGAAGACGAGGCGAAAAATCCCGGCCGCCGGCGCACGGACCGTCCGACCAATCAGAATAACTGACTACAGAATAACTGACTAGGTCCTGACTCTACAGCTTAATGCTTGCGGTGGTGAGGGCCGGCTTCTCATGAAACCGGGAGATCAGGAAAATTCAGCTGCGCTCGCGCTGGTGCATAAAGGCGAGGCGCTCGAACAGCTGCACATCCTGCTCATTCTTGATCAGCGCGCCATAGAGCGGAGGGATCAGTTTGCGGCTGTCTTTTGCCCGCAGCGCTTCCGGCGGCAGGTCTTCCGCCATCAGCAATTTCAGCCAGTCGAGCAATTCAGACGTCGATGGCTTCTTTTTCATGCCCGGCACATCGCGGATGTCGTAAAACAGGTTGAGCGCCTCGGCGACCAGTTTTTTCTGAATATCCGGAAAATGAACATGGATGATATCCTTCATGGTCTCCCGGTCAGGAAATTTGATATAATGAAAGAAACAGCGGCGCAGGAAAGCGTCCGGTAATTCCTTTTCATTATTGGAGGTTATGATAACAATAGGCCGGTGTACCGCATTAATGGTCTCGCCGGTCTCATAGACATGGAATGCCATCCGGTCGAGTTCCAGCAAAAGATCATTGGGAAATTCGATATCCGCTTTGTCAATTTCATCGATCAGCAGGACCGGGGCTTCATCCGCCGCAAAGGCCTCCCATAATTTGCCGCGGCGGATATAATTGCCGATATCCTGAACCTTTTCATCGCCCAACTGGGAATCGCGCAGGCGGGAGACGGCGTCATATTCATAAAGGCCCTGCTGCGCCTTTGTGGTGGATTTGATGTGCCATTCGATAAGGTTTTTGTCGAATGCCCTTGCGACCTCGATGGCCAGCATGGTCTTGCCGGTGCCGGGTTCTCCCTTGATGAGAAGTGGTCGCCGCAGCGTCGCGGCGGCATTGACGGCGATCCGCAGGTCCTCCGTGGCCACATAATTTTTGGTGCCGTTGAATTGCATATCAATCTCGATAAGGGCTCAAAAGTGAGCCATATAGGTAAGGAAAGTGCCTGGTAATAACAAGGCACTTTCTCACAAATCAGGGTGACAGGCTGGTCAGCTGTTAGCAGGCAGCGCCGCGGCATCCGTGGAAGAGCAAGGGGGGCCGCGCCAACGGAAATTCCGCGCAGCACTCGATTCAGTGCAAAGACTGTCCCGCCAATCCAGCATATCACATGTACAGGTTGCAACGTCCCTCCAGAGGTAAGGCGCCGGATAGTCCGGATCAGGGTTCTAATATTTGACTTCCAGCGTGAGAAATAAACGCCGTAAATCAGCACGGGCGCTGCTATTGAAATTTGCGTATTCCACCGAGAAAGTCACATTTTTCCAGGGCGTTACAAAAACGCCAAAATCAAACTCGCGCCCCAGACCTTGCGAGCCGGTCTCACTGTTGAAATCATGGTACCACGCAGCCAGCCTTACCGGGCCAATGCCCGCGACATCCTGAAGGCGATAATCAACATTAAACTGTAAATCTTCGATACCGCTTGCCGGCGTATTCAAAAAAACGTCCGCAAAACCCTGAAACTTGTGCAAGGTCGCGAGCGGCGTCGCGAAACCTCTTTGGCCATTTCCCTCCAGCGATTCAAAGGCCCCCTTGACCGTCAACTGTTTCCATTTAACGCCGGGCTCTATCAAAAAATAATCCAGGTTGAATTCATCCGGATTGTTGGCCAGATCCTGTTGGTTGGCGTACTCAGCTGTCAGGAAGAGCGTCCACGCCTCATCAATTTTGTGATTGGCAATCAATCGGCCGCCATAGGTCTGGTTGGACGCCAGGGGCAAGTCATCCAAATCGATCAAATAAGCATAGCCTACAATTTTACCGAAAGGTAACTCATAACTCCCGTTGATCAAATGGGTGTCTGCATCTGCCTGATCATTCACCGAATTACTGCCGAAAATACGGTTAACCTGCCATAAATAGCTGTAATCCAGGGTCAGATTGGAAATGGCGCTATTGGTTAACCTGACAGAGTCGAATGTCTGCTCGTTCTGGCGAAAACCGACATTGCCGATAAAGCGGTCATTATCAAGCTTGATCCGCTGCCGGCCCACAGTGAGATTGGTGCCGGTTATGCCATTATAGCTCAATTGCAGGCGATTGAGGCGTTCCGAGTTTGGGTCGGCGATCACGGGAAACTGCACAAGGCCATTTGTGGTGCTATTGAAATTGTTGACACCCAGGTCGCGCGTAAAATCGCCTTCGACCAGGCCCTGAAAGCCATGGTAATCCCCTGTTTGAAAGCCAAAACGGCTGCGAAAAGTCAGTGCGTTCGCGTTCCGCTCAAACCCCTCCATGTCAGCAAATTCATAACGCAATCTGCTGTCAAAAAGGAGCCTGGCATCCTCGAAAACAGAGATGATTGTTTCCTCATCAGCAGAGAGCGCGGAGGTTTTGCAGATGCCCCAACCGGCAAGGGCCGCCAAGGTAAAAGCCAGTTTTTTATTTATTAACATATAACATTTCCTTCCAGCAGAGATGCCCGGCACGGTTCCCAATATGACGGAGCCCTGGTTTGGCCAGTCTGCCGCTTATAATTGAAATTTAAGAAAACCCTGTGATTGATACGGATCAAGACAGGCCGGATTTTTCCACCCGCGGCCTTTTCCCTCTCAACTCTGACCTTCTTTTTTAAGTCTGTGCTTTGAAGTATCAAAACCCTCGTTCCGTTGTATTGATGCTGCTTAGAGCGGAGATAAAAATTTACCCTTTATTCTAGAAAATCTTACAAAAGTAGTACTTATACGAGAGTATTCTGAAGTATTTGTTAACTTTATTTGTGGACCATAGGCCGGTAGCGCGGGTCAATCCGCTGGTGCGGCCGGTTTATTAACAGGATGGAAAGAACTGCGCGTTAAATTAATCAACTCCTGACCGGGAGTTAAAGGATAGAAGATGGCACTCAAGATTTCTCTGAAACCCAATGAAAAGTTTGTCGTAAATGGTGCAGTCATCGCCAATGGCGAACGTCGCGCCAGTCTGGTGATCCAGAATAAAGTCTCGATTCTGCGAGAAAAGGACATCATACAGGAAAAGGATGTCACATCACCGGCAAAGCGGATTTATTTTCCAATCATGCTGTCATACATCGATCCGGACAATGCCGGCACTTATTATGATGAATTCACCACACGTATGACCGAATTCATGGAAGCCGTAGAGGATCCGGAGGCTTTGCAGAAATGCCTTGCGATCAGCGCTGATGTGATGAACGGCCACTATTACCGGGCCCTGATGGCCTGCAAGCTGCTGTTCAAGTTTGAGGAGGACCGCCTCGCATATGTCGCTTAACGCCTATACGAAGGCTCAAGCTTCGGCAGAGAATTCAAGTGAAACCGAGTATCGTTTGTTTGCTCAGGTCACCCGTGCGCTGATGGATGCGCAGGAAACCGGCGCCACCGGTACGGAATTGATGAATGCGCTGGACTGGAATCGCCGCATGTGGTCGACATTGTCAACCGATTGTGCGGCGCCTGGAAACCAGCTTCCGAAGGAAACCCGCGCCGCGATTATTTCCCTCAGTATCTGGGTCTCGAAACATACCAGCCTGGTGGCCCGGCGCAAGGAAACGGTCGGCCCACTGATCGATATCAACCGGTCGATTATGGAAGGTCTGGCTTTGCAGGCAAAAAACAAGGCGACAAGCGCACAGGAATCGAACAGTCCGACGAATGTTCCGGCCGGTGGCTTGACGGTGGGATAGGTCATGCCGACAGCCGCAAAAAAAACACATGGGAATGTCGTATCGGCTATCCCGCAATGGCGGCCGCCGTGTGAGAAGAACAGCCCGTTCGATCAGTTGAAACCCGGCGAGTATTTTTTGCGCCGCGCCCCGCAGGGTCGCATTTCCTTCGAGGAGGATTATTTTACGCCGACAGCCGTTGACCCGGACGGCAAGCTGCGCCACCTGCTTGAGGAGCGGGAACATAAACTCGCTGATATCAAAAGTGAGCTGGCCTATATCAACGCCTTGCCGGCCGGCCGTTTGCTTGATGTGGGATGCGGCCTTGGCGAGGCGCTTTCCGGCATTTCCGACGCCTGGGAGCGCCATGGCGTGGAACCCTCAAAATTTGCGTCACAACACGCCGCCCAATGGGGAAAAATTCATTGCGGATATCTGGATGCGGCCGGTTATCCCGACGATTATTTCGACGTTGTTCTTTTCAACCATGTTCTGGAACATATCGCCGATCCCCTGCCGGTTTTACGGGAAGTCCGGCGTGTGATAAAGCCAGCGGGCAGCCTGGTGATCATTGTCCCTAATTTTGACAGCGGCTGCGCCCGCCGTTTCGGCGAGAATTATCGTTTTCTGGATGATCCCACCCATGTCACCTGTCTGTCGCCGGAGTCCCTGCGCCGGCTCTTGCGCGATACAGGTTTTAAGGTGACAAGAACGGAATATCCGTTCTTTGACACAAATTATTTTACACGCGATAATTTTGATCGCCTGCAGGATACTTCGGGGATATCCCCGGCATTTTACGGTAATGTCATGTCATTCTACGCCCGCAAAATGACCCCCGAGGAAGCGCGCGAACTGCTGGATGTGCTGGAAGATGCGCTGCGCAGCGCTTTCGGTGAAAATTTTTAGCGTCCTGACCCTTCTGTATTTTCATGCTGAGTGTTCGTCCCAGGATGAACGGGTCAGAGTACCCGTAATGATCAGTTGATACCGGTGGAGGCCGAGGCCCCAGTCACGGCTTAATGATAAAAGCGGGCACTTTTGAGAAGGGAAACTGTTCGATTTTTAGCCCTTTTCCGGCGATGAAGTCGTCGATGGCTTTGGTTTCGCCGGGGAATACGGTATAGTCATCCAGAATAATCACGCCGCCGGACACCACACGATCATAAAAGCAGTCGAGGATGGTAACGGTCGGCTCATACAGATCCACATCAATATTCAGGAGGGCGATTTTCAGCTCCGGGTTTGCCGTAGCGTAATCCGGAATGGTTTTGCAGATATTCCCTTCGACCAGTTCAATCTCTTTTTCCAGCCCCTTGTCCTGGAGAATTTGGACGAGCTGTCCTCTCGTAAGGCTCTGATTCCCTGCCTCTTCAATAAATTTGCGGCGTTCTTCCTGATCCGCCTGGAATCCGGTCTCCGGAAACGAGCCGAATGTATCAAAGCCAATCAGCTTGCGTTCGGCTTCGGGTTCCAGAAGATGGCGGTAGATGGCAAAACGGATAAAGGAAACCCCCTTGAATATGCCGCACTCGACAATGGCCCCCGCAAGCCCGGTAACTCTCTTGTAAAGCTCGTAATGGGCAATAATCCGGTTGAACCGGCCCTTGTCGCAGCTCTGGTAAAAACTGTTTTCAAAGTCAAATGCGTGGGCCCGGTCGGGCAGCGGGATAGTCATATTCATTCGCTCGTAATGGGGTACCGGGCCTACCTTGACGCGGAAAAATGTCAAAAACGTTAACCGGCAATTTTTGCCGCCTGTCCCGGCAATTTTTGCCGGATGCGGCAATTTCTGCCCACTGTACACACTTACTTAAGTAAGGTAAATGATATGTTAAACTCTTTAATTTCAAGGGCTTATGATATTTATTCGCGTTAGTTATTTTTCTGGCACAGCCATTGCTTTTATGGGTGTCGGGCAAGAATGCCCAAGAGCAAAATGCTCATAAACTCAGAAAGGAGTAACGTAATGGCTTTTTCAGTCAATACAAATGTCGGCGCTTTTGTCGCCCTTCAAAGTCTTTCCAAAACCAACAGTCAGCTCGGTACCGTTCAGAACCGGATCAACACCGGTTTGAAAGTATCGGGCGCCAAGGATGACGGCGCGGTCTTCGCGATCGCCCAGAATCTGCGGGCCGATCTTGGCGGCTTGAGTGCCGTGAAAAACAGCTTAAGCCGTGCATCCAGTGCGCTGGATATCGGCATTGCCGCGGCTGAATCGATTTCGGATCTGCTGATTGATCTGAAGTCGAAGGCTGTTGCGGCGTCCGATACCGGCCTGGACTCGGCCAGCTTCTCGGCCCTCGCTTCTGACTTTGCTGCCATTGTCAGCCAGATCGGTCAGGTGATTTCGGGCGCCGAATTTAACGGCACGAACCTTGTTAAAACCGCTCCCGATGGTGTGTCTGCCATTGCCAATGATGATGGCACACAGACCATTGCCGTGACCGGTACCGATCTGAGTGTCGGTTCTTCACAGCTTTCCTTTGCGGCGACCATTGCCGATGCGACGGCTGCGGCTGCGGCTGTGACGCAGATCGAAACGGCGCTCGGCAATGTCAACACGGTTCTGGTGAATTTTGGGTCCGGTCTTTCCAAGATCGAAGCCCAGCAGAGCTTTGTCGGTAAGCTGTCCGATACCATCGAGATTGGTATCGGTAACTTGGTCGATGCGGATCTGGCGCGTGAAAGTGCGAATTTACAGGCCTTGCAGGTCCGGCAGCAGCTGGGTCTTCAGGCGCTGTCCATCGCCAACCAGGCCCCAAGCGCGGTCCTGGCGTTGTTCAGATAAGCGATTTGGAATTGGCGGGGCCCGGCGCGACACACGTTGGGCAGGGTCCCGCCGCCTCCAACCAACAATAAGATGGGACACCAGTAATGTAACCCATATGAGTTGAGAAAGAGGATAGGAAAACATCATGAACGGGATAAGCACAAATGGGCCGGTGTCCGAGAGTGTGGCGTCTCGTGGACCTGCGACCCGCGAACCGGCAGCAACACAGCCCCAACAGGCTGAAGCCGCCGTTCCGGCACCGGCAACATCGCAGCCGGCGCCGATAAGCCGGATTGATCCGTTGGACAAAGCTGCGGAAGTCATCAATGAACTTCTGACCAGCGATCTTGGAAATTCCAGGCTCCGGATTGATCGGGATGAAAATACCGGACGGTTTATTTATTTATCGGTCGACCGCACTTCCGGCGACGTCATCAAACAGTTTCCGCCGGAACAGATCCTCAGTCTGCTGACTTTCTACCGGCAGCCTGAAGGCGTCGCGCTTGACCAGGAAGTTTGAAGGGCAACGATAAGGCTCACCTTGGGGGAAATCGGGAATGCGTATCTTCCCGGCAAAGAGTGAGCCGGCCGCCCCCGGCAATTTCTGCCTGTTTTGCTAGGCGTATTTTTCTGTTTTCTCTTCAAAAAGCTACTAAAATAAGTCATCATGCGGCAACGCCTGCCGTAAATTCTCTATATATTATAGCCAGTTAAAAGTCATTTTGGGCTCAATCCCGCAGTTGGCCCGGCCCTTGCTGTGAACAAAACGGGTTATTCCCGGAAGCGAGAACGCTTTCTAACCGTTCCAGAAAGGAGACGAACAATGACTTTTTCCGTAAACACGAACCCAGGTGCGTTTATCGCCCTGCAAAGTTTGAGCAAAACGAATAGAGAACTCGCAGTGACTCAGAACCGTATCAATACCGGCCTCAAAGTGTCAGGCGCAAAGGATGATGGCGCCGTTTTCGCCATCGCCCAGAATCTGCGCTCTGATCTGGGAGGTCTTAATGCTGTCAAGTCCAGCCTTGATCGGTCTTCAAGCGCCCTTGATATTGGTATTGCCGCCGCCGAATCCATTTCCGATCTTCTGATCGAATTAAAGGAAAAGGCGGTGGCCGCGTCCGATACGGGTCTTGATGCTGCCAGCTTCTCTGCCATTGCCTCAGACTATGCAGCGATTGTCAGCCAGATTGGCCAGGTTATCTCAGGTGCCGAATTTAACGGTACGAACCTGGTCAAGACGGCGCCGGATGGTGTGTCAGCCATCGCAAATGACGATGGCACACAGACTATTGCAGTCGCCGGTGTTGATCTGAATGTCGGATCGTCGCAGCTGTCATTTTCCGCAACCATCACTTCTGCGGGAGACGCCGCGGCTGCGGTCACGACCATTGCGACGGCGTTGGCCAACGTCAACACTGTTCTCGTTGGTTTTGGATCCGGATTGAGCAAGATTACAACACAGCGAAACTTCGTTGATAAGCTCTCGGATACCATCGAAATCGGCATCGGCAATCTGGTTGATGCGGATCTGGCACGGGAAAGTGCGGACCTGCAGGCATTGCAGGTAAAGTCACAGCTGGGCCTTCAGGCGCTCTCAATCGCCAATCAGGCTCCTGCGGCTGTTCTGTCGCTCTTCCAGTAACATATTCGGAACAGGTGGAGGCTTCGGCCTCCACCTTTTTTCTTGCCCCGCACAATGCCCCTCTTTGACCCATCGCCAGCGAATATCTTTTTTCCCAACTAGGCAAAATGGGTCTTCCTTTATGGCATTATTTTCCGCTGAGCATTTCGCTATTCCTGTTTAAGTCAATAAAATTATCCATACTAATCAATGTGTTGCGTTGTTTTTTAAAGTTGGCACACTGTTTGCTAGATAGGGGCTGTAATGAATTGCCGGCGGATGGCGTCGGCGGGAAAGCTTAAGGAGAACGCCTCATGGCCTTTTCAGTGAACACCAACGCCAGCACGCTTAGCGCACTGCAGCAATTGAATTTAACGAACTCCAGCCTCAGCGAAACACAGGCGCGGATCAATACCGGGCTTAAAGTCAAAAGCGCCAAGGATAATGCCGCTGTTTTTGCCATTGCGCAAAATCTGCGGGCCAATTTTGAAGGTTTCGGCGCCGTTAAACAGAGCCTTGACCGGTCCATCAGCGCCGTCGATATCGGCCTTGCCGCTGCAGAATCCATTGCGGATATCCTGATCCAGATGAAGGAAAAAGTGGTTGCCGCCGCCGACGCCGGCCTTGATGCGCAGAGCCGGGCGGCTCTTGCCGAGGATTTTGAAGCGCTGCGTGATCAGATCACCGTGATTGGATCAAATGCGGAATTCAACGGTTCCAACCTGATTGACAGCGGCACCGATACCGTCACCGCCATCACGAATGCCAACGCGACCCAGACCATCGGCATCGCCCATCAGGACCTTTCAGTGGGTGCCGGCACCACACCGGGTTCGAATATTCTGCTTGGCGCGGCAACGACCTTCGCGACGGCGGGTGATGCACTGGCCCTTGTATCGGCCATTGATACATCCATTCAGAATGTTTCCTCGGCCATGACCACTCTTGGCGCCGGCGCGAAACAGCTTGAAAGCCAGCGCGTGTTCGTTGACAAGCTTTCCGACACGATCGAAGTCGGCATCGGTAATCTTGTCGACGCGGATTTGGCGCGCGAAAGTGCGAAACTGACGGCCCTTCAGGTGAAGCAGCAGCTTGGTGTCCAGGCGCTGTCCATCGCCAACCAGCAGCCACAGGTCATACTGAGTCTCTTTAGCAACTAAGCGCAGCTGAATAAAAGTTTTCCCTGAAACGGGGCCGGTTTTCCGGCCCCGTTTTCGTATGCCATTTTCAAAAGCCGGTATTTCTGTTTATAGTCTCTGCCTGAGCCGGGAGGGCATCATGGAAACAGTTGTCACAAAAGATATCAGCGCATCGCAGGAACAGGTTTTTACGGTTTTTTCCGACCTTCGGAATGCCGGGCGGCGGATTTCAGGGATCAACAAGCTTGAGGTCCTGACGACCGGTCCCGTCGGTGTCGGGACGCGATGGCGGGAAACCCGCACCATGTTCGGTAAGGAGGCGACCGAAGAAATGGAGATTACCGCTTTCGAGCCGCCCCATTCCTACCGGGTCGAAGCCCACTCGCACGGTGCCCATTATATTTCCGATTTTACTTTTACGCCGATTGACGACGGCGAGGCGACGCGGGTTGCAATGCGGTTTCAGGGGATTCCCCAGACTGTTATGGCCAGGATCATGGCACTGCTTATGGGGAAAATGATGAAAGGCGCCGTCGATAAATGCATGAGCGCCGATATGGAAGATTTGAAAAAAACCGTGGAAGGGTCTGAGGCATGAAGCACATAGTCGTCTTCATCGTGATTGCCGGAATCCTGGCAAGGGCACCGGTCATGGCGCAGGAAGTGGCCGATCCGGCGCTGCCGGAAATACTTTCTATGCGGGAGCGGGCGGACATCCGCGATAACTGGCTGTCGGAACGGCTCGCTAAGGTCGTTCCCGGACTGATGCGCCGGGAAGGAGTGGATATGTGGATCCTTATCGCCCGGGAATATAACGAAGACCCGGTCGTTCAGACCATGCTGCCGGCCACCTGGCTGCGTGCCCGGCGGCGTACAATTCTGATGTTTTTTGACCCCGGTAATGGTGAGCCGGTGGAACGTCTTGCCGTCAGCCGCTATGCGGTCGGTGATTTTTTCGCAGCGTCCTGGGTGCCGGAAGAGGAACCGGATCAATGGAAACGGCTGGCGGACCTGATCGCTGAACGGGACCCGCAGCGGATCGCCCTCAATCGTTCCGCGACTTTCGCACTCGCCGACGGTCTTTCCGAAAGCCAGTATACGGGACTGGTGCATGCCATGCCGGAAAAATACCGGGAGCGCATCGTTTCCGGGGAAAATCTCGCCATCGGCTGGCTTGAAACCCGCATCGAAGAAGAAATGGTCGCCTATCCCGCTATTGTCCGGATTGCCCATGCGATTATTGCGGAAGGCCTTTCCGGGAAAGTCATCAGCCCCGGTGAGACCAGCGCCGATGATGTGATGTGGTGGTATCGCGACCGTATCCGGGAATTGGGCCTGATCACCTGGTTTCATCCGTCGGTTTCCATCCAGCGCAATGAAGGGGCCGAACAGGGCATGACGGACCTGTTTGCCGAACAGAATGCGACGGTCATCCGCCCTGGCGATCTGCTGCATGTGGATTTCGGCATCACTTATCTCGGATTGAACACGGACACCCAGCATCACGCTTATGTTTTACGGCCCGGCGAAAGCGAAGCGCCGGCAGGCATCCAGGCTGGGCTTGCGGCGGCAAACCGTGTGCAGGATATTTTTATCGCGGAATTCAAAACCGGGGACAGCGGCAATGCGGTTCTGGCGCGGGCGCGGGAAAAGGCGCTTGCGGAAGGGCTGGAACCCAGCATTTACACGCATCCGCTCGGTTTTCACGGTCACGGGGCAGGGGCGACCATCGGCCTTTGGGACCAGCAGGGCGGCGTTGCCGGCCGGGGTGACTATCCGCTGATGCCCGGTACCGCCTGGTCGATCGAACTCAACGCCACATACGCGATCCCGGAATGGGGCGGTCAGAAAGTCCGCTTTATGCTGGAGGAAGATGCGTATTTCGATGGCGAAAAGGTCGAATTTCTCGATGGCCGGCAATCCGAGCTCCATCTGATTCCCCGTCCGTGAAGATTGGCTTTAAACAGAGGATACACCTTATGAAACATCCGTTATTTCCAATTGGTTTTTTGTCAGCATTGCTGATGACAACAACGGCAAATGCCACCGATATTGATGAGGCCCTGCAATATCTCGATACCCGTTACGATCTGACCGCCAGCCTCGCCCGGACTCTCTGGGAATATGCGGAAGTGGGTTATCAGGAAGAACGCTCCAGCCGGCTTTTACAGGAAACCATGGCTGCCGAAGGGTTCGAGATCACCTCTGGTGTCGCCGGTATCCCGACCGCTTTTGTCGCGACCTTTGGCACAGGCGGCCCGGTGATCGGCATTCTGGCGGAATTTGACGCCCTGCCGGGGATCAATCAGGACGCTGTCGCGATGCGCGAGCCTATTGAAGGGAAAGGGGCCGGGCATGCCTGCGGGCATAATCTGTTCGGCGCCGGATCGGCCGGGGCCGCGATTGCCGTCAAGCACTGGCTGGAAAGCACCGGGACGCCGGGGACAATTCGTCTCTATGGCACGCCGGCGGAAGAAGGCGGCAGCGGCAAGGTCTATATGGTGCGGGCGGGCCTGTTTGACGATGTGGACACGGTTTTGCACTGGCATGCGGATGATGAAAATTCCGCCGCGGCGCGGACGACGCTTGCCAATCGGTCGGCGAAGTTCCGCTTTCACGGCGTTTCCGCCCATGCCGCCGGGGCGCCGGAAAAAGCCCGCTCGGCGCTTGATGGCGTCGAGGCCTTCAATCACATGATCAATCTGATGCGGGAGCATGTGCCCCAGCAGACCCGCATTCATTACGTTATCACCAGCGGCGGCAATGCCCCCAATGTGGTGCCGGACTTCGCCGAGGTTTTTTATTATGTCCGCCATCCGGAAGCGAAGATGGTCAAGGAAATCTGGGCGCGGGTCGAAGAAGCGGCTAGGGGGGCGGCGCAGGGAACCGGCACCAGCGTCGACTGGGAGATTATTCATGGCAATCATCCGCTGCTGGTGAATGAGACCCTGGCCAAAATGATGGATGGCAAGCTGCGGCAGGTCGGCGGGTTTGATTACACCGATGAAGAAAGGCAATTTGCGGAAAATATCCATGCCACCATCACCGACCCGGCTCTGCTGATCGGCAGTCAGAAAGAAGTGCAGCCCTATACTGTGTCGCTGGGCTACGGCTCGACGGATGTCGGGGACGTTTCCATGACGGTTCCGACGGTGGGGCTTCGGGTTGCCACATGGGTGCCGGGAACATCATCTCACAGCTGGCAGGCAACGGCGGCCAGTGGTATGTCCATCGGCTTCAAGGGTGCGCAGATGGCCGCAAAGACGCTCAGTCTGGCGGCGATTGAGCTGTTCGAAAATCCAGGACTGCGGGCGGCTGCGAAGGACGAATTTGACAAACGCCGGGGAGGTGATTTTCATTATGAAGCCCTCCTCGGCGACCGCGCTCCGCCGCTGGATTACCGCAAGTAAACGCATAGTGTTCCAGGATATTGTGCGCTCTTGATTTTTAACCGCCGATCATCGGGTTGATCAGGCAGTTCTGTTGCCACTCGCAATCCTTGATCAGGGCCCGGTTGCCATGCACCCGCACCTTGCCGCGGGCAATGAGCCGCACGGCCTCCGGGTAAATCCGGTGTTCAAGATCAAGGACGCGGGCCGTTAATTCATCCGCCGTATCATCCGGCCGGATGGGGCAGACAGCCTGCAGAATGATGGGACCGTCATCCATCTCCTGCCTGACAAAATGGATGGTGCAGCCAGTATAGCGCACCCCGGATTCAATAGCGCGCTCCTGCGTGTGCAGTCCGCGAAAGGCCGGCAGCAGCGACGGGTGAATATTGATCATCCGGTCGCGCCAGCGATTGACAAACCCGGCATTCAAAAGCCGCATGAAACCGGCGAGACAGACCAGCTGCACCTTGGCCGTCACGAGCGTGGCATGCAGCATATCCTCAAAGGTTTCGCGGGTGGGAAAGGCCGTATGATCAATAATCTTGGCGTCAATTCCCGCTTCATCGGCCCGCTGCAGGCCTTTGGCGTCCGGCCTGTTAGCAATGACAACAGCAATTTCCGCCGGAAAGCCGTCATCGGCGCAGGCGTCGATCAGGGATTGCAGGTTCGACCCCCGCCCGGAAATAAGCACGGCTATTTTCATCTTTGCCATGCTTATTGGTCCTCGCCGCTGACGGCGCGCCAGGCCGAATCATACCCCCAGCAACCGGCAGGGGCTTCCATAACGGTTTGGGCTTTACCCTTTTGCGCAGTAATTCTGCCGATAACGGCGACGTCTTCACCGTGATCTTCCAGAAGCCGGATTGCCGCCTTTGCATCGCTTTTTGCCACGCAGACCACCATCCCGATGCCGCAGTTAAAGGTGCGCACGAGTTGTCCGGGATTCATATTGGCGTTTTCTTTCAGCCAGGCAAAAACCGCGGGCAGGGGCCATGCGGCGGGGTCTATTTTTGCTGCGCAGCCATCCGGCAATGAGCGGGGAATGTTGTCCAGAAGGCCGCCGCCGGTGATATGGGCCAGCGATTTCACGAGTCCAGACTTATGCGCGGCAAGACAGCTTTTCACATAGATCCTGGTTGGCGTCAGAAGCGCCTGCCCAAGAGTTTTCTCCTCATCAAAAGCTGATTTTTCAAAAAGGCTTAATGAATTTTTCTCAAGTAATTTACGAATTAGTGAAAAGCCGTTGGAATGAACGCCGGACGAAGCCAGGCCAAGCAGGATATCGCCGGGTTCGACGGTTGATCCGTCGAGCAGGCCGCCCCGTTCCGCAGCGCCGACGGCAAAGCCGGCCAGATCATAATCCCCGCCCTGATACATCCCGGGCATTTCCGCCGTTTCGCCGCCGATCAGGGCGCATCCGGCCTGCCGGCAGCCATCGGCGATACCGGAAATAATCTCGGCGCCGGCTTTCACATCCAGTTTGCCGGTGGCATAATAATCCAGAAAAAACAGCGGTTCCGCGCCCTGCACGACAAGATCATTGACGCACATGGCCACCAGATCAATGCCGACAGTGTGGTGAGCGCCGGTCTCGATGGCGATTTTCAGCTTGGTGCCGACACCGTCATTGGCGGCAACCAGGATGGGATCATTGAAGCCGGCCGCCTTCAGATCGAAAAGGCCGCCAAATCCGCCGAGCGCGGCATCGCATCCCGGGCGTTTGGTTGAAGCCGCCAGGGGTTTGATGGTTTCCACCAGCGCTTCCCCGGCATCAATATCAACCCCGGCATCCTTATAGGTCAGCGGCTTTCTGTCTTGCGTCTCAGTCATAATTTCGCCCAAAGCCCGTTTCATTATAACGCCCGTTCTTTTCACGCCGGACATGCTATGTTAGTTCCATGTTTAGCGGGCTCATCAACCGGAGACAAGCGGCAAGGCCATGAAGTTATTGCGGATGCGTGAATTTTACCCCGTCTGGGTGGGAATTGCCGTCATGGCGGTTGCCGGCACCGTGTTATTTGCGCCCCCGGCGTCCGCCCAGCAGCGGCATGACCTGTTTACCGTCTATTCCGTTCCGGTCGATGTCAGTGCCCGGACCGCGACCCAGGCGCGCACCGAAGCCCTGGCAGAAGTGCAGCGGGAAGCGCTGACACGTCTCTATACAAAACTCGCGAACTGGGATGAAAGCCGGCGCATACCGGAACAAAGCGATGCGGAAATTGTCCGCCTGGTCCGTGGGATCGAAGTGGTGGAGGAACGTTTATCCGCACGGCGTTATATCGGAGAATTCAATATCTCCTTTGATCCCGCTGGCATCCGGGCGCTTTTTTTGGCGGGTGGCGTCCCCTATACGGAAACGCCTTCCCGCTCGACCCTGGTCATTCCGGTCTGGCAGGAAGCCGGGGCCTATCAGTTATGGACCGGCGGCGCGGAATGGCAGGATGCCTGGCAGGAAGCCAATCCGAAGAACCGGCTGATTGCCTATCGCTTTGCCGAGGGCGGCATTCGCGACCGGCTGATGCTGACGGCCGATCAGGCATTGCGGGGGGATTCGGAAAGATTGCGGAAAATTGCCGGACATTACGGGGCCGAAGACGTTGTTGTGGCGATTGCAAAACGCGTATCCGGGTCCGGTGCGGACAAGATCGAATTCGCCTACCGCCATGGCTTTGCAGGCACTTCTTTTGTGGAAGGGCAGATAACAGGCCGCGAAGGGGATACGGGACAAATGCTCCTGACGCGGGCGGCGGACGCGATCATGCGCCGCGCGGACTTGAAATGGAAGACCCAGACGCTGCTGACGAACCAGGAAAAATCACGGCTTGATGTTTACATCATGGCAGACACGGCCGAGGACTGGGCGCAGATTGAGCAGCGGCTGGATTCCATCCCCATCATCCGGGAAGTTATAATAAAGAAAATGACGGTTCCTTTGATCCATGTGGCGGTCGATTATCTCGGCAGCAGGGATCAATTATCGCTTGCCCTGTCACAGGCGGATATCACATTAGAGGAATCGGAAGGGCTGTGGCTTCTTAAGATTACCGATAAACAGGTGGCCCAAATTCGTAACTGAGGGGAATAGGGGTGAAAACAAGATGGGTTTTATGGATCGCCTTCGCGGCGCTTTTGTTATTCGTATATCTGACGCGGGCCGTGCTTTTACCGTTTGTGGCGGGTTTGGCGGTTGCTTATCTGCTGGACCCGCTGGCGGATAAGCTTGAGGAATGGAAATTTCCGCGCGGCGCAGCGGCAGCCGTAATTCTGGTGCTGTTCTTTATCGGCATTCTCGGCTTTATTATCGCTCTGATGCCGCTGGTTCAGGCCCAGGTGGCGGGGTTTGTCAATGCGTTGCCGGGCTATGTTGCGAGCCTGAAGCCGGTGATTGAAAATCTTCTGGAAACGGCGGAAACAAAATTCCAGATCGGCCAGGGGCAGAATGCCGACAGCCTGATTGCGGCGGGAGTTGAGGAAGGTCTTGCCCGGCTTGGCACCATGCTTGGCAGCTTCATTTCCGGCGGGCTTGCGGTCTTTAACCTGCTCACCCTGCTGCTGATTACCCCGGTGGTCGCCTTCTTCCTGCTGCGTGACTGGGACCTGCTGGTCGCCAAGCTGAAAAGCTGGGTGCCGCAGCAACAAAAAGCGGTAGTGGTCGAACAATTGCACAATATCGACCGGGCGCTTTCCGGCTTTGTCCGCGGCCAGACACTGGTGGCGGCGATCATGGGGACGCTGTATGCCATCGGCTGGACTGCTCTGGGCCTGCAATATGGCCTGATCCTGGGGCTGGTGGCCGGTGTCATGGCCTATATCCCCTTTGTCGGCACGCTGTTTGCCGCGCTGATCGCCATTTTGGTCGCATTTGGCCAGCATGGCCCTGATTTTGTTCAGATCGGTCTGGTGGCGTCGGTTTTTGTGGTCGTGCAGATTCTGGAATCCGCCGTGCTGACCCCGCGGCTGATCGGATCCCGGGTCGGCCTGCATCCGGTGTGGGTGCTGTTTGCTATTTTTGCCGGTGGCGAGGTGATGGGTTTCGTCGGCGTGCTGATCGCGGTTCCGGCAGCGGCGGCCATCGCGGTTCTGGTGCGCTTTTCCATTGACCGTTATTTGCAAAGCCCGCTGCATCTGGGCCCGGTAAAGAAAAAAGCGAACCAATGAGCCAGCTTGCCTTTGATCTGCCGCACCGGGCATCTCATGCCGGCGCTGATTTTCTGGTTGCCGATTGCAACCGACAGGCGGTGGCGATGATCGACCGCTGGCCGGACTGGCCGCATCACGCGCTGATGCTGATCGGCCCGCCGGCAAGCGGAAAAACCCATCTTGCCCATGTCTGGCAGGCCAGATCGGGCGCCGGCTTTTATCCGCAGAATGCCGGTGGGGAAGCGCCGGTTCTGGTGGTTGAGGATTGCGGCCGCCTGGCGGAGGAAGAATCGCTGTTTCACCTTCTGAACCGGGCGCGCGATACCGGCGGCTCGCTATTGATAACCGCCGAAACAGCGCCCGCCCGCTGGGATATTGCGTTGCCGGATCTGGCTTCGCGCTTGAAAGCCGCGCCGGTGGTTGAAATCGGCAGGCCGGACGATTCTCTTTTAGCGGCAGTCATGGCGAAAATGTTTTCCGACCGGCAACTGCAATATGAAACAGCGGTTATCCCCTATCTTCTTAAGCGCATGGACCGGTCATTCGCAGATGCCCGCAGGCTTGTTGAAGCTCTTGACATGCTCTCGCTGGAGAGAAGAAAAAATATTTCCGTCAAACTGGCCGCCGATTTGTTAAAAGACAGATCATAAAACTGTCATAGACTGGCAATAGGTAGTAGGTGCATAGACTATGTCTATAAAGGCAAAATCAAAATCCGGTTCAAAGGCCCGCATGAATACAGACGGACGTCAAATGAAAATGGCGGCAAAAAAGCTGATTGAAGTGCCGCCGAGGGTTTCGGCTTTTCACCATATCCCGCCGGCTGAACGTTATATCAACCGGGAGCTTTCCTGGCTTCGCTTTAATATGCGGGTGCTGGAGGAAGCCTTTAATAAAGACCACCCGCTGCTGGAGCGGCTGCGTTTTCTTTCCATATCGGGCAGCAATCTGGACGAATTTTATATGGTCCGGGTGGCCGGGCTGCGCGGACAGGTTCTTTCCGGGATGGAAGTGATCAGCGCCGACGGACTGACACCGGCGCAGCAGCTTGCCAAGGTAAATGAATATGCGAAAACCCTGATCGCGGAACAGCAGCGGTGCTGGGGATTGCTGCGGGCTGAAATGAAAAAGGCCGGCATAGCGGTTTTGACGCCTGGCGAGGTGACGGCGGAGGAAAAAGACTGGCTTGAGGATTTCTTTTTGTCTGAGATTTTCCCCGTTCTCACCCCCCTGGCCATCGATCCGGCACATCCTTTTCCCTTCCTTCAGAATCTGGGTTTCTCGCTGGTGCTTTCGCTGACCCGTCAGGCCGATAAAAAACCCTTGGCGGCGCTGCTGCCGCTGCCGCAGCAGGTGAACCGGTTTATCAATTTGCCCGGTGACGCCATCCGCATTATCAGTCTGGAAAATCTGATCACCCTGTTTCTGGGTCAGCTTTTCCCGACCTATGACATTAATGGCTATGGCGTCTTCCGGATCATCCGCGATTCCGAAGTGGAGATCGAAGAAGAAGCGGAGGATCTGATGCGGGTGTTTGAGACCGCGCTGAAGCGCCGCCGGCGGGGTCAGGTGATTCGCCTCAAAATGAATAAAAACATGCCGGCGAATTTATGCAAAATGGTGGTGAAGGAACTGGCGGCCGATGATCAGGTGGTGGAGGTTGTCGACGGTATTCTGGGGATCAAGGACACCTGCCAGCTGATTGTCGATGGCTTCCCGGAGCTGAAATTTCTGCCCTATAACCCGCGTTTCCCGGAACGGATCAAGGAATTTGGCGGCGATGTGTTTGCGGCGATCCGGGCCAAGGATATTCTGGTCCATCATCCTTATGAAAGTTTCGATGTGGTGCTGGCCTTTTTACGGCAGGCGGCGCGTGATCCGAATGTGGTGGCGATCAAGCAGATGCTGTACCGCGCGGGTCCCAAATCCCCTATCGTCAAGGCGTTGGTCGAAGCGGCGGAGGCCGGAAAGTCGGTGACCGCGATGATTGAAATCAAGGCGCGTTTTGATGAGGAACAGAACATCAAATGGGCGCGCGATCTGGAACGCGCCGGGGTACAGGTGGTATTCGGTTTCATGGAACTGAAAACCCACGCCAAGATATCGCTGGTGGTCCGCCGGGAGCAGGGGAAACTGCAATCCTACGTGCATTTCGGCACCGGCAACTATCACCCGACAACGGCGCGGATATACACCGATCTTTCCTATTTTACCGCGGACCCGGCGCTGAACCGCGATGCCGGTCAGGTTTTTAATTATGTCACGGGCTATGTACGGCCAAAAAAGCTGGAAAAGATCGCCATGTCGCCTTTTGATGTCCGCGCCCGGCTGGTTGAAATGATCGACGCGGAAATTGCGTTTGTGAAACAGCGAAAAAAGGGGCAGATATGGGCGAAGATGAATTCGCTGGTCGATTCGGAAATTATCGATAAGCTTTATGAGGCTTCCAACGCCGGTGTATCCATTGATCTGATTGTCCGCGGCATATGCTGTCTCAGACCAGGGGTTAAGGGCCTTTCGGAAAATATCCGGGTGAAAAGTGTTGTCGGGCGGTTTCTTGAACATGCGCGGATATGCTGTTTCGGCAACGGTCACGGTTTGCCGTCTAATAAGGCCAAGGTCTTTATTTCTTCCGCCGACTGGATGCCCCGCAATTTTGATTACCGGGTAGAACTGCTGGTTCCGATTGAAAATCCGACCGTCCACGAACAGATTCTGGGTCAGGTCATGGCCGCCAACCTCAAGGATGATTGCCAGAGCTGGTTTTTACAGCCCGACGAAACCTACCAGCGGCAGAAACCGGGCAAAAATTCGTTTAATCTCCACCGCTATTTTATGACCAATCCCAGTCTTTCCGGCCGTGGTGAAGCGTCGAAGAATGCGGGACCAATCCGGCACTTATTGGCGGATGATCAGAAAGCTTTGACAACAGAAGACACAAGCCCGGCCCAATCTTGACGAAGTGGCTTTGCCATAGCAAAGTGCACCGCAATTAAACCCCCGGAATGGTTTCCTTATCCTGTGACCGAACACAAAAACAAATCCGCCGCCAAGCGCAATACCCAGAATCGTCTGTTTGGCGTCGTGGATATTGGTTCGAATTCCGTCCGGCTGGTTGTCTATCAGGGGCTCAGACGCAATCCTCAGGTCCTTTTTAATGAAAAAGTGCTGTGCGGGCTGGGTGGTCGTGTCGGGCAGACCGGGCGGATGGATGATGCGGCGGTGGAGCTTGCCATGGCGACGCTCAGGCGCTTTTCAATGCTCTGCGATGATATGCGACTGGATCATATTGAAGTGGTGGCGACAGCGGCGGTCAGGGACTCGGAAAACGGCCCGGGCTTTACCGAACGGGTGGCGCGTGAATGCGGTTTTAACGTCAAGGTCCTGTCCGGTAAAAAAGAAGCGCGCTTCTCTGCGCTTGGTGTAATTTCCGGCATACCGGCCGCGGGCGGCATTGTCGGCGATCTCGGTGGCGGCAGTCTGGAGCTTGTCAGGATTGAGGACGGAACGGTCCTTGACCGGGTTACGCTTCCTATCGGTCCGGTCCGTCTGCTGGGTGAAGGTGTTGCCGAGCCGGAAAAACATCGCAAGACCGTCAAGGCGCATTTACAAAAAGTTGCCTGGCTAAGTGACATGCGTAACCCGGTATTTTATCTGGTTGGTGGTTCCTGGCGGGCTTTTGCCCGGCTGCATATGGCGCAGATGAATATTCCGTTGCATGTTTTGCAGGGATACGAATTTGGCAGCGACAACGCACAGGCCCTTTGTCAGCGGCTGATCACGGAGGATATGACGGCCCTTGAATCCATCAATGTGGTGTCATCCCAGCGCCGTCCGGCTCTGCCAATTGCCGCGATGATACTGGATGAGGTGATCAAACAGCTTCAGCCGTTGAAAATAGTACCTTCCTCGCTCGGCCTTAGGGAAGGCATTCATTACAATAAACTGAATCATGCCGTCCGGTCGCAGGACCCGTTTTTAGCCGCCTGCCGTGACCTTGCCGATATGACCGGGCGTTTTCCCGAACATGCCGACAAATTAATGGCCTGGATCGCTCCGGTGTTTGATGACCGGAAAAAAGACGAGCGGCGCCTGCGTTACGCAGCCTGCCTTCTCAGTGATATCGGCTGGCGCGGACATCCTGAATTTCGCGCCGAGCGGGCAATATATGAAATTCTCTATGGCCGCTTTGTCGGAGTGGATCATGTTGGCCGGGCGTTTGTGGGCCTCGCTATTTATCTCTGCTACGGCGGATCGCTTAAAGGCGATCTGGTCGGGATATGTCAACGGATTTTGAGCGCGGAACAGGCCCGAGAAGCCGGCGCGGTGGGTCTGGCGTTGAGATTGGGGCAGCGCATTTCCGGCGGCACATCCTATCCGCTCAGCCACACCCGTCTAAGGTTTGATGGCTCGCGGCTGGAACTTCATCTGCAAAGAAAGTTCCGCGATCTGACCGGTCTGGTCGTGGAAAAACGCCTGGCCGCGCTTGCTTCTCACCTCGGCGTCGAGTCTGCCGTCGTTATTGACGGCAAGTTCAAGGGGTAGCTTATTGCCGTTTGATGATGGCGTCGGAGCCCTCAGCGGAAAGCGCCAGCCGGCCTTCCTTCAAAGCCATGGCATCCTTGCCGAAAAGCTCATACCGCCAGCCGTGAAGGGCCGGGATATCGGGGCTTTCTTCCATGGCAATCGCTTCAAGATCACTTGAATTTGCAATAAGTTTCGGCGCGACCTCCTCTACCTGACAGCGGATTTTCAGCAGAACCCTGAGCAGCTCGAGCACGGTGCCCGGTTTTTCCGCAGCGGTGGGTTTGAAAGCCGGTATTTTCGGCAGTTCTTCTTTGGAGAGCGTCTCAATCTCTTCAATCAGATGCAAAATTTCGCCCGCAAAAGCACTGTTGGCAAAACCTTTCGGTACCATCCGCATCTGTGAAAATGACCTGATGTTCCGCGGGGGATTTGACGCGATTTCGATGAGGGCATCGTCCCGGACAATGCGGTTACGCGGGACGTTGCGCTGCTGCGCCTTCAACTCCCGCCACTCGGCCAGTCTTTGCAGCAGGGCGATTGCTCTGGGCTTGCGGATGCGGGACTTGATACGTTTCCAGACTTCCTTGGGGTCGATCTGGTAGGTGTCAGGCGAGGAAAGGACGGCCATTTCCTCCTCGATCCAGCTTAGCCGGTTGCGTTTTTTCAGTTGCCCCAGCAAATGATCATAGATCGGCCTGAGATAGATGACATCGGAGAGCGCATAGTCCAGTTGCCGTTTGTTCAGAGGCCGGCGCGACCAGTCGGTAAAGCGGGTGGTCTTGTCGATCCGTTCATTCAGCAGCCGCCCGACCAGGGTTTCGTAACCGACGGATTCGCCAAAGCCGCAGACCATGGCGGCTATCTGGGTATCGAAAATGGGATGGGGAACGGCACCCGCTGCCTGGAAAAAAATCTCCAGATCCTGACGGCAGGCATGAAAGACTTTCAGCGGCCCGCCATTCATCAATTCATAAAAGGGCGTCAGGTCAATCCCCGGCGCCAGACTGTCGATGGCAAAGGCCTGATCCCCGTCGGAGACCTGAATCAGACAGAGTTTGGCATAATAGGTTTTGTCGCGGAGAAATTCCGTATCGACCGTGAGATAGTCAGCGTCCCGCCATTTTTGACAGAGCGCGGTAAGGGTTTTGGTGTCGGTAATCATACTCATGGTCGGTTTAGCGCCTTTCCGGACAGCCTTGTTTGATCATCAAACTGATTTGAATTTAACCCGGAAAGGCTCTATAGACCATAATCACCGCCACCGCCATACTTCTCGGACCCATTGCCGCCCTTCGATACGCCCGGGCGAAACAGGCCGACATGAACAATACCGGAAGTCACACAAAAAAGCCGCCATGGTCCCCCGGGGCGGCTTTTCTGATTAAGAAGGCTTTAGACGGTCAGCGCGGCCTGTTCGGCTGACTTGCCGTTACCATTGGTTGTGGCTGTTGCTGCCGGGCTGTCATCGGCCCGTTTTGGCGGGGACGGTTTCTGCGTGGTCCCTTTGTTCGGATTTTCCGTGTGAACAAACTTGCCTTCGATAATAGCGCCGGCTTCGACAGCCAGCGTTTCATGCCAGACATTGCCTTTGACTTTGGCGGTTTTTTCAAGCCGCACGGAACGGGCGCGGATTTCCCCTTCCACCTTGCCTTTGATAACAACCGTGTCGGCAATGATCGAACCGCTGACGGTCCCATGCTCGCCCATGGTCAGCGCGCCGCATTTCAGATTGCCCTCGACAATGCTGTCAAGCTGGATTTCACCGGCGGTTTTCAGATCACCGATAATATGGACATCGGAACCAATGATGGAGGGTGCGGCATTGGGGGTAGGGGCTTTCACAGGCCTATCCCTTTCGAAGTTAGTGGCTTGCTTTGGTTCGTCTTTGGATTTTGAGAACATTATCAGATACCTTTATAAATGGAAGAGGATCGCGGGTCTTGCCGGCGAACCAGACTTCATAGTGGAGATGTGTGGATGAGGCGCGTCCTGTGCTTCCCATCTCACCGATTTGTTGGCCCGTCGTCACTGTTTCACCACGTTTCACGGTAAGTTTCCGCATATGTCCATAACGGGTGCGAAAACCATTGCCATGGTCAATTTCAATCATTGTTCCATACGCTCCCCATTTTCCGGCTTTGACGACTTTGCCGGACGCCCCTGCACGAATGGGGGTGCCTGGCCAGCCGGCCAGATCAAGCGCGTAGTGTTTGGCGCGTTTCTTGGTGAAAGGGTCGATCCGGCTCCCGTATCTGCTCGACAAATAATAGTCGTCCGCCGGGATGCCGGCTGGAAAGCTTTGTAAGGCGGCATAGGAGGCCTGCAGTTTTTCCCAGTCTTCATGAAGCAGCAAAAAGGGGTCATCGGCTTCAAGGGCCAGTGATGGCTGGGCGCCGTCTGCGGGTATAAACGGCCCGCCCACGCCCTGCAAATTCCCGCTCCAGAGCGCCAGAAGATCATCAATTTTCAGCTTGGTAGGGGCGATCTGCTCATTGATGCGTTCCATGCGGCGGCGGGTCAGATCACGAAAGCGCCCGGCGAAATCAACCTGACTGGCATTGAGAAGCGCAAGGCGGCGGCGCAGCTGGTCCGTGCTTTCAGACGGCATCAGACCGGGCAGCGTCGCAGCTTTTGCCGTCGAGATCAGACCCGCGAACAGGGGCCGTGGCGCGATGCGCAGACTCGATTCTTTTTGCAACATTTCACCTTCTTCGACGGCCTGATCGTCCATTTCCGGCAACAGCTGCGCCGGGCTCAGTTCCGGGTCCTGATCGATCAGTTGATGCAGATAGCGTTGCCGCTCCTCCAGTTCCTGCGCCCTGGTCAGAATGTCAGCCCGCAGGACGGACATTTCATTTTCAAGGCTGCCGTAGGAAGCTGTCATATCCTGGATTTTCGCCTCCTTGCCGGCAAGCAAGGCATCGCGCATCAGAAAATTTGCCGATGTGACGGTCACCCAGGTCAGGGCCGCCAGAAAGACCAAAACAAGGGAGATCTGGATGCGGGTCGAAAGCGCAAGGAAGTGCACTTCTCCATTGCTGCGAAAATAGAGCTGACGTTCCGGAAACCAGCGTTCCGCGAATTCCGAAAGCGATCCGAATACCTGTTTCGGTGTTTTCACCTTTAAATCGATCCCGAGTTTGTTTTTAGCCCCGTTCCCGAGGTCATTTGATACCAAGATTAAGAATAATGCAACTATATAGACGAAAGGTTAACAAAAGCGCCAAAGATTCTATGGATAAAGGTTTTTTGGCGCGATGTCCGGTCCTTAAAAAGCCGGTCAACGCATGACGGGCCGCCTTTAAAAAACACTGGATTCTCCCCCCATCCAACCCGGCGCTAAATAAGGGCCGTGTAATAGTCTTTTGTCATCCCCGCCTGACTGCGGGCGATGTCATTGAAGGGCGGCTTCAACTGCCCGGCAAAATAACGCCGGACAAGCCTGCGGAAATAGCAATCGGGTTTTTCATTATGTAATGCCGCCATATGGCGGAACCAGCGTTCGCCGGTGGCGACATGGCCGATTTCATCTCGGTAAATGATTTCAAGGGCTGCCGCGCTTTCTTCGTCGCCGGAATTTCTAAAGCGCCTGATCATGCCCGGCGTCACATCCAGCCCGCGGGCTTCCAGCACCATGGGGACGACGGCAAGGCGTGCGGCAATATCATGCGCCGTATTTTCGGCGGCTTCCCACAAGCCGTCATGGGCATCCAACGCCCCATAATCGGAACCCAGAGCCAACAGTCGCTCCCGGATCAACAGAAAGTGTTTGGCTTCTTCATCCGCCACCTTGACCCAGTCATCGGTAAAGTCTTCGGGCATCCCGCTGCCGAACCGGGCGATAATATCCCACGCGAGATCAATGGCATTGAGTTCGATATGGGCGACGGCATGCAGCAGGGCAATCCGGTTGCCGAGATTGCCCCCTTTGCGGCGTTTCGGCACCTCACCGGGTGCGATCAGCCGCGGGCGATCAGGCCGGGCAGGGCGCTGCGGCGGCCTGAGTTCAAATCGCCGGGCCAGCTTCCCCGCCCGCCAGGCAGCAGCGCTCCGGCGGCTGGCCGCCGCCTTTTCAACTGCTTCCGCCGTATTGAGGACGAAGGTGGTGGCCTCATCGAGATATTTACACGGGAGCAATTAAAGTTCTTTCACGGCTTCCAGAACCGCTTCCGCATGACCCTTGACCCTGACTTTGCGCCAGACGTTGCGGACGACACCGTTCCCGTCAATCAAAAAAGTTGCGCGTTCGATGCCCATGAAGGAGCGGCCATACATGCTTTTTTCTTTCCAGACGCCGAAAGCATCGAGCACCTTGCCATTTTCATCCGCCCCCAGATGGACCTTGAGGTTATGTTTTTTGCGGAAATTTTCGTGCTTTTTAACCGAATCCTTGGAGATGCCGATAATTTCCGTATTGGCGGCGGCGAAGACGTCGGCATGTTCGGAAAAAGCAATGGCTTCCCTGGTGCAGCCGGGCGTATTGTCTTTGGGATAGAAATAGACCACCAAATTCTTGCCTTTGAAATCGCCAAGGGAAATGTCGTGTCCGCCATCGGCGGGCAGGGTAAAATCGGGGGCTTTATCGCCGGTCGCTATTGCCATGTCGGTTCCTCATCTTCGTTGCGCGGTTTCTCCCTTCTTTCCACAGATTGAGCCGGGTTTTCAATGATTTGTTGGTAAATGGACCGGACCGCCCACTGGATGGTGACCAGTTCTTTTCGAAAGCCGGTGAAGGTCCGCTGCTTTACGGCCCGCAATAACACGGTCTTGAAGCCATCGGTGAAATCTTTTTCCTGTGGTTCGCCGGAAAGGCACAACCGGGTGATCCCCTGGATGGAACGCTGCACGATATAAGCGCTGGTCAGCAGGTCGGCTTCCGTCGCCCGCAAGGCGCCATATTCCCGCAGCCGGTTCAGGCCTTCGATCAGGTCCGGTGTAAAAATGTCCGGCCTGGATTCTCCCTCGCGCAGAAAAAGATACTGAGCGAGAAATTCGATATCGATCAGGCCGCCGGGGATATGTTTCACATTCCAGGGGTTTTCCGTGCCGAATTCTTTTCTGAGCTTCAGACGCATATCATAGACGCGCAAAAGCAGTTTTTCCGGTTCGCGCCTTTGGGTGAGGGCCCGGGAAACGGCCGCTTCCATCCGGCGGGCAAAGTCCGGCGTTCCGGCGACGATGCGGGCACGGGTCAACGCCATATGCTCCCATGTCCAGGCGGCTTCCGCCTGATAACTCTCAAAGGTTTTCAGAGTGACCACAAGCGGCCCGGCGCCGCCGGACGGCCGCAGCCTGAGGTCCGGTTCATACAATTTTCCCTCAGCCGTCATAACACTCAGCGCAGTGATGAGTTGCTGGCCGAGAGCGGAAAAATATTCGCTGGGCCCCATGGGTTTCGGGCCATCTGATTGTGGACAATCAAAATCGGCGTCATACAGGAGGATAATATCAAGATCGGAATCGAAACTCAGCCTTTTCGCACCGTATGAGCCCATGGCGATGACGCCAAGGCCGGGGCCGGGAAAGTGACCGTGACGGCGCTGAAATTCCTGCTCTACAATGGGGATCAGGTTGCTGACAACGGCATCGGCGAGATCGGAAAGAACAAGTCCGGCTTCTTCCATACTTGCCAGGGATTCCAGTATCTGCACGCCAATCTGGAACCGCCGTTCCGCAAGCCAGCGGCGGCTCAGTTCCATGGAGTCCTGATAATCCCGCGCCTGTTTGAGATAAGCGCCAAGATCATGGATCAGGACAGTCCGTTCGGGCATGGATTCATAAAATCCCGGGTCCAGAACGGCATCCAGCAGGGCCGGCCGCCGGGCCAGCTGGTCGGCAAGCGCCGGGGCGCTTCCCATGATCCGGGCGATCAGGCCGAACAGATTGGGGTTGGACTGAAAAAGCGAGAACAACTGAACGCCGGCGGGAAGTTTGGTCAGAAAGTCATCGAAGCGGGTCAGGGCCCGGTCGGGTCCGGCGGTTTCGGAAAAAGCCCGTAACAGGCGCGGCAGGCAGTTTTCCAGAAGCGCCCGGGCGCGGGCCGTGCGAAGCGCCCGGTAACGCCCGGACCGCCAGCGGGAAATCAGATCCTCGGCGGTTTCCGCTTTCTGGAATTTCAGGTCTTCCAGCTTGTCGCGCAGGGATTGGCTGCCACTTTCCGGCAATTGTAAGGTCGTTTCCCCGGTTTCCTCCGGCAATATCCGGTCATAGGTTTTGCGGACAAAAGCCAGTTGATCGGCGAGGTCATCGGCAAAATTCCGGGCGGAAATATACCCCATGAAACAGGCGAAGGCCTCAAGGCCGTCCTCATTATCGGGCAGGCTGTGGGTCTGTTCATCCTGCACCATTTGCAGCCGGTGCTCGATGGTGCGCAGAAAATAATAGGCGACGGTCAGGCCGGCGCGTTCGGCTTCGCTGATTTTTCCCATGGCCGAGAGCGTGGTCAGGGTTTCGACGGTCCCCCTGCTGCGCAGTTCCGGGCTTCTGCCGCCTGCAATCATTTGGTGGATTTGCGCGAAAAATTCAATTTCCCGGATGCCGCCAGGCCCCAGTTTCACGTCGAAGCCTTTAATGGCTTTGTCCCGGTGGCCGTGAAAGTCGTGGATGCGGCTTTTCATGGCGTGAATATCCTGCATGGCCGCAAAGTCGAGATTTTTCCGCCACACAAAAGGCAGCAGCCGTTCCAGATAGAATTCTCCTGCTGCAAGATCACCGGCGGCGGGGCGGGCCTTGATCATGGCCGACCGTTCCCAGTTCAGGCCGGCGGTTTGATAATAATATTCGGCGGCGCCCATGGACAGGGCAATGGGAGTGGCGCCGGGATCGGGTCTGAGGCGAAAGTCGGTGCGGAACACATAGCCGTCCATGGTCCGGTCCTCCAGGATGCGGACCAGATCCTGGGTCACCCGCGCGAAGCAGTCGCCGGGGCTTTTTTTGCCGGTATAAGCCACGGTCTGCTCGTCATAAAGCGCAATCAGGTCAATATCGCTGGAATAATTCAGCTCAAAAGCCCCCAGTTTTCCGAGGGCGAGAATGCAATAGCCGGCGTTTTTTGTCAGATCCGGCGTTGCCGGCCCCGGCTCGTTATCAGGCCAGGGCAGTTCTCCGGCCGCCATCCGCTCGTGGAGCAAAAAGGCGACCGTGAGTTCAAGACAAAGATCGGCAAAGGCAGAAAGGATTTTTGTTACTTCCCGCACCGGCCAGCCGCCGCGAATGTCCTGACTTGCCGTTAATAAGGCAATTTTCATCTTTGCCTGACGCAAGGCGCGCATCAAATCCGGTTTGGTTGCAAATTGCGGCAGGGCATTGGCGAGATTTCTTAGAAGATCGTTGCAAACTGTTAAGGGATCATCCGTTATCATGTGGGCGATGAATGAAGGATGACGGCGGATCAGTTGCGCCAGATAGGGGCTGTTTCCGGCAAGGGATTCGATCAGGCCTCTGGCTTCGGGCTTTGAGAGTGTTTCCTCAAGATCAGTATCGTCACTCTCGCTTGCTTTCTTGAAGAGTCCGTTTAAAGTAGCGTCTGCTCTCCGCTTGTCATAGGGTTTTGGCAGAGAGTTTTGATCCCAATGCATTGCTGGCGACGCCTTAATAGTGACAAGATTAAGGCACACACTGCGCGACTGCTGATGCGGGGTCAAGGTTCACGAAAGACGGATCGGTTCGTTGAAATATTTTTTACGCACGTGCGCCGTTTTGGGCGCGGTATTGCTGATCATTGGATTGGCGGCGGGCGCGGCTGTTTGGCGCCTGGCCGAGGGACCTGTCGCCCTGCCGTTTCTCGATTCCAATATCCGCAAGGCCCTTGCCGAATCCATGCCGGATACCGACGTTGATTTTGAGCATACAGTTGTTCAGTGGACGGAGAAAAATGGCCTCGATCTGACCATCACCGATGCAAGTCTTGAGGACAAAGCCACTGATCTTGCTATCCGGGTGCCGGAAATCAGCCTGCGTTTTGACCCTGCGGAACTTTTGAAATTTAATATAGCGCCGACCGGTATCCGCATTCAGGGGGCAAAAGCGGCCCTGCAATGGTCGGCGGCAGAGATCCGGGCGGGGATGGACGGGACTGCCGAAGGCATTTCAGTCGATAAAGATCCTGTTATCATTTTCATTAGCCGGCTTTTACAATCACCTGACAGGGAAGGGCCGATCGGGCAATTGACGCGCATTCGTCTGGTGGATGCGGGCGTGCGGCTCACAGAAGAAAAAAGCGGCGTTCAATGGGATCTCAATGATCTCGAACTGCTGGCGGAACGATCCGCCAAGGGCGCGCGATTATCCGTTTCCGCCCGCCTTGAAACCAGGGACGGACAGTCTGATATTTCCCTCGATCTGCCACTTGCCGAAAATGGCGAGGCGCAGTTGCTGACAGTCGGGTTTATGGAGATCAATCCGGCGCAGCTGTTTGGCGATATCGCCGAGGCGGAGGACCTGGCCGCCATGAATCTCCCCATATCCGGTGCTGCCCGCGTAAGTTTTTCCGGAAACGGGGCGAACAGTGTCGAATTTGATTTAGCGGCTGCCGCGGGCACAGTCATCTATCCCGGGCTCTATGAAAATGCGCCGACGATAGAAACCGCAACAGTTAAAGGCCGGTATGTTATTGCCGATAAAACGCTGACGCTGACGCGGATTTCCTCCCGCTTTGGCGGCGCGCAGTTTAACGGCGACGGCCTTGTTAGTTTCCTGCCTGCCGGGCCGGAAGTTCATTTCAGGGCAACGCTGGAAGATATGGATCTGCGGCGGCTGTTGGAATATTGGCCGGCCTCTGTTGCCGCGGGCGGCCACGATTGGGTGAGCGCAAATATGCCAAAAGGGTATATTCCGGCTGCAAATATCTGGGTAAAGCTTACACCCGACATGTTGCAGGCGGACCGCCTTCCCGAAGAAGCCTTTCAAATCAGTTTTTCCTTTGAAAACGCCACCGCGCATTATCTGAAACCCATGCCGCCGATCACCGAAGGCAGTGGAACTGCCCGTCTGACAGCGGACAGCCTGATGCTGGTTCTTGAAACCGGCATAGCGGATGGCATTCCTCTTTCCAGTTCCGATGTCATCCTTGCGAATCTACAGGAGAAAGGGCAGAATACAGCCGATATCAGCGTGCGTGTGGCCGCATCTGTTCCGGATATCCTGCGGCTGATTGATTATGAGCCGCTGGGTTATACGTCAAAATACGGCATTGTTCCGGGCAGTATCATGGGCAATGCGGTGACCGTGACAAAACTGAAATTTCCCCTGATAAAGGCGCTGGAACTTGATCAGGTGGAGATTCAGGTGGATGCCGGGATTACCTCGCTGGCAATTCCGGAATTGCTCACCGGCGAAGGTCTGACCAATGGCCGTCTTGCCATGACGGTTACCGCATCCGGCCTTGACGCTAATGGTGTGGTGACGCTGAACGGCGTTCCATTTGATTTGGCCTGGCGCGAAAATTTCACCGAGCTTCCTGCGGGAGAATTTCCCAGTTTCTACCACCTGACCGGTGCGCTGGATTCTCGTCTGCTGAGCAATTTCGGGGTGACAGCCGGACAGCGTATTCAGGGCCCCATCGCGGCTGAATTGATGCTGCGCGGCTTTGGTCCCGACATCGTGGAGGGACGCGCCAAAATATCGCTGGGTGACGCCTCTTTGTCTATTGAGGAACTGGGCTGGCACAAGCCGGCCGGCGTTCCCCTGATGGTGGATTTTCCCGTGGAATGGATCAATGACCGGGTGTTGATCGCACCCCTGCGCATCAATCAGGCGGATACGGTGCTTGACGCCAATCTTGCCTTTGATCGGGAAACGGGCGAGCTGCGGGCGGCGGTCGTCAGCCGACTGATCATGGCGGATAATCAATTTTCCGCTTTGGTTGCGCAGCCCGAGGGAGCGCCGATGACGGTCGATATGACCGCGGAAAGCTTTGATGCGCGTGTCTTTCTCCGCAGCATATTTGAATCCGACCCTAATGCGCCGCCGATGCCGCCCCTTCGGCTGAATGTTAAGGCAAAGAAAGTCATCGGCCTTCATGACGTCATCTATACAAATATGGTCGTGGACGCCGAGAATGAAGGTGATTACTGGAAAAGTCTGTCGCTTACGGCCAATCTGGATTCTGGCGCACCGCTATTGCTGACGATCCTGCCGGAGGGCGATCACAGAAAAATGTCCATCACATCGGAGGATGCGGGACGTACGGCGCTGGGCCTCGGCTTTTTCGTGAATGGTGAGGGCGGAGTGCTTGATCTGAAAGCCGATTTGATAGGCCGCGGCGATACTCTGGTGGTGAAAGGGGACCTGGAGGTCAAGGATTTCCGGCTGGTCCGGTCGGCTTCCCTTGTCAAGGCAATCGAGTTGGGCGGACAAGGCAATTTCGATGAGCATATTTCCAAAAAAGGCCTTTCCCTGAATAAGCTTGTGCTGCCGTTTGAGATAAGGGACGGCATCGTTGATATCACCGATGCCAGGGCCAACGGGCCTTCCATTGGTTTCACCATGAAGGGGCAGATTGATCAGGGGCTGGAAAGGATCAATGTTGACGGCATAATTGTGCCGATGTTCATGCTGAATAACCTTCTCGGCAAAATCCCCATTCTCGGGGATATTCTGGTGGGTGGCAAGGGTGAGGGGCTTTTTGCCCTTACCTACCGGATTGAGGGCGATGCCGCAAATCCCGAGGTCACGGTCAATCCGATGACAGCCCTGGCGCCGGGTATTTTCCGCAATCTGTTTGAGGGCAAGAAAGGCACCGTTGAAATACCGGCCAAGACAACGGATCAAACAGTTTCAGAACCGCCGCCAGATAAGATGAAACTTGCGCCCGCCGCACCCCAGGATCAGAAGACAGTCCCCGACAGCACCAAGCGATGATCGATTAGGTCTTGTCCGTTACAGTGCCGGGGGATAGAAACGGCGGATGACGGATCAACTTGCCATCGCGCTCGCGCAAATTAACCAGACGGTTGGCGATCTGCCGGGAAATGCGGCGCGCATTCTGGCGGTGCGCGACCGGCTGTCTTCCGCCGACCTGATTGTTTTTCCCGAAATGTCGGTAACCGGCTATCCGGCGGAGGATTTGGTGTGGAAAGGGTCTTTTCAGCGCGGGGTTGAGGAAACCATTGCCGGACTGGCCGGCGCGACGGCGAAAAATGGCCCGGCAATGATTGTCGGCGGCATCCGCAAGCAGGGCGGCAAGCTTCATAATTCGCTGTTTTTTCTGGATCGAGGTGAAGTCAGGGCCATCCGCGATAAACGGGAGCTCCCGAATTACGGCGTATTCGACGAAAAAAGGGTGTTCGATCCCGGTGATCTGATCGGGCCGGTGGAATTTCGCGGTGTCAGGCTTGGTCTGATGATCTGCGAGGATTTGTGGTTTCCCGAGGTTGCCGAATGTCAGGCGGAAACCGGCGCGGATATTCTGATCGCGCCCCATTGCTCGCCTTTTGAAACCGGCAAGTTCGATCAGCGTCTGCAAACGGGCCTTGCCCGGGTGAATGAGACCGGCAAGCCGCTTATTCTGGTCAATCAGGTAGGTGGCCAGGATGAAGTGGTCTTTGACGGCACATCTTATGTGCTGAATGCGGACAGAAGCCTTGCCTGCCAGTTGCCGTCTTTCGAGGAAAAAACCGTTGAGACGATCTGGCGCAGAACGGAGAACGGATGGGTCTGCGATCGGAGCGAACTGGCGCGTGAGCCGGATCATCTGGAAAGCATCTATCGCGCTATGGTGCTGGGGCTTCGGGATTATGTGGGCAAGAACCGCTTTCCGGGCGTCGTGATTGGCCTTTCGGGAGGCATCGACAGCGCGCTTTCAGCAGCCGTTGCGGTCGACTCACTGGGCGCCGACGCCGTCCATTGCCTGATGATGCCATCGGAATTCACCAGCCGGGAAAGTCTTGAGGATGCCGCAGAATGTGCGGGGGATCTTGGCGTCCGGCTTGATACCGTCGCCATTGACGGGATTGTCAAAAGTTATAAGGCCGGGCTTGCCGGTCTGTTCGCCGGGCGCAAGGAAGACAGCACCGAGGAAAATCTGCAGGCCCGCGCCCGCGGTATGATCCAGATGGCGGTTTCAAACAAATTCGGCTCGATGGTGCTGACCACCGGTAACAAATCGGAAATGTCAGTAGGGTATGCGACCCTTTACGGAGATATGTGCGGCGGCTATTCGGTGTTGAAGGATGTCTATAAGACCACGGTTTATAAGCTGTCCGACTGGCGTAACCAGACCCATGCGGCCGGGCTGATGGGACCGGAGGGCCGGGTGATCCCTGAACGGATTATCACCAAGGTGCCGACGGCGGAACTGAAACCGGATCAGACGGATCAGGATAATCTGCCGCCCTATGATGTGCTGGATGATATTCTGCGCGGCTTTGTGGAGGGGGAGCAATCCTATCAGGAAATTGTCGCGCGCGGCCATGACCCGGACACGGTTGCCAGAATCGAGCATCTGCTTTATGTCGCGGAATACAAACGCCGTCAGGCCCCGCCTGGCGTGAAAATCACACGCAAAAGCTTTGGCCGCGACCGCCGTTACCCCATTGTCAACGGTTTCCGCGATGCCCGGCTTAACAGGAAAAAATAGCAGAGTAATCTCATGTCCGTAAAAGTCCGTTTTGCGCCTTCCCCCACCGGCCTGCTGCATGTGGGCAATATCCGCGCCGCACTGATCAACTGGCTGTTTGCAAGGAAACAGGGCGGAGAATTCCTGTTGCGTCTGGATGATACGGACCCGGAACGCTCGAGACCGGAATTTGCCGGCGCCATTCAGGAGGATTTGAGCTGGCTGGGCCTGAACTGGGATGATTTGGCGCGGCAGTCAGACCGGCTTGAGCGTTACGATGCTGCGGCCGAAAGGCTGAAGGCGGACGGGCGGCTTTATGCCTGTTATGAAACCGCCGAAGAACTGGAGCTGAAACGCAAAATTCAGCTCGCCCGCAAATTGCCGCCGGTTTATGACCGGGAAGGACTGAAGCTGTCAGAGGAAAAACGTGCGCTTTATGAAAAAGAGAGCCGCAGGCCCCATTGGCGGTTCAAGCTGGAAACCCCCGCCCGCATTGAGTGGCAGGACGGCATCCGCGGGCCGGTGGGCATTGATCTCGTCAGCCTGTCGGACCCGGTTCTGGTGCGCGAAGACGGCAGTTACCTCTATACCCTGCCGTCGGTGGTGGATGATGTGGATTTTGCCATCAGCCATGTGATCCGGGGCGAGGATCATGTGACCAATTCCGCGGTGCAGGTGCAGATTTTTGAGGCGCTTGGCGCACAGGCTCCCAACTTCGCCCATTTTGCCCTGTTGACCGGTGCAGAGGGCGGCGGCCTTTCCAAACGCGACGGGGCGCTTTCCATCCGTGATCTCAGAGAAAAGGAAGGGATCGAGGCCATGGCCATCCTGTCGCTGCTGGCCCGGCTCGGCACATCGCTGCCGGTGGAGCCCTTTAGCGCGCTTGCGCCCCTGATCAATAGCTTTGACCTTTCCGCTTTCACCCGGGCATCCGCCAAATTCGACCCGGCTGAACTCAGGTCCCTGAATGCCAAAATCCTCCACGGACTGGATTTTGCGGATGTGAAGGAACGGCTTGGTATTGACGATATGGATGAAGGTTTGTGGAACGCGATCCGGCCCAATCTGGAACGGCTTCAGGACGCCAAGGCCTGGCATGATGTGGTAAAAGGGCCTATTGACCCCGTTATTGAAGACCGTACATTTATCAATGAAGCCAATGGGTTATTTCCAAATAATAAAGTAACAGATGAAACTTGGTCAGTCTGGACAAAAACCGTCAAGGAAGAAACAGGGCGCAAGGGCAGGGAGCTGTTCCTGCCACTTCGACTCGCTCTGACCGGCCTGGATCATGGGCCGGAAATGAAGGCATTGCTGCCGCTGATCGGCGCCGAGCGGGCGAAGGCCCGGCTGCGCGGGGAAAGAGCATGACGGGTCTTGTTCTTCATAATACGCTGAGCCGTAAGAAAGAACCATTCACGCCGATCGATGCCGAAAATATCCGCATGTATGTCTGCGGGCCGACGGTTTACGACTATGCCCATATCGGCAATGCGCGGCCGGTGGTGGTGTTTGATATGCTCTACCGGCTGCTGCGGCATCTCTTTGGCGCAGATCACGTGACCTATGCCCGTAATATCACCGATATCGACGACAAGATCATGGCGCGGGCGGCGGTTGAGGGTGTTTCCATTGAAGAGATTTCCAATCAATTCGCCGATATTTATGCAGCGGATATGGCGGCGCTGAACACACTGACACCGGACCATGTTCCCCGCGCAACCGAACATCTGCCGGAAATGATCGCCATGATGGAAAGCCTGATCGCCAGGGGTCATGCCTATGTGGCGGAAGGCCATGTGCTGTTCCATGTGCCGTCCATGGATGATTACGGGAAGCTTTCCAAGCGCAGCCGCGATGATCTGATCGCCGGCGCCCGGGTGGAAGTGGCGCCTTACAAGAAAGACCCGGCGGATTTTGTCATGTGGAAGCCGTCTGCGGATGACCAGCCGGGCTGGGACAGTCCGTGGGGCCGGGGGCGTCCGGGCTGGCATCTGGAATGCTCCTGCATGACGGAAAAACTGTTCGGCGCGACCTTCGATATTCACGGCGGCGGGCTCGATCTGATTTTCCCCCATCACGAGAATGAAATCGCCCAGTCCCAATGCGCCCACGGCAAGCCCTTCGTGCGCTACTGGATGCACAATGGGTATCTCACCATGACCGGCGAGAAAATGTCGAAGTCATTGGGCAATATCGAGACGGTGAATGCCCTGCTGCAGGACTATCCCGGCGAAGCATTACGTCTGATCCTGCTGTCCGCCCAATACCGCCAGCCCCTTGATTTCAGCCGTGACCTGATTTCCGAGCAGAAACGGCGGCTGGACCGCTGGTACCGGATCGCGGGGGATGTGGAGCCGGGCGAAGCGCCGGAAACCGTGATCAAGGCCCTGATGGACGATCTCAATACGCCGAAAGCGCTGGCCGAACTGGAAAAGCTGGCAAAGCCGGAAACGGCGGCGGAACTGAAAGCCGGCGCGCAGTTTATGGGCCTGTTGCAATCCACTCTCGACGAATGGTTCCGGGGCGAAGAAACCTGTCTTGACGTCGAGGTCATGATTGCCGAACGCAATGTCGCCAAAAAGAACCGGGATTTCGCCGCTGCGGACCGTATCCGCGATGATCTGAAAGCGCAGGGTGTACTGCTGGAAGACGGCCCGGATGGCACCACCTGGCGGCGGGCGGACTGATATGGGGCCGCACTTCGACAGGCTCAGTGCGAACGGCAGTGCTTTTGATAAGCGCCACACCGTTCGCACTGAGCCTGTCGAAGACCGGAGCCAGATTCAGTCATGACCACACCCGCCATCATCATGGTCCGGCCGCAGCTTGGCGAGAATATCGGCAAGGCGGCGCGGGCGATGCTGAATTTCGGTCTGACGGATATGCGGCTCGTTGAGCCCCGGGACGGCTGGCCGAATCCGATGGCGGGCCCGGCGGCCTCGGGCGCGGATATCGTGCTGGAACAGGCGCAGGTCTTTGCAACAACCGGGGACGCCATTGCGGACCTGCAGCATGTCTATGCCGCCACCATCCGTTCCCGTGAATTGCCTAAACCCGTTGTCACGGCGGAAGAAGCCGCAAAACTAATGCGCGCGGCCACTGGTCACGGCGAGCGGGCAGGGGTTCTGTTCGGCCCGGAACGCTCGGGTCTGACCAATGACGACCTGGTGCTGGCCGATAAAGTGCTGACCGTGCCGGTCAATCCGCAATTCGGCTCATTGAATATAGCTCAGGCGGTGATTCTGGTTGCTTATGAATGGTTCCGGACCGGGGATGAGACGCCCGCGATGCAGATGCCCGCCGATCAGGAAACCGCGTCAAAGGCCGACATTGAGGGTCTGTACCGGCATTTTGCCGAAGAACTTGAAAAGCGGAATTATTTCCGTCCGCCCGCCCGGCGCGCAGTGATGAAACTGGCGCTCCGCAATATTCTGGAGAATGGCGGCCTGAGCGAACAGGAAACCCGCACCCTGCGCGGTGTGGTCAAGGCGCTGTCGCAACCCCCACGAACCAAAGATTAAGCGGCCAGCTTTTTTCCGTAAATCCGGTAGGTTTTATAGCGCTTGCAGTGGATTTGTTCGAGAATATTGATCATCGGCTTGTTGTCTTCGAGAATCCAGGACAGTTCCGACCATTTGATGCCGTGATACACGCCGTTTCTCCGGGCTTCCTCAATCATGATGAAGGACATAAGGGCGCCGGCGGTCGTTCCCTGAAGATGCTTCCGGGTTCCCATTAACGGCACCCGAAAACGGGTTTCATGCACCCGGTGCAGATTATATAAAAGCGTCATCCATTTAAACGGGAAGAGCGAGCCGTTCATATCGCGGATCAGTTCGTTCAGGTCGGCGACGGTAACGAACATGGCGGCAGGAACGCCGTCATATTCGCAGATAAAAACGCCGTCGGTGCGGACAACCGGTTTCAGCGCTTTTGCTGTTTGCCGCGCTTCGGCGGGCGTAAAGGGTACAAAGCCCCAGTTTTCCGACCAGGCGTCGTTGAAAATATCCATAATCAACTCGATATCCTGGGTATAGTTTTTCATATCGAGATTGCGCATTCTAATGCGCTTGGATTTGCGCGCCGCCTGATAGATTCGTTGAATTTTCTCCGGAAAACGATTGGTGATATCCAGAATATAGGCGTAGACATCCTTTTCCTTGCCATAGCCGTTTGCTTCCAGCAGGGCCTGATAATAGGGCAGCGCGTGGCCCATCATCACCATGGGGGGCGTATCAAAACCATCGACCAGGATGCCGACCTGTTCGTTGACGGAAAGGTCGAACGGGCCGCTCACTTCCTGCATGCCCTTTTCTTGCAGCCAGGTTTCCGCCGTGGTGAAAAGAGCCTTCGCGGTTTCCGGATTGTCCTCGCACTCGAACATGCCAAAATGACCAAGTCCTTTTTTGACATGCTGCTGGACCAATTGATCTACCTGGGCCGAGATGCGCCCGACGGCCTTATCACCACGCAGCGCTGTCCACATCCTGACCTCCGCATGCTCAAACATCCGGTTGTGTTTGGGCGAGAGATGCTGCAGTCGCTCCAGGGTCAGCGGGCGCACCCAATGGGGGTCGTGCCTGTAAAGATCGACGGGCACCAGGACGAACTGTTTGAGAGCTTTGCTCCCGTCAACAGGCTCAATGCGAAGCGATGGGGTCATAAAGATACTTTTCAGGCAGCGTCGCGGCGTTTTTCACGGGGATCGTCATAGGGCATGCCGCCGGATAATCTGGCGACCCAGGGATAACGCACAGCTTCTTCCCGATTGTAACCTATATTGAAAACGGTCGGGCTTTTTTCCGGGCGTTCGTCCCGTTCGTAAAAAGTTCCGAACAGTTTGTCCCAGGTAAAATTAGTGATGCCGAAATTCCCGGTTTCATCATGGAAATGATGGGCCATGTGGCGCTGCTTCATCAGCAGCAGCATCCGGTTTTTCGGCTTATAGGATAAATGCTGGATGCAATGGGCAAATTCGTAAAAGCAGGTGGTGAACATGCCGGCGGCCACGGCTGTCGCCGCCCCGCCAAGCCCGTCAAGCGCCCAGCCGACCGGGGCGGTAATCAGGAAAATGGTCGGCATCGTGGTGTAAAGCGCGCCGAACAACACTTCCAGATTATGGGGATCCTGGTGATGATCGAAATGAATCCGCTTCCACACGGACGCCGTTAGCGGTGATTTATAAAGATAACGTCCATGCAGCACAAAACGGTGCAGGAGATACCACGCCAGCGGATAGGTAAAGACCGCAATCCCGGCAGCGATCAGGTTGGGAAGGACCGCGGTCGCATACATAAAGGCCACCACGGAAGCTGCGATGCCGACAATAATATACCCCTGGATCGCATAATATTGAAAATAGGCGGCGACCAGTTCCTTCAGCGTCATTTTATTCAGATAGTGGGTTTTCTTTTTCCAAAACCCGAAGCGGGCAACCACGGTTCTTCTCCTCAATCTGAAATCTCAGCGTCTGTCCAACCACCACCACGCCGCCAAAAAAGGTTTCGGCGGATAACAGCCGGCGTGGCGTTAATGTAAGGTGTCATCAGTGGAAATAAAAGGCCTTCTTTTCAGGGTTTCCGCGCGAAGCGGCCGAACGGGCCGAGAGCTTTGGCGTCCGCGGCGTTCAGACCATAGCGGCAAATGAGCGCATAGCTTGCGATCAGGCTCGCAATTCCCACCGCCAGAACCGCTGCCGGGCCGAAGGGTGTCGCGGCATATATCAGGGCAGCGCTTGCGGCAGACGCAAGGATGGCGACAAAGGCGGGCCGCAAAAGGCTGCGCCGGTAGGGAACCAGTCCGAAAATGCGATGGGCCTGCCAGAGGTCGGCGAGACCCGAAGCAAAAAGACCGGCGGATGCGGCGAACGCGGCGCCGGTCGCACCGTAGGCCGGCCCCAGCAGAAACAGAAGCGACGTCATGACGGTCACGCCGATGGTTCCGTTGATCAGGGGAATCATGCGGTTGCCGAGCATTTCAATAAGCGTTGATGCAGGACCGAGAGCGGCTTCCAGAATGCGGCCCACCGACAGCACCAGAAGGGCGCCGGCCGCCGCCATGAATTGTGGTTCAAACGCCAGATCAAGCAGACTTTCCCGGATCAGAATCAGAATGACCGCAGCCGGTATGATGGTTGCAATCATCAGACGGGTGGCGAAACTGTACATATCGGCGAGCGATGCGTGGCCGGATTTTGCACTTTTTTCCGCCGCCAGCGGGGCGAGCACATAATCGAAACTGAGCCGGATAACCCGCAAAACGCTGGCGATCTTTCGTGCCGCGGCGAAGAGAGCCGCGGCCTGCGCGCCGGCGGCGCCGGGAAAAAAGGTGTTCAGCATAATAACCGGCAGCTGAATATTGAGTTTTTTGAGGAAGTTCGCCGGCGTCATCGGCGTGGCGAATGACAACATCTCCCGCAACAGTTTCCGGTCGAGCGGAGCAAACAGGATGGCTTTTAAATCATAATATTTTGCGACGAGCAGAATGCTGAGGACAGCCGCGGCGCCTTGCGAGAAAATATGCGCAAGATAGAGTCCGTAAAGCGTGTAGCCGAGATAGAAAAAGCCAACGCCTGCAGCCAGTCTCAGACCTTGTTCATAAAATATCCGGATGCGGATTTCCGGGCCGAAGGTGCGCCGCGCCCGGACAGTTGCCGTTGCGGATTCAACAAAGGTCCAGAGGGGCAGCGACCAGACATAAAGCCGGATGATGGTGCTGAGTTTTTCTTCTTCCGCCGGACCGGCATTGATGAAACCGGCAATATAGGGCGCGAGGAAATACAAAATCATGGCAAGAGCCAGCCCCAGGCCGGTTGAAACAATCAAGGCGATTTTGACCGCGCTATGGGCTTCTTCCTCGGTTTTTGCCGCCGGTACAAAACGTTGCAGCGTTGTGGTCATAGCATAGTCGGTCACAGCGGTCGTGGCCATGATATAGCCCCAAAGAGTGACATAGACCCCAACGGCTTCGGCGCCATACAAATAAGCGAAAACGGGGAAACTGACGGCTTCGATCAGAGCGCCCAGACGCCCCAGAAAGGCGAGGCCGGCGCTTTTTGCCACGACGGACTGATCCCTGTGCGAAGGATCATCCGCTTCCGGGGGAGGACTTTTTGTACTGGTCACCTGGGGCTCTATTCCTCTGTGTAGATCAGGACACTGAGACCAAGAGCGGTAAACAGCAGAATAGGCGCCCAGGCGGCGAGAAGCGGCGGCACAACGCCAAATTCACCCATGGCCAGCATGAAATTATCGGCGACAAAATAGCCAAACCCCAAAGCCATGGCAATCGCGGAACGGATAAACAGGGTGCCGCCGCGGTGGATGCCAAAACCGACAATGGCGGCCAGCAGCGGCATCAATATCGTAGCCATCGGTTCCACCATTTTATGGTAGAAAGACGTTATGAGCGAGCCGGTTGCATGGCCTTCCCGCCGCAATTCCTGAATGGACTCCCATAAGACAAAAATATCCACCCGGTCCGGGCGGACAGTGAGGGCGAGGAAACGCTCCGGCGGAATGGTGGTCGGCCATGTCTGGTTGTCAAATGTCTCCAGGGTATGATCGATGACATTAAAGCGCCGCACTTCATACAGCGTCCAGTTATTATCGATATAGATGGCGAAATCGGCGCGAACCATATTCATCAGATTGCCGCCGCCATCCCGTTCGAAAATGGAGACTTTATCGAGCACAACAAGATTGGCGTTGCGGCGCACACCTTGGATCAGCACCAGATTATTCCCATCCAGCATCATGGCGTCGCTGGCGACGTCCGGCACGGGCGGCAGATTGGTGGCATAATCGTTCTCCTGCCAGTAATTCAGGGAAGCATTGGCGCGGACCAGGACTGTTTCATTGAAGGCAAAATGCACGAGAGCGATGCCGGTGCAGGCCGCCAGCAAGGGATACAGAATGGTGTGAGCAGATAGACTGGAAGCCTTCATAACGATTATTTCGCTGTGCTGACTGAGCCCCGCAAGAGTCAGAATGGCGGCAAGCAACGCTGAAAAGGGCGTAAATTCTGATGCCAGCTGCGGGACACGCATAGAGAGGTAGCGGACCAGGGATTGCCAGGTCGCGCCATCCGCAGCGAGAATCTGGTCCGACTGCGCCATTAAATCCAAAAGCTGCAGAATTGTCGTCAGGCCGATCAGAAGGCCAAAAAATCTTATAAAATATTGCCGGATCAGGTAGCCGCCAAGAATGCGGGAGGGCATACCGATCTGCCACACACGTGCCGTCAGCGCGCTCATGTTCCAAGCACTTTTTTCGTGCGCGCGAAGACCCTGAGCACCGGCCTGCGAATGGCAAGCCAGCAGGTTGTCGCCCAGCGCAACGGATCGCCGCCGACTTTGCGGGCGCTGATGTAAAAGAGGCGGTAGGTGAGCAAACAATAGAGGGCGAACAATATCCACGTGGTGGCATAGGGAGAAGCCGTGCCGTTAGCCACTATCGTCCGGCAGACTTCCTGCAGTTCGTTATAAAGGACAATCAGGGCAAGCCCGACAACGATACCCAGCGCCTCCCCCTGCCGTTTGTTGGATATGCCAAGCGTGGCGGCGAGAAAGGGAAAAAAGAGAAAAAGAAAAATATTGGACAGCTGCCAGTGAAAATGCGCGCGGTAGCCGTTCTGGTCGACTTCGTTTAAATTGCCGCTCATCATGCCGGTCCATAATTGCGTTATGGTCAGTTCATTCTGAGATTCGCCGCGCACGGTCTCATTCGCGAGCTGCGGCAAATTGATGGGCAAATCCCAGGTATTGAAGGACAACACGCGGGGACGCTCCTGAGTCTCGCTTAAATCCACCAGCCGTCCGTCGTAAAGCCTTAAAAAGACATTCCGCCGGTCATTGGTGGAAAAAAAGCCGCCGCGTTGTGCGGAAACGGCAATCTGCCGTCCATCGGCGTCGGTCCTTTGAACAAAAATGCCCAGCAGTTCCGAGCCGTTGTTGCGCGACTGTTCGACGCGCAGCACAATATCGTTGGGGAGCGAAACAAATTCCCCGGTCTTGATGCTGGCGCCCAGGGCCCCGCTGCGCAGTTCGAACACCAGGTCTCTGTAGGCGAACCGGCTGTGCGGCTGGATGAAGCCGAGCAGGACGAGATTGACCACCAGGGCAATCAGCGAAAGGAACATAGCTGGTTTCATCATGCGGAAAAGGCCGAAACCGCTGGCGCGTATGGCATCAAGTTCGCTGTTCAGGGAAAGTTTGCGGAAGGTCAGCAAGATGCCGAGAAAAAGCCCCACAGGGAGGGCCAGGACAATATAATGCGGGATCAGATTTCCCAGCATCTGCCATACCACCTTAACCGGTCCGCCCTGATTGACAACAAAATCGAACAGGCGGAGCATGCGCTCCAGAATCAGAAGCAGCGCGGCAATTATGAGCGTCGTAAAGAGCGGAACTGAAAACTGCCTCAGAAGATATCGGTCAAGTTTTGTAAGCATTAATTTTTATCATCTGTCTGTATGCAGACCTCTTATGAATCCGCATTCCGTTGGTTTGCAAGAAAAAACGGACAATGAGGCGGACAAAAAGCCAGTCATCTTGGGTTAATGTTGGATGATGAATAATGGCTAAACTATGGGCAGACATATTTTAGCCCAGTTTTTTTTAGCATATTTCCGCCGCGCCCGCTATATACGCGGCAGAATTTTGGAGCAGGGCATGATTTCTGGCCACTTGAGAAAAATAGCCGCAGTCTTTTTACCGGTCGTTTCGTTAGGATTTGCTTCGGCCGCACAGTCCGCAGAAGCCAATGATGTTGATGCCTCCGTACAAGGGCCGGATGAAATGGCCGCCTGTCAAACGGGGACAAATAAAACATCCGTTCTGATTTCTGTCAAAGGAGTCATAACCGACGAAGGCAATGTCCGGGTGCAGGTTTATGATGACAATCCGGATGATTTTCTGGCGTCCGGCAAAAAGCTTATGCGTGTGGATGTGCCGACACTGGCCGACGAAATGGATATCTGTGTCATTTTGCCGGGGCCCGGCACCTATGCCTTTGTTGTCATGCATGACAAGAATGCCAATGGCAAGGCGGACTTTTTCACGGAAGGCTTTGGCTTTTCCAATAATCCGAAACTGGTTTTGAGCGCCCCTGACTTCAAGGAAGTGGCCTTTGGCGTGAAAGAGGGCGCACAGAAAATGGAAATCAGCCTGACTTATATGTTCCACTCGGCGGAAGATAAAAGTAAGAAGCGGCGGCGCAGGCGTTGATTTCCTACCCAATCATGCTCTATTGAAGTTTCGGTGATCTCACCCTGATTTCCAGGATGGGCATTTTGAATAGCAATTTGCATGAAGCACCAGCCGATTAAAGTTGAAAAATACAGCCATTCCAAAACCCTGGTTGCGATATTAAGCAATCCGCAGAGTACGCGGAACCAGTCGGTTATGAGTAAAGTCCGCCGTACGGTGGAGGACGCCAAGAATGCTTTTCATTTCGAACTTGATGACATCGGCTCCATTCCACATGCGCTCCGTATGTTCGCCGCCGTCAATCCCTGTATGATCGTTATCAATGGCGGCGACGGGACAATCCAGGCGACGCTGTCCAGTATTTTCAATGACAAACCGTTCGAAGATGTTCCGCCGATCGCCATTCTTCCGGGCGGTAAAACCAATATGATCGCTGCCGATCTCGGGTACAAAGGAAAACCGGTCCAACTGCTCCGGCGTCTTTTGTCGCTGGCAGAACAGGGCAGGGTCGATGAAAGCCTTCGGGAACACAAAGTGATCGAACTGGACGTCGGTGACGGGCAACCGCCGCGCTATGGCATGTTTTTTGGCGGGGCGGCCGTCGTTAATAGTATTTGCTACTGCCGGGACCATATTTATCCGATGAAGATGCCAAATTTCGTTTCGCACGGCATTGCCATCCCGATTGCTTTGTTCAAGATCATTTTCAACGGTAAAAACCCTGCATCCGAGCTTTATACTTGGCCGGCGAATATCCATATCCGTGGCGGCGGTATTTTACACGGTCAGTATTTCTGGATCGTGATTACGACGCTGGACCGGCTGCTTTTCGGTTTGAAACCTTATGGCCGGGAAGGGAAAGGAGGATTGAAATTCTCCGCCGTTGATTTCCGCTACCGCGCCCTGTTTAATGCCATCAAAGGATTGATCACGGGCCGGTTTGGCCGCGCGAGCCTGGATGGAGTTCATACCCGTACCGCCGATGAAATCAGGATCGAAGGGTGCAATCATGTGACCCTGGACGGAGAAATCTATGAACCGCCAGAGGGTAAACCGGTGGTTTTGCGGGGTGACAAAAGCCTGACATTTATCAGTTTCCGGTGATTGCCATGGGGCAGAATGGCCGGCAGCTTTCCGATCTCGACTCCTTCATTCAGAAGGAATTGGCAAAGGCCCAACCCCCTGCGATCATGACCGCCGCGGCGGCAATCCGCAAACGGTTTGGTTCTACGGCGGCGGCTGTCCTGTTTTACGGTTCCTGCCTTCGAGCCGGGGAAACCGAGGGCAAAATTCTCGATTTTTATGTGATTGTCGACGATTACCGGGAAGCCTATGGCAATATGCCGCTGGCCGCCGCCAATAAAATTCTGCCGCCCAATGTGTTTTATGCGGAAACCGGTGCGGGCGGGGAAATTGTCCGGTCGAAATATGCTGTTCTGAGTATGGCGGATCTGCGTTTCCGGACATCAGATAAATGCCTGAACGTGTCGGTATGGGCGCGTTTCAGCCAGCCGGCTTGTCTTGTCTACGCCCGCGATGCTGAAAGCAGATGCGCGGTCACCGATGCCGTATCCCAGGCCTGTCTCACCATGATCCGCGCTGCCCTCCCGTTCGTCGTAGAGCGGTCCTCCCCCTCAGCCATATGGCAAAAGGCATTTTCACTGACTTATGGCGCTGAATTGCGGTCCGAAGGTGCGGACAAGGGAAGGGAGCTTTATCTTCTGGACCAGGCGCGCTATGACGCCATTACGCCCCTTATTCTATCCGCTCTTGCCGGCTGGCGGCCTCAGACAAGGGCGCGGGCGCGGCGGCGCTGGCGGTTGCGGCGATGGAACGGTAAAACGGTCAGTATATTGCGCCTGATGAAAGCCGCTTTCACCTTCGATGGCGGGATTGATTATATCGCCTGGAAAGTCAAACGCCATTCGGGTGTGGAAATTGAGATTACCCCGTGGCGGCGGCGGCACCCGGTGCTTGCGGGTGCGCTGCTATTTCTGCGGTTGCGCCGCCGCGGCGCGTTTCGCTGAGATTCAGCGCCAGGATTTCCGCCACCCTGATAAACCGTTCAATAATCTGGTCGATCTGTTCCGGCTTATGGGCGGCGCAGACGCTGCACCGGAGCAGATTAAGCCCCTGCGGCGTCGCGGGCGGTACCGCCATATTGGCATAGACGCCGGCATGAAGCAGTTCCGCCCAGAAACGGGTTGTGGTCGGCATATCGGGCAGACAGACGGCAATAATCGGACTTTCCGCCGTCTCGGTCCCCAGAACAAAACCGGCTTCTTTCAGCCCGCTATGGAGCCGCCGGGCATTTTCCCATAAATGCGCCCGCCTGTTGCCGGCGTATTTCAACAGTTCGATGGATTTGGCTGCCGAGGCCACCACGGATGGCGGCAGGGACGCCGTAAACATATAGGGGCGGCAGACCAGCCGCAGAACTTCGAATTTGGGGTGATTGGAAACACAAAACCCGCCCACGGTGCCGACACTTTTGGAAAAAGTCCCGATGATGAAATCCACATCACCCTCAACGCCTTCTGCCTGAGCCACGCCGCGGCCAGACTCGCCGCAAAAGCCCATGGAATGGGCTTCATCGACAATGATGGCCGCATCGTGTTTTTTGCAGATGGCAATGATCTTCGACACCGGCGCTTTATCGCCCAGCATGCTGTAAATGCCTTCAATCACGACGAGCTTGCCTGCTTCCGGCGGAATCCGGCCGAGGCGTTTGTCGAGATCGGCCACATCATTATGGCGAAAGCGCATAACCGTCGCATTGCCCAGTGCGCAGCCGTCATAAATGCTGGCATGGCTGTCGGCGTCGATAATGACGAAATCGTCTTTTCCGGCGAGCGTGGAAATAATGCCCAGATTGGCCTGATAGCCGGTGGAAAAGACCATTGCATGCTCGGTGCCGTAAAAATCACGAAGCGCGTCTTCCAGAATACGGTGACCGGCATAGGTGCCGTTCAGAACCCGTGATCCGGTGGTGCCGGTGCCGAACGCGTCAATAGCCTTGTGGGCGGCCTCGATCGCTTCTTCGCGAAAGGTCATGCCCATATAATTGTTGGTGCCGGCCAGGATGGTGTGGCGGCCGTCGATCATCGCTTCGGTTTCCGAAAGGACCTCATCCATACAAACTTTAAAGGGGTCCGCCCTGTCGACGGGCTGTTCCGCCCGGGCTTTGAAAACCGGATCGAACTTATTAAAAAGGTCTGCGCTCATTTCTTTTTCAAAATCTCTTTTACGGCGCCGGCCACCTGCTGGAGCGTTTCCAGGTCGGGCAGCATATTCAGTGGCAGCACAATGTCAAATTCATCTTCAATCGCCGCAACCAGGTCCATTACGGTGAGCGAATCCAGGTCCAGATCCGCAGAAAAGGTTGTATCCGGTGTAAGAGCGATGCCTTTCTTGTTGAACGGCGCGGTCAACTCCTTGACGCGGTTATAAATTTCATCCGTTGTGGGTGTGTCTTGCATATTCGGGCCGGAAGTTATGTTTATTCTGCGTGTGGCCGATACTATACTTTGTGAGCGGCGTAAACCAACCAAATAAATAAAACAGGTTCACGGCGTCATGTGGGCCATGGCTTTGGCGGGGGTAAAATGCCGGTTGGCGAGATTGAACGCCTGTGACAGATCCGCCATAATATCATCGGCGGTTTCAAGGCCGACAGACAGCCGGACAAGCCCTTCGGAAATGCCATGGCGGGCGCGTTCTTGCGGCGTATAAGTCGAATGGGTCATGCTCGCCGGATGCTGGATCAGGGTTTCCGCATCGCCGAGGCTGACAGCGCGTTTGATCATTTTCAGCCGGTTCATAAACGTGATGCCGGCCTGCAGCCCGTCTTTCAGCTCAAAGGCAATCATGCCGCCGGGCTGGCTCATCTGACACAGCGCCAGTTCCCGCTGCGGGAATATATCGAGGCCGGGATAGGAAATGCTTTTGACCGCAGGATGGTCCGCCAGCCATTCAGCCACCTTTTGGGCGGACGCACAGTGACGGTCCATCCTGATTTCCAGGGTTTTCAGGCCGCGCATAACCAGGAAGGCCGTCAGGGGCGCCATTACAGCCCCCGTCATGTTTTTCAGTCCTTCCAGCCGGATGCGCCGGATCAGGTCTTCCGGCCCTGCGACCAGCCCGGCAATCAGGTCGCCATGCCCGCCGAGATATTTGGTTGCGGAATGCACCACGATGTCCGCTCCCAGCGCAATGGGCCGGGTCAGGTAAGGTGTGGCATAGGTATTATCGACAATCACCAGTGCGCCATGACCATGGGCGATGGCCGAGACCGCGCGGATATCGACCAGCCGCATATTGGGGTTGGCGGGGGTTTCAAAGTAAACGGCTTTGGTTTTGGGGGTAATGGCCGCCGCAAGATTTTCCGGATCAGTCAGGTCTGCGGTCACGATCCTGATGCCGAATTTTGTCAGCCCCGCCTGGAAAAAAGCAAAAGTGCAGCCGTAGAGCGTTTGATCCACCACCAGTTCGTCGCCCGCTTCAAGAATGGTCCACAGTGTTGACGTAATGGCGCCAATACCCGATGCAGTGGAAAGCGCCGCATCTGCGCCTTCAAGATCGGCAAGGCGTCTTTCCAGTAGATCCAGCGTCGGATTGCTGACCCGGCTGTAAAAATGGCCGGGCAGATTGCCGGCAAACATCTCGCCGCCCGCTTCCGCCGTATCGAAGGCGAAGGTAGAAGTCATATAAACCGGCGGCACGAGGGCGCCCTGTTCATTGGCGCTGTCATTTCCCGCATGAATGGCGCGGGTGGCAAAGCCGGATATGGGAGATTTATTGGCCATGAATAGTATGATTGCACAAAAAATCGGCTATGTGCTTGCGTAATTACCCTTAATATGATTAATAATTAGCAGATTATGCCAATCAGGAGGATGCTTTGGATATTACAGACCGCAAAATTGTGCGTGAGTTGCAGGCGGACGGCCGTCTGACCAATCAGGAGTTGGCGGCGCGGGTGAATTTATCTCCATCCCCCTGCCTGCGGCGGGTGCGGAATCTTGAGGAGGCGGGGGTGATCACCGGCTATATGGCTCTGGTGGATCAGGAACATTATGGCCTGCCGATCAACGTCTTTGTCAGCGTGAAACTGGAAAAGCCGACGGAAGAAACCATCGGCAATTTTGAAGCGGGAATTCATAAACTCGATGAGGTGCTGGAATGCTATCTGATGACCGGCAGCCGCGATTATCTGCTGCATGTCATCAGCAAAAGCCTGAAGACCTATGAACAGTTCGTGCGGGATCGCCTGACCAAAATACCAGGGATTGCCTCCATTGAATCCAGCTTTGCCTTCGGCCGGGTCAAACAGCGGAGTATCTTTCCCCGGCCATCGCAATTCGATTAGGTCCTGATCCTAGGAATTACGAGGCTTTCCGCTGCAGGCTCCGATACATTTCAATGCCTTCTTTGGCGGAACCGCTGGCGGCTTCAATCGAGGAGACTATTTCACCCAGACTTTCGTCAACGGAGCTGACAGCGCTGGCGGCGGCCTGGAGGTTGGAAGAAATTTCCCGCGTTGCCGCGCTTTGCTCTTCCACAGCGCCTGCAACGCCCGTCACGGAGGACTGAACCGAATCCACTTGCTGCTGGATTGATTGCAGACGGCGGACAACATCGCCCGAAACCGTCTGCATGCTCTCGATTTCCTTGGAAATCTGACCGGTGGCGGTCGCGACCTCATTGGCAAGGTTTTTTACTTCGCTGGCGACGACAGCAAAGCCTTTGCCGGCCTCGCCGGCGCGTGCGGATTCAATGGTGGCGTTAAGTGACAACAGATTAATCTGCGCGGCAATATCCTGGATCAATGAAACGATATTGTTCATGGATTCTGCCGCGGTGCTGAGTTCCTGGGTTGCCTGATCGGCGGCTGCCACTTCCCCCATGGCCTGATCAACCGCGGCTTTCGAATTCGCCATGCTTTGCGAGACTTCGGAAACCGACGCACTGAATTCTTCCGCGGCGGAGGCCACCGTCTGAACGGTTTCCGACGTGCGGGCGGAGGCCTCATTCGCAGAACTGGACTGCCGGCTGGCCTCGGTGACAGCGGAAATAATCTGCTCCAGCTTTTCATCCACAAGCTTACCCACGCGCTCGGCTTCCTGGCGGGCAACCATGGCATCTGTGATATCGGTCGCAAATTTTACCACTCTGAACGGTTTCCCGCTGGGGTCCAGAATGGGATTATAGGAAGCCTGAATCCAGATTTCGGTCCCGTTTTTACCAAACCGTTTATATTCCGCCGCCTGAAACTCGCCACGGCCAAGCGCTTGCCAGAAAGCCTTGTAGTCCTTGCTTTGCGCATATTCAGGCTCGACAAACATGCTGTGATGCTTGTCCCTGATTTCTTCCAGCGAATATCCCATTGCGCTGCAGAAGTTTTCGTTGGCGTCTATAATGGTCCCATCCAGTTCAAAATGAATGACGGCCTGCGATTTGTTAATGGCGTCAATCTGTCCGGTAAAGTCGGCGTTGCGCAGTTTTTCCTCCGTAATGTCAGAGGCAAATTTCACGACTTTGGTCGGATTGCCACTCGGGTCAAAGATGGGGTTGTAGGATGCCTGCAGCCAGATTTCCTTACCGCCCTTGCCGATGCGTTTGAATTCCCCGGACTTGAATTCACCGCGGCCCAGCGCCCGCCAAAACTCCTTATATTCATCACTTTTTCGATATTCTTCTTCCACAAAGAGGCGGTGATGCTGGCCAGCGATTTCCTCTTTTTTATAACCAACGGCATCCAGAAAATTCTGGTTGGCCTCGACAATGGTGCCGTCCAGGTCAAAATGGATAACGGCCTGGGATTTGTCCAAAGCGGTAAGCTGCCCCTCATATTCGGCATTACGGCGTTTCGCTTCCGTGATGTCGGTGGCAAATTTAACAACCTTTTTCGGGGTGCCGTCGGGCCCCATAATCGGATTATAGGACGCCTGAATCCAGATTTCCCTGCCATCCTTGCCCATGCGCTTATATTCAGCCGTCTGGAATTCGCCGTTGCGAAGCCGGGCCCAGAATTCCTGATATTCCGCACTCTCCCTGTAGCCCGGCTCGACAAACAGGCCATGGTGTTTGCCCTTGATTTCATCCAGCGAATATCCCATTGCTGAAAGGAAATTTTCGTTGGCGTCCAGTATTGTGCCGTCCATTTTGAAATGGATCACGGCCTGTGATTTGTTGAGCGCCCGGATCATCGCTTCGAGATCGCCGCCGCTTCTGTTAACGGATTTGGAGAGAATATCAAGCATGGATGGATCCCTTTTGCTAAACCGGTGACCCCCATCACATATAATGCCATACTCGAAACACGTTATTAGTGTGTGAATGGTAAATATTGGATAAATATATTAGTGAGGTGCGGTATTTTATTTTAAAAATGCTGTTTTTATTCTTTGATTATGCAAAGAAAGATGCTTCTGGATGAGTATTGTATTTGAAATGCAACGTTTAATTGTTAGAATGCCGGAAGATGAGGATATTCCTGACATGCTCCGTTTGTGGACGGCGCCGGGAGCCGGCCGGTATACGGAAGATAAGGACTGCGATCCCGAGACCTGGGTCAAAAACATGCTGGCGGAGATGAAGGGGAAGCAGCCGGGCCGGGAGGCGGCATGGTTTAACTATATCATCGCTGAAAAGAAGACGGGCGCGTTCGCCGGCGATATCGGTGTCGGCTTTTTCATGCCCGGTCCGGGGCAGGCGGAGCTTGGTTACCGGATGCTGCCGGAGGTTCAGCGCCGGGGCTATGCGACGGAAGCCGCAAAGGGGATGATCGCGCATCTTTTCACCACACATAAGCTGCACCGCCTGCATGCCCTCGTGGCCACGCCCAATGTCCCCTCCTGGCGGCTTCTGGAACGGCTCGGGTTTCGCCGTGAAGGACATCTGAAGGAAAGCTTTCCGAAAAACGGAGCCTGGATGGACGACTATATCTATGGTCTGCTAGAAAGCGAATGGCAGGAAAGACAATAGGGGGGAACAGACATGTCGGAGACAATAAAACCCGTCATCAATATTGACGATATCGATTATATGGATTTTGGCGACGGCGGTAAGTTCCAGGCCAAACTGGGTATGATAGGGCCCCTGATTGGCGCAAAAAAGCTCGGATATAATATCACCCGGCTGCAGCCCGGCAAGGCGGCCTTTCCCTATCATCTCCATCATAATATTGAGGAAATGTTTTTTATTATTGAAGGCGAGGGCGTCTTGCGCTTTGACGGGAAGGAATATCCGATCAAAAAAGGCGACGTGATTGCCGGCCCAACGGGTCACGGGACAGCGCATCAGATCAGGAACACAGCGGATGCGGAGCTTGTCTTTCTGGCTGTTTCCACACTTGAAACGCCCGATGTGGCGGAATATCCGGATTCCGGTAAATATGCCGTGATCTGCGGCGACCTGGCCGGAGGCGATCCCAGCAAAGCCACCTTCCGCATCGTCGCAAAGAAAGACGCCGGGGTCGGCTATTTTGACGGGGAGTCGGAGTAAGAATCACTCCTGAAATTCCTCGGCATCGGGGATGCGGGTGAAGGCGACCTTGACGCCGGTATAAACGGGAACCGGGGCTTTTTGGCTGCCGATCATCACTGTGTCCCGGCCATAACGCTGGTTGATCTGGTCAAGTGCCGAGAAAAGTTTCTGACGGTCGAAATAGGTGCGGCTGCCTTTCGGGGGTGTCGCAGAAAAAAAATCAGGGGTGTAATCCACGTCCGCGACCAGGCCAAACAAACAGACGCTGACCTGTTTGATGCGTCCCGCCGGCGCTTCCCGCTGCATGGTCTGCCACAGACTTTCCAATGCTTCCAGAAAGACGAAACTGTCCTGGCTCGGCATCACTTTCATATCGCCTTGCCATTTCCCGAGGTCTTCGCGGCGGACGCTGAGGTGAAAATGGCTGGCGTAATAACCGATGCGGCGGAGGCGGGAGACGGCCTTGGCGGTCAGCCGGCGGCCGACAATGCGGGCCTTGTCGGGTGGACGCAGTTCGGGGGCCAGCATATGGCTGTGACCAACGGTGCGGCGTTCCGTTTCCAGCGCCGGAAAATCATAGCCATGTAGGGCATACCAAAACCGCTCCCCTTCCACACTGTTCCAGACCCGGCGGGCATGTTTGGGGACGAGGTTCCACAATGCCTCGATACTGAAGATACCAGCCCGATTGAGCCGCTTTTCCATATTGCGGCCAATGCCGGGCAGGGCGCGGAGCGGCAGGGCGAACAGCCGTTCCCGCAGGCAGTGATATTCCAGCACGGTCAGACCGTCGGGTTTTTTCATATTGCTCGCGACCTTGGCCAGAAAGCGGTTGGGGGCAATGCCGACGGAGGAATTCAGACACACGCCGACATTGTCCCGGATGCCCTGTTTGATGCGCCGGGCGAGGTCCATGGCCCGCTCCGGATCGGCCTCGGTCTTGTCCAGCCGGCAGGCGACTTCATCGATGGAACAGACTTTTGTCACCGGGATGTGCCGATCCACTTCGGCAAGGATTTTGTGATGATACTCCACATATTTGTCATGCCGGGCCTCGACCATGTGCAGGTCCGGGCACAGTTTTCTGGCTTCATAAATCATGGTCCCGGTTTTTACGCCAAACGCCTTGGCTTCATAGCTGGCGGCAATGGCACAGGTGGTGCGGGTCATCACCGGCAGCACCGCTACCGGCTTGCCGCGCAGTTCGGGACGCAGTTGCTGCTCGACGGAAGCAAAATAGCTGTTGAGGTCGAGATAGAGCCATTTGAGTGTGAAGGAATCATCCATTGATAGAAAATAGAACAAAATAAGAACAAATTAAAGAAAATTGAACGCCTCTTGTTATTCAAACAGCAAAACACCATAACCTAGGCTCCAGAATATGAGGCTGACTATGTATGATTATGATCTCTTTGTGATTGGCGCCGGTTCCGGCGGGGTGCGGGCGGGGCGGATTACCGCCTCATTGGGCGCCAGGGTGGCGGTGGCCGAGGAATACCGCGTCGGCGGCACCTGCGTGATCCGCGGCTGCGTACCGAAAAAGCTGCTGGTCTACGCCTCGCATTTTTCCGAGGAATTCGAGGATGCCGCCGGGTTTGGCTGGCAGGTCGGTGAAAGCAAATTCGACTGGAAAACCCTGATCGCCAACAAGGACCGGGAGATCGACCGGCTGAACGGGCTTTATATCAGTACCCTGAAAAATGCCGGGGTCGAGACGTTTGAAGGCCGGGCGGTCCTGAAAGACCCGCACACGGTGGAGGTCGCCGGCCAGACCGTAACCGCCAGATATATTCTGATTGCCACCGGCGGCTGGCCCAACATGCCGGACATTCCCGGCATTGAACATGCCATCACTTCCAACGAGGCTTTCCATCTGGAGGAATTCCCAAAACGTGTCATGGTGCTGGGCGGCGGTTATGTCGCGGTCGAGTTTGCCGGGATTTTCAACGGCCTTGGCTCGGAAACCACTCTGGTTTACCGGAAGGACAAGGTGCTGCGGGGTTTCGATGACGATATACGCGGCCGGCTGGATATCGAAATGCGCAGGAAGGGCGTGAATATCGTTTACAACACCGTTGTCGAGAAAATCGAAAAACAGGCGGATGGTTTGAAGGTCACGCTGAAAAATGGCGAAAGCTGCGTTGTCGACCAGGTCATGTTCGCCATTGGACGCAGCCCCAGCACCAAAGGCCTTGGCCTGGAGGAAGCCGGTGTGAAGCTTTCCGATAATGGCGCGGTGATTGTCGATGACTATTCCAGATCGTCCGCCGATCATATCTATGCCGTTGGTGATGTGACGGACCGGATTGCCCTGACCCCGGTGGCCATCAAGGAGGGGCATGCCTTTGCCCTTACCGTATTTGGCGGGCAGCCGGTTTCGCCCCAGCACGACAATGTGGCCTCGGCCGTTTTCAGTCAGCCGCCCATTGCGACGGTGGGATTAACCGAAACAGAAGCGCGGGAGAAATACGGCGAAATCGATGTCTATGTGTCGGACTTCAAGCCGATGAAATATACCCTGCCGGGCCGGGAGGAACGCGCCTTTGCCAAGCTGATTGCCGATCGGAAAACCGGCCGGGTGATCGGCGCCCATATGATCGGCCCCGATGCGCCGGAAATCATTCAGGGCATCGCCATTGCCGTCAAGGCGGGCCTGAAGAAAGCCGATTTTGACGCCACAGTCGCCATCCACCCCTCATCAGCGGAAGAATTCGTCCTGATGATGAATAAACGGGATTAACGGCCATCCTTCGATACACCTTCGCTGCGCAAAGGCACTCAGGATGAACGGCGGTGCCTGCACCAAAGACCCCACCGTTCGTGCTGAGTAGGGCCGAAGGTCCGTATCGAAGTGCGGCGACAAGCGCTTATCGGTATTCAGGGTTGGGGTGATCGAAACGCTGGCCGGCTTCCCATTCCGATCGCTGATTGCCATAGGCCGGCATGCCGCCGGCGTCTTTCAGCATGCGGGCCATGTGCAGCAGGTTCCAGGTCATGAAGGTCGTGTTGCGGCGGGTGAATTCATTGTCCAGTCCAATACCGTCGTCCCCGTAAGAGGGTCCCGGTCCGGCTTCGCCGATCCAGCCGCAATCAGCCTGCGGCGGAATCACATAACCGATATGCTGCAGCGCATAAAGCAGGGTCATGGAGGCGTGTTTAACGCCATCCTCGTTGCCGGTCACCATGCAGCCGCCGGTTCGGCCATAATAGACATACTGTCCTTTGTCGTTGGTCTGGCCGGAATGGGCATAGAGCCGTTCGATAATCACCCGGCAGATGGAGGATTCCTCACCCAGCCAGAGCGGGGTGCCGATAACGAGAATATCTGCATCGCGCACCTTGGGCCAGTAAATCTCCGGCCAGTCATCTTTCTTCGCGCCATGCTCCCGCATATCCGGATAGACACCAAAGGCAATATCGTGATCGGCGGCTCTCAGATAATTGACCGTGACGCCCTGCTTTTCCATGATGGTCATGGAATTTTTCATCAACAATTCGGTGTGGCTGTCCTCCCGGGCGGAGGGCTTCAAAGTGGTGTTGATAAAACAGGCCTTGAGGTCTGAATAGTCTTTTGCGTCGGACATAAGCCGTTCCTTGTTTTTGACTGATAGGGGAATTTTTTCTCGGAACAGTGATATGACAACCGGCGGTCACACTCAAGCGGCTTCCTTACCCCGGATCGGGTAATTGTTTTCGGAAATAAAATTCAGGCCTTTCAGAAGATCATCCAGTCCCGGCCGGGCAAATGGCGCAGTTTGCAGATAAAGGGCATAAATTGTTTTGTCCGGATAGAGGATGGCCATCCCCGGTTCACAAAAACGGTCAGGCTCACTGTCCTTTTCCTTGCCGGAAATAAACAGCCCCCACTTCCGGGCGCTATCCTCGGTGAGGCCGTATCCGATCCTGATATTAGCAATATCCCACTCTTCCTTCTGCCGCTTGGCGCGCTCTTCGGAATCCATGGAAACAGCATGCACGGTGATACCCGCCTGCTCGAATTCATTGATTTTTCCATTCAGTTCTTCCAGCTGTTGCCGGCAAACCGGGCAATGAACGCCACGGTAAAATAGAATCACTGTAAATTTTTCGGCCGCTTCGTTCGCTATATTGATGGGATCGCCGCCCATGGCGTGAACCGCCAGGGGCGGGGCCTGATCACCGGGCATCGGCGTGCTGTGTGACATTCTGTGCTTCCTTTGCTTATTATTGGTGGTCTCTGTGATATATCTGTAACGTCGATTTCGCGCATTTGTTCCATTCGGCACCGGGCGCTTCGTGGTTGACCCGGCGGGCGGGTGCGCTATGTTGCGCCGTAAATGCTCACAACAAAAGACAGATCATATGGACTTTAACCTGACAGACGACCAGCGGGCGATCCAGGATATGGCGCGCCGCTTTGCCGCGGATGAAATTGCCCCCCATGCAGCGCAATGGGATGAAGACTATATCTTCCCGCGCGATACCCTGAAAAAGGCTGCGGAGCTTGGTTTTGCCGCCATGTATGTATCGCCGGAAAATGGCGGGGTCGGGCTCACCCGGCTCGATGCGGCGCTGGTGATGGAGGCTTTGTCTTATGCCTGCCCGTCAACGGCGGCCTTTATCTCCATCCACAATATGGTGAGCTGGATGATCGACGGTTTCGGCAGCGCTGAGGTGGCGAAGAAATGGCTGCCCGATCTGGTGACCATGGAGAAGATCGGCAGTTATTGCCTGACCGAGCCCGCGTCGGGCTCCGATGCGGCGGCGCTCAAAACCAGAGCCATGCGGGACGGGAACCATTTTGTGCTGAACGGATCGAAGGCCTTTATCTCCGGAGCCGGAGAGCATGGCTCGGATATTTACCTGGTGATGGTCCGCACCGGCGACGATACGCCGAAAGGCATCTCGGCGGTGATTGTTGAAAAAGGCACGCCGGGACTGTCTTTCGGGGCGCAGGAAAAGAAGCTGGGCTGGCATTCCCAACCCACGGCCATTGTCAATTTCGATAATTGCCGGGTGCCGGTGGAAAATCTTGTCGGTGACGAAGGGCAGGGCTTCAAGATCGCCATGTCCGGCCTGGATGGCGGCCGGCTCAATATCGGGGCCTGTTCGTTGGGCGGGGCGCAGTTCTGCCTTGATGCGGCGGTGGATTATACCAAGGAACGCAAACAGTTCGGCAAGGCCATCGCCGATTTTCAGGCAATTCAGTTCCGCCTCGCCGATATGGCAACTGAATTGGAGGCAGCGCGTTTGCTGCTCTATGCGGCGGCAATGAAGGTTACCAATCATGCGGTGGACAAAACCCAGGCGGCGGCCATGGCGAAGCGCCTTGCCACCGATACCGGATTCCGGGTGGTCAATGAGGCCCTGCAGATGCATGGTGGTTACGGCTATCTCAGGGATTATCCGGTGGAACGGTATCTGCGCGATCTCCGGGTGCACCAGATTCTGGAAGGCACCAATGAAATCATGCGGGTGATCATTTCCCGCGCCATGCTGAAGGACAGCAACCGATGAACAACAGCGAGGATATTCTTTTCGAAGTCAGGGGTCATATGGGCCTGATCACCCTTAACCGGCCCAAGGCGCTGAATGCGCTGACCTCCGATATGTGCGTGGCGTTGCATGGCAAGCTCGGTGAATGGGCGGAGGATGATGCGGTGCGCGCGGTGGTCATTCAGGGGGCCGGTGAAAAGGCTTTCTGCGCCGGCGGCGATGTGGTGTCGCTCTATCATGCGGGCAAGGCGGGCGATCCGGCCTGGAAGGAGTTTTTCTGGAACGAATACCGGATGAATGCGGCGATCCATCATTTCCCCAAACCCTATATCGCGCTGGTCGACGGCATCAGCATGGGCGGCGGTGTCGGCATCTCGGTTCATGGCAGCCACCGGGTTGTGACCGAACGCACCCTGTTCGCCATGCCGGAAACCGGCCTTGGCCTGATCCCGGATGTAGGGGGAAGTTATTTTCTGCCGCGGCTGGACGGGGAAATCGGCATGTATCTGGGACTTCTTGGCAGCCGTCTGAAAGCCGGTGATCTGGTGCGGCTCGGTATCGCAACCCATTATGTGCCGGGCGAAAAGCTGGCTGGTCTGATTGCGGATCTTGCGGCGAGCGATCTGACCAGCGGCGAGCATATTGCAAAAATTCTCGAGGACGCGACGGACAATCCGGGCTTCTCGCCGACCATGAAATTCGTTGATGCCATTGATTATTGCTTCAATCATGACAGTGTCGAAAAAATTATGGGGGCCCTGACCGATGAGGGATCGGACTGGGCCCTTCAGGTGCGGGATGAAATTGCCGCCAAGTCACCGACATCGGTGAAGGTCACTTTCAGGCAAATCCGCGAAGGGCAGGGAATGTCCTTTAATGAGTGCCTGCGGATGGAATACCGCATCGTCAATCAGCTTCTCGGCGAAGGTCATGATTTTTATGAAGGGGTGCGGGCGCTTTTGATCGATAAGGACCAGTCCCCCAAATGGAATCCACCGCTGTTATCGGAGGTCAGCGAGGACCGGGTCGCTGCGCACTTTGCGGAATTGGGTGAGGACGAACTGTCGTTTGACTGAGAGGCTGAAATAAGGAAAACACAATGACGAAAATCGGATTTATCGGGCTTGGCAATATGGGTTTGCCGATGGCGAAAAACCTGCTGAAAGCAGGCCATCAGGTGAAGGGCTTCGATTTGGCGGAGGCGTCCAGGGAGGCGGCGCGGGCGGCCGGGGCGGAGATTGCGCAAAGTATTGCCGAAGCCGCCAGGGGTGTGGATGTGGTCGTCACCATGCTGCCCGCCGGAAAGCATGTGAGAGGGGTCTATCTGGGCGGCGACGGCGTGATCGCCAATGCGGATCCGGGCACGCTGCTGATCGATTCATCGACGATCGATGTGGAATCGGCCCGTGACGTCGCCAAAGCGGCTACCGAAGCCGGTTTCGATATGGTGGATGCGCCGGTTTCCGGCGGGGTCGGCGGGGCCGAAGCGGGCACGCTGACCTTCATGGCCGGCGGTCCGGATCAGGCCTTTCAGCGGGCCGCGCCGATTCTCGATATTATGGGCGGCAAGATTATTCACGCCGGCGGGCCGGGCAACGGCGAGGCCGCGAAAATCTGCAACAATATGCTGCTGGCGATCTCCATGATTGGTGTTTCGGAAGCCTTTGTTCTGGCGCGGAAACTTGGCGTCGATGATCAGGTTCTGTTTGATATCTCCTCAACGTCGTCCGGCCGCTGCTGGTCGCTGGATACCTATTGCCCGGTGCCGGGTCCGGTACCGGCATCGCCTGCGAACCGCGGCTATCAGCCGGGCTTTGCCGCCGATATGATGTTGAAGGATCTGAGGCTGGCGAAAGATGCCGCAAAAAGCACCGGCGCGGACACCCCATTGGGTCTGAAATCGGAGGATTTATACGCGAAACTCTCTTCAGACGGCCATGGCGGGCTCGATTTTTCCGGTATTTTTAAGATGCTCAACGGTGAATTAAGATAAAGTTAGGAGATTTCCGGTAGTTCTGGATCCGGTGCAGACAATAAAAAATATCAGGTCCGGAAAATGACGGTAGATCAGACACATGCCCCGGTTATAGGCGATGAATCCCAGGCGGCCCAGACCAAATCCCTGTTTCTGGATTGCCTTCAGCTTGTCGAGCGCCTTCACCGGCGGCTGCTCGATATCCTGAAAAACCGCCTCGACGGCATGGATAAGTCGGAAATCAATGCGGTTCAGGCGCTTCTGGTTTATAATATCGGCAGCCATGAAATGACCGCCGGCGAGCTTCGGACCCGCGGCTATTATCTTGGCTCCAACGTTTCATACAATCTCAAAAAGCTTGTGGAAATGGGCTATATCGACCATCAGCGGGCGGAACATGACCGGCGCTCGGTAAGGATTTCCCTGACCGATAAAGGTCATGAAATCCGCAACCTGATCGACGAGGTGTACGACGAACAGCTGGCGGAAATTCTTGGTGACGATCTGCTGGATGCGGGCAATTTCCGTGAACTTCGCAAACATTTGAGGAATCTGGAGCGCTTTTGGACAGACCAGTTGCGCTTTGCGGGCTAGGCTTTAGCTCTGAAGGAAAACGAGGGGGCGCTGAGAATTTCAGCGCCTTTTTTGTCTTTTTCCGCTATAAAGAATTATAAGATGACAAAAACTTGTGCCAGCAAAGGGTTGCGATAAAAAGTGAACATGATATGACATTTCCGTGGTGATCCGACCGCCGCGACAATATGCCGGGTTGGTTATAAAATGTCGGAGCGGTAGTAGAATAAAAGACAGCGGATGGGGCTTCCGCAGGACGTGAGTGCCAGAAATGGATTATAAACAACGGTTTTCCGACGCCATTGATGCAGTGAAGCGTGAGGGCCGCTATCGGGTTTTCAACGATATTGTCCGCAGCCGCGGCACTTTTCCGGGGGCGGTGCGTTACCGGGCTGACGGCGCAACCCAGACTATCAGCGTCTGGTGTTCCAATGATTATCTCGGCATGGGCCAGCATCCGAAGGTGGTTGGGGCCATGCAGCAGGCGCTGGATGAATGCGGTGCGGGCTCCGGCGGCACCCGTAATATTTCCGGGACCAACCACTATCATGTCCTACTGGAACAGGAACTGGCCGATTTGCACGGCAAGGAAGCCGCTCTGCTTTTTACTTCCGGTTACATATCCAACGAAGCGACGCTTTCGACCATGGCGCGGATTTTGCCGGACTGCATTGTCTTTTCCGACAGCCTTAATCACGCCTCGATGATACAGGGCATTCGGCAAAGCGGCGCGGAAAAACGGATTTTCCGCCATAATGACATGGCTCATCTTGAACAGCTTTTGCAGTCTTCCAATCCCGGCACGCCAAAAATCATTGCCTTCGAATCGGTTTATTCCATGGATGGCGATATTGCGCCGATCAGCGCCATCTGCGACCTTGCCGATAAATATAATGCCCTGACCTATCTTGATGAGGTTCATGCGGTCGGTATGTATGGCCCGCGCGGCGGCGGGGTCGCGGAACGCGAAGGCGTCATGGACCGGGTCACAGTGATTGAGGGAACCCTCGGCAAGGCTTTCGGCGTTATGGGCGGCTATATCACCAGTTCCAGACTGTTGGTGGATGTGGTGCGCAGTTATGCCTCCGGTTTTATTTTTACGACGTCGTTATCGCCGGTTCTGGCCGCCGGGGCGCTGGCCAGCGTTCGTCATTTGAAGAAAAGCAATGCGGAACGCGACGCTCAGCAAGAGCGGGCCGCCAAGCTCAAGGGGCTTTTGAAAGCGCAGGGCCTGCCGGTTATGCCGTCAGCCAGCCACATTGTCCCGCTGCTGGTCGGCGATCCGGTTTTATGCAAGCAGGTGTCGGATACTCTGCTCGACGATTATGGCGTTTATGTCCAGCCGATCAACTATCCCACTGTCCCCAAAGGGAGCGAGCGGCTGCGGCTTACGCCCAATCCGCTTCATACCGATGCGATGATGGATGATCTGGTGGCGGCGCTGAACGCGGTCTGGGTCCGTCTGGATGTCCGCCGCGCAGCCTGATTGGATGCAATATGGCCGGTGAAGGCTATCTGATTGAATTCCGGCAGATCGGAAATTCCATGAAGGTTTCCGCCGTCGATCCCGCCAGCGGCAAAGAAGTTTCCATCACCGGCCCCGCTAATGCCGCAAGGCACGACCTGACCCGACTCGCCGTTCAAAAGCTGGAATATGTCCTGCGCAAGGAACAGCCGTAACTATTTTCTGGCTTTTCGTTTGCCGGAGGTTTTTCCAAGACCGATCTGCTTTGCGAATTCCGACCGTCTTGCCGCATAATTGGGCGCAACCATCGGATAGTCCGGCGGCAGGCCCCATTTGGCGCGGTATTCCTCCGGTGTCAGATTATATTGCGACCTGAGATAGCGCTTGAGCATTTTCAGTTTTTTGCCGTCTTCAAGACAGATAATATAATCGTCGGTGATTGATTTTTTTATCGGAACCGCCGGATTGAGCGGTTTGCCATGAACTTCACTGCCCTCGGCAAGTGACGCCATCGTCGTATAAACGGCGGCAATTAAGTCGGGCAGGGAATTGGTTGGCACCGAGTTATTTGCAACATATGAAGAAACGATATCGGCCGCTAATTGAAGAATCCATTCTCTTGAGGAATGATTGTTTTCTTGTGTCATGAAGTCCCCCCGCGTAAATAGACCATGTGTAAGATGGGTTTATTGCAGGTGTTAAATATGATTTCAAGAAAAAGTAAATTTTTTTATGCTTATATGGTTAATGTTATTGCAATATCACAACTATACCAACCCGGTATCGTGTTAATTCTATGTAAAATGGAATAAGTTGTTGCAGGTGCACTGCTCATTTTACTTTCTTTGAAATATGCAGTCACGGTCTTGTGCTGCCATAGCCTATCCTTAAAATATATGATAAGAGAGCGGCAATTGTGAGATCTGCCTTCTCCGAGGCTTAATTTCGAGGTGCTTTCCTTATGTCCGACCATATGATTGCGATAGCCAGCGATCACGCCGGCATTGATTTAAAGGACAGTCTGAAGGAAAGGCTGATGGAATTGTCGATCAATGTCCTTGATTTGGGCGCCAACGGTCCGGCGTCGGTTGATTACCCGGACTTTGCCCATGCGATGGCGGAGGCGATTGACGCGGATAAAGTGACCCGGGGCGTTCTGATTTGCGGCACCGGTATCGGAATCAGTATTGCCGCAAACCGCCACCCGGGTGTCAGAGCCGCGCTCTGTTGTAATGCGACCATGGCAAGACTGTCGCGGCAGCATAATGATGCAAATGTGCTGGTTTTAGGGTCCCGCATCATCGGGCTGGAAGCTGCGAAGGACTGTCTGGACGCATTTTTGACGACAGAATTTGAGGGGGGGCATCATGCCGCCAGAATCGAGAAAATAAACCGGATGCGCGCCGGGTAGTTAAGAGGCTAATCAATTATGGATAGTGAAGCAGAACAGTCCTTGTCGGTGACGGATCAGTTTTTCGGCAGCGGGCTCGCCGACAGTGATCCGGATGTCAAAAAGGCCGTGATGGGTGAATTGCGCCGTCAGCAGAGCCAGATCGAGCTTATCGCGTCCGAAAATATCGTCAGCCAAGCGGTCCTCGAAGCCCAGGGCACTGTCCTGACCAATAAATATGCCGAAGGCTATCCCGGCCGCCGCTATTATCAGGGCTGTGAGCATGTCGATGTGGTCGAGACCCTGGCGATTGAACGGGCGAAAAAACTCTTCGGCTGCGCCTTCGCCAATGTCCAGCCCCATTCCGGCGCTCAGGCCAATGGCGCCGTCATGATGGCGCTCTTGCAGCCCGGCGATACCATTATGGGCATGTCGCTTGCGGCCGGCGGCCATCTGACCCATGGCGCGCCGCCCGCCCAGTCCGGCAAGTGGTTCAATGCGGTGCAATATGGCGTTGGCCGGGAAGACAGCCGGATCGATTTTTCCGAGGTCGAGGCCCTGGCGAAGGAACACAAACCGAAAATGATCATTGCTGGCGGCTCCGCCTATCCGCGCTTTATTGATTTTGCCCGGTTCCGGGAAATTGCCGACGCGGTTGGCGCATATTTTCTGGTGGATATGGCGCATTTCGCCGGTCTTGTTGCGGGCGGGGTACATCCGTCTCCGCTGCCCCATGCCCATGTGGTGACGACGACAACCCACAAGACGTTGCGCGGACCGCGCGGCGGAATGGTTCTGACCAACGACGAAGCTATCGCCAAGAAGATTAATTCCGCCGTGTTTCCGGGATTGCAAGGCGGACCGTTGATGCATGTGATTGCGGCCAAGGCCGTGGCTTTTGGTGAAGCCTTGCAGCCGTCTTTTAAATTTTATGCCCGCGCGGTTGCGGAAAATGCCAGGGCGCTGTCGGAAAACATGCTGAAGAACGGCTTTGATGTGGTTTCCGGCGGGACGGACACCCATGTGCTTCTGGTGGATTTGCGTCCCAAGGGCCTGACCGGCAAAGCCGCGGACGAGGCACTGGAACGGGCGCATATCACCTGCAATAAAAATGGGGTGCCGTTCGATCCGGAAAAACCGTTTATTACATCCGGTATCCGGCTCGGTACGCCGGCGGGGACGACCCGCGGCTTTGGCGTGGCCGAATTTCAGCAGATTGGCGACTGGATCACAGAAGTTCTCGATGGTCTTGTCGCGAATCCCGGCGATAACAGCGCGGCGGAGCAGGCCGTCAGGCAGAAAGTGGAAGCATTATGCGCCCGGTTTCCGATTTATCCGGATTTGGACTAGCCGAATGAATTTGAAGTTTGCTAAAAGATAACGGCGTCGCTTCCACCAAGACGGGAGTGCATTTTGCGCAGAAAAAAATTGGTCACATAGTCCCGCCTTCGCGGGAATGACGGGGTCTATAGGGGAAGTCATGCGTTGTCCGTTTTGCAGTAACGAGGATACCCAGGTGAAGGACTCGCGGCCGACCGAGGACCGTTCCGCCATCCGCCGCCGCCGCTTCTGCGCCTCCTGCGGCGCCCGGTTCACCACCTTCGAGCGGGTGCAGTTACGCGAACTGACAATTTTAAAGAAAAATAACCGGCGGACCATTTTCGACCGCGATAAACTGGAGCGATCCATCAATATTGCCCTGCGCAAACGGCCGGTGGAGCCGGAACGGGTGGAACGTATGATCAACGGCATTGTCCGCCAATTGGAAAGCCTCGGCGAATCGGAAATCCCTTCGGAAACCGTCGGCAAGATCGTGATGGACGCTCTTTCCAATCTGGATCAGGTGGCCTATGTGCGCTTTGCCTCGGTCTATAAAAATTTCCGGGAAGCGGCGGATTTCGAAGCCTTTGTAGGCAAATTGAGTGACAGCGAAGACAACCAGTGAACCCGGCCAGGATCATGTCTGGATGCGCGCCGCGCTGACCCTGGCCCGCCGTGGTTTAGGCCGCGTTTTCCCGAATCCGGCTGTGGGCTGTCTCATCGTAAAAGAGGGAATCATTGTGGGCCGGGGCTGGACGCAGCCCGGCGGGCGTCCTCATGCGGAAACTGTTGCTTTGAGTATGGCCGGTGACAGGGCGAAGGGGGCGGCGGCCTATGTCACCCTGGAACCCTGTTCCCATCACGGGAAAACAGCACCCTGCGCAGACGCCTTGATTGGCGCGGGCATTTCACGGGTGGTCGTTGCGGCGGATGACCCGGACCCGCGGGTGGATGGCGCAGGCCTTGCCAGATTGAAAGCGGCGGGGTGTGATGTCACGGTAGGCATTCTCGAAGAAGAGGCGCGGGCGCTGAATGCCGGCTTCTTTTCCCGTATGGAAAAAGGCCGCCCCCTTGTCACCTTGAAATTTGCCACTTCTCTTGACGGCAGGATAGCGACGGCAAGCGGGGAAAGTCAGTGGATAACCGGTGAGGCGGCGCGCCGCCGGGGGCATCTGATGCGGGCGGAAACGGACGCCATCCTGATTGGCATCGGCACGGTTCTGGCGGACGACCCGGCCCTTGATTGCCGGCTGGACGGGCTTGCAGACCGGTCTCCCATCCGCATTGTGCTTGACCGAAAATTACGGCTTCCACTCGATTCGAAACTTGCCCGGACGGCGGGCCGTATCCCTTTATGGATCGTGACCGAAACGGATAAGAACCTCGGAAAAATCAACGAAAACGGGATAGAGCCAATCCGGGTGCCGGATCTGGATGATCTGCCCGCGGTGATGAAAATCCTGGCAGACAAGGGGCTGACACGGCTTCTGGTGGAAGGCGGCGGCAAGGTTCACACCAGTTTCCTGAAAGCCGGTCTTGCCGACCGCATCGCCTGGTTCCGCTCCGCGAGCCTGATTGGCGGCGACGGGAAAAGTGTCACAGACAGCCTCGACATTAAAAGTCTGACGCAAAGTCCGCGCTTCAGACGGCGCAATATTTTGCCGCTGGATGAAGATGTGCTGGAAACCTACGAACGCTTGGACTAAGAAGGCCCCATGTTTACTGGTATTGTTACCCATACCGGCCGCGTTGCCTCGCTGGAGAAGCGGGGCGATCTGCGGCTGACCATAGAAACCGATATGGATTTGGCGGCGACGGCCATTGGGGCATCCATCGCCTGTTCGGGGGTTTGCCTGACGGTGGTTGCGAAACATAACGGCGGATTCGCGGCGGATGTTTCCGCCGAAAGCCTTGCCTGCACCAATATCGGCGATTGGCAGGTGGGGACACGGATCAATCTTGAAAAGTCCCTGAAGGTGGGAGAGGAGCTGGGCGGACATATCGTCAGCGGGCATGTTGATGGTGTCGTGGTTATTGAAGAGATCATTCCGGAGGGTGATTCCCACAGATTTACCTTCGGCATTCCGGAAAGACTGGCCCGCTATGTGGCCGTGAAGGGCAGCATCTGCCTGAACGGCGTATCGCTGACCGTCAATGACATCCGGGATGAAGCGGCTGAAAGCCTGTTTACGGTCAATATCATCCCGCATACTTTGCAGTTGACCGCCTTTTGCGATGCAAGGCCCGGCGATCAAGTGAATGTGGAGGTTGATATTCTTTCCCGCTATATCGACCGTTTAAGGAGCTGATATGTCAGCGGAATTTCTTTCCTCTATTGAAGAGATCATCGAAGACGCCCGCAACGGGCGGATGTTTATTCTGATTGATGACGAAGACCGGGAGAATGAGGGCGATCTGGTCATTCCGGCGCAGATGGCGACGCCGGACGCCATCAATTTCATGGCGAAATACGGCCGCGGCCTGATTTGCCTGGCCCTGACCTCGGAGCGGGTGGAAGAGCTTGGCCTGACGCTGATGAGCAAGGAAAATCAAAGCCGTCATCAGACCGCCTTCACCGTTTCCATTGAAGCGCGGGACGGCATCACCACCGGAATTTCAGCGGCGGACCGGGCGCGGACGGTCGCCGTCGCCATCGATCATTCCAGGGGCCGCGACGATCTGGCCACCCCCGGCCATGTCTTTCCGCTGATTGCCCGTGACGGCGGGGTTCTGGCCCGCGCCGGTCATACGGAATCCGCGGTTGATATCGCGCGGCTTGCCGGGCTTAATCCGGCGGGCGTGATCTGCGAAGTAATGAATGATGACGGCACCATGGCGCGGCTGCCGGATCTGATCGCCTTTGCCCAGTTCCATGGATTGAAAGTGGCGGCCATCCGCGATCTGATTGCCTATCGCCGCCGTCACGATCACCTGGTGGAATGCGTCAGCACAGAACGGTTTGAAAGCATCCACGGCGGTGACTGGCAGATCAAGGTCTATAATAATAAAGCGGATTATGCGGAACATATCGTTTTGGTGAAAGGCAATATCGAAAATGTGTCGCCTGTTCTGGTGCGGGTCCATGTGTTGAATATGTTCGATGATATTCTTGAGGAAGCCACTTCCCGAACCGGCCAGCTTTACCGCGCCATGGATATTATCGGCGAGGAGGGGACCGGAGTTGTTCTGATCATTCTCGATTCGAGCCCGAACATGCTGACCCGGCTGATGGCGCAAAAATTTGGCAAGCAGGAAAAACCCGCCGCCAAACCAAGTGAATCGCAACTGGTTCGGGAATATGGCATCGGCGCGCAAATTCTTTACGATCTGGGCATTCGTGATATGATTCTGTTGTCCAATACCAAACAGACAGTGATTGGCCTGGAAGGCTATGGCATGACCATATCCGGCCAGCGACCAATTCCCGACGGAAAATCATCATGACGGACCGGCCCGTGAAAATTCTCATTATCGAAGCCCGGTTTTATCAGGACATTGCCGATGAACTGGCCAGGGGCGCCGTGGCGGCGCTGGACGCCGCAGGGGCGGTTTATGAGCGCGTCGCCGTTCCCGGCGCTTTTGAAATTCCTGCCGCGATCAATTTTGCCGCACAAGCCGCAGCCAACGATTCCCATGATGGTTACATCGCCCTCGGCTGTGTCATCCGCGGCGAAACCAGCCATTATGATTATGTCTGTAGCGAAAGCGCCAGAGGCCTTCAGGATTTGGCGCTGCAAAAGAATCTCGCAATCGGCTATGGCATTATCACGGTGGAAAACCGCGATCAGGCCTGGGTGCGGGCGGCGGTCGGTAAAAAGAACAAAGGACGGGACGTGGCGAATGCCTGTCTCAGGATGATAGAAGTGAAGCGTCAGTTCGGATTGAAATGACATGACAATACCGGCAGAAAAATCAGATAAAACGCCCAGAGCGCGCAGTGTTTCACGCCTCAGCGCTGTGCAGGCCCTGTTTCAGCTTGCCAAATCCGACAACCCTGATGGCGACGCCGTAGTGGAGGAATTCCGCAAATTCCGCTTCGGGCGCGAAATTGAGGGGGCGACCTTTGGCCGGGCGGATGACGCCTTTTTCAGCGATATAGTCAAAAGCACCTGGGAAAACCGCAGCGATATCGATTGCCATATCGATGAAGCCCTGAGCGATGACTGGACCCTTGAACGTCTCGACCCGCTTTTGCACGCCATTCTGCGCGCCGGCATTTACGAACTGACCGCGCGCATTGATGTTCCCCATGCAGTGATCATCAATGAATATCTCGATATTGCCGATGCCTTTTACAACAAACAGGAAAAGGCCTTTGTCAACGGCCTGCTTGACAAAGTTTCCGGCGCGGTGCGGACAGGTTCATAGCCATTGGACGAATTTGATCTGATCCGTGAAATTCTGACGCCCTTGTCGCCAAACGGCGCTCCGGCTTTCGGCCTGACGGACGATGCGGCAGTATGGCAGGCGCCGCCTGGCGTTGAGACTGTTCTGACAAAAGATGTCATGGTCGAAGGGGTGCATTTTCCGGCAGGGGAGTTGCCGGACCGCATTGCCGCCAAATTATTGCGGGTGAATTTATCGGACCTGGCAGCCATGGGCGCGGACCCGGCCGGGTATCTGCTTGGCCTGACTCTGCCCCGGGAAACCGATGCACGGTGGCTGAAGTCGTTCGCTGCCGGCCTGCGGCGCGATCAACACCGCTATGGCTGCGCACTTTGGGGCGGCGACACAACGGCAACGGAGGGAGCGGCAGTTTTTTCGCTGACGGCAATCGGCACGGTTCCCGAAGGAAAGGCGCTGCGCCGCAAGGGTGCGGGGAGGCGAGATCAGGTCTATGTCACCGGCACCATTGGCGATGCGGCATTGGGGCTGAAGGCGCTTCAGGGGGAAATCGCGCCTGATGCCACCCTGATTGAGCGCTATCGGTTTCCGGTACCCCGATTGTCTGTTGGTAAGGCGCTGCGCGGGCTCGCCACGACCGCCGCCGATATTTCGGACGGCCTGATTGCCGACCTTGGCCATATTTGCGCCGCCTCGGGCCTGGGGGCCGTTTTATCTCAGGCCGATATCCCGCTTTCCCCCGCAGCGGCGGCGATGGTGACGGCCAAACCCGCCCTTTGGCAGGATATCCTGGCCGGGGGCGACGATTATGAACTGGTTTTCACCGCAGCCCCAGAACGTCACGCTGAAATTTTAGCACTTTCCAAAGACTTGGGCGCTAGAATCAGCAAAGTGGGCACGATGGCGCCCGATTTGGGGGTTAAGGTTGTTGGTGTGGATGGCCATCCGGTTCATTTGGCCGGCACGGGCTATCGGCATTTTTAACATCAGGCGGTTATCGGCATGGCGGACAAAGATCAAAAAGACGAAAAAGACGGCGAGGGCGAAGAAGAAAAGCCGAAGAAAAAGCTGGGCGGCAAGCTGCTGCTGATCATCGGTCTTGTCGGGGGTCTTGCCATTGGCGGCGGTACCGCTTTTTTTCTGGCATCCATGGGCGGCGATGACGAAACTGCCATGGAGGAACAGGAGGAAACCGAAGCGGTTGAAGCGGAAGAAAATATAGAACTTTTTTACGTGGACATAAACCGCCTTCCGGCGCCTGTGCTGGATGAAGACGGCAAGGTGCTGGGCTATATGTTTTTGGACCTGTCGCTGGAAACCGATGGCGGCGAAAATCAGAAATTTATTTATGACCGTCTGCCGCGCCTGCAGGATGCGTTCCTCCGAGAGATTTCCAAAACCAGGATCAGCAAACCCGGCCAGCCCGGTGTGGTCGACTATGACCGTTTGCGCAGCCGGTTTCTCACCATGGCCAATAAGACGCTGGGCCGCAACATCGTCCGCTCGGTCCTGATCCGCGGCGCCACGCAGTTTTCCCAATAGAGCCGCCGGAAACCCGCCAGCCGCAGCGGTTGAAATTTTCTTTCTTTTTTTATCAAGCTTTCCTTGCACTTTGCGCAGCAATTTGCATAAAGTGCGCCGCTAAATCCGCCCGTGACGGGCGGTAGACCGAATATGTCCCAAAACAGCAGCTTACCGGACCGGTAAAGCCTGTGGGCTAACGAAGGGGAAACGACCCATGACCAGTGTTACTGTCGCAATAGCGTGCGGCTTGATTGCAGTGCTTTATGGTATTTTGACCCGCAGTTCTATTCTGCGCGCCAGTGCCGGCACCGAAAAAATGCAGGAAATTGCGGCTGCCATCCAGGAAGGCGCCCGCGCATACCTTAACCGTCAATATCGCACCATCGCCCTTGTCGGCGCTGTCGTGACTGCGGTTCTGGCCTTTACCTTAGGCTGGCAATCGGCGCTCGGCTTTTTCATCGGGGCGTTATTGTCCGGGGCCGCCGGATATATCGGCATGCTTATTTCCGTGAAAGCCAATGTGCGCACCGCCGAGGCCGCCAGAAACAGCCTGCAGGCGGGTCTCAGTATGGCCTTCCGGTCCGGCGCCGTGACCGGCATGCTGGTTGCCGGTCTCGCACTTCTCTCGGTCGCGGTCTATTTTTATTTCCTGACGGAATTCATGGGCTATAACGTGACGGACCGGATTGTCATCAATTCGCTGGTTGCCCTTGGTTTCGGCGGCTCGCTGATTTCCATTTTTGCCCGGCTTGGCGGCGGTATCTTCACCAAGGGCGCCGATGTCGGCGCTGATTTGGTCGGCAAGATCGAAGCCGGCATTCCGGAGGACGATCCCCGCAACCCGGCGGTGATCGCCGATAATGTGGGCGACAATGTCGGCGACTGCGCCGGTATGGCGGCGGATCTTTTTGAAACCTATGTCGTCACCATCACCGCGACCATGGTGTTGACGGCGCTTTATCTGGGTCAGGCCGGCGCGGCTGTCATGGGGCTGCCGCTACTGATCGGCGGTGTGTGTATCGTCACCTCTATCATCGGCACCTTTTTTGTCAAACTGGGCAAGAAGCAGAATATCATGGGGGCGCTTTACAAAGGGACGATCGTTACCGGCATTCTGTCCGTTATTGCGCTTTATCCGGCCATTGACTGGGCGCTGCCGGGCGGCATTGAAGGCGTGATCCCCGGCCGCGACTTTACCGGCCGTTACCTTTATTATTGTGGTCTGATCGGACTTGCCGTGACCATGGCGCTGTTCTGGATTACGGAATATTATACCGGCACCCAATATCGTCCGGTGAGGTCCATTGCCGCCGCATCGCAAACCGGCCACGCCACCAACATCATCCAGGGCCTGGCGATGTCATTGGAAGCAACGGCGCTTCCCGCCATTGTCATCTGCGCCGGTATTATTGGCGCCTATATGCTTGCCGGCCTTCTCGGCCTTGGCTTTGCAGCCACAACCATGCTGGCGCTGGCCGGTATGGTGGTCGCCCTTGACGCCTATGGCCCGGTCACCGACAATGCGGGCGGCATCGCTGAAATGTCCAATATGGATGAGGAAGTACGCCAGCGGACGGACGCGCTGGATGCGGTCGGTAACACCACCAAAGCCGTGACCAAAGGCTATGCCATCGGTTCTGCCGGTCTGGCGGCGCTGGTGCTGTTTGCTGCCTATACGGAAGACCTTAACATCTATTTCGCGGATGTGTCGGTCGATTTTGCCCTGTCCAATCCTTATGTGTTGGTCGGTCTGTTGATCGGTGCGCTGCTCCCCTATCTGTTCGGTGCGATGGGCATGATGGCGGTTGGCCGTGCTGGGGGACAGGTCGTGGAAGAAGTCCGCCGTCAGTTCCGGGAAAATCCCGGCATCATGGAAGGCACCCAAAAGCCCGATTATGCGCGTTCGGTTGATCTTCTGACAAAAGTGGCGATCAAGGAAATGATTGTGCCGTCATTGCTGCCGGTTCTGGCGCCGATCGTGATTTATTTCCTGATCAATCTGATTGCCGGTCAGGCCGCGGCTTTCGCTGCGCTGGGCGCGCTTCTGGTTGGCGTGATTGTCGGCGGCCTGTTCATTGCCATTTCGATGACGGCCGGCGGCGGCGCCTGGGACAACGCCAAGAAATATATCGAAGACGGCCATTTCGGCGGCAAAGGCTCCGAGGCGCATAAGGCAGCCATCACCGGTGATACGGTTGGGGATCCCTACAAGGATACTGCGGGTCCCGCCATTAATCCGATGATCAAGATCACCAATATCGTCGCTCTGCTGCTGCTGGCGATTCTGGCTCACTGAGCGGGAGCAAAATGCAGAAATAATAAAGCCCCGGTTTCGACCGGGGCTTTTTTGCCGCCTTCTCATTTTAGAGTCTTTTCGGAATAGATTGACGCAATTTGATGGCTGGAGAGGGCTGTTCGGTCAGACGCGGCCTGCAGCGCGATGCGGCGCATCGGGCAAAGGCCGCAACGCAGCCGGGCAGCCCTCTCCGGTCACCCGGGGCCGGGTGCTTTTGGGCTGTGGCTGCGTTGCCTTCCCTCGCCGATGCGCCGCATCGGTTTCGGAAAGACGCCTTGCCACAGTCCAAAATCATCCCGGTCAAATGGGTCAATCTATTCCGAAAAAACTCTAAACCGCTTTATTGGCCCGGCCCCGCCCCGCCGCCGGGTACACCGGAAAAGCGGCCGATATTACCGAAAATCTGTTCGAAGAAGCCGAGTTCCTTACCGCGGGTTGGCGTGCTGGCATTGCGCGGATTGACCTCCCGGGCATCCGCCAGGTCGTAACGGATGACATCGGCGACAACGCCGCCGTCATCAAAATGGACAGCGAGAATATCGCGCTTTACCGGCTTTGCCAGAAAAAAGGCCTGTTTGGTTGTTGACGTGGAAATATAGTACCAGGTTTTCTGGTTGAACGTACCTTGCACGGAAGGATTGCCGAGCGTTGCGACCACCGAGTCACGGTTGTCGACCCCGGGCTGGATGGCGCTGATCAGTTCTTCATCCGCAATATAGCCATATGTCTGGCGGGCGGGGGAGCAGGCCTCAAGGGTCAGAAGTGACGCCGCAGCCGTCAGGAGGAGAAAATTTTTCTTGCTAACCATTGATCAATCCGACATTCAAGCTGAATATAACGATAGAGGGCAAATTTGGCGCCAAGATGGCAGCAGCAATGCCGGCTGTCAACCTCATCTACGGGACACGTATATTGTTCGCAAAACTTTTTCGCAAGAGCACTGAATGGGAGACCGCAGAGGCGCTCTACCGCGAATCAGTGGCGGCCGCCAGGCAACCGGTCTTCTACCGGGACTGGGGCGTGGCTGATGATGTGGATGGCCGCTTCGATCTGATCGTTCTGCATGTCTTTCTTATGATCCGCCGTCTAAAAGATGAGGGGCCGCAGGCGTCGACCGTCCAGCAATATCTGCAGGAAGTCCTGTTTGCCGATATGGACCGGTCGCTTCGCGAAATGGGGGTTGGCGATATGAGCGTCGGCAAACATATCAAGAAAATGGCCAACGCCTATTTCGGACGGCTTAGCGCTTATGAGGCAGCGCTTGATGCTGGTGATAAAATACAAAGGGAAAAGGTGCTGCAGCGGAATATTTATCGGGAGCAGAGGCCGGATGGCCCGGCCCTGAAAAATCTGGCGGCTTATGTCGCCGGGCAGGCCGCGCATTTAAATTCTTTCGCCCTGCAGGATATTTTGACGGGAACTGCGAACTTCAAGGCGCCTGACGATGCAGCCACCTCAGACTGATAAGCCGGAATTCAGCCGCCTTGTTGCGCTTTGCGATATTCCCCCGCAGGGCTTTGCCGGGGTATTTCAAGCCGATGAGACGGAAAAAGAGACTTTGTCCAGCCGCTTTGATTTGCTTTCTCTGTCAGAATTTTCGGCTGATATCCGTCTGGTTCCCCTTCATTCCGGTGAACTGGAATTGACCGGGTCAGCCACGGCCACGCTCAGCCAATCCAGCGTCGTAACGATGGAGCCGGTAATATCTGAGCTGAATTTTCCGCTGTCGGTGCTTTTTACAAAGGAACCGCCAGATCCGCAAACCGAAGAGGATGTGGAAGAATTGACCGACCCGCTGGATATCGGCGAAGTCCTTGCCCAGTGCCTGGGTATAGCGCTTGATCCTTATCCGCGTAATCCGGGTGAGGAATTCTTGTCTCCCGGCGGCGAAGCGGCAGCGGATGAGGCGGGGAGAGGACGGCGCAATCCATTCGCTATTCTGAAGAAGTTGCAGGATCAGGCTTGATAAGGCCGCAAAAACCGCTATGTTTTGCCGGCATTCTGCATAGGATGGAACCGGAAAGGTGGTGATGACGGGCTTTCTGCAATATAGACAGGAGCGTGGGTTGCCGGTTTCCCAATAACAGGATTATCGTTTTGAGCAAAAGCTTGACGATTGCAATAGATGCAATGGGCGGTGATTGTGCACCGGATATGGTGATCCAGGGCGCAAGCATTGCGCGTGAACGCTACCCCGATGTACATTTTCTCTTTTTTGGCCGCAACCCGATGATTGAGCCGATTATCGGTCATTACCCGGCGTTGAAAGCATCCGCGACGGTGGTTCACACGGAAGATGTCATTCTGGGGGAACACAAACCGTCCCATGCCCTGCGGCGGGGACAGAATTCCAGCATGGGGCTTGCCATTCAGGCGGTGAAAGAAGGGCAGGCAAAGGTGGCGCTTTCCGCCGGAAACACCGGCGCACTGATGGCGCTGTCCAAATTTACCCTGCGCACCATGCCGGGGATTGACCGCCCGGCCCTGGCATCGCTGCTTCCCACCCTGCGCGGTGAAAGCGTCATGCTTGACCTCGGGGCCAACATCGAATGCAATGAAGAAAATCTTGCCCAGTTTGCCGTTATGGGCGCAGCCTTCGCGCGGACGGTTCTCGGCCTCAGCAGGCCCACTGTGGGCCTGCTGAATGTTGGTGTCGAAGAACTGAAGGGCAATGAAGCCGTCAAAAATGCCGGCCAGATTTTAAAGGGAGCGCCGCTGCCCATGGAATTTGCCGGTTTTATTGAAGGCGACAGCATCGGCGCCGGGACGGTTGATGTTATTGTGACCGATGGTTTTACCGGCAATGTCGCTCTTAAAACCGCGGAAGGGACGGCAAAGCTGGTCACCAGCCTGCTCGGCGATGCCTTTCGGGCATCCGCTCTTTCCAGGCTGGGATATTTTTTAAGCCGGCGCGGCCTGCGCGGCCTGGCGCACCATCTGGACCCCAACAATCACAATGGCGGTGTTTTTCTCGGCCTGAATGGTCTTGTTGTAAAAAGCCATGGCGGAGCGACCGCCTCCGGTTTCGCGACCGCCATCGGGACGGCGGCCGATATGGCGCGGCATGACCTCACACGGCTCATTTCCGAGGATTTGAGTAATGTCGGGGTGAGCGAGGATGTTATTTCTGAGGCAGTCAATCTTTCATGAATATTATCCGGTCAGTTATTAAAGGGTGTGGTTCGTACCTGCCCGAAAAAATCCTGCACAACGAAGAACTGGCGAAGAGCGTTGACACCAGTGACGAATGGATCGTGGAACGGACGGGCATCCGCCAGCGGCATATTGCGGCAGAAGGGGAAAAGACCTCCGATTTGGCGATGAGGGCCGCTGAAAAGGCACTCTTGGCTGCCGGGCTTGGTATTGATGATATCGATATGATTGTGCTGGCAACCGCCACGCCCGATGAAACTTTCCCCGCCACCGCCACGGCGGTACAGGCCGGGCTCGGCATGTATCACGGCGCGGCTTTCGACGTGCAGGCGGTCTGTTCCGGTTTCATCTATGCGATGACGGTTGCCGACAATTTTATCCGCTGCGGGCAGGCAAAACGGATTATTGTGATTGGCGCGGAGACCTTTTCGCGAATCCTGGACTGGACCGACCGCGCAACCTGCGTGCTGTTTGGTGACGGCGCCGGCGCCGTGATACTGGAGGCGCAGGAAGGGAAGGGGGATAATACCGACCGCGGAATACTGACCACGCATCTGCATTCTGATGGCCGTCATCACGACCTGTTATATGTGGACGGCGGGCCGTCTTCGACAAAAACTGTCGGGCACTTGCGCATGCGCGGGCGGGAGGTGTTTCGTCATGCCGTGGTTAATCTGGCGGCAGTGGTTCACGAATCTCTCGATAAGCTGGGGCTTGAAGCGTCGGATATTGACTGGATTGTTCCCCATCAGGCCAACCGGCGGATTATTGAAGGAACCGGGCGCAAGCTGGGACTTGGCACGGATAAAATCATCATCACCGTCGACCGGCACGCCAATACCTCGGCGGCGTCCGTCCCGCTGGCCCTCGCCGCCGGGGTGGAGGACGGCCGGATCAAAAAGGGCGATCTGGTTTTAATGGAAGCCATGGGCGGCGGCTTTACCTGGGGCGCCTGTCTCGCGCGCTGGTGAATTTATGCACTGAAATGCGCATCACCTGCCCTCTCACCCGGCAGCCTTCCGGGCATTCAGAGACATTTATATGACTCGCATATAACTTAAACGTCGCTTTTTATCCCTTTGATATTGACTGACTTCTTCCTGTGATCTAGGTTCAGGCGTTATCATGAGGGGATAGCAAATGAGCGATAAAACATTAACACGTGCAGACCTGAGTGAAGCCGTGTACCAGGAAGTCGGACTTTCCCGCAATGAATCTGCGGATTTGGTCGAGTCTGTTCTGAAAGAGGTTTCAGATAGTCTGGTAAGTGCTAGCAATGTAAAGATTTCTTCTTTTGGAAGCTTCCTGGTAAGACAAAAGGGCGGGCGCATTGGCCGTAATCCTAAGACCGGGGAGGAAGTTCCGATCGAACCAAGACGGGTTCTGGTTTTCAGGCCCAGTCATGTGTTGAAAGAACGAATCAATAATGGAATGCGCTCGAAGTAACCGGCGGTAATCCGTCCGTTTCTTCTAGCGGGGGAGGGTAATAGTCGGCATGGCGCTTCAACCTGCCAGCGCCGGGTCTGTATCCGGCGGCAAAAAGTCAAAGAATGCCTTTCGCACCATCAGCGAAGTCGCGGACTTGCTTGACGTGCCTGCTCATGTCTTGCGCTTCTGGGAAAGCAAATTCAGTCATATCAAGCCGTTGAAGCGGGGCGGCAACCGCCGCTATTACCGGCCGGAAGATGTCGCCCTGCTCAAAGCCATCCAGTACCTCCTCTATACCGACGGCTATACCATCCGCGGCGTTCAGAAACAGCTGCGTGAACACGGTGTACGGGCGACCATTGACGGAGTGATGTCCGGCGATGCCGGGGCGGAGGCTCCGGAAGCGGCGGCGAAGGAGTCTAACGGCGCCTCGGCGCAGGCGGCGATGCGACAGGGAGACGGCAGCGATCTTAAGGGTATCGTTGAAGAACTGAAAAAGATCCGGGTTCTTTTAAACAATCCCCATGGGCCGCAGGATTAGTTTTCCCGCCTCACCACATAGACGCAGCGTCTGGCGCCCTCGATGATATGATCGGCCCGGGAAATGCCGACATCCTCCCCCAGAATAGACTGGAAAAGCGTTAATTCAGCCGCGCAAAGCCCGCGGCAGGATTTTGCCGCCGTACAAACAGGGCAGTGATTTTCGATCAGGTGGTAACTGCCGTCCGCCTGTCGGACAGATTCCGCCATGTAGCCTTCCCGGGTGCGGATCCGGGCTAGTTTTTTGATCCGCGCCGGTAAGGAGCGTGCGCCTGCAAGCTGCTTTTGGTACGCCTCGATCTGGCTGGCTGTTCGACTGGCGATGATGCGCTCCAGGCCGTCATTTCCGAAAGCCGCACGCATGGCGTCAATCAGACTGCTGGTCAGTTCCGCATGCGCATCAGGGAAATACTGGTCCGCATTGCCGGTCAGCCGCCACATTTTTGCCGGCCGTCCGCGAGTCTGGGGTTGTTCACTATAGGTGACCAGCTTTTCGTCATGAAGCTGATAAAGATGCTGGCGGACAGCCATTGCGGTAACGCCCTGCCGTTCCGCCAGTGTCTTCGCGTCGGCCGGGCCCTCCGTTTTGAGCGCATGCAGAATGGCTTTACGGGTGCGAATATCGGATTTGCTTTTGCCGGGGCTGGACATTTTTATTTTATAAAGAAAAAACTTGAATTAATCAAGAGATGGATTTACAAATATATAAAGTTAAATCTTTAGAAAAGGTGACGCCATGGGCTCGGATCGCGACTGGATCGAATATGCCAAAATCAAAGCGGATACCCGCATACGAAAACAGGAGGGCGGAAAAGATGACGCAAAACTGGGCGCCTTTGCCGCTATCGGACGCCATTTCGGAAAACGGCCGCGTCCTCGTCAAAATTGAGGGGCGCAAGATTGCGGTTTTTCAGACAGAGGGCGGCCTGTTTGCCTGTGACAACCGCTGCCCTCATGAAGGCTATCCGCTGATTGAAGGGACGATCGGCAAGGGATGCCGTCTTACCTGCAACTGGCATTCCTGGACATTCGATCTGAAAAGCGGCGCGGCGCTGGCGGGCCGTGATCCGGTCCGCACATATGCGATCCGGGAGGATTCGTCCGGGGTCTGGATTGATCTTACTGATCCGCCACGGGAAAGCCAGATCGCTCAGGCAATGAAAGGCCTTGAAGACGCCCTGGATGTCAATGATTACAGCTGGATTGCGCGCAGTCTTGCGCGGCTGATGGCGGCCGGCGGAGACCCGCGAGAGGCCATGCAGCACACCCTGAACTGGTCCCGCGGCCGGTTCGAATATGGTTTCAACCACGCCCATGCCGTGGCCGCGGACTGGCTTGAACTGGCTGAGGGCGGCGCTTTGCCGGGCCGGAAGCAAAAGCTGGCCGCCTATCTGGAAGCCATCAGTTATTTTGCCGATGCCGGGCAGGGCGGACGGCATTTCCCTTTTCCCGACCATGTTGAAAAATTCAGAGAGGCGGATTTCTTAACCGCTTTGGAAGCACAGAATGAAAACAGGGCGATTGCTCTGCTGAATGGGGCACTGGCGGATGGCTTGTCTTTTTTTGATTTGGAACCTGTGCTCGCCCGCGCCGCCTTTCGCCACTATCACAGCTTTGGCCATTCCCTGATTTATCTGACAAAAACCGCCGCGCTCATTGACCGCCTTGGGGCTGAGGTGGCTCCAGCTTTGCTGCGGGCGTATGTCCGCTCGCTGATCAACGCAAGCCGTGAAGATCTCATCCCGGAATTCCGCGCCTATGCCGCAGCCCTTGAATCCTGGAATGGCAGCGGCGAGAAACGCTATACGGCGAGTGACTTTTCCGGCCAATCGGTTGGCAAATGCCTGTCCATGACCGTTGAGGGGTCCCGCAACCCCGCAGCGCTTATGGATAGTCTTCTGGGCGCCGCAGCGCTCAATATGCTGCGGTTCGATCCTGGTTTGATGATACGGACCGATCAGCCCATTTCCCGTAATGTGAGCTGGCTGGATTTCACTCATGCCATCACCTTCGGCAGCGCCGTTCGGTTTATCTGCGAAAAATATCCGCAATTGTGGCCTGCGGGATTACTGCAAATGGCGTGTTTTGTCGGACGTAATGCGGCCTTTCTGAAACAGACGACAAATCTGGAAAAATGGCGCGTGGAGGATGAGGACATGTTTTTTGCGGAGCAGATCGGCGGTCTGATCGACCATGGCGAACCGGCCTATATTTATGCCGCACACCGGGTTAAGACATTGATGGCCGTCCGCCGTGAGGCGCCTGCCGCCTCCGATACCGCGCGGCCGCTGCTGCTGGCGGCGTTGCAGCGTTATCTTTCGAACCCGATGAAGCAAAAGCATGTGCTGCGCACCGCAAGTCAGGCCGTGGATTTTATCGGCGGCAAATAGAAGGGCGGCGCCACTTTCCCCTTGCGCCATCCGGCAAAATCGCTACAAACCATACGATCCTGTGATCGGAGCGTAGCGCAGCCTGGTAGCGCACTTGACTGGGGGTCAAGGGGTCGTGGGTTCGAATCCCGCCGCTCCGACCATTTTCTTATCTTTCCCTATCCGCTTCGGCCCCCTTGCATTGCTGTTAAAACAGGCGCAGAATACCGTCTTTCCAACATATGACAGCTATGAGGGCGAAGGAGCAAAGGGATGAAAGCCAGGCAATCAATTTTAATTCCGGGTCTTGTATTATCTATGGGGCTCGCAGGCTGCGACAATGGTCAGGAGACCAGCGTTGCCGAAAACGAAAATGTCGCTGCGGAAGCAACCACACAGGCGGAAACAAGTGTTCCGACCTATGATGCGGCGGCCTTTTATCAGACCACCAGTTATACGATGCCATTTTCGGACAGCAGCCACGTCTTTTCACCGGATGGCGGTGATTTGCTGGTCAGTTCCGATACATCCGGCGTGTTCAACGCCTATGCGCTGTCGGCGGCGACCGGGGAAACAACAGCTTTGACCGGGTCGGACGGCAGCCCGATTTATGGGGTTTCGTGGTTCCCCGGGGACCGGCGCATCCTTTATACCCAGGATGGCGGCGGGGATGAGCTGAATCATATCTATGTCCTGAGTGAAGGCGGCGCGGCCACGGACCTGACGCCGGGCGAAAAACTTAAAGCCAGTTTTTCCGGCTGGTCCGCTGACGGCTCGCACTTCTGGATTCTCAGCAATGAACGCGATGCGCAGGCGTTTGATCTTTACCGTTACAATACCGCAGATTATACGCGCGAACTGGTTTATCAGAATGACGAAGCGCTCAGTCTGAATGCGATCAGCCGGGACGACCGCTATCTGGCAGCGGTCAAATCCAATACATCCAAGGATTCCGACGTCTATCTGATCGACCTCGCCTCGGATGGCAAGGAGGCGACCCTGATCACCGGGCACGAAGGAAATATCAGCCACGGGGTTTATACTTTCACGCCGGATTCCGCCACACTGGTTTATTCAACCGATGAACATGGCGAATATAATCAGGCCTGGGGCTATGACATTGCCTCCGGAGAAAGCGCGCTGGTGGTGCGTGATGACTGGGATATCTCCAATGTGTCTTATTCGCCGTCGGGCAAATACCGCGTTGTCAGCGCAAACAATGACGCCCGCACCATGGCGAGCATTACGTCGGTCGATTCCGCTGAACCGGTTGAAATATCCGACCTGCCTGATGGCGATATCGTCAATGTGCAGTTCAACCGCGACGAAACCAGGCTCGCCTTCCTGGTCAACGGCTCGACGTCGCCGTCCAACATTCATGTGGCCGATCTGGCCGCCGGCGGCCATAAGCAACTGACGGAAGCCCTGAACCCGGATATCCTGCCGGCGGCTCTGGTGAATGCGGAAGTGGTCCGCTATAAAAGCTATGACGGCGTCGAAGTGCCCGGCATTCTTTATAAACCGCACCAGGCTTCGGCCGGCAAAAAAGTGCCGGCGCTGGTCTGGGTGCATGGCGGTCCGGGCGGTCAGAGCCGCACCAGCTATAATCCAACGATCCAGCATCTGGTCAATCACGGCTATGCGGTTCTGGCGGCTAACAATCGCGGCTCATCCGGCTATGGCAAGACCTTCTTCCATATGGATGACAAACAGCATGGCGAAGCCGACCTCGACGATATTGTCGAAGCGCGCAGCTATCTGGAAGGGCTTGACTGGATTGACGGCGAAAAAGTCGGTATAATCGGCGGCTCCTACGGCGGCTATATGGTCGGCGCCGCGCTCGCTTTCCGGCCCGAGGTTTTTGACGTCGGCGTCAATATCTTCGGTGTCATGAACTGGCCGCGGACGCTGACAAGCATCCCGCCCTGGTGGGAATCCTTCCGCGAAAGCCTTTATGACGAAATGGGCGATCCGGCGACTGACGAGGAACGCCTGCGCGCTATTTCACCGCTGTTCCATGCCGGCAATATTGTCAAGCCGATGCTGGTGGTGCAGGGCGCCAACGATCCCCGCGTGCTGCAGGTGGAAAGCGATGAGATCGTTGCGGCGGTCCGGGAAAACGGCGTTCCCGTGGAATATGTGGTGTTTCCTGATGAAGGCCACGGTTTCCGCAAGCGGGAAAACCGCATCACGGCGTCCGAAGCCTATGTCAAATTCCTTGATCAGTATCTGAAAGGCGAAGGCGGCGAAGGCTAGAGCCTTTTCCGATTGGCAGACAGCGTATGTAAAAAGGCCGGGAGCATTTTGCTTCCGGCCTTTTTCACGCTGTGGCCCCGTGTGGGGGCGGGGGAGAAACCTGCGCGTTGATTTAATGGGGCCCGGCCCTAAAACGGGAACAGGATTTCATAGAGCTGCTGGCCGTAGCGCGCCTGCTGCATATCGGTCAGCTGGCCGCGCCCGCCATAGGAAATCCGGGCTTCGGCAATCTGGCTGTGGCGAATGGTGTTGGATTTTGAGATATCCTCGGGCCGGACGACTCCGGCGACCTGCAATTCACGCACCTCGAAATTCACCCGCACTTCCTGACGGCCCTGAATGATCATATTGCCGTTGGGCAGGATGTGGGTGACGATGGCGGCGACGGTCAGTTTTATATCTTCCGAACGGTCGACCTGACCGGAGCCCTGGGTCGACGAGGTGGAGCCGAACTGGGTCAGTTGCGACGGGTCAACGGCGTTAGGAAGGATCTTGCTCAACTGGCTTTCCAGGCCCAACAGGCGGGAAAGGTCGGCCTGCTCGCTTGAATTACGGGAACGGGTTGTCGAATTATCGACCTTGGCTTCGTCCTCAATTTCGATCATCACGGTCAGAATATCACCGATCCTGGCGGCCCGTTGATCCTTGAAGAAGGACCGCGCCCCGGTCCGCCACAGTGAATTATGTTCGGTGCGGACCTGCGGCTGTTCAGGCATCGGCAGGCTGAGGGAGCGCTGCTGCATAGGCGCCACCACATTTTCGATGGGTGTCAGATCGGGGGCCTTGCCGATATTCTTGATCCGCTCGCCCACGGCGCAGGCGCCAAGGCTGAGGGAGAGTGCCAGAGTCACTATCGGTTTCAGTGCCGGTTTTATGTGAGTGCTGCGCATGATATTTCCCTTCCCTTTATTATTGTACCGAAGCCAAAATACTGCTGCGGGTCTGGATCCTGATCTGGCCGGATTTCATGACCGTGCCTTCGATCGTGCGGTGGGTGGTTGTGTTCATCACCTGAATGACATCGCCGTCAGCACCGTTCTGTAACGCCCGGCCGATGGCGGAAAGACTGAGAGCGCCGCTTTCAATCAGCATGGTGACAAGGGTTCCTTTTTTCACAAGAACGGGCCGCTCGATATCGGTCAGCCGGACCGGCGTATCGGTCCGCAGGGGCCGCCGCGGCGTCATGCCAATCAAGGCGGAGGAAGACTGAATAATATTCTGCCCGATACGTTTCACCGGCACCTGCGTCCAATTGATATGGCTTTTTGTGATGACGTCTCCCGGCGCAACCTGCCGCGCTAAAACGGGAATGTTTTTCACATTTTCGATCTGTCCGCTCAGCCTGGCAGATCCATCATTACCGGAACCCGGAAAGGCAAAATCAACGGTGAAACGGTCGGTGCGGGGGTCAATGTCAAGCCGGCTGATGCGGACATCGGCGGTGCTGGCATGGTCCGCAAGGGTGTATTCGCTTTTGAGCGTGAAAAAGCGGATATAGGCGTCGCGGCTGTAGCCCTCATCCGCAAGGGCCGAACGAAGAATATCCTTAAAGTCCCCTTCACCCACCGTGAGTGCGGCTGGCGTTTCCGCATGGGCCGCAAGAAAACCCATGCCGGCAAGCGATAACCCGGCGATGATTCCAATGAATGAGTATTTAATAAAGCCTGGCATTGTCCGTTCCTAACGCAGATTATTTGTAACATTCATCATTTCGTCGGCAGTGGAAATGACCTTGGAATTCATTTCATAGGCGCGCTGCGCCGTAATCAGGCTGGTGATCTCGGTAACCGCGTTCACATTGGAGGTTTCCAGGAAACCCTGAACAATGCCGCCAAACCCGGGATCCTCGGGAACGCCAATATTGGCGCCGCCGGAGGCAGGCGTTTCCAGAAACAGATTTTCGCCAATGCCTTCAAGGCCCGCATCATTGGGGAATATGCTCAGTTCAAACCGGCCTACGATCTGGGGGTCCACCTGATTGGCTATTTTGACCTGAACCTCGCCCTGGGTGTTGATGGCGACATCAACGGCATCTTCCGGCACCGTGATATTCGGCTGCACAATAAAGCCTTCCGGGGTGACGATCTGGCCGGTGGGGCTTAGTTGAAAGGACCCGGCCCGGGTAAAGGCATCTTCACCACTTGGCAGTTGCACCCGGAAAAACCCGCGGCCATTGACGGCTAAATCATAAGTATTATCAGTAGAAACCAGGTTACCCTGTTCGGTGATCCGGTAAACCGCACCCGCCTTGACGCCGACGCCGATCTGGATGCCGGACGGGGCGACGGTCCCTGTGTCCGAGGAATTGGCCCCGACCCGTTCCACATTCTGGTATAAGAGATCCTGAAATTCGGCGCGCTGGCGTTTATAACCGGTAGTGTTCAGATTGGCGATGTTATTGGAGATAACCTCCACATTCATCTGCTGGGCCAGCATACCGGTTGATGCGATGCTTAATGCTTTCATTGTTCTATCCTTTCTCAAATCCGCCTCAAAGGCGGGAAAATTCTATTGAATTCGGCCAAGCCGGTTGATGGCCCGATTGCGCAGTTCCTGATAATCGTCCATTGCTTTCGAGACGGCCTGATAGCTCCGCATGATATTGATCATGGTGGTCATTTCCTCAATGGGATTGACGTTTGAGCCTTCAATCATGCCCTGAATAAGACTGGTCTTTTCAGCGGGCAGGGCTTCCTCGTCCGTACGGTACATACTGTCGCCCACTTTTTTCATGGACTGGGCATTTTCGAATTCAACAATATTGATCCGGCCAATCTGGCGGGCCTTTGATGTAATCGTCCCGTCACTGGCAATGGTCAGGTCGGTGTCTTCTGCGCCGATGGCAACCGGATTGCCGTCGACATCAAGGAATCGCCCGCCGCTGTCACTGATCAGAAAGCCGTCGTCACTCATTTTCATGTGACCATTGCGGCTGTAGAGAACTTCGCCATCGTCAGTCTCGACGGCAAAATAACCGGGTCCGCTTAAGGCGAGATCAAGCGGGTTGCTGGTGGGTATCAGCTGCCCGTTGGTCAGGTGCCTGGCGAGACCGTAATCCTGGACATAGGCAACATTTTTTCCGCCCCGGCCCGGGGTTTCTGTCATATCCATCAGGAATTCCTGGAACATGACGCTTTCCTTGCGGAAGGCGGTGGTATTCATATTTGCCAGATTATTGGCAACAACATCAATGTGACGGCGCATGGCCGTTTGGTGTGATAATGCGACATACAGCGTGGTATCCATCATCAGACTCCTTTTTGGGTCGCGATCGATGATCAGTAATAAGCAAAGACTGTGCCAAAATAAAAAATGCAATATTTTCAAATGCCTATGAGAATTTTTTTTCATGGCTTTGCTGTTTGGTGGGCAAAAAAGACCGCCAATGCGGCAGGCTTTTCCCTTTTCGCGGGATGGCCGGGGGAAGCTGGCGCCGGGAAATTCACTAAAATTTTAGAAAAATTAAAAAGCTGACGGTTATTTCATCACTTGTTAACGATCAAAAACTACTCTTTGCGGGTTGCTTTAACGCAAAAAAACACCGGTTTTCCGGGATGTCAAAAGCCCAGTACGGCGCAGCAAGAGTGGTTGAGTGATGGCGAAAGACAATGATGCCGAGCCGAATGAAGACGGTGAACTCGAAGACGACGAGTTAACCGAAGGTCTTGAGAAAAAACGGTTCAGCGGTAAAAAAATTCTTATGATTGCAGCCCCGGTGGTTCTGCTGCTGATCGCGGGCGGTGTTTATTTCGCCTTTTTTTCCGGCGGCGGTGAAGAAACTGCGGGCCACGCGGAAGAAGCGGACGCCGCCCCCCCTGACGTCGTCTTTTACGACCTGCCGGAAATGCTGGTCAATCTGAATACCGGAGGCGGCAAGGCCAGTTATTTGAAGATCCGCGTCGCGCTTGAAGTGGAAGGCAAGAAGACCATCGCCGAACTGGAGGATCAGTTGCCGCGGATCATTGACAATTTCCAGATTTATCTGCGCGAATTGCGTCTGGAGGATCTGAACGGTTCCGCCGGCATGTTTCGCCTGAAAGAGGAACTGCTGGCCCGGGTGAATACGGCCCTGGCGCCAATCCGCGTCAATGACGTTCTGTTTAAGGAAATGCTGGTCCAGTAAGGGCGCAAAAAACAAATAATAAAAATATAGGGTAGCTGACTAATGAGCGATGAAACTGAAAATGAAGCTCCGGATGATGACGCGGTTGCCGCCGAATGGGAAGCTATGGCGGCGGCTGACGAAGGGACCGAAGAGGGTGGTGTCGATGATGATGCCGTCGCTGCTGAATGGGAAGCCATGGCTGGCGGCGAAGATAGTGAAGACGGAGAAGAATATACCGAACAGGCTCCTGGCCGTGTTCTTGATCAGGATGAAATTGACAGCCTTTTAGGTTTTGACGGCGATGGTGAGAGCGGTGAAACCCATGGCATTCACGCGCTGATAAACAGTGCGCTGGTTTCTTATGAACGCCTTCCCATGCTGGATGTCATCTTTGACCGTATGGTCCGGATGATGTCAACGTCGCTGCGTAATTTCACTTCCGACAATATTGAGGTCTCCCTTGACAATATCAATTCGGTTCGTTTCGGCGATTATCTGAATTCAATCCCGTTGCCGGCCATGCTGGCGGTTTTCCGGGCGGAAGAGTGGGATAATTACGGTCTTCTGACCATTGATTCCAACCTGATTTACTCCATCGTCGATGTTCTGCTGGGCGGCCGGCGGGGAACGGCGGCCATGCGCATTGAAGGCAGGCCCTATACCACCATCGAGCAGACACTGGTGGAACGGATGATTTCCGTCGTGCTCAAGGATATGTGCGCGGCATTCGAACCCCTCAGTCCCGTGCATTTCACTTTTGACCGCCTGGAGACCAATCCGCGCTTCGCCACCATTGCACGGCCGCCGAATGCCGCCATTCTGATCAAATTACGGGTTGATATGGAAGATCGCGGCGGACGGCTGGAAATGCTTTTCCCCTACGCAACCCTGGAGCCGATCCGCGAATTGCTGCTGCAACGTTTTATGGGCGAGAAATTTGGCCGGGATTCGATCTGGGAAAGCCATTTGGCGACGGAACTCTGGTCAACTAAAGTACCTCTCAAAGCGGTTCTGGATGAACAGACCATGAGCCTGCGCGACGTAATGAATTTCAAAGTAGGGCAAACCATTATTCTGAATACAACGCCCAATGGCGAACTCGACATGCGCTGCGGAGAAATCCCCATGGTGCACGGGAAAATAGGCCGCTCCGGTCATAATGTCGCCATCCAGATCCAGCGGGTCGCAAAAAAACTGATCGAGCATGTCTTATAGGAAGGGAATATAGCGATGAACCAACTGATCATTGATGGCGTTTTGCTTCTTCTTCTGTCCGTGGCAATCGGCAGTTTTTTCGTGCTGAATCGGCGTATTTCGGCCCTGCGCAGCGCGCAGTCGGAAATGGCGTCTCTTATCGGCAAGCTGACCAGGGCGACAGAGCAGGCGCAGAACAGTATTTTTGCGCTCAAGGCCGCCGCTGCCGAGGCCGAAGACGGGCTGAAATCCTCTATCGCCGGCGCCAAATCCCTGTCGGACGAATTGGCGATGATCACCGAAGCCGGCGATAATCTCGCCAACCGTCTGGAACAGCAGTTTTCCGAGCGGCCCGGTAAAGCATCGGGCAGCATCATCCCGCTGAAACGGATGGTGGAAGAGCCGGACCCGGAAATTTTTGGCGCAATAAAAAACGCCAGGTGATGAGGTGAGGCAATGATGAAATTTCGCATTCTGCCGGTGACTATCGCCGGCGCCGCCGTCATTTTTGCACTGAAGGCTGGCCTGTTTGTCTTTGATGTCCGTGCTTTTGCGCAAAGTTCCACTGAAGATCACCAGGTGAGTTCGGAAGCGGCGGAACCGGCCAATCCCGCCAGTCCGCAAGCCGGCGATGCCGGGCGGGCGGAAGCGCAAAACAGCCCGCCCGCCGCCAATATCCCGCTGACGGATCCATTGCTGATGAACCGGTCGGAACTGGAACTTTTACAGGAACTTTCGGCCAGACGGGAAGAGCTGGAACGCCGGTCGGGGCAAATCCAGATGCGGGAAAAACTGCTGGAAGCAACGGAACAGCGGCTTGATGAAAAAATAGCCCGGCTGGAATCCATTGAAAGCCGAATCAAGGCGCTGGTCGCCGTGCATGAGGAGGGCGAAAACGCTCAGCTGCAAAGCATCGTCAAAGTCTATGAAACCATGAAGCCCAAAAGCGCCGCGCCGATTTTGGAGCGCCTGGATATGCGCATCCAGCTGGAAGTGGCGACCCGTATGAAGGAATCGAAAATGGCGCCCATCCTGGCCGCTATGTCGGAGGAAGGGGCGAAAGCCCTAACGGTCGAACTGGCGACACGGGCGCGGATGCCAAAAATAGACGGATAGAAGCTGAAGAAAATATGCCAGGCTTAACCGGCCCTTAACGCTCAAATCGTAAAACTTTGATAGGGGAATTGTCAGGCTTGAAAGCCTGGCAAGATCGAGGAGTCGACATTATGAATAATGCACTGGCTGCAGAGAAGATTTCCGAACGGATAGTCTTGTTGAAGGAAAGTTACGGCGACCGGGTTTCTATTGATGATGTCGGGGACATTGTTGAGAATCTGGTAGACGGAATGTCCAGTGAGTTTACAAGCGAGCAAAATCACGTCAAGGCGGAACTTAAAAACCTTGTTGATTATATCGAAAAGGCCAAGGAAGGGATTGTTTCTATCCGCCCCAAGACACTGAGCGCGCGGGATATTCCCGGCGCCACCGATGAACTGGATGCCGTGGTTGACGCGACGGAGGAGGCCGCCGGAAAAATCATGGATGCGGCGGATGAACTGAATGTCATCGCCGAGAAAGCTGATGACAAGATCGCAGAAAAACTGATGGATTTGTCAACCAGAATATTCGAGGCCTCCAGCTTTCAGGATATCACCGGCCAGCGGGTCAACAAGGTCGTAACGGTCCTGCGTCTTCTGGAAGAAAAACTCGCAGCGCTCGCCGATACCATTGGCGATACCGAAGTCGATGCAAAGACCGATATCGAATATACGAAAGAGGGCGATATCATCGATGACAAGGCTTTGCTGCATGGTCCGCAACTTGAAGGGGATGGCAATAGCCAGGATGATATTGACGCGCTGTTAGCCAGTTTTGATTAATGGCCGACCCGGGCATGTCCCACAGCGACGGTAAAACGCCCACGCAAAATGCGGGCGACAGTTCTATGGGCATTTTCGTCTCGCTCTATCTTTTGCTGCTGGCATTTTTTGTGGTCCTCAACTCCATCTCCAATCAGGAACAGTCGCGGGCCGGGGCGGTAATGGAAAGCGTCAACAGCGCTTTTAAGAAACAGTTCGCCCCCAAGGCCAATTTTATTGATCTTCTGACCAAACCCGACGCCATTGCCCCCAATGACGAATTTGTCGATGACGTGCGGGGCTTTCTCGCCAGCGTACTTGGCCTCGAAGGCCGTTTTCCCACCGATGGCGGCAATCTTCTTCAGGTCAATCTGCCGGTGAGCGCCATTTTCGAGACCGGAACGGCGGCCCTGAGACCGGACCGCGACGCCTTTATTGCTCAGCTGACGGATATGGTTCTGCGCGAAAAACCGGGCGAACACCGGGAAGTGGAATTCATTTTTGAAATTGGCGCCCGGTCATTGTCAGTCACGCCGCAGCCGGAACAGACCCTCGCCGTACGGCGGGCCTCGCTGCTTGCAGACAGTCTGATTTTGGAAGGGTTTCCTGTTGCCGGCCTCAGCACCGGTATTGTGCCGGGTGCGGCTGAAACAATTCGCGTTGTTTTCCGCTCACGTGTGCAAAATGCCGGTGCGGTCACTTTCAAAGACGCCTCAGACGGGAGGGCAGAGTGACGATGCCGGCGGACCAGCCCCGCAAAGCGGATACGCCCAGGGACGTGTGGATCCTGACTTTCGCGGATCTGCTTTCCCTACTGCTGACCTTTTTTGTCCTGATGTTTTCCATGAATGCCGTACAATATGAAGACTGGAAAGCCATTGTGGACGCTTTGTCCGATCAGCTTAACCCGACCCGCGCCGAGGTCAGCACGGAAAAATGGGAAGGGCCGGACGCCACCAAAATTCATGTGCCCTATGCCATCGGCCTCGATTATCTCAATACGGTGATCGAAGATAAAATCTCGGGTGACCCGGTCTTGAAACAGGGCGTCATTCACCGTCTGGATGAACGGCTGATCCTTTCCCTGCCGTCGGATATTTTATTTGAACCGGGCAGCGCCATATTGTCGGCTGACGGACTGGCGTCCATTATGCGTATTGGCGGTAATCTGCGATTTCTCAAAAACAAGATCACCGTTGCCGCGCATACCGATATCGGGCCGCTTCAGGGCGCACAATATCTTAATAAATGGGAGCTTACACTGAGGCGTTCCATTGCGGTGTCGAGCGTCCTGGCGCGGGCCGGCTATCCCCAGCCTATTGAAACGCTGGGTTATGGCGCCTCGCGGTTTAACGAACTGGACCCGGCGATTGAACTGGGCGTGCGCTACGGGTTAGCGCGGCGGATCGATATTATCGTCCGCGAAACAAGAAGAGAGGAATTGACAGACAATGGTCTTTAATCGGTCATTGAAGCGTCTTGTAATTGCCCTGGCGGCAGTGCTCGGCTTTGCGGCGGGCAGTGCGGCAAGGGCGCAAGTATCAGAACCGGTCGCCGTCAGAAGCGCCGATCATCCCGGTTTCAGCCGGCTGGTTTTCGATTTTCGCCGCGATCTGCCTTACCGGGCCGATATTGCCGGAACGACCCTCAGCATCCGTTTCGAAGGGGTTTTCACGCCGGCCTTGGGCCGTCTGCAAAATCAGGGGCTGGCGCTGGCCTCCGGCCCGGTCATTTCCCATACGGAGAATGAAACCGTGGTCAGCCTGACGGTGCAGGAAGGCGCGCAGATCCGCTCCTTTAATGATGGCACCCGGGTGGTGGTCGATATTGTCGGTGAGGCGGGGCAGCAAACGGTCGTTGCTGCGCCTGCGCCCCGCCAGACATCCGTTGCCGAAGCTTCTGATCCCGAACCCGCGCCGCCGGCCGTTGCGAAACCGGCCGTGGAAACCTCACCGGCACCCTGGCAGAACACTGATGATAAAGCGGTGCAGGCGGGTGATTTCAGGATTGCTGCGCGGGTTGAAGCAGAGGGGCTGGCATTGGACTATCCCTGGCAAAAACCGGTAGCGGCATCTGTCTTCGTCCGTTCCGGCGTACTTTGGGTGGTTTTTGATGCCCATGTAAATGCCTCACACGAGGCGCTTGACGGTCTTACCCAGACCCGGCTTACCCGCTGGGAGCAACTGCCCGACCGCAAGGCGAGCATTTTCCGCTATCATCTGGAAAAGGATCAGCGGGTTTTCGCCTCTCTGTCCGGTTCTGTCTGGACGGTGAATATCCGGGACAATGTTCCGCTTCCCGTCAATCCTGTTCAGACCGCCAGGCAGACCACCGGCGCTGATGGCGCCAGGATTTTTCTCGCAACCGAAAAAGTCGGCAGGGCCGTCAGCCTGATCGATCCCGCTATCGGCGATGAAATAGAAGTCTTCCCGGTGGGCGGCGAAGTGCGGGGGATTCCGCTGGCCCAGACTTTTCCGGAATTCCAGATTCTGGCGACAAGCCAGGGCATAGCCGTCAAACGTATTTCCGATGCCATTGCGGTGGAGGCAAGCCTGACGGGGGTCACCATTCGCTCAGACGGCGGACTGGTGCTGTCCGAGTCAACTGTCGCTGCGCGGGTATCTTCAGTTCTTGGCCAGGAAAACGCTGGCCCGGAACGCCTTATTGACTTCAAAAAATGGGCGGGCGATGCCCCGGAAGAGTATTCCAAGATCCGAAAGCAGCTGCTTTACCTGCTCAGCATGGCCAAAGCGGACAAACGTAACGCCGCGCGCTGGGACCTGGCCCGCTTCGATATGGCGCACGGTCTTGCCAGCGAAGGACTGGCCGCACTCACCCTGATGGCGGAAGAAGATGAGTCGCTGCCGGCAAATCCGCAGTTCTTGGCGGTGCGCGGCGTCGCCTATCATATGCTGGGCCGCGATGAGGAAGCGCTAAAAGATCTTTCCCACAAAGATCTTGATGCGGAGCCGGACGCCTTTCTGTGGCGCTCCCTGGTGGCGGAATCCCTCGGCCAGTATAAGAAGGCGCAGGCGTATTTCCGCCAGGGCATTGCGGCTCTGCCTACCTATGAGACGCGGGAACGGGCCGATTTTCAGCTGGCGGCGGCGCGGGCCGGTCTCGCCTTGCAGGATATTGATTTTCTGCACAGCCAACTGGCGATTATCGAGCTTTATCCGCTGACGGCGGCACAGACGGCCGAAGCAAAATATTTGCGGGCGGAAATGTATGAAGATCTGGGGGACGATGAAACGGCGCGGGCGACCTATGCGCTGGTGACGACGCTTGGCAACCGCATGGCGTCGGCCCGGGCAAAACTTGCCCGCATTGAAATGGATATGGCCGATGAGGCCATTGGCGCGGACGAAGCAATAGACAGCCTGGAGCGGCTGCGTTTTTCCTGGCGCGGCGATGATTTTGAATTGCAGCTCCTGAAAATGCTCGGCGATCTTTATCTGAATAAAGATGAGTACCGGCTCGGGCTTGAAACCCTGCGTCAGGCAGTCGCGCATTTCCCGAAGGATGAGCAGACCAAACAGCTCGCCAATCGCATGTCCGGCGTTTTCAAAACGCTGTTTGTCGATGGCGTGGCGGAGCGCATGCCGCCGGTAACCGCGCTGGCGCTTTATTATGATTTTCAGGAATTGACGCCGCTGGGTTCCGCCGGTGATCAGATGATCCGCCGTCTTGCCGACCGTCTGGTGGAGGTTGATCTCCTTGACCGGGCGTCCGAGCTGTTGGACCATCAGGTTCGTTTCCGGCTGGAGGGCGCGGCCCAGGCGCAAATCGCCGCACGGCTCGCCAAAATCTATCTGCTCGACGGTAAACCTGATATGGCCCTGGAAATTATCCGCGCCACCCGGCAGGATCGTTTGCCGGATGAAATCGCCGACAATCGCCGTATGGTGGAAGCCCGCACCCTGATCGAACTGGAGCGTTACGAGGAAGCGGGTGTTTTGATCGAGGGCGATGCCGGTCGGGAAGCGGGTATCCTGCGCGCCGACATCGAATGGGGGGCGCAGGACTGGGACGGAGTAATCCGCACCACCGATACTCTGCTGGGAGAAAATCGCTGGCAGAATACCGGGAAGGCGCTGACCGCTGATGACCGGCGCTATATTCTCCGCCAGGCCATTGCCTATGCGCTCCAGGAAGACCGCACCGGCCTCAACCGGCTGCATGACCGCTATTCCGGGCTGATGACCGGCGGTAATTTCGCCAATGCTTTTGAACTGATCACCAGCCAGGAAGACAGTGCAGGCGGGGAAATCAGCGTGATCGCCAGCAATATTGCCAGTGTCGACAGTCTGCAATCCTTTATGGCCGCCTACCGGTCGGAATTCATTTCCGCCGATTCCATCGCGCAGCAACGGAATTAATGCTTCCGGCATTTGGCTAATCTTTCGCGCAGAACGGCCGAAGGGCAGGAGCAAATGCCGGGTTCCGGCTTGCTCGGCCCGAATGGTTCCGCTCTTGTCAAAGGACGTCAGTTAAACTTTTCTGCGCTTTTTTCTTCCCGTCACTGGACAGATAACATATTCGTGATTACATCAATGCATGTGTGGAGGGGAATGTGGACGATAAGCGAAGCCAGCTGCAGAATTTGCGCATTGAGCGGAAAAATGAGTCCGGGTCCTCCGGCCGCTTCGCGCCAGCAGCCGTCTTTCTCGGTATATTCGCCGGCATTCTGATTGGTCTGGGCGCCGGCTATTTTCTGTTTCAGCAGAAGGACCGTCAGGGTCCGGTTCAGGCTGCCAGAATAGCCAGTCAACCGGTAGCAGCCGAAAAGGCGGAACCCGCCAGCGCATCCTCTTCCCGCCAGGTATTGACGGCGTCCGGTTATGTGACCGCCCGCCGGGTCGCCACCGTTTCATCGGAAATCACCGGCCGCATTCTGGAAGTGCTGGTTGAAGAAGGCATGGCGGTTGAGGAAGGGCAGATCGTAGCAAAGCTGGATAATACCCTTGCCGCGACGGAATTGCGGTTGGCCGAAGCGCAGGAGGCCGCCGCCAGGGCGGGCATCCAGAGTGCGGAAGCGGAACTGGCCGAAGCCCGCCGGGTGCTGGCCCGCAACCAAAGCCTGGCTGAACAGAAAAATGTGAGCGAAGCGGTGCTGACCAGTTCCCAGGCCCGTTTGGAAACGGCGGTGGCCGGGCTTGCCCAGGCGCGTGCGCAGGCGGAAGTGGCCCACGAGGAAGTGGCGCGGCGGATTGAAAATGTCGACAAGCATCTGGTGCGGGCCCCCTTTTCCGGCGTTGTCGTACAGAAAAATGCCCAGCCCGGCGAAATTATTTCGCCGGTTTCCGCAGGCGGCGGCTTTACCCGCACCGGGGTCTGCACCGTGGTGGATATGGATTCACTCGAAATCGAAGTGGATGTTAATGAAAGTTTCATCGGCCGGGTTCGGGCCGGGCAGGCGGTGGAGGCGTATCTCGATGCCTATTCCGACTGGCAGATCCCGGCCTCGGTCATTGCCATTGTGCCGACAGCGGACCGCAGCAAGGCGACCGTCAGAGTCCGGATCGGCCTGCATGTGAAGGATCAGCGCATTTTGCCGGAAATGGGCGTAAAAGTCACTTTTCTGGATGAACAATATACCGGGGCCGGAGACACAGGCAGCAGTCGATAACCGCATAAACAGGGGAGCAATATGACTGAAAAAACCTTGATCGAGCTGGATCATGTGACCAAGCGCTATACCAGGGGCCGCGATACAATCGAGATTTTCGATGAGCTGACCATGGGCATTGAAGAAGGCGCGTTCCTGGCGATTATGGGGCCGTCCGGTTCCGGCAAGACCACGCTTTTGAATATCCTCGGTGGGATCGACAGCCCGACATCGGGTTCGGTGACGGTCGGCGGCCAGCGCATCGATAATATGAGCGAGGGCGCGCTTTCCAAATGGCGGGCCGCTAATGTGGGATTTATTTTCCAGTTTTATAATCTGATGCCGATGCTGACAGCTGCACAGAATGTGGAATTGCCGCTGTTGCTGACCGATCTTGGCCGCTCCAGGCGGGCGGAGCATGTGAAAACGGCGCTCAATGTGGTTGGCATTGCGGATCGCGCCAAACATAAGCCGAGCGAGCTGTCCGGCGGTCAGCAGCAGCGTGTTGCCATCGCCCGGGCGATTGTGTCGGATCCCAAACTGATGCTGGCCGATGAGCCGACCGGTGATCTCGACCGCACCACCGCCGTTGAAATTCTCGAAATGCTGCAATTACTGAACAAGGAATTCGGCAAGACCATCATTATGGTCACCCATGATCCGGAAGCCGCCCGTTTTGCCAGCCGGACCCTGCATCTCGATAAAGGCCATTTTGTCCAGGAGGCGGCGGAATGAACAACCTCAAGCTGATCTGGAAAAATGCGGCCCGTAAAAAGCTGCGGCTGTTTCTGACCGTCTTTTCAATTTTCACGGCCTTTTTGATTTATGGCGTGCTCGGCGGATTTCAAAGCTCCCTGGATGAAGGGATAGACATTGCGTCCGGTGCAAACCGGCTGGTGACGGTCCACAAAGTCAGCTTTATCCAGCCGCTCCCCTATTCCTATGTGAATAAGGTTCGAAGCATGGATGGTGTGGCGGATGTTACCTATGCCGTCTGGTTTGGCGGTTATTACCAGAATCCCCAGCAGATTTTGGCCGTGTTCGCGGTCGATCCTGAATCCTACCTGCGGCTATATTCCGAGCTGGTGATTCCGGAGGATGCCCGAAAGACTTTCTTCAGCGACCGCCGCGCACTGCTGGTGGGTAAAAAAATGGCGGACCGGTTCGGGTGGGAAAAGGGCCAGCAGGTCCCCATTCAGTCCAACATCTGGACCAATCAGGAGGGCAGCCAGACCTGGGAATTTACCGTGGCCGGGATTTTCGAGGCCAATGATCCGAAAATCGACACCAGCTATCTATTGTTTCCTTATGAATATCTCAACGAGGGCCGCCAGTTCGGGCAGGATAGCGTAGGCTGGCTGGTTGTCGGAACCGAATCGCCGGATATCAACACGCAGGTTGCTGACGCTATTGATCTTGAATTTGCCAACGCTTCCACCCAGACCAAGACGGATACGGAAAAAGCCTTCAACCAGGCTTTCATTGAGCAATTTGGCGATATCGGCCTGATTGTGGCATCCGTAACCGGTGCGGCCTTTTTCACCATCCTGCTGATCGCCGGCAATACCATGATGCTGGCAATCCGGGAGCGCACCAGCGAGATTGCGGTCCTGAAAACCCTCGGCTTCGGCAACGGGAAGATTTTTACCCAGGTCATTCTGGAATCGGTGTTGGTCACACTGCTGGGCGCGGTTCCGGCAATGGCGCTTGCCGGATTGTTTTTGAAAGGCGCTTCGGCGGCTATGGCGGGCATACTTCCGGCGATGTTCATCAATACGGGGATGCTGGTAAAATCTGCGGGCATTATGCTTCTGCTGGCGCTTGTTACCGGGATTATTCCGGCCTGGAAAGCTATGAATATCAACGTCGTAACTGCACTCGGGAGGAGATAAGCCATGGCCATCTGGAATGAGACGGTTGCCGTCACCGCCATGACCGTCAAAAGCCTGCCGCAACGGATTTGGGTGGCTATTGTGACCCTGATCGCGATCGCCATTGTTGTTACGGTTATGATGGCGGTTCTCGCCATGGCTGCAGGTTTTGACAAGACTGTCGCCGGGGCGGGCGGCGTTGACACAGCCATTATCATGCGGGCCGGATCGCAGGCGGAATTGAACAGCGGCCTGTCGTCGGAACAGATAAATCTGCTGGCGGAAGCGCCGGGTATTGTCCGCGTTGGTAATCAGCCTCAGGCATCGCCGGAGCTTTATGTGATTGTTGATGGCATAAAAAAATCGACGGGCCTGAGCGTTAATCTCCCGCTGCGCGGCATGAACCCCATTGGTGTTGAGCTGCGTAAAGATGTGGTTATCAGCGAGGGGCGCATGTTTGAAACCGGCAAAAATGAGCTTGTTGTCGGCCGTGCCGCGCGGCAGCAATTTGCAGGATTCGATCCGGGCTCGACTGTGCAGTTCGGTAAAACCACCTGGCAGGTTGTCGGTATTTTTGAAGCTGGCGGCTCGGTTTTCGAATCCGAACTTTGGGCGGACGCTAAAGTTGTCCAAAGCCTCTATAACCGGGGCAATAGCTATCAGTCTGTCCGAGCGCTGCTGGATGGACCCGACGCGATCCAGAAGATTGAAGCCTATGCGGGAAATGACCCGCGGCTGAATATATCTGTCCAGACCGAGGCGGATTATTTTTCGCAGCTTTCGAAACCGCTGGTGAGCTTTATCAATGGCGTCGGCTATCCCCTTGCAATTGTCATGGCGTTGGGCGCTCTGGCCGGCGCGTTGAACGCCATGTATACATCGGTCGCCGCCAGACAGCGGGAAATCGTCACGCTTCGCGCCATCGGCTTTGGCGGCTTCTCGACCTTTGTCGGAATTATGGTGGAAGCCCTCGTATTGGCGTTTGCCGGAACCCTGCTGGGAGTGATGGTCACTTATATCTTTTTCGACGGGCTGACGGCTTCGACCCTGGGGCAGACTTTTACACAGATTGTGTTTGATTTCAGCGTCACGCCGGAACTGGTTGTGCAAGCGGGGGTTCTGGCGCTTGCCATCGGCCTGATCGGTGGTTTTTTCCCGGCACTGCGGGCCGCCCGTCTGCCGGTGGTGGACGCTTTCCGGAATGTTTAATTAAACATTTCGCGGGCGACATATTCACCGGTATCGGCCAGGGTGAACAGCTCGGTCAGCAGCGGGTGGTCGATGGGATCAATTTCATCGGCGGCGTGCATATTCTGCTCGGCGACATAGGTCGTATAGTCCGCGCCATCGACCAGAACATGATACCACGGGGCGTCCTTAGGAGGGCGGTTTTGCGCCATGTTCTCATACCATTCTTCTTCCTGGGAGAATTCCGCATCGACATCGAATATAACCCCGCGATAGCCGTAGAGGCGATGGCGGACAATCTGGCCGATCGAGAATTGAGCATTGGTGATCCGGGACATGGGTTGCTCCCTTTTGTTATCGCTCCAAGAAGCTCTGTCCTGGGCTGACTTTAATAAAATATCGTACAAAGCTGAACCGAATGTGAACAGCGCCGAATTAAGGTCATTTTGTGGCAGGCCTTGGAACCTTGTTGCAGGTTCCTATATATATAAAGGGACGCGGGCAACACCATCAGGCAACATGAGAGGTAAAAATGGTAAGTCCCTATCTTGAACACAAAACCCGCGATTACACACTTGCCGAAGCCGAAATCATGAAAAAACGCCGCGAATTGACGCTCCGTATGCTCAGACTGAGGCGCGGGCGGCCATCGGTAAGGTACGAAGAAAGGCGAAAACTCCGCATAAACGCGGCAGCAAGGCTTTGACAAGTTCGCTCATTCCGGACAATAAGACGGGATGAGCAAGGATTTGAACGAAAATCTCTCGCAGCTTGGCCGGCCCGCCGCCATTGCGGACAGTCCCGATCAGTCGCGGCTGGAAGCCGTTGCCAACCCGCACATGGACCGGGATTATTGCGTACGTTTCACCTGTCCCGAATTCACATCGCTGTGTCCGGTTACCGGCCAGCCGGATTTTGCCCATCTGGTGCTGGACTATGTGCCGGATCAACTGATTCTGGAAAGCAAATCCCTGAAGCTTTTCCTGGGCGCCTTTCGTAACCACGCGGCCTTCCATGAGGATTGCACGGTTGGCATCGCCGTCCGTATTGCTCGGGAAATCAAACCAAAATGGCTGCGCATTGCCGGTTACTGGTATCCCAGGGGCGGCATTCCCATCGATGTGTTTTATCAGACCGGTGAGTCACCGAAGGACGTCTGGATACCGGAACCCGGCGTCGAAAATTACCGCGGCCGGGGTTAAGGTAATTCCATCCTTCGATCCGTTCACTTTGGCACCCGGGCTTCGATACGAGGCTTCGCCTCACTCAGCCCGAATGGGAGAAACACGCGCACCGCTCGCCCTGAGTGCCCGAACGGCGTGAGGGTGTATCGCAGGGCGGCTGCCGAACGAATCAAACCATCATTCGATATCGATCATCTTGTGGGTTTGCAGGCTGATGCGCCATTGCGGGTTGGTCCGGCAATATCTGGCGGTAAGACATATATTCTGTGTCCGCCGCGGGCCATCCATGGGCTGAAGGAAGAAATGGCGGAAATTGAGAGGGGTGAAGCGCTCCGGCGGGGCTGTTTCCTGCGGGTAGACCAGTTTAAGCTCATGGCCGGATGTTTGTAAAAGCGGCGCGTCCGCCTTGGGGCTGACGCAGATCCAGTCAATATCGTCCGGGGCCTTGATGGTGCCGTTGGTTTCAATGGCGATTTCAAAGCGGTGTGCATGCAGCGCGTCAATAAGCGGCCGGTCTAGCTGAAGCAGCGGTTCGCCGCCGGTGCAGACCACATAGGGCAAGGTATCCCCACTGGCATTTTGCCGCCAGGTTGCGGCAACCTTGTCCGCCAGTTCGCCGGCCGTCCTGAATTTGCCGCCGCCTTCGCCATCCGTCCCGACAAAATCCGTATCGCAGAATTGACACACCGCATCCGTCCGGTCCTTTTCCAGCCCGGACCACAGATTGCAGCCGGCAAAACGCAGAAAGACCGAAGGCCGTCCGGTCTGCGCGCCTTCGCCCTGCAGGGTATAGAAAACAGATTTGACGCTGTAGGTCATAGCTTGCCGTATCAGAAAAGCGCGCTGAAGTCTTCCAGATCGCGCAGCAGGCTTTCCGTGCGATTTCCGCCCAGTGCCTCGCGCACCTGCTTTTCCAGCTTCATAACGGCTCTTTCAAGCTTTTTCAGGGCCGCCTGTCCGGCATCCGTGAGATAGAGGGCATGGGCGCGGCGGTCTGTTTTATGCTTCCTGCGTTCCACCAGACCAAGATTTTCCAACTGATCCAGCACCGGCACGAGGCTCGAACGGTCAAGATGGGCGGCGCGTGCAATCGCGGACTGACGGCTGCCAGGATTTTCCCGGACCAGTGTGAGAATTGTAAAGTGACCGGTTGGCGCCGTGCCCTGCACTGCCGCCATAAAGGCGCGCTCCGCCGCGCTCTGGGCAATCCGCAACCGGAAGCCGATCATGTCAGCCAGCGGCCCGTTCTTTAATATCCCGGCAGTTTTTTTCATATATTGATGGATATCAAACAATTTGCTATCAATCAATCATGACGACAGAGAATCATAAGCCACGGGGCTGGCCCGCCAATAAGCCGCCGGCTGATCCTGGGATAACTGCGGAACAGGCGGCATCGGATGCGGCGGCCGGATTTATCGTGACGGCGGATTTTGAGCGGTTCAGCCAGCGCAATGACGCCTTCTGCCGGTCCTGGTGGGATGACGCCGTGAAGTCCGATCATGCCCGCGGCTTTTTCGACAGCTATCGGATGGAAGCCAGCCCGCGCAAGGGAGAGGGCTTTACCCAAAAGGATTTTGCCCTGCGCAATGCGGCCTGGGCCGTGTCGGATGCCTATTCCACACGAAATACGGAAAGCCGCGGCCTGCGGGAAGGGTTTCTCGACCCGCTGGAACCGACCATGCCGGTGGCGCCGGAAAAAATCGAGCCGCCGGATCCGCCGCGAATGGCGGCGGAAATCAAACGCATCGCCAGGCTGTTCGGCGCCGATCTGGTCGGCATCACGGCCTATGATCCGCGCTGGGTTTATGAATTCCGTGCCGACGCGAAAACCATGGAGGAAAAGCCCAACGATCTGCCGGACGGGCTGACCAGCGTCATCGTTCTCGCCTGCGCCATGGATTACAGCCTGGTCCAGACATACCCGTCGGCGCTGGCCGGATCAGCGGTTGGTCTCGGTTATTCCAGGGAAGCCGGGCTCGCCGCGCAGCTCTCGCAATATATCTGCAACCTCGGCTATCAGGCGGTGGGATCGCTCAATGACACCGCCCTGGTCATTCCCTATGCAATCAAGGCCGGGCTAGGGGAATATGGCCGTAATCAGATGGTGATCACCAAAGAATTTGGCCCCAGGGTGCGTTTTTCAAAAATTTTCACGGATCTGCCGCTGAGCCATGATGCGCCGAAAGTCATCGGAGTGCGCAAAACCTGCGATATCTGCACCCGCTGTGCCGATGCCTGCCCGCCGAAGGCCCTGCCGTTCGGTGCGCCGGATGATACGGTCCATAACCGGTCCAGCATCAAAGGCGTGGTCAAATGGACGGCGGACTGCGAAAAATGCTTCGGTTACTGGATCAGGCTCAAGTCGGACTGCGCGATCTGCCTGCGCGTCTGTCCTTATAACCGGGACTATAAAAAACTGTCCTCCAAACTGATCAGGTTCCTGCTCGGCACCAGCCTGCGTCGATTAGGGCTTTGGTTCAGTGATAAAATAGGTCATGCTGGACGCGTCAGGCCCAAAGACTGGTGGCAGGGCCTGATCCAAAAGTAACAGTAAGGGGAGGGATATATGGCGGGGCAGGTCGCAAACAGGGAGTGGTCGTCGCGCTGGGGCTTTATGCTGGCGGCCGTCGGGGTGGCCATCGGCCTTGGCAATCTGTGGCGCTTCCCTTTCATCGCCGGGGAAAATGGCGGCGGCGCCTTTGTGCTGATCTATATTATTTTTGTCGCGGTGATTTCCTTCCCGATCATGGCCGGGGAGCTGGTGATCGGCAAGCTGGGAGGCGCCAGTGCCGTTGAAAGCATGCGGCGGCTGACCAGCGATCTGCAAGTCAGCAAATTCTGGAGTTCCATTGGCTGGATGAGCGTGCTGGCGCCGTTTGTCGGGCTGAGTTATTACGCCATAGTGGCCGGCTGGTCCTTTTATTATATTTATGCCGGGGCGTCCGGGCAATTTTCCGGCCTGACGGCGGAGACATCAGGCGCCCTGTTCGGAGAATTCCAGAACAGGATTGGCCTGATGTCTCTGGTCCACTTCACCTTTATCGCGATCACGGTGTGGATTGTCGGGCGCGGCATAAAGGGCGGCATCGAATGGGCGACCAAACTGATGATGCCGCTGTTATTTATACTGCTGATGATACTCGTTGTTTACGGCGCATTCACCGAAGGGTTTGGCCGCGCGGTGGATTTCCTGTTTTACCCGGATTTCAGCCAGCTAAATTCCAAAGGGGTGCTGATGGCCATGGGGCAGGCCTTTTTCTCGGTCGCCATCGGCGTGGGCGCCATGATCACCTACGGGGCTTATCTGAAGTCCAAGACTTCCTTGCCGCGGGCGGCCGCCTTTATCTGCACGGCGGACACGGTTGTCGCGGTGCTGGCGGGTCTTGCCATCTTCCCCATCGTATTTAGCGCCGGCCTTAGCCCGGCGGAAGGGCCGGAGCTGATTTTTGTCACCCTGCCGATCGGTTTTGGTGAAATGCCCGGCGGGCAAATTATCGGGCCGCTGTTTTTTATCCTGCTGTTTTTTGCTGCGCTGACATCCTCTATCGGGATGCTGGAGCCGGTGGTCAGCTGGCTGGAAGAAAAACTGACCGATATGCCCCGGTTGGGCGTTGCCGCCATTGCCGGAGGAGCCGCAGGAGTTTTGGGGCTGCCGTCGCTTTTTTCCTTCAATATTCTGAACGATGTCCGGCCCATGGCCCTGATTGATGGCCTGGCCGATAAATCCATTTTCGGCACCGTGGATTTTGCTGTCTCCAGCATCATTCTGCCGCTTAACGCGCTGCTGATCACACTGTTTGCCGGCTGGATATTAAAGAGCAAACTGACCCGTGAAATCCTGACTTTCCGCAAAGAGGGCGGCTATCGTTACTGGCAGATCATTGTCCGCTATCTGGCGCCCATCGCCATTCTGATCGTCCTGATCGATGCGGTAACCGGATAGGCCCTGGTTCAGGGTTATTTATAGAGTGTGGGATCTGGAATGCCGGCTTCAGCAAAACCCCTTTTGCGCAAAAGACAGGAATCGCAGCTGCCGCAGGCCCGGCCTTTATCATCCGGGTCATAACAACTGATTGTCTGGCTGAAATCGACGCCCAGGCGCGCTCCCTCCAGGATAATGTCGGCCTTGGTCATATGAAGCAGGGGAGCCTGGATGCGCATCGTTCCACCCTCGGCCCCGGCTCTGGTGGCAAGATTGGCGAGTTTTTCAAAAGCCGCAATGAATGCGGGGCGGCAATCCGGATAACCGGAATAATCAAGTGCATTGACGCCGATGAAGATATTCGATGCGCCGAGCACTTCCGCAAGTCCGAGCGCGTAAGACAGAAACACTGTATTGCGGGCGGGAACGTAGGTGACAGGGATTTCCGCGTCCATTGCCGCCCAGGACCGGCCCTTGGGCACGGGAATGTCGCTCGTCAGGGCGCTGCCGCCGAATGTTCCGAGATCGATATTGACGATCCTATGGCTGGCCGCGCCGCTGGTCCCGGCAATTTCTTCGGCCGCGGTGAGCTCCACCGCATGGCGCTGTCCGTAACGAAAGGAAAGGGCATGGTTGTCATAGCCGGCCGCCCTGGCAATCGCCAGGCAGGTTGCGGAATCCAGTCCGCCGCTTAACAGTATCACTGCGCTCTTTAATTTTTCCGTCATAATGACCGTTTCTAATGGAAGCTGTCGGCCTTATGCAACGTCTGCTATAAGAAGAAAACATGATTCGGGCATTTTTCATATTGATCCCTTTGATGATTGCGGGGGAGGGTTCTTTAGCGGCACAGGAAAATGTGCCCGATCAGCCGCGCGCTGCGGAAAGATACCGCGATTTTGGCGATTTTATCGCCGCGTATCGGGAAAGGCCCGAGGGTGACGCAGTGAACGCCCGCGCCATTACCGGATACCAGGTGGGAGCGTCTCTCGCCGGCACTGACAAAAAGGCAATTTTAAGGCTGCTCGGCGCCTATAATCAGTCAATGGCGGTTGACGCTGCGATAGAACGCAGCGCTGACCTTATGACGGCGATTCACGAAGCGGGCGGGCCCCAAAGCGCCGCAGGGCGAATCCTGCAATTGCTTGATCCCATTGCCGGTGGCGCGGGTCTTGATCTCTCGCTGCTGGGGGACAGCGCCGTTCAGGTGACGCTGCCGGCCAGCAATGGCGAACTTGAGGGCGGTATGGTCTTTTACAGCCAGCCCGCTATCAGCGAAAGCGCCTGGGCTGCAAGAACCGCTGAACCGGTGGCCGGCCTTGGCGCGATTTCCGCTTCCTATGCCGCGCCGCTTATTTTGGCGATGGAATCCCTGCAGCCCCTTCAAATCCACCGTCCTGCTCCCGTTAGCCTCATCCTTGATGTTGACGGCAGCGCGGTGGAACACGTTATGTCCCTTTTTCAGGCCGGAGCATCGGTTATTGTGCTGGACGGGTGCGAACCGGTGGTGACCGGTACGGAAGGCTATGCGGATTTGACGGTCATGTTTGCCGATGATGAAAATAATCGCCGCCGCCGCGGGATTTATATTGAAAATATCGGGCTGGCCGCCCCCGGCAGTGAACGGCCATCGGCGACAGCGGAATTGAGGGGACAAAATCTCGAACAGGCCGAAGCCGCGCTATCGGCCTTTGCCGGTGCGTATATAGCCAATAATGGCGGCGGATTTTCCATCATGACCGACCGGCGGCAGGACGAACTTCTGCTGACCGTATCGGAAACAGAAGGCGGTGATCTGGCGACCGCGTTGCTGCATCTGTTTGATTATATGGAAAAGGCGGCGAATAACCTGCGGTTCCAGGAAAACAGCCAGCGGGCCGTTGGCCGCTATTGGCTGGATCGCATGTCGGGCGGCCACGCCGGCCGGATTACCGGCTACCCCGTCTCCATTGACAAGCAGAATGACGAAATTCATTTTACCGAGCGCTTCCCCTATCCGCCGGACGGGGACGCCGAAAACCTGCTTCAGTCCGTCGAGTCCATGATTGGCGCTTTGGCGGCCGGCGGGGAAATGGAACGCTATGAAATCGAGCTGTTTCCCGCGATTGCCTATCGGTTTAGCGGCGCCGATGACCGGATCTGGAGCGAGGCGGTTTCCGCCGTCAGCGGACGAATGGCGACGCCGGCGGTTTTACGCCCCGGCGCGGCGAGGAACAACCTGCCCAATCTGATCCGCGCCGGTTATTGCACAGCTGAAGAACGCCGGGCCCTGGGGAGCGACGCGGAATATCGCAGCCGCACCGGCATGGCTGCCCTGCTTGCCATCGCAACCAAAGTGATCGGCCGGCTCCAGTAATTTTAAGGATCAAGCTCGGCGGGTGGGGGCGGCATGGCCGCTTTCTTTGACCGCTTTGCTGCTTTTGGCGGCGGAGGCGGGGCCGCGGTACCCGGAACATAGGGGTCCAGATCCTGAAGCGCCGCATGGTTCCTCAGAACAAACAGTTTGCTGACTTTCTGCCAGAACTCTTTCTTTTTCGCTGCGCTGGCGGGCAGGGTATACCCCAGGGTCTTGGCCAGGTTGGGCAGGGTTAAATCTATCGCCGCCCGGATTGAAACACCCCACTGGTAGGCCGCCTTTTGCGCGGCTTTTGCAAAAATAACCGACAGCACGATCATGCCGAAAGGAAACCAGAGATAAGGGAAAAGAAAAAAACCGAACCGCCAATATTCCACAAAGGCCAACCCGGCATAGGCCAGCACCAGAAAGAGACTGCCGCCCCACAGATTGGCCCAGAAATCAACCCGGGACTTTTCATCCTGGATTGCGTTGCCAAGCGTGGAATTCATAATGGCTTCGATCCGCACCCAGCCCTGAATGGCGTCAAAGCCATAAACAACGGCGGGATAATCCTCAAATGCGCGGATGGTATTGCCGAAGGCAGTCGGCAATATGCGCTCCTTGACCGCATCATCGGTGTTCTCGGCGGCTTTGACCAATTCATGGGGCTGCCCCTCCAGTTCTGGAAACCGTTTAGCAAGGGCGATCTGTTGATCACCAAGGGTATACCGGGCGCTTAATACCGCGGGGCTCTCGGGATCGGCGGCAACCGCCGCCCAGTAATTCCGGTTGGCCGCATCATAGTTTTTGACCATTCCGAGATATTCCTTTCGCTCATTCCCTATGGCGAAAGGGATCAGGAACAGCAGGCGAAAGGGATTGAAACGGTGATATCCCTCCAAAAACCGGATGATATTAAAATTGAGGGCAAGCAGAAAAACCGCAAAGAGCGCAATAAAAAGCGCGAGGTAGATGTTATCAACCCATCCGCCGGAAATCAGGTTTATCTGCAGATCCGTAAGCTTGTCGAATAAATGTGCCAGCTCAAGAAAACCAAAGGCCAGCAGGATTGCAGGGAGAAAATAGCCGATTGCAAAATGCTTTCCCAGCAGATTGGTCAACTGACCAAGCATCAGAGAAGGTCCTTAACGCCGGGGTTCACAGGGGTAATATTGAAGGTCCCGGCAACCGACCGGCCGGACATGGCGCGGGCCGTCCTTTGCAGGGATTTCATCTGTTTCGTGCCGATCATTGTGCGGATGTTACCGGGCGGCAGCGGGCCCTTTCCCGCATCCAGTTGCGGCGGTGGCGGTGGCGGCGGAATACCGGGCACGTGTTCCTTGCCCGGCAGAACGGAGAGCATAATTTCAAAAAGCGACCAGACATCGCTGCCGTTGATCCCGTCGGCCACCTGTAAGGGCTGGCCGATGGTCCTGACGGACCGGGCCAGATTCTTCTGTTGAGTTATTAACGAGAAAGGGACAGCGCTACCGGAAGCGGCTTCGCTTGCCGCTTCCGCCAGGCGATATTCATATCGGCCGAGCCAGTCGATTGCATCCTTGCTGATTTGTGGAAGCGTAGGATCATTACCAGGCTGCCGTGTTGCACGGTCAAGGGAATGTCTGAACTCCCTTAACGCCAGCAGCAAATCCTCATGGTCTTTGCTCACGTGCCCTCCCGACTAATTGGGGGCAAGTATACAATCAAAAGGGGGGTTTGGCTAGATTCGATTGCCAAAGCGTGCAATGGTCAGCAATAAATTTACGGCAAAACGGTATGGAGGTTTTATGAGTGCGTATCAACGGGAGGTGCTGGTCCGCTTCGCCCATTGTGATCCCGCGGGTATTGTTTTTCATGCCCGTTACTTTGAAATGATCAACGGCGTCGTCGAAGACTGGTTCGAGGATGGGCTTGAGGTCAGCTTCGCCGGGCTTTTGCATCACCGCAATCTGGCGACGCCGACGGTGCATTTCACCGTGGATTTCGCGAACCCGTCCATGATGGGCGACCGGCTGACCTTTTCACTGGAAGTGGTCGAGCTCGGCAAGCGATCCTGCCACCTTGCAATCACCGTGTCCTGCCGTGGCGAGGAAAGGGTAAGGGTGAAGCAAATCCTCGTCTTCACCGATGCCAAGGCCAATAAGGCGAAACCGATTCCTGCCGACCTGCTGCGCCGCATCCGTCATTTCCTGAATAAGGATGCCGAGGATCGCAGCAAGAAATAGCACCTGAACCAACCGTATCTCAGAGCCGAGATCGGGTTGGTCCGTGCTGTTTTAACCGCACGGCATGAGACTTTTTCTGCGACACAGAATTGCAGTTCGCGGATTGATGCTGTCGATTTCCAATCGCTATTGGCAGGATTCCCAGCCCTGGGATAATCGTCTCTGGATCCCCATGGATATTCCGGTGGAGATGACGTTCGAAGATTATGCCGCGGGCCGCGATCCTGCACTGGAGGCGATTTTTCAGGTCATCGAAAGCACAAGCCGATAATTTATTTCTCCCAACCGATCCAGCCCGGTCCCCTGACGACGCGGCCGGGCGTAGCGCCCGTATGCTCGCCGTCTTTCAGCACCTGTTCACCGTTAACGAAGACATGGCTCATGCCGGTGGCATACTGATGCGGAATGTCGAAAGTGGCGTGATCCTTGACGGCGGCGGGGTCAAAGATGGCGATATCGGCGAAATAGCCTTCCTTGAGCAGGCCCCGGTCGCGGATTTTCAGGTTGGTGGCGGGAAGATATGTCAGTTTGCGGATGGCTTCCTCAAGAGGAATCACTTTTTCCTCCCGCACATATTTGCCGATCACCCGGGCGAAATTGCCATAGGCCCGCGGGTGCGTGTTGGAGAGCAGGAATACGTCTTCATTCGTGGGCGCTTCCGCGTCCGATCCGAAACTCAGCCAGGGGATGGAAATCTGCCGTTTGACGTTGTCCTCATCCATCAGAAAATAGACCGTACCCACCCGGCTGCCATCCTCAATCACCAGATCAATGGCGGCGTCTTCCGGGCTAACGCCGCGCATCTTGGCGACCTCGGCAAGGCTTTTTCCGGTCAGGGGCTTCAGGGCGGCGGATTTGAAGCCGACAAGCAAAACCTTTTCCGCTGAACCGGCGGACAGCAGGAGATTTTCCCAGTCGTCGGATTCCGTCCGCATTTCCTCAATCACGCGGGCGCGGATGGCGGGATCATTCATGCGCCCGGCCCAGGCCTCGTAGCCGCCTTCCTGCACCCAGGGCGGCATGGAAGCATCCAGTCCGGTCGCTCCCGCTGTGTATGTGTACATGTCGGCGGTGATTTTCAGGCCCTCGGCGCGCGCGGCTTCGACCTTGGCGATAGCATCATCCAGTTTGTCCCAGTTCTTGCTTCCGGCGGCTTTCAGGTGATAAATTTCGGCCGGAACATCCGCCTCGCGGGCAATAGTGATCAGTTCGTCAATGGCTTCCAGAAAGCGGTTCCCTTCGCTTCGCATATGACTGATATACATGCCGCCATAGGGGGAAGCCGCCTTCATCAGGGCGATCAGTTCATCGGTGTCCGCATAAAAGGCGGGGGCGTAGATGAGGGAGGAGCCGACGCCCAAAGCGCCTTCCTCCATAGCGTGGCGAACCAGGGCCTGCATGCGGTCCAGTTCTTCGGAAGTCGGCGGCCGGTCCTCGGCCCCCAGTTCATGGATCCGCACCGTGGTCGCGCCGATGAAGGACGCCACATTGGGTGACACGCCGCTATTTTCCAGATGCTCCAGATATTCGCCCAGCGTCGTCCAGGGGATGTCGAATTTCAGGTCGCCCTGCTGCGCAATCTGGCCCTGCCGCATTTCATCGGTCAGCGGTCCCATGGACCAGCCTTCGCCAAAGACTTCCAGCGTCACGCCCTGGCGTATGTCTGAATTGGCCCGGCCATCGACCAGCAGCGATTCCGTCGCCCAGCTCAGCATATTGATAAACCCCGGCGTGACCGCCATGCCGCCCGCATCCAGTTCATCGTCCGCACTGGCGTCGCCGAGATCTCCGAGAGCGGCAATGTGGTCACCTTCAATCGCTACATCCCCCGCATAGGGCGTCCCGCCGGATCCGTCATAGATCATGCCGTTGCGGATAATCAGGTCATACGCGGCAGGCGCCGTTTCTTCACTGCGGTTGGCTTCCGAACAGGCCGCCAGCAGCGCCAGCAGGCCGATGAGGGCTGTTTTGAAATATTTCATGCTTTCCTCCTCCCTGTCTGACGATAAACCATAAAATCATGGACCGCCAGTGAGTAGTATTTATCCTTGCACAACCGGCCCTTCCGTCCTTATTCTTTCCCCCAGCAGAAGGGGACGATCATGACTCATATTAAATCCATTCTTTCTATTGCAATCCTGTTTTTTGCCGCGCCGGTTCTGGCCGCCGACGATTTTTCGGCGCGCGACGTGTTTGAACTGGAAGTCGCCAACGACCCGCAGGTCTCTCCGGATGGCGCCCGGATCGTTTATGTCCGCGCCTTTATGGATATTATGACCGACAGGCCGCGGTCCAACCTCTGGATCGTCAATGCGGATGGCAGCGGGCATCAGCCGCTGACCTCCGGCAGCGCCAATCATTCCCAGCCGCGCTGGTCGCCGAACGGGGATCGCATCGCCTATATCTCGACCGAAGGCGGATCGGCCCAGCTTTATATGCGCTGGATGGGAAGCGGGCTGGCGGCGCGGGTTACCAATCTCACCTCGAGCCCCGGCAATCTGGTCTGGTCGCCCGATGGCCGCATGCTGGCGCTGACCATGCATGTGCCCCAGGATAAAAAGCCGATGATCACCATGCCGAAGAAACCGGAAGGCGCCAAATGGGCGGAACCCGCGCGGGTGATCGACAGTCTGATCTATCAGGCGGATGGTCAGGGCTTTGTGAAGCCCGGCTTTACGCATCTGTTTGTGGTGCCGGCTGACGGCGGTACGCCGCGCCAGCTGACTTCCGGGGACTTCAACCATGGCGGCCGGCCAAGCTGGAGTGCGGATGGCGCTGCGCTGATCATATCGGCTAACCGGCATGATGATTATGAATATGACCCGGTAAATTCCGAACTTTATGAAGTCACCCTCGCGGATGGCGCAATCACCCAACTGACGGACCGGCAGGGGCCGGATGGCAGCCCGGCAGTCTCGCCGAACGGCACGCAGATCGCCTATGTCGGCTTTGATGACCGCTATCAGGGCTATCAGGTGACCCGGCTTTATGTCGCCAACCGCGATGGTTCCGAGCCGCGGCTGGTTTCGGGAGAATTCGACCGCAGCATCGGTAATCTTAACTGGGCGCAGAATGGCCGCAGCCTGTTTATATCCTATACCGATGAAGGCAAGGGCAAGGTCGCTTCAATCTCGATCGGCGATGGCAGCGTCACAAATCTTGTGGATAATATGGGCGGCCTCTCGCTCGGCCGGCCTTACGCAGCAGGCAGCTACTCGGTTTCGGATAATGGCGTGATTGCCTATACGGGTGACAATGGCGACAGCCCGGCCGATGTCTGGGTCCGTGACCGGCGGGGCAATAGCAGCAGCCTGACAGCCTTGAATGACGATCTGTTCGCCGCCCGCAAGACCGGTGCGGTCGAGGAATTATGGTGGGAGTCGTCCCATGACGGCCGCCGGATTCAGGGCTGGATTGTCACCCCGCCGGACTTCGATCCCGCAAAAAAATACCCGCTGATTCTGGAAATTCATGGCGGCCCCTTTGCCGCCTATGGCCCGCATTTTGCCGCTGAAATCCAGTTGATGGCCTCCGCCGGTTATGTGGTGCTTTATACCAACCCGCGCGGCTCAACCAGCTATGGTGAGGAGTTCGGCAATCTGATCGACCAGAATTATCCGGGCGAGGATTATGACGATCTGATGTCGGGCGTCGACGCTATCATTGCAAAAGGCTATATTGATCCCGAGAATCTGTTCGTCACCGGCGGCTCCGGGGGCGGCGTGCTGACCGCATGGATTGTCGGCAAGACGGACCGGTTCCGCGCCGCTGTCGTGGCAAAGCCTGTCATCAACTGGATCAGCTTTGCCCTGACCGCGGACGGCTATAATTTTTATTATAAATACTGGCTGCCCGGCCTGCCGTGGGAGCATGTCGAGGAATATTGGCGCCGCTCGCCTTTGTCCCTCGTGGGGAATGTTTCAACGCCGACCATGCTGCTGACCGGCGAAGACGACCGCCGCACGCCGATATCGGAGACCGAGCAATATTATCAGGCCCTGAAACTCAGGAAGGTGGAAACCGTCATGGTGCGCATTCCCAATTCTTTCCACGGGATCGCATCGCGGCCATCGAATCTGATTTCCAAGGTCGAACATATCCTTGCCTGGTTCGAAAAGTACCGGACGGACAAGGAAGCCGGCTAGCCGGCTTGCCGCTTGTTCAGGGCATAATGCACGACCCGGCCGCTGATCATGTCAAAGACGGCATGGAGCGCGATGACGAGCAGGATTGACCCGGTCAGGGTGTAAAGCAGGGCAAAAACCAGGCCGAGCAGCCCGGTTTTTACCATGCCCGCCGGACCTTGATAGAAATGAGCGAAGCCGAATATGGCCGACGAGGCAATGACCGCGCCGGTTAAACCGGCGAGGGGTATCAGATACCAGATCAGGAAGGCCCGGTAGAGAAATTCCTCGGTTACGCCGGCGGTTATCGAAACGGCATAAAACAGCCGCAGTTCCCGGCGCGTCAGTGGCAGAAAGTCTTTAATGGATTCAAGGCTTGCCCGGAGTTTGGCCAACTGGTCATTGTTTGCGTGTTTGACGCCATAATATTGGTAAAACGTAAAAACCGTAAACAGCGCAGCCAGGCCATATCCGGCATAGAAAAGAATGCCGTCCTGCGGCGCAATCAGCAGCGTTCCGAGGGATCGTCCGTTCATGAACCAGAACAGCGCTCCCAGCGCCAGCAACGCCCAAAGCCAGGCCATCGTCTGGATGTAACCTTTGACTTTACGGCCTGGCCCTTCTTTTTTGAACCGGATCTTATAGCGGTCGTAGGAAAATTTGGCGTATAATGGATAAAGGACGGCAAGAATCAGCGCCAGTATGTGATCGTTCCACTCCATGGTAATCCTCCCTCCAGGGAGATATGGGGAGGATTTCCGGCAACGCAACCCACCTGTTATCGAGTGTCCGGAACGGTTTGCCGCAAAATTATTGGCCTTTGGTGCGTCTGTGGCTATGGAAATTGGCGGCGGCGGAATGAAATGAGGTCAGGATGCAGTTATTCAGACTATGGCTGACAGTGGCTATTGCCGGACTGTTTTTAGGGCATGTAACGGCCCAGGCCGCGCCGGAACATCACATATCATCGCCGGAAACCCGGGCGAAGCTCAGGCAGCTGATTGCCAGCAGCGACCGGCCTGACCGGCACAGGGCGCGGGATCAATACAGGCATCCCCTTGAAACGCTCACTTTCTTTGGCCTGGAACCCGGACTGACGGTGGTGGAAATCTGGCCAGGCGGGCAGGGCGGCTGGTACCGCAAAATCATTGAACCTTTTTTTAAGCAGAATGGCGGGCGTTATATTCCGGTCGATGACAATTCCGATTTTCCCGAGGGTGAGGCCGAGGGAGTTCCTTACGGAGAAGTGGACATGGCGCTGGTTTTCCGCGCCCATGGCTTCATGATTTACCGGACCCCGGCGCAGGATCATGTCAATGCGCTCTATGCCATGCTGAAGCCGGGCGGCATTCTTGGCATTGTCGATCACGCCGGCGATGAATCAGTCCCTCAGGATCCGAATGGCCGCAACGGGTATATCAATGAAAGTCATTTCCGCAGGATGGCGGAACAGGCGGGCTTTGTGCTTTTGGCTGAGAGCGAAGTGAACCGCAATCCAAAGGACACCAGGGATCATCCCCGCGGCGTCTATTCCCTGCCGCCCAGTCTGTCGGGCAGCCGTAATGACGAGGAATTACGGGCGAAATTCCAGGAAATCGGAGAATCCGACCGGTTCACCTTAAAATATTACAAACCAGATTAATTTACTGATTTTTATTACTTTTTATCGGTTTTGCAGATAACAGCTGTGCGGCCAGCTGGCGATCATCGGGACGCAGGGCCGCGCCAATGGTTTCAATCGCAGTCAGGGAAAAATTGCCTTCCGGGCCGGGGCCGAAACTTTCGGCGGCGCGGGTGAACCAGACATAGGCCTGTACCAGATCACGCTCCACACCCTTGCCGCTCATATAGGCATTGGCCACATGATATTGTGCCGGGGCGCTGCCGCTTTCCGCCGCTTTGAGATACCATTGCCAGGCCGCTTCCGGGCTTTTATCGACGCCATGGCCCATGTCATAAAGCCTGGCATAGGAGAATTGAGCGTCTGCATGGCCGTTGGCAGCTGCCTTTCGGTACCATTCGGCGGCAAGATCAAAACTGCGGGCTACGCCGATCCCGCGTTCGTAAAGATCGCCAAGCCGGAATTGGGCGTCCGGATGGCTGTCAGCCAGGGACCGCCATATTTCAACGGCCTTGTCGTAGCGGCCAAGACTGTAGGCGGCAACTCCATCGCCGTAGGACTGGGCCAAAGCCGGACCGGCAATGAAAAACAACATGGTTGCAGCAAAGGATCGAACCGACATAGCGCGCCTCATTCAACCAACATGCTTTATGATTGCGCGGCGCGGTTAAGGTTTTGCTAACGGCTTGCCATTCTGCATGATGAAGCGGACATTTTTCAGGGCCGAAATGTCCCGTACCGGATCGCCGGAAACCGCGATCAGATCGGCAACCAGGCCTGCCTTTATGCGCCCGATTTCGCCGTCCAGATGGAGAATTTTTGCGTTGACCGAGGTGGCGGACTTCAGAACCGCCAGAGGCGTCATGCCGTAATCCACCATCATTTCCATTTCCCGCACACTGTCGCCATGGGGAAAAACGCCGACATCGGAGCCCATGCAGATGGTGACGCCGCTCTCCAGCGCGGTTTTAAAGGATTTGCGTTTTTCGGCGATGCGCGCCGGTTCGGGGTCTGTGCCTTTTCGCCAGCCGCCATACTGCAAAATGGCGTCGCCGGCCGCCAGCGTCGGGCAGAAAGCGACATCATGTTCCTTCATCAGCCGGAAAATTTCCGCGGAGCCGCCGTCACCGTGCTCGATGGTTTCAACCCCGGCGAGGATGGCGCGCCGCATGCCTTCCCCGGTCGCCGCGTGGGCGACGGTGGGACGGCCTGTGGAGCGTGCGATTTCAACAATCAGCCTGAGTTCATCCAGGGAAAAGGTCGGCATCGCCTCGCCATTGGGACCCCAGCGGTAATCGGCATAGACCTTGACCCAGTCGGCGCCGCCGCCGATCTGCCGGCGGACAATGCGGATCAGATCATCGTGGCCGTCTGCTTCTTCGGCGCCAAGCGGAACTTTTACATGCGGCGCGAAGCCTTTGGGACCGTAACTGCCGGTCGCGACTATCGCCGGACCGGACACCAGGAGCCGGGGACCGGGGATCACGCCTTTGACGAGCGCCTGTTTGATGCCGACATCCGTATAGCCTGCGCCCTCGCTGCCGAGATCGCGCAGCGTCGTAAAACCGGCCATCAGCGTATTCTCGAGATGAACGACAGCGCGGGCGGCGCGCTCGGCTGCGGATTCCTTCAGAACCTGATCATTCCAGCTTGTTTCATTATAAGGGTGAAGCAGAATATGGCTGTGAGCCTCGATCAGGCCGGGCAGCAGGGTCAGGCCCGCAAGATCGATGCGCTCGGCATTTTCCGCTTCCAGTCCGCGTACAGGGCCCACTGCAGAAATCTTGCCGTCGGTCACAAGGACCGCCCATCCGGTCTTCAGGCCGTCACTTTCCCCGTCAAAGACAGCATCAGGCAGCAGCAGATAGCTTTGCGCAAAGACCGGGGCAGCCAGCAGCCAAAACAACAGGGAAAGCGTGAAACGCATCATTGCCCGTCCCCGCTCAGTTCGGCGCAGGCGGCATCGATTTTGGCGACGGCCTCATCTGCATGCTCTTTGGTGATGATCAGGGGCGGCAGCAGCCGGATGACATTTGAACGGGCGGCGACCGTGATGAGCTTGTGGTCTCTGAGTTTCATCAGCACATCCTTATTATCGATTTTGGTGCGAAGGCCGATCATCAGCCCTTTGCCAATCACTTCCTCCAGCAGGCTGTTGTGATATTTGTTAACCACTTCATTAAGTTTTACATGAAGATATTGAGATATTTCATTGATATTATTTAAAAATCCATCCTCTAAAACCACATCGAGAACCGCATTGCCGACGGCCATAGCCATGGGGTTGCCGCCGAAAGTGGTGCCGTGGGAACCGAGCGTCACATACTTGCCGATCTTGTCGTTGACCAGACAGGCGCCCATGGGAAAACCGCCGCCGATGCCCTTGGCGATGGCCATGATGTCCGGCGTGATCCCGGACCATTCATAGGCGAACAGTTTGCCCGTCCGGCCAATGCCGCATTGCACTTCATCGAACATCAGCACAAGATCGAGATCGTCACAGATTTTCCGGAGACCCTGGAGAAACTCCGGTGATGCAACCCGGATGCCGCCTTCGCCCTGTACCGGTTCAATCAGAATGCCCGCGGTTTCATGGCCGATGGCCGCCGCGACGGCTTCAAGGTCGCCGAACGGCACCTGATCATAGGCATCAAGCAGCGGGCCGAAGCCTTTGATGAGTTTTTCTTCCCCGGTGGTGGAAATGGTCGCGATGGTGCGGCCATGAAAACAACCCTCAAAGGTAATCATCCGGTAACGCTCCGGCCGGCCTTCCCCCCACTGAAAACGGCGGGCGAATTTCAGGCCGGCCTCGACCGCCTCGGCCCCGGAATTGGTGAAAAAGACGCCATCGGCAAAACTATTTTCCACCAGCCGGTCGGCAAGGGTTTTCTGGCCCCTGATCCTGAACATGTTAGAGGTGTGCCACAGCGTGTCCGCCTGCTTTTTCAGGGCCTCCACCAGTTTGGGATGGCAATGGCCAAGGGAAGCCACCGCGATACCTGCGCCGAAATCGAGATAGCGTTCGCCGCTTTCCGTCATCAGATAGGGCCCTTCGCCGCGCACAAAATCGATATCGGGAGGAGCGTAAGTCGGAAGAATACTGGGCATGGATGACCTCATTCTGTTGGCTTTTCACCCTTTTACACGGACTTGTTATCAAGTGGTAGAATTTCCTGTGTTATAGACTGCGCAAAAGAAAGCGAGGATATCATGAAAGCTATATGGAACGGTGCAGTGCTGGCGGAAAGCGATGATACCATTGTGGTTGAAGGCAACCATTATTTTCCCGCAAGCTCTCTTAACCGGGACTATTTTACCGAGAGCAAAACCAAAAGTCTTTGCCCGTGGAAGGGAATTGCGAGCTATTACAGCATCGTGGTTGACGGCGCTGAAAACACCGATGCGGCCTGGTACTACCGGAAACCGTTCCCGTTTGCGAAAAAAGTCAAAAACCGTGTTGCATTCTGGAACGGGGTTGAGGTCAGCGGGTAATCTTCCGCCGCTTTCTCAGCATGAATCCGCCAAGCCCGGTCAGCAGCAGCAAACCCGTCGCCGGTTCCGGAATGCGTGCAATCAGTATCGCCTGTGTGCCAATGATCTGGTGGATTGCTGCCGTCGGGTGCACCTGGTCAAAGAAGGCAAAATTGCTGCAATCCACATTCGGGCCGCCCGCGCCGCCGGTCGCCACCAGACAACTGGGGTTGGTGATCAGTCCGGCCGGTAAACCGAATTTGGCCGGATCGTCCAGGATGGCCTGACCGATATCAAAAACCGGCAGGTGTAAAAGGTTAACACCAAGATTCAGACTTTCCAGACTGCTCCATAAAAGCGCGTTCAGTTCCATGACAAGGTCAGTGGCAATGGCCTTGTTGTGAAAAGTTGCGCCATCCAGCGCCAGAATTTCGGGGATAATGCCGACATTGGCAATATCAGCCACCATGATATTTTCCGCACCGGTTGCGGCGAGCAATGCGGTCTGCGCCGTAACCACCGCCACAACACCGGCAATGAATTGGTCCTTTGTCAGCGAGCCAAGCGCACCTGTGACAAAATCGCGGACATCGTTGCCGCCCGCATTGATCACATAGAGTGTGTTGGGATCCGCTGTGCCGCCCGCGCCAAGCAGATAGAGGCCAACCTGCGCCGCTAAATCCGGAAGGAAGTCGCCGTTATCGGCCGCGCGGGCGCCGCCAAACGAAAAATTATTACCGCCCACCAGAGCCGGGGTTCCCAGAGAACCGGTAACCTGTCTGGTGACGATGTCTAAATAGTTTGGTCCGTTCGAAAAACGGCCCTGAAAATAGCCCAACGCTGCTGGCGTCGGGTCCGCCGCCGGGCCAAAAGCATCAATGGCGGCGATTTGAGTGTTTCCGGAATCAACAATACTGTCGCCAAAGCCGACCACTGACGTGATGGGGCCGGCCTGCGCAATTGAGGTTGAAAACACAATGGCTGTCAGCGTCTTGAGCGCTGTTTTCAATACTGGCGATTTCATAAAAATTCACTCCCGCTATATTAGCCCATCAGTATAACCTGTAATGGTTGTAATGGCTATTTTTTCCTTTCCGACGCGTCTACTTTTAAAACAATCTCCCGCACATAAATGGTATCGCCGAACGGTGAATCATCATCATTAGCAGCATTGGCGGCGATATTGACAAAAAGCTCGCCCGTGGCCGCTTCAGGCGCGGTCCAGAGAAACCTCCATGCGTTCTGGCGGCTGGAAGCATCTGTCGTGCGAAGATAACCGTCAATCACCTCCAGACTGTCCGTCGAAACAGCGGGAGTGCCGACGGGATTCCCATCCCTGTCGGAAACAGCAAACTGAAAGCCCGCACGCTTCACGCCGGGCCGGTCGAGACTGAGAATCAGGGTGTAGGTCTTTTCCGGCACATAGTTCCGGCCGACACCTTCCAGTTGAATCACGGCCAGCCCGGATTGTACTTCACCGTCAAAATGGCATTCATAGCAGGTAGGCCGGCCAAATCCACCCGTATAACCGGGGGGAGCGCCCGTTGGAAAGGCAACGGCGCTCACGCCCGGAAATAACAGCCAAAAAAGGCCGGCGAGGCCTGATTTATTCAACCCTGGCACGGCCGATGGTGTCAGTATCAGTGCCAAACCATACTGAACCCGTCGGCTCATGATAATGCATATGGCGCACCGCGCCGCCGCCGCTCGGAATATCCGTGATGCTGAAAAACTCTTCCAACTTCGGGTCAAAGCCGACAAAACGATTCGGGCCTGGACCGGTTTCCACGAACCACAGGCGGTCCCGATTGTCGACCACCATGCCATAGGGCCGGGCGTCGCTGCCAGCCGGCATTTCCCATTCCTCGACTTCCTGATTTTCCGGATTGAAGCGGCCAAGATAACCCTCCGCATAATCCACATACCAGATCATGCCGTCCGAGGTGATTTCAAGGCGGCGGGGCCGGGTGTCCTCGCGGGGAAGTTCGTATTCGGTCAGTTCCAGACTGTCCGGATCGACTGTCGCGAGCCTGTTGGTGCCAAACAGGACGATCCACGGCTGTTCGCCGGCCCGGTCCATCACGATCCCATAAGGGCGGGCGCTGCGGGTGGGAACATCAATGATATCGACCTTTTCGGTTTTCTTGTTCAGCCGGCCGATGGTGTTGCCCCCCTGGGCGGTGAACCATATATTGTCATGCACGTCAAAGACGAGCGTATGAGGATCGCGGGGCTTGCCATCCGGCATGGCAATCTGGTGAATTTTCCCATCACCGGCATTGGAATCATAACGGCCAATATGCGCCATTCGATTGCCAGCATACCAGACCGTGCCGTCGGTATCGACAATCAGATTATGGGGCCCGGCGCCATCGGGCAGTTCCACCCGCGTGAAGTCGCCGGTCTCCGGATTAAGTTTTGCGATATAATCGTCCCCCTGGCCGACAAACCATACCTCCTGTTGAGAAACAGCATAGGGATCCCGCGGCCGGGTATCCTCCCACGGAACTTTCCATTCCTGAATATCCACTGGATTGATTTCTTCAGCGGCCACGCCGATATTCAGCAGCAAAAGGCCGGACAGGGCGATGAGTAAATGTTTCATGATGTCTCCCGAGAGATTTGTTTGTACGAATGCACGATAACAAATTTCTCGGGAAATACACCAGATTTTGAATTAAAAGCTCCTAATTCGCGGATTTTATGGCCGCGTGTGTCACATCGCCGTTCAAATCGAACTCCGCCACAACGATAAAGTAGCGCGGTTTTTTCTTGGATGATTCGATGGGCGTTCCGGCAATTTCCCATATGCCGAGCGTCGCAACATCAAGCAGACCGTGCATGACGGCGCGGGACGTAGACCCGCGGCTTTGCAAAGACTGATAAGTCACCGTCTCGCGGCCATCGGGATGGCCAAGAATTTCCGTGATTTCCGTGTCGGGCAAGGTCTGGAAACAGGCCTTGCTCTGGCAGGTGAGCACTTGTTTGGCATCAACCCCTTTGTGTTTGGACGCCATGGCGACAGCGCAGGCTGACAGCGCTAAAGATGAGACGAAAACAAGCCCCATGCGCGGTAGATGTGATTTCATATCCTTAATCCCTATGCAAGTTGGTGAAGCATCATTACGGAAAGGCATATGAACCGGGCATGAATAAAATCCGGCGGCGGAATGATAGCCTGACGTCTATCTCCTACCGGGGAAATCGGCAGGGGGACACAAGTGCGTGATAAGCAAGACCAGGCGAAATATTCGCTTGTCTTTACGCTATTGCCGACCACCTTCTGTCTGACTGTCTTAATAAATTGACCGCCGATTATGAAAGAGACCAAGGAAAAACAATGGTTTTAAAAGGAAAAACAGCGATCATTACCGGCTCGACCAGCGGCATTGGTCTGGGCATTGCCCAGGGATTCGCCAAGGAAGGCATCAATGTGGTGCTGAACGGCTTCGGCGCGGCGGATGAAATTGAGAAGGAGCGCGCCGGGCTCGAAGCGTTGGGCGTCAAGGCCGTCTATAACGGCGCGGACATGACCAAACCGGGCGAAATTGTCGCGATGGTTGAGGAGGCGCGCGAACAGTTCGGTTCCGTCGATATTATCGTCAATAACGCCGGCATTCAGAATGTGCAGCCGGTCGAGGAGTTCCCGCCCGAAAAGTGGGACGCGATTATCGCCATTAACATGTCCTCGGCTTTTCACACCGTACGCACGGCCATCCCCTACATGAAGAAAGCCGGCTGGGGCAGGGTGATCAATATCGCCAGCGCCCACGGCCTGGTGGCGTCCCCGTTCAAAAGCGCCTATGTCACGGCCAAGCACGGTATCATGGGGTTCACGAAAACGGTTGCTTTGGAGGTTGCACAAAATAACATCACCTGCAATGCAATCTGTCCTGGTTATGTGCTTACCCCGCTGGTAGAAAAACAGATTCCGGATACGGCCCGGGCGCGGGGCATGAGCGAAGAGCAGGTTAAAAATGATGTGCTGCTGGCGGCGCAATGGACGAAAAAATTCGTAACGGTTGAACAGCTTGCCGGAACCGCGCTGTTCCTTTGTTCCGATGCCGCGGAAAATATCACAGGCACGCATATCTCCGTTGATGGCGGCTGGACGGCAGCCTGAACGGGAAAGTCGGAATTGTCATGAAAAAAGCTGATATATTGCAACTGTCGTCAATGCCGCTGGCGAGCCCGAGCTATCCCAAGGGGCCCTATCGTTTTATCGACCGGGAATATTTTATCGTCGCATACGAATCGGACCCCGATATCATCCGCGAGCAATTGCCGGAGCCTCTGGAGCCGGACGGGTCCAACACCGTGCTTTACGAGTTCATCAGGATGCCGGACAGCGCCGGTTTTGGCGACTATACGGAAAGCGGCATCGTTATTCCCGCCAAATATAAAGACCAGAGAGTCAATTTCACCTCACAGATGTATCTGGATGACGACCCGCCGATTGCCGGCGGGCGGGAAATTTGGGGCTTCCCCAAAAAACTGGCGAAACCCTCCCTCGCAATCAGAGAGGATACGCTGACCGGCACGCTCTACTATGCCGGCGAGCGAGTGGCCATGGGAACAATGCGCTATAAACAGGAGCAGATCACCTATGACCTGAAAGGCGAAACGGTTTGCACCGCCTGCGTCGAAACTTTGGCGAAAAAAATGAGCAAAACCCAGGTGAATCTGAAATTCATTCCCGACGTTGACGGGACCCCCGCCATCGCGCAGCTGGTGGCCTATAACCTTTGCGATATTATCGTCAAGGGCGCATGGTCCGGCCCGGCCCGGTTGCATCTGGTGCCGCACGTCAATGCGCCGGTGGCCGATTTGCCGGTAAAAAAGGTCATCGGCGGCATGCATTTTATTGCCGACCTCACATTGCCATATGGCCGGGTTCTTTTCGACTATCTCAATAAATAAAAATGAAATACGAATGGGAACAAGCGCCATGAAACAGGATCAAGCATCGCAGAAAAAACCGCATGTCGTTATTGTCGGCGCCGGATTTGGCGGGCTGGAAGCGGCCAAGGCTCTGTCATGCACCGCAGTAGATGTCACACTGATTGACCGGCACAATTATCATCTGTTCCAGCCGCTTTTATATCAGGTGGCGACTGCGGCTCTGACGCCGGCGGAAATCGCCGCGCCGATCCGTCATGTGGTTCGCAAAGCCAAGAATATCCGGGTTTTTATGGATAATGTCAGCCACATTGATACCATTAAAAAAACCGTCCTGTGCGACGCGGACCGGCGTATCAGCTATGATTACCTGATTCTGGCGACCGGCGCCCGCCACAGTTATTTTGGCCGGGACGAATGGGAAAGTATTGCGCCGGGGTTAAAAACCATCGATGACGCCTTTGAATTGCGCCAGCGTATTCTCACTGCCTTCGAACAGGCGGAAATGGAGATGGATAAGGATAAGCGTCAGGCCTGGCTGAATTTTGTGATTATCGGGGCTGGACCGACTGGCGTTGAACTTGCCGGCGCGATTGCGGAACTTGCGCGCCATTCCCTGACCCATGATTTCCGGAATATCACGCCCAAATGCGCGCGCATTATCCTTGTCGATTCCGGCGCGCGTGTTTTGGCGGCTTTTGACGAAGTCCTTTCTGCCAAGGCGCAAAAACATCTGGAGGATTTAGGCGTGAATGTCATCCTGAATACAATGGTCAAACATTTAAGCGATGACCATGTGATGCTTGGCGATGAGAGGACGGACTGCCGCACGGCCATCTGGGCTGCCGGTGTGCAGGCGTCGCCTGCCGGGAATTGGATCAGCGCGGAAACTGACCGTACGGGGCGCATCTTTGTCGAAAGTGACCTCACAGTGCCCGGTCAGCCCGATATCTATGCGGTTGGGGATACTGCGGCCTTTACCCCTGAAGGTGCGGAACGCCCTTTGCCCGGCATTGCGCCGGTGGCGAAAAAAATGGGCCAATATGCGGCCAGATCCATATTGGCCAGGGTAAGAAACAGAAAATTACCAGCCTTTTCCTACCGGGATTACGGTTCAATGGCGACGATCGGGCGCAATAAGGCCATTGCCGATTTCAAAGGCTGGAAGACCAGCGGCTTTACGGGCTGGATTCTCTGGAGTCTGGCGCATGTCTATTTTCTCATAGGATTCCGCAGCAGGCTCATAGTTGCCCTAAACTGGGCCTGGGCGTATCTGACCTGGGAGCGGGGGGTCCGGCTCATTACCGGCAGAATCAGGCCAACGACGAAAACAACCAAACAGGAGCAAAAAAATGCCGCGTAAGTCAAAAAAAACACCGCAAAAAAAGACGATTAATCTCGCCCTGCAGGGCGGCGGCGCGCATGGCGCCTTTGCCTGGGGCGTGCTGGACAAGCTTCTGGAAGACGGACGTCTCGATGTGGAGGGCTTTTGCGCCACATCCGCCGGCACGATGAATGCCTGCGCCTATGCCTATGGCAAAATGCGAGGCGGGCCGGAAAAAGCCCGCGAAACCCTGCATGACTTCTGGTGGAATATCCACACGGCGGGACAGAAATACAGCCCAGTCAAGCGGCTGCCATGGGAGAAGAATTTCTCCTGGAACATGGATTCGTCCTCGGCATTTTTCATGTTTGATTCGATCACGAGAATGTTTTCTCCATACCAATTAAACCCATTTGATTTCAATCCATTGCGCAATGTTCTTGAACAAACGGTTGACTTTGAGGAATTGCGGCGTTGCGAGTGCACGGACCTGTTTATCAGCACCACGCATGTCCATACAGGCAAGGTTCGCGTCTTTGAGACCGAGGAAGTGACCCTTGACGTCGCCATGGCATCGGCCTGTCTGCCCTTCCTGTTCAAGGCGGTCGAGATTGACGGGGAAGATTACTGGGACGGCGGTTATGTGGGCAATCCGGCGCTGTTCCCGCTATTTTACAAGACGAAGAGCCGGGATATCCTCATTATCCATATCAATCCGATGACCCGGCCGGAAACCCCCACAACGGCCCCGCAGATTATGAACCGCATCAATGAAATCAGTTTTAATTCGTCCCTGATCAAGGAACTGCGGGCGATTGCTTTTGTCAAAAAACTGATCGAGCATGATATGCTCAAAGACGAGCACAAGAATAATTTCAAGGATATCCTTATTCATTCCGTCCTGACGGATGACGTCATGTCGGAGCTGTCTGTGACCAGCAAGTTTGACTCCGATTGGGAATTCCTGACCAAGCTGCGCGATATGGGCCGTGAAACCATGGCGGCGTGGCTCGACGAAAATTTTGAACATATTGGCGTCAGGGACACCGTCGACCTGCATGGTCAATTTTTGAATTCCGTCAATCAGATGTTTGGAAATTCCCGTGGTCAGCATGCTCACAAGAAGAAAGTATCCGTGAAGTAGAGATGGCACGGATGCGCGCGCCGGGCCGGGACAGGCTCCCAATGCAGGCAATATTCTGTCACTGACAGAAAAACGGTCCCGGTATCAAAGTCAAAGTCGCGATAATTCAGGCGTGCCCCGCGAGAATTTGAACCTGCGGCCAGATGGGTCTTATATGCGGGGAAAGTGAATAATAGGGGATCGGCGGGTAACTGTCGACCAGGCGGCGTTCGATCCATTTATGTCGCTGCAAATCCTTCAGATTCAGGGCGAGGGCCCGGTGGGTAATGCCTGGAAGACGGGCTCCAAGGTCAACAAAGCGCGCTGGCTCAAGCCCGGCGGCGGCCACGATGGGCAGCGGCCATTTTTTTAGCAAAAGCGGGCGGTCTGCTGATTCCACATTATCGCGAAAGGCCTGATAACGCCGCGCCACCAGCGCACCTTCGGGGGTCAGAATATATTCCGGCCGCATGGGATGGCCGTAGCCGGGATTTTTCATGATCAGTCCCAGTTTCTCCAGTTCCTTGAGCGCAGCGGAAAGACCACCCCGGCTGAGCTGAAGCCGGTTCAGCAAGGTGACAAATCTGGCGCCGTCTTCCTGTTGCAGCACGGCTAAAATTTCCAGCGCCCAGCGCCTGTGGGTCAATTGGATTAAAAAGTCGAAACTCACGCAAAGTCCTACACAATTATGGCTCTGCCGGCTTACCGATGACCGCTGTATATTTGTAATAACCGGGCTGCGGGCAGAGCGAAATCTTGCTTGCAAAATCAAAAATATACATAGTATAAATATCAGACTAACTAAAGGCCTATTTTCGGAAGAGCGCTGAAACAGGCGGTAAAAAAGCGGAGGTAAATATGGGGCTGAATTATGATCCGGGTTTGACGATCGCCATGAAGGTGACCGATCTCGACCGGTCCATTGACTGGTATCAAAAGGTTCTCGGCTGTGAGCTGTTATATAAACTGGAAGACAGGGGCTGGTGCGAGCTGTCCTCGCCGGTGGAAAAAGTCAATATTGGCCTCGGACAGGTGGAGGAAGTGCCGGCCGGCGGACCCGTTCCCACATGGGGCGTTGTCGACATCGAAGAGGCAAAAGCGTCCCTGGCCGAACATGATGTGGCTTTTGACGGCGACATCATGGTGATCGAGGGCATGGTCAAACTGCTGACCTTTTTCGATCCGGACGGCAACGGACTGATGCTGTTTCAGGATTTGCAGAAAGGGTAATGGCGATTTAATAAGGCATTCTATTGTCATGCCACCCTGAGTTTGGTAAATATCGGCCAAGCAAGCGTGGGAGGGTGGTTATGCGTTTCTTAATCTTTATTATTTCCTTGTTATTGATCAAACCTGTTTTTGCTGAAGATGTTCCATCCCCTGACGATGAATGGCTTGACGGTTTTTATAAATCCAATGCGCTATTGAGTGAAGGTAAATTTGCTGAAGCGCAGCCATTAGCGGAACAGGCGCTTGAATCGTATGTCAGCCTTTATGGGGAACATGGCGAGGATTATGGTTATCTGGCCAATTCCTTGGGGAATATTTATTTCGGCCTCGCAGAATATGACGAGGCGGAGCCTCTCTTTCAGGCTGCATGGCGCATTCTGGAAAAAAGACTTCCTAAAGATAGCCCCGATCTGGCCGCAATGGCCACCAATGTAGCTTCGGTTCAAAAGGCGCTGTTTGATTTTCAGAGTGCGAAGGATATGTCCGCGCTTGCACTAAGAATATATGAAAAGAATCCGGCTGCGGCGCCGGAAAAACTGTTCCAGGCTCATTTCAACTATGCAAGCATTGCTATGCTACCCGATTATGAAGGGGCTCGTCGCAGCCTGGATGAAGCCAAACGGCTGGCCGACAAACATTTTGCCCGTGATGATACCCGCCGTGCCCTCACAAAAATTCTAAGGGCACGGCTTGAGTTGGTGCATGGCAATCTTGATGATGCCGAGCAACTTTACATCGACGCCAGAAAAAACATTAGTTTCAAAAAAGCAGCCATAACATGGCTCATGCGCAGTTACCTGCAGGATACCGGCCTTTTGTATGGTTTAATGGGTCGAGAAGATGACATGGTCACCAATTATACCAAGGCCGGTGTTGGCATTATCCAACCTAAGAAATTCACCGACTTTAAGGTAAAATTACCAACATGTTCAGTGGATCAGGCGGGGCTCCCAATCTACACATCCACAGTCGTTGAATTCAGTATCACAGAAGATGGCTCTGCAGCTGACCCCGCTATCATTTATTCATCACCAACTGGTGTTGATGAAAGATCCATATACGAGGTCATGAAAGACTGGCGGTTTCCGACCGAATTCACAAAGATGGAATTTGCAAAACGGGCTGGTGTTCGGTTGCAGTTGGGATGTATGTCACCACAACTTCGTGAACTCCGTGAAAATACATGGAGGGTAACTGATTTTGGCGATGTAGAAGAACTGTTGCCTCTTGAATCCAGAGCTGATCCTGCGTTGCAGAAGGAACTGGCTTCAATTGAAGCACTCGCACTCGAAGCAGATTTTGACAAGCCTGGCGATATAACGGCGCTTATTGACCAATACCTCAAGGCAACGGATGTTGCACGAAACGCTCTTGGTGTTGATGCACCGGAACTCGTTGCATATTATAGGAATATAGGCCGCCTCGCTATCCTGGCTACGGATTCCAATACGGCCCAGAGGTACTTGAGGCGCGCAATCAAGGTAGCGGAAAAATCCGCGGCAGTCCCGGAAGATATGGTAGTTGGCGCCCACTGGGATTATGCATATTGTGCTGCCTTGGTCGGCCATGATCGAAAAGCATTTAATCAGTTTGAACGCTTGATAGAAATTTTGGAAGAGTATCAACGGCCACGCATGGAGATTATGCAAGCCAAGTTGAATGTCGGTATATATTTTTCGGGGCGATATCAATGGAATAGAGATACAGCCGAAGACCATCTTAACGATATTTTGACCATGGTCGATCAAAGCAATTCGGTGGAATCCAGCACTATGGCCCGGGCTCTTGCGATTTTGGCGGAAAGCAAAATCAGGGCAGACGGGCTTGGGGCGGCAAAGCCAATTCTGCAGCGTATTACAGATTTGCCTGTGGCGTATTTGGATGAGACAAGCCCCATAAGACGTTTCGCGTATATGGGATTGGGAGACATCGCTCTTGAAAACGATGAAAAAGCTAAAGCATCTGAGTATTTTGCTTATGCATCCGCCGGGCCAACCGCCGGCAACGATCTGAAATGGAAGGCATATGCAGACAAAATGAGAATACCACTTTATCCGAAAGATGCGCTCCGAGCGGGGATTCAGGGATGGGCGGTGTATGAGTTCGTTGTGGACGATGATGGAGACCCAATGGATGTTCAATTGATAGAATCCTACCCGCCACTGGTTTTTGGTGAAGCAGCTAAAAAGGCGCTGGAACAGTCAAAATATCTCAAAAAGCCCCCCCTCGAAACCTTAGATGCTGTCAGGTCTGCTACACTTTACTCATTCAGGACGTCCCCTTAATGCTTCCGTTCAGGCTTAATCTCCGCTATTCTCCTTTGATCACGAGTCTCAACAGGAGGGAAACCATGTCGCGACGCATTCTGACAGCGCTGGCCGCTTTGCTAATTCTGCCGATAGGCACGGCTTTTGCGGATAATCTGAAACTTGAAACCTATCTGGATATTGAATCTGTGGGCGATCCGCAGATTTCGCCGGATGGGTCGAAAATTATCTATACCCGCTCGCATATCGATAAAATGAAGGATGGGCGCTCAGCGGCCCTCTGGATCATGAATGCAGACGGGACGAGAAACCGGCAACTGCTGGACAAGGGCGGCAACGCCCGGTGGTCGCCGGATGGTTCACGCCTTGCCTTTATCGCCCCGGATGATGCCGGCAAGCCGCAGATTTTTATCCGCTGGATGGATAATGAAGGGGCGATCAGCCAGGTCACTTATGGAACGGAAGAACCGCGCGGTATTTTCTGGTCGCCGAATGGGCAGGAAATCGCCTTTATGTCACGGGTGCCACACAAGTCAGACTTTACAGTGAAGCTTCCCGGCAAGCCTGCCGGCGCCAAATGGAAAGAGGACCCGCTGGTGATTGAAACCTTTCTCTGGCACCAGGATCGCATCGGCCCGATGAATAACGGCTATGATCATATTTTTGTGGTCACGGCTGACGGGGGCACGCCGCGCCAGATCACCCATGGCAACTGGCATGCCAACGGCCGCGGGTTGGGCGCCATTCGCGGACCTGCCGACCTTTCCTGGTCGCCTGACGGCAGCAAGATTACCTTTGACGGTCTGGCCGAGGAAGATGACGGCCGCCGTTTTACCGAAAGCTATATTTATGCAGTCGATGTGGGTTCGGGTGAAGTCACTCAACTGACCGATAACAGCATCGGCGCGCGCAGCCCGGTCTTCTCACCCAATGGCGAGATGATTGCGTTCACGGCCTACCACGAATCGGTCATGAGTTATCGGCATTCGAATCTTTACGTGGTGAATGCGGACGGAACCGGTCAGCGCCGCGTTGCGGGCGATCTTGCGTCGGACCCGGCGTCGCTGACCTGGGCCGCCAATTCGCGCGGTATTTACTTTGCGCTCGACAAGGAAGGCGACCGCAACATTCACTATACCGGCATGAACGGCAATGTGCGCGACGTAACGACAGGGGATCAGAATATTTTCCTTTCCAATGTTTCCGACCGCGGCCGCATTGCGGTGGGGACCCAGACCACTGCCGATATAATGCCGGATGTCGTTCGTTTCGACCTCGCGGATGGCGGTAATTTCACCCGGCTGACCAATGTGAACGGCGATGTGCTGGCGGGCGTGGATCAATCGGAAACCATAGAATTCTGGTATGATTCGACCGAAGGCACCCGGGCTCAGGGCTGGGCCGTGCTGCCGCCGGACTTCGATTCGTCGAAAAAATATCCTCTGGTTCTAATGATCCATGGCGGTCCACATGGCATGTATCGCTCGGCCTATAATTTCATGTTCCACCATTTTGCCGCCGAAGGCTATGTGGTGCTGTTCACCAATCCCCGCGGCTCGACCGGTTACGGCGAGGATTTCGCCGCCGCCATCGAGAATATCTATCCCGGTCCCCGTGATTTCGCGGATCTGATGGGCGGCGTGGATTATATGATCGATCAGGGTTATGTGGATGAAAACCGGATGTTTGTCACTGGCTGTTCCGGCGGCGGCATTCTGACCGCATGGGTAATTACTCATACAGACCGCTTTAAGGCGGCAGTTTCCCGTTGCCCGGTCACCGACTGGATCGGCATGGTGGGCACGACGGATGTGTCGGGCTGGATGATCAATTTCTTTGAAAAGCCGTTCTGGGAAGATCCGACCCAATGGTACGAGCATTCGGCGATCATGCATTCGGAAAATGTGACCACGCCGACCTTGTTCATGGCCGGCGATCTCGACCGCCGGACCCCGGATCAGCAGGGCAAGCAGATGTATGCGATCCTGAAATATCTCGGCGTGCCGACCAAATATCTCGAAGTGAAGGGCGAGTATCACGGCACCGGCTCCATCCCCTCCAACTATCTCCGCCGTCAGCTCTATCTGATGAAGTGGTTCAAAATGTATGACCCGGCGCATGAGGATAAGGGTGGCGCTGAAACAGAAGTCGCTTCCGGGGCAGGAGCTGAATAATATCGGCAACTGACAAGTAAACAGTGAAACCCGCAGGAAACTATCCTCCCGCGGGTTTCACTTTGCCAGATTTCCCTATTCTGCATGGAAATACGCTCAGGCATCGCGGTTATTGATACGGTCTCCCTTGCGATTGTTGTTGAAAGAGCGGCCTGTTCGAAAAATTCCCGAGATGGAAACCGGAAGTTCCGCCGCTGCAAAAGCCGCAGATTGCCCGAATCGGCCAGCAACAGTTTCTGATGTCCGGGGTTTTCATGAAAGATGTCGATGCATTTGCATGTAAAAAGACAAAACCCGGAAGGCATTATACCTTCCGGGCTTTTTTGGCTCCCCGGGCCGGACTCGAACCAGCGACAAGGCGGTTAACAGCCGCCTGCTCTACCAACTGAGCTACCGGGGATCAGGGGATATGCGCAATCTTGCGCGCCGCCCGTGAAACTCGTGCGCTTTACAGCGGCGGCCCTTATAGCAAAGGAATTTCCGCCCTGCCAAGCAGGAAATTATTTTTATTCGCTCTCCGTCGATGATTGCGTCATTTCCGCTTCCCGCACATGCTCATCCGCGACCATCTGCCGGATGTCCTGCAGCAGCCCGCGGGCGTCATAAACAATGCCGTCCTTGATGGTCCAGCGCACGCCGCCGACGCGTTCCACCTGATCGGTTTCATCATTGAGGCGCACGGCGCCGGTGCCATACAGGGTTTTGAAATTCTGCAAGGGGTTTTCCGGCACTATAATGAGATCGGCAAGCTTGCCTTTCTCGACGGTGCCGATGTCGGCGTCCCGGCCAAGCAGTTCCGCGCCATGCAGGGTCGCGGCGGTGATCACCTCCAGCGGGTGAAAGCCGGCTTCCTGCAACAGCTCGAATTCGCGGATATAACCAAAGCCATAAAGCTTATAGATAAAGCCGGCATCATCGCCGACGGTGACCCGGCCGCCGCGGTTTTTATATTCATTGATGAAGGTCATCCACAGCCGGTAATTTTCCTTCCAGTCAATCTCATCCTGGGTGGTCCAATCAAACCAGAACGAGCCGTGCGCGACCCGGCTGGGGCGGAAGAAACGTTCCAGGGTCGGCCAGGTGTAATCGGCCAGCCATTCCTGGGTCCGGGCGGCCATCACATCGCGGGCCGCTTCATAAATGGTGAAGGTCGGATCGAGCGTGAAATCCAGGCTGAGCAATTCCTCCATCACCGCATTCCATTTTTCGGAATAGGGTTTTGCCGCTTGCCGCCACAGCCGTCCGGCCTCGCCAAAGCGGTGCTGTTCGTCGTGATAAACGTAATCGGCCGGATAATGCTGGATGCGCCTGTCTTCAAACAACGCCTCAGGCAGGCCGTACCAGTGTTCCATGGAGGTCAGACCGGCGCGGGCCGAATCCAGCACATTCCAGCGGGTGACCGCCAGCTGGGCGTGATGCATGGCGGTCTTCAGGCCGCGTTTGTTGGCTTCGTCAATGGCCGCTTCCATGACATCCGGCGGGCCGCCGAAAAACTTGATGCCGTCGGCGCCGTCGCGGGCGAGATCCCGCACCCAGATGCGGGCCTCATCCGGCGTCATGCCGCCAGGGAAACTCATGTGATAGGACAGACGCGGGGCCGTAATGGCGCTGGAGATGCTGCGGGTTTTTTCACGCAGTGCCCATTCGCGGCTGACCCCGGTGCCGACCACACGGGCGGTGGTGACGCCATGGCCCATCCAGAGTTTATAGGCATATTCGGCGGGGGCCGCTTTGCCGAACCGGGCCTGACCGGGATTGCTGACATGGGCATGGGCGTTGATAAAACCGGGCAGGATATACATGCCTTGCGCATCAATTTCCCGCTGACCGGGCTCGGGTCTGCCTTCCGGATCAATGGGCACTTTCGGCGAGCCGACAACGCGCACTTCGGTGATTCTATTATTTTCAACGACAATATCGACCGGGCCCTGAAGCGGCGCGCCGGTGCCGTCAATCAGATATCCGCCGCGGATCACCAGCCGGTCAAAAGGACCGTCGCCTTCAGCGCGGTTCGGCGCCGGATCGACCGCAGCTGCAGGGGAATCCTGCGCGAAACCCGATGGCGCGGCCAGAAGCGCGGCGCTGATTGCTGCCAGCAAAGACAGCCTGCGTAGAATATTTGGCATAAGCCCCCCCGATTGTTGGATACCGGTTGCAATAGCAGCCGCAGCCTACGCCATAGCAGGGCTGTTGAAAAGATTAAACCACTGCCAGGTTTTTCCTGCCCCGCCGGTCCGTCACTAAATCCAGGGCGTGGGTCAGATCGTCAATCAGATCCTCCGCATCCTCAAGCCCGATTGAGAGCCGCAGCAGATTATCGCCAATCCCGGCCCTGATCCGCTCACCGGGTTCCATGGCTGCGTGGGTCATGGTGGCCGGATGGGCGATCAGGCTTTCCACCCCGCCCAGGGATTCAGCAAGCGAGAAACATGCAAGCGCCTTGAGGAAAGCCGGGATATTGCCGCCGCCGTCATCCAGTTCAAAACTCAGCATGGCCCCGAACCCGGATTGCTGCGAGACGGCAACGGCATGGCCGGGATGGTCCGGCAGGCCGGGATAATAGACCTTTTCCACCCGCGGATGCCGCACCAGCGCGGCGGCGACCTTTTGAGTGGTGGCTTCCTGCTGACGGATGCGGACAAAAAGAGTGCGCAGCCCGCGCAAGGCCAGGAAGCTGTCAAACGGCGCGCCGGTCAGGCCCAGACAATTTCCCCACCAGCCCAGTTCATCCTGCAGCGCCGGGTCCTTGGCAATGACCGCGCCGCCGACAATATCGGAATGGCCGTTAATATATTTTGTGGTGGAATGAAGAACAATGTCGGCCCCCAGTTTCAGCGGCTTTTGCAGCGCGGGGGACAGGAAGGTGTTGTCGGCCGCCACCAGCGAACCCGCGGTTTTCGCCTTTTCACAAATGGCCCTGACATCGACAATACGCAACAGCGGATTGGACGGCGTTTCCACGAGAATCAGTTTCGGTTTTCCCGCCAGCGCCGCATCAAGCGCCGCCGGGTCATTCTGATCGATATAGGCGACATCGAAATGCCTTTTGCGCCGGGCGGCATTCAACAGACGGCAGGTGCCGCCATAACAGTCATGGGGGGCGATCAGAAGATCACCGGGGCGCAGCAACTGACAGATCAGATGAATGGCGGCCATGCCGGAAGAGGTCACGACACAGCCCGCGCCTCCTTCCAGCTTCGCCAGCGCGTCGCCAAAGGCATCCCGGGTCGGATTGCCGGACCGGGTATAGTCATAGTCACGCTTCTGATCGAAGCCGGCAAAGGTGAAATTGGTGGAGAGATAAAGCGGCGGCATAACTGCGCCGTGCGCCGTATCGCCGCCGACAGCGGCGCGGACAGTCCGGGTTTCAATATTCCTGGTGTCGTTGGTCATACCGGTAACTCCTCAAGGGTCTTGATGATAATCGGGCTGATGCCGCCGGTTTCCTTCAGAAAGGCGTCATGGCCGAAAACGGATGGGATTGCCGCCAAACTGCAGGGCCCTGGAATTTTTTTTGCCAGTCGTTGCATTTGGCCCGGCGGGACGATTTGATCGGACGTGCTTGCGATCAATGTCACCGGCGCCGTAATGGCGGTGGCGTCAACGTGATGCAGGTCGATGGATAACGAAAGCGCCAGAAAGCGCTCCGGCGACATCCGGTCAGTGAATTTATTCCCCTGCGCTTTCAGATAGCCTTCAACAGGGAATGCGCCGTCGCAGGCGGGGATGCTTGAAAAGCGGGCGGCGAATTCCTCATGCGAGCGATACGTGGTCATGGCGAGCTGACGGGCGAGGGCCAATCCCGCCCTGGCCTGGCCGGATTTCAGGCCGAGCCGGACAATCTGCCGCTGAACCGTCCGCCAGGCCGTTGCCATGGGGTGCGGATAATCCCCCGCGGAAATGGCGATCAGATGATCAAGCCGTCCGGGATAGGCCGCAGCAAAGGCCAGACCGATCATTCCGCCATAGGAGGAGCCGATAAAACAACGGACCCTGGCAAGGCCCAGATGATCAAGCAGGAAGGCGAGGACCCGCGCCTGGTCAAGGGTCGAAACGGCCGGAATGCGCTCTGCGACCGGTGCGTCCGGCGTGATGTAATCAAAAGAAAGGATGCGGTATTTTCGGATGTCAATGGCGCGTCCGGCGCCGGCAAACTTCCGCCACCAGCCAGGCGCGCCATCCAAAGCGTCAATCGTATGACGGTCCGCGGAAATCCCGCCAAGGACCACAATGACCGGCGCACCTTCAGGGCCAACCAGCCGGCAGCGCAATTCAGCGGGCGCGCGGTCTCCCGCGGCAAGACGAAAATCCGGCGGCAGCGCGATCACCGAGTCGATATCGACGATTTCCGGTAAAATATAGCGCGGCTGTTCGATAAAATCGAAGGCGCATACGGGGCTGTTTTTTTTGGCGAGCATTTGCTGGTTCTCCGTTGCCTTTATCGGGCTAAGCTCATCAGGAGCTCATACGGAAAACCGCGAAGGAGGGGCCGATCCACCACCGGATATAATCCGGCTTCTATCGGCTTCTCTCATCTGCCGGTGGACATCTGTCCCCGTAGGAGTTGGCACCTTATCAAAGGGGTTAGCTTTAATGGTTGCCCCGGCGTCACTGGGCCTATCCCTCAGCCGGTCTCGATGAGTAATGGCGGCATGTAACGCTGACAGGAAACATCCGTCAAGCATTTTTTATTGACAGAAGACGGGGTTAGTGGATAGTTAAATTGAAAGTGCGCCGATTTGACCTTCAGCTTGCGGGCGCGAAATAAATACTGCTAAAGCGGAGCAAAGCCTGCTTCGCATCTTGTGGAACAGGTATTTTTTTGCGCAAAACGGGTCAAGTCAGCTAAATTCAAGAGGCTGGTATGCACCCTGACCTGATCGTCCTGAAATTTGGCAGTTCGGTTCTGAAAGAGCCGGAAGACATGCGGTCCGCCGTGCATGAAATTTATCGTTATGCCCGGCAGGGCTGCCGGGTTATTGCGGTGGTTTCCGCCATGGCAGACGAAACCGACACGCTGCTGGAACAGGCCGGGGCAATTTCCCCGGATGCCGGCGGGCATTTGGTGGCGTCCTTTCTGGCCAGCGCCGAGCGGAAAGCAGCGGCGCTTCTCGCCATATATATTGAACAGGCGGGACTGCCGGTCAGCCTGCTCGACCCGTGTGACGTGAATTTCACCATCAGGGGGCCGCATCGGGACGGCGAGCCGGCCGGTATTGATGAAGCCGCCCTGAAACAGCATCTGGCCGCATGTGATGTCGTGGTCTTTCCGGGTTTTTTCGGCATTGGCGAGGACGGTAAAATGTCGCTTCTAGGCCGGGGCGGGTCAGACCTGAGCGCTATTTTTCTGGCCAGCAGATTTGGCGCGAAGGAATGCCGCCTGCTCAAGGATGTGGACGGGCTTTATGAATGGGATCCGGCGATATCCGGGCCGCGCCCCCGGAAATACGCCCGCGCCAGCTGGGCCGACGCCACCCGGGTTGCTGGTCAGCTGGTGCAGCCGAAGGCCATAGACTACGCCCGGCGCCATGAATTTCCTGTTATCGTTTCTTGTGCGGGGTCGGCTGATGAAACCATCATCGGCGATCAGCCGTCCGTAATGGCCGCCGGCAGCCCCAAACGAGCTGTTCGGGTTGCCCTGCTGGGCCTTGGAACCGTTGGCTATGGCGTTTATCAGCATCTTGCCAAAGAACCGGAACGTTTTGAGATCGTCAAAATTATTGTCCGGCAACCCGGAAATTACACCGGTCTTGGCATCGCGCCGGCGCTTTTTTCAACCGATCCGGAACAGGCCCTGTCAGCTGGTATCGATATGCTGGTGGAAACCATCGGCGGCATAAATCCCGCGCTGGATATTGCCGGCCGCGCCCTGGAACAGGGAATTCATGTAGTGACCGCGAACAAGGATATGATCGCTGGTCATTGGAATATTCTTAAATATTTATCTGAGGGAAACGGTGTAACCCTTTGTTATTCAGCATCAGTTGGTGGCGGGGCTTGTGCGATAGAAGCGGTCGATACGGCCTGTGAAAATGAAGGAATCCAGCGTCTTGACGGCATTCTGAACGGCACCGGCAACTTTATTTTGCATCAGTTGGATCAGGGTGCTGATTTCGGCACGGCGCTCGCATCCGCTCAGGAAAAGGGCTATGCCGAGGCTGATCCAGGCCGCGATATTAACGGGCTCGACGCCGCCGCAAAACTCTCAATCCTTGCCCGCCATGCCTTTGGCCGGGATATTCCGCCGGAAAATCTGCGGATTGGCGGCATCGAAAATACCGGAGGATTAAGCGGAACGCTGCGCCACGTCGCCGCCTGCTGGCAGGAGGATGGCATTCTTCATGGCTCCGTCAGCCTGATGCGGATTGATGCTGGCAGCGACCTTGCCGGCGTAAAAAATGCCCGCAACAGGCTGGTTGTCACCACAGAATCCGGAAAAAAAACCATCGTCAATGGCGAAGGCGTAGGCCGCTGGCCCACCGCCGAATCCGTATTTGCCGACATTATGGAAATCTATCGCGGGATCGGCCGCGAAAAGTTGGAGGCGCGGACCGGAATCGAACCGGTGTGCAAGGATTTGCAGTCCTCTGCGTAGCCACTCCGCCACCGCGCCTCTGTCTTGCCGGTCTGTGGCTGGCGGATGGGTATATCAAAGCGGTCTGCATCGTGCAATCGCTGAATGTCGCGAATAAATTTTTCATCTCCGCCGTCGGGAAATAGTCATTCCTGCGTAAAATAAGCATGGGAATGACTATATTAATGGCCCTTTAGCGTGTAAATCGTTGTCATCCAGTCGGTTAATGATTATATCTCCGAAAGCGAAACTCCTAAGTCCGATGAAAATATGATCGATACTAACACATTACGAAAAACAATGATTGCCGGGCAGATAAAGCCCAACAAAGTCACGAATGAGCGGATCATTGATGCGATAGGGTCCGTTCCCCGTGAAATGTTCGTGCCGAAGTCGAAACGGGGGATTGCCTATGTCGATGAAGATATCGAGATAGCGGACGGCCGTTATCTGATGGAGCCGATGGTTTTTGCCCGGCTTCTGGAAGCGGCCAATATCGGCCCTGACGATCTCGTTCTCGATGTCGGATGCGGCACCGGCTATTCCACGGCTGTGATGGCGAAGCTTGCCGATGCGGTGGTCGCGCTTGAAGAAAATGAAGAGCTTGCAGAGCTGGCAACCGATAAGCTTTCAGAGTCCGAAGCTGTCAATGCGGCGGTAGTAACCGGCAAACTCACGGAGGGTGTTTCGAAACAGGGCCCCTTCAGCGTCATTTTCCTCAACGGTGCGGTCGATCACATCCCGGAAGCATTGACGGATCAGCTGGCGGACGGCGGCCGTCTAGTTTGCGTTTTTAACCGGAACGGGTTGGGCCGCGGGCATGTCGCCATTAAATCCGGCAATGTGCTTGGCGGACGTGATCTGTTCGATGCCGGGGTGCCGCTTTTGCCCGGTTTTGCAAAACCACCGGTATTTCAATTTTAAATATCTGTGATATTTGACGGGAGCAGATGAAAGACAATGTTAAGAACCATTAACTATAACAATCGCCTGCAAAGCCGGGCTTACGATAGCGAGGAAAACTTATGAAGTATAAAATAACAACGTCAGTCATGGCGATAACTGCGGCCATATCCTGTTTCTCGGCTCCGGCCAGCGCAGAGGATTTGCGGGAGGCGCTCGCAAAGGCCTATGTCGGCAACCCGACTTTACAGGCGCAGCGCGCGGCCCTGAGGGCGACCGATGAATCCGTTGCCCGCTCGCTCAGCGGTTTTTTGCCGAGGTTGCAAGGCTCGGCCAATGTATCGCGTTCCGATACGAATTCTTTGACAACCAGAACCGACGACGGCCGCGTTGTGAACGACACCACAATCGTCGGGCGAAACCAGAGCTTTCAGGCGCGGCTCGACCAGTCCGTTTTTAATGGTTTCCGGGACTATAACAGCAAAAGGGAGAATGACAGTGTCGTAAAATCCGGGCGGGCCCAGTTGCTGTCAACCGAACAGCAGGTGCTGACCGATACGGTTACGGCGTATATGAATGTCATTCGCGATACGGCCGTTCTGGACCTGAACAATAACAATGTGCAGGTCCTAGAACGCCAGCTGGAAGCCAGCAATGACCGGTTCAGGGTCGGCGAAATCACCCGGACCGATGTGGCGCAATCGGAAGCCGCGCTGGCGGGCGCCGTTTCCTCCCGCATTCAGGCCGAGGCAAATCTGGAAGTCAGCCGTGCGGCGTACCAGCGGGCTACAGGTGACTATCCCGGTACGCTGGATTCAGCTCCGCCCCTGCCCACATTCCCGGCCACACATGATGAGGCGCAAGCCGTCGCGAAGGCGGAAAATCCCATTATCACGGCTGCTGTCTATAACGAGGAAGCGGCCAAGTTTGCTGTAAAAGGGGCAAAAGGGGCGCTGTTGCCAACAATTGATGGATTTGCTCAATTCGATCAGGGCAAATCGCCGTCGCTTACCTTCGATCCTATAATCAATGGCTTCGTGGGCGCGAGAAATAGCAGAAGGTCACGCAGCTATGGCCTCCAACTGGTTGTCCCGCTTTATCAGTCGGGCGCGGAATATTCAGACATCCGGCGGGCTAAGCAGATAAAAAGCCAGCGGATTTTGCAGATCAGGGAAGCGGAAAGACAGGTGCAGGAACTGGTCCGCAACGGCTGGGAACTTTATCGGGCTGCAGTTGCCAGCACGGAATCCAACCGGTCCCAGGTGAATGCAAATGAAATTGCCCTGGATGGTGTTCGTCAGGAAGCCGCGGTCGGTTCGCGAACAACACTGGATGTTCTGGATGCCGAACAGGCGCTTTTGAATTCACGGGTCAATCTGGTGACGGCCGAGCGCGATGTATATATCGCCGGTTTCACACTGTTGTCTGCCCTCGGCCGCTTGAACGCCATAGCATTGGATCTGCCGGTGGAAATTTACGACCCGACAGAATATTATAATGATATAAAATGGCAGCTTGTCGGCTGGGGGACGGAGTAAACGATTCTTCGGCTCGCGTTCGCTGTGAAGCTTGAAAATAAATGGTTAATGTTTGATAGTTTATAATGCGGCGGCGCATTATCGAATAATGTTTCGGGATAACCAGTTTTAGAGTTAGGCTTCATGAGCGACCCCAAGGACCAGTCAGAACCGACAATGGAAGAGATTCTTGCCTCCATTCGCCGTATTATATCGGAAGATGGCGAGGAAGCCGGTAACGAAGGGGCAGAAGCGGTGGCTGAACCGGAAGCGGCTGCGGAACCTGATCCCGAGCCGGAACCGGAAGCCGCTGAAGAACCTGATACTGAGCCGGAACCGGAGCCCGATCCCGAGCCGGAGATTGAACCTGAACCGGAGCCCGAGATGGAAGAGGAGGCAGAAGACGACATTCTGGAGCTGAGTGACGTCGCAGAAGAAGAGCCGGAACCGGAGCCAGCAGAGGCGGCCGAACCCTCGCCGCCGGCCGCGCCGCCCGATACGCTGGTTTCCGATGCAACGGAGCAGCTGGCCGGAGCGTCCTTTGCCGAATTGTCGGCGGTCATGGTTGCCGGTTATGAAGGCGACGGCAATACCCTGGAAGCATTGGTCCGCGAAATGCTGAAGCCAATGCTGAAAGCGTATCTCGATCAGAATCTGCCACGCATTGTCGAAGACATGGTGGAGCGCGAAGTCGCGCGTATCTCCCGCAAGAAATAGCGGAAAATACGGACGATCAAAGAGAATCTGACTTAACCACCCCCGTTCGCCCTGAGTGCCTGGAAAGCATATCGAAGGGCGGAAATAGCCCCGCACTTCGATACGTTGCTGCGCAACACTCAGCCCGAACGGCTTTCATTCCTTTGCAACCAGCCCCGCCGTTCGCCCTGAGTGCCCGAACGGTGGGGAAGAGTTTCACTGTGCTCCTCAGGATGAACGGGGTGGTTTTCGGCGAAAAGGGCCAAAGGCCCTAACTCATGCAGAAGGCATTGAGCTTGTTGCCGTCCAGATCACGGAAATATCCCGCATAGAAATTTGAATCGTCGCCGCCGCGCGGGCCCGGCGCCCCTTCATCCGCCCCGCCAAGTTCAAGCGCCCTGGCGTGAAGTTTGTTAACCAGTTCTTTCGATTCAACGGCCAGCGCCACCATGACGCCGTTGCCCACCGTTGCCGGTTTGCCGTCGGCGGGCTTGATAATAGATACGCCCGGCGTATTCGGGGCACAGCTCCAGGCAATGAAATGGTCGGGCATTTCCATAAACCGCGTGGCGCCGATCACGGATAAAAGATCATCATAAAAGCCTGCCGCCTCTTTAAATTTATTAGTTCCCAGCGTTACATATCCAATCATAATTGTGCCTCATTGGTTGAAGTTTGCGAGTAATAAAACCCGTATACACATGCCATGCTGACAGGATTATGTCAGTAGGGAATTGAAACCTGTCATTTGCCATCGCGCAATTCCTGTTTATAGTAAACCAAACAAACGAATAAAATAGGGGAGCAGGGGACATGCGGATATTTCCAGCTATTTTATTAACGCTGACATTTCTGCCGGTCGGCATTACCGCCCAGGAAGAGAAAAAGGACGACTGGTCCGTTGATACGGCGAATCCCGAGGGCACGCCGGTTGTCCAGTTTGACCATGTGGCGGAGGAGGGCACCTGGATCAGCCTGGATGTCTCGCCGGACGGGGAATTCATCGCTTTCGATCTGCTTGGTCATATCTATGAAATGCCGGCGGACGGCGGTGAAGCAACCGCCCTGACATCTGGCCGGTCATGGAATCTGATCCCGCGCTACAGCCCGGACGGCCGTGAAATCGCCTTCACATCGGACCGCGGCGGCAGCGAGGATATCTGGGTGCTGAACCGGGACACCGGTGAACTGACAAATTTTACCCAATCCCCGTCCCCGGTGGTGCGCGGTGAGTGGACTGCCGATGGCCGCCATATCATGGCCGCCCGCATCACCGGGGAAAACGGCACTGAAGCCCATCTTTTCAATCGCTATGGAAAAAGCCAGCAACTGGCCAAGGCCGGACTTTTCCAGTTTCTGCAGAATTATGTCGAGGACCCGGAGCGGAACGCGATTTATTATGAACGCAATGACGGGCAACTGCCGGGAAGCGGCCCGCGTATTTATCAGTATGACCGGGAAACCGGCGAAGCGGCCGTGATGATCGACCGCCCCGGCGGTGCTTTCAATCCGGCCCTGTCGCCCGACGGCAGCCGGCTTGCCTTTATGGGGCGGGATGATCTGGAAACAGTTCTGTTTGTCCGGGATATGGCGGCCAGCAGGGATCGCATATTGCTACGCGGACTTGACCGCGATCAAATGGAAAATCCGGTCAAGCATCTTGGAACCGCTCCGGCCATGTCCTGGATGCCCGGCGGCGGTTCGATTGTGCTGAGCAAGGGCGGAAAAATCCACCGGGTGGATGTGGCAACGGGGGAGGCAGCGGAAATTCCTTTCCGCGCCACCGTCAGCCGGGAACTGAATGAGACCATCCGTTTTAAAGCTGACATTCCGCAAGGCGCACAGCGCACACAGGTTAATCGCTGGGGCATCCGGACAGAGGCTGGCGTGATTTCGGAAACGCTGGGTGATCTCTATCTTCTATCCAATGGCGGCAACCGCAATCTGACTGACTCTCCGGATCATGAATCAAGCCCGGTTTATGATGCGGAGGGCAACTGGCTTTACTATGCCAGTTGGAACGATGAGGATTTCGGCGCCATTTACCGCAAGAAACTGAACCGCAGCCGCACGGAAAAACTCACGGATTTTGCCACCCAATATGGCGGCCTGGCGCTGTCGTCTGACGGTAAAATACTTGCCTATATTCGCGGCCGGGGCGATTTCGGCAATGGCATGCGGCTGGAGAATCAGGTGGATTTCGAACTGATGATCCGGGGCGCGGACGGCAGTCACCGTAAGCTGGCCGATATCAATGCCAACTGGTCCAACGGCAACACCCCGGAAATCCGCCGCACGCCGGGCCTGACTTTTTCACCGGACGGCGCGACCCTCTATTATTCGGAATATGACGAAGACGGCCTGATTGTCCGCAGTGTTTCCCTGGACGGCCGCGTCAAGCGCGATTTTTACCGCCTGCCCAATGCAACCCGCGCCATCGTGTCGCCCGGCCTGCAATGGCTGGCGTTCCGGGAATATCACAGATCCTATATTACGCCGTTTGAATTTGCCGGTAAACCGGTCAGCATCAGTGCCGAGGATGGTCAGGGTTTCACTAAACGTATCCACAAGGAAGATGGCGCGTATCTGACCTGGAGCGCAGACAGTCAAAGCCTAAGCTGGATGCGCGGCGCGACCTTCTATGAAAAAAATCTGACGGCCATCCTGAACGATGCCGAAGAAGCGGAAACAACCGACCTTGCCATTGAATACACGGTTGCTGTCCCGGACGGTATTATTGCGCTGACCAACGCGCGGATTCTCACCATGAATGCCGGGCGGGAGGTGCTGGAAAACGCTTCCATCCTGATTAACGGCAATCGCATTGAAGCCGTTGGTCCGGGTCTGGATATCCCCGGCGGGGCGCAAGTCTATGATCTTGAGGGCCGCACCATTATGCCCGGCATCGTCGATGCCCATGCCCATTATGGCGGCGTGCCGTCCTACCTGCATGTGATCGAACAGAGGGTTTCCGGTCTTTTGTCGCCGCTCGCCCACGGCGTGACCACCATGTATGAGGTCTATGGCACCCAGGAAAAGGATTTCTGGCTGGTTGATATGTTGCGCAAGGGCGATATCACCGGCCCGCGCCTGTTTTCCACCGGCACGCCCATTTACGGCAGCCCCAAATTCCGGCTAGGCCTTTACCGCTCCATTAAAAATTACGAGGATGCCTATGAGCATCTTGCCTATAACAAAGCCTTTGGCGCGACAGCGGTCAAGGATTATGCCGTGTTCAACCGCCGGGCCCGCCACGGGATTGCGACAGCGGGACGTGAATTGGGCCTCAATGTGGTCGCGGAATCCGCCGCGCTGTTGCAGATGAACCTGACCCAGATTGTCGATGGCGAGACCGGGATTGAACATTCAATGGGCATGACGCCGCTTTACGGCGATGTGGCGGCCATGTTCGCCGCAAGCGATATCGGCATCACACCCACCCTGATTGTGGTCTATAACGGACCGGCGGGGGAGGGGTATTTCCACCGTTCGGAACGGGTGTGGGAAAATGAAAAACTGCGCAATTTTATGCGCAAGGAGGAACTTCTGACTTTCCGCCGTCCACAACATATCTGGGCCGATGAACATTATGCGCCGGAAATGGCGGCCTCGCTCAGAAAACTCTATCAGGCCGGTGTCTCGCTGCAAATGGGCGCACACGGCCAGATGCCCGGCCTTGATGCCCACTGGGAAATGGAGCTGTTTGCCCAGGGCGGCTTCACCCCGGCGGAAGTCCTGGAAATTGCGACCATCAACGGGGCGGTCTATCATGGATTGGGCAATGATCTCGGTTCCATTGAGCCAGGCAAACTTGCCGATCTCGTGATCATGACCGAAAATCCGCTGGATGATGTCAGAAATGCCCGCACCATTGAATATGTTATGAAAAACGGTGCGCTTTACAGCGGTAATGATGCCGCGCGTATCTATCCAGACCCTGAACCCGCCAAACCCATTTACATCATGCAAAAATAAGGATCAGAAAATGTTGAAAAAGCTCGTCGCCGTTGCCTTGGTTGCCCTCCCCCTGTCGAGCGCTTTTGCGGCGCATCATGAAAGCAAAGAAGGCGATATCATTGCCGTGATTGACGCATTCTTCAATATGATGGCCACACGGAACACCGAAAACTGGGAGGATCTTGCCTTGCCGGACGGGATGATCTTCGCCGCCCGGGATACTGCTGACGGAAGCGCGACCCTGACGCGCATTTCCCTGCAGGCCTTCGTCGAAAATCTTACGCCGGGAGGCCCCGCCTTACTGGAGCGCATGTGGGAGCCCGAGGCGAAAATCCATGGCGCCATCGCCACCGTCTGGGCGCCCTATGATCTTCACGTCGATGGGCAGTTTTCCCATTGCGGCATCGATTCCTTCCAGATGATAAGGGACAACGGTCAATGGAAAATTGCCAACGTAATTTATACCGCCCAGACTGAAGGCTGTGCGCCTAGTCCCCAGGGTCCGGTTGAATAAAACTGCCTGAAGCCTTCCGAAAAGGGCAAAAATGAAATCGTTAAAATCTTTCATTTCAATCGGGATTGCCTTATTTGCCGGCATCAATGGCTTAATGGCCCAGACTCCGGCGGAACTGCTGACACAAATCGCCGGGGAAGTCAGGGCCGAACATAATCTGGTTGGCGTATCGCTCGCCGCGATTTTGCCGGATGGGATGGAAGTCACCGGCGTCGCCGGACTGGCCGATGAATCCACGGGCGAACCGCTGACCGCCACCGGAAAAATGCTGGCGGGTTCCACCGGCAAGGTCCTGTTTGCCGCCGTTGCCCTGCAACTGGCGGTGGAAGGCCTTTTGGACCTGGATGCGAAAGTTTCCTTCTATCTGGGCGACCGCAGCTGGTATCCCCGCCTGCCGAACGGCAACGATATGACGGTGCGCCATCTGCTGAACCATACGGCGGGACTGGCGCACCATTATCTGGAGGATGCTTTCCTCACTGATTATACGGCGCGGATGAAGGAGGACCCGGCTTTTCTGTTCGATGCCGAGCAATCCATCTCATATATACTGGATAAGCCCGCGCCCTTCGCCGCCGGTCAGGGGTTTCAATATTCCGACACCCATTTCACGCTGCTGGGCCTGATCGTTGAACAAATTACCGGTCAGAATTATTATAATTTAATTCAAGATCGCCTTCTATCCCATTATAATCTAAAGGGAATTACACCGTCGAATTCCATGAATATTCCTGGCCTGGTTACCGGCCACTGGAACCCTGCGGACAATCATTTCCGCCTGCCGGTCCGCAGCAACCGGGATGCGGCGGGCGATCTCAGATACAATCCGGCCATGGAATGGGCCGGCGGCGGGTTTGCGGCAACGCCGCTCGCGCTCGCCCGGCTCGCCAAGGCGCTTTATGAGGATAAGGTGGTGCCACCCGCCGTCTATGATCAGATGATGGACACGGTCGATTGGGTCGAATCACCTAACCTCACGCTGAAATACGGCCTCGGCGTCATCACGCGGGACATTGAAGAAGCCGGTTTTTCCATCGGCCATTCCGGCTTTTACCCCGGCTATCGGACGGAAATGTATTATTTTCCTGAAAAGAAAGTGGCCTTTGCCCTGATGGTCAATTCCGATACCGAGGCGCCGCTGATTGTGCTGTCGGCGCGGATCGCACAGGATTTCATAAGGAAGGTGACAGATCACAACGTGGAAAAGGGTATGTAAGTTTTCCAGAGAGAAACCTTTTTTTGCGCCATGCGTTGCTGTTTTGGTTTGGTTGAATGGTTTTGAGGGTTGGGAATGCGTTCACATCGCCTGCTTGTGATTTTTTTGAGTGTTTTTGCCATAACCGGCTGCGCATCGCGGCAATGGAATTTGCCCGTAGGCACAGAACCGGCTGCAGAAAGCTATACCTTTGAAAACCGGCTGCCAAAATCCAACGCCGGAGATGTTTTTGTTGTGCTGGCCTTTTCCGGCGGCGGCATGCGTTCCGCGGCCTTTTCTTACGGCATCATGGAAGCCCTGCGCGATATTCAGGTTCCGGTCCGCGGCCGGCAGCGCCGTTTGCTGGATGAAGTCGATGTGATTTCCTCGGTGTCCGGCGGCAGCTTTACCGCCGCCTATTACGGGCTGTTCGGCGAACGCATATTCGAAGATTACGAACAGCGTGTTCTCAAACAGAATATTCAGGGGGACCTGGTTGACCTCCTGTTCAATCCGCTCAATCTGTTCAGAATCATGGCCAGTGATTATAATCGCGGCGATCTGGCGGGAAAATGGCTGAATGCGAATATTTTTGACGGGAAAACCTTTGCCGACATGTCGCAGGGCGACCTCCCTTATGTCATTATCAATGCGACAGATTTGAACACGGGTACGACTTTTTCTTTTCTGCAGCAGCAGTTCGATTTTTTATGCTCTGATATTAACTTTTACCCCGTCGCTTATGCCGTTCAGGCCTCTTCCTCCGTCCCGGTCATATCGGCGCCGGTCTCACTGAAAAATTTTGATACCGGCTGTGAGGAAAGAAATGCGGACTGGGTCGCCGAGGCGATAAAGGGCGGGAATATAACCAACCGGAATTACCTGGTCGCCCGTGGACTAAAGCAATATATGGAACCCGGCACGTTACCGGTTATCAGACTTGTCGATGGCGGCGTTACCGACAATCTCGGCGTGCGGGGGTCCATTATGAACCCGGTCGCCCATTACGGCAATGTGGCTGAAATGAGCGGCGCCTTTTCGGAGGACGACCTCAATCAGGTGAAGGACGTTCTGGTGATTGTGGCGAATACACAGGTTTATGCCCCTTCCAAGTGGTCCGAGAAAGGCAGGGATCCCGGTATTTTCTCCACGATTTCGGCATCATTTGACGCCGCGCTCAATATCCTTAACACAGCGACGGTTTCGCTGGCGCAGGAGAGCTTTCAGCGTTGGGCCGACGGTATCAACGAGCGGCGTCTTCCGGTCTTCGAAAAGGTTAAGGTGCATTTTGTTACACTGACATTTGATAAACTTACCGACCCGGAAGAACGGGAATTTTTCAACAGCATACCGACAACTCTTTCTCTGCCCGAGGATGTTATTGACCGAATAAAGAATGGCGCGCACCATATGCTGGTCACATCAGCCGAGTTTAATGATTTTATCGCAGCCGTACGCGATTGACGGGCCTCCGGTGCTTTAGGATGCGATCGTAAATTCAAGGGAGAAATATTATGAAGACTCTTTTAGTGACGGTTCTGATGACACTGACAATCGGGACGGCGGCGCATGCCACGGACCAGCGCCGCGCCGTCAGGGATGTCGTCGTCGCCGATGTGAATGGTGATCTGGACGGCTTTCTCGACCGTATGAAGCGGATCGAAGGCGTTGCCGCACGATTGGGGCTTGATGCGAAGCTTCGCGTCTTTCAGGCAACCTTTGCCGGCTCCCAGTCGGGCGAGATTTACCTCTATTGGGAGTTGCCGAACTTCATCGCCTTTGCCGAAGCGGAAACCGCCCTGCATGACGATGCGGAATTCCTGGCCATCCTGGAAGAAATGGGCGAAGCCGGTCAGGACTTCACCTCGGAATTGCTGACGATAGAAGTGACGAAATAGCCAGCTAGAGTCTTTTCTGATTAGGTTGACCCGGCCTGGATGGCTGGGCAAACAGCTGCCTTGAGCCTGTCGAAGGGCGGTGGTTATTACTCCTTTTTGGCAACCTTCTGAAAATTCAGATGGTGGAAATCGAAGGAAAAGTCGGCGCTCGGAAGAATTGCTTCCATGGTCATGCCGCTGGTTGCGCCGTCAAAGCCGGTCGTGAAGCGGACATAGGCATCGGCGAACATGGCCCTGTCATCCCAGCGGGCGATAAAGACGCCGTTTTTATAGTGATGCAACGGGCCGATCAGCAAGTCCGAGCGGCTGAAGGCGAGCACCAGCCGATCGCCGTCTTTCCTGATAGTGACATCGCCGCGCCAGGGATCGCGATAGGTTCCGGCATAAGCTTCAAGCGGCAATGGAGGTGGGCCCGATAGGGCGGCTGTATCCCAGATCTCTTTTTCCAGCTTGTCCATGCGCGCGGCAAATTCACTGCCGCGATCCTTGAGGATCGCGACCCAGTCCTTTTGTTCCATCGGCATATAGGAGGTCAGGATGGTTTCCGTGACTGCCCGCATGGCCCCGCCTTCCTGCTGGTTGGTCAGCACGATAACCCCGAGCTCCAGTTCCGGCAGCATGGTGATCAGGGTGACCATGCCGGGCAGGCCGCCGCCATGGCTGATCCGCTTGTAACCGTGATAATCATCAAGGCCATATCCCAGTCCGTAGGCGCGGAAGTGGGTCCGGCTGTCCTCGTAGCGTTGCCGGGAAACGGGCTGTACCGTTTGCGCCGACCAGAGTTCATTCTGCTGGTCTTCGGAAATCAGCACTTTGCCGTCGGGCAATTTGCCTTCATTGAGATGCATAGCCACCCATTTGGCAAGGCCGGTGATGTTACAGACGACTCCGGCCGCGGCTTCAGCCGTCTTGAAGTCATCGCCCTCAACATGCATTGCCGTGATGACGCCGTCCACCACCGCATGGGGATTGGCGATATTTTCAATATCTTCAACCCGGTCTCGCAGCACTGCACAGGGTTCCATACCCAGCCGGTCGAGAAGCCGGGCCTGGACAAAATCACCCCAGCTTTGCCCCGTGATGCGGGGGATCAGTTCACCAGCGACCACATAAAGCATATTGTTATAGGCGTAAGTGGAACGAAAGCTGGTGGCTGGCTTCAGATGCTTCATGCCGGCAAGGACTTCGGCCGGGGTAAATTGCCCGGTCGGCCACCACATCAGATCGCCGGCCCCGAGCGGCAGACCGCTCCGGTGGCTCAACAGGTCGCGGATAGTGAATTCCCGTGTCACATAGGGATCGTAAAGCGCAAATTCAGGGATGTGCTTCGTGACCTTGTCATCCCAGCTCAGCTTCCCCTCATCTACAAGAAGACCGAGCGCCGTTGCTGTGATGCCTTTGGTATTGGAGGCAATGCCAAACAGCGTGTGCGCATCCACGGCCGCACCGCTGCGGATATCCCGGACACCATAGCCCTTGGCGAAAATAAAGTGGCCATCCCGGACGATCCCGACTGCCATGCCTGGCACGTTGAATGCCGTCATCGCCCTGGCTGCAAGACGATCAAGCGCTTCTCCCGTGAGACCGCCGTCTGCCCGCGACGTGGTCGCAGACACAAGCAGCAATGCCAGAAAAACAAAAGTAATCTGTCTGAACCGGTTCAACATAAACGCTCCTCTCGAACCTGATTTTTTAGACCTTAATTCTTTTCCTCCATCATAGGAACCCACAGTTCCTGTGCATATGCGGCTTTTTGAACTTGACGTGGGAATATTTCCCACGTATTATAGCCAACTGAAATTGCGGGTAAGGAGTATGTTATGGGTTATCACTATAAGCGAAAGTTTCTTCTGACAGCCTGCGCTCTGGCAATATTGCCGGGGGCGGTTGAGGCTGAGGATGGCAGCCTGACGCTGACCAGCGGCGTCGATTATTCCAGCGGCGATTACGGATCGCCAATCGACACCGATATTCTTTATGTCCCGATCAGCCTGAAATATGCGAAAGGGCCATGGGCGCTGCGGGTCAGCAGTGGTTTTATTGATCTGGAAGGGCCCGGCGGGGTTATTCCCGGTGGTGATACCGGCCCCATTAATGCGCCCGACCGGCGCAGGCTAACCAAAACCAGCGAAAGCGGCATCGGCGATACCTATATTTCACTGATCCTGTCGCCGGAATTTGAAAGCGACCCGGATTTATTTCTGGATTTGACCACCAAGGTGAAAATTCCCACGGCGGATGAGGATAAGGGGCTTGGCACCGGCAAGACCGATTTCACTATCCAGGCGGACCTTGCCAAACTCTATGGCGGGGTGATGCCATTCGGCTCGGTGGGTTACCGGGTGGTGGGCAATCCGAAGACGTTTGAACTGAATAATACGTTTTTTGCGTCCCTGGGCGCCGCTTATTATTTTACGCCGCGAGTCAGTCTGGGCACGTCTTACGACTTTCGGGAAGCATCATCGCCATTTGCGGATTCGGACGGTCATGAGATTTTTACTTATCTGAACATTGCGACCAAGGGCCGGGTGGGAATCAGCCTCTATAATGTGATCGGCCTGACCGATGACAGCCCGGACTTCGCCATCGGCCTGCAATTCACCGTCACCGCATTCTGATTTTAACCGGCTAAAGTTTGAGTCTTTTTGGCCGCTCCGGGCGTTTGGGACGCTCGGGGCGGATAACTTTTTCCGGCCGGTCAATTTTCTCCGGTCTATCGGCTTTCTCAGGCCTGATCACGGTTTCTGGCCGTTCAGTCTGTTCCGGACGGCTGGCGGTCCCGGGACGATCAAGACCCTCCGGCGCATCCGGTGTTTCGATGCGCTCGCCAGTCACTGCGTCATTCTGAACGTCCGTTCGCAGGATCGTCTCCGTTGGCCCGGTCTCGACCACGCGGTCTGCGGTTTCTGTCCGCACATTGGTGTCGGCGCTTTGCGGCCGGATGCCCGTATCCACGCGAACCGGCTCGCTTTCCGTCAGGCTGGCCGGGCGGATTTCCCCGCCAGCCGGTCTGTCATCCCGGACAGGCCGCAAAATACCGTCCGGTTCCGGCTGTGGCGCGGGTTCGTTAATATCCTCCCTTATCGGCCGGTTCTGATTTTCAGCATCCCGGCCGGGCCTTTCCGGCTCCGGCGATGGTGGGAGAACAGGCGTAACAGGCGCCGATTGAAAAGCCGGGGGCGGGGTAAATTCCTGGATAATCAGCCGGTCAGCGTGTCCATCAAAGGGCAGGGCGGGCAGGGGACGGAGGTTATCGGCAATCAGCCGTCCATCCTGATAATGACCAATTGCAAGCGCTTTTCCGCCCGCCATACCGGTCAGGCCAGGCGCCAATTCCACGGCGAGACCGTCAATCGTGACGCCATCCGGTCCGCCAGCGGACATCTCACCCCGGATGCTGGCCGCATGATCCGGCGGCAGGTAATCTATGCGTGTCGCATAAAGCCTGCCATTGGCGCCGCCAAAGCCGCTGATAGCAACCGTCAGACCGATAGCCGGCTGGGTAGCAGTGCCGGGCCCTTTAAGGGTCGCGGCCGACAATAGTACGGACCGTCCCATGACGTCTATGGTGCCGGCAGAGGGATCGGCCGCCGTGACCGGGCCGACGATTTCATAGCGCACCGAAATGCTGTTGGCGGAATAGGTTCCATCGTCCCGTTCTGAGGCCAGCACTTCCACGATCTGGCCAAGGCGCAGGTCTCCTGTCCCGCCTAGGCGGCCATTCAGGTCGACGGGAAGGTTTTGCGCATAATCGATCTTGACACCGTTCACATAGATACTGCCGAATTTTTCAATCATGCCGACAATGCCGGTGCCGCCGATACCGTCCCGGTCATCAATCCCGGTGCCGCCTATGCCGCCCGGCCCGCGCATCAGAAAAACAGTGATGGCAATCAGAATCAGGCCGCCAAGCAAAAATGCGAAATACCGCTCGCCAAGAAGGCGCTCAAACATCATCCGCTCCTTCCATATCCGCCTTATAGAAATAAACGCCGAAGGTCATGCGCTGATTGGCGCTCTTTTTCCCCTTATCCTGTTCAGCCAGAGCATGCGCCCTTTTATTCAGTGCCAGAAGCGCATCCATGCCGGTTTCCCCGGATTCCTTGCGCAGGATATCCACCGACGCCGGGGTCAGATTGTGATAATAAACGGACCGTTCAAGGAATGGGGTGTTTTCCTGTAACAGATTGCTTGTCGCCGCCGCCATATGATCATGCAGGTTATGTCCATAAAAGAAGGTCATATTTTCAAAGTCCTTCCGTGGCACAAAGGCCTTTTTATTCAGCCTGATTCTGTCATCGGGGCCGATGGTGACGATTTCCCTGTTCACAAGTTCATCAAGTATGACCCGTGGCCGGACATCTTTACTGATGGAAGTGACCAAGCCGTTAAATGAAGGGGTTTCACCGCCGCTTTCGGTCCGGGCCAAAAGCGTGGGATTGCCGTCCTTATCTGTATAGTCGGGCGAGGCCAGCCATTTTGCGATCAACTGCGCGACAAGCGAGCTGTCGGCGCCCGATGCCGCAGGTGGCCTGTCCGAATGCTGCCGCAGCCGTTTGACATCCTTGCGGTGAACGCGGGTGAGAAGGCTGATGCGGCTGTCGGAAACGGGCTGACCGGCTGAGCGGGCGATGGGGAAGTCCTCGGCGGCGCTCCTGACATAAAGCCGTTTTAAAATTTCCGATATCATCGGAAAGGTAATGCCATGCGCAATAAGCGCGCGCACCAGCGGCCGCAGCAGACGGCTAATGGCTCTGACCAGTAATTCCGCCGGGCCGCCTATGTCAGGTGCTTTGTCCATACCCGGCTTTCTCGCATTTCAAGTAAACATACCCACGATTATACACAAAATTCTATCCGGGGGAAAGTTTCCCACAAATTAAAATTGATCCGGCCGGAAAGGGGTATCCGGCCGGATCAGGGGGCGGGTGCTTAAGGGAGCTCACACCAATCGCCGTTACCCACTTGGTGCGTCATTTGGCTCTGATGATCCGCACCGGCTTGGCCACTTTCGCAATCCGGGCCGGCTTCTGGACCCTTATTTTCTGCGGCCTGATCTGCACCGGCCGGACGACGGCCACTTTGTCAACCGCAGCGGGCCGGACAGTCGGCATGGTATCGGTCGGCTTGATCCGGTCAATGGGGGCCGCCGGTTTTTTGTCCGCCACCTCCGGCCGCGCAATCAATGGTCCATCGGGGCGCAGATCACCGGCATTCAGGCTCGCATGGATCCAACGCTTGACCTGCTGACGATTCAGACCGGCTTTCAAAAGCGCATTGACCACGCGTTTAAAATTTTCGCGTGTCACGGCGATGTCGCCGGGGTTGGGGATGTCCGGGGGACTGCCGGCTGCATCAAGACTGGCATTGATCCAGCGTTTGATTTGCTGGCGATTCAGACCGGCTTTATGCAGGGCATTAATAACCCGCTTCAGGTTTTCGCGGGTGACCGTCACGTCTGCGGGGTTGGGAATGTCGCCAAATCCGGAGCCATGATCCTCTGGCCGGGCCGCAGCGGACGACAGTGTGATCACCTTGCTTGCAACAGCATCTGCGGCCTTGGACGGCATGTCCGGGCTCTGGGCCGATATGCCGGGGACCGGTAACAACAGTGCCAGACCAAATGTTCCTGCTAAATAGCCCAAATTCTTTTTCATTTTCTTTACTCCTTTTTGCCGGGTTAAAGTCGGGAATCAATCCGAATCAGTGAAAAAAAATCCCACAAACAATATATGTGGGAATATTTCCCACGTCAAGGAAATTTTATCTGACGGACCGGCGATAGTGCTCCCCCGCGCGTTGACGGGCCTTTGGCACTTGGCTACAAGGAAGCGGAGCGCCCCACTGTGGGGCTTTTTTTAAGGGTGCGCGCGGCTATGCTGGAAAAGACTTACAATCCCGCCGAAATCGAGAAGAAATGGTATGAATACTGGGAAAATTCCGGTGCGTTCAAATGCGGCCAAAGGCCCGATGCCGAAACCTTCACCATTGTCATCCCGCCGCCCAATGTGACGGGATCGCTGCATATCGGCCATGCGCTCGATAACACCATTCAGGATATTCTGATCCGCCATCAGCGGCTTCTGGGCAAGGATGTGCTGTGGCAGCCGGGCTGTGACCATGCCGGGATCGCAACGCAGATGGTGGTGGAACGCAATCTGGCCTCGCAGGGATTGGATCGCCGGGAGATGGGCCGCGAGGCGTTCCTGAAGCATGTCTGGGAATGGAAGGAAGAATCCGGCGGCACGATTACATGGCAGTTGCGCAGGCTCGGCGCGTCCTGCGACTGGTCGCGGGAACGCTTCACCATGGATGAAGGCTTTTCCAAAGCCGTGTTAAAAGTGTTTGTCGATCTGTACCGGCAAGGGCTTTTGTATAAGGACCAGCGGCTGGTCAATTGGGACCCCAAGCTGCTGACCGCCATTTCCGATCTTGAGGTTGAGCAGAAGGAAGTGCAGGGTCATTTCTGGCATTTCCGCTACCCCATTGAAGGCGAGGATGGGCGCTATATCGTGGTCGCCACCACCCGGCCGGAAACCATGCTCGGCGATACCGCGATTGCCGTTCATCCGGATGATGATCGCTATAAGGACCTGGTGGGCAAATATGTGCGGCTGCCGCTGGCCGACCGCCTGATCCCTATTATCACGGATGAACATGCTGACCCGGAGCAGGGCTCGGGCGCCGTAAAAATCACCCCGGCCCACGATTTCAACGATTTTGAGGTCGGCAAGCGCCACGAACTGGCCATGGTCAATATTTTCGACCAGCACGCCCATCTCAATGACAATGTGCCGGAAAAATACCGCGGCATGGAACGCTTTGCGGCGCGCAAGGTGGTTGCCGCCGACCTAGAGGCCCTCGGCCTTGTGGAAAAGATCGAGGCGAAGACGGTCATGATGCCCTATGGCGACCGCTCGGATGTGGTGATCGAACCCTGGCTGACCGATCAATGGTATGTGGATGCGGCGACGCTGGCCAAACCGGCCATTGATGCGGTGAAAACCGGCGCCACCAAATTCGTACCTGCTACCTGGGAAAAAACCTATTTCAACTGGATGGAAAATATCCAGCCCTGGTGCGTCTCCCGCCAGCTCTGGTGGGGCCATCAAATCCCGGCCTGGTATGACGAGGCCGGAAAGGTCTATGTCGCGGAAACCGAGGAAGAGGCACAGGCAGAGGCTGGGGCGGGCGTCAAACTCACCCGCGATCCCGACGTGCTGGATACCTGGTTTTCCTCGGCGCTGTGGCCGTTCGGCACCATTGGCTGGCCGGATGAGGCAGCCTCCAAAGAACTCGGCCTTGACCGTTACTATCCCAATTCGGTGCTGGTGACCGGTTTCGACATTATCTTTTTCTGGGTGGCGCGGATGATGATGCAGGGCATCCATTTCATGAAGGAACCGCCCTTCCATACCGTCTATTGCCATGGCCTGGTGCGCGACGAGCAGGGGCAGAAAATGTCCAAAGCCCGCGGCAATACGGTGGACCCCCTGAATCTGATCGAAAAATACGGCGCGGATGCGCTGCGCTTTACCCTGGCCGCCATGGAAACCCAGGGCCGCGATATCAAACTCTCGGAAAACCGCATTGAAGGCTATCGCAATTTCTCCACCAAACTGTGGAACGCCGCCCGGTTCTGCGAAATGAACGACTGCACCGGCGGGGCAGGAGATTTCGATCCGAAAAGCGCCACCCTTACCGTCAATCAGTGGATCATCGGCGAAGTGAGGAAGACGGTAAAGGCGCTCGATGCCGCCCTTGCCGCTTATCGTTTCAGTGAAGCGGCCGAGGTCATCTATCACTTCGCCTGGCACAGTTTCTGTGACTGGTATGTGGAATTCATCAAGCCGGTGCTGGGCGGCACCGACGCCGAAGGCAAACGGGAAACCCAACGCACCGCCGCCTGGGCTTTCGATCAGATCCTGATCATGCTCCACCCCTTCATGCCGTTCATCACCGAGGAACTGTGGCACGCCATGGACGAGAAGCGTGACAGCGATCTCATTCTCGGCGCATGGCCAGGGTTCAGCGATGACCTGATTAATGCGGATGCCGCAGAGGAGATGGATTGGACAATCCGCTTTGTGACGTCCGTCCGTTCCGCCCGCGCTGACGCCAATATCCCTGCAGGGGCAAAGGTGCCGTCTCTGGTACAGGGAGCGTCCGATGCAACCTGGAAGCAGATCGAACGCCAGGGCGGGCTGTTACGGCGGCTCGCCCGGCTGGAAAGTCTGGAAAAGACCGGCGCCGCCCCGGCCAAAGGCGCTCTGCAGATTGTGATCGACGAGGCCACCATCATCCTGCCCCTCGAAGGCGTCATCGACCTCGCTGCCGAACGCGACCGCCTGACCAAAGCGATCCAAAAGGCGGAAGGCGAAATCAAAGCCCTGTCCGGACGCCTCGGCAACGCCCAATTCACCGCCAAAGCCCCCGCCCATGTGGTGGAGGAAGCACGCGTCCGGCTGGAGTCAGAGCGCGAAACCGCTGCAAAGCTGAAAGCGGCGCTGAAGCGGTTGGGGTAGCAGATGACCGTTATCCCTATAGACGAAAGCTGCTTTCCTAGCTCTTGTCCGGTAGTAAATTGGTTTCCCGTTTTCACTTAAATGAGGAACGCTTGTTTTTTTGCAGCATTTTGTATATAATATAGAAAATTTTCTTTATAGGAAGAAACATGGCGTTGAATATCAAGGATCGCGAAACGGACCGCCTGGCGCGGGAGTTGGCGAAGACCACTGGGGAAAGTCTGACGGTGGCGATACAACGATCACTAAAAGAACGGCTGGAAAAGGAGCAAAGCAGAAAACGGCAAACGGCTCTTGGCCGGGAAATCATGGCAATCAGCAGACGGGCCGCGAAATTGCCTAGGCTGACAGATAGGACGCCTGATGAAATCATTGGTTATGACAAACATGGATTACCATCCTGATGGTCATCGACAGTTCTGCGTTGATAGCGATTTTATTTGGCGAGCCTGAAGCGCAAGGCTATTCGGACGCGATTGCTGATGATTCGGTGCGCCTGATGGCCGCTCCCAATGTTGTGGAAACCGGGATCGTCATCGAAAACACGCTCGGGGAGGATGGCCGCCGTGAACTCGAGCTTCTTCTATACAAAGCCAAGATAAAAATCGAACCCTTCGATGCGGATCAAACGGACATCGCACTCGAAGCGTATCGACAATATGGAAAGGGCCAACACCCTGCCGGGCTAAATTTCGGCGATTGCTTTTCATACGCGCTTTCCAAAAGCAGCGGAGAGCCGTTATTGTTCAAAGGGAATGATTTCAGCAAAACCGATATCAAACCGGCTGTCAACCGATGAAACTGGATCATATTGTCCTTTATGTCAGCCATATGGAAAAAAGCGATGCGTGGTATGCGGCGCTGTTGGAACTGATCGGGTTTTCCCGTAGCGGGGAGCATGTATTTGGCAATGATGATGGACTGTACCTTGACCTTCGCCCGGCAACGGAGCCGGAGGACGCCTATAACCGCTTCGGCGTCGGGCTAAACCATCTGGGTTTTACCGCGCCCGACCGCGCCGCCGTCGATGGTATCCGCGAACAAATGGTCGGCCTCGGCTTCGATGCGCCGGACGTCCAAATCCTCGGCGGCGACTATTGCCTGTTCCTGAAAGACCCCGACGGCATGCGCATTGAAATCACGGCTTACCCATAACAAAAATCAGCCCAGCGCCTTTTGCACACGTGCTTGTAAAACCGGAATCAGTTCCGCCTCAAACCAAGGATTTTTCTTCAGCCAGATATTGTTTCTGGGGCTGGGATGGGGGAGGGGGATAACAGACTCGCCATATTCTTTCCAGGACCGGACGATTTCTGTGAGGTTCTTTTTGGTTTTGCCGAGATGCCAGGCGATGGCATATTGGCCGATGGCAAGGGTCAATTTGATATTGGGGGCCTGATCCAGCAGTTTTTGCCGCCATGTCTCGGCACAGAGCGGGATCGGCGGCAGGTCGCCGGACTTGCCGGTGCCGGGGTAACAGAAACCCATGGGCACGATGGCCAGCCGGTCCGCATCATAAAAAACTGTCCGGTCAACTCCCATCCAGTCCCGCAGCCGGTCGCCGCTCGGATCATTAAACGGAATGCCGGTTTTGTGCACCCGAATGCCGGGCGCCTGACCCGCCACAAGGATGTGGGCGCTTTTCGCCAGCTGAAAAACCGGGCGCGGTCCTTCGGGCAGTTGGTCTTCACACAACCGGCAGGCCCGGACCCGGGCAAGCAATTCCGTAAAATTCTCGTTCATACCCGCGGCGCGTTATCGATAAGCACTTTCGCGGCATCCCTGGCGGTTTTCGCACACCCTGGATCGCCGGAAACCTGCGCGGTGACGGTCGAGCCTTCCAGAAGAAGCGCAAGCGTGGCCGCAATCTTGGCCGGCTCCTTCAGGCCTGCCTCTTTCGCCAGTTTCTCAATATATGTGCGGATCAGTTTTTTGAAATCGGCGCAGACCGAGCGGATGGCCGTATCCGGTTCCGAATATTCGCCGATGGCATTGATAAACATGCAGCCATAAAATTTCTTGTCGGAAAACCAGGCGTGAGCCACATCGAAAATGGCGAGGAGGCGCCCTTCCGGGTCTTCCGCCGCATCCCCAACAGCCTTCATGAAATTATTGCGGAATATCCCGTCATAGTGCCGCAGCGCCGCCAGGATCAGTTCCTCCTTGGACCGGAAGTGATGATACATGGTCTTTTTTGTGACGCGCGCCTCTTCGGCAATGCGGTCAATTCCAACCCCGTGATATCCGTGGGCGGAAAACAGATCAACGGCCGCATCCACCAGCTGCTGTCGTTTTGATTGCATCATTATACACCTGTCTGTTTATATTTTTTCCCATACCATTTCCTTTAATATAGGGAATAAATCGCAAATGTCCAAAAAAAAGTTCGATAATGGTATTGACAATCTACACAGATCGGTATATCTGTCTGGCTCCTAAGTAAACAGAACGGTATACTACTTTTATAAAGGAGACAGATAATGGCAAATATTAAACCAATCAACGTTGACGCACCGGGCGAGGCCCGGGATATTCTGAGCGGCGTGAAGAAGCAGTTGGGTATGATCCCCAACATTCTGGCGACAATGGCGCAGTCCCCGGTGGCCCTGAAAGGCTATCTCGGTTTTAGCGGGGCCCTTGCCGGTGGAAAACTGACCCCGGACCTTCGCGAACAGATTGCGCTGGCGGTTGCCGGCACACACCAGTGTGACTATTGCGCGTCGGCTCATACTTTGATGGCCAAGGGCGCGGGCGTCAGCGCGGAAGAAGCGGCGCTGAATTTGACTGGATCAGCGAATGATCCCAAAACCAACGCAGTTCTGCAATTTGTGCGCGATGTCGTCGATTCCCGCGGGCATCCAAAAGCGGACGCGCTGGAAACTCTCAGAAATATCGGCCTTTCCGACGGCGAAATCACCGAAATACTGGCGCATATCGGTGTCAATATTTTTACGAATTATTTTAACCACATCGCCGGAACCGAGGTCGACTTTCCACTCGTCAAGACAACGGCACTGGCGGCAGCCGAATAACTTCAACCGGACCATGAACAGGAAACAAACATGACAAAAGTAATGAACACAACCGTAGCGGCGGTTATGGCCGCCACATTGACGACCTCTGCATTGGCGCAGGAAATGATGAATGATCTGGAAATTGCCCACACGGCCTACACGGCGGGCAATCTGGATATCCGCTACGCCCATCTGGCACTGGCCCTGAGCGATAATCCTGACGTTATCGAGTTTGCCGAGACCATGATTCGCGACCACACAGCGGTTAATGATGAATCCGTCGCCCTGATCACCCGGCTGAAGGTAACGCCACAGGATAACAGCCTGAGCCAGGCCCTTGTTGGCGGGGCAGCCCAGAAACGTGAAGAACTGCGCCGGCTGTCCGGCAAGACGTTCGATTGCGCCTATGCCGCCAACGAGCTCGGCTATCATCAGGTGGTCAACCAGACCGTTGAGGGCAGTTTTATTCCCAATGTCACGGTACCCGAACTGAAAGTGCTTCTTGCCGACGCACTTGTCACGTTCAAGGTCCATGAAGGCCATGCCGGACATATGGTCAAGGCACTGAAATGCGGCATGTAATGCGGATTTCAGCGGAATTTGGTAGCGCCCTTCTGGGCGCTACCTTCTTCCTCTCGGCAGCATTTTCCGGAACATTTGCCGGGGAGGCCGGTCAAACGCATCAGGTTGTCATCGCAAAATTCAAATTCATCCCGGCGGAACTGACAATACAGCCCGGCGATACCGTCGAATGGATCAATCAGGATATTGCCCCGCACACAGCGACGGGTTCGGACAAAGCATGGGATACCGGGCGGCTGCGTAAAAATGAAAGCGGCGCCATCACCTTTTCAACTGCCGGGCAGTTTGATTATTTCTGTTACTTTCACCCGGCGATGAAGGCGGTGATCACCGTTAAAGGGAAACTGGAGTAGGAGTCATTCCCCCTTCAGCTCGGCATAAATCACACCGAGAAAGCGTTCGATACCCATGCCGCCCTGGTCCCAACGTTCGTCGTATACCGCCGTGGGCCGGGCGGCGATTACTTCCTCGAGGCTCTTGCCGTCATCAATGAGCACCTGTACCCTGTCGCGGATATCCACCAGCATATCGCGGACGGTGATCAGCATGCTTTTATCGGTGAGGAAGCCATGGCCGGGAATGATTTTCGTTTCCGGTCCGGCAATTTCAATGGCAATTTCAGTGGCCGCGATCACACCGGCAAATGTGCCGCCATTGCCGGTGTCAATCACTGGATAAGACGTGGTGCGAAAGACATCGCCCAAATGCAGCACATTCGCGCCTTTGAAATGAATGAAGGTATCGCCGTCCGTGTGCGCCGGCGGAACCCGGAACGCGGTCACATCCTCACCATTGAGATGAAAAGTGGCCGTATCCGAATAGGTGACCAAGGGCAGGGCATCCTCGGGAGCTGGCGGGCCGCCGCGGATGCCTTCGGCCATTCTTTTCCGCACATTGTCTTGGGCAAAAATCATCACCCCTGCGCGGCCGAGATTTTCATTGCCGCCGGTATGATCGCCATGCACATGGGTGTTAACCAGAAAGCGGATTTCGCCATCGGATATTTCGCGGATTTTGGCAATCAGCCGGTCGGTCAGCGGGGCAAACTGGTCATCGATCATGAAGACGCCGTCGGGACCGGCGGAAATGCCGATATTGCCGCCCCGGCCTTCGATCATATGAACGCTGCCGGCCACATGGGTGCTTTTGATCTCAACGGAAGTCCAGTCGAAATCCTGCTGGGCCGAAGCGGCGGGTGCCGTGAACGCAACGGCGAATGCAAGAAGGATTTTTTTCATCAGAATCTCCTATTGCCGGAATGTTTTGCCGGAAAGATCATAATAGGCGATCGTGATAAAGCTGACGGGCGGATCCTCACTGCCGCCCCAGCTCTGGTAAAGGTCCTCAAAGGGCCGGGCGGCAAGAATATCTTCCAGGCTTTTACCCTCGGCGATCAATACATTCAGCTCGTTGCGGGCCCGGATCAGGGTATCGCGATAGGCGGTCAGCTCTTCCCGCCCTGCCAGCGGGCCATGGCCGGGGATGATTTTTGTTGCGTCATTCGTCATGCTCAGAACCAGATCGGCGGTGGATATCACACCGTCAAGCCGCCCGCCGGATTCCGTATCGATAAAGGGAAAGCGGCCATTGAAGAATGTATCGCCCATATGGATCACGTTTGAGGATTTGAAAAAGACCACCGTATCGCCGTCGGTGTGGGAGGGTGAAACCCGAAAGGCGTGGATTTCCTCGCCATTCAGGTGAAAGGTGGTGGTCTGGTTAAATGTTATTGTGGGCAGGGCCGCTTTCGGCGACGCTGGCGTTGTCCTGCCGAAAATCTTATTCATCTGGTCCGTGCTCATGCGTTCATAGACATTGTCATGGGCGACGATCACCACGCCTGCATTGCCGAGATTTTCATTGCCGCCGGTATGATCGCCATGCCAGTGGGTATTGAGGACGAAACGCACCGGACCATCGGAAATTTCCCGGACTTTTGCCAGGATGCGCTCCGTCAGGGGCGCGAACTGATCATCAACCAGATAGACACCGTCTTCACCGGCCGACACCCCGATATTGCCGCCGCGGCCCTGGATCATATGAACATTGCCGGCAATGTGCTGGCTGGTGATTTCCACTGAATCCCAGTCAGCTGTCTGTTGCGCCTGGGCGGAAAAAACAATGCCGCTGAGCAGGAGCGCGCCTGAAAACCGTTTCAACATAAGTTCCTCCGGGTTATTTAATTATTTACGTAGATTTATAGCGGATGGCAGTCCATTTCGCCAAACATTTCACGCCGTTCTTGCCTTTTCGTCTCACTTTGGCCAAAAAAGGCCGGAGGGGTTCTTATGAGCAAACAAAATCCCGGGGGTGAAGATCAGCAGGTGGGGCCAAAACGCTACCGCTATTATGATTTCGTCATGGCGGCTTTTGTGGCCATCCTGCTGCTGTCCAATCTGATCGGCGCAGCGAAGCTCTCGACGGTGGCAGGGGTGACTTTCGGCGCCGGGATTCTGTTTTTCCCGCTATCCTATGTGATTGGCGACATCCTGACGGAAGTCTATGGCTATGCACGGGCGCGCCGCGTCGTCTGGGCGGGCTTTGCCGGGCTTTTGTTTATGAGCCTGATGTCCTTCGTGGTTGTCGGCCTGCCACCCGCAGAAGGTTGGAACGATCAGCCGGCCTATGAGGCGGTTTTCGGCCAGACGCCACGCATTGTTCTCGCCTCCATTCTCGCCTTCTGGTCAGGGGAACTGGTCAATGCCTATGTGCTGGCGCGGATGAAGATCTGGACCAAAGGCAGGCATCTCTGGACCCGGACCATCGGCTCTACAGTGGTCGGGCAGGGGGTGGACAGCCTGATTTTCTATCCCGTCGCCTTTCTCGGCGTGTGGCCACTGGAACTGGTCATCACCGTCCTGTTCACCAATTTCGCCATGAAAGTCGCCTGGGAAGCGGCCCTGACGCCGGTGACCTATAAAGTCGTGGCAATGCTCAAAAAAGCGGAACACGAGGATTATTTCGACTCGGACACCAATTTCACGCCTTTCTCACTCAAGCCATAGGTAAGCAGCGATGGCAGGATATTCAGGAACACCTTTACCCAAAAAACTGGGCATCAAGCCAGGTTCTGAAGTGCTTGTTATCGCTGCACCGGACGGTTTAGCCGATATTTTGCGGATTGATGCCATCGGGGGGCTGATTTTGCGCGAACAGACGGATGTGATCGAAAAAGACCGGGATATCATCCATTATTTTACAAAATCCGCCGTTGAATTGTTTGCTACACTTCCTCTGTTGAAATCCTGCATCCGGCAGAATGGCATGATCTGGGTGTCGTGGCCAAAAAAGGCGTCAAAAGTACCGACGGATGTGACGGAAGACGTGATCCGGAGTTATGCCATCTCCATCGGCCTGGTTGATGTGAAGGTCTGCGCCGTCGATGAAATCTGGTCCGGCCTTAAACTGGTGATTCCCCTTAAAGACCGCAAAAACTAAAAAGCCAGCCGGTGTAAGGCCTGGCTTACAGACAATCCCGTTTTGAGACAGGATTGTCCCCACCATGTTTATGGTTAAATTACGTAATTTAACTGATAAGTTTTTAAAAACAGATGGTTAGGTGAAATTTTTCATATCTGGCACCGTTGTTGCTTCCTTATGAATGAGCCAACGGAATAAGGTGAGAAAAATGATCCATTTGCATGAACTTTGTTCAAAGCTGCGCCGGCTGGCCGCTGAGCCCGGGGGCGCCACCCGTGTCGATTACAGCATTGCGGCAGCGCTGGTTTCCATCATCATTCTCTTTGTCGTCACCAAATTCGCCGGCCCGGCCGTTGCGGGATAATCCAGGTCAGACCTCAAGCTTGCACCAGACCGGCGTGTGGTCCGACGCCTTGTCTTTGCCGCGGGGCCTGCGGTCGACCTGACAATCCTGCAACCGGTCCGCCGCCTGCGCGGACAGCAGAAAATGGTCGATCCTGAGGCCATGATCCTTGGGCCACGCGCCACGTTGAAAATCCCAGTATGTATAGGCCTGGCCGGATGGCATGATATGGCGCAGGGCGTCAGTGAAGCCGAGATTCATCAGGGTCCTGAACCGGGCGCGGGATTCGGGCCGGCATAAGGCATCATCCTGCCAGCCCTTGGGGTCATACACATCTTCATCCCTGGGGCAGATATTATAGTCTCCGCACAGAACCAGCGGCCATTCCTCCAACAGCAAAGCGGCGGCATGATCGATCAAGCGGTCCATCCAGCGCAGTTTATAGTCAAATTTTTCACCGGGCGCCGGGTTGCCGTTCGGAAGATAGATGCTGGCGATGCGAACCCCATTGACGGTGCCCTCAATATAACGGGCCTGTTCGTCTGCCGCATCGCCGGGAAGACCCCGGCGGACAGCTTTGACCGGCTGTTTCGACAGCAGGGCCACCCCGTTAAAAGCCTTTTGGCCATGGGTTTCCACCTGATAGCCGATATCTTCGAATGCGCGGCGGGGAAAGTTGTCGTCGATAGATTTGATTTCCTGCAGGCAGGCGACATCCGGCGAAAATTCGTGGAACCATTCCAAAAGCCGGGGCAGGCGCGCTTTCACACCATTGATGTTAAAAGTCGCAATTTTCATAAGAAATTCATATCCGGCGGGACGCTTTCTTAAGACCGGCTCTAAAGGGAAAAAGAGGAGCCGCAACCACACGAGGATTGCGCATTGGGATTGTGAACGCGAAAGGCGGAACCGGCAAGGTCCTCCTGAAAATCAATTTCAGATCCGGCCAGATAGAGCAGCGACATGGAATCCACCAGCACCTCGATCCCGTCCCGTTCAATGACAACATCGTCATCGCTCTGGTCTTTATCGAAGGCAAACCCGTACTGAAATCCGGAGCAGCCGCCGCCGGAAACCGTGACGCGCAGCTTGACGGACTGGTCGCCTTCGCGCTTGATCAATTCCCGAACCCGGGCCGCCGCGCTTTCCGATAAAGTGACCGGTGTAATATCTGTCATGTTCAGTACTCAAAGTTTCAGTCTATTATATGTAAGGGCACAGGGCCGAAAGTCAATCATCGACATTGCCATGACTTGTCCGTAAATTGCCCGCAATTATACAGGAAAGCCAGCATGGCGCAAAGCTATGAAAAAATATTAAAGCCCTATGCCTGCAAAGCGTCGGAAACGCGCGGCCGCCTTTTTCCCGAACCTGAAAGCCCCAGCCGTTCAGCTTTTCAGCGTGACCGCGACCGGATTATTCACTGTACGGCCTTTCGCCGTTTGAAACACAAAACCCAGGTTTTTGTGCATCACGAAGGCGATCATTACCGCACACGGCTGACCCATTCCATCGAAGTGGCGCAGATTGCCCGCAGTATCTGCCGGGTGCTGGGTGTTGACGAGGATCTCGGCGAGGCTCTGGCCCTGGCCCATGATTTCGGCCACACCCCCTTTGGTCATGCCGGGGAAGAGGCGCTGAATGACGTCATGAAGAATTATGGCGGTTTCGATCATAATGCGCAGACCATCCGGCTGGTGACCCTGCTGGAAAAACGCTATGCGGCGTTCGATGGCCTGAATCTGACCTGGGAAAGCCTGGAAGGACTGGCCAAGCATAACGGTCCCCTGGCCGCCACGGAAATTGACCCCAGAAACCCGTCGCCCGATATCCCGTTCGGTATTGCGGAATATCTCCCGCAACAGGATCTGGAACTTCACACTTTTGCCGGAATGGAAGCCCAGATCGCTGCCAATGCCGACGATATCGCCTATAATAATCACGATATTGACGATGGTCTCAGGGCGGGGCTGTTTTCCATCAGGGATTTGTCCGATATTTCGATTGTCGGCCATGCCCTGGACGCAATCCGGAAAACTATGGGAGATATTGCCGAACCGGTCCTGATCAGCGAACTGGTGCGCCATCTGATCAATAACATGGTAAGCGGCATGCTGCGGGAAACAGCAAGGCGGCTCGGACGCCTTAATCCCCGGTCCCCCCGTGACGTCCGGCAGGCAGGGGAGGCGATGGCGGGGTTTGATCCGGACCTCATGGGACAGATCGGCGAGCTGAAATCCTATCTCGGCGAGAATATGTACAATCATCCGGCCGTGATCGAAAAAGCCGCGCAGGCAAAACAGGTGGTCAAGGCGCTGTTTAGCCTGTATATCGATGCGCCGGAAAAAATGCCCGTGGAATGGTCGGCCAGCGCCACAGGTCCGGGAACCATGGAAACAGCCAGAGTGGCGGCGGATTACATTGCCGGGATGACGGACGGCTATGCCTTCCGGGCCCATGCGACATTATTCAATAATGAAAACCAGTAATATGAATGTATTCAAGTACTTCAAAAATCTTATTCAACTAAAAACTCAGGAATCTTTTGACTTGGGCGTTGATGAGCTTGCCGTGCAGCTCGATCGGATGACGGTGGAATCGCCGCGCGATGCCGCCCATGGCGATCTTGCCGCCAATACGGCCCTTCTTCTGGCCAAACCGCTGGCACAGCCGCCGCGCGCCGTCGCGGAGAAGCTTGCCGCCGCGCTCAGAAAAGAAAGCGAGATTGCGGCCGTCGAAATTGCCGGACCCGGCTTTATCAATCTGACCATTGCCGATGAATTCTGGCAGCAGCGAATTCCGGAAATTCTTTCCGCAGGCCGGCATTATGGGGATCACGGGAAACGGGATGGCGAAAAAGTGAATGTGGAATATGTGTCGGCCAATCCTACCGGCCCCATGCATATCGGCCATGTCAGGGGCGCGGTTTATGGCGATGCGCTGGCCAGTCTGCTGGCCAAGGCCGGCTTTGATGTGACCAGGGAATATTACATCAATGACGCGGGCTCGCAGATCGACACGCTGGCCCGGTCTGTTCATCTGCGTTACCGGGAAGCCCTGGGTGAGGGTATCGGCGAAATTCCGGACGGTCTTTATCCTGGCGATTACCTTGTTCCACTGGGGCGGGAATTGGCTGAAACGCACGGCGGCAAATGGGTTGGAGCGCCGGAAGAAGAATGGCTGGAGCCAATTCGCATTGCGGCGGCCGATGCCATGATGAACCTGATCAAGAAAGACCTTGCCAGTCTTGGCATTGCGCAGGATGTCTTTTTTTCGGAACGGGAACTGCAGGCCTCGGGCCGCGTCGGGGAAATGATTGAAGTTCTTAAGAATGCCGGCCACGTTTATGAAGGCGTGCTGGAGCCGCCAAAGGGTAAAAAGCCGGATGATTGGGAGCCGCGGGCGCAGACCCTGTTCCGCGCCACCGATTTTGGCGACGACGTGGACCGCGCGCTTTTAAAGTCGGACGGCAGCTACACCTATTTTGCCGCGGATATCGCCTATCACTATGACAAGTATAAACGCGGCTTTCTGAAAATGATCGATGTGTTCGGCGCGGATCACGGCGGATATGTGAAACGGATGAAGGCGGCCGTCACCGCCCTTTCCGGCGGGCGGGCCGATGTGGATATCCGGCAATGCCAGATCGTCCGCCTGTTCCGCGACGGCGAACCAATAAAAATGTCGAAACGGTCGGGCAGTTTTATCACGCTCAGGGAACTGCTCGATGAAGTGGGCAGGGATGTGGTCCGGTTCTATATGCTGACCCGCAAAAATGATGCGCCGCTGGATTTCGATTATGCCAAAGTGCTGGAACAGTCCAGGGATAATCCGGTTTTTTATGTACAGTATGCCCATGCGCGGGTCCATTCGGTCTTCCGCAAGGCCGCGGAAGCTTTCCCGGGCATGGATTTTTCGGATGCAGCGCTTGAAAAGGCGGATTTCTCGCTGTTGCGCCATGATGCCGAACTGGCGTTGATCAAACGGCTGACTGAATGGCCGCGCAGTGTCGAAGCCGCTGCCGAAGCTTACGAGCCGCACCGGATTGCGTTTTACCTCTATGATTTGGCCGCGGAATTTCATACTCTGTGGAACAAAGGCAATGAGGATCGGGGCCTTCGCTTTATTGTGGAGGATGATGCGGCGCTGACCTCTGCGCACCTGGCTTTGATCCGGGCTGTGGCCATTGTTATTGCCTCGGGGCTCGGTATATTGGGGGTCGAACCGGTCAAGGAGATGCATTGATGCCAGAAGACGAGAAAACACCTGCCGACAAGCCGGATGATAAATCCGGGCTTCCACCCTGGCTGGAACCGGTTCCCGGTGATGAGAAAGCGCCGGGCATGCCGCGGCTGTGGATGCTTGCCGGCGGCATTGTCATAGTCCTGGTTTTTACGGTGCTTGTGTGGTTTATGTATGACCGCACCGTCAGCAGCGATGGCGCCGGAATTCCGTTGGTGAAAGCCCCGGAAGGACCGGTAAAAATTGCGCCCGAGGATCAGGGCGGCATGGATATCGCGGATCAGGACAAGATGGTCTTCGACCCCATCGCCGGGGAAAGCGAAGATCGCCCGGAAACTATGCAGGAGGGTCCGGAAGACCCGGTGGAGCGCACCCCGGCGCCCATTGAGGAACGGACCGATATTGTCCCGCCGCCCGCTGAAACCGCACAGACCTCCCAACAGGCTCCGCAACAGACAGCGGAGAAGACGCCGGCGCAACCGGCTGTCGCCGCCGGCAGCCATTTGCTGCAACTGGGCGCGTTCCGTTCGGAAGATGCGGCGGCAAACGGCTGGCAGCGCCTGGCGGCGCGCTACCCGCAGCTTTTCGCCGGTCTGGACCCGGACATTGAACGGGCGGATCTTGGCGAGCGGGGCGTCTTTTACCGTCTCCGGGGCGGACCCTTTGACGGCAGGGACAGCGCCGAACGGGCCTGCCAGAGCCTGAAAGCATCCGGCGAAGCCTGTATCGTTGTGGCTCGCTAAGTGCTGCCTGTTATTTTCGGCTGCGCGGGGCTGAAGCTGACGGCGGAAGAGCGCCGTTTTTTCGCCCAAACGAACCCGGCGGGCTTTATTCTGTTTGCCCGGAACTGCGAAAGTCCGCGGCAGATCAGGGCCCTGACTGGCGAGATGCGTGACGTCACGGGCCGTGAGCAGCTTGCCATTCTGATTGATCAGGAGGGTGGCCGCGTCACCCGGCTGGGGTCGCCGCATTGGCGAAACCCGCCGGCAGCCGGGGTGTTTGGTGAAATTTACGCCCGCGATAAAGCGGCGGCGGAAAGGCTTGCTTATCTCAACAGCTTGTTGATTGCCGCTGACCTGCGGTCGCTGGGAATTACGGTGGATTGTCTGCCGGTTCTCGATATTCCAGCCGTGGGCGCGGATCCGGTCATTGGCGACAGGGCTTATGGTTGTGACCCTGAAAGCGCTGCGGTGCTTGGCGGCAGCGCCATGGCAGGGCTACTGGATGGCGGCTGTCTGCCGGTGATCAAACATATCCCCGGGCATGGCCGGGCGAATGTCGACAGTCATCTGCGTCTGCCAGTGACCGGCAGCAATCTGCAAACCCTGTCGGAGTGGGATTTCGCACCGTTCCGCGCCCTGGCAAGCGCGCCCTTCGCGATGACCGCCCATATGGTCTATTCCACCGTCGATAAGGAAAATTGCGCCACTTTCTCGCCCGCCGTCATTCAAGATGTTATCCGGGGCAATATCGGATTTTCCGGCATCCTGATGAGCGATGACTTATCCATGGGCGCGCTGGGCGGCAACTATGAGGCGCGGGCAAGACGGGCAATCGATGCCGGCTGCGACCTGATCCTGCACTGTAACGGGAAAATGGATGAAATGACCGCCATCGCGGAAGCCCTGACCCCGGTTTTGCCCGAATTGGCCGAAAAGCTGGCGTTATATCTCGCCACAAGCGGCGGCGCGCCGACCATAGACCGGGATGCGGTCAAAGCGGACTATCAATCATTTATGACAAAAGCGGAATAGCGGGGACAGTATGGAGTCAATAACAGGTTTCATCAGCGGTCTGACCGTCTGGGCACTTCCCATTCTGCTGGCCGTCACTTTTCATGAGGCGGCGCATGGTTACGCCGCCTATTATTTCGGCGATGATACGGCAAAAAAACAGGGCCGCCTGACCCTGAACCCGCTGGCGCATATCGATCCGTTTGGCACAATTCTGATGCCGCTGGCGTTGTTGATCATGCAGACAGGGTTTCTGTTCGGCTATGCCAAGCCGGTGCCTGTAAGAATTGCACGACTGAGAAAACCCAAGCAACATATGATCTGGGTCGCCGCCGCCGGACCGGGCATGAATATCGCACTGGCCCTGATTGCGGCCCTTTTACTGCATCTTCAAAATATAGTACCGGATGTCGCCCATGGCTGGTTCATTGCCAATCTGGAAAACACCATCCTGCTGAATGTCCTGCTGGCCGTCTTTAACATGCTGCCAATCCCGCCGCTGGATGGCGGCCGGGTGATGGCGGGGCTCTTGCCTATGCCCTATGCCGCACGCTATGAAAGGATAGAACCGTACGGAATTTTTATTGTGCTGGGGGCTCTGATTATTCTGCCGGTTCTGGGGCGGGCGTTAAAAGTTGATCTGAATGTGGGATATTATCTGATTGGTTTGCCGACGCAGTATATTACGGACGCGATCATGTCTCTTGCCGGGGTGCGATGACGAACGATAACGAAAATATAGCTTTTCCAGAGGACGGGTTTGACGCCGGGCCGCGCGGTCTAAGGAGCGGCGGCGAACTGTTGCTGGATATTGACGGCTATGAGGGCCCGCTGGATGTGCTGCTTACGCTGGCGCGGGCGCAAAAAGTGGATTTGCAGAATATCTCTATCCTCGCCCTGGTCGAACAATATCTTGCCTTCATTGCCGAAGCCGGCCGTCTGAAGCTGGAAATCGCCGCTGACTATCTGGTGATGGCGGCGTGGCTTGCCTATCTCAAATCAAGACTGCTGTTACCCAGGGAAGAGGATGACGGCGAGGAAAGCGCTGAGGAAATGGCGGCGCGCCTGCAACTGCGGCTGCAGCGTTTGATTGCCATGCGCGAGGCGGGGGCAAGACTGATGTCCCGCAACCGCATCGGACGCGATGTTTTTCTGCGCGGCGCGCCGGAAGGGCTGAAAGTCACCAGACGCGCCGCCTATGATGTGACCTATTTTGAACTTCTGAAGGCCTATGCGGATTTCCGGGTGCGGACATCAGCCACGGAACTGACGATTGCCTCGCGGCCGGTTTATTCACTGGAAGATGCCATCACGCGCCTTTCAGGCCTGATCGGCAAAGCTGTCAACTGGACGCAGCTCGCCGAATTTCTTCCCGCGGACGGCAGTTTTGCCGGCAGCCGCAAATCCGGCATCGCCAGCATGTTTGTCGCAAGTCTGGAACTTGCGCGTCAGGGCCGGGCGGAAATCAGACAGTTGGAGACTTACGGCCCTCTTTATGTCAGGAGCAAACGGGATCAATGAGCGCGGAAATAGACCATAGGCGTATGGTGGAGGCTGTCCTGTTCGCTACGGAACATCCGCTGTCGGCAGCCGAAATTGCCGACAGGCTGCCGGACGGGGCCGATGTGGCCGACCATATCGCCGAACTCGCGGCGTTTTATGAAAAGCGCGGCATCAATCTGGTTGAAGCCGGCGGCAAATGGATGTTCCGCACGGCAGCTGACCTGTCATTTCTGCTGCGGACCGAAAGGGAAGATATCCGCAAACTGTCCCGCGCCGGGGTGGAAACCCTTGCCATTATTGCCTATCATCAACCGGTGACCCGGGCCGAGATTGAGGAAATCCGCGGCGTCGGTATTTCCAAGGGCACACTGGATATTCTGCTGGAAGCCGGCTGGGTCCGGCATATGGGGCGGCGGCGCAGCCCCGGCAGGCCCGTGACCTATGGAACCAGCCAGGATTTCCTTGTTCACTTCGGACTTGAAAACCTCGACCATCTGCCGGGGCTTGAAGAGCTGAAAGCCGCCGGGCTTTTGGAAAGTGTTAATTCCGCGCTGGCTAGAATGGACCTTCAGCCGGCCGGCGGGGATGAAGGGGAGGCGGAACTGCCGCTTGAGGAAGACGATCTGGCAAAATATGAAAAGGATGTGTAAAATCATTGCAATTAACCCGCTGACGGGCCATCTATGGATGGTCCTCAGCCTTTAGGAGATTAAGAATGGGTGGTTTTCCTGGTTTTTGGCAGATAGTCATTGTTGTGGTGCTTGTCATCTTATTGTTTGGCCGCGGAAAAATCTCTGATCTGATGGGCGACGTGGCGAAGGGCATCAAAAGCTTCAAAAAAGGCATTTCGGACGATGATGCCAAAGACAAGGCGGATAAGCCGAACGCCCCCCTTGCCGACAAGCGGGAAGCGACGGCGGCGCCGGTTTCCGACAAAGAAAAAGTGAACGGTTAAATTTCCAACCGGCTGATAACCATCAGCCCCCTGATAAAGCCTATCGGCACACCCCATGTTTGATATTGCCTGGACGGAATTGCTGGTTGTCGCGGTCCTGCTGATTATTGTCGTGGGCCCGAAGGACCTGCCGAATGTGCTGCGAACGATCGGCCGTTATGTCCGCAAGGCCCGCGCCATGGCGCGCGAATTTCAATCCGGTATTGAGGATCTGGCGCGGGAAGCGGACGTGCAGGACCTGAAAAAACAGGTCACCGGCAATCTCCCGCTTAACCCGAAAGACGCAATAAAGAAAACCATCGACCCGGACGGCTTTATGGACCGGCCGCTGGGTCCGCCAAGCATGGAAACCGCGCCAGATCCAAAACCAGACCCCAAACCGGATCATTCAGGGCCGAAAAAAGATGGCTGAACCCGGCCAAAAACCCGACGAGGCGGTGGATGACACCAAAGCGCCGTTGCTTGAGCACCTGATCGAACTCAGGCGGCGACTTATCTATGCCATGGCCGGGATTATCATTGCCTTTATCGGCAGCTTTTATTTTTCCGATTATATTTTCGCCTTCATGGCCGAGCCTTATAACAAGCTTGAAATCGGCGGGATGATTTTTACCAGCCTGACCGAACCCTTTTTGGCCAAACTGAAAATATCTTTCTTTATGGCCATGTTTCTGGCTTTTCCGGTGATTGCCATCCAGCTTTGGAAATTCATCGCCCCGGGTCTGTATCGCAATGAACGCAGCGCCTTCTGGCCGTTTCTGGTGGCGACGCCCATCCTGTTCATCATGGGGGCGGCGCTGGTTTATTATCTGGTGACCCCCCTGGCGTGGGATTTTCTCTATCAGCAGGGGCAATCGCTCAATATTGGTGACCTTGATGTGAATGCCAGTCAGAAAGTTTCCGAATATCTCTCCCTGTTTATGAAGCTGGTCTTTGCCTTCGGCATAGGCTTTCAGCTTCCGGTGCTTTTAATGTTGCTGGCGAAAGCCGGTTTTATCACGTCGAAAACCCTACGCACCAAACGAAAATACGCCATTGTCATTACCTTTGCCGCCGCGGCGCTGCTCACGCCGCCGGATGTGGTCAGTCAGATTGCGCTTGGCATTCCCATTCTTCTTTTGTACGAGCTTTCCATTCTTGCGATCTGGATGACGGAGAGAAAGCGCGCCAAAGAACAGGCGGCGGCCGAGGAAAGCACCTGATATGTTCGATTTAAAGCTTATTCGCGACGACCCGGCGGCCTTCGATGCCGCGCTGGCCCGGCGCGGATTGGAGGCGGTCACCCCGGACTTGCTCGCGCTCGATGAAAAGCGCCGATCACTGCAGACCCGTTTGCAGGAAATGCAGGCGCGGCGCAATCAGGCCTCCAGGGCCATCGGCATCGCCAAAGCCAGTGGGGATGAGCAGGCCGCAAAGACCGCCATTACCGAAATGGCCGCGCTGAAAACCGATATACAGACCGGCGAGGAGGAAGAGCGCGCGCTGGGCGAGGAATTGACCGCCCGTCTTGCCGGCATCCCCAACCTGCCGCTGGACGATGCGCCGGATGGCGAAGGTGAAGAGGATAATGTCGAGATCAGGATCTGGGGCGAGAAACCGGCCCTCGATTTTGCGCCGCAGGAACATTTTGATATCGGCGAAGGCCTGGGCCTGATGGATTTTGACCGGGCGGCGCGCATGTCAGGGTCGCGCTTTGTCACCCTGACCGGGGCTTTGGCGCGACTTGAACGGGCCCTCGGACAGTTTATGCTGGATCTGCAGACCGCCGAGCATGGCTATACGGAAGCCACGGTCCCCCTGCTGGTGCGCCAGCAGGCGCTGTTCGGCACCGGCCAGTTGCCGAAATTTGCTGAGGATCAGTTTCGAACCACCACCGATCACTGGCTGATTCCGACCGCAGAAGTGCCGCTGACCAATCTCCGGCGGGAAGAAATACTGGATGCGGCGGACCTTCCCCTGCGCTTTACCGCGCTTACTCCCTGTTTTCGCTCGGAAGCGGGTTCGGCGGGCAAGGATACCCGCGGGATGATCCGCCAACACCAGTTTGCCAAGGTGGAGATGGTCAGCATTGTCCATCCGGATCAGTCTGATGCTGAACTGGAACGCATGACCGGCTGCGCCGAAGAAGTCCTGAAACGCCTCGAGCTTCCTTATCGCGTCCTGACTTTATGTACAGGCGATATGGGTTTTTCCGCGCGCAAAACCTACGACCTGGAAGTCTGGCTGCCGGGGCAGGGCCGCTACCGGGAGATTTCAAGCTGTTCCAATTGCGGCGACTTTCAGGCGCGGCGCATGAAAATGCGCTACCGGGAAGAGGATGCGAAGGAGACCCGCTACCCCCATACGCTGAACGGCTCGGGCATTGCCGTCGGCCGGGCGCTGGTTGCGGTGCTGGAAAATTACCAGCAGGCCGATGGCGGCGTGCGGATACCCGATGTGCTGAAACCCTATATGGGGGGTCTGGAAGTCATCACTACCAGATAGGCGATCCGCTCGAGTCTTGATTTAAAAACTCTTGCCAGCCCCTTGATTCTTAAGTTAGATTTTGAATTATGAAGACGGGAAAGGCATATATCAACGCCTTGGCGCTTGTCTGTGCGGCAGGCGCCCTGTTGCTGTCGGGCTATGCCAGCGCCAGGGATTTCCGCGCCATCTCGCCAAAAAATGCGGTTCATAACGCGCCGGTCCCGGTCCCTTACCCGCGTGTAAAGCCAACACCGCCGCCGGTTAAGGCGGCCAAAGCAAAGCCCCTCAGGGCGCAGCCGAAAGCAAAACCGGCCACTACGGCACTGGCTGTCACCGTGCGTAAAGGCGATACGGTCTATGGTCTGGCCCGGCGTCATGGCGTCGATCCCAAAAACCTGATCAGGGCCAATGCCCTGCAATCCCCCTATATCCTGGTGCCGGGGCAGAAACTTTCCCTTGGCGCGCCCCGTACGCATACGGTGAAACGCGGAGAAACCGGATACCGCATTGCCGCGCGGTATGATGTGGGAATGGCGGAATTGATGCGCCTTAACCGGATAAAGGCGCCTTATCGTCTGCAGGCGGGGCAGAAGCTGGTTATTCCGCCGCAAGAATCCGCCGCGGCCCAGCCGGCCGTTCTAAGCGTGCCTGCCCGCACCGGATCCCACTTTTCCTGGCCTGCCTATGGCGCTGTGATTTCGCGTTTTGGCGTCAAGCAGGGCGGCTACCGCAATGACGGCATCAATATCCGCGTCCGGCCCGGCACGAAAGTGAAAGCGGCGGAAGCCGGCGTCGTGGTTTATGCCGGAAATAGGATCAAGGGTTTCGGTAATCTGCTGCTGATTCGTCACGACGGTGGCTGGATCACCACCTATGGCCATAATGCCGACCTGCTGGTCAGCCGCGGCGATACTGTTAAACGCGGCCAGGAAATCGCCACTGCCGGTCAATCCGGAAATGTATCCGAACCGCAGATCCATTTTGAAATCCGCAAGGGGATCACCGCCCGCGACCCGTTGCGCTATCTCGAAACACAAACCGCCAGCGCCTCTTCTCCATAATCTGACTCCCCGTTCGGGCTGTGCGGCGGAGCCGTGTAGCAAAGTCCGGGAATGTCGCCATCCTTCGATACAGCTTCGCCTTGCGAAGCTAATCAGAATGAACGGGTGCGCGGGTTCTGACCCTGCTACGCTAATGTTTGCATTTTCGCGCCGGATGGCTATAGTCGCCGTCAAAATCGAGGCAGCCGGGACCAATGAGCCCGGCCTAATAAAACAGGAAGATGTTATGTTTATTTCACCCGCCTATGCACAGGCTGCCGATGGAGGCGCTGGCGCCAGCCTCACCTCATTTTTACCGCTGATAGCGATCGTGGTGATCTTTTATTTCCTGCTGATCCGGCCACAGCAAAAACGTTTCAAGGCGCACAAGGCCATGGTCGCGGCGGTGGCGCGCGGGGATATTGTGGTGACCGGCGGCGGCCTGGTCGGCAAGGTCTCGAAGCTGATCGGCGAGGAGGAAGTCGAGGTCGAGCTTGGTCCCGATATGCGGGTCCGGGTGATCAAGGCGACCATCTCGGAAGTCAGAGGCAAAAAGGAACCGGCCAAGGTGGAAGCCAAAGCAAAATAACGGCTGCTATTGACCGGACGCCGAATAATCCCATCTAATAACAATGCGTGAATAGTTAGGACAAAGCATGCTGGACTTTCCCCGCTGGAAGGTAATTCTGATTTCACTGGTCTGCCTGTGGGGCATCCTTGCGTCCCTTCCCAACTTTTTGACGGAAGAACAGGCGAATGGCCTGTCCGGCTTTCTTCCCTCGGATCAGGTGAATCTGGGGCTCGATCTTCAGGGCGGCACCCATATGCTGCTGACCGTGGATGTGGAATCGGTCATTGAGGAACGGCTGGAAAATCTGGTTGGCGATGTCCGTCAGGCCCTTCGGCCGCAACGGATCGGCTATGTCGATCTTGGCGTGTCCGGTCAGGCCGTGACTTTTCGTCTGCGCGATCCGGCGGACATGCCGGAGGCGCTCAGGCTGGTGCGGGCCATTTCCCAGCCCCTTGCCAGCACGGTGTTTGTTGGCGGCACCCAGGAACTGATTGTCGATGCCGTTTCCGACACCCGGATTTCCATCACCTTGACCGATGAGGGCGTTTTGCAGCGGCGCAGCAATGCGGTCCAGCAATCCATTGAGGTTATCCGCCGCCGCATCGATGAAACCGGGACGCTGGAACCCACCATTCAGCGTCAGGGCGAGGACCGTATTCTTTTGCAGGTGCCGGGCCTTGCCGATCCGGCGGAACTGAAGAAAAGGCTGAATACCGAAGCGAAGCTCAGTTTTCACTTGGTGGACACCACGGTCACGCCGACGGATATTCAGCGCGGACGGGTACCGCCCGGAACGCGCATCATGCAGGTGGCCAATGGCGGCGGGCAGGTCGCCCTGAAATTTCCCGCCATGGTGTCCGGTGAAAATCTTATCGATGCCCAGCCCAGTTTCGATATCAGCAATCGTCCCGTCGTCAGCTTTCGCTTCGACAATACCGGGGCCCGTAAATTCGCCGATGTAACCCGCACCAATGTCGGGCGGCAATTCGCCATTGTGCTGGACGATGAAGCCATCAGCGTTCCCGTGATCAATGAACCGATCCTTGGCGGCAGCGGCCAGATTGCAGGATCGTTCACCGTTCAGACCGCTTCCGATCTTGCGGTTTTATTACGGGCGGGGGCATTGCCGGCGAAACTGACCATCGAGGAGGAACGCAGCGTCGGCCCGGATTTGGGCGCTGATTCGATAGCCGCCGGGAAACGCGCGGCGCTGATCGGGCTCTCTGCCGTCCTTGTCTTTATGGTTCTGTCTTATGGCTGGTTCGGACTGGCGGCCAATGTTGCCCTCGCGTTTAATATTCTATTGCTGTTTGGTGGTCTGTCGCTGTTGAATGCAACGCTGACCCTGCCGGGCATTGCCGGGATTGTGCTGACCATCGGCATGGCGGTGGACGCCAACGTTCTGGTGTTTGAGCGCATCCGGGAGGAATACAGGGCCGGCCGTCCGCCGCTGCATGCTTTGGAGCAGGGTTATGCCCAGGCCATGAGCACCATTCTGGATGCCAACATCACGACCTTTATTGCAGCGGCGATTCTTTTCCAGCTGGGCAGCGGCCCGGTCAAAGGCTTTGCCGTTACCCTCGCCATCGGTATCGTGACGTCAGTCTTTACCGCCATTATGCTCACCCGGATGATTCTGGTGTTGTGGATGCGCCGCCGCCGGCCCGCCACACTGGTCATATAAGGAAACACCATGCTGTTAAAACTTGTTCCTGAGGAAACCAATTTCCGCTTTATGAAGCTGCGCAACGCCGCATTCACTTTTTCTGCGCTGTTAATGGCGGCATCGCTGGCGCTGTTTCTGATGCGTGGCTTGAATTTGGGCATTGATTTCGTCGGCGGCATCATGATTGAAGTTGGCGGCGAAGAATCTTTTGACATCAATCATGTGCGCGACGTCGTGAATGGATTGAATTTAGGCGACACCGCGGTTCAGGAGTTCGGGGATCCAACGGATATACTGATCAGGATTGAACGGCAGACGGGCGAGGCGGAGGCCCAACAGGCAGCTGTCATCCTGGTCCAGCAGGCGCTTTCGGCGGAAATATCAGACCTGAGCTGGCGCCGGACGGAAGTGGTTGGTCCAAAAGTTTCCGGTGAACTGGCCCGGGACGGGGTCATTGCGATTATTTCCGCCATTGCCGCCATTCTGCTCTATATCTGGTTTCGCTTCGAATGGCAGTTCGGGCTAGGCGCTGTGATGGCTCTGATTCATGACGTGACACTGACCATCGGCTTTTTTGCGCTCACTCAGCTGGAATTTAATCTTTCCATTATCGCGGCCATCCTGACCATTGTCGGTTATTCATTGAATGATACGGTGGTTGTCTACGACCGGATACGGGAAATGATCCGCAAATACCGCTCCCTGCCATTCGAGGAAATATTGAATGTTTCCATCAACAGCACGTTGAGCCGCACGACCATGACCTCCGTCACCACCCTGATCGCGCTCCTTTCCCTCTTCCTGTTTGGCCCGGAAGTGATCCGGGGTTTCACGGCGGCGATGATCTGGGGCGTGTTTGTCGGCACCTATTCCTCGATCTTTGTGGCGGCGCCGCTTTTGATGTTCATGAAACTCAGCCGCCAGACCTTCAGCGCCGATGTGGCGGACGCCAGGCCCTGAATAGATGCAGCTAAGCCCCGACCACCCCGAAGGCCTTCTGCTGATTGAAGGCTATGGCGATGGCGGTTTCCGGGTTGCCGGCAAGCGTTTTGACGGCGGCATTCAAATCACCGGATCCGGCGTTTATCCGGTTGCCGCGGCTTCGCTGGCGGATTTGACCGCCGCCGGTATGGACCGCCTGCTTTCCGCAACGCCTGAAATCGATATCCTTTTGATCGGCACCGGAGCGTCCATGCAGTTATTGCCGCGCGCTTTGCAGAATGCGCTCAACGAAAAAGCCATAGCAGCGGACCCGATGGATACCGGCGCGGCTGCCCGGACCTATAATGTGCTGCTGCTGGAAGGCCGCCGGGTTGGCGCGGTGCTCCTTCCGGTAAAAGGATGATGCGGTGATTCCCCTCCGCGATGAGAATCCGACCTACCGGACGCCGGTCCTGACCGTCGCCTTCATTATTATCTGTGTTTTAGCCTTCCTGATGCAGATTGCGGGCGGACCGCAGGAAGCGCAAAGAATCATCCTCAGTTACGGCCTTATTCCCGGTGTGCTGCTGGGTTCGGTGGAACTGCCACCGGAGCTGGCGGTTATTCCGCCGGCCCTGACCTTGGTCACCTCCATGTTCATGCATGGCGGCTGGATGCACATTATCGGCAATATGCTGTTTCTATGGATTTTCGGCAACAATATCGAAGATGTGCTTGGCCATGTCCGGTTTCTCATTTTTTACCTTTTGTGCGGTCTGGCCGCCGCGGCATCGCAAATCCTGGTGGCCCCCGCCTCGCAAATTCCCATGGTTGGCGCCAGCGGCGCTATCTCCGGGGTGCTCGGCGCCTATATCATCCTGTTTCCACGGGCACGGGTTTTAACTCTGGTGTTTCTCGGTTTCTTTGTCACCACGGTACGCATTGAAGCAGTGTGGTTCCTTGGGATCTGGTTTGGCATGCAATTGATCCAGGGCCTTGCCGCGCCCCCTGATGCCGGAGGCGTTGCTTTCTGGGCACATATCGGCGGTTTTGCCGCCGGTGTTGTTCTCCTTTTTCTGATGAAACCCCGGAAACGCACGGTCTTTACCGGACGCCGCGGCCCCTGGGGATAAATCCGGAGATCAATCTGCGCAATGACGCATTATTGTCACAAGTCGGTGCTATTCTCTTCCAGGCCTTCCGCGCACTGAGAAACCGCCTTGGCCCTTATAATCCGGAAGGGACGGCTTTCCGGCAGGCTGTCCAGGCGCATTTCGGCAAGTCTGCACCGGTTTAACTCTGTGGCCCACCCTTCGATACACCCTCACTCTGTTCGGGCACTCAGGGTGAAGGGTGATGTCTGTATCAAATGCCTTGCCGTTCGTGCTGAGTAGGGCGGCAGCCCGTATCGAAGTGCGGATCACGCCATCAGTGCTGATGGTCGTCGTGATCGGGGTCCATCAGGCGGTGGATATGGACAATGACATATTTATAGCAGGCGTCATCGACTTTCGCCTGACTGGCTCCGCGCCAGGCTTTTTTCGCAGCCGCATAATTGGGATACATGCCGACAAAGTCCAGTTCACTCAAATCTTCGAATTCATAGCCTTGCGGGTTCTGGACCCGGCCGCCGAATACAAAATGCAGGAGTTGTTTTTCTGACATAATGGTGCTCAATTGATTGCGTTCCCAGGACATTTACCACACCGCGTACAGATGTCTAGCAGAGAGGACTGAAGGATTGGTTATCACTTCGTCAATAAATCCGTTCGAAAGCAATGTGGCTGAACAGACCGCAGGGTTTAAATACCGCGGCGTTGTCCACCTCAACTGTCTTCAGGGTTTGAAGGTAGTCGTCACAAGGAGCTGGCGATCATCACATCCACTTCCGTTTGGTTTTGCCCCGCCGGGCTCTCGTGCCGCTGCGGCCGCCGCTGGAACGGCCGGGGGGCGGGCCGGTGGGGACGATGCCTAGTTCGGCGCCCTCCAGGCGGCGGATTTCATCGCGCAGGCGGGCGGCTTCCTCGAATTCCAGATTACCGGCGGCCTCCTTCATTTTCTTTTCCATGTCCGCCAGATGGGTTTTCAGGTTGTCGCCGATGCGGTGGATAATGTCGTCTTCGCCGGTTTTGACGGTCAGATAATCGGCCTCGGCAACGCTTTGGATGATATCGCCGATCTTTTTCCTGATGCTTTCCGGCGTGATGCCATGGGCCAGATTATAGGCTTCCTGTTTCTTGCGCCTGCGCCCGGTTTCCGCGATGGCGCGTTCCATCGATCCGGTCACTTTATCGGCGTAAAGGATCACCCGGCCATCCACGTTGCGCGCGGCCCGGCCGATGGTCTGCACCAGCGAGGTTTCCGAGCGCAGAAAACCTTCCTTGTCCGCATCCAGAATGGCGACAAGCCCGCATTCCGGGATATCGAGACCTTCTCTGAGCAGGTTAATACCGATCAGCACGTCAAAGACGCCAAGACGCAGATCACGGATGATCTCGATCCGTTCCAGCGTGTCGATATCCGAATGCATATAACGCACCCGTATGCCCGCCTCATGGAGATATTCGGTCAGATCCTCGGCCATGCGTTTGGTAAGCGTCGTCACCAGTATCCGCATGCCCTTAGCGGCGACTTCGCGGCATTCCGCCATCAGATCATCGACCTGGCTTTCGACCGGACGGATAAAGACCGGCGGATCGATCAATCCCGTGGGGCGGATCACCTGTTCGGCAAAGACGCCGCCGGTCTCATTCATTTCCCATGGACCGGGGGTGGCGGAAACGAACACGCTTTGCGGGCGCATTTTCTCCCATTCCTCGAATCTGAGCGGCCGGTTATCGACGCAGGAGGGGAGGCGGAAGCCAAAATCCGCGAGGGTCGATTTACGCTTGAAGTCGCCTTTGAACATGCCGCCGATCTGCGGCACGGTGACATGGCTTTCATCAACGAACAGCAGGGCGTTTTCCGGCAGATATTCGAACAGGGTCGGCGGCGGCTCGCCGGGATTGCGGCCGGTCAGATAGCGGGAATAATTCTCGATTCCGGCGCAGGCCCCGGTTGCTTCCATCATTTCGATATCGAAGGTGCAGCGTTCGCCCAGCCGTTGGGCTTCCAGCAGCTTTCCGGCGCGCACAAGCTCCGCGAGGCGCTGCTTCAGTTCCACTTTGATCTTTTTAACCGCTTGATCCAGGGTCGGCCGGGGCGTCACATAATGGGAGTTGGCGTAAACCTTGATGGCCTCAAGTTCCGCCACCTTTTCTCCGGTCAGCGGGTCGAATTCCGATATGGCTTCGATCTCGTCGCCGAACATGGAAAGCCGCCAGGCGCGGTCTTCATAATGCGACGGAAAAATCTCGATCACATCGCCCCGCACCCGGAAGGCGCCGCGCACGAAATTCTGGTCATTGCGTTTATATTGCAGCGCGACGAGGCGGCGGATCAGATCGCGATTGTCGATGGTATCGCCGACCTTCAGCGACTGGGTCATTTCCGTGTAGGTTTCAACCGAGCCAATGCCGTAAATACAGGATACCGAGGCGACAATGATCACATCGTCGCGTTCCAAGAGCGAGCGGGTGGCGGAATGGCGCATGCGGTCGATCTGCTCATTGATGGACGCATCTTTTTCGATATAGGTATCGGTGCGGGGCACATAGGCTTCCGGTTGATAATAATCATAATAGGACACGAAATATTCCACCGCGTTTTCCGGGAAGAACTCCCTGAACTCGCCGTAAAGCTGGGCGGCAAGGGTCTTGTTGGGCGCCAGGATCAGCGAAGGCCGCTGCAGCGCCTCGATCACCTTGGCCATGGTGAAAGTCTTGCCGGAGCCGGTAACGCCTAAGAGAACCTGGCTTTGCTCGCCCTGTTCCCGGATCCCCTCCACCAGTCCGGCAATGGCGGACGGCTGATCTCCAGCAGGGGAATATTCCGACTTCAGAACAAGCCGCCGGCCGCCTTCGGACTTTTCCGGGCGGTCAGGGCGGCGCGGCACCCAGTCATGAGGGAAAGCATCCATATGCATAGGCTCTATATGGCGCATGCCGCCCCTAAATCCAAGGAGGGTTTACAGGTTCCCTGTCAGGATATGGCAGGATGTTAAATATTGCCGTGATAATGCCAAGGATGATGCAGCCCAACCCTGCGCCGGACCCAATCGCAGGGACGCGGTACCAGTATTTGATTGAGAGCGTCAGATAGGGGATTGCTATTACCGGTGCGCGTAAAAAAAAGGGCCGGATTTCCGGCCTTAGATCAACCCCAAAGTGCAGGGGCCGGCGGGTCCATCCAGCCCTGGCGATACTGGATCGGTTGCTTGCGGTCGGTTTCCAGCAGCAGCGGGCCGTCCAGGTCCACATAGGTGGCGAGCGGTGAAAGAAGTTGCGCCGGGGCCATGGACAGCGATGTCGCCACCATACAGCCTAAAAAGATATCGAGGCCGGCCCGCTCCGCTGCCTGCGTCATGCGGATGGCCTCGGTCAAACCGCCGGTTTTGTCAAGTTTGATATTCACGGCGTCATAATGGTCTTTCAAGCCGGCAATATCGGCGGTCGTATGGGCGGATTCGTCAGCGCAGACCTTGATCGGCCGATTGATATCTTTCAGTGCGCTATCCTGACCGGCGGGCAGGGGCTGCTCGACAAGTTCAACCTTTTCGCGGACAAGATGCGGCATAATTTTATGCAGCTTTTCCAGTGTCCAGCCCTCATTGGCATCGATGACCAGCCGCGCTTTTGGCGCAGCTTTACGGACTTCCGTAATACAGTCTTCGTCGGCAAGCCCGCCCAGTTTAATCTTTAACAGCGGCAGGTCAGCGGCTGCTTTTGCCGCGCGGGCCATTGCCTTTGGCGTATCCAGACCGATGGTGAGGGAAGTCGGGCAGGGGCGCGGCGAGGGCAGGCCCGCCAATCGCCAGACCGGTTTGCCGGTCTGCTTCGCTTCCAAATCCCAGAGCGCACAATCCACCGCATTGCGGGCCGCCCCCGGCTTCAGGAATTTCTGCAGATCGGCGCGGCCCATGCCGGCTTCTATTTCTTCGCGTATTGTCTGAATCTGGCCGATCACGCTTTCTATGCTTTCGCCGTAGCGCGAATAGGGCAGGCATTCGCCGCGTCCCCGGGCGCCGCCTTCCAGCAGGGTGACCGTCACGGTTTCAGATACGGTTTTTTTCCCGCGGGCAATTGCAAATCCCCCGCGGATCGGCCAGGATTCCGTCGATATCATCAAGGTGCGGTGGGCCAAGAAATACTCGTCTCAGTTGGAACAGGCAGCGTTCGGGTCGATAATGGATTAATCGGTATCGGCGGAGGCGGTGGCAATTGTTCCCCGCTGCAAATCGCGGATTAACTGGTCCATGCCTTCCCGATCAATACGGGCCATGAACTCGTCCCGCTGAGTGACGACCATGCTGATGCCCTCAACTTTCAGGTCGATGATTTTAAAGCCGTCATCCTGCCGCCTGACGCGCCAATCCGCCGCAACCGGCGGCGCCCCGTTTGAACGGATCAACTGGCTCTGGACATACATATCGCCGCGTTTTCCGGCCGGGACGGCGCCGGTAACCCGAAAAACCTCATCGCCGAATTCGGTCAGGCGGCGGGCATAGACATTGATCACAAATTCTGGAAAGACGGCCTGATAATCCGCCATTTGTTCACGGCTTGCCTGCTGCAAGAAGCGCCCGAGAACCAGTCTTGACACATACTCAAGATCAAAGCCTTCATGCAAAAGCGCGCGAAATGCCGCATCCCGCTCATCCTGGGTCAGGCGGGTGTCATTCAAAACTTCGAATGTGTCGTCGGCCAGTTTTGAGATAAATTCACGGGCCGCCGCCAGATCGGCACTTGTTGCTTCCGCTTTTGCCGGCGCAACGGCTATGGCCGCCGCCAGAAATATAAGCCCCGGCAAGAATAAAAAGCTGCTGAAAGCTTTCCGGAATGTGATCGGCATATGATGTCCTTTTTCACGCCAAGCATGCGTTACATTTATTTAGAAATGAAATGGGCCAATTTTGTGGCCGCAGACAAGCCTGTCAACGCCATTAAATAGGACAGTTCGGCAAAAAACCATATCACTTTTTTGGGAGCAGAACCCGTAAAGCCCGGAGGCTCAGGAAATCTTATGTTTTTCAATCGCCTGATTCAGTCCTTTGGTCAATTCTGTGCCTATTTCCCCGCCATCTCCCTTGACCCGGTTTGTAATGACCGCCCGCATCGAATCAATATGCGCCTTGATCAGTTCCACATGATTGTCGGTCAAAACACCCTTGGAATAACTGAATCCATATAGGGAATCGGCAAAAGCCGTGATCAGCGGATAACCAAAAGTTCCGCCCTGACCTTTCATATCATGGGCGATATGGTTGATTTCCTCGAAATGCACCCGCCGTGTATCCGGCGAATCAACGCAACGGCGGTGCTGTTCCGCCAACTGATCGATCAGGCCGGAAACCCAGTCCGGGTAATCTTCCGCCATATCGGCAAGCGCCGCCTGCGCCTGCGCCAGGACATCGGCGGGAATTTTAGCTTCGCCGCCCGACAAGCCGGCGGTCTTTTCCCGAAGGCGGTTTTTAAAGCGGTAAAGCCGGACCTTGATATTCTTTTTATCAGCCATGGACCACCTCCACTTCAGGGCTTTTGTCGGTGAGTATTCTGCGGTCCTGACCGGGAAACTCCACTTTGACGCGGCGCCTGTCCGGCCCGAAATAACTGCCGGTATGCACAAACTGCCGGGGCCGTTCGATGGTCGTGATCAGTTTCTGGCTGATTGATTCGATGGTGAATGGCTTGGTCAAAAATTCCGAAACCCCCATTTCGCGGGCTTCCTGTACCCTTTCCTTTTCCGAATAGGCCGAAATCATAATGAACGGCAAAAAGCGGTCCGGACTGTCTTTATGCCTGCGTATCCAACGCAGCAATATCATCCCGTCCACCGGCGACATATCCCAGTTGGAAATGACCATATCAATGGACATCACACCGGCCTTCATGGGATCGCTATGGACAAGCTTGAGGAAGTCGATGGCATCGCCGCCATGATCCATTGTGGAAACACCGCCAACCCCAAGGATTTTCAGGCAGTTGGTCAGAAGAGAGCGGATAAAGGGACTGTCTTCAACCAGAAGAACATTCAATCGCTCAAAATCATAATCGGCCATAAATTCAAATCCTGCCCCCGTCTGTAAAATATTCGCCCCCAGCGCCGCTAACCTGCCTCATTGGGCAGTGAAACGTCAATATGGCGGAGTGGAATTTTCTTATTTTGCTGTGTTGCCCTCACCGGAGAAGCGGGGTTCGCTATAATACAGTTCCGTCGTCACACGGCCATCCGGCGCGAAATCTATCTTATAGATTCGGTCATATTCTCCGTCTTCCACAATCGGCGTCCCGGGCTCACCACCCAGCAGCCCGGCCAGAGCGGGTGTCGTGTTGCTATGACCGACCACCAGAATGATTCCGGAAAGGTTCTTCAGCGACGCGGCGAAATCCGGCAGATTGCCAGGGTCATAGCTTTTTACCGCCATCGTCATATCCCGGACAATAATTTCCGCGGTCTTCATTGTCCGGTTGTATGGAGTGGAAAAAGCCTGTGTCAGGCCCTTGTCCCGGAAATAACCGGCCAGCCAGGCGGCGCGGGTCTCACCGGCCTCGGATAGCAGCACATCGCCGGGGCCGGTCATTTTTTCCGCATGACGAACCAGATAGACCGTCTCGGGCTCGGCAAAAGCCGTCGCCGGAGAAAACAAACTTACCAGGCAAATAAGGGTTTTCAGGATGCGGGCCGTGTGTTTCATCAATTCTGCTCCTTCGTGGAATTTTCCGCATAGATACGGATATCATTCAGCGCTTTGCGTAATGAATTCAGGATAGGGTCTTTAGCATCACTGGCTGGCAAATGCTCAGCTTTTTCAGCCAGGTCGCCCATTTCAAAAGCGCCGATGGCCCTGGCGGCCCCCTTGATTTTATGGGCCATGTCTTTCCAGTTCTCGCCCTTGGACTGTGACAGTGCGAGCAGATAGCCTTCTGTTTTTTCTGCAAAAGACCGGATAAGGTCCATATCCAATTCAGGATCGCCGCCGGTAAAGGATGCGAGATGTGTCCGGTCAATGGGCGAAGCGGCGGTCATACAATCAGCCCGCCCTTCACCGCGCTTTTTCCGCGCTCCGTTAATTTGCAGACCAGCCAATCCCTGCGAATCGGGTTTTCATACCATTTTTCACACCAGCCGGCATCCAGACATGCGCGAATGGTGGCCGGCCTGACGCGCTGTCCGTCGCGGTCAAACAAGGGGAGCTTGCCACCCGCCTGTTCCAGACCAAGTGACAGATAGCGTGTCTGCGCCGGCGTCGGGCGCGTTTTTGTCTGTTCTTCCATCATTACCCCCCGGACCCGGCCCCATTTTTAGATGATATTAACCATATTTCATTCTATTTTGCATAAAGTTTGAACTTATTCGTTAAGTGAGGCAAGGTAAGTTCTTGCAAACATGCCAAATAAAATTGCGGGCAAGCCCATGACCAAAGAGAATTTATCCTTCGACCAGGTAACGGCGGAAAGCGATGCCGCGCCAACGGAAAGCGGGGGCAATGAAACCGCAGAGACCCAGCCTGCGGGCCGCATCAAATCCGTCCGCCGCCTGTGGCCGGTTTATTATGCGAGCGCGGCGAGCCTGGCGTGGTTGGCCGCCGCTGGCTTTGTCGCCTTCGCCAGCGGTCTGTTCGCGCCGGATGCCGGCCTGACCCTGATCGATATCGCGGCGCTGGTGGCTGGTGCGGCAACGCCGGTCGCGATTTTCTGGCTGGTGGCGCTGGTTTTTCAGCGCACCGACCCGCTTCTGGAACGCCGGCTGGCCATTGCCCAGGGCATTGACCGCACCCTTGCGCCCATCGACGGCGCGCAGGCCAGACTTGGTGAAATTTCCGACAATATCAAACGCCAGGCCGGGCATATCGAGGTCGCAACCGATCTTGCCGCCTCGCGTCTCGATATCCTTGAGAACCGCTTTAAAGAGCAGATCAACGATCTGTTTTCCGCCACCACAGATGCCGAGGCCAAGGCCGTCAATGTCAAGGATGTGCTGAAACGCGAACGCGACGCCATGGCGTCCTTCAGCGAAGAATTGTCCACCCGCATCGATTCCATTGAAGCCGCTATTGCCGCGCTGACCTCGGAAATCCGCAGCGCCACTACCGATGCCCAGACCGGGGCGGCGAGCGCCAATGATCTTCTGCGCCTGAACACCGAAGGCCTGAAGGTGACCGCGAAGGAATCCGTCGATACCATTACACAGGCCGGCAGCGAGTTGGACCGTCACAGGACAGCGCTTTCGGCACAGATTGCGGAGTCGGAAAGCCGCCTTGCCGCCATGGCCGGTCAAATGGGCGAAGAAAGCGAACGCCTGAAAGAACGCATCGGGTCACTGGAAGGCAAGGCGGGCGCGATCACCGAAGCGCTGGAACGCCAGACCGCGCTTTTAACCTCGCTCGCCGCCACAACCACTGAAGAGGCGGCGGCGATTGAACAGGCGATCACCCGTCAGGCCACGCACCTGAAACAGGCCGCAGCCGACGCAATATCGGAAGCCAGCGGGGCGGGCTCGGTTTTCGAACAGCAGGCCACGGACATGACCCGCGCGGTTCGCGATGCGGCTGATCAGGCGCGTTCCGCCCTTGACGGAGCCGTTGAAGCCTTCAAGGCCAATGCGGATGAAACCGGCAGCGCCGGGGAAAAAGCCGCGTCAAATATCCTCAGCCAGGCCGAATATGCCCTGCAGCAAGTGGAACAGCGCGCCGCCGACATGCAGCAGTGCATGAGCGAAGCCCTGTCGCGGGCCACGCTCGGTTTTGAGGAAACCGGTGATAGGCTCACGGAGAAACTTGGCGACGCCGAACAGACAGCGGAGGCTGCCGCCGCCCGCATTTACGAAAAACTCGGCACGGCGAATGATGCGCTTAAGGACTATATTTCTTCGCTGGAAGACAGCAGCGGCGGCATCGGCGCAAAGGCCCTGTCGCAGCTTGAAACCCTGCGCGGTGAACTCGATTTACAATCAAGCGCCATTGGCGAAAGCGCAACATCGCACACGGAACAGCTTGAGCGGCTTGCCCGCAGCCTTGCGGATCAGGCGGATATGATCGCCGCCTCGGCCAGGGAAGCCGCGGAAAATATGCGGGATGCCGGTGGCGTCATGGATGACCGCAGCGCCAATCTCGGTCAGGCGCTGGAAGAAACCAAACGCAAGCTGGCCGAGATTGAACAGGAAATCGCCAGCCAGCGGGCTTCTCTGGTGGAGGCATCGGAGCAATCCGCCACCGTCATTATCGATGCCGTGGGCCGGTTTCGCGAACAGTCGGAAGAAATGGGCAGCGCCGCCCGGACAACGGAAGAGGCCCTGAGCGCAAGTGCCGATAAGCTGGCGGAACGGACCGGCAGACTGGGCGATGAGGCCGGCGCTGCGGCCGATAGAATCAGGGAAGCTGAAGGCACGCTGACGGTTCACAATGAAGGCCTGCGGGATACGCTTGAAAAAACCCGGAACGCCATTGCGGAAGCGGCAGCCACATTGACCGACGAACGCACCAGGCTGGTCGATGATACGGATCAGGCCGTCGGTAAAATTGAACATGGCGCCGCCCGTTTGGGTGGCCGGCTGATGGATGTGGCGCAATCCTCGCAATCCGCCCTGGATAATCTCGGTACAGCAAAAGACCGCATCGATACCCTTGCCGGTCAGATCGCCAGAACCGTTGCCCGGGCCGGCGACGGCGCGGCGGAAGCGGCCTATGACCTCAGCGAAGGGCTGGACCGCAGTCTCGACAGCGCATCGCAAAAAGTCCAGAGCACCATCCAGGCTTTGCGGGATCGGATGGAAGGCAATCTCAGCGAGCTTTCCGGGCGGTTTGAGCGGGAACTGAACGATACGCTGGTCAGCCTTCATTCCGCCGCCAAGGAAGCCAATCTGGAAAGCGAGAAAGTGGCCAACCGCATCGCCGATCAGGCCAACCGGCTGATCGTGCAGAGCGAGCGGTTTGCGGAACGCAAGGCGGAAATGGAGAAAACCTTCGCCACCGCAACACGCGATGACTTTGTGCGCACCTCTTCGCTGCTCATCGAAAGCCTGAATTCCACCGCCATCGACATCAACAAGATTTTGGAAACTGACGTTCCCGACGATCTGTGGAAAAAATACCTGGAAGGCGACCGCAGCATCTTTTCGCGCCGGGCCGTGAAAATGGCCAGCCGCAAGGATAAGTCGATTCTCTCGGAGAAATTCGACCAGGAGGCTGAATTCCGCGATCACGTGCTGAAATTCATGCGCGATTTCGAGGCCCTGATGGAACGTGTGATGGCAAGCGACAGCGCCAATATCCTGAGTGTCACTCTCGTTTCCTCGGAAATGGGCAAACTCTATGTCCTGCTCGCCCAATCCCTGAAGAAACTCGGGAAATAACCGAACTTTCACTCCCCTCTTGTGCTTCGCCCCTGTTTCGCCGAAAATGTGGCAAAAGGGGAGACGAAGATGAGAATCTTGTCAATATTGACTTTGGCGCTAATAATCACGGCGCCGGCCTGCGCGCAGGAAGACCTGCCAAAGGCGCAGGCTGACCGTATGGAAAGCCGCATTCAGGAGCTGTCGCAATATGGCCGCAACGCGGATGGCGGCGTTGACCGGGTGGCTTACAGCCAGGCCGATATCGAGGGCCGGGCCTATGTCATTCAGCTCATGAAAGGGCAGGGGCTTGATGTCCGCATCGACAGTGCGGGGAATATCATCGGGCGCCGGGCCGGCAGCGATCCTTCGCTCAAGCCCGTCATGTTCGGCTCTCACACGGATTCGGTGCCCGGCGGCGGCAATTATGACGGCGATGTCGGCGTCATGGCGGCGCTTGAAGCCATAGACCTGCTGAATGAAGCCGGGATAACCACCCGTCATCCCCTGGATGTGGTGAGTTTCTCAAACGAGGAAGGCGGTCTTGTCGGCAGTCTCGCCATGACCGGCCATTTCAAACCGGGCGCGCTGAGTGTGGTCAATGCCTCGGGCCTTAGCATTGCCGAGGGCATTGATGCCATCGGCGGCGACCATACCCGGCTGAATGACGCCCGGGTCAAACCGGAAGATCTGACCGCCTTTATCGAAGTTCATATCGAACAGGGCGGCATTCTCGATGAAGAAGGCCTAGAGATTGGTGTTGTCGAAGGCATTGTCGGCATCGACTGGTGGGATGTCACCATTGAAGGCTTCGCCAACCACGCCGGCACGACACCGATGAATAAAAGGCGCGACGCCATGCTGGCGGCGGCCAGGCTCACAGTCGCCATCAACGAAGTGGCGACCGGCATGGAGGGACGCCAGGTGGCCACGGTTGGCCGAATCCGCGCCGAACCCGGAGCACCCAACGTGATTCCGGGCCGGGTCGTGATGAGCCTGGAAATCCGCGATCTCGATAAAGACAAAATGAACCGGACCTTTGCCGCCATTCAGGCGCGCGCCAGCGAGATCGCCAAAGCGTCCGATACCGCCATCACCTTCGATTATGTGGATGTGGCGTCGGTGCCGACACCGACCGATCCGCGCATGCGGGCGATCATTGCAAAAGCGGCGGAGAACGCCGGACTGACTTATCAATTCATGCCGTCCGGCGCCGGGCATGACGCACAGGATATGGCCACAATCACCCCAACCGGTATGATTTTTGTGCCGTCGCGGGACGGCGTCTCTCACTCACCCAACGAATTTACCTCGCCGCAGGCCATGGCCAATGGCGCCGATGTGCTGCTCAGAACCATACTAGCGGTGGATCAGGAGGGTCTGTGAGTGCGGATGGTCTCTAATAATCTGTTGAACTCGGCGTTGTCCCGCAGGTTGCGAAAGTCCGGATCGACGGCGACGGTCAGCAACATGGGATCATTGTCCGCCAGTGCCTGATTCAGGTAATCGACCGCCAGGTCCGACTTTCCGGCGCCGATGGAATAGGCGGCCATCACCACCGGTGATTGGGGAATGGCTTCCCGTTTCCGCCATTCCGCGATCTTAAGCGCATAGTCATAATAGCCCTTCAATCCGCCCTTGCGGGTCACGTCGGCAAGGATTGTGTGATAGATTTTCGGATAGTTTGTGGCGGCATGGGCTTTCAGCAGATAGGACCGGGCCTGCTCCGCATCCTCCAGCGCCGCAAAACTCTTCGCCAGCAGAGTGTAATGGCCGGCGGCATGCTCCGGCGCGATTTCCAGCAGAGTCTCCGTGCGCCGGATGGCTTCATGAAAATCGCCCCGTATATAGGCAAGCCGGGCAAGAGCCGGTTTGGCAATGGCGCTGCTGTCATGAACAGCGGCGGATTCCAGGATTTGTTCGGCCTCGTCAAACCGCGACTGGCTCGACAGCAGAAGCGCATACCGGCGGTAATTGGGCCAATGGGCCGGCGCGAGATCAATGGCGGTGCGAAAGTTTTTCTCCGCCACCGCCGCATCCCAGTCGATGGCGTAGCGCAGGGCGGCGGTCAGACCGATGGTTTCGCCATTGATCGGATCAAGCTCCAGCGCATGGCGGGCAAGGGCGCGGGAGCGGGTCAGCAGGTCATGCTTGTAAACGCCGGCTTCGAACCATTGAAAATAGGCCTCCGCCAGTGTGATGGCGATGGCCGCGTTGTCGGAATAATCGGCATAAAGCCGTTCAAGGGTTGGCACGGCATGATTAAAACTGTTTCGCTTGCCGTGATAGACAATATAGCGGGCCTTTAAAAATTCGGCGCGGTCTTCGCCGGACAGACCGGGCGCGATCGCCATGGCCTGCCGATGGATGGATGCGGCGTCCTGCCCGCCGGCATTCCAGGCCAGCGCGCCACTCAACAGCCCCATCGTTATCAGCCCCGCCGCGGCGATTTTTCCCGCCGGCAATTGCGGGCCGAATTCCGGCGGGATGAGCAATTTATAGCCTTTTCCGGGCAGGGTCTGGATATATTTTGGCGTTTTGACATCATCGGCGAGAACCCTGCGCAGCGAGCGGATCGCCACGGTGATCACCTGGTCCGAGGTAAAGCGGCCGTCCCATACGGCTGCGCGCAGGTCTTCCCGGCTGACAGTCTCGCCGGGACGCTTGGCCAAAGCCACCAGCACCTGCATCGGTTTTGGCTCAACCGCGACGGATTTCGTCCATAACCTGTTTTGCTGAATGCGGTTTTTACGCGGGGATATCCGCCACCTGGCGATACGAAAACCCTGCTCCAGTCTGTCACCGAGAGAACGCCGTTGGAAAAACATGATTGACCTCAACCGTTATGCCACAAAGGGTATATAGCACAGCCGGGATCAAATTTCAGGACGTGTCCTAACTTTTTACCGCAACATACGTTCCAGGGGCATCGCCGAGCGGCTTATATTTGCCCCCGCCCGGGGCCCGTGCGGGGACCCTGACGCCGGATTTCCGGCTGATCCATTTTTGCCAGTCAGGCCACCAGGAACCGGGATGCTCTGTGGCGCCCTCCAGCCATCCTTCCAGCGTTTCCGCTTTTTTGGCATTGGTCCAGTAGTTATATTTCCGGGCTGAGGGCGGATTGACCACGCCTGCGATATGGCCCGAACCGGCCAGGACAAACCGCATCGGTCCCTTGAACTGATCAAGAATTTTGAAGACCGACGGGGCGGGGGCAATATGATCCTCTTTTCCGGCCTGAATATAGCAGGGTGTTTCGACCAGTGAGAGATCAATGGGCACACCATCCAGAACAATCCTGCCCGGTTTTACCAGGTTGTTTTCCTGGTACATGTTCTTCAGATAATAGAGATGCATGGCGCGGGGCAGGCGGGTCGAGTCCGAATTCCAGTAAAGCAGGTCAAACGGGAACGGTTCTTTGCCAAGCAGGTAATTATTGACGACGAAAGACCAGATCAAATCATTGGAACGCAGCATATTGAAGGTCTGCGCCATGGCCTGACCGTCAAGATAGCCGATATCCCTGGTCAGACGTTCCATGGCTTCAAGCTGTTTATCGTCAACGAAAATCTGCAACTCGCCCGCTTCTTCAAAATCCACCTGCGCGGTAAAAAAGGTCGCGCTGTTAACCTGATCCGCCTTGCCTTTGACGGCAAGATAGGCGAGGGCGGCGGCCAGCATGGTGCCGGCCACGCAATAGCCGATGACATTGACGGACTCTGCGCCGCAGATTTTCCTCGCCGCCTTAAGGGCCGGCTTAAAACCCTTCGTCAGATAATCCTCAAAGCCGGTTTCGGCATGACGCTCATCCGGGTTAACCCAGGACACTATAAAGACCGTATGACCCTGTTCGGCGGCCCAGCGGACAAATGATTTCTGCTCGGTCAGGTCGAGAATATAAAATTTGTTAATCCAGGGCGGGAAAATCAGCAGCGGCGTTTTATAAACTTCCTCTGTTGTTGGCGCATACTGAATCAATTCAAGCAATTCATTGCGGAAAACCACCTTGCCCGGTGTCGTCGCGATATTGCGGCCGACCTCAAAGGCATCAGGATCGGTCATTTGCAGCGCCGGTTTGCCCTGGCCCCGTTGCAGGTCCTCCAGCATATTCTCAAAGCCGCGGGCCAGATTCTCGCCTTTTTCCTCGATTGTCGCTTTCAGAACCTCGGGATTGGTGAGGGCGAAATTGCTGGGCGACATGGCGTCCACATACTGCCGGGTGTAAAAATCGACCTTGGCGGCATCCTGGCGCGACAAGCCCTCAACATTATGAACGCAGTCCTGCACATGCTTGGCCGTCAGCAGGTAGGATTGTTTGATGAAGTCGAAAATCTGGTTGTCCGACCAGTCCGCCCCTTTGAACCGGCGGTCGGTTTTATCAGGCTCGATTACCGGCCTGGTTTTTTCACCGGCCGCCCGTTTGGCGGCGTTTTCCCAAAGCTTCAGATAATCCTGCCACAAGGCGGTCTGGGCTTCGATGACCTTTTCCGGATTGGCCGCCATTTTCGCCGCCAGTTGGGTAAAGGAGCCTGCTATATTCAGCGGATCAATCATCGGTGCGGCGCCGGAAGGCGTCTGGCTCTCCATGAATTCCGTAACCAGCCTGGCGCCGTTTTCCGCGATCCGCGCGAAATTTCTGGAAAAGGCTTCCATATCCTCTTCTGAATAGCCGAAAGGAAGGTCATTTTTGTCGTCGTTGTCAGCCGTCATTTTATTTCGCCACTGGAAAATGTAGATATCGATTTTGCGCTTTTCATAGGCTATACAGGATCAAGCCCTATTTTGCAGTTATTTCTCAAGGAAATTTGGAGTATTTATGGCTAACAATAACCATCTGGACCGTGTTCTTGTGCTGGAACTGGTCCGTGTCACCGAGGCTGCGGCGATTGCAGCGTCAAAATGGGTCGGCAAAGGGGACAAGAACGCCGCCGACCAGGCGGCGGTGGAGGCCCTGCGCGCCGCCCTCAATAAGCTTGAGATTGACGGCACCATTGTCATCGGGGAAGGGGAGCGCGACGAAGCCCCCATGCTTTATATCGGTGAAAAAGTCGGCCTGGGCGAAGGGCCAGAGATTGACATCGCCCTCGACCCGCTGGAAGGCACAACCATCACCGCCAACGGCGGCGCCAATGCGCTTGCCGTGGTGGCGCTGGCGGAAAAGGGCAATCTTTTGAACGCCCCTGATGTTTACATGGATAAAATAGGCGTCGGCGGCGGCCTGCCGCCCGGCATTATCGACCTCGATAAATCCCCGTCAGACAATGTCAAGGCGGTGGCCAAGGCCCGGGGCAAGGCGGTCGAGGACATGATGGTCTGCGTTCTGGAGCGGCCGCGTCATGACTATATTATCAATGATTTGAGGAAGTTGGGCTGTAAGATTAAACTGATACCTGACGGTGATGTTGCCGGCGTTATCGCCACAGCGGACCGTGAGACCGGGGTCGATCTCTATATGGGAACCGGCGGCGCGCCGGAAGGCGTGCTGGCCGCCGCGGCCCTGCGTTGCATTGGCGGGCAGTTTGAAGGCCGGCTGGTTTTCCGCAACGACGATGAAAAGGCCCGGGCGCGAAAATGGGGCATTGAGGATCTGGACCGCAAATACAATCTGGAAGAACTGGCTTCCGGTGACGTGATATTCGCTGCAACCGGTGTGACCGACGGCTCGCTCCTGAAGGGGGTACGGCTTAGCAAACGCGGCGGCTATTCGACGCATTCCGTTGTTATGCGGGCCTCAACCCACACAGTCCGCTGGGTGCAGACCGATCATGTTCCGGGCTGATGAAACCGCAGACGGCCACTTCCCCGGCATTATGTGAGGTTCAATCCTCGCTTTCCGGCCGTCTGTGGCAGGCCCGTCCGGTTGATACGCGCCTTGCGGAGGCCATTTCCCAGCGTTTTGACTTGCCGGAAGTGGCCGGGCGTGTTTTGGCGGGCCGCGGCGTCGGTCTGGAAGAGGTTGCCGCCTTTCTTAATCCGTCGCTGCGGGAATTTTTGCCGGACCCGTCAAGTCTGCGGGATATGGACCGCGCCGCCGAGCGTATCGCGGCCGCGATTATTTCCGGTGAGGCCACCGCCGTTTTCGGCGATTATGATGTGGACGGCGCGACGTCATCGGCCCTTCTTAAACGGTTTTTCGATGCGGCGGGCGGCAATCTTGTCTTTTACATCCCGGACAGGATGAAAGAGGGCTACGGCCCCAATGCGCCGGCGCTGAAAAAGCTGGCCGATGACGGTATATCGCTGGTCATCACGGTGGATTGCGGCATCCTGTCCTTTGAACCGCTGGCGACAGCCGCCCGCATCGGTCTGGATGTCATTGTTGTCGATCACCACAAGGCGGACCCGGCATTGCCAGACGCCCATGCAGTGATCAATCCCAACCGGCTGGATGAAAGCGGTGACCTGGGGCACCTGGCCGCCGTCGGCGTCGCCTATCTGCTGGTCATCGCCGTTAATCGTGTGCTGCGCGAGGCGGGCTGGTACCGGAATGGCCGCATTGAGCCCAATCTCCTGGCATGGCTCGATATCGTTGCGCTCGGCACCGTTTGCGATGTGGTGCCGCTGACCGGACTGAACCGCGCCTTTGTCGCGCAGGGGTTGAAGGTCATGGCCGGACGGGAGAATACCGGCCTGGCCGCGCTCTCGGATGTCGGCGGCATTCAGGAGACCCCAAACGCCTATCATGCGGGTTTTATTCTCGGCCCGCGGGTCAATGCCGGCGGACGGATCGGCGAATCGGACCTCGGCGCGCGGCTTCTCACCACAGCGGACAAGCTGGAGGCAAAAGCCATCGCCGAGCGGCTCAACGCGCTCAATCTGGAACGGCGGGAAATAGAAAATACTGTGCTGGGCGAGGCCGTCACCGCCGTTGAAAGCCGGAAAGGACTGACCGGCGAGGCCGGACCGGTTATTTTCGCCGCCGGGCAGGGCTGGCATCCCGGCGTGATCGGCATTGTGGCGAGCCGCCTGAAGGACCGCTATCAGCGCCCGGCCCTTGTCATCGGGATCGAGAACGGCATCGCCAAGGGCTCGGCCCGCTCCATTCGCGGAGTGGATATCGGGGCGGCGGTCATTGAAGCCTCCCGGCGCGGGCTGCTGATGAATGGCGGCGGCCACGCCATGGCGGCGGGTCTGACGGCAAATGAAGACAAACTGCCGGAACTTGAAACTTTTTTAGCGGAATGGCTGGCGGACGACGTGAAAAAGGCGCAGCGGGGGGCCTCCCTGCAACTGGACGGTCTTTTGGCTTTAAAGGGCGCCAACCCTGATCTCCTGTCGAAATTACAGATGATCGCCCCCTATGGCGTCGGCAATCCGGAACCGCGCTTCGCCATCCCCAATGTCAGCCTGATAAAGGTGGATATTGTCGGCAAAGACCATGTCCGCTGCATTTTTGCTGGATCCGACGGCGGGCGGATCAAGGCCATGGCCTTTCGCAGCGCCGGCCAGCCGCTGGGAGAAGCCCTGCTGACCGGCGCCGGACGCCGGTTTCATATTGCCGGAAAGCTCAAGCTGGATGATTGGGGCAACATCCCCAAGGCCGAGATGTTTCTGGATGACGCGGCCTATGCGGAATAAAACTATTTGTCTGTTCAATCATTCATTTTTTAACGGAAGCGTATCGAAGGATAGGGGGGCTGATCCCGCCCTTCGATACACCCTCCCTCCGTTCGGGCACTCAGGGCGAACGGGTGAGAGGAACCGTTCGGGCTGAGTGTTGCGCAGCAACGTATCGAAGTCCGGGGTTCAGCTTCCCCTTTTGCCCGAAGCATCTCTGTTCCTCTTCACTCCAAAAGGGGAAGGGCCCCAACTCCAAGAAAATGGGCTTGACGCTTGGAAGGTCCACCGCTAAACAGCACAAGCCTTTGCGACCCCTTCGTCTAGTGGCCTAGGACAACGCCCTTTCACGGCGTAAACACGGGTTCGAGTCCCGTAGGGGTCGCCATTCCTTTCCTTCCTCATATAGTGATTGCAAGCATTCGAAATGGGTGCAATTCTTCCGCCGGTAATAAAGGAAGGATTTCTATGCCGATCCGTGAAGCCGATCCCTGGCGGATGCAGTATTTCGAGGGTGTTCCCTGTCCGGAAAATATCGATATCCCCACGGAGGATGGCGATGCCTGGGCCTGGTATCCGGCCTATAAATGGGTCTATAACAAACTGATGATTGCCGAAAGTCAGGACCTTGCGTGCGCGCCGCATGGTCTTGACCCTGTTGCTTTTCCCGTCTTCTCAAAACCCATCTACAATATGCGGGGCATGGGGGCCGGCAGCCGCATCATCCGTTCGCTTAAGGAATATAAACACATGCAGCGGCCGGGCCATATGTGGATGCCGCTGTTCGAAGGCGCGCATGTGTCGAGCGATGTGGCCGTGGTGGACGGCGAACCCCGCTGGTGGCGCCATGTCAGCGGCGCGGCGCTGGAAGGCTGCATGTTCGATTACTGGTCAGTGCATGCCGCCGCCAACCCGGAAGTGGAAAATTATTGCGGTGAGTGGATCCGCAAACGGCTCACGGGCTATACGGGCATGCTCAATCTGGAGACCATTGGCGGGAGGATTATCGAAGTTCATCTGCGTTTCGCCGATCAGTGGCCGGACCTTTACGGCAAGGGCTGGGTCGAAGCCCTGGTCCGGCTCTATAACGACAAAGAATGGGATTTCGCCGATAACGACCGCCGCGACGGCTTTTCGGTCGTATTGTTTGGGGCGCATGGTGTCCAATACCGCCACCCGCCTTTGGAACTGGTCGGGGAATTGCGTCAGACGGCGGGCGTCACCTCGATCCAGATCACTTTTCACGAGGACCGGCCGCCAGCCAGTCATTCCATGCCGCCGGGCGGCTTCCGGCTCGCGATTGTGAATTGTCTGGATCTTGATATCGGGCGGAAGGTGCGTGAAAAACTGGCTTTGAGTTTCTGGTCGGCCCAGTCGCTTTTGCCGGTCCGCGGCCGCCGTGCGCAGGCCCCGGCCTAGCCATGCGGACTGATCCGGACATCCTCGAGAAAATCGACGAAATTGAAAATACTTTCATAGAACTGGAGGACGGCTGCCGGCTGGCGGCGCGCATCTGGCTGCCCAAAGGGGCCGGGGCAAATCCGGTGCCGGCCATTCTCGAATATATCCCCTACCGTAAGCGGGATTTCATGCGCAGCCGGGACGAGCCGATCCACCGTTATTTTGCCGCCCATGGTTATGCTGCGGTGCGGGTCGATATTCGCGGAACCGGCGACAGTGACGGCATTATGACGGATGAATATACGCCGCGCGAACAGGCGGATGCGCTGGAAGTCATTGCCTGGATCGCCGGGCAGCCCTGGTGTTCGGGGGCCGTCGGCATGATGGGCATTTCCTGGGGCGGTTTCAATGCGCTGCAGATTGCGGCTTTGCGGCCGCCGGCCCTGAAGGCAATCATGACCCTTTGTTCATCGGATGACCGCTATGCGGATGACGCGCATTACATGGGCGGCTGCCTGTTGAATGAGAATATGCAATGGGGCTCGATCCTGATGCTCTATACCGCCCTGCCGCCGGACCCGGAGATTGTCGGCGAGCGCTGGCTTGAGATGTGGCGGATGAGGCTGGAAGCCCTGGAAGCCTTCCCCGTCCACTGGATGCGGCATCAGGCGCGGGATGATTTCTGGAAGCAGGGATCAGTCTGTGAAGATTATGCGGCCATCACCATTCCCGTCTATGCCATCGGCGGCTGGGCGGACGGCTATTCGAATGCGGTGCCGCGGCTGATGCAGCATCTGCCCGGCCCGAAAAAGGGGCTGATCGGCCCCTGGGCGCATGCCTTTCCCCATGACGCGGTTCCGGGTCCGTCCATCGGCTTTCTTCAGGAGGCGGTCCGCTGGTGGGATCAGTGGCTGAAAGGCCGCGCCACCGGGATCATGGAAGAACCGCTTTTGCGGGTCTGGATGCAGGAAAGCGTCGCGCCCCAGCCGCAATATACCGAATGGCCCGGGCGCTGGGTTGCCGAGGAAAGCTGGCCGGGCGTGCGGTCGGAACCGTTTTCTCTCGCACTCAATTCCGGCCATTTATGCGTGATGGCTGAACGACCGGTCGTCCTGTCCCTGTCTTCGCCCCAGACGACGGGTATGCGGTCCGGCGAATGGTGCGGCTTCGGCGCCGACGGTGATATGCCCCGTGACCAGCGGCCAGATGATGGCGGCTCGCTGGTCTTTGACAGTGATCCGCTTGAGCAGAGGGTCGAGCTTCTCGGCGCGCCGGTGCTCGAACTCGAGCTCTGTCCCGACAGGCCGCAGGCGTTCATCTGCGTGCGGCTTGGCGATATCGCCCCGGACGGCTCGGTTCTCAGGGTAAGCTACGGCCTTTTGAACCTGTGTCACCGGGACGGGCATGAACAGCCGGCGAAGCTTACGCCGGGCGAATGGATAAAGGTCCGCCTGCAGCTCAATGATCTGGCCCATGCCTTTCCGCCGGGCCACCGCATCCGGGTGGCGCTCTCAACCAGCTACTGGCCGATTGCCTGGCCATCGCCGGAACCTGTAACCCTGGGGCTGCGGACCGGCGTCAGCAAAATCACGCTGCCCGAGCGTCCTCCGCGGGCGGAAGACAGCAAGTTGCGCGCCTTTGATCCGCCGGCGGCGGCGCCGGGCTCCACCCACAGGAAATTACGGGCGCTGCCTTTGCGGCGCACGGTCGAAATCGATCTCGCGGCGAATGAAATGGTCTATACGCTGAAAAGCGATGGCGGCGAGTTTGACGGCGCGTCCCTTGCACATCTTACCGAAATCGGGCTGGATATCGGTTATACACTGCTGAAACGCTACCGTATCATTGAAACCGACCCCTTGTCGGCGCAGACAGAGATGAAGCAAAGCGCCCTTTTGCGGCGGAACGGCTGGGAAATCCGCATTTCCTGCACGACACGCCTGAGCGCGACCGCGACGGTGTTCCAGTTTTCCGGCGATCTTGAGGCTTTTCACGGCGACCGGGAAATCGCCCACCGGCAATGGACGCTCGCCATTCCCCGCAATTGCGTTTAGCCGCCAGTTACACCGTTTGTCCTGAGTGCCCGAGTACAGCAAGGGTGTATCGAAGGACGGGACTTGCCGCCGGGCTTCGATACGAGGCTTCGCCTCACTCAGCCCGAACGGGGAGTGTGGAGTGGGATCGCTTGGTTACCTGCAATGCGGGCTCTGGCCGCCTCGACGATCAGCCGCAGCATGTCGGCATAGGACAATCCGGCAAAACCGCTCATGAAGGCGAGTTTGCCATCATTGCCCCAGGCGGGGTTGGGATTGATTTCCATCAGTTTGGGTTCGCCGTCGGCGGCGCAGCGGAAATCGAACCGGGCATAATCACGAAGACCAAAACGTTTGAACAGCCGTTTGCAGTCCTCGATCATCCGGGCTTCGACATTTGCCGGAAGATCCGCGCGCTTGAAGGAAATATCGGTCCAGTAAGGGCTGTCGGGGATAGATTTTGATTCGTAGGACAGGATGGGATTAAACCCCGGCGGCAGTTTAGAGAAATCCACCTCCAGCGGCGGCAGAGCCACCAGACCGGTTTCAGGGTTGCCGATCAGGCCGATCCCGTATTCCGGGCCCGGAAGATAGTCCTGATAAAGGGCGTCCGCCCCCGGCAGGATTTTCCGGAGCCAGGCGAGATAGCTGCGGGCTGCCGGAGCATCGTGGATCACCGCATCCTTGGTGATGCCGAGGCTGCCATCCGCCCGGTTCGGTTTGATCAGGGCAGGATAAAAACCGGGCAGCGCACCGTCTGTGGCGGCGGCAAGAAAAACTTCCCTCGGCACAGCCACGTCCATCGCCTCGGCGGCGAGCCGGACAATCTGTTTGTCGTAACACAGGATCATCGCCGCCGGCGGCGCGCCGGTACAGGGAATGCCCAGCAGATCGAGATAGGCCGGAATCGCCAGTTCCTGGCTCACCTGGTTGCGGTAACCAGTATCGCAGAAATTGACCACCAGATCCGGCGGGTCGGCCCGCAGCCCGTCCAGTATCCGGCTGTGGTCATTCCATACGGTAACGCTGAAATCATCCATGCTTTCAAAGGCATCGGCCATGGCCTGATGGGTCTCAAGGTCTTCCTTATTATAGCGTTCTCCCGGCTTTGCCGGATCGGGCAGATGGTGATCACCGGTAATGACAAGGAGGCGGAAAGAGGGCTCTTGGATCATGGCAAGTCATAAACCATAAAAATGAGCCGGCCGCAACTCCGGCTTGACGACAAAAGCAGGAGTCCTGTACACCAGAGGTGCTTCCAGACCCCTTCGTCTAGTGGCCTAGGACACCGGCCTCTCACGCCGGCAACACGGGTTCGAGTCCCGTAGGGGTCGCCATTCCCTCAAGCGCTTTCCTCTTGAATATCCTGTTGTTTGCTGTCAATTGAAGGCCATGGCAGCGGACTCCAGGACCAAAAAATGATGCCGAAAAGCCGGATTGTACGGACGGTCCTGGGAGTGTCGCTGGTAATCCTCGGCATTTTTGGATTCCTGCCGGTCGTTGGTTTCTGGATGATTCCGCTGGGTTTTTCCATTCTTGCGGCCGATAGCCCCTTTGCGCGGCGGATTTTTCGCCGTATGAAGGTCGCCTGGGGCCGCATGATCCAGAAACTGCGCAAGAGGCAGAAATAAATTTATGGTAAGCATTGCCGATGTCAGAGCCGCCGCCGGACGGCTGAAGGGGCAGGTCCGGCGTACGGCCCTTCTTGAAAATATCCAGTTGAATGAGCAGGCCGGCGGCCGGGTTTTTATCAAGCCGGAATGTCTGCAGATTTCCGGCTCCTTTAAAATCCGCGGCGCCTATAACCGGCTGTCACAACTGAGTGGCGAGGAAAAGGCGAGGGGGGTGGTGGCCTTTTCATCCGGCAATCATGCGCAGGGAGTGGCGCTCGCCGCCCGCTGGCTTGATATCCATGCCGCCATTGTGATGCCGGAAACGGCCGCGAAACTGAAGATCGAAAATACCCGGGGCTATGGCGCCGAGGTCATTCTTTATGATCCGGTAAGCGAAAGCCGCGAGGAAATCGGCGTCCGTCTCGCCGCTGAGCGCGGGGCGACGCTCGTGCCGTCCTACGATGATCCGCATATCATAGCCGGGCAGGGGACTGCAGGGCTGGAAATTGCCGAAGATCTGGCAGCTCTTGATATCACGCCGCATATTCTGGCATCACCGGCGGGCGGCGGCGGCCTGATTTCCGGCGCGACCATCGCCATCCGTGCCTATTATCCAGAAATATTGATCATTCCCGCCGAACCGGAAGAGTTTGACGACACCAAACGCTCGCTGGAAGCCGGTACGCGGCAGGGAAACAAAGCGGACGCCCGCTCTTTCTGCGATGCGCTGCTGTCGCCCATGCCGGGAAAGTTAACTTTCCCCATTCTTCAGATGGCTGGCGCCGTCGGGGTGAGCGTCAGCGATGACGAAGTCCGCCGGGCCATCCGTTTTGCGGCAAAATATCTCAAGCTGGTGGTCGAGCCGGGCGGCGCGGTGGCCCTGGCGGCGATCCTTGCCGGAAAGCTGGAAGTTAAGGGAAAGAATACCGCGGTTATTCTGTCGGGCGGCAATATCGACCTGGCGCAGCTGAGCGCCGTCACCGCGTAAAATTTTGCCTCTGTTAACGATAATCCTTAACCTAAAGCCAACCTATTTCCGCGATTTTAGAGACAGTCGTTCCGGGATAAGAGGTCTGCATGACATCTGTGCTTTTGTGGTTGGGAGAATATCTCCTTTATTTCTTTGCCGCCCAGATCGTTATTCTGTGGCTGCTGCTGCCGCTGGGCGTGTTCGGCGTCAAGCGGCGCATTGATGCGGCAACCGAAGTTCAGCATAAAATCATTGAAGAGCTTTTCCGTTTACGAAAAACCGTCGAGACCATGCCGGGCGCGACCATGGTCAACAGCCGGATCGCCAACCGCGCGGCAAAGGAAGGGGCGGGCCTTGATCCGGCAAACCTGGTGGTCGAGGATCTGGAGGAAATGAAGCGGGAACGGGAAAAACCGGTTCTGGCGCAAAAAACAGCTGGCAGGGAAGCCGTCCCGCAGAAACCGGAAAAACCAAAACCCAGATCACTTCACATGCATGGCGATGAAGAATGGGAAGAGGACGCCGGGGAAGAAGAAGAGGATTATTTTGAGGAGGAATTTATCGATGATTCCGATGATTATGTCGATGACAGCCTCGAATTCCTCGAACAAAGCGGTGCGGATCCCGCCGAAAAAATGGTGGAATTACCGCGGCGTTCCGGCGCCCGCCAGAAAACCGTGGTCGATATCCCCGAAGAGGATGAAATTCACGAGGACGCGGAAGGCTATTTTGTCTATCGCGGCGAACGCTTCGAGCATCTGCTGGACGCCATGCGCCAGCAGCAGGAAGACGCCAGACAACCTGCGTAGAACTCTATTCTATCGGTTTAATGAATATGGCCCTTGATGGGCGCGTATCCATCACCCAGAAAGCGTTCAAAAAATTCCGGAATGGAAGGATGGCGCACTGGCTCCCCGCTATCATCGGCAATCAGATTCTGCTGCGACACATAGGCTTCGTAGGTGCTTTCGTCATTCTCGGCGAGCAGATGGTAATAGGGCTGGTCCTTTTTCGGGCGGATATCAGCAGGGATTGATTTCCACCATTCCTCGGAATTGGAGAAGGTGGGGTCCACGTCGAAAATCACGCCGCGGAAGGGGAAAAACCGGTGTTTCACTACCTGGCCGATGCAGAAATCCGCTTCACGCTGAATTTTCATTTTGTATTTCATATCAATTCCGACAAATCCTGTCCCATAGTCATACTTCTAACATATAATTTTTCCCGCCACAGCCAAGCTTTTTTAATTTTAGGGATTCATTGTTTGGCCGCAATCGGTTAATAAGACAGTGATACGGAATATCAAGTAAATGGCATAACAGCGGAGATTTGGCATCGTGCGTTTTTTATCAGGCCTGTTTTTTTCATACTTTCTGTTATTCCCCACGGTTTGGGCGCAGCAGGAAAACGCCCAGCCTTTTGCCGAATGGCTGGCTGAATTGCGGGTGGAAGCGGAGGAAAAAGGGATCAGCGCCGATATCCTTGATCAGGTTTTTGCGGCGCTGGAACCCAATCCCCGCGTCATTGAACTGGACCGCAAACAGCCGGAATTCACCCAGACCTATCAGCAATATCTGACGGCCCGCCTGAGCCCGATCCGTATTCAGCGCGGGCAGGAGAAAATGGTGGAATACCGTGATGCTTTTGCCCGTGTGGCGGCAGAAAAAAAAGTGCAGCCGCGTTTTATTGCTGCGATCTGGGGGATTGAAACCAATTACGGGGCGACGCCCGGTAACATGAGCGTGGTGCAATCCCTGGCGACCCTCGCCTATGATCCGCGCCGCGCCGGTTATTTCCGGAATGAACTGCTGAATGCGCTGCGCATCCTGACGGAAGGCCATATTCCGGTTGCCGACATGAAAGGATCCTGGGCCGGTGCCATGGGCCAGCCGCAATTCATGCCGTCCAGTTTTAATGACTATGCCCAGGATTTTGACGGTGATGGCCGCCGCGATATCTGGCTGACGGAGATTGATGTCTTTGCCTCCATTGCCCATTATCTGAAACGCTATGGCTGGCGGGATGACATGACCTGGGGCCGGGAAGTGCTGCTGCCCGCCAACTTTGCGGAGCTGGAAGAAGGCCTGAAACAGACGGAAGAACCGAAATCATGCCAGCGGGCCCTGCGCAGCCATACCCGACAGCTTTCGCTGGCCGAATGGCAGGATTTGGGCGTCAGACGTCTGAACGGCGATGATCTGCCGGATGCGGATTTTCAGGCGTCACTTGTCCGGCCGGCGGGTGCGGCGGGGTCTGCCTATTTGACATATGATAATTTTCGGGCGATTCTGCGGTATAACTGTTCCAACTTTTACGCGCTTGGTGTCGGTCATCTTGCCGACCGGCTGCGATAGGTCTGTCGTTATGATCTTCCGTCTTCTGCCCTTGCTGATCTTTTTCGGTCTTGCCGCCTGCGGTTCGACCGGCTGGGAAGACCGCCCGTCGCAAAGTCCGGGATCGCGTGAAGGGGCCGTTAAAGTCGGCAAACCCTATCAGATTGGCGGCGTATGGTATCATCCCGCCGAAGACCCCGCCTATGATAAAACCGGCCATGCCTCCTGGTACGGACCGAATTTTCACGGCAAAAAAACCGCAAACGGCGAAATTTTTGACATGAACAAGCTGTCGGCGGCCCACACGACGCTGCCCATGCCAAGTTATGTCCGGGTAACCAATCTGGAAAACGGCCGCTCCCTGAAACTCCGGATCAATGACCGCGGCCCGTTTGCCAAAAACCGTATTCTGGACGTGTCCCGCCGCGCCGCACAGCTTCTGGGTTTCGAGAAAAAGGGCGTGACCCGCGTTCGCGTCCAGGCTGTCAATGCGGACGGTACGCTGATCAAGGCGCCGCCCCGCACGGCGCAGATTGCCGCACCCCCGGCCCCAACAGTCGCAGCGCCGCCGCCATTGACAAAAGACGGCGATATCCATTTCGTGCAGATCGGCGCTTTTTCCAGCCACGGCGCCGCCGATAAATTGCGGCCGGTGATCCAGGGTCTGGGACCCATCTTTATCCAGCCGCTGAATACCAGCGGGCGGACCATTTACCGCCTTCGTGTCGGACCTTATACTTCCCGCCTGGAAGCCGAACGCATTATCCGCGAATTGTTCGGGCGCGGCATCAGGGACGCCCGCATTGTCCGCGACGATGTCAGTTAACCAAGGAAAATCAACAGAATGACCAAATCTCCTGCCAAAATCTTTTTTGCCGCGTTTTTCTTCTTCCTGCCGGCGACGCTTGCCGCCCAGACCATGGACAGTCCGGCCAAAACCGCGATCCTGGTGGAAATGGAAACCGGCGCCGTCCTGTTTTCAAAAGAGCCGGACACGCCGTTCCCGCCCGCTTCCATGAGCAAGATGATGACCGCCTATATCGTTTTCGACCAGATCAGGAACGGCTCATTGAATCTGACCGATACAACAAAGGTCAGCGACAGCGCGTGGCGGCAATGGGCTGGCACCGAAGCCTCTCTGATGTTTCTTGGGGCAGGTGAAGAAGTCAGCGTTGAGGACCTTCTGCGCGGCATCGTCATATCTAGCGGCAATGACGCCTGCACGGTGGTTGCGGAAATGTTGGCAGGCACCGAAGACGAATTCGCACGCTGGATGACGGAAAAAGCCAAAGAGATCGGCATGACCAGCACCAAATTCGAAAACGCTTCGGGCTGGCCATCACCGGATCAGTATGTCACCGCCCGCGATCTCGCCATACTGGCGGAACGCACCATCCGCGACTTTCCGGAACTGTATAAATATTATTCCGAAACCAGCTTTACCCATGGCACGGATTTTCAGACCGGCCAGCCGATCAAGCAGGGCAACCGCAACCCGCTGCTTTACCGCATGCCGGGCGTAGCAGACGGCCTTAAAACCGGCCATACAACGGAAGCCGGGTACGGCCTGACAGCTTCGGCCGCCGAGGATGGCCGCCGGCTGATTCTGGTGGTTTCCGGCCTGACCAGCGTTCAGGAACGGGCGCGGGAAACGGAACGGCTGATCCGCTACGGCCTCAGGAATTTCAGCACCTATGCCCTGTTTGACAAAGGCGAGCAGGTGGACGAAGCTTTGGTCTGGCTTGGTGATCAGAATGCGGTGCCGCTAATTGCCGCCGAGGATGTCAGGCTGACCATGACCCGGCGTTCGCGCAGCGGCATGAAAGTCACGCTTGCCTATGACAATCCGGTTCCTGCCCCTATCGAAGCCGGACAGCCGCTGGCAACCGTCACCATATCCGCGCCCGACATGGAGGATGTGACGGTGCCGCTCGTCGCCGGCCGCAATGTGTCGGAAATCAAGGGCTTTGGCCGGCTGGGTGCAGCTTTTAATTATCTGCTATTCGGCTCATCCGGCCAATAGGCGATGACTGCGGGGCGCTTCATTACCTTTGAAGGCGGAGAAGGTGCCGGCAAATCGACGCAAATCCTCGCCCTTGCCGATCATCTGACAGCGGCCGGAATTGAAACCGTAACCACCCGGGAGCCGGGCGGAACGCCGGGGGCGGAAGCCATCCGCGATCTTCTGATCGCACCCGGCCATCCGGACTGGCTGCCGGAAACCGAAGCCCTGTTGCAGTATGCCGCCCGCAAGGACCATGTTCAGAAGAAAATCCTCCCCGCGCTCGAAGCCGGCAAATGGGTGCTGTCCGACCGTTTTGCCGATTCCACCCTGGCCTATCAGGGCTTCGCTCAGGGGCTGGGTTATGAATTTGTCCACCGGCTGCATGAGATTATTTTTGACGATTTCCAGCCGGATTTGACCGTGGTTCTCGACCTGCCGGTGGAAACCGGCCTGGCGCGCGCAAAATCACGCGCCGGTGATGCGCCGGAAAGCGAAAACCGTTTCGAAAGGATGGACAGGGGTTTCCATGAAAATTTACGGACCGCTTTTCAGGAAATCGCCCACTATGCGCCCGAACGGTGTGTTATCATCAATGCGGCAAAAACGCAAAGCGACGTCGCAGAGGCCATCTGGACTGCGGTGACGGAAAAGTTTGAGATAACAGCGTGAATTCAGAGACAGAGCAGACAGATTTAGCGCATCCCCGCACAGCCGCCACGCTGATTGGGCATGAGGCAGCGGAACGGGCCCTGCTGGAAGGGCTGAACGCAAAACGGCTGCCCCATGCCTGGCTGATTTCCGGCCCCGAAGGCATCGGCAAGGCGACGCTCGCTTATCGCTTCGCCCGCATCGTTCTTGATCAGCCGCCGGAAGATGGCGGCGGGCTGTTCGGTGAAACCCCCTCTGCCGCTCCGCCGCTTGAAAATCTGGCCATGGCCGAAGATCACCCGATTTTCCGCCGGGTTGCCAGTGGAAGCCACGGGGATCTTCTCGTCATTGAACGGGGCTATGATGAAAAGCGCAAGACCATGCGTTCAGCGATCATTATCGATGATGTCAGAAAACTTGCGAATTTTTTCGGCAAAACGTCTTCGGAGGGCGGCTGGCGGGTTGCTGTTATCGATAGCGTGGATGAGCTGAATCGTAATTCGTCCAATGCGTTATTAAAAAACCTTGAAGAACCGCCTGATGATTGCCTGCTGCTTCTGATCTCTCATTCACCGGGCAAGGTTTTGCCAACCATCCGCTCGCGCTGCCGGCAGCTGGCGCTTTCGCCACTACCGGATGAGGCTGTTGTTTCCTTTCTGAAATTACGCATCCCGAATATGACCGACACGGATGCCGCGGGCCTTGCCGCACTGGCCGGGGGCGCCCCGGGAAAGGCGCTGAAGATTGCGGAAGAGGGCGGTCTCGAACTTTACAGGGTCATCATCGCCATCCTGTCGAAACTGCCCAATCTGGATATTGAGAAGGCCCATGCGCTGGCCGACCGTCTGGCCCGCAAGGATGCTGACGGCGCCTATCAGACTTTCATGGAATTGCTGTCCGGATGGCTTTCCCGGCTTGTACGCACCCATGCCGCGGGCGATAGCCCTGTCGAATTTGTCGCCGGGGAAAAAACGGCGGCAAAACGGCTTCTGGCGTCCGCGCCGCCTGGGCGGTGGATCGATGTCTGGGAAAATATCCTTCAGATGAAAAACCGTGCCGAGGCCATCAATCTTGACCGGAAACAGGTTGTGCTTTCGACCCTTGACGCGTTACAAAGCGCCTCTCGCGGTTCAGGTTGAAAGCAATATTTATGCCGACGCAGAAGCGTTTTTATATCACCACGGCGATCTCCTACCCCAATGGCCCGCCCCATATCGGCCATGCCTATGAGGCGATTGCGACCGATGCCATTGCGCGGTTCAAGCGGCTCGACGGCTATGACACCTATTTCCTGACCGGCACTGATGAGCACGGCCTGAAAATGGAGCAGGCGGCGCGCAAGAACGGTATCAGCCCCCGTGAAATGGCCGACCGTCTGGCGCCGCTGTTTCAGGAAATGGTGAAAAAACTCAATTGTTCCAATGATGATTTCATCCGCACAGTCGAACAACGGCATCATAAGGCGTGCCAGGACCTGTGGCGCAAAATGGAAGCCGCCGGTGATATCTATATGGACAGCTATGCCGGCTGGTATTCGGTGCGCGATGAGGCCTTTTACGATGAAAGCGAGCTGACAGCAGGCGAGGGCGGCGAAAAACTGTCGCCCCAGGGCACGCCGGTGGAATGGATGGAGGAGGAAAGTTATTTCTTCCGGCTGTCAAAATATCAGGATCGACTTCTTGCGCATTATGAAGTGGAAAATCCGGATTTCATCCGCCCGGCAGGCCGCCGCAACGAAATTATCAGCTTTGTGAAATCGGGCCTGCGCGATCTGTGTGTGTCGCGCACCAGCATTGACTGGGGCATTCCGGTGCCGGGAGCGCCGGGCCATGTGATGTATGTCTGGGTCGATGCCCTGACCAATTATATGACCGGGGTCGGCTATCCCGATATGGCGAATGAAAAATTTCAAAAATACTGGCCGGAAGCCATCCATATCATCGGCAAGGATATTGTGCGCTTTCACTCGGTTTACTGGCCGGCGTTCCTGATGTCGGCCGGAATCAGCCTTCCCAAACAGGTGTTCGGTCACGGATTCCTGTTTAACAAGGGCGAGAAAATGTCGAAATCGGTCGGCAACGTCATTGATCCGTCGCAGATGGCCGATCATTACGGCGTCGATCAGATGCGCTATTTCTTTTTGCGCGAAGTGCCCTTCGGCCAGGATGGCAGTTACAGCCATGAAGCCATCGTCGCCCGCATCAATGCGGACCTCGCCAATGATTTCGGCAATCTTGCGCAACGCACGCTTTCCATGATTGCCAAAAACTGCGACGGCCGGGTGCCGGTCTGCGGCGATTTGCTGGACCAGGACAAGGCATTGCTGAAGGCGGCGGAAGACGCCCTGGAAAAGGCGCGCAAACATATGGAGCAATTTGATCTGCATCTGATGCTGGAAGCGATCTGGACTGTAGTGGGCGGCGCCAATACCTATATTGCCAGGGAAGAGCCATGGGCGCTGAAAAAGACCGATCCTCCCCGCATGGCGACGGTCCTCTATGTGGCGGCGGAGACCATCCGCAGGCTGGCGATTCTGGCGCAGCCCGTCATTCCGACGGCGGCGGCCCATATGCTGAACCAATTGGCGGCCCCGGTGGACGAACGGGGCTTTACTCATGCCGGGCATGATTTTCGTTTGAAGGCCGGTATACAACTGCCCAAGCCGGAAGCGGTCTTTCCGCGCTATGTGGAAACGGATGCGTCATGACCTATGTTATAGACAGCCATTGCCACTTAAATTACAAAGGCTTAACGGAACAACGTGAAGCAGTGATTGAACGCGCCCGCGATGCCGGGGTGGGTGTGATGCTTGGCATTAACACGAAACTCAAGGAGTTTGGCGAAGTCCGGGAAATTGCCGAGGCGCATCCGGATATCTTCGCCACGGTCGGCATTCATCCCCATGAAGCGGAGAATGAGCCGGATGTCGCGGTTGAAGCCCTGGTTGAACGCGCGCAGCACCCCAGGGTCGTCGGCATCGGTGAAACCGGGCTGGATTATTATTACGAACATGCCCCGCGCGAGGCTCAGAAGTTTAATTTCCGCGCCCATATCGAAGCGGCCCGGCAGACCCGGCTGCCGGTCATTGTCCATACCCGCGACGCAGAGAAGGACACAGCGGAAATTCTACGCGATGAGATGGGGAAGGGGGCTTTTAAAGGCGTCATTCACTGTTTCACCGCCTCGCAGAAATTCGCCGAAATCGCCCTTGATCTCGGCCTCTATATCTCGATTTCCGGCATTGTGACCTTCAAAAACGCCAAAGATCTCCAGGAAAGCGCCAGAAAGGTGCCACTTGACCGGCTGCTGGTGGAAACGGATGCGCCGTTCCTCGCCCCGGTGCCGCATCGCGGGCAGACCTGCGAGCCGGCCTTCGTGGTCGATACCGCCCGTTTTGTCGCAGACCTGCGCGGTATAAGCTTTGCGGAACTGGCCGAAGCAACCACCGAAAATTTCTTCAGACTGTTCAGTAAAGCGATAAGGCCGGAAGCCGCATGAAAGTGACCATTCTCGGCTGCGGCACATCCTCAGGGGTGCCCCGCATCGGCAATATCTGGGGTGACTGTGACCCCGAAAACCCCAAGAACCGCCGCCGCCGCGTATCCATCCTGGTGCAGGAAGGGGATACCAACATTCTGGTTGATACCTCGCCGGACTTGCGGGAGCAGCTGCTGGATACGAATATACGGCATCTTGACGCGGTGTTCTATACCCACGATCATGCGGATCACACCCATGGCATCGATGATCTGCGCGGCCTCTTTCATCTGATGAAAAAGCGGGTCGATATCTACGCCAACCGGGAAACCCTCGACATTCTTCAGCGACGCTTTGACTATATTTTCGAACCTCGCATGGGCTACCCGGCAATCTGTGAGGCACATGAGATCGCCGGTGTTGAGGTCGTCGGTCCTGTCACGGTTCAGCCGTTCGAACAGAAGCACGGCCCGATCATGTCGCTGGGTTATCGTTTTGGATCAATCGCTTATTCGACAGACTTAAACGGTCTTCCGGAACCGTCATTCGAGGCGCTGCAGGATCTCGATGTCTGGATCGTCGATGCACTGCGCTATGATCCGCATCCCACCCATACGCACCTTGAGCAAACCCTGAAATGGATTGACCGGGTGAAACCGAAGCGCGCCATTCTGACCCACATGACCCAGGATATGGATTATGATACGCTGAAAGCCGGACTGCCCGCCGGCGTGGAACCCGCCTATGACGGCATGGTAATCGAATTCTGATCCGGATTTCTATCCGCACATACTGAGGGCCCGATCCAAGCCCGGGTGTATCGAACGACGGCAAGGGAAAAACGACCATGAGTTTTGACGACGAAACGCCGGAAGAACGCAAAGCGCGGCACCGCAAAATGATCTTGCTGCTGGCTGCCTTGATATTGGCTCTGTTCGTCTGGTTTTCCTTGTGGGACGGCCTGTTTGGCGGGTAAGATCGCACCATGACAGCCAAATCACCCTGGGATCCCCCCGACCACCAGCAAGGACCGCCTTCAGGCGGCGGCTTTCGCTGGGCCCTGTGGTTGACGGTGATCGGGGGCGGGGCCTTGCTGATCTATTTCCTGAGCAGCGTCTTCGGCGGTTCGTCCGGCCGGGACAGCAGTGATACGCCGCGTCTTATCTATCTTCTTGTCCTGCTGGTGGCGGTCAGTTCCAGCCTCTTTTTGCGCCGCCGCATCGCCCTTGGAAAGACCCTGCGTTATCTGGGAATCTGGGGGCTGCTGTTTCTTGTGGCCGTGGCCGGCGGGGTTTTCTGGTCCGACCTTACGCCAATGAAAGACCGGGTGCTGGGGGCGCTTGCCCCGGCAAAACCCTCAATCACGGGGGAGGGGGTAGTGATCAACCGCCGTCTTGACGGCCATTTCTGGGTCGAAGCCGAGGTCGAGGGCGTGTCCATCCTGTTTATCATCGATACCGGCGCCACCAATGTGGTTCTGTCACCGGATGACGCCCGAAAAATTGGTATGCGGGTCGATGATCTTAACTTTTCCCAGGCCACATCCACCGCCAACGGTATCGGCGCCGCAGCCCCGGTGCGGCTGCGGGATATTGCCATCGGCACGATTGTGGTGAGCGATGTTTCGGCCTCGGTCAACGGCGCGGACATGAACGCTTCACTGCTCGGCATGAGCTTCCTGAACCAGCTTTCCGGCTTTTCCGTCGACGGCGAACGGTTGACCCTGAAGAATTAGCGCCTCTTCCGGTCTGACAGGATCATAAGGGCAAACCAGCCGGCGCCGGGCTTCGTCCGGACCCAGCCTCAACCGGGTCTGACAAAGGGACGCTCTGCGACCGGGATGAGGGGAAAGGCTTTAACGCTGCGCGGCCTTCAACCAGTCCAGAACCGGCTTACGGGCATCCGCCATGTCGTGTCCGGTCCGGCTGTCGACCAGCATCGAAGAACCGTGAACGCCATGCTCTATCACCGCGGTTTCAGCGCCGAAATCCTTAAAAACCGCCATTTGCTCCTGTGAGGAATCCCGGGTCATTTCGGACGCCGGACGCAGGATGAAGGCGCTGGCTTTCACATCTTTCAGATAATTGCGCGCCCGGCATTCGGCGAGGGGGCCGCCGGATGCGGGTGAAAAGCCGATCACGCCGGAAATCATATCCGGGTTTTTTGCGGCCAGTTGAAAAACCAGCGCGGCGGAATAGCTGCTGCCCCAGACAATAACCTTTCTCTCTCCATCATGTGATCTCGCATAGGACAAGGCGGCCTCCAGATCGGGATAGGCATGGCAATAGCCATCGGGGGTGCCTTCGGCAATACCCTCCGCAGTCCTGTTGTGGCTGCCGTAGGTTTCACCGCCGGCCCGCTGATCCCAGGCAATGGCGCGAAAACCGTTTTCATTGAGCCAGGGGACAATGGCGTCGCCATATTCGCCGCGCCCGTTGCTGCCGCCCTGATGGAACAACAGGATGAGCGGCGCGCTGTCCGGCAGATCAGCAAAATAGGTTTCGCCATACAGCGTGACGCCATCCGCCGTTTCGGTAGTGATGGCTTCGGCCACTACGGCGGCCGGGAGTGATATTGCTCCTAATGCCGCCAGAATTTTAAAAATCCACATTTTTTTCTCCACTCTACCTGTCGTTACTATACTGCCCCCACCGGAATTTTTGTGAGTTTTGCGACAGACCGAAGGTGCGGTGCGGCTAACTCACTTGACAAACTATTTTGTCAAGACTATTTATATCGTCAAAGGATGATTAAATGACATTCTCACTGGAACAATCTCTCGGCACGCTGACATCGCCAACTGCGGTGGCGGCGCTGATGGATCCGGTGCGGATGGACATTTTACGGGAGCTGAAGGCGCCGGGCTCCGCCACTAGTGTCGCGGAAACGCTGGGGGCGTCGCGTCAGCGCATTGCCTATCACGTCAAGGCGCTGGAAAAAGCCGGGCTGATCCGGCATGTGGAAGATGTCCGCAAGGGGAACTGCATCGAACGGGTAATGGTCGCCAAAGCCCGCGCCTTTGTGATTTCGCCGGAAGCTCTCGGTGCGCTGGCCCCGACAGCGTCCGAAATCCGTGATAAATTTTCTTCTTCCTACGCCATTGCGCTGGCCGCCGAGGTCATTGAAGACGTCGCGACGTTAGCGGTGGAGGCCGACGCGGCGGGCAAAAAACTGCCGACCCTGTCCGCGGTGACCGATATCAGCTTCCGGTCCATGGAACAGCAAAATGCTTTCGCCAATGAACTGGCCGGTTTTCTGGCCCATCTGGCGGCCAAATATCACGCGGATGCCAATGACAGACAGGCGCGCACCATGCGGCTTGTCACCACGGCCTATCCAAAACGCCACAAACAAACCAAACCGCAGGAGAGCCAACCATGACCGACAAAACAGAAACCCGTACCATCGATCTCAGCATCACCACCGAAGCGGATCCGGCCCATGTCTGGAAAACGCTGACCGATGTGAAGGAAATCGCCAACTGGTTCCCGCCCAAAGCCGAAGGGGATGCCGGGGAGGGCGGCAAGATTCTGTTTTCCTGGGGGGAGGGCATGGAATGGTGGGTTGACGTGGTGGAATGGGAGCCCGGCAAACGGGTCCGCTGGGCCGATCATCTCGACCGCGACGCCAAAGAGGCCGGCAAGGAACCCATGCTGATTGATCTCACTATCGAGACCAAAGACGGTCAGACCACGCTGCGTCTGGTGCATTCGGGCTTCGGCATGGAGGAAAGCTGGGACAATCAGTATTACGGCACCCTGTCCGGCTGGCTGAATATGCTGCAGGGCCTGCGCCATTATCTGGCCGTTCATTTCGGCACGGCCCGGAAGATCGTGTCCGCCCGGCGCACCATCAAGGGCACCCGCGCCGAAGCCTGGAACAAATTTTTCGGCGGCGCGGATGCGCTGGTGGCACAATCGCCCGATGCGATTCAAGTGGGGCAGGGTGTGACCCTCAATCTCGGGCCGGATATGGTGTTTGACGGCATTTGCCGGCTCAATCATATTGTGGATGGCCTCAGCAATAATTTCTCCGCCACCATACCGGCGCTGGAGGATGCCTTTATCATGATCGAGCTGGAACCGGGCCAAAAAGACACCAGCTGCGGGGTCTGGCTGTCGACCTATGGTGTCGAACCGGCGCTGAATGACGCGTTGCAGGCGCAATTGGTGCGCCGTGTCGAGAGTGCCGCTGGTTAACGCGCCGTTCAGGCTGTTTTTTAACCTCTCATTGTGGCTTTTTTTGGTAAAACTGGCCGGATGAGCGATGAACAGCAATATCCCCATATAGAACGGCGCAAGAGCCGGCGCTTTGCCGAGCCGCCCAAACGGCCGTCCTATGCCAAATTCTATGCGCTGGCGCTGGCGATGCTGCTGTCCGTGGTGCTGGTGACCGAATATTTCCAGGGCAAAAAACCCCAGGATTTCGGGCTGCAGCCGCTGCAAAGCGCTGACGACAGGCTTGACGAGGCCCCGGAAAGGAGCGCGGAACCGGCTGCCGCGACCGCTTCCGCTGTCTATGCCGGGGAAGGGATCATCCTTGACCGCCGGCCGGATGGTCATTTCTGGATCCCGCTGGCGGTGGATGGTCAGACCATCTGGTTTCTGGTCGATACCGGCGCATCCGACATGGTGTTGACCCCGAAAGACGCCGCTATGCTGGGTTTTAACTTCCGGGACGAAGAATATACGCTGACCTACAACACCGCCAACGGCGAGGTGCGCGCCGCTCCCGTCGAACTGCAGTTCGTCGCTTATGAAAGCCTGGAGGTCTGGAACGTCTTCGCCACCGTCAACGAAGCCGACATGCCCGTCTCCCTGTTGGGGCAATCTTTTCTGCAGCGGTTGTCGGGATTCGAGGTCCAGGGCGATCGGATGATCTTACGGCCATAGACGAAAATTCAGGGTTCGACCAGATCCAGGCGCTTCTCAACCCGTGGGAGACGCACATCGAAACGGTCCATTGAGGCCCTTCAGGCCGCCAAGGTGCCGGGCTACGCATTTGCGGGAACTGGTCAGACGAAACATTGCAAGCAAAACTGGAGGGATTGGACGACGCCGACCGGACTTAAGAAAGGCACCAAGAAACTGAAAAAGGGCTTCCGCTTCGCCCGTGGTGGGCGGGTCGTGAAGGCAAAGGCTGCGAAGAAGAAAAAGCGGCGGCGTTAGACTTAGTTGAGTTGTTAGTAGGGAAGCTGATAGTTTGTGTCGAATTTTATGACAGCTAGGCCAACCGCCATGAGAAACAAGCCCATGGCGATGAAAATTCCATCGTTAGACACAAATAGAAAAAATCGCAGTATCGGATTTGATGGTGGCAAGTTGCCGCGGGTTTCTTCGGGGTGAGTTTCAAAATCCACTATGTGTAATTCGGCAAAGTATATAACGAAGAATGTAACGAATCCGGACAGGCCAAATAGCAAAAACATGAACCTAAGGTCATCTGCATCGTAATACTTATCGTTGTTGAGTAATATTGTTATGATTACCGCAATAGATATAAGCAAATGTTTTCCGTTCTTAGAAAAGGAGAGGTACACATATTTATCTTCCAATTTTATTGTTTTTCTTTTGGCGGATTGCGGTTCTTTGTCGGCCATAATTGGAATTCCGTAGGTGATGAAGCTTCAACCTATATCTACCCTTTATTTTTTGCAATAACACTGGCGATCTGTCGTGTGGATTTTAGTCCCATATGATCCGCAATGCGCCGGTTTGACCAGCCTAAACGATAGAGCCGCAAGATCAGTTTGTTTCGTGCTTCGCGCCTTTGAACTTCGACACGCGGCTTCACCCATTTATAGAAATAACGCACGTCATCCGCTGGAATGTCGGGCAGGTTGTCAACAGCCTGTTCGATAGTCCGGCCTTTTTCAACCTCGACCGCTACCAAAATGTCCCGGCGCTGATAATGATCAATTTCCACATGGTGATTGCGGGAATTTTCGTAGTCACGGGCAATACGCTCAAATTCTTCCGCCATGGAGCGAAACATACGCGCCAGTGTCGCGGCGCTTTGTGGTGGCGCTTCGGCAACGGATGCGGCAATCTTCGACGCAACGGGATCGGTATACATAAAGCCTCTCAAGCGAACTCTGCCAGACGTGGCGTAAAGGTCCGGTTAAACCGCCTGAAAAGCTTTTGAATGATCCTGATCAATAATTTAACATAATATACATTATGCGTTTTATAAAATTAAGGATGGGGCGCATTTAAATTGTGCGGCTCCCTCTGTCACGTTACACTTTTACATGCCCTATCGCGTATTTTCCTTCTTATATCTGTTTTTATTCAGCGCCACCTTCGCCTGCGCCGGGCCGGAGTCCGAGCTTCCCGTGCTGATGGACGTGGATGCGGTCCTGGAAAAACATTCTGCGGACGGGTCCGGCTTTGTCATATTGCTCGAAGTGGACGGCCTTCTGGTTTTCAGCAAGGGCTATGGTTATGCGGACCGGGCGCCGCAACGGCGCTTTACACCTAAAACAGTGGCGCAGATCGGCTCAATCACCAAACAATTCACCGCCACGGCGGTACTGCAACTGGCCGAGGCCGGAAAAATCGATCTGGACGCGCCCATTGCCGACTACCTGCCCTCCATTGCCGTACACGCCCGCACGGCAACCATCCATCAGATTTTAACCCATAGCGCAGGATTTCCGGGATATTGCGGGAGTGATTTCACGCGCTTCAGCAAGGCGGATATGCTGGAAAAATGCCTGGCGGAACCGTTGCAGTTCGAACCCGGCGCCCAATATGCCTACTCCAACGCCGGATATGCGGTGCTTGGGATGGCAATTGAGGCAGTGACCGGCGAAAGTCTTGAAAATCACATTAAAAACAATGTGTTAAGACCGAATGGACTAAACCGGACCGGTTATCATTTCCCGGTTGAACCCGAAAGCGGCCTCGCGCACGGCTATCGCAACGGTGAGGACCGGGGAGTGATTTCCGACCGGATCGCGGAAATGGGCGAAGACTGGTGGAATTTGAAGGGTAATGGCGGCATCCAGGCGTCTTCCCTGGATATGTATGCCTGGTACAAGGCGCTCAACGGCAGGGCCGGTGTGCTCAGCCCCTGGGTCCGGGAACAGCTCACCAAGCCCCATACGCCCTGGAAGGACGGTGTTGCGGAAGGCTATGGCTGGTTTTTCCGCGATGACGGCACGGACATGGTGCGCCAGATGAGCCATTCCGGTTCAGACGGAGTGTTTTTCTCCTATTACTGGCACCGGCCCGAAGAAAAGCTTTTCCTCTATTTTGTCGGCAATAGCGGTGAGGAACCGAGTGTGGAAGCCCTGCGAAAAATTCTCGACATCCTGCGCGATCATTTTATCACGCCCACCGAAGACTGATCCTGGCCATCTCCTGGCCATCGCGCTCAGCAAATGCCGTCAGCAGACCCGCGCTGACTAAAACACTCCCGCAAAATCGCCAAGCACCAGCATCGTGACAGTGCCGGGAATGGTGAAGAGCGCAATACAAGCCAAAATAAAGGCGAAACAAATTTCACAGGACACCGGGGATTCCTCTTCTGACCTGTGGATGGCATCACCGGAGGCACGCTGTTTCCAGACGGACATATTGATCCTATTGGCGAAAACCGAGTCTACCTGTATGAAAGCAATCATTATGAAAGTTGTGCGTAAAAATGATAGCGAACTGGTGCTGGAGGATTTTCCCTACGGACTGACCGGCATGCTGATGCTGCTGGCGGCCGGTTTTCTCTATGCCTTTATGACCGAAATCGTGCTCGCTCCCTATTATACGACGGCGACGCTGGTCGGTATTGTTATCGGGTTCCTGCTGACCGGATTTGGCGCTTATCTGTTCGGCCAGCGCTCTATCTTCCGCTTTGACAAGGAAATGCGGCTTTTATACTGGCGGCGGCTGACTTTTTTGCGGCGCAATGGCGGCACCGTGCCGTTTGAGGATATAGAACGCGCGCTGGTGCGATCCGAATCCCTTGGCGAAGTCACGCCAAATTACCGGGTCGTGCTGGAAACCCGGACCGGCGATCTGCCGCTCACCCGTTATTTTGGCGGCAGCTGGAATACCAACGACGCTCTGGCCGAAGAAATTAATAAGTTCCTCAACAAACGCTGGCAAACCATTGTTTATCAATAATAATTAACATGTCATTCCCGCACGGACAGATATCCGGGTTTAAATCGGCAAGGGATTTCCCCCGGCACGGAAATGACGGAGAGATATTTTCCCTTTCCTTTCACAAAAGCTGCGTTAGAACAGCGGTGTGCAATCCCATAAAGTTTGACTGGATCCCCTATGAACGACCCTATTTCGCAAATCCGCGCTCATTTCCCCGCCCTGACTGTCACCGATAACGGCAGGCCGCGGCTTTATTTCGATACCCCTGCCGGCAGCCAGGTGCCGAAAATGGTGGTGGAGCGGATGGCGGACTACATGCTTTCCGGCGCATCCAATGTGTTTGGCGGCTTTGCCAGTTCGAAAAAATCGACGGAAATCATGATAGATGCGCATCAGGCCATTGCCGACCTGTTCAATGCGCAAAGTCCGGAAGAGATTATCCTCGGGCCCAACATGACCGCCCTGACCTTTATGATTTCGCGCTTTCTGGGCCATATCCTGCCGGACGGCGGCGATATTCTGGTCACTCATATGGATCATGACGCCAATATCTCGCCTTGGATCATGATGGCCGAGGAAAAAGGCCTGAAAGTCAACTGGCTGGGTTTTAACAGGGACACCTATGATTTCGATCTGGAGGCGCTGGAAGCGGCGCTGACCCCCGAAACCCGGTTTGTCGCCCTGCCCTCGGCCTCCAATATCACCGGCACCATCTGTAAGGCGGTGGAAATGACCCGGCTGATCAAGGAAAGGCTGCCGGAGGCCATTGTCTATCTGGATACGGTGCAGCATGTGCCGCATGCGCCGCTGGATGTTCAGGACCTTGGCGGCGCTGATTTTGCCAGTTGCTCCATCTATAAGTTTTTCGGGCCGCATCAGGGGGCGATCTGGGGGAAAAGGGCCCTGCTGGAACGCCTCACCGCCTTTGATGAACGCTATTCCAAGGCGCCGCTCCCCAAACGCTTCGAACTGGGCAGCCAGAATTACGAGGCCATGGCCGGTGTATCCGCCGCCTGCGACTATCTCGCCTGGATCGGCCGTGAATTCGCGCCGGAAAATGACAATCAATATGCCCATATGACAGGCCGCCGGCGCGACCTGCACAAGGCCATGGCGTGGATTCAGGCCTATGAGCGGGATTTAAGCACCCATCTGGTGACCGGCCTAGCCGCCCTGCCCGGAATCCATATCGTCGGCGTGTCTGATCCGGCGCACATGGACCGGCGGCTGCCGACCGTTACTTTCACCGCGGATTGCGCCCTTTCCAGCGCCGACCTGGTTCGGGCGTTGAATGACGAGAATGTTTTTTGCTGGCATATCCAGCATTATGCGCGTGATCTGATGACCTATCTGGGACTGTTTGAACAGGGTGGCGTGCGTGTGGGCCTCGCCCATTATCACACAAAGGACGAGATTGATCATTTTCTGAAAGTGCTTAAAAAAATTATACACTGATGACTAAAAAATCATTATATTTCATAATATTATATTTTATTTTTAATGTATTTCCCAACCCGGTGACTGCAAAGGAGCGGATGGGCTCAAAAGATGCCGTGCTTTCCTTGCAGGTGGAAAATGACCTGTTTGCCGACGGATCAGATAAACATTTCACCAATGGCGTCCGTATCGTTTATGTCTTTCCGGAAGCGAAGCCGCCAGAATTCTCAAAAGGGCTTCTCAATCTTTTCGGGCTGACCCCGGAAGCCGCCACCGGCGCGGCGCGCATTCATGTGGCGGCAGGCCACAATATGTATACACCGGACGATATCACCGTGGCCGAACTTATTCCGGAAGAGCGGCCCTATGCGGGCTGGCTTTACGGCGAATTGGGGGCCACCGTGCAGAACGGCCGGGTCATGGACAAGATTGTTCTCAGTCTTGGTGTGGTTGGGCCCGCGTCGCTGGCGGAAGACCTGCAGAAAACCTGGCACCGCTGGATCAACTCTCCGGTGCCGCAGGGCTGGGACAACCAGATAAAAAACGAACCGGCCCTGCTGGTCACGTTCGAGCGGGCGTGGCTGACCCGGCATGATATTGCCGGACCGGCGCTGCAACTTGATTTCATCCCCAAGGCGGGCATCGCGCTGGGCAATGTCTTCACCTACGGATCCCTTGGCGGCATGGTCCGTTTCGGCCCGCATCTGCCGGACGATTTCGGATCGGAACGCATCCGGCCCAGCCTGGGACATACCGGTTTTTTTGACGCACGGGCCGGAAAGTTCGACTGGTATCTGTTTGCCGGGGCGGAAAGCCGCGTTATGGTGCGGAATATTTTTCTGGACGGCAACAGTTACCGTAACAGCCATTCGGTCGCAAAAAAGCGTTTTATCAGCGATTTCACGCTGGGCGCGGCGACCACCTTTGACGCCCATTTTCCGGTCAAGCTGTCCTACACGCTGGTCATTCGGACCCGGAACTTCAAAACGCAGAAACAGCCCGACACCGTCGGCTCCATTAATTTTTCCGTCCGTTTTTGAACCATGCAACAGAAAAAACGTCACAGTATTGAAGATCTGATCGGCATCATGCGCACATTGCGCGATCCGGATGGCGGCTGTCCCTGGGATCTGGAGCAGACATTTGAAACCATTGCCCCCTACACCATCGAGGAAGCCTATGAAGTCGCGGAAGCTGTTCGTGACGGCGATATGCCGGGACTGAAGGATGAGCTTGGCGACCTGCTGTTTCAGGTGATCTTTCACGCCCGCATGGCGGAAGAAAGCGGCGCGTTTAATTTTGAGGATGTGGTTCAGGCCATTTCTCTTAAAATGATCCGCCGCCATCCCCATGTGTTCGGTGACGCGCGGATTGCCGATGCCGAGGCACAGACTGAGGCCTGGGAGGATTATAAGGCGCAGGAACGGGCGCGGGAGCATGGCGGAATGAATGTAGGCGCGCTGGATGGCGTCCCCCTGGCGCTGCCGGCCCTTTTGCGCGCCATTAAGCTTCAGAAGCGGGCGGCCCGCGTCGGTTTTGACTGGCCGGAGGTGACCCCTGCCCTTGATAAGGTGCGTGAAGAATTTGAGGAACTCAACGAGGCCCTGGCGTCGGGCGGCGAGGCGAAAGTCCGCGAGGAATTCGGCGATCTGATGTTTGCCATGACCAATATCGCCCGCCATCTGGGATTCGATGCCGAGGAAACCCTGCGCGACGCCAATGTCAAATTCGAACGCCGCTTTCGTGCGGTTGAACAGGCCGCAAAGGGCGCAGGCAAAAAACCGGAAGATATGTCGCTGACACAACTGGATTCCCTGTGGGAACAGGTGAAGGCGGAAGAAAAGCGGTAGGGGCGGAATGCGGCCCCGCGCTTTGGTCTGCGCATTCCACCAGGGTTTAGTCCCGGTTCGCGACGGGCCGCCAGGATTTGGCGTCTTCGGCAATTTCAGCCCGCTCTCTATCCGAAAGCAGACCGGCAATTTCCGCTTTCAGTCGCTCGGCCTCGTCATGGATGCGGCCGCCGCCATGCAGGGATGCAAGACTGAGCCAGCGATAGGCTTTCTCCACATTCTGCCGCACACCGATGCCGCGGATATGCAGCGCACCGAAAGCAAGCTGGGCGTTGGGGTTGCCCTTGCGGGCCGCCTTGTAAAACCAGATCGCTGCGTGGGCCTTGTTTTCTTCGACGCCGCGGCCATGAAAATACAAAACACCCAGCATGGTCTCGGCGCCCGAATGCGATTGCACCGCCAGTGCGCGGAAGCTCCCTTCAGCCATTTCGTAATCGCCTTTTTCATAAGCGCCAAGGGCGTCATCAAATGGTTCAGCAATGGCCGGAACTGCCGGGAAAAACCCGGCTGCCAGCCAAAGGACAAGGCCTGTTAAAATAGTCTTATGGAAACTCAGCACAATTTCGCCTAATGTTATCCGGCATTCACCCCTTCCGGCTCAGCATAGCGGGGAATTTTCATCAGGTAAATCAATCCTGCCAAATTAGGACCATGCGCCATGTGGCACAAGATACGAAATTACTTTCTGACTGGCCTTGTTGTCGCAGCGCCGGTTGCCATCACGATATATCTGACCTGGCTGTTCATCGAGACTGTCGATAAAAATATCACGCCGCTGATACCGGCAAAATACAACCCGGAAACCTATCTGCCTTTTTCCATACCGGGGCTTGGCGTGGTGGTGGTTTTCATCGCCCTGACCCTGCTCGGCGCCCTGACCGCCAATTTTTTTGGCCGGCGTCTGCTGGGGCTGGGAGAAAAGGCCATGGGTTCCATGCCGGTGGTCCGCTCCATCTATAGCACCCTGAAGCAGATTTTTGAAACGGTAGCCAGTCAAAGCTCCTCCTCCTTCCGCGATGTGGTGCTGGTGGAATATCCCAGAAAAGGACTGTGGGCGATTGCCTTCGTGACATCGGAAGCCAAAGGCCCGATGCAGGACGTGGTTGAGGAGACCGTCGTCAATGTCTTCCTGCCGACAACACCCAATCCGACCTCGGGTTTTCTCCTTTTCGTCCCGAAGAATGACCTGCACTATCTGGATATGTCGGTCGAGGAAGGCATCAAATATGTCATTTCCGCCGGGCTGGTGATTCCGGAAGATGCGATCAGACGGAATGAAAAGAATAAGGCTACCCTGACTTCAGATACTTGACCGCGCCGTCGCGCTCGAACAGATAGAGCAGCACACGCAGCGCCCGGCCCCGTTCCGAAAACAGATTGGGATCCTTGGCGATGATATAGCGGGCATCATCCCAGGCGGCGCGCAGCAGATCGGTATGAACGGCGAGATCGGCCAGGTGAAATTCCGGGAACCCCGATTGTTTGGTGCCCAGCAGTTCGCCCGCGCCGCGCAGTTTCAGATCCTCCTCGGCAATGCGGAAACCATCATCGCTTTCCCGCATGATTTTCAGGCGCGCCCGCGCCGTATCGCTGATATCGGGGCTGCGCAGCAGCAGGCAGGTCGAGGCCTTGTCGCCGCGCCCGACCCGGCCCCGCAGCTGATGCAGCTGGGCGAGGCCAAAGCGTTCCGCGTGTTCGATCACCATGATGGTCGCTTCGGGCACATCGACGCCCACTTCGATGACGGTGGTCGCCACCAGAATCTGGATACGGCCGGCCATGAAATCCGCCATCACGGCGTCTTTTTCCGGTCCTTTCATACGGCCATGGACAACCCCGACCTTGTCGCCAAAATAGGCTTTCAGATGGCCATGGCGTTCTTCCGCCGCCGCCAGATCGATCACTTCCGATTCCTCCACCAGCGGGCACACCCAATAGGCCCGCTCGCCGCGGCCGATGGCCCGGCCCACGCCTTCGATAACGTCCTGAAGGCGAGCCAACGTCACCACCCTGGTATCGATGGGTTTCCGGCCCGGCGGCCGTTCTGGGATTTTCGTGACATCCATATCGCCATAGAGAGTGAGCGTGAGCGTGCGCGGAATCGGCGTCGCCGTCATCACCAGGATATCCGGCGGAATGCGGGCCTTTTCCGCGAGCGCAAGCCGCTGATAAACACCAAAACGGTGCTGCTCATCAACCACGGCAAAGGCAAGATCGCGATAGGCGACATCCTGCTGTATGAGGGCATGGGTGCCGATAAGTATCTGGATTTCCCCGTTTTTAAGGCCGTCGAGGATTTTCTGCCGGGATTTGCCCTTGTTGCGGCCCGTCAAAAGCCGGATTTCCATGCCGGCCAACCCAGCCAGCGGTAAAAGCCCCTGATAATGCTGCCGGGCCAGAATTTCCGTCGGCGCCAGAAACGCGGCCTGAAAACCGGCCTCCACCGCTGTCAGCATGGCGAGAAAAGCTACGATGGTCTTACCCGAGCCGACATCGCCCTGTAATAGCCGCAGCATCGCCGAGTCGGCGGCCAGATCGCCATCAATTTCCGCGATGGCCTGAAGCTGGGAAGGCGTCAGCGAAAATGGCAGAGCCCGCAGCACTTTCGCCCGCAACTGATGGCCGCAGGCCAGCGCCCTGCCCCGGCGCTTGCGGGATCGCTCGCGCACCAGCGCCAGCGCCAGCTGGTTGGCGAGCAGTTCATCATACGCCAGCCGTTGCCGGGCCGGCGTTTGGGGATCAAGGGCCGCCGCATTTTCCGGATAATGGGCGATGGTCAGCGCCTGTTTCCAGGCCGGCCAGCTATGCTGGGCCTGATAGGCGCTGTCGAGCCATTCCGGCATTTCCGGCAGGCGTTTCATGGCACCGCCGATGGCCTTTTGCAGGGTTTTCCCGGTTACCCCTGCGGTCAGTGGATAGACCGGCTCAATGGCGGGGATTTCGTCTTCCTCATCCGGCTTGACGATATAGTCGGGATGAGTCATTTGCGGCAGACCATTATAAAATTCGACCGTGCCGCTGACGATGCGCTCCTCCCCTTCGGGCAGCATGCGGCGCAGGTATCCGCCATCCCCGTGGAAGAATACCAGCGGCAGTTCGCCGGTTTCATCCTTACAGATCACGCGGTAGGGCACCCGCTTGTTGGGCGGTTTTTTATGGGCGATAATTTTGACCGTCAAAGTCGCGACACGGCCATCGACCATGCCGGATACGGGCGGGGAAAAGCGCCGGTCGATAAACCCTGTGGGCAAATGCCATAAAAGATCGAGAATGCGCTTTCCGGTGAGATGAGCCAGCGCCTTTTCAATGCGTGGCCCGATGCCCGGAAGATCGGAGACATCGGCGAACAGCGGAAAAAGAAGTTCCGGGCGCATGCTTTTGAGTTTCCCTCGGTTTGGTCTTTTCAGCCCTCGGACCTTAGCTTATGGTACGCCGGTCGCCAACGGCCAATGGATGCGTTATGCCTGAAAATCGCGAAAACAGAAAAAAGAGGCTGCGCTTTCGCGCCTGGCACCGCGGCACCAAGGAAGCGGATATTATTCTCGGCAATTTCGCCGATAAATTTCTTGGCCGCCTGACGGACGCCGAGCTTGACTGGTTCGAGCGGCTGTTGGAGGAAAAGGAGCAGGATGTCCTGGATTGGCTGTTTGGCCGTCAGCCCGTGCCCGAAATCTATGACACGCCTCTTATGAAACGCATCAAACTACTTGATTATATTCCCGTAAGAAATTGAATTATATTGATAAAATAATAACGGGACGCCAGCGCCTGACCCTTGGCGGCGCGCCGGAAGGGTTCGATGCCCTGGTGCTTGCGGACCTCGTGCGCAGGCTGGCCGGGAAGGCTTCCGGCGGCCCCTGCCTGCTGCATATCACCCGGGATGACGCCCGGATGGAAAGCCTGGCCGAGACCATTGCTTTTTTTGGACCGGAAATCGATATCCGGCTGTTCCCGGCCTGGGACTGCCTGCCTTATGACCGGGTGTCGCCGCAGCCGGAAATCACCGCCCGGCGCATCGGTCTGCTGCACCGGCTTGCAACGGATGGCACCGGACAAAAGCCGGCCGTCATTCTCACCACCATCAATGCGGTTTTACAGCGCCTTCCGGCTCAGGACAGCGTTGCCCAATGGGGCCGGAGCCTGCGGCAGGGCGACCGGCTGGACCTGTCCGGCCTTTCCACATATCTCACGGATCACGGTTATAGCCGCGCTTCGCAGGTTATGGAATCCGGCGAATTCACGGTCCGCGGCGGTCTGATTGATGTCTTTGCGCCCGGTACAGCAGAACCCGTGCGCATTGATCTGTTTGGCGATGAAATTGACAGCATCCGCACCTTTGATCCGCTAAATCAACGCACCAGTGGCGCCATTGAGAATATCACTTTGCTGCCGGCCAGTGAATTTTCTGTTGATCCGGAATCGATCAGGCGGTTTCGCCAGGGCTATGTCAGCCGTTTCGGCACGGTGACAGAGGATGATCCGCTTTACCAGGCCATCAGCGACGGGCGGCGTTATCAGGGGGCGGAACACTGGCTGCCGCTGTTTCATGGCGCCATGGAAACCCTGTTCGATTATCTGCCGGAAATTTTGACCACCATGGATCATCAGGCGGGCGATGCCGCCAACCGGCGGCTGGAAGCGATTGCCGATTATTTTCAGGCCCGTTCGGAAAAGCCAAACCAAGAATTAACATTAAAAACCGTTTATAAGCCACTGGATAAAAAAGAGCTTTATTTAAATAAGGATGAATGGCAGGCGCTGGTTCACAAGAAAAAAATCCATTTATTTTCACCCTTCCGTGCTCCGGAAACCGGCAACGCGCTCGATTTAGGCGGACGTATCGGCCGGGATTTTGCTCCCGAACGCACGCAAAAGAACGCCAATATATACGATGCCGTCCGCGCGCACATCGTTGATCTGAAATCCAGAAAGCAGGCGGTGGTTCTTGCCAATTACAGCGCCGGAGCGCGGGAACGCATGATCAATGTGCTGGGAGATCACGGCGTCGCACCGGTCACAGCCGTGGATAGCTGGCAGGATGTAGCGCGCTTATCCGGCAAGGGTATCGGCGCGGCCATTGTCCCCCTGGAGCATGGGTTCGAGGCGGGCGGATACGCCTTTCTGACGGAACAGGATATTCTTGGTGACCGGCTGGCGCGCAAGGCCCGGCGGGCAAGACGCGCGGAAAATTTCCTCACCGAAGCGGCGGCGCTCAGTCCCGGCGATCTTGTGGTCCACGTTAATCACGGCATCGGCCGGTTTGACCGGCTTGAAGCCGTCCGTGTCTCGGGGGCCGACCATGACTGTCTGCGGCTGATCTATGACGGCGGCGACCGGCTTTATGTGCCGGTGGAAAATATCGAAATGCTGTCGCGCTATGGCTCGGACGGCTCTGCCGCCACGCTTGACAAACTCGGCGGCGCCGGCTGGCAGGCGCGAAAAGCCAGGCTGAAGCAGCGTATTCGTGAAATGGCGGACGAACTGATCAAAATTGCTGCACTGAGAGCCCTTAAAAAAAGCCCGGTGATCCGCCCCGCTCCCGGCCTTTACGACGAGTTCTGCGCCCGCTTCCCTTATACGGAAACCGACGATCAATTGCGCTCCATCGGTCAGGTTCTGGACGATCTGAATGCCGGAAAACCCATGGATCGGCTGGTCTGCGGCGATGTCGGCTTCGGCAAGACGGAAGTGGCGCTCCGCGCCGCCTTCGCCACCGTCATGGCGGGCTATCAGGTGGCGGTGATTGCGCCTACAACCCTTTTGGCCCGGCAGCATTACAAGACTTTTACCGAGCGCTTTTCCCAGCTGCCGGTCCGGATCGAGCAGCTTTCCCGCCTTGTGTCAGCCAAATCCGCAGCCGAGACGCGCAACGGGTTGACCGATGGACAGGTCGATATCGTGATCGGCACCCATGCGCTGCTCGGCAAGGCCATCAAATTCCGTGAACTGGGCCTGCTGGTTGTCGATGAGGAACAGCATTTCGGCGTCGCCCACAAGGAAACCCTGAAAAAACTCCGCGCCGACATGCATGTGCTGACCCTGACGGCGACGCCGATCCCGCGCACCCTGCAACTGGCGCTTTCCGGCATCCGCGACCTGAGCCTGATCGCCACCCCGCCGGTGGACCGGCTGGCGGTGCGGACATTTATTCTGCCCTTCGATGAAATGGTCATCCGCGAAGCCCTGCTGCGCGAACATTACCGCGGCGGCCAGAGTTTCTTTGTCTGCCCGCGCATCGCCGATCTGGAACAGGCGCGGGAATTCCTGCGCGAGCAGGTGCCTGAAGTCAAAGCGGTCATGGCTTATGGCCGGATGCCGCCCTCGCAGATCGAAGACGCCATGACGGCTTTCTATGACCGGAAATATGATGTGCTGCTTTCTACCGCTATCGTTGAATCCGGCCTCGATATTCCGACCGCCAATACCCTGATCATCCACCGCGCCGATATGTTCGGCCTGTCCCAGCTTTATCAGCTTCGGGGCCGGGTCGGGCGCTCAAAGGTCCGGGCTTATGCTTATATGACCACCATGCCCAATGGTGCGATGACCGAAGCCGCCCATAAACGGCTGGAAGTGCTGCAAACCCTGGATACGCTCGGCGCCGGCTTCACTTTGGCCAGCCACGATATGGACATCCGGGGATCCGGCAATCTGCTGGGCGAGGAACAGTCCGGCCATATCCGGGAGGTCGGGATCGAGCTTTATCAGAAAATGCTGGAGGATGCGGTTGCCGAAGCGCAGGCGGACGGAGGCGACGTTGCACACAGCACGGACTGGTCGCCGCAGATCAATATCGGCGCTTCGGTTCTGATCCCGGAAGCCTATGTCCCCGATCTCAGCGTCCGCATGGCGCTCTATCGCCGGCTGGGAGACCTTCGCACCCGGGAAGAAATTGACGGCTTTGCGGCGGAACTTGTCGACCGCTTCGGCCCCCTGCCCGCGGAATCGAAGCATCTGCTGAGCATTGTGGAAATTAAAATCCACTGCATCAATGCAGGAATAGACCGCATCGAAGCCGGCCCCAAAGGCGCAACCTTTGCCTTCCGCGACGGCCGGTTCGCTAATCCCGCCGGCCTTGTGGAACTGATTTCTTCCGGCAAGACGCCGGTGAAGCTGCGGCCGGATCACAAACTGGTTCTGATGGCCCGCTGGGATGATGTGGAACGGCGGCTTACCGGCACGTTGCAATTCGTTCGCTCCCTCGACCGGATTGCAAACGAATCTGCCGCCGCCTGAATCTTTCATAATTCTTGGAATGATTTTCGGATGCGTGACGTTATTCATGCGTCTGTTCCGGAGCAGGCAAATACACCGTCACTTTAACTCAGGAAGAGAGCTATGATGAAATATTTGCTTGTCACTGCCGGCGCCTTGTCACTGGCGTCGGTACTGTTTTTAACAAATGCTGCTTATGCTGCGCCGTGCGACGACGATATCGCCGTGATTGATCTGGCTCTGTCGGAAGCGGAAGTGACCGGGGACATCGACGCGGAAACCCGCGCCCGTGCGGCCCAGCTCCGAAGCGAAGGCGCAGCCCTTTGCAAGGCCGGTCATCATGAGCAAGCCGCCGAGAAACTTGCCATGGCAAAAGAACTGCTGGGCATCCCCCAATAGGAATGAGGCTGGGATGCGGGGCGGGCTTTGGCCCCTGTCCTCTGCACCGAGAAAGGCATGAATAAAGCAATGAAGCGTTTTTTGGCTATCGTATCGTTGAGTATTGCGGGCATGACTGCGTATCCTGCGGGAAGTGTGAAAGCGCCGGAAACGGAGCCGGTGAATGCGCCTGAAATCGATGCCGTGCTGGAAATCAGTAAAACGGCCATGATCTTGCCCGATTTCTCTGCGCATTCTTACCCCGGGTAAGATATCCGCCGATGCAGGACACAGGCAGAATAACGTTGTTGCATCAGTTCAGGCTTAGAGTGGGCATTGAACCATGGTCTTTTAGCTGGGGTAAAATATGCCGGATTATTTGGATGCCGAGATTGTTCGCCACATCACTGCGCTCAGGCGCTATGCCATCGCCTTAACGCGCGATATCAGCCAGGCGGACGATCTCGTTCAGGAATGCCTCGCAAGGGCCCTGAAAAAAAGAAGGCTTTTGATCAATGTTGAAGATATCCGCGCCTATCTTTTCCGGATGCTGCACAATGTGCGGATCGATAATGTGAGAGCCATGGCGCGCCAGACAAAATATGTGAAAGAATGCTCTGTGGAGAGCGAGGACTTTACCCGGGCTTCCCAGGAAGACTGGATTGATGTGATGGATTTTGCCAGTGTATTTGATACCCTGACCGATGATCAGCGCTCTGTCTTGCTGCTGGTGGGCCTGGAAGGCATGACCTATGAGGAGACCGCATCAATCCTGGATATTCCGACCGGCACCGTTATGTCCCGGCTGTCCCGCGCCCGCGAATCGCTGCGCGCGGAACTGAATAAAAAACCGCCGCAATTATTGAGGCTTGTTGAAGGATAGGCATGAGTAACAATAGAACATATAGGCCAGAATTTCGTGTTCCGACGGAAGACGTCTTGCAGGCCTATGTCGATAATTTACTGGGCGAAAAAGACCGGGTGTGGGTTGAGGCATACCTGGCTCGCAACCCCGAAGAGGCAAAGCGGGTCCGTGACTTCAGGGCGCAAAACCGTGCCCTGAAAGCGCTTTTCGAAGGCGAAAACCTGCCGCCGCTGCCGGCGGAAACCCTGTCCAGCGCCAAAGAATTCAGATCTATTCTCGTGATGGCGGACACGCGGCAGCGCTGGATGTCCGGCATGGCCGCGGCCGCCGCTGTTGTCCTTGGCATTGGCATGCTGTGGGCCGTCAACGCCTTTCACAGCGCGGATCAGGTTCAGCCGCTGGCGGCGATTGAGCCGGAGAATACGGCGATCCTCCCTATATCCGCCTCAACGGATACCGGCCTGACCGTTGGCGGTGATCAGCCCCGGACGTCTTCACCCCTGCCGCTGCCGGATCTTGCCGCCATGGGCTTCGCGCTGACCGACAGCCGCCTTTATAGCACCCAACAGGGGCTTGCCGCGCATTTATTGTATGAGGACGGCAAAAAGCGGCCGCTGGCGCTGTGCATTACCGGCGCCGGGCCCGTTCAGGCGTCCAACCTGGCGGCTGAAAGAACCGGCGCTCTGACCGTGGCTTCGTGGCAGGATGAAAGGATCCATTTCAGCATGGCCGGTGCATTTTCCGCCAATGAACTGCGTCAGATCAGCCAGTATACGGCCTCGCAAACCGGTTCCGGCTCCACAAATATTTCCGTCGGGGAACAAGTGGCCATTCCAGGCGTTTGCAGGGAAATGGTTGATTGGTTGCCGGCCGCGGTTCTGCAAGGGCCTCCGCCCGATATCCAAATCATCGATTTGAGTACAAAGGATGCCCTTGAAAACGATTCTCCTTATCGATGACGACCCCCTGGTTGCGGCAACGCTCGCAATTTCACTGGAAACATGGGGGTACCGGGTCGCGACGGCTTATGGTCATTATGATGCCCTGGCGCTTGTTGAAAAACTGCCCGCCCCGCCCGATCTGATTATCGCGGATTACTGGCTGTTACAGGGCAAGAACGGACTTCAGACCATCAAGGCGATGTTTGAAAGCGACGCCGCCGTTGTGCCTGTCATCCTGATAACGGGCGATACCCGCATCACAGGGCGGGAAATCAAAGATCTGAACCGGACCGTACTGCTGCATAAACCTTTTGGTATGGACGACCTGAAAGCCGCGCTCGACAAGATGCTGGAGTGCGCCCGCTTCACTCCACCTCACTAGAGCCTTTTCGGCTGCGCTTTATCGATTACCCGGAGAATTGTTTCCGGCGGCTGGGCGCCGGATAAAGCATATTTGCCGTCAAAAATAATGCTGGGGACACCGCGCACGCCCATCTGCAGCGCCTGGCTGATCTCAGCGCGGATCAGATCATGGTCGCGGTTTTCGGCAAGCAGGGTGCGGACCAGGTCTTCATCCATCCCGGCGTCGCCCGCCAACTCAACGAGAGTGCCGTGATCGCCAATATCCCGGCCTTCAAGGAAATAGGCGTCGAACAATCTTTGCACGACGGCGTCCTGCAATCCCGCTGTCTGCGCCCAGCGGATGATGCTGTGCGCGGCAAGTGTGTTGGGCGCTTTAGCGATGCCTTCAAAATTGAAGGGAATACCCTCTTCCTGCCCGGCTTTTTGCAGCGGCGTCAGCATGGAAGCCGGATATTGCTCTTCACCGAATTTCTGTTTGAGATAGGCCTTGCGGTCCATTCCGTCCGGCGGCAGGTCCGGATTCAATTGATAAGGCCGCCAGGTGATTTCAAACGCCATATCCGGGCGGTCTTTCAGCGCCCGCTCAATCCGCCTTTTTCCCACATAACACCAGGGACAGACGACGTCGGAAATAATGTCTATCCGCATTTTACATATCCCATATTGATTTTGCCCGACGCTAGCTGCAAAGTCTGACCGAAGCAAGCCAGTCAGTCAGTGGGGACGCAATGATCAAAACGGAAAAACTCATTTATGCCGGGCCCGGCGGTCCTTTCGAAGGCACGATCAGCTGGAATCCCGAGGGCGGGCCAAAACCGGGCGTCCTGATTTCCCATGCCTGGGGCGGGCAGTCGGATTTTGAAACCGGCAAGGCGGTGGCCCTCGCGGAACTCGGATATGTCGGATTTGCCATCGATAACTATGGACAGGGCCGCCGGGCCCAAACCCCGGAAGACTGCGCCGTGCTGATGAATGAACTGGACAGCGATCGGGGACTGCTGCGGAAGCGGATGCAGAATGCCCTCGCCGTTCTAAAAAACCTTGATCAGGTCGACAAAAAGCAGACGGCCGCCATCGGCTTCTGTTTTGGCGGCAAATGCGTGCTTGATCTCGCCCGCGCCGGCGGCGACCTGAAAGGCGTGGTCAGTTTTCACGGCCTTTATGATCCGCCTGCAGGTCGTGATGCAGTCATCAAAGCCAAAATCCTCGCCCTGCATGGCTGGGACGATCCGCTGGCAACGCCGGAACAAACCGTCGGCCTCGGCAGGGAGCTGACCGCCCGTGGCGCCGACTGGCAGTTAATCGCCTACGGCCACACCGCCCATGCCTTCACCAACCCGGCCGCCGCCGCGCCCGCAGACGGCATGTTCTATCAGCAGGCTTCCGACAAACGATCCTGGCTGGCCATGCGGAATTTTCTGCATGAACTCTTCGCGGCCTGATCCGCGCTTCACGGCAAGCTTCCGGCCTTATTCAGACCGGGTGACGCAGGTTTATCGCAGGGCCGGGTCGGTCCGGTATTCGGCAAGAAAGCTTCGGGCGAAATCATTCAGGCCGCCCGCTTCGATTGCCGAGCGCATGCCGGCCATCAGATCCTGATAGAATTGCAGATTGTGCCAGGTCATCAGCATGGCGCCCAATATTTCGCCTGATTTCAGCAGATGGTGGAGATAGGCGCGGCTGTAATCACGGCAGGCCGGGCAGACACAGGCCGCATCAAGCGGGTCCGTATCATCCTTGTGCCGGGCATTCTTCAGATTGAGCGGACCGGAACGGGTGAACGCCTGACCGGTGCGGCCCGAGCGGGTCGGCAGCACGCAATCGAACATGTCCACACCGCGCATCACCGCGCCAATCAGATCATCGGGCTTGCCGACGCCCATCAGATAGCGCGGGCGGTCCTCCGGCAGGTGCGGAACCGTGTCATTCAGCACGGAAAACATGACCTCCTGGCCCTCGCCGACCGCTAGGCCGCCCACCGCGTAACCGTCAAAGCCGATGTCAAGCAGAGCCTCGACCGACTGTTTCCGCAGGTCCGGATAGACGCCGCCCTGCGCTATGCCGAACAGCGCCGCCTGCCCAGCCTGCTGTTGGTTGCCGTCAAAAGCCACGCGCGACCGTTTCGCCCAGCGCATGGAAAGCTCCATCGAGGCTTTGGCCTCGTCATGACCGGCGGGATAGGGTGTGCATTCATCGAAGCTCATGACGATATCCGCGCCCAGAAGCGCCTGGATCTCCATCGACCGTTCCGGTGACAAAAGATGGGACGAACCATCCAGATGGGATTGGAAAGTCACCCCCTCCTCCGTCATTTTGCGGAGCTTTGCCAGCGACATGACCTGAAACCCGCCGGAATCCGTCAGAATGGGCCGCCGCCAGTTCATGAATTTATGCAGGCCGCCAAGCTTGGCGATCCGTTCGGCCCCGGGCCGCAGCATCAGATGATAGGTATTGCCGAGAATGATATCAGCGCCGGACGCCCGGACCGAACCCGGCAGCATGGCTTTGACTGTCGCCGCTGTTCCTACCGGCATGAAGGCGGGCGTGCGGATGTCTCCCCGCGCCATGCGGATGGTGCCGGTACGGGCGGTATCGTCTTTTGCGCCGATAGTAAATGAAAACCGGTCCGTCATGCGACAGCCGCATTTTCATAGAGCAAGCAGGCATCGCCATAGGAGTAAAACCGATAGCCCGTTCCAATGGCGTGGGCATAGGCCTGTCGTATGCTTTCAAGGCCGGAAAAGGCCGAAACCAGCATGAACAGGGTCGATTTCGGCAGGTGGAAATTAGTCAGCAGCAGGTCCACGGCTTTAAAGCGATAGCCGGGCGTAATGAAAATATCGGTGGTGCCGGAAAAGGGTTGAACGCGGCCCTTGCCATCCGCTGCACTTTCCAGCAGCCGCAGTGACGTTGTTCCCACTGCAATGATCCGTTTTGCGTCATTTATGGTTTTTGCCGTTTCAGCATCAATCTGACCCCATTCGGCGTGCATGACATGATCGGCGGTATCTTCAACCTTGACGGGCAGGAAAGTCCCCGCCCCCACATGCAGTGTAATAAAGGCAATTTTTACACCCTTGGTTTCAATGCGCCCCAAAAGTTCCGGCGTAAAATGCAGGCCCGCCGTCGGGGCGGCCACGGCTCCTTCCCGCTCCGCAAAGGATGTCTGATAATCCTCCCGGTCCCGGTCATCAACGGTCCGTTTGCGGGCGATATAGGGCGGCAGTGGCATTCTTCCGGCGCTTTCCAGAGCGGCAGTCATGTCATCGGTGCGAAAACGCAGCGTAACTTCGCCGCCCTGCCCCTTCTCCTGCACGTCCGCCGTCACGCCAGCGAAATCGATCTGATCGCCAATCCGGAATTTCCTTGCCGGGCGAACCAACGCCTTCCAGCGATTCTCCGAAACCCGCTCGATCAGGTTGGCATCAACCTTCGCCGCGCCCCGCTTTCCAATGAGGTAAGCCGGTATGACTTTCGTGTTGTTAAAAACAAGCACGTCACCGGTCCGCAGAAAATCAGGCAGCTCCCGTACGCCATGATCCGAGGTCCCGCTTTCCGCAACCACCAGCATCCGCGCGGAATCCCGCGGCGCCGCGGGGCGCAGGGCAATTCTGCCTTCCGGCAGATCAAAATCGAACAGGGAAATATCCATGGAAAATGGATGTATAGCGCCAGCCGCGTTATCTCAAGCGCTTAATCGTCCTCATCACCCGCAACCCGCGCCGTAATGATGCGGTCGCGTTCCTCCAGTGGCACAATGCCGTTATTTTCCCGTGGGCCGCGCTGGATCGCGTCGACATATTCCATGCCCTCCATCACCACGCCCCACACCGTGTATTGCCCGTCCAGTTGCGGCGCGTCGCCGAACATGATGAAAAACTGGCTGTTGGCTGAGTTGGGATCGGCCGTGCGGGCTGTCGAGACAATGCCGCGGGTATGCATGACATCATTAAATTCCGCCTGCAGGTCCGGCAGCTCGGAACTGCCGTCACCCTGGCCGGTGGGGTCGCCGGTCTGGGCCATAAAGCCCTCTAGCACCCGGTGGAAGACAACGCCGTCGTAAAAACCCTGGTTGGCCAGGGTCTTGAAACGTTGCACATGATTGGGGGCCTTGTCGGGGAACATTTCAATCACCACGGGGCCGCCGGTGGAGAGTTCCAAAATCAGGGTGGTTCCCTCGCTTGAGAGCGCGGCTTCTTCCGTTCCATCGTCTTTGCCGGAAAACCAGACCAAAAAAACAACTGCAAGAAGAACAAAAACAGCAAGAACAGCAAGTACGGGAATCATCTTTTTCATTGGCTTTCTCCGGCGTTTTCCTCAACCGATTCTGCATCTGCGGCAATGACCGCTTTTATCACGCGGTCTCTCTGGCCTTCCGGCACGATGCCCATTTCCCCGACGCCGCGCTGGATTGCGTCAACATATTCTATGCCGGATATCACCCGGCCCCAGACCGTATATTGGTTATCGATATTGAAGCTGGGCTGAAAAACGATAAAAAACTGGCTGTTGGCAGAGTCATAATCCGGCCCACGGGCCATCGAGACGGTGCCGCGCAGATGCGGCGTGCAGGTGATTTCGGCCGCAAGATCGGGAAGCTCGGACGCGCCCCGTCCGGTGCCGGACGGATCGCCGGTCTGCGCCATAAATCCGTCAACGACCCGGTGGAAAACAACGCCATCATAAAATCCCATCCGGGTCAGGGTCTTGATCCGCTCCACATGATTGGGGGCAATATCGGGCCGCATCTGGATGACAACCCGGCCACCGGTGGAAAGATCGAGATAAAGCGTATTTTCCAGATCTTCATCTGCCCGGGAGGACGTCCCCGCAACAGTCATCAGAGAAATAACAATCAGAGAAATAATAGATAATTTTTTCAACATCAATACCTTATTGTCTTTAATTAATGTAAATTCTTATGGAACTTATCTGCTTTTCATCCTGTCAGCCACCTCCGACACCATGCGCGGCGGAATAAACCCGGTGATTTTTCCGCCATAAGCGGCGATTTCTTTTACAAGACGCGACGAGATCGGCTGATATTTCGCATCAGCCATCAGAAAAACCGTTTCAATCTCCGGATTCAGATGCGCGTTCATGCCAACCATCTGAAATTCATATTCAAAATCCGACACGGCGCGCAAGCCGCGAATAATAATCGATGCGCCGGCACTCTCCGCAAAATGCATCAGCAATTCATCAAACGCCAGCACCTCGACCTCGCTGGCGGATTGCTGCGCCAGATGCGCTGTTTCCCGGCGGACCTGCGCCACTCTTTCTTCCAGCGAAAAGAGCGGGTTCTTGCTGGGATTGGTGGCAACGCCAATAATCAGCCGGTCAACCAGTTTAAGGCCGCGCTTGATGATATCCAGATGGCCATAGGTAATGGGGTCGAATGTGCCCGGATAGAGGCCTGTGCGTCTCTTTTTCTGATCAGCCAAGAGCCTGCCCCTTTTTTGTTATCTGCAAAAGAATAAGCATTATCGCGGACCGGGCAAAAGGGCAAGGCCGCTATGCCTCTGCGCTGTCGCCATCTTCATCGGTGGCGTCTGCGGCCGGACCCTCCTCATCCTCGCCATCCTCTTCGCCTTCCACCTTGGCGACGGAAACGATCTTTTCGTCTTCTTCTACGCGGAACAGCGTCACACCCTGGGTCGAGCGCCCGGCAATGCGGACATCGTGAACCGGTGTGCGGATCAGGCGGCCGGCATCGGTCACCATCATGATCTGGCCGTTTTCCTCGATGGGAAAGGCTGCGATGACCTGGCCATTGCGCTCTGAGGTTTCGATATTGATAATCCCCATCCCGCCGCGGCCCGCTGTCCGGTATTCATAAGCGCTGGTCCGCTTGCCAAAGCCGTTTTCCGTGACCGAGAGAATAAACTGCTCTCCTGCCGCCAGTTCCGTCATTCGGTCCGCAGCCAACCCGGGGTCGGCCGGGTCCGGTTTCCAGGCGGCGCTTTTCAGATAAACCGAGCGCTCCTCAACCGTGGCATCCTGGCCAGCCAGAATGGACATGGAAACCACCCGGTCATCCTTTGCAAGCCGCATGCCGCGCACGCCGGTCGCCGTGCGGCCCTTGAACTGCCGAACATCACGGACCGGGAAGCGGATACATTTACCGTCGCGGGCGGCCAGCAGCACGTCGTCCTCTTCGTTACAGAGACTGACCCCGATCAGCCGGTCGTTGGAGCCTTCATCGAAGCGGATGGCGATCTTGCCGTTGGACGGCACATTAGCGAAATCGCCCATGGAATTGCGGCGCACATTGCCGCGCGCGGTGGCAAACATCACATTCAGATCGGCCCAGGTGTCTTCGTCCTCGGGCAACGGGAGAATGGTGGAAATCGTCTCATCCTGCTGCAAAGGCAGAAGATTGATCAGCGCCTTACCCTTGGCCTGGGGGCTCGACAGGGGCAGTTTCCAGACTTTCAGCTTGTAAACCTGTCCGGTGGTGGAGAAAAACAGCACCGGTGTGTGGGTCGAAGCGACAAAGACAGTGGTGAGAAAATCCGCATCCTTGGTCGACATGCCCGACCGGCCCTTGCCGCCGCGCCGCTGCGCCCGGTAGGCCACCAACGGCACCCGCTTGATATAGCCGGTGTGGGTGACGGTCACCACCATCTCTTCCCGTTTGATCAGGTCCTCATCCTCGAAATGATCAAAGTCGCCAATCTCGATCTCGGTGCGCCGCGGATTGGCATAAAGCTCACGGACTTCCAGCATTTCTTCGCGCAGCACTTCGTAAAGCCGGACCCGGCTTTTTAATATTTGAAGCAGCTCTTCAATTTTTTCCGCTAACTCTTTGAGTTCGCCGGATATATCATCCCGGCCGATAGCTGTCAGGCGATGCAGGCGCAGGTCGAGAATGGCCTTGATCTGGGTTTCACTCAGACGGTATTTGCCGTTTGCATCGTCGGACAGCGGTTCGGAAATCAGCTCCAGATAGGGCACAACGTCAGCGGCGTCCCATTCCTTTGCTGCCAGTTTTTCACGGGCGTCCTGCGGGTTGGCGGCATGGCGGATAATCGCCACCACCTCATCTATATTGGCAACGGCAACCACCAGACCGATCAGGATATGGGCGCGGTCGCGGGCTTTCTCCAGATCGAATTTGGTGCGCCGGGTGATGACCTCTTCGCGGAACTTGACGAAACTCTGGAAGATATCGCGCAGCGTCATCTGTTCCGGGCGGCCGCCATCCAGCGCCAGAATATTGATGCCGAAAGAGGTTTGCACCTGCGAAAAACGGTAAAGCTGATTGAGCACCACATCCGCCACCGCGTCGCGCTTCAATTCAATGACAACCCGCACGCCGTCGCGGTCGGATTCGTCGCGCAGATCGGAAATCCCCTCGATCTTCTTGTTCCGGACCGCGTCGGCGATCTTTTCAATCATCGACGATTTATTCACCTGAAAGGGAATTTCGGTGATGATGATCGCTTCGCGGTCCTTGCGCACCTCCTCGATATGGGTGCGGGAGCGGATGGTGATCGATCCCCGGCCGGTTTCATAGGCCTGGCGGATGCCGGAAGTACCGAGAATCAGCCCGCCGGTCGGAAAGTCCGGCCCTTTCACATATTCCGCCAGTTCCATATTGGTGATGGCGGGATTGTCGATATAGGCGCCGCAGCCGTCGATCACTTCGCCGAGATTATGCGGCGGAATATTCGTCGCCATGCCGACCGCGATGCCCCCTGCCCCGTTAACCAGCAGGTTCGGATAGCGCGCCGGCAGCACCTTGGGCTCCCGTTCGGAATCATCATAATTGGACTGGAAATCAACCGTGTTTTTGGCGATGTCGGCCAGAAGCGAGCCCGCCACCTTGGCCATGCGGGCTTCCGTATAGCGCATCGCCGCAGGCGGATCGCCGTCCATGGAGCCGAAATTGCCCTGGCCGTCAATCAGCGGCAGCCGCATGGAAAAATCCTGCGCCATGCGCACAAGGGCGTCATAGATCGAACTGTCGCCATGGGGATGATATTTACCCATGACATCGCCGACAATGCGGGCGGATTTGCGGAACGGCTTGCCGAATTCATAGCCGTTTTCGTGCATCGAATAGAGAATGCGGCGATGGACCGGCTTCAGCCCGTCCCGCACATCCGGCAGCGCACGGGAGACGATCACGCTCATGGCATAATCGAGATAAGAGGTCTGCATCTCCTCTTCGATGGTGATGGTCTCGACATTCCGCGGGTGCGGATTGACGGGGGTTTCGTCGCTCAAAATGACTGCCCTTTGACTGTGAGATGGCCGTTAGGCCTGAATTGCGGTCCCATAACGAAATATTGTGATTTCCTGACCCTCTTCATACCAAGTGATGGGGTTGGAAGCAAGCGGGGAAGCGGGTTATTTGTGGGATAAACCAGCTAAAATCAGAAAATTTCCTCGCGGATGGTGAAGGTCAGGTCGCGGGTGCGATTGGCGGGGATCAGGATTTCCCATTCGGCTGTGGCGGCGGAGGTTTTTTCATGAGGCAGCGACTCTTTTTCCACCGACCAGTTGCCGCCGAACTGCACGCCATATCTAACACTTGCCGGTTCGTCTTTTGCGTTCGAAAAAGAGACCGTTACCGTCGCGTTGTAAATCCTTGAACGCGGTTGGGAAATCCCGGTCCCCTCCTGCGCCAGGTTGCTGACCTTTTCGCGAAATGTAACGTCAAAGGCCTTGCCGACCGCAACCTTGACCATTTCGCCTTTTGGTGTGTGCGGAATCTGATTGTCACCGATAAAACGGGGGTTGCCATCCGCATCGGTCTTGTAAACGCGAAAAATTCCCTCCGGCAATGGCGCGCCCAGACCCTGATCCTCCTTATTCCCGATCTCATACACCACATTCATGGGCTGAAGCTGATCGTCGTTGGCGGAATTATATATAAGCTGAGAAAAAGTAAGATACGACAATACTTTATTTACCCGGACACTGTCCCGCTCAAGAAACGCCACCTGTTTTGTCTGATTGTTCAGAATGGTCGTGCGTTCGGGCAGAATATATTCGTGATATTCCGAAAATACCGGGGCTTGGCTCATAGCACCCCCACTTATACTATAAGAGCGGTTATCCACCCGGCGCTGCAAATTCCATTTTGCCTGACTCCTGTTAATCGTTCCCGCGACGGCACTTATTTTTGAATTAGTGAAATCCATACCCGATTGATTGTTAATCGTTATCCATCCCTTTAATTCCAGGGAGGTTTCATCGGAGGCAAGATAGGCGACATAATCCGCCTGCCAGCCGATGCCATCTGCCAGATAAGCCAGATTAGTTTCCCCATCAAACGAAGCCTGATTACTGACCGTCATAGAAAGCGTCGGCTTCCGCAAAAAACCTTCGGGCAAACCTTTAAAAGCCAATCTGATACTGCTGGAGCTATACGCACTTGAAAGTGCTATTGTTTCGATGCGGTCGCCAACTTCAACAACCGCGACATTGGAACCGAAGTTGTTTAAATCAGTAACCGATAAAAGTGTACCCAACTCATATTTATCTTCGCCATTTTCATCTTTTCCTCTGATGACAAAGACTTCCTCGCCGATTGACGCTACAAGGAGTTTGTCAGGCGATAGCAGATCATAGTCGAAATTCTTTTCAATAATAGAGAGGGCATCGGTTGTCAGAAGCGCGGATTCGGCGTCCATTTTGGGAGCGACGTCGGAAAAGAGCAGCCGGGTGCGGCCTGCGCCCAATGCCACGTGCCGCTGATCAAGCACCTGCGCAAAACCGCCATTATAGATTGTCAGCGCGAGGCCCGTCCGGTCCTCTTTGGTGACTTCCACCTCCGGAATATCCTGCGCCTGCGCGCCGGCAATAAACAGAAAACTGCAAAGGGAAAAGATGGTGGCGCCGGTTTTCATGAAACATCCCCTCTTTTGATCTCCGCGAACAGTAATTCATAACGCGGAGAGGCCAAAGAAGTTTCCAAAATCAGCCGAACGCCTGTTCCAGATCGGCGATCAGATCATCCGCATCCTCCAGTCCGATGGAAAGGCGGAGCAGGTCATCGGGGGTCGGGCTGTCCGCCCCTTCGATGGTGGCGCGGTGTTCGATCAGGCTTTCAACGCCGCCGAGGGAGGTTGCGGGTTTGAAGAGTTTCGTGCGGGTGGCGGCACGGATGGCCGCCGCCCTGCCCGCCTTCACCCGCAGTGACAGCATGCCGCCATAACCGATATCGGCCGCCATCTGGGCTTTTGCTATTTCATGACCGGGGTGCGAGGGCAGACCCGGATAAAGGACCGCCTTAATCGCTTCATGCCCGTCAAAATAGCGGGCGACTTTTAGCGCCGTATTGCACGCTTCGCGCACACGCACATGAAGCGTGCGCATGCCGCGCAACAGCAGCCAGGCTTCAAACGGGCCGATAATGCCGCCGCCAAATTTACGCTGGGTCTTGATTGTCCCCCACTGATCATCGATTTTCGCCGTCACCAGGGCCCCGGCTATGACATCCGAATGGCCGTTAAGATATTTGGAGGCCGAATGCATGACCAGATCCGCCCCCAAAGTCAGCGGCCGGCATAAAATGGGCGTCATGACAGTGGCATCCACGGCCAGCAAAGCGCCGGCATGGTGGGCCAGATCCGCCGCCCGCCTTAAATCCGTGACGACCCAGGTTGGATTGGCCGGTGTTTCCACCCAGACCCATCTGGTTTTTCCCGGTCTGATCGCCGCCTGCAGACTGTCGGGCCGTTCGGCGTCAAACAGATCGACTTCCATGCCGAATTGCCGGCAAAAGTCGCTGAAATGGCGGCGCAGACCGTGATAACCCCATTTCGGCAGAACCATATGATCGCCGGGCTTGAGCGTCGCTAAAACAGCGCTTGCCGCGGCCATTCCGGAAGCGAACAGTATGGCGTCGGCCCCTTCCTCCAGCCTTGCAAGGAGCAGTTCCGCCGGCCGGTATGTCGGATTGTGATCGCGGGAATATTCCTGGCCGTCAATCAGTTCATACTCATGGCCGCGGGCATAGGTCGTTGCCATATCGATCACCGGCACGATTGCGCCATGGCCGGCGTCCGGGGACGGCATCCCCTGCGCCAACAGGGTTGCGGGCCTGAAAGGCCGCTGTTTGCTATGTCGCGTCATGGTTCTCACTGGCCTCCCGGTATTTTTCTAGCACGGATTCCAGCCGGACCTTTATCTCCGGCTCGACGGTCAAAAGATGCCGAAAATCTAGACTATCCATTATCAGCAAACGGCAGGTGGTTCTGGCAATCACCGCAATCTCCCTGAAGCTGCCGCCCACCGGCACGCTCTCGCCAAAAATATCGCCGGGACCCAGGGGCACCTTGCTGCCCGGCGCGATGGCGTCGGCATAGCCCGACAGAATGAAATAAACCCCTGCCCCGCTCTCGCCGCTGCGGCTGATGACCTCGCCTGGTTCCGTCACCGAAGAACGGAACAGCCGCACCACATCGCTCAGGGCTTTCGGTTCCAGCCCTTCGAACAGCGGAATGCGGCGGACATGATCGAAGCGGACGACAATTTCCTGCCGGTGGATTTCGTTGGAAAAGCCCGAGGCGATAATGCCGATGGGAATGGCGTAAAGACCCAGGCCGAATATCATCACAATGCCGCCGACAAGCCGCCCCGGCAGCGTCACCGGCACAACATCGCCGTAACCGACCGTGGTCAGCGTCGTCACCGCCCACCACAGCGCCGCAGGGATGGAGCCAAAATCTTCAGGCTGCGCCCTGCGTTCCACAAAATACATGATGCTGGCGGAAACAAACAGAATGCCCAGCATGATGACCAGGGCCGCCAATAGCGCCCGCCTTTCATGATAAATCACCCGGCCAAGGGATTCGAGGGCCGGAGAATAGCGCACCAGTTTAAACAGTCGCAGCAGCCGGAAGACCCGCAGGAACCGCAAATCCGGCCCGGCGAAGAAAGCGAGATAAAACGGCAGAATTGATATCAGGTCAATCAGCGCAAAAGGCGTCGCCATGTAACGCAGGCGGGCCTTCAGATGCGACTGCCCCGGCCGGGCGTGGCTTTCGACACTGACCCAGACCCGCGTCAGATATTCGACGGTGAAAACCACCACCGAGAAAATTTCAAACACAATGAATTCCGCCTGATAGCGGGTTCTGAATTCCGGCACGGTTTCCGCGGCAACCGCCGCCACGTTGGCGACAATCAGAACAACCAGAAAACCATCAAAGAAAGCGCCGTAGCGATGGCCATAAGATCCCAGTTCCACCAGATCGTGGACCCGGGCGCGCAGGCTTCGCTCATTCGACATAGGTTCCCTATCAGGCCGCATCCTCCAGGGCCGCCAGCGCGTCCCTGATGGCGGCAATGGCATCCGCTGCCCTGTTCCCGTCCGGCCCGCCGGCCTGGGCCATATCCGGCCGGCCGCCGCCGCCGGACCCGCCGACCGCTTGCGCACCCTTACGAACCAGGTCAACGGCGTTCAGCCTGTCAGTGAGGTCGCCGGTCACACCAACCACAACCGCAGCCTTGCCGTCATTGACCGCGATAAAAGCGACCACACCGGTTCCGATTTTCGCCTTGGCGTCATCAGCAAGGCCGCGCAAATCCTTCGGCGATACCCCGTCCAGAACCTGGCCGATAAAAGTCAGCCCCGCCACCTGTTCCGCTTCCGGTCCCTTGGCCGCGCCACCGCCCAGCGCCAGCTTCTTTTTGGCGTCCTGAAGCTGACGTTCGAGAGATTTCCGCTCTTCGACCAGGGCGGCAATGCGGTCCGGCACCTCCTGCGGCGGGGTTTTTAGGATTTCGGCGGCCGCCCGCAGCGCCTCTTCCTGAGCAATGAAAGCGGCGCGGGCATCTTCACCGGTGGCGGCTTCGATCCGCCGCACGCCTGCCGCGACTGCGCTCTGGCCGATAATTCTGAAGACGCCGATATCCCCCAGGCGGCGCACATGGGTGCCGCCGCAAAGTTCGGTCGAGAACCTGCCGCCGGGTTTTTCGGCGTCCAGGCCCATGGAAACCACCCGGACCTCATCGCCGTATTTTTCACCGAACATGGCGATGGCGCCGGCTTCAATGGCGTCATCGGTCGCCATCAATTGCGTGCCGACGTCGGCATTGCCGAGAATCATTTTATTGACTTCCGCCTCGATGGCGCGGATTTCCCCATTGGTCAGCGGTTTCTGATGGCTGAAATCAAAGCGCAGCCGGTCGGGGGCGACCAATGATCCTTTTTGTGAGACGTGGGGACCAAGCACCCGCCGCAGGGCTTCATTCATCAGATGGGTTGCCGAATGGTTGGCGCGCAGCCGGTTGCGGCGCACGGCGTCAAAGCGCATCAGCACGGCATCGCCGATTTTCAGCGCCCCCTTCGTTAAAACCCCTATATGAACGTGCAGATCACCGAGTTTTTTCTGGGTATCGGTGATGGTTATTTCCGCGCCGGCCGCCGTGGTCATGACGCCGGTGTCGCCCATCTGACCGCCGGATTCGCCATAAAACGGGGTTTGATTGGTGATAATGGCGATCCTATCGCCCGCCGCGGCCGTGTCCTGTTCCGCGCCTTCTTTCACGATGGCGAGCACCTCGCCTTCCGCCTCCAGGGCGGAATAGCCGATAAAGTCGGTGGCGCCGGTCCGCTCCCGGATATCGAACCAGACCCGGTCGGTTGCCGCTTCGCCGGAACCGGTCCAGGCGGCGCGGGCCTCGGCCTTCTGGCGGTCCATTGCCGCCTTAAAACCATCAGTGTCAACGGACCGTCCCTGAGCGCGCATGGCGTCCTCGGTCAGGTCGAGCGGGAAGCCGTATGTATCATAAAGTTTAAAGGCAACTTCACCCGGTAAGGCCCTATTATCATTTAATTTTTCTACCTGCTCAGATAACAGTTTCAGGCCGCGCTCCAGGGTCTTTTTAAACCGGCCCTCCTCCAGCCGCAGGGTTTCGCTGATCAGGGCTTCGGCCCGTATCAGTTCCGGATAAGTATGGCCCATCTGGCTAATCAGCGCTGGGACAAGCTTATAGATCAGCAGGTCCGTGCTGCCAAGAAGATGAGCATGGCGCATGGCGCGGCGCATGATCCGGCGCAGCACATAGCCGCGGCCCTCATTGGACGGCAATACGCCATCGGCGATCAGGAAGGACGAGGCGCGGAGATGATCGGCGATCACCCGGTGGGACGCCTTGTTTTCGCCTTCCGCCCTGACGCCCGTCTCATGGACAGAGGCGTCGATCAGATGGCGGAACAGATCGGTTTCATAATTGTCATGCGTGCCCTGCAGGACCGCGGCGATGCGCTCAAGCCCCATGCCGGTATCGATGGAGGGTTTGGGCAGCGACAGGCGTTCTTCCTTGCCGATCTGCTCATACTGCATGAAGACCAGGTTCCAGATTTCCACAAAGCGGTCGCCATCTTCGTCCGGCGAGCCCGGCGGCCCGCCGGGAATATGATCGCCATGGTCATAGAAAATCTCCGAACACGGCCCGCAGGGCCCGGTATCGCCCATCGCCCAGAAATTATCGGAGGTGGCGATGCGGATGATGCGGTCTTCCGGCAGGCCGGCAATTTTGCGCCACAGGTCATAAGCGTCAGTGTCTTCTTGATAAACGGTGACGGTCAGACGGTCCTTATCGAGGCCCAATTCCTTATGGACCAGGTTCCAGGCGAGTTCGATCGCCTGCTCCTTAAAATAATCGCCGAATGAGAAGTTGCCGAGCATTTCAAAGAAAGTATGATGCCGCGCCGTATAGCCCACATTGTCAAGATCGTTGTGCTTGCCGCCGGCGCGCACGCATTTTTGCGAGGTGGCGGCTCTTTGATAAGGCCGGGTCTCGGCGCCGGTGAAAACATTCTTGAACTGCACCATGCCGGCATTGGTGAACATCAGGGTCGGATCGTTCTGCGGCACCAGCGGCGACGAGGCGACAATTTCATGGCCGGCCTTTTTGAAATAATCCAGAAACGCGGTTCTGATATCGCTCGTGCTGCTCATTATGTCCTCAACAATTCCGTCACGGCCAGAGCCGTTTTACTCAGACCGCTTTTACCGGCTGACATGGAGGCTGTCCAGCAGTGTCACGCAATCACAGGCAAAAGAAAGGCGACCAACATGGCCGCCAGTCCTGGTTGGCTTCAGGGAGTCTTCGGTATTTATTCCGCCGCTTCACCGTCCGTGGAAACCGCAGCCACTTCCTCGCCCAGCATCATCGCTTCCGTCACCAGACCTGCATTACGGCGGATGGCGGCTTCGATCGCATCGGCAATATCGGTATTTTCGATGAGGAAGCGTTTGGCGTTTTCCCGGCCCTGGCCGATCCGCTGGCTGTCATAGGAATACCAGGAGCCGGATTTTTCCACCACCCCGGCCTTGACGCCAAGATCGATCAGTTCCCCGGTTTTGGAAATGCCCTGACCATACATAATGTCGAATTCAATGACTTTGAAAGGCGGGGCCACCTTGTTTTTGACCACCTTGACCCGCGTCGTGTTGCCGACAATTTCGTCCTTTTCCTTGATCTGTCCGATGCGGCGAATATCAAGCCGGACCGAGGAGTAGAATTTCAGCGCATTGCCGCCGGTCGTGGTTTCCGGGCTGCCATACATGACGCCGATCTTCATGCGGATCTGATTGATAAACACCACCAGCGCGTGCGAGCGGGATATGGAGGCGGTCAGCTTGCGCAACGCCTGGCTCATCAGCCGGGCCTGAAGACCCACATGGGTGTCGCCCATTTCGCCTTCCAGTTCCGCCCGCGGCGTCAGCGCCGCGACACTGTCCACCACCAGAATATCAACCGCGCCGGAACGGACCAGCGTATCGGCGATTTCCAGCGCCTGTTCGCCGGTATCCGGCTGGGAAATCAAAAGCTCATTGATATCAACGCCAAGCTTGCGGGCATAAACCGGATCAAGCGCATGTTCCGCATCAATAAAGGCCGCAATGCCGCCCGCCTTTTGCGATTCCGCCACCGCATGGAGCGCCAGTGTTGTCTTGCCCGAACTTTCCGGCCCGTAAATTTCGATGACCCGGCCCTTCGGATAGCCGCCGATCCCGAGCGCCACGTCCAGACTGATCGAGCCGGTGGAAATGGTATCCACCTCGATGGAGCTTTCCCGCTGGCCGAGCTTCATGACCGAACCCTTGCCGAAGGCCCGCTCAATTTGCCCCAACGCCGCGTCCAATGCTTTCGTCTTATCCACCGACGGGCCTCCCACAATTTTCAGATTTGCCGCTATCATTTTTATCTCCCTGGTTATTTCACAGCCTGAATTCGTTTGCAATGATCCTTATGTACATGTTTTGTTCTCATATGCAAGCAAAATATTTATCTTATTGCGAAATAAAGAAAAAATAACATTTGTTCTTATTATGTCCCGCCGGCGATTGCGCGGCTGGATTCGGCGGCCTATTTTTCTTCCAGTATGTCGCGCACTTCTTCGGCCAGGCGTTTCAGACTGAACGGTTTGGGCAGGAAGGAATATTTATGGTCACTCAGATTTTTGCGGATGGCGTCTTCCGCATAGCCGGAAATAAAGATGATTTTGGTCTTCGGGCGAATCTGCTGCGCTTCAGCCACCAGGGTCGGGCCGTCCATGCCGGGCATGATCACATCGGAAATCATCAGGTCGATGGCGCCGTCATAGCTTTTCACAATTTCCAGCCCCTCTTCTCCGCTCACCGCTTCCAGCACTTTATAGCCTTTGTTCTGGAGGGCGCGGACGGCAAACATGCGGACCGGCTCCTCATCTTCGACAATCAGGATGGTTTCTTTGCCGGTCAGATCCTTGGCTTTGGATTCCTGTTCCTTTCTTGACGCCGCCGCACCGGTTTCCTTTTCGCTTTCCCTGTGGGTGGGCAGATAAATGCGGAAGACGGCGCCCCTGCCCTCTTCGCTATCGACAAAGATGAAGCCGCCGGTCTGTTTGACTATCCCGTAAACGGTGGACAGTCCGAGGCCGGTTCCCTGCCCGACTTCCTTGGTGGTAAAGAAGGGCTCAAAGACCTTTTCCCGGTTTTTTTGCGAAATGCCGGCGCCGGTATCGGCAACCTCAATCATCACATATTCCGACGCCGGCATGATGGAATGATCAAGCTCCGCGGCCTGATGATGATCGATATTGGCGGTGCGAATGGACAGGGTTCCGCCATCGGGCATGGCGTCGCGGGCATTGACCGCCAGATTGATCAGCACCTGTTCCAGCTGCCCCTGATCGACCTTGACCGCTCCAAGGCTGCGGCCATGCACCATTTTCAGTTCGATATTCTCACCGATCAGGCGCCGGACCAGATTTGATATTTCCGCCAGCACATCCGTTACGATCAGTATTTTGGGCCGCAGGGTCTGCTGCCGGGAAAAAGCCAGCAGCTGGCGCACAAGATTGGCCGCCCGGTTGGCATTCTGCTTGACCTGCATAATGTCGGAAAAAGACTGATCACCGGCGCTGTGGCGCATCAGCAAAAGGTCGCTGAAGCCGATAATGGCGGTCAGAAGATTGTTGAAATCATGGGCAACGCCGCCGGCAAGCTGACCCACAGCCTGCATTTTCTGCGCCTGAACGAATTGCAGCTCTAAACTTTTCTGTTCGGTCAGATCAAGCCAGTAAAGCACCGCGCCGGGACCGTCCTCAGTTTGCCGGAACCCGAAGTAAACCTGGACAATGGTCGGTTTCTCGCATGCCAGATGAACATCAAAGGGAAGAGCCGGAGGCAGACCGGAAATGGCCGCTTTCAGCCGGATTTCAAACTCGCGCCGGTCCGCCTTGTCGATCAGTTCCGCCAGCGGTTGACCCTTTTGGGCACTGCCTTCCGGAACCAGCTTGCAGAAGGATTTGTTGAAGGCCCGCAGCGCACCCGTGTTCCCTACCGTCGCCATGGCGATGGGCGCCTGATCGAATATATTGGCAAGGTCGGCGGATGTGGTTTCCACAGGCGCCGGTTTTTCGTCCGGCACAGTGATGGGGCGGAGCAATAAGTAGACACCGGTCGGCTCACCCTCATTGTCACCCGGAAGCGGCAGACGGTAAAATTCGACATCCCTGCCCTTCAATATGCCCGCAGTGAATATTCCGGCATCCCGGTCAATCAGGGCGCCGACAGGCTTGTCCCGTAAATCCGCCGCCGTGTCTTCGCCGACCATTTCGGCCAGGGTCGGGCTCAGATAACACATCCGGCCCTTTTGATCCAACAGGGTTAACCCCATATTCATCGCCGCCAGACCGCTCTCCAGGCTCTGGCGGGCATAGAACTCCGCGTCCTTCAGAAGACTTCGGTTGGAGGCGATGGGCAGGGTCCAGATCACATATCTGCCTGATGACCGGGCGGTGACGAAAAAGGATGTCTTCCCCTCCTCTGCGGAAAACTCGAACTCTCCCTTGCCGCGCGCGGTTTTTTTGAGGCCGGTGAAAATCTGTTTCAGTTTCGCTGCGTTGTCCGGGCCATCCGCGCCATAGTCACAGGGTGCCGGCATCCGCCCTTCAAAAAGCCGCAAGTAGGCCGAATTGGCGCAAAGGAGATTGCCTTTTTTATCGCTGATGGCCCGGGCATGAAGCGAGGCTTCCAGCGCCGCCGTCAGCAACGACTGGTCCAGAACATGCGCCTGCCGCTTGCCGTGAAGAATCAGGCCCCCAATCAAACCGGCGGATGACAGCAGTGCAACGCCGGACGCCAGAAGTCCCACATCCCAGCGGCCGGCAACCCCGCTTAAGGCAAGAGCCGCCAGCGAGACCAATATACCACCAAGGCCCACCGCGACAAGCACCCGCAGATCAAGCCCAGGATGGGATATCCGTTCCGCCGCCCGCCACACGCTGCCCGGCAGCGATCCCCGCTGTCCGGCAAAGGCGGTGGGTGAAAATGCACTCAATGTCCTTGATTTCTGCATCGGTGTTTCTTTGGTCCTTTATGACGCGTCCTCAGTTTAACCCCTCGGGCAGTACGAATAAAGCGATTTGCCATATGATCAACGCCGGGACGGTTTTCTGAGCTTCATGATAAAGCCGATGACCTCGGCAACGGCCTTATAATGCTCGGGCTTTATCTCCTCATCCAGTTCGACAGTGGCATACAGGGTTCTGGCAAGCGGCGGGTTTTCGACCAGCGGCACGCCATGTTCCTCGGCCAGTTCACGGATTTTCTTCGCCATGTGATCAACGCCCTTGGCGAGCACTTTGGGCACGTCCATATTCTCATGCTTATAGGAAAGGGCAATAGCGTAATGGGTCGGGTTGGTGATCACCACATCGGCCTCCGGCACCGCCGCCATCATGCGGCTGCGTGAACGTTCCATGCGGATTTGCCGCAGCCGCGCCTTGACATGCGGGTCGCCCTCCAGCTGTTTGTGCTCGTCCTTCACCTCCTGCTTGGTCATGCGCATTTTTTTGATATGCTGCGCCTGCTGGAACATGAAATCAAGCCCGGCAATGGCCGCCATCACAGCAATCACACCGGCCAGCAGACGCAGGGAAAGCGACTGCACCAGCAGCATCACATCGGTGAGGGATATGGTCATCAGCTGATCCAGCCGGTCGCGTTCCGGCCAGATAATAAACAGTGAAATTGCGCCAACGGCCGCAAATTTGAAAACCGTCTTGCTGAATTCCATCATCGAATGCATGGAAAACAGGCGCTTCACCCCGCCGAGGGGCGAAATACGGTCCAGTTTCGGCTTCATCCGTTCCGTCGTAAAAACAGGCTTATGCTGAATCAGCGCACCGCCCAGCGCACCAATAATCAGAATCAGGGCCGGCAGAGAGAGGGCGAGGCCGATCTCAACCGCAAGTCCGCGCACGGCGGATAACAGGCCATCGGCGTTGGCCGGTATCGACCCTGAATAAGCAAGAAAATCGGTCAGTGACGCCTTGATTGCCGAAGCCGTTGAGGTCCCGGTGATCATCAGCGCCAGCGCAATGGCCGTCAGCACAAACCAGTGCCGCACCTCCTGGCTTTTGGCGACATCGCCTTTTTCATGGGCGTCATCCAGCTTTTTTTGCGTCGGCTCTTCTGTTTTTTGGGCATCATCCTTGTCGTCCGCCATGGGCTAACCCCCCAGCAATGTCGATAGCTGGTCTTCAAAATACATCAGATACCAGCCCATGACAGACGAAAGGACGAACATCAGAATGATGAAGCCAACCAGAATATTGACCGGCATGCCGATAAAGAAAACCGGAAGCTGCGGCATCAGGCGGGCGATGATGCCCAGTCCGATATTGAAGATCAGGCCGTAAACGATAAAGGGCGCGGACAACTGCACCCCCAGCTTGAAGGAGGATGCGACAATATCCACCACCAGCGTGGCGAAATCACTGACCTGCAGCGTTTCCCCCGCCGGAAAGATAAAGTAACTGTTCCGCATTGCGCCGATCAGCAGATGATGAAGACCCGTCGCAAAAATCAGCGTCACGCCCAGAATGCTTAAAAAACTGGAAACCAGCGCGCTTTGCACGCCCTGATTGGGATCGAAGCTCTGGGCGGCGGCCAGACCGCCCTGAAAGGCGATCACCGTGCCGGCCACATGCAGAGCAGACATCAACAGGCGCGCCGTTCCGCCAATCATGACGCCGATCAAAACCTCCCTGACAATCAGCCCGCCAAGCAGGAAGGGCGACGCCGGCATAACCGGCAGAGTTTCACGAACGACGGAATAGATCAGCAGACTGAAAAGCCCGATCAGCGTAATGCGGATGCGCGGCGGAATGGTGTTTTCCCCCAATGCCGGCAAGATCATGATCATGGCGCCGAGCCGCGTGAAGATAAGAATAAAACCGAAGGCTTCCTGCGGCAGGATCTGCCCCAACATAAATCAGCCTCCGGCCACAATGCGTTCGGCCAGCCGGGTCATCAGGCCGCCCATGGCCGACCCCATCATCGGCATCAGCAGCAGCAGCGAGAGAAAGAGCGCAAAGATTTTCGGGACGAATGTGAGAGTCATTTCCTGAATTTGCGTCAGGGCTTGAAAAAGCGCAATAAACAGCCCGACAGCCAGCGCAATGGCCATCACCGGGCCCGCGACCACCAGCAGGGTGAAAATCCCGTCCCGGGCGATATCTAGAACATCTCCTCCCGTCATCCGCCTCTTGCCTTTCTGCAATTCCTGGCTGTTTGTTGCCTGAGGTTATTTATAACGGCATACGGATAATATCATTGTATGCCTGAATGACCCGGTCGCGCACGGCAACCACAGTCTCGACGACAATTTCCGCATTGGCAACCGAGGTTACCACATCGACCAGATCACCGGTACCGCTGACGGCGCTGATGCCGGCGGTTTCCGACTTCGCAGTCGCATCGACGGTATCGCCGATCAGCCCGTTTACCAGCGATGAAAAACCGGAGGCTGAATTGGCGCCCGGCTCGCTGCCCTTGCCGTCCTTGATCTGATCAAGGGCTTTGGTGTAGGCATTGATCGCCCCCAGACTATTGGCTTCCATATCGGTTCTCCCGGATCAAATACCGTGGTTTAACGCAGCAATTCAACAGTGCGCGTCATCATATTCTTGGCCGCCTCGATGGCGTTGAGATTGGATTCATAGGTGCGCTGGGCCTGGCGCAAATCCATATTTTCGACAATACCGCTGACATTGGTGGTTGTGACATAGCCTTCAGCATTGGCTGCCGGATGGCCCGGATCATATTTCTGGCCGAATTCCGATTTATCGAAGGAAATCCGGTCCACTTTCACAACATCAACCCCCAACTCACGGTCAAGGACGTTTTTAAACAGGATGGTCTTTCTGCGGTAAGGATCCTGGTTGGCTTCCGCGGCGATGGAATTCTGATTGGCCATATTTTCCGCGATCACCCGCATACGCACGCTCTGGGCGCGCAGCCCGGCGGCGGAAATCATCAATGATTGTTGAAAGTCCATGTCAATAGCTCCTGTTCAGCCGGTTAGCGGCCCGGCCGGCCTAATGAGGCCCGTAAAATATCGATATGCTTGCGGTAAAGACTGACCATTAATCCGTATTCCATCTGGGTATTGGTCAGGTCCATCATCTGCTCTTCCAGAATCACGGAATTGCCGTTGGGGGTTGATTCATAACTGTCCCCCTTGGTCTCGACGATCTTGCCCTCGGCCGTGCCGCCAACTCCCGGCATGTGCCTGTCATCGGTCATGGCTACGCCAATCTGTGTCTTTCCGCTCGGCCCCTGCGGCGCTTTGGCAAGAAGACTTTTAAAATCCTGGGGCTTCAGCGTCTTTGGCGCATAGCCGGGCGTGTCCGCATTGGCGATATTCTGCGACAGCATCCGCTGCTTTTGTGTCAGCCATCCCATCTTTTTGACGACGGCATTCATCAAAGGGATTGAATTGAGATCCATTGGCCCGCTTTCCGTTCCATTTCCCGGTTTTACAGGACGCTGTTTTATGGGTCGCACCCTGTCCGGATGGCCATTTTGGGCTCGCATCCCTTAACAAAAAGTAAAGCTGAAATTTTACCTGAAAAGCCGGACGTTGGGGAAAGCACAATCCGGCCAGAACTTTATATGGTTAATAATTCCCGGCGTTAAGATTTTCTTAAACATAAAAAAGAAAGAATATGAGGAAAATTTTAGGAAATTTTTGTCAAAACAAGAGCTTGAAGCTCTGACAGATTGCAACAGCGGACGAGTCGCAAGAATGGTCACTGATACGCCATCTCCATCGAAAGACCGGTTTCAGAAGGCGGTCGCCGTGCAGACTTCGGACGAGGCGGCCCTGCCCCGGATCACCGCCAGCGGGCGCGGTAAAATCGCGGAAAAAATCCTCGAACTCGCCTTCGAAAATCAGGTGAAGGTCCGTCAGGACAGTGATCTGACGGATATTCTGGAACAATTGGAAGTGGAAAGCCCCATTCCACTCGAAGCCCTCAGCGCGGTGACGGAAATTCTCCGTTACGTTTATCAGTTGAACGGCAATATGGCGCAAGCCGAACGGGAAGACGGAGAATACTGACATGGATGTGGACGGTCTCGATTATCTGCGTTACTTCGCGGCGCTGCTGTTTGTGCTCGGTCTTCTTGCCGCCGCCGCCTGGGCCGGAAAACGTTTCGGATACCTGTCCGGCAGCCCCTTCGGCTCACGGTCAAAGGATAGCCGCCGTCTTGAAATACTGGAATCCAGAGGCATCGATGCCAAGCGCCGGCTTGTGCTGATCCGCCGCGATGGTCTGGAACATCTGCTTTTACTATCCGCATCCGGTGACCTGGTGGTTGAAAGCAATATCCAGCCAGAAAAAGAAACGCCCGCGGGACAAGGCGGCAGCCAATGAGCAACAAAAAAACCATCCTTACGACCGGACGCCTGATCAGGACGTATGGCGGCATTCTGATGCTGCCGGTCATTCTCGGACTGTTGATCGCTTCGGGTAATGCCGCCAACGCGCAGGAACTCAGTGTCAATCTCGGTGAAGAAGGCTCCCTGACGGGCCGGGTTATTCAGTTGATCCTGCTGGTGACGGTGCTCAGCCTCGCACCCTCGATCCTGATCGTCATGACGTCCTTCACCCGGATTGTGATCGTGTTCTCACTGCTGAGAAGCGCGCTCGGCACCCAGCAGACACCGCCCAATACGGTGCTGATTTCCCTGGCGCTGTTTTTGACCGCCTTCATCATGGCCCCAACCTTCGAGCAGGCTTATGAAGCAGGGATCGGCCCGCTGATCGAGGAACAGATCAGCGAGGAGGAGGCCTTTGGCCTGACGACAGCACCCTTCCGCACCTTCATGCTGCGCCAAGTGCGGGAGCAGGACCTGACGCTTTTTTTCGACCTTTCAGAAGCGGCGCCGCCGGAAAATGTCGAGGAAACGCCCCTGACCGTCCTGATCCCGGCTTTTATGATCAGCGAGCTGAAGCGGGCGTTCGAGATCGGTTTTCTGCTCTTCGTCCCCTTCATCATCATCGATCTGGCCATCGCCTCAATCCTGATGTCCATGGGCATGATGATGCTGCCGCCGGTGATGATTTCCCTGCCATTCAAGATAATTTTCTTTGTGCTGGTCGATGGCTGGCATCTCGTCGCCGGCAGCCTGGTGCAAAGCTTCGGCCCGTAATTATTTTGACTCAATCTCGATCCAGACCGCTCTGGCTGATGCGATGCGCGCACCCTCCCGATCAAACAGCGCCGTGGCGGAATAATGCTTGCGCCCCTCATGGCCAAGCGGCCAGGCCATAACGACCACCGGCTCGCCCGGCCTGACATTCCCGTCAAGGCCGGCCGTTAACCGGCCAAGCAGGGCGACCATCTGTCCCGCTTTTTCCAGGGCAAAATAGCTGGGACAATCGAGTGCCGCCCAAAGATAGGCCCGATCAATCACACCGTCTTCATTCGCAAGCGAGGCATCGGGCGTCCAGACGCAGGCAACGGCCGCGCCCTCCGGCAGTCTGCCGGGAAAAATGCAAAGGCCGTCACCCGCCGTGCGTTCCGGGCCGCAGACAAAACAGCCGGCGAAGGGGTGATGCTGGAAACCGATATAGGCTTTGCTTGCCGCGCCGGCTTCCTCAAGGCCCGGAACGGCAGGGATATCAAGGTTAAAGCCACTGATCTCCCGCGCCTCACCGACAAGGGCCTCCTCCTTTAGCAATCGCGACCGCCCGTCCCCGGATTGCAGGGTCAGCGGGCTGTCCAGCGGCGGCGGTATTTTCAACCAGGCTTCAACCGCGCCCTTCAAGGGTCGTGCCAGCAGCCCGCATGTATAGCCGCCATTGCCCGATTGCGGCGGGCCGCGAAACCGCGGACTGATAACGACCGTTTCCCGAACCATCAACAGCTCAGCCGCGCAATGAAATCCGTTTCATCGCCGGTTTCTTTATTTTCCACAAAATGGCCGGTGAGGGTGCAATTTTGCAGGGTGGCGCGCACCACCTGACCGGTATCCGGCTGCTGCCGCTGGCCGGCCTGCATTTCCCGAAGCGCGCTTCGCACTGCGCTTTCCACATCATAACGCGTGAGGCCGTGATAGGCGCTGGCGCTCTTGCTTCCGGTTATCTCTACACCTGCCAGAGTAAAAACCCCCACCGTCAGGGATATCAGAATGATGCGGTCGGTGATTCTCATTTTACTTTCCTTCTATCCATCATAATTTGCCACCAGTTTGACAGGTCCTGATCCTAGCACAGGAACCGGCGACAAGCGCTGGCATTATTACAGCACTGCCTTATTATCATCAGAATTCTAACGCATAAGCCGCTGAAATTTTGTAGTAATCATCTATGAGCCGAACCGTTTTTTTTCTTTATTTGTTGCTTGCCGCGGGAATGTCATGCCAGACCCGCGCCGCAAGTGCGCAGGATGAGCAGAGCCGCGCCGAACCGATCCGTTATGTGACACGCATCGAGGGTCTCAACGGGACCGGGTTGAAAGGCCTGCTGGAAAGCGTATCCGAGCTCAAACGGCAGGAAGCCCAGCCGCCGCTTTCCTTCGGAAATCTCCGCAGCCGCCTCAACCGTGACTTAAAGATATTTAAGGAAGTGCTTGAGTCGGAAGGATATTATAATTCTCTGATAGCGAACAGAATTGACCGGTCGCGGCGTCCGATAGATATCACAATTGATGTGGCGCCCGGTCCCCTTTACCGGATTAAAACAGCGGAAATCAGTTATTCCGGGACAGCCCCGGATGCCGCAACACGGCAAACCGTTGCCGATCATATGGCGCTGACTGAAAAGGCGCCGGGCCGGTCCGAGGATATCGTCAATGCCGGGCGCCGATTGGTTTCCACCCTGCCGGAAATCGGCTATCCCTTCGCCAAGGCTGGCAAACGGACGGTTGTGGTTGATCATGCGGACCAGTCCCTCCAGGTGACTTATGAGATCGACGCCGGGCCGGAAACACGCTTCGGTTCAGCCTTATTCGAAGGAGCAGGAAGCGTCAGCACCGTCTATCTGAAACGCCTTATTTCCTGGCAGCAGGGCGAAATTTTTGATCAGCGCAAAATTGATAAACTGCGCGCCCGGCTTTATGTCACCGGACTTTTTTCCGTGGTTGATATCCGGGTTGCTGAAGAGGGCGCAGGCGCCAGCCGGGATATTATCGTCCGGCTGGCGGAAGCAGAACACCGGACCATTGGTGTCGGCGCAGGTTTTTCCTCGACCGAAGGATTTGGCGGTGATGTGTTCTGGGAACACCGCAATCTGCTGGGGCGGCAGGAAAAGCTGCGTCTGACCGCCAAAGTGGCGGAGATTGAACAATCCCTGACGGCGAATTTTTCCAAGCCTAATTTCCGGCGCTTCGATCAGACACTGCTTCTGCAAACCGGCTTTGCCAGGGAAGACACGGATGCCTTCAACTCCCGTACAGCCGAAGCCAGCGCCGGAATAGACCGGGTCTTTGGCGAACGCTGGGCCGGGTCTGTAGGCGTGGATCTCGAATATACCAGTGAAACGGATGGCGATGAACGCCGGAATTTCCTGCTGACCGGACTTCCGGTGACAATTCGCTGGGACAGCACCAATGATCTTCTGGACCCCCGGAAAGGCGGCCGCGTTGCCTTTCGCACAACCCCGTATCTCGCCGAACAAAACTCCCCCTTTCATTTTACGGTCACGGAAATCAGTGCATCCGCCTATCTGCCGGTCGATGACGAGGAGCGCTTTATCATTGCCGGGAGAACCAGGCTGGGAACCATTAACGGGGCGTCGCTGGAACGTCTGCCGGCTACCAAGCGCTTTTATGCCGGCGGCGGCGGATCAATCCGGGGCTTCGGCTTTCAGGAAGTCGGTCCCCGCGATGCAGAGGGCGACCCGTCCGGCGGCCGCTCCCTGGTGGAACTGGGTCTGGAATTCCGCGCCCGCATCACCGAAACCATTGGTCTGGTGCCTTTTATCGAGAGTGGGAATGTCTATGAACAGCGGTTGCCGCAATTTTCCAGCCTCAGATTTGGCGCTGGGCTCGGCTTTCGCTATTATACCTCCTTTGCGCCGATCCGTTTTGATATCGCTTTCCCGCTTGACCGGCGGGAGGGTGACCGGCGCATCCAGTTTTATATCAGCCTGGGGCAGAGTTTCTGATCATGGCCCGGACCCGATCCTATAAGAGCATCCTGAAGAAGACCGCACTGGGATTCGGCACAGTCTTCGCTCTTTTGCTGATTGCGACCGGTGCGGCGGCGGTCTTTCTGGATACCGCGGCCGGTCATCGCTGGATTCTTGGCCGGATCAACAGCGACGGCTTTCATATTGACCGTCTGGATGGCTCCATTTACGGCGACTTGACCGTTACCGGCATCGATATCCGCGATGCCAACGGCCCGTGGATGCGGATCCCCATCGCCCGCATAGACTGGCGGCCCGCGGCTTTACTGGATGGGAAGCTGCACGTTGTCAGTCTGGAAGCGGAAACCATTTTGGTGATGCGCCAGCCATTGCCGTCCGCTGAAACATCGGATTCCGGGCGTGGTCTGCCGGAACCGCCCATTGACTTTCTTATCGAGCGGATCGCCGTAACCGGGATCACCCTCGCCGAACCCGTCGCCGGTTTTCCGGCCAGTCTTGAACTGCAGGCGGGGGCGCAATATGAAGAAGGGGCAGCGGCCAAGCTTGATCTCGATATCCGCCGGACCGATGCGGCTTCTGACCGGGTGACCGCTAAGATTGTTCTTGATACCGTCAGCCGCGCCTTCGACCTTGATCTTGATGTTGAAAGCCCCGGGGGCGGGGTGATATCCGGGGTCCTCGGGTTTAACCACACGACAGCCGCCACCGTAAGCGGCGAGGGTTCATTGGACCTGTGGCAGGGCGATCTGACCGGTCTGGTGGATGGCGAGACGGTTCTGAATGCCTCGGTCATGCTGAAGGATGGCACGTTTTCGCTGGATGGAACAGCTCACCCGCCGGGCTTTCTGGGAAGCGATGTGCTGCGCTTCACCGGGGAAAGCGCGCCGCTGTCGCTCGCCATGGAATTTGCCGCCCCCTGTGATAACTGCGTGGCCATTCAGGCCCGCCTTCAGCCCCGCGCCGCCGATGTCCGGCTGACCGGTTCCATCAACCTTGAGGATTTCAGTCTGCCCGCCCCGGCGGACTTCCGGATCACCGCGCGCGATCTTGATCTGATCAAGGATTATATCAGGCCGGTGGAACTGGCAGCCATAGAGGCGGCAGGCACGGTCAGCGGCACTTTTTCCAAACCGGTTATTCAGACCGCTGTCACCGTCAATGACGTGAGAGCCGAAGGATTCACGACCAAAACCCTGACCGCGGACCTGACCGCAACCCTTTTGCCCGCCACTCTTCTCTTTGAAATTGAGGGCAGCGTGCTTGAACCAGAGCTGGATCAATCGCCCGGGTTTACGGCGTTGCTCGGCCGGACTGTCAAAATCACCTCCAGCGGCCGCTGGGACCCGCAGGGACAGACCTTCGCTTTTAAAAACCTGACTGTGAACGCCGACACGCTGTCGCTTGAGACCCGGGGCGAGCTGGATATGGCGGGCGCGGCCGATCTGGCATTCACGGCCGCCCTGCCCTCCCTTGCCCCGCTTGGCGATATGGCGGGCATTCCTTTATCGGGCTCAATCACACTCAATGGTACGGTTGAGGCCGCTGACAGCACGTCGCCTTATCAGATCGCGCTCACCGCGCGAGCGGAAAATTTCAGCGCCGAGGACACCATCATTAATGGTCTTGCCGGACCGTCGCCCAGCCTTGCGGCAGCCGTCAGCCTCGGGCGCGACGGCCGATTGCAGGTCACGGCGCTCGAAATTCTGGCAAAGGCCATGACGGTGACTATGACCGGGCAGTATGGCGGCGCTGCCAACGCCCTTTCCGCTGATTATGAAGCGATAATCAGCGACCTGACACCCTTGACCGGAGACAGCGGATTGAACCTTGAGGGAGGCCTGGCGGTCAGCGGCACCATCGGTGGAACCACCGAGCAGATTGATGCCACGGCGGAATCGCATTTTTCCGACCTGACAATCCAGTCGATCCGCTTTTTTAATGTTCAGTCAAAACTTGACATAATGGATATAACTCATGGAATTCATGGAATTTTTTCTCTGACTGGTGACTCAACTCTCGGACCATTACGTCTTCATATCGGCCTTGACCGGAACGATGCCGGAAGTTTTCTCATCCAGAATATCGACGGGGCCATTGGCCCGGCTACGCTTGGCGGAAATCTGATAATCCAGCCCGAAAAACCCATCATCGGGTCGCTCGTTGTTGGAACCGTGGAATTGACCGGGGCGGAGATCAATCCGGCGCCGTACGGGTTGCGGGGAACCGTTAATCTAACCGTCATTCTGGCGGACGAGAATGACCGGCAAAAGATCGATTTCACGGCTGATGCCGCCAACTTACGGGCCGTATTAAATGAAGCTGATCTGCTGAGCGTCGAAAGTTTTGATGCGACCGGGACCGTGGTGACGGGTAACGGCGACCCGGTTGTGGATATCAGGCTCACCGGGGAAGACATCGGCTATCGCTTTATCGCCCTTGAGTCTTTGACCGCGAGCGCTGAAAATGAAAATGGTGGCATTCATTTTGAAATAGCGCCCATGGGCCGGGCCGGCGCGCCCTTTGATCTGGCCATTGAGGGACAAATACAAAGCGCCGAAGCGGGTCAGGTGATCGCGGTGACCCTGAACGGGACGGTGGATGATGAAACCATCTCGACCCCCGAGCCGATTATCTATCAAACCAATGAGAGCGAAATGACGATCCAGCCCGCCACTGTCATGCTGGGGGAAGGCAGTCTGACGCTGGAGGCGCTGCGGCAACCCAGTGGCCTGACCCGGGCATCCATCGGCCTGGAAAATGCGGATTTGTCGCTGGTCGCCGCCTTCGTGCCCATATGGCCGATTGTGGCGGTTATGACCGGTGATATCCGGTTTGAGACACAGCCCGGCGCAACACCGAAAGCAGACTTTCAGATACGGGCGGAAAATCTGCGCCCGGCCTTCCGTCCCGGCGATGATGAGCGGTGGGCAGACCTTGAGATCAGCGGCAGCCTTGCGGACAACCGTTTACAGGCGGAAGGCATATTTTCGGCGGATGACGCCATGACGGCAAATTTTTCTGCGGAAGTGCCGCTGGTCATTGATGCTGTAACACTTGCCGCCGATATTCCGGCCGAGGGTTCCGTCGCCGGCTCTTTCAGGTGGCGAGGACAGGTGGCGCCGGTCTGGGATCTTTTCGATATGCCGGATCATCTTGTCGAGGGAAATTTAAACTTGGATCTGACGGTAGCCGGCACGGTTGCTGCGCCGCATGTCACCGGATCATTGACCCTGGCAGAGGGCCATTATGAATATTTTGATGCCGGACTGATCCTGGCCGGCCTCAATATTTCGGCAGCCATCGACGGACGCCGTTTTACCATTCAGCAGGCCAGCGGCACCGATGGCGGGAACGGCCGGATCATGCTTTCCGGCTGGCTGGACCTGTTACCCGAAGACCGCTTTCCCGCAGAACTTAACCTTTCGGTTGCTAATGCGCTTCTGGTCCGCCGCACGGAGGCCAGGGTTCGGACATCGGCAGAACTATTATATAAACGGGAAAGTGCCACCTCGCTGCTTTCCGGAACCGTTGACATCAACCGGGCGGAAATTGAGCTTCTGGACCGCCTGCCGCCCAGTGTCGTGAAAATTGCTGTGGTGGAGATCAACGGGCCGGAAACGGAAGCAGAGGAGAACGGTGTCGCCCGGGAACAGGAAAAACCGCTCTCCTTCGACCTGACCGTCAACGCGCCCCAGGAAATCTTTATCCGCGGCAAAGGGATAGACTCGGAATGGGGCGGGGCGCTGGCCGTCACAGGTTCGGTTGATGCGCCTCGCCTGACCGGCTCGCTGGATATTCTGCGTGGTAATTTCGAATTTATCGGCCGGCGGTTTGATTTGCAGGAGGGAGAAATCCGTTTCGATGGCGGCAGCGACATCGATCCCAGGTTAAACATTCTTGCAAATTACCAGAAACAGGGTTTCTCGGCGGATCTGCGGATAGGCGGCAGGGTTTCCCTGCCAACCATTAGCCTGACCTCGATTCCGTCCCTGCCCCAGGATGAGATCATCGCCCGCATTCTGTTCGGCACCACGACCACCAGCCTCAGCCCGATCGAGGCAGTGCAGCTTGCCGGTGTCGTGACGTCTCTTGCCAATGGTGGCGGAGGATTTGATCCGGTAACGGCGGCGCGGCGGACTCTGGGTATTGACCGGCTATCCATCGAAGAGAGCCGCGAGGAAGGCCGGGGCACGACCATATCCGGCGGCAAATACCTGACCAACAATATCTATCTGGAGGTCGATACGGCGTCCGGAACCGGTGAAACAACGGCCCGGATCGAGGCCGAACTGACGCACAATCTCAGCCTGGAAACCAAAATGAATTCCCGCCGGGATTCCAGCCTCGCCATCCGCTGGTCATGGACTTATTGAACCGCGATGTGACACCGCTTGAGTACGGTCGCAGGTTTCACCATCACCGCTGGATTTCAGAACCGGCGATGAAGGCAATGGAAATAGAGCAATCCGGCAGTTAGGTTTTTTATTTTTCGCTGGGCAGGCGGTACATGCCCTCGATATTTTCTTCGCGCCAGGCGTCATACTGGCTCCAGTCCCTGTAGGCGTCCAGCGTGATTTCTGCCTTTGCCTGCGCAAGCGACAGGCCGCGCTCACGGGCGTCTTTAACGGCGGCCATAAGGGCTTCGAGATATTCGCGGTGAGCGGCGGCGTCGGCCTTGACGCCCATGGGGCCATGGCCGGGGATCAGAATATCGAAGTCGAGCGCCTCGACGCCCTCAATAAACCGGATGGCCTCCGGCATATGATAGCTTCCCATGGTCCGGTATGGCAGGCGTTTGACCGACAGGACATCGACCACAAAAACCGCCCGTTCATCCGGGAAACGCATGGCGATCAGATTGTCGGTATGACTGGGACCAAAATAATAAAGCTCCACCCTCTTGCCGCCGAGTTCGACCACATGTTTCCGCTCGAAAGTTTCTTCCGGTACGGCGGTATAGTCACCGGCCTCAATGACCGGTTTGGCTTTTTCCTGCGCGACAATGGTGGCGGTGTCGTCAAAAACCTGTCCGCCGGAAACATGGTCGGCATCGGAATGGCTGTAGATCGCATATCTGATTTCCTTGCCGAACCGTTTTGTGATTTCGGCTTCGAGCCAGCGGGCGGCGTCCTCGCTGATCGGATCGGTGGCGATCACCCCTTCGTCCGTCACCAGAAACACCGAAACATGCGCATTATTCTGAAAGCGGTAAAGATCGCCGGCCACATGGGTGATTTCCCGCACGGGCGCCGATTGCGCCAGGACGGCCGATAGCGGAATCATTGCCAAAGCCGCCACGGTTAAAAAATGGAAAACGCCTCTCATTCTATGTCTCCTGATGATTTTAAGCTCTTTATCCTCTTTATACAGGAACCCGGCAGCAAATTATACCCCCCCACTCCGGCGCCTTTTATTTCGGCTGGACGCTGGCGTCTATTTTGCGTTATTGCTTGCCGCACTGCGGATGGGTGGCCGAGCGGTTGAAGGCACCGGTCTTGAAAACCGGCAAGGGTGCAAGCTCTTCGTGGGTTCGAATCCCACCCCATCCGCCATACTCATTTTTTATTCCTTTCATTGCAACTACTTACTGTTCGTTTTGTCTAACCTTTTCGGGAGGTTAGACACTTTTTCCGCTTTCGTGACCTTCGCCATGGCGTTGTCACTCAGCAAAACCTGATTCGCCGCTTTCGTATATCGGGACACTTCCCGCGATGTTTTATGGCCGGTTACAGACTTGATTTCTTCCTCGGTGCAGCCCGCTTCCGCCATGCGCCGCGCAGCCGCTTTCCTCAGTCCGTGTGCCGAGCATTGCCTCAGCCCTGCCTGATTGCAGCAGTCGCGAAACCAGTTCCCAAAGCCGGCGGGCGTGTAAGGCTTGCCGAATCCGGTTGTGAGGAAGGTGAGGTTATCGCGGGGCGTCCGGGCCAAAACCTTTTGTAATTCCGGGTGCATCCTGATCTTTAGGCTGGTCCCTGTCTTTTGCTGGCGCACCTGCACATATTCGCCCTCGATGTGCTGATATCCCATCCTAACGACGTCGGATCGCCGCTGGCCCGTATACAGAAGCAACGAGAAGGCCAGCCGCGCCCTCGTTCCTATCTTGTGCACCTGTGCAAAAGCCGCAATTTGTTCTTCTGTCCATGTGTGGAATCCGTCCCCTGTTATTTTTCTGGATTTAATGTCCGCCGTCGGATCATCTTTGCGGATTTCGCAATCTTTCGCGACCTTCATCAGGATTTTCAGCATTCTGAGAAGGTTATTGGCCGCCGACGGCGTGTCAGCCTTCCTCGCAAGAATCGCCACAATGTGACGCTTCTGGATAGTGGCAACCCGCCTGTCGCCATATTCCCGTCGGAACCTTTCCAGTATCCCGCGATATGTGGCCCTTGTACTGGCCCTCTGATCAAGATAATAGGCCGAACGGTAATACTTAACGATCAGGACCGAAAAGCTGCCCGGTACCGTCCTGTCTGCGCCCGGCTCAATCCGGGGAGCCGCCCTCCCCTCCATACAAGCCTGATATTCCTGCATGAATTCCGGAGACCATGGGGCGGATTTAAAATAATAGGACGTCTGCCCCTTGCGGCGGAACCGGACGCGACTCTTGCCGTGGCGATCATGAAACTCCGTTACATATTTTGGCAGGCGCTTACGCTGTTTCATTCAGGACGTCATCCCATTCATTCGCCGCATTGATATATTTATCATCCTCGTAAACCACAATCTTCCCGGACGGGTGAACCACGAAGCATTTGGGGGCCATTCCCGCTTTTTTCGCCCCTTTCAGGGCGCGGGTGATGTCCGCTTGCCGAAATGCCACGCGCCGGCTCATGCCACAACCTCCGCCGTTGCAGGTCGCGGGTTGAAACCTTCTATTTCGCGAATTTCGTTAATATCGAGAATGTCCGCGTCGCGGGCGATCTTGTGACTCTTCCATCTGGTTTCCGGGTCGCCGCGCAGCATGCCGGACAGGTCAATATCAAGGCCGTATGCGGCGCGGTCGTGGGCGCTAAATACTGACCGGCGGAATTCCGCTTCAATTTTGCATATCCATGGCGTTAACGTGTGCTGGGCAAACCAGCGCCCGGCGGTTTCGGAATTCGTGAAGGTGCCATGCGTGAGGTCGCCGACGATTGCGGGTGGGATATTGTAAATGCGGGCGATTTCCTCGCCACTAAACCGGCGCGAGCCCAGCAATTCAGCGTCCTCAGGCGACATGGGCGAGATTCCGTTCCATTTAATCCCTTGATCGAGCACAAGCGCCTTGCCGGCCTTATTCGGGCCGCTGAAGGCCGCTTTGAAAAGGTCTTTAAGTTTGCTTAAGGCCTCCGTGCTTAGTTTGCCTTCCGCTTCCAGCGTGCCGCTTGGATAGACGCCATTCGCCAGCATTGCGCCCGCGTGGTCTTGTAGGGACAAGGCGGCGGAGATGGTCTTGGCTGCGCGCGATAGCCGCGAGCGGCCCACGAGGCCATCGTCGGACCGGTCTTTAAGGTGGAGAACTTCGCCCTCCAGGAGCCGTCGCCTGCCGCCGCCGGTCGTGTCGGAAATATCGTAAACCAACCTCCCAGCGGGTAATAGCTGAACGCCGACGTGTTGCCATGGAATAGGTTTTAATTCGACCACCGCGCCGCCCTCAGTAACTATTTCCGCGAGCCCGTTGCCGCGTAAAAGTGCCGAAGCGATAAGCCATTCCATGAAATCGCACCAATTTTGGTGGGCGTTCGGACCGTCGCTTATCAGGCGTGAAACCGGATGATCCGGGGCCAATTGGCGGCCCTTGCGGCCCAGCAGGTGAACGCGGGCTGGCAAAGCCGATATGGAGCCGCTGATAGCTTGCACAGCTGCGAGAATGGTCGCAAGATTTTCCGCTGTGCGGGCATTGACCGCCTGGCCCGTGGCGTCGATATCGGCCAGCGCGGCCCAGGAGGGGTCATGAGCGCGTTTTTCCGGGCGGCTTAGGAATCGGTCAAGAATGCTCATTTTCTGGCCTCCATGGCCCATAGGCGCACCAGGCGGGCCCGTCGCTGCGCGGCGGTGTCTGACCGGGAACGGGCCGTAACTTCCGTATCCGGGTAAGCGGGCCACGCCGACACAACCGAAATCTCATGAAGGTTCACGCTGCGCAATTCGCGCCGTTGGCCTTTCCAGATATCGCCGCCTTTCGGGACGGTAAAGGCGAAACTCATTCCGCCCAAATCGCCCCGCTCCGCTAATGCTAAAAGGTCATCCGCCGTGCGGGTTGCGGGCAAGTCGAGTTCAAAGGCAAGGCCGGTTTCGTCTTCTGATAATTTAAGCGAACCTGAGCGGGTGCGCCCTAAAACCGCCTTGGCGTCATGATCCGCCAGCGCGAGAATGTCGGCCCCGGATGCCAGCGACGCGGCAAATGCGCCGCTGGCAATGGTTTCCACAAATGGGCCGATACGCGCCTCATTGCCAAACTTGGCGGCATAACCCTCAAGCCGGCGGCCTTTGGCGCGAAATTCTGCAAAAGTCCGGCGTTCTATGTCGGCCCGGTTCATGATGCGATTGCATCCTTGACGACTGCGAAGGATTCAACATGTCGAAGTGCGATATCGGCGGTCATCATGGCCCGGATTTGAACGTTGCCCTTCTTGAAAGCGGTTGATTCGTAGGGGTTAACCAGCAAATCAAATGCGCTCCAATACCCGATGATCAATTCGGACCAATCGCCATAAAGTATTGCGCTGAGGTTGCTGCCGGTGCCCTTGGCGAGGTCCGCAGGAACGGCGTTTGAGAATTCGACACGCTCGTTTTTGAAGACTTCCGCCAACCCATATGGCCGCAAATTCGAGTCTTTCAACTTAAGCGCCGCCGCTTTCACCTTCGTGTTGCTCAAAAACCCGCGCCGGGCCGCCGGGCCGTTGGCGTCATCTATCTTGGCGATCAGGTCCGTGGCGGTGTCCACCGTCATCGCTGCGCCATTCGTTCCGAGCGCCACCGTCGGGATGCCGGTGGTCGCCAGTACGCCGGTCGGCTCATTGGTTCCGCCGCCGTTAATCGCCACCGTGTCGATGGCTTCGGCCAGCAGGGCGGCAAAATCCCGCCGAACCAAATCCTCAATATCGGGGGACGACTGCTGCAACATATTGCGCGATAATTCGGTGAGCGCCCCGGCATGTTTGGGGGTCATCGCAACCTTGTCAAATTGGTTGTCAGCGGCGGTTAACGCGGCATTTTCGGCAACCCAGCCGGTTGATCCGCTTGCCTTCAGGCGGGGAATGTCAACGTTGCCGGTCAGGCCATTCAAAACCGTCGCGCCCAGCATATTAATTGCGAGCCGATTCCTTAAAATGTCGATAAATTGATCCCCGCGATGATCGGTTGCTATAATGTTGGAGCCCGGCCCAGCAACTGGCAGGCCGGTAGTCAGAACGCGCTTTTCAAACACTTGCGTGGGAATTAAAATACCCTTGGCCGGGCGTCCGGCGCGTTTTGCAAGTTCCGCCTGCAATTCACGTTCCCTGCCCCAGTCGACGCTCAGGCCAGCCGCGCCGGCAATGGCTTTGACGATGGAAAATTGGCGGAGCTCCTGATCCAGATTCTCATCCTCGCTGCCGGTGATGGCGCGACCTTGCGCGCGGCGGTCGAGTTCATCGATTTTCGCGGCGCGGTAAATTCGCGTGGTGATTTCGTCAATCTCCTCCTCAATTTTTGCGAATTTTTCGCCGTCATCGAGGTCGCATGCGGCCCGGGCTTCTTCTAAAAGCTTGGCCCGCTGTTCTTCCAAGTCATTGATTTTAATGTGCTTATTCATGGTTTTCTTCCTTTCTATCTGGCCCGGGCACTTGGCCCGGGCACCGAGTGTGCCCCCGCTTTGTCCAGCGCTGGCTTCCTAATTAGCTCCGCTAATGCGCGAAGCGATTCACAGTAAATTTCTGTCGATCGACGCGTTCCAAACTGATCTTCGGATTGCGATGATGCAGAGAATTCAAATTTCCACCCCTTTTTTTTTTCGCTGTGCCACCCGTCGTCCTGGACGCCATATTCTCGCTCAGCGAGTTCGATTATAAATTTTGTTGCATGAGTCGTTTGCTCCAGGCGTACTCTGTCCCATCGATTCTCAAAAACGGCGCTGCCTTCGCTGTTGCCCGCGCGAATCATGCGGTCTAAAAACTTTCCAAGCGTGCAAGTTTCGTCCATGTCGCGGAACGTCGGATGTCTGTCGCCTTCCATTGACTCCTGTGCATAAATTATCGCTTCCAGCTCGCGCCACTCCCGATCAACCCCCGGATCAATTTTAAAAGAAAAAAACGGCAATTCGCGAAGTCTATTAACAGTCTGCGCAATTTCCACCGCTGCGCCAAATTGCATCGCGGCTAAAAGCATATTCGCGGCATCGCTGGCTACCATATCCGCTGCATGCGGACCCCGCCCGAATTTTGAGATCATGCCCGCCTTGCGAAGCCCAGCGCCCCAAACTTTTGCGCTTTTGCGGGGTACGGCGGCGATTCTGGCGGTCAGATCAACCAAATTTGTAAGTTTAGCCATGCCCTATGATATTCGATCTCAATGAGATATACAATACCCGAAAAATAAATAATCCACAAAAGTGAATTCCGCCCCCTCCGCGCTCACGCCGTAAGCACAAGATCACGATCAAAATCATAGGTTTCTTCAACAGGTGCCTTCGCGTGCAAGCCCGTCGCCATTATCAATGCCACCAGCCCGTCAATTTTGTCTATGCTCCTATTTTTGCTGCATTTTCTGTTGCCTGCGGCGTCAGGTTCAAACACCGCATTCGAAGCATTCCAGCGCAGGACCGGATGATTCCCATGCCGAAGTTTGCCGTTTAACATCGCGGTTTCAAAAGCATCGATTGCCGGTCCCATACTCACAAAGCTCTGCCCAAATTCGACGAGGGGCAGTTCAATGCCTTCGTGTCCAAGGATCGATTCCAGGTCTTTAAAGCCGAATCGGTCGTAGGCAATGCCCTTGATGTCATAATCGCCCGCAATCTGTTGCAGGCGACGCGCAATCGCCCGTTTATCAATCGCCTTGCCCGGCGTTGCGGTGATATGTCCCTGTTTTTCCCACGTCCTGTAAGGCACCCTGTCCTTTTCCTCTTTTTCCGCTAATCCGGCCTTAGGACACCAGAAAAAGGGCAGGACCGCCCCGCCGTCGTCAGGGAAATAGAGCACCAGGGCCGTGAGGTCCCTTGTGGATGACAAATCCAGCCCGCCCCAGCATGGACGGCCCTTTAGCTTCTTCGCGCTCACCTTGCCCCCGCATAGGGCCCATTCCGCCGGATCGATCGCCTTCGGCTCAGCATCAACCCGCTGATTCAAGTATAAATTCCGGAACGCGGGTTCAAACGTTGGCATCCGCTGCGCCCGCTTTGCCTCGACGCGAATTTCTTCCAGCGAGCGAAAAATCCCCAGCGCGGGGTTCGCTTTGTACCAATTCTTTTCATCCCAGGGGTCCGCATCATCAGGAACGGCGTACAGTTTACCGTGAAAGGCCGGGTCCGGGGTCTCGCCTGAATTCACTCGCTCCGCGTAATCGACCAGTTCACTCATGATATTTTCGGGGTTAGGGCTTTGCGTCCCTATAACCAGCATAAGCGGTTGCGCTCGCTTGCCCATGGACGTGCGCAACACGTCAAACAGCTCCCGCCGCTTCCACTGTGCAAGTTCATCGCAAGCAATAAAACTTGGGGCGAGCCCGTGAACGCCCGGCGCATCACTGGCGAGCGCCCTGTAAAGGGCCCCGGTTTCCAGGTCTTCGATGATCTTGCCAAAACGCTTGATGTTAAGCCGCGCCTCCATCCAGGGCACTGCGCGGATTATGGCCTCCATTTCCGCAAAGATCAAAGCCGCCTGGTCGCGGTTTGCAGCCGCCGAATAACATTCGCCCCGGGGCTCAGCCTCAGGCCCGACAAAATGAGCAAGGCACAAGCCGGCGACAAGTAACGTTTTCCCGTTTCCCCTCGCCACGGATAAAAGCCCGGTCCTGACCGTGCGAACGCCGTCGTGTTCCTGATAAATGGAATTAACCCAATCCGTCTCAAAAGGTTCAAGTTTTAGCGGCTCACCGGCCCCTATGCCCTTGGTGACCGGCAGCGACTCCAGGAACACGATCACGCGCCCGGCGCGGGTCAACCCCTCCGCCTCCCACGAATGCGGCTGAGTGCCCTCCTCTGCCACCATGGCGGCAGCAATCCCGCGCCGTTTGGATCCGATGCCCCTCAATCCCACGACTTATCCCCAACTAAGTCAAAAAGTGCCTCCCCACGCGGTCTATAAACCTTCAGTTGTGAGCGATTTTCTTGATTCCAGGGGTGCGCCTGATCAAGCGGATTGCCCTTTGCATCACAGCCTTTCATGGGTTTTTTCGTCTTGGCGGCCCCTGCTTCCTTGCCTCTCGCCGTTTTCATGCTATGGCATTTGGCGCAGCAGGAAGTCAGGTTATCCCATGCCCACGGGTCGCCGCCCTCGCTTATAGCAAGCCGGTGGTCCACCGTGTCTGCCGGTGTCACATAGCCGGGCGGGCACAGTTCACAGATCGGCGTTTGTGCCAGTTTAAGACGCCTTAGGCGCTGCCATGCGGCGGTGCTGTATGGCCACTTCGCCATATTCTTTCCTTTCAATTTGCCCGGAAATTCCGGGAATTAGTGCCCATCGCGGTGGGAGATACACCCACGGGCGCTCGCGGTTTTTGAATGTTAGCTCGGGCACTCACGAGTAATCCCGGCCATTTTGCGGAGAAAACTTTTGAAAACCCGCTTGGCGGCCAACCGTCATTGCATCATCCTCCCTTCAGTGCGCCGGGCGATACAATGCACACCGCCGCAAAGGTCATTCATAGCGGTGACTTCGCTGCCGTGATAATCGGCCAGAAGCCGGAACAAGGCCGCCAACATCACATTGGCCGCCTCATCGGGGCCGACACCGCGCTCGATGGAATCATTAACCAGCGCCACCAAATCATTGCTCAGTTGCTTCGGGGTCATTCCGCCGCCTCCCGCCCGATAGCAAGCGCCCCGCCGAGAAGACGGGCTATCTCCTCCGGCGGTTTGCGATGACACGCTGTCATGAGGTTTTCGTACTCATCGCTTTCAAGGTCCCAAAGTTTCTCGACCAGTGACGTTCGCGCCTTATCGTCATCCAGACCAAGTGCTTCGAACAAGTCGAACAAGCTGATCTGTTTTGGTTCCGCCTGATTTGGTTTCGAAGCGAATGGCTCAACATCGAAATGTGCTCCGTTTTCCTGCCGAGCCAAAGCGCCGTCGGTTCGATCAGGTTCGGTGCTTCCAGGCTTGCTGAAATCTTCCTTAGAATTTTCCTTCAAAGGCGTGATGGCTATTTGGTCAGAAATCGCCACGGCGTTAAGAACCGGGTTAAGAACCGGGTTAAGAGAAGGGTTGGGGGGGTCAGTTCGCCCCCCTTTAGTGACAAGCTTGTCCTCCTTTATGCAATCCTCGCCCCCCTTTAGTGACAAGCTTGTCCCCCTTTTTGACCCTTTCGGAACGGTTTCGAAACGGTTTGCGCCTTCATTAAGGGGGACAGGCTTGTCCTCCTTTTTTATCGTTTCTGTATCCCAATTCTTGAAAGGGATTGTGTATTCATTACTCCTGCCGCGCCCCGTCGATTCACGAATCAAAAGGTATTTCGGAGCCAATTTCCGGATTGCTCTTCGGACCGTCCTTTTATCCCGGCCAGTACGAGCCGCAATCGTATCCAAAGACGGGTGGCAGCATCCTTCAAAACGATAAAAAAACCGGGTCGCCATCACGACACCGACAGCAATATCTGCCGCTGTCAGGCTGGTGTCGGTGGTTAAAGCTTCAATGAAATTGAATTTCAGATTAGCAAGATATGAGCGGTTTTCATCCGAAGAATTCTCCAATATGAAATGCACCGCGTCATCAAAAGCATCAAACATCATCGCCCCCTCCCGGCGAACCGCGCCTCATAGAATTCATTGCGGACAAAAGACGATATTTCCCGGTCTCTTGGTGTCGGAAAACGGAGGCTCAATCTTCCTTGAATTCGCCCGCGGGATCGGCTATGATCTTTGGGCAGATTGTTTTGATATTCCGTCGCCCTGGTTGTCCCCCGGGCGGCGGTTTCTTCTCCGCACGGGGGCTTATCCAGGTTAGACCTTTTTCCGAATAACCTTTTAATATCAACGCCGCGTTTTTGATGCGTTAGACACCGCAAGTTACTGTTTCTGTTATATCGGGGAAAAACCACCCCATCCGCCATTATTGCCGTTTTTGAAACGGAAATTTGCAACCCAAGCAGACCGTTTTGATCAACGCCAACAATCCCGTAAACCATGATGGCGTCAGTGCGGCCCCCCGTGGTGACAGCTGGCACCTTTTAGCGGACTGCAGTGAAAACTGCGGCAAATATGTGGATACCAAAAGCAAGAACGACCCGTAATTCAGTCAAAGGATCGGAAACAAATACTCTTTTTAGTATACATTTAATTAAGCTTTCTATCGTATTCCGTGTATATCAATATTTTGCAACGAGTCAGGAATACCAATGATGATCGCATTCTTAAACCGTTTTGGCATTACACCGCGCCTGCTGTTCTCTGCCCTGATCCCGCTCGCTGCCATGCTTTTTTTTGCGGCGCTTTTGATCGCCGATCACCGTCAGAATGTGATCGAGATGGAGCGGATCGAAAATTTAGCCGCCCTTGCCCCGAAGATTGGCAATGTTATCCACGAATTGCAAAAGGAACGCGGCATTTCGGCCGGCTATATCCGGTCACAGGGCGCCGAAGATTTCCGCGCCCGGTTGACGGGGCAGCATCAGGAAACCGACCGGGTTGTTACGGCCTTTAATAGGGCTTTGGAAGATTTCGACTTTTCGGCTTTCCGGTCGGAAATTCCCGCCCGCCTTTCAGCCGTCGGCACGGCTATTGCCAATTTGGGGAATGAACGGAACGGTGTCTTGCAACTTACGCGCAGCGGGACGGAAATGAGCGGTTATTATACGGAAACCATCACCAAACTCATCGGCATTATTAACAGAATTGGAGACATCAGCACCAATGCGTCCATCAGCAAGGAGCTCATGGCCCTTGTTGCCCTCATTGAAGCGAAAGAAACCATGGGTCAGGAACGCGCGCTCGGGGTCAATGGTTTTTCCGATGCCGAGTTTGATGCGAACGAACTTCGCGAATTTGTGGGCCTGATTGCTGCGGGACAAAGCTTTATCTCGGTTTTTAAGGGCTATGCTTCCGATGGCGCGCTTACCCTGTTCGAACAGGGTTACACCGGCAGTGCAATTCAGGAAGTCGACCGTTTGCGTGACATCGGCGCCCGTTCGCCGTTCACTCACTCTTTGGAGGGAATCACCGCTGCCTATTGGTTCGATGAAATCACCAAGAGAATCGACCTGATGAATGGCATTGAAAACAAACTTAGCGAAATCCTGCTCGCGACAACCCTGGAAATCAAAGAGGCCGCCGAGTCCAGCTTCACGCTCTTTATAATACAAGCGGTAATTATCACGCTGGCTGTCATCGCCATTGTGATTCTTGTAAGCCGCAGTCTGTCCCAACCTTTGGGCGGCCTTTCCAATGCGATGGGAAATCTGTCCAGGGGTGACCTTGGGTCCGAAATCCCGGGCACGGCTTTTGGCAGCCAGATTGGCGACATGGCCCGTGCGTTGGAAGTATTCAAGGAAAGCGCCATTGAAAATAAACGCCTGGAGGCCGAAGCGAAAAAACAGGAGGAGGCCAGGGAAGCAACAGAACGCGCTCATCAGGAGAAAGAAGCGCTGCGCGTTGAAGAAGAGAAAAAGCAGGAAATTGTCCGGCAGGAAGAAGCCAGGAAGCAACGCAATGAAATGCTGGGCAGCATGGTCGCCGAAGTCAATGAAAAAACCAGCGAACTGGTTGGCAGGGTGATCGATCAGACTAAAACGCTTTTGGATATGGCGGAAAAACTGGCGCATAATACCACGAGCATGGGCCAGAATTCCCAGGCTGTGGCCTCTGCGGCGGAAGAGACCACCGCCAACGCCCAGACCGTGGCGTCGGCCAGCGAGGAACTGAGCGCCTCTATTGGTGAAATTGTCCGTCAGGTGAACCATTCGACGGATATCGCCCGCGATGCGACGGAAAAGGCACAGGGCATGGCGAATGTCATCGAAAACCTGTCCGGCGCCAGCAATCAGATCGGCGAAGTGGTCGGTCTCATTCAGGATATTGCCGAACAAACAAACCTGCTTGCGTTAAACGCAACGATCGAGGCAGCCCGCGCCGGCGAGGCAGGAAAAGGATTTGCCGTTGTCGCCTCGGAAGTCAAAAATCTCGCCAGTCAGACGGCCAAGGCGACCGACGATATTGCCAGGCAGATCAATGAAATGCAGGAAAACACCGCTGCATCCGTCTCGGCAATCGAGGTCATCACGGAAATTATCAATAAAATTTCCTCCTCAACGACGGAAATTATGACCGCGGTAACCGAACAGGGATCGGCGACGACCGAAATTTCCTCCAATGTGCAGGAAACCACCCAGGCGTCCAAAGAGGTTTCCGCCCGCATTACCGACATTGCACAGTCGGCAAACGAAACCGGCGCATTGTCCGGTGAACTAAAAAGCCTTGCTGATTCACTTTCAGACGACATTGAAAATCTCAGCAGCAGTATTTCTGAAGTGATTGAAGGAACGGCGCAAAAATTGGCAAGCTAACGGAGCCCCCCATCTGAAACAGCTTGCCGATAGCCGTTTCTTCAGATCATAATCCCGCCAGGATCGGGTTCAAGACTCGAAACTGGCGGGATTATTTTATGATTTTTTCAGATTACATGCGCGACAGAAATGTCCAGACCCTCCTGGCGCAATGGACTTTGGTGATCCTTCTCATCTGGACCGGCGTCATGAAATTCACTGTTGGCGAAGGGGAGAGCCTGGCAGAGGCGTTGCGCGCGAACAGCCTTCTAAAGGATACGGGCATTACCGGCCATGGTCTAATCCTGTCGAAAATTCTCGGCGGGCTCTCTGTCGGGGCTGCCGTCCTGCTGATCACCCGCGACCGCCTTGCCAAGACGGGGCTGGCCGGCGCCTATCTCGCGCTGCTGCTGTTTGCCGCGCCGCTGACGCAGCTTTTTACCAATCCGGTGTGGATTGACGGCCTTGGCGGCTTTCCCGCCATCGGCGCCGGACAGGGAATTATCAAATATATCACGCTTTCCGGCCTCGCCCTTTATCTCCTTGCCGACAGCCGCACACAGGCCGGCGGCGTTTATTCCGAGAAACTGGAACAATGGTCGCTGAAGATCATGCTTTTGGGTCTGGTTACCGTCCTGCTCTGGATCGGCGGTATGAAATTTACCGCCGTCGAAGCCGCAGGGATCGAGCCGCTGCTGAAAACCCACTTCGCCTTTTCCTGGATGCTCGACAGTTTCTCCCTTCAGACGGCCTCCAATATTATCGGCGTGACCGAAATCCTCACCGCCCTGCTGCTTTTGCTGTGGTGGGTGAATGGGCGGCTGTTTGGCCTCGGCACGCTGATAGCGGCGGCGACCTTTGTGCTGACGCTTAGTTTTCTGGTCACCCTACCCGGCTGGCACCCTGATCTGGGATTTCCCGCCGTTGGCGGCACCGGACAGTTTCTGCTGAAAGATCTGGGACTTTTGGCGGCAACCCTGCTGCTGGCCGGAATACCGCATGTCCGCCGCGGCTAAAGCCTTTCCGCCCTTCGATACACCCTCACTGCGTTCGGCCACTCAGGGCGAACGGATGGGATGGGAGTAAAATAAAATTCAAGTTGAGTGTTGCGCAGCAACGTATCGAAGCCCGGGATTCGGCGACCAGCTAAAGCCTTCCCCCTTTTGACCAAAGCATCTCCGTTCCTCTTCACTGCAACGGGCTCTAATCCTACCGGCGACCGCCGGCCAGCCTGATCGAATCAGGATGTGCACGCAAGCATGCCATCGCAACCACGCCGAGGAAGGGCCCGATGGCAAGAAACGCAAAAGCATAACGCCAGCTGACAAGCTCCACCAGATAAGGCACAAGCTGTATGCTGACCAGCGTCAGCAGAAAGCCGATACTGGTCTGCACCGTCAGCATGGTCCCCACGGTTTCCGGTTCGGACAATTCGGCGACACTGGCGGAAAATTGCGCCGAATCGGCGACCGCTGCGATCCCCCAGACCAGGCACAACAGGGTTAGAATAACCGGATCGCCGCCAAACAAAAATCCGGCAACGAGCGAACACGCGCCGCTGACGGCCATGGCAATCATTGTCAGGGTGGTCCGCCCAAGCCTGTCGGCAAACAGCCCGCCAAACACACTGCCCAAAGCGCCAATTCCGATTGTGGCAAAGGTCAGATAGGCGGCATAAATGCTGGCCATAAAAGGGTCGCTGAAAGTCAGGGAAAAACTTGCGCTCAGAAAAACGCCGATCCATGTCCACAGCGCATAAAGTTCCCACATATGACCAAAATAGCCCAGATTGGCGAGCCGCAGGGGTTTATTGGTCCATGCCGCCAGAACCATGGCCGGATGGAACTTTGCCGCCTTTCTGCTATTGGGCCCAGTTTGCACGATCAGGATCAGCAGCCCTGACAGAAAAGCCGCAGCGGAGGCCAGTTGTAACGTAAAGCGCCAGTCGATGGCCCCCAAAGCGTTAAACAGATGCGGACTGGCAGACCCCAGGGTCAGGGCGCCGACCAGCAATCCCACCATCAGCCCCATATTACCCTTTGCCCAGGTGGTCATCAGTTTCATCCCCACCGGATAAATGCCGGCCATGGCGAGCCCGGTAATAAAGCGCAGCGCGATCACTCCGCCGGACCGCGGGTCAAGTCCGAGAATAGCCAGATTGGCCAGCGCTGCAAGAACAGCGGCAACGGCAAAAAAATACCGGCCATCGAGACGGTCCGCCAACCCGAAAGCTGCGCTGACCAGGGTTCCGATCACAAAGCCGATCTGCACGGCATTGGTAAAAAACGCCGCCACGGTGTCGGAAATACCAAATTCCGCCTGCCATTGCGGAACGACGGCGGAGGCCGAAAACCACAGGGAAAGCGCCAAGACCTGACTGATGATAATAAGAGTGACGGAAACCGTCCTGGCGTTCATAAAGCGTATACCGGATCAAGCCAGAATAACAGCAGGTTCAGGAGTGTCATCACGCCAACCGCGATAAAAAGCAGCCATTTGAGGCGATCCTCATCAGCGGTGTGTAACTTCCGGGCGCCCGCAATAATCATAATCAGTGCGATCACACCGGACAGTGCCAATATCACGTCTAAGAACGTCATCCGATAATATTAAGCCTTGAGCGGCCGGGATGACAAGCATTGTGCAAGCGCCCGCTGCCAGCCTTCGATATGGGCCTGACGGTCGGCGCCTGCCATTTTTGGCTCAAACAGGCGGTCCAACGCCCATAAATGTTTGAAATCGCCGGTGTTGCGGTAAATTCCGGCTCCCAGCCCGGCAAGAAAGGCCGCCCCCAGCGCCGTGGTTTCCGTCACCTTCGGCCGGGCAACGCTCTTGCCCGTGATGTCGGCGAGAAACTGCGCAAACCAGTCATTGCGGGCCATGCCGCCGTCAATCTTTATCTCATCAGGCTCGCCGACGCCATCCCTGGCGGTCGCTGACAGAAGATCAAGGGTCTGATAAGCCACGGCTTCCAGGGCCGCCCGGCTCAGATGCGCCGGCCCGGTATCGCGGGTCAGGCCGGTGATCAGACCGCGGGCATCAGGATCCCAGTGCGGCGCGCCCAGGCCGGTCAGGGCGGGGACGAAATAAACCCCGTGGTTCGATGTAAGCTGTTCCGCCAATTGCTGCGTTGCCTCCGCCGTTTTCACAATACCAAGGCTGTCGCGCAGCCATTGAATCGCCGCTCCGGCAATAAAGATGCTGCCTTCCAGAGCGTACGACACCGCGCCGTCAATCTGACAGGCGATGGTGGACAACAGCCTGTGTTGGGATTTAACCGGTTCATCGCCGGTATTCTGCATCATAAAACTGCCGGTTCCGAAGGTGCTTTTCACTGAGCCCGGCGAAAAACAGCCCTGCCCGATGCTGGCGGCCTGCTGGTCCCCGGCCATGCCGTTAATGGGGATTTCCGCGCCCAGGACATCTTTGAGGGTGGCGCCGAATTCACCGGCATTTTCCCGGACTTCCGGTAACAACTGCTTAGGAATATTGAACAGATTGCAGAGTTCCGCACTCCAGGCTTGTTTCTTTATATCCAGCAGCAAAGTGCGGGAGGCATTGGTCACATCGGTTGCATGAACGCCGCCGGTCAGACGCCACAACAGAAAGCTGTCGATAGTGCCGAAAGCCAGTTCGCCCTTTTTTGCCCGGCTTTTAAGGTCGGACTCGTTTTCCAGAATCCAGGCAATTTTCGTTGCGGAAAAATAGGGATCCAGTCGCAGGCCGGTCTTTTCGGCCACGGTTTTCTCATAGCCTTTTTCCTGTAGCTTGCGGCAGAGACTGGCCGTCCGGCGGTCCTGCCAGACGATGGCATTATATACCGCTGCACCGGTTTTTCTGTCCCATATAACCGTGGTTTCCCGCTGATTGGTGATGCCGGCGGTTGCCGGATGCCAGCCGTCGGCGGCCATTTTTTCAATAGCCGCCCGTGCCGTTTTGACGGTTGTCTCCCAGATTTCCTCCGGATTGTGTTCGACCCAGCCGGGCCGATGAAAAATCTGGGTGAATTCCGCCTGCTCAATGGCCAATGGTTTGCCGTCCAAAGTAAAGGCAATGGCGCGGCTGGATGTGGTGCCCTGATCAATGGCGAGGATATAGTCTTTGTCGTCTTGCATGTCATTTACCCATTTCGCGCCCTGATTGTCGCATGCTCGGGCGACATTTCAAGAGTAATTGATGAAGGGTTAAGAATATGCCACTGTGCGGCATGTCAGGGATGCGGGATATCTTCATTATTGGCGGCGGGATCAATGGCTGCGGGATCGCCCGCGATGCGGCGGGCCGCGGCCTGAGCGTCACCCTGGCCGAACAATATGATCTGGCCAGCGGCACCTCATCTTCCAGCACCAAACTGATCCATGGCGGACTGCGCTATCTGGAATATTATGAATTCCGGCTGGTCCGCGAAGCCTTGCAGGAGCGGGAGCGGCTTTTGACGCTGGCGCCGCATATTGTCTGGCCGCTGCGTTTTATCCTGCCCCATAACCGCCATCAGCGGCCGCAATGGATGATCTGGCTGGGCCTGAAACTCTATGACCGGCTGGGCGGAAAAAGCCGTCTTGCCAAATCCCGCAAGGTCGATCTCGCAGGCACGGCGCTGGGCGCGCCGCTTAATGACGGTTTCAGCGCCGGATTTTCCTACCCCGATTGCTGGGTCGACGACGCCCGGCTGGTGGTTCTCAATGCGCAGGATGCTCGGGATCACGGGGCGGAAATTCTGCCCCGCAGCCGCGCCGTGAAGGCTGTCCGCGGCGACGGCCATTGGGCAATAACGCTGGAAAACACCAAAACCGGCGAACGGACAGAGCGGCAGGCGAAAATCCTGGTCAATGCCGGCGGGCCGTGGGTGCGGCTTATCAAGGACAATGTGCTTGATCTGAATGATCCAAAACGCATCCGGCTGGTCAAAGGCAGCCATATTGTCGTGGAACGGATATTTGACGGCGATCACGCCTATATCCTGCAAAATCATGACGGCCGGGTGATTTTCGCCATTCCATATGAGGAAAAATTCACCCTGATCGGCACCACGGAAGTGGAATTTCGCGGCGACCCCAAAGAGGCGGCGATTGAGCCGACGGAAATTGCCTATCTTCTGGAATCCATCAACCACCATTTCAAAATCACGGTGCGCCGTCAGGATATTGTCTGGACCTATGCCGGCGTCCGGCCGCTTTATGACGATCAGGCGGAAACCGCGGCCGCCGTAACCCGCGATTATGTCTTGCAGCTTGACAGTGAACAGGCCCCGATGTTGACGGTTTACGGCGGCAAGATCACAACCTTCCGGCGGCTATCCGAGCATTGCCTGGAAAAACTCGCGCCGTTTCTGCCTAAAACCGCCCCGTGGACCGGGCACAAGCCCCTTTCCGGAGGCGATATGTCAGGAGCGGACTTTACCGCCTTCCTTACAAAAACCGCCGAACACTACCCCTGGCTGCCGGACCAGTTGCGGCTCCGTCTTGCGCGTCAGTATGGAACATGCATAAATAAACTGTTAGAGAATGCGGCATCCCTGTCCGATCTCGGGCAGCATTTCGGGGCCGGGCTCTATGCGCGGGAAGTGGACTATTTAAAAAAACAGGAATGGGCGCTTGAGGCCGCCGATATTTTATGGCGGAGAACCAAACGGGGACTTCATATGAGCGAAGCGGAACGCCAGGCATTTGATGAGGCATTTGCACACGGGATGACGTCATGAAAGCGCTCCCCGATCATCCCAGACTCTATATACGCGGCCAAATTTACTGGTTCCGCGCCAAGGTACCGAAAGATATTTCGCCCCTGATCGGCAAGCGCGAAATCAAATATTCCCTCAAAGCCAAATCGAAGGCGGAGGCCATCCAGAAGCTGCATGCGGCTTCGAAAGAGGCAGATCAGAAATTTGCCAGCATTCGCGCGCAGAAGGAAGCGGAGCTGCCGCCCGACATCCACTCCGTGCGCGAACTGCGCTCGGAAGATATTGAGCGCATGTCGATGACGGCGACACCGGCGCGTTTCGCCTCTCATGACTGGAATGCCGGCCTCGCCCGCGGCAACTGGAGCCGGGATATCAATGTCGCCGTCGACCGGATGCTGAAAAAACACGGGTTTATTGTCCCCACCACCGCGCCGCCCTTTGCCGCCCTGCGCAACCGGCTGGCCGAAATGTTCGCGCCGCCCGTCCCGCTTTCCGCCGCGTTCCTTGACGCGGACGACTATCCGAAAGACGCGCTGGAAGAAATAATCAACCGTTTCCGGCAGGAACGCGAGGATCGCTGGTGCGACAAGACCAAGACCAGCAACCACGTTGCCTTTCGGGCGCTCAGGGAAGTGCTGGGGGATAATTTTCCGGTCGCAAGAATTTCTCCAAAGGAAATTGAAAAAGTGGTGCGATGCCTGCGGGATCTGCCGCCCAATATTTCCACCAACCCCAATCTGCACGGTCTGCAGCTGGCCCAGGCGGCGCATGTGGCAAAACAGTTCAACCTCGGCCGGCTCAGCGCCTCCAGCGCGCGGTCTTATATCAACAATATCAAAGGCTTTTGCCGGTGGGCCGTGAAGAACCGCCTGTTGAAAAAAAATCCGTTCGATACGTTCAATCCGGATATTGGCAGCCATGCCAGCCGCCCGGAACAGCGCGCCTTTACCCTGGAAGAATTGGATCACCTCTTCGCCGCACCGGTCTTTACCGGCTGCCGGGATGACCGCAAGGGCTTCGCAACACCGGGGAAAAATCACCCGAAACGCGGCCGCTTCTGGGTGCCGCTGATTTCGCTTTATTCCGGATTGCGGCTTCATGACGCCTGCGCCCTCACCAAAAGCGCGGTGAAACCGGTCGAGGACGGCTATGTGCTTCACGTTGACGGGAAATCCTGCCGCCTGCCGCTTTTGCTGCGGGATTTGGGTTTTGATGATCTGCTGGAAAATGCCAGCGGGCGGCTTTTTCCGGAATTAACCAGGGGTGCGGACGGTTATTTTTCCGGCCCTTTCTCCAAATGGTTCCGGCGCCTGATCCGTTCCTGCGCTCTGGACAGCCGGCGGCTGTCTTTTTCATCGCTGAACAAATGCTATGACGGGGCAAAAAAAATATCAGATATAGCCCAATATCCGGGCCTTGATCTCAGCCGGCTGAAGGGCTGAAAACTTATTGGAGGGCGGCGACGTCGCCTTTTGCCCGGATAATCAGACAATCGACGGAACGGGCTGTCAGACTGTCACAAAGAGCGCGGGCCTCAACGATGGTCGCTTTTCCGGCAATCAGCAAACGGTAAAAGGCGCCGCCGTCGCGCTCCACGGTCTGGACCACCGGCGTTTCCCCGGCAAGCAAATCTTCATGGTCCGCCATCAGCAGCATCCATCCCGCCAGCGCACCGTCCGGGTTTTGATAGGAGGCAAGCTGAATGCGGTAGACATCGCTCACGGACGCCGGTGAAGAGGCCGCTGTCGGGGCCGGGACTGTGGCTGGTGGCGTGAAAATTTCCGCAGCGGACGGCTCCGGCATAACCTCGTCAGATAGATCCGCCATTGCCAAGACGGTTTCCTGTCCGTCCTGCTCCGGTGTGACTTGAACGGGCGGCGCAATGACGGGCGGCGTTTCGGCGGCTTCCCGGGTCACTTCTACGACATGCCGGGCAATCTGCTGCGCTTCACGGCGTTTCTGGTCCGGCCCGATGGCAACGGGGTTCGGATCGACGGTCGCCTGCTGTGCGGGCTCTTCCGCCAGGGCCGGCAAGGTGCCAAGAAAGACCGCCCGCGCACGGTCCCTGTTATTGAGGGCGGCCAGTCGGGCATAAAACGGCCGGTTGACATTGACGTCCTCTTCGCTCAGTTCCGTTCCTGCGATATCCACTGCGGTCTCCAGATCGCCGGAAAGCGCATAGACCAGCGCCAGATTTTGCCGCGCACCGGACTGAATGGCCGGATTGTTGAGATTCTGCTGCAACAGGCCAATGGCGGTTTCATAGTGACCGGCGACGGCAAAGGACAGCGCCATATTATTCAGGATCGCGGAATTATCGCTGGCCGTGTCCAGCCCTTTTGCATAAACCAGCTGCGCCGCATCATGCTCGCCCAGCAGGTCGTGGGCGACCCCCAGATAATTATAAATGGCGGCATCCGCCCCGTGTGCCGTCATATAGTTTACCAGCAACTGTTTGGCTTCCTCCGCCCGGCCCTCGGCAATCCGCACCTTGGCAAGCCCGGCCATTGCCTCCTTGTTTGCCGGCGCGATGGCAAGCGCCTTGTTATACTGTTCCTCCGCCTGCCCGGCGGCGCCCAGGGCCGAGAAAATATTCCCCATGCCAACCAGTGCAAGGGTATCGGCGGGGTCGAGAGCCGCCGCCCGCTTATACATATTCATGGCGGAATTCATATCGCCGGCCAGTTCGAAACTGCGGCCAATGCGGCTCAGCGCCTTACTGTCCATATCGGCGATTTCATTCTGCGCCCGGGCCGACAGGGGGCCGGCGGGTTGCGTCGCATAGGGATAGGAGTTGCCGCCGCAGGCGGCGACCGCAAAAGCCAGAAACAGCGGCGAAAGGCGCAGAAAAAAAGGAAATGCCCGGTTTGCCATGATTTTTCCCACTATGGTTAATCAGGATTAAAACAGTAACTAACTGGAAACAAAAGACAAATTTATCCAAAAAGAAAAAATACCGGCATAAAGTGTTAACGATATTTCTTAAGCGAGTCTTAACAGCGTCGCAATAGGGTGAAAAGACCGGAAATAGGGTCCCTCCCAGATTCCGGAAACGAGCCGTGCGCAGAATTGACACACCGGCTCAGGAGAAATGACATGGACATCCAGTCAGCCACCCAGGCGGCAAATCAGACAAGTCTGGCCGCAACACGGAATGCCAAAGCGGAAAATGCCGCGGAACAGGACCGTGCCGCCAAAGATTCGGAAATCGAGCGGAAAGAAACCGAGCGTTCGGAAGCCGGCCGCAACGTCGGCCGCCGCGTCGATATCGACGCTTAGGCAGCTTACGCGCACTTAATCAGGCAACACCCTTCATCAGGACTGGCCATCGCCGGTCTTTTTGTGCTGTGAAAATCGCCAGCGCCGCCGTCCGCCGTGATGATTAGAGTCTTTTCGGAATAGATTGACATTCCTGTGCTTTGACATCCCGCTCATTTCCGGGCACCGTCTGACAAAATAATCCTCAGAAATAAGGAGATGTCGGTGTCTGTCCGCTCAGAAAAGATCATGTTTACCGGAACACAGGGCAAACTTGCCGCCCGGCTTGACCGGCCGCCCGGAACGCCCCGGGCCTGTGCGCTGTTTGCCCATTGCTTCACCTGTTCCAAGGATGTTTTTGCCGCCGCCCGCATTGCCGAAGGCCTGACCGCGCACGGCATCGCCGTTTTCAGGTTTGATTTTACCGGTCTGGGCGCGAGTGAAGGCGATTTCGCCAACACCAATTTCACGTCCAATATCGCGGACCTGTTGAAAGCTGCTGACCATATGCGCCAGAAATTATCGGCGCCGGAAATAATAATCGGCCACAGCCTGGGCGGCGCTGCCGTTCTTGCCGCTGCCGGCGAAATTCCCGAGGTCAAGGCCGTCGCTACCATCGCCGCCCCTTACGATCCGGGCCATGTGGCTGATAATTTCGGTGACCATATCAGGGAAATCAAGGAAAAAGGGGAAGCGGAGGTCACCCTGGCCGGACGGCCCTTCCGCATCCAGAAACAGTTTCTGGATGATATCGAAAGCCAGGACCAGAAAACGCGGATTGCCGGGTTGCGAAAAGCGCTTTTGATTCTACACGCGCCGACAGATGAAATTGTCGGCATCGATAATGCCAGCAATATTTTTATCGCCGCCAAGCACCCGAAAAGCTTTGTTTCGCTGGATAATGCGGATCATTTGCTGACCCGCCGCGCCGATGCGGAATATGCCGCTGATCTGCTGGCCGCCTGGGCCAGCCGCTATATCGGCGTCAGCAGGCCAGAGCCGGCATTCCGGCCCGCCCTCAAGACCGGGGCGGGCGATACGCTGGTCATCAAAAGTGAAACCGGCAAATTCACCTGCAACATGGATGCGAACGGCCACGATCTGATTGCCGACGAACCGCTGGATTATGGCGGCGATAATCTCGGGCCGAGCCCTTATGACCTGCTGCTTTCCAGCCTTGGTTCCTGTACCGCCATGACGATAAAAATGTATGCGGACCGCAAAAAACTGCCGGTCACCGGCATTGCGGTCAAATTACAGCATGATAAAATTCATGCCGAAGACTGCGATGACTGCGAAACCAAAGCGGGGAAAATCGACCGGATTGAACGGGAACTGGAGATTGCCGGCGATTTAACCGAAGAACAGCGACAAAGGCTTTTGGAAATTGCCGATATGTGTCCGGTGCACCGGACCCTCCATTCGGAAATCAAAGTGGAAACCCGGCTGACAAAAGGCTAATAAAGAATCCCCGATCAAAAGAGGCGGCTATGGAGTCAGTGACGTTCGGACCGCTGGTAACGGCAGACTGGCTTGCGAAACATCTGCAGGCGCCGGATATCCGCGTGCTGGACGCCTCCTGGTATCTGCCGAATGACGGCCGGGATGCGCGCGCCGAGTATCAAGCGGGGCATATTCCCGGCGCCGGGTTTTTCGATCTGGATGAAATTTCCGACCAGGAGAGCCCGCTGCCCCATATGCTGCCGGGACCGGAGAAATTTGCCAGCGCCGTGCGCAAACTGGGCATCGGCAATCACAGCCGCGTTGTGGTTTATGACGGCGGCGGCGTTTATGCGGCGGTGCGGGCCTGGTGGATGTTCCGCATCTTCGACCATCCCGCCGTGGCGGTGCTGGATGGCGGCTTGCACCAATGGCGGGCCCGGGGCTTGCCGGTGGAAACGTTGCCGACCCTTCCCCGCAGCGGCCATTACGCCGCCGGATTCCGGCCGGAAATGGTGTGTGCACTGCCGGATATCCTGAACAGACTGGAGGACGGAAAGCCGCAGATTCTTGATGCCCGGGGACCCGGACGTTTTTCCGGGGCGGAAGCGGAACCGCGCGCAGGCCTGCGGTCCGGCCATATTCCCGGCAGCCTGAATCTGCATTATGCCAGATTGTTCAATGCGGATCATACCATGGCCGGTGAAAAGGCGATCCGCGCCGAGCTTGACCGGCTGGGCGTCGATCTTGCCGCGCCCGTCATCACCACCTGCGGCTCCGGCGTGACCGCCGCCATCCTGGCCTTCGCTCTTCACCGGATCGGCAAGCAGGATGTCACACTCTATGATGGCTCATGGGTCGAATGGGGCAGCGCCGCCGATACCCCGGTCGCGACCGGCACCTCTGGAGAGCCGGCATGAAAAAGAAAAAAACTACCGGGATTGATACCCGCCTGGTGACAGCGGGACGCGCAAAAAGCATAACGCATGGCCTGGTTAATCCACCGGTGTATCGTGCCTCGACCATCCTGTTCGACAAGCATCAGGATTTACGCGACGGGGTCAGGAATTTTGACAAGGCCCCCTTTTACGGCCGCATGGGAACACCCACCGCGCGGGCGCTGGAACAGGCAATGCTGGAACTCGAAGGCGGCGCCGGCTGCTGGCTGTTTCCCTCGGGCATGGCGGCGATTGCCACATCCTTGCTGGCCGCGCTCAATGCCGGGGACCATTTACTGATGGTTGACACCGCCTATGAGCCGACCCGGAAAATCTGCGACGGGCTACTATCCCGTTTCGGCGTTGAGACCACCTATTATCACCCGCAGACCGGAGAGGAAATCGGGGATTTGTTCCGCCCCAACACCCGCGCCGTCTTTGTTGAATCACCGGGTTCCCTGACATTTGAGCTGCAGGATATTCCGGCCATCGCCGCTGTAGCCCATGACTATGACCATGGCCATGACGCCTGTGTCATCGCTGATAACACCTGGGCGACCCCGCTTTATTTCAATGCCTTTGATCACGGGGCTGATATCGTCGTTCACGCCATTACCAAATATATCGGCGGGCATTCGGACCTGATGATGGGGTGCGCCGCAGCCAATAAACGTGCCTGGCCGAAACTGCGCCGGACCTCAGGCAGCCTCGGTCAGATTACCTCGCCCGATGATATTTCCCTGGCGCTGCGGGGGCTCAGGACGCTGTCCGTGCGGCTGGAACGGCATCAGAAAAATGCTCTGAAAGTCGCAGAATGGCTGTCCGGGCGGCCGGAAGTGGAAACCGTCCTGCATCCGGCCATGGCCACCTGCCCCGGCCATGAAATCTGGCGGCGGGACTTTGGCGGCGCCACCGGCCTGTTTTCGATTATCCTGAACAGCGGCGCCTATGAGGACATTGGTACACTGGTCGATGGTATGAAATATTTTAAAATGGGTTTTTCCTGGGGCGGCTATGAAAGTCTGATCCTGCCGGCAAATCCCGCCGCCATCCGGACTGCGCAAAGATGGGAAGCGCCGGGGCCGCTGTTGCGGCTCCATATCGGCCTTGAGGATCCGGATGACCTGATCGCCGATCTCGCCGCCGCCTTTGACCGGTTCGCGGCCTCATAACCAAAGGGGACGAATGTGAGCGAACTGGAAATCGAAGCGCTTCTCTTATCCCTGAAGGTCGCCGTTATTTCTACCGCCATCGGTTTGCCGCTGGCGATTGCCGCCGCCTGGGGTCTCGCGCGCCATGCTTTCTGGGGCAAAAGCCTGGTCAACGCCCTGATCCATGCTCCGCTGGTGGTGCCGCCGGTGGTCATCGGCTATCTGCTGCTGATCAGTTTCAATCCGAACGCGCCCTTGGGGCGGCTTTTGGACTCGCTGTTCGGGTTCAGCTTTGCCTTTTCCTGGACCGGTGCGGCGCTCGCCGCCGGAATTATGGGTTTTCCGCTGATGGTCCGCGCGATCCGCCTGTCCTTTGAATCCGGCGATCCAAAACTGGTGAAAGCCGCCCGGACCCTGGGCGCGGGACCCGTGCGCAGCTTTTTCACCATTTCGCTGCCGCTGGCGGCCCCCGGCCTGATCGCCGCGGCTTTGCTCGGGTTTGCCCGCGCCCTAGGCGAATTCGGCGCGACCATCACTTTTGTTTCCAATATACCCGGCCTGACCCAGACGTTGCCGCTGGCGCTTTTCAGCGCGGTGCAGGCCCCGGGCGGCGAAGATGCGGCCTTTCGTTTGATGATGATATCCCTCGCTATTGCTCTTGGCGCCTTGTTTGCGTCGGATATTCTGGCCCGCAGGGTGACCCGCCAGCTGGGACATCTGTCATGAGCGCAAAAATCCTGCTTGCCGCAGAAATAGAGTCCCTGATCGGTACGCTGCATCTCAGGGCTTCGATCAATCTTCCGGCGGGCGTCACCGCCCTTGTCGGCCCCTCCGGCGCCGGCAAGACCAGTCTTGCCGATATTCTTGCCGGACTGCAACGCGCCGGCTTCAGTCATATCCGGTTAAACGACAGGGTCCTGGCCGATCAAGGATCATCGGTTATGTTGCGGCCGGAACAGCGGCGGATCGGCTATGTTTTTCAGGATGCCCGGCTGTTCCCGCACTTGTCGGTGGCTACCAATCTGCGTTACGGGATGGCTGCCGGCATGCGGCGGTGGGAGGACATTCTGGGCATGCTGGACCTGAAGCCGCTGCTGGAACGGCGGCCCGGCACACTTTCCGGCGGCGAAGCCCGGCGGGTCGCTATTGGCCGGGTGCTGCTTTCGGAACCGGAATTGCTGATCCTGGATGAGCCGCTGGCCGGGCTTGACCCGGCGCGGAAAGAACGGCTTTATCCCTATCTGGAAAAGATCTGCCGCAATCATAAACTGCCGATCCTGTTCATCAGTCATCAGATCGACGAGGTCATCCGCCTTGCCGATTATATACAGCTGATCGAAAACGGCCGGACTGTCCCCGCGCTGCCGCTGGAGGACGCTTTTTCCCATCCGGTCATGCAGCGCCTGATCGGCAGACATGATGCGGGCGCCATTCTGACCGCAAGGGCCGAAAGCCGCGAAGATGGCCTGACCCGGCTCGATTTTCCCGGCGGGCATTTACTGACGGTGGAGCCCTTTGCCCTCGGGCAGAATATCCGCCTGCGCATTCAGGCGCGCGATGTTTCCCTTTCCCGCCGCCGGCCAAAGGATATCAGCATCCTGAATATCCTTGAAGGGCGCATCACCAGCATCCGCGGGCACGGGGATGAAGTGGATATCGGCGTGGCTGTCGCAAATGACAACGGTGGCGCCAGCAACCTGATCGCCCGCATCACGCATCATTCCGCCGAAAGACTGAAACTGAAACCCGGCGAACCGGTTTTCGCCCTGATCAAGGCGGTGGCGGTCACCCGGAAATTATTCAGTGATTGATCGCCCCCGCCCCCAAAGAGCCGAGCTCGAATTCCCCCGCCCCTTCGGGGATATCCTGCTGTTCGCCGGAATAAAGATGGAGCGCGATAACCACAAAAAATCCACCGACCAATGACAGGATAATCACCCCCATCCAGTGGAATTTAGGAGCCTTGCCGTTCCTGCGGCGCACATAACCCAATCCGAACAGCAAGAGGGCAATGATAACGGCACTCACCCCCCACCATATCAATTCGTTTGCCAACATAAAGTTTTCGCCCCGGTTATTGCGTCTCAAAGATATCAAGCGGCAGGACGGCTGTCACACCAAAATTCGGCGCATCCACCAATTGTCCGATCCGCATGTCAACCGCGACCGAAGCGATGATATAGGCCTGCTGGCGGTCATAGCCATAGGTATTGACAATATAATCGATGATGGCGTCCAAAGCGTTGCGGGCGGCAAGATTGATATCCTTCGACAGATTTTCCAGCCCTGCCAGCTTCGGCGATTCCAGATAGGCCATATCCGGCGGCACTTCCCCCGCCTTCTTAAACGGAAAGCCGGTCACCGCATAAAAACGCCGGGATGGAATATCCAGCAGCGCCGCCGGGCCTTCATATTGCGGGCCGTGGGTCAGGTCGGGTGCATTTTCCTTCGCCACAACCTGCACGGTGGCCCAGACATCCGCCGACATTTCAATGGCGGAACCGGCCACTTCACCGTCCCCCTGAGCATAATGAAGATCACCGATCGCCAGTCCGCAGCCGTCAATATAACAGGGCAGATAAATGGTCACGCCAGCGGCAAGATACCGGATATCCATATTGCCGCCATGTTCGCGGGGTGGAATAGTGCGCAGACAGCGGTCCTTGTCACTGCCATTCGGGCCGCAAAGACCGGCCGGATCCGCTTCGCTGCTATCCGGCATGAAAACAACGCCGCCGGCATCCAGCAGCGCCTGTTCCCGCCGCAATATCTTTTCAAGCTGATCGGGTCCCGGCAGCGTCGTCACAACGCCCGGAAAACTGCCATTGGGAATTTTGACGCCGGGAATGGCGTCCGTAGTGGCAAAATTCCGGTCCATCCGCCACAGCACCAGTTTGTCGCCGGGGACAAGGTCGGAGGCAAAGCCGAAGGACCCGGCGCTGGTCCAGCCGACGGGGCCGGGATCAATATGTGTAAGGGTCACGGCGATAACATCGCCCGCCCTGGCGCCTGCAATTGCAACCGGTCCGGTCACCGCATGCACCGGGCCGAAATCAACCGCCACGTCATCGGGGACAGGGCCGCCCTTGTTGATGGCATCGAAAACATCGCCGGCATCACGGGTGCGGAACAGAATGGTCTGGCCCGGTCTTGCCGTCGCCGCCATCGGAATGTCCGGATGCAGCCGGTTGATGCAGCCGGGATCAATCCGGCAATTTTCCCCCTCCCCGCCGACGGTCAGCACCCCGTCATCGGCGCGGGCGCCGGCGGCGGCAATGCTGGAAAGCAAAAGAAATCCCAGACCGGTCATAATTCTGTTATGTAGCATTTCAGCCTCCCCGTTTTTATTGTGCAGGGGAATATCGGGGATAATCGGCCAAAGGTCAAAGGGTTTGCTTTGATCCGGCGTACTACAAGGTATCATCCACAGGAGTCATAAAAGTGCCCAATTCCTTCTTGCGTCATATTTTTATTGCTGCCATTGCCGGCATCGTGCTGAGCGCCTGTGCGTCCGGTCCCCGCGACCGTGGCGCGGGACGGGGGTTTAATCTCAATCAGGCATACGCTACCGCAACCGAACTGCATGCCAGGGGCAAGTGCCGGGAGGCCGCGGCCATCTATTTTCAGGTCGCCATGCAGGGAAAGGGGTATGAAGATGCGCAATACCGTCTCGGCGAATGCTTGATCCGGCTGGCCGGGACTGCGGATTTTTCCACCGATTATCTGGAGGGTCTGGTGTGGCTGCGGCGGGCGGCGGAAGCCGGCTGGCCGGAAGCGCAGGGCGCTCTGGCCGTCCAGTATCTCGAAGGGCCGCAAAATATGCGCAACCCGGTTGAAGCCGCCATGTGGCTGAATCTCTACGAAAATAATATCGGCCAGAAACGCCTCGGCTTCACGCCGCTGGCGACGGCCTCTATCGATAGACTGAAAACCACCCTGAATGCAGCGGACCGCGCAGAAGGCGACCGTCTGGCGCAAAGCTGGCGGCCGGTCGTCTGGAAGCCCATCGCCTCCATTCCGGCGGGCGGACGGGCCAGCCGTGACCGGGAGCGCGATGAATTTCGCCAGGATGGCCGCCGCCGGCCCGACGGACAGCGACCGCAAAGCAACTGAGCAGGGGTCAGTTGCCAGGCAGCCATGCCTGTGGCATTCTCGCTCAAATTTTTTGTACCATCTGTCCCAAAGGATTATTCATGAAACGCTTGATTCCGCCTTCAATGATCGCTGCCGCATTGATCACCGCGGCGCCCGTCTTTGCTGAAGAATGGACACCCCGGCCAATCCGGCCCGCGCATACCTATTCCATCGTTGCGCGCGATGCGGCGACGGGGCAAATCGGCGTGGCCGTCCAGTCGCACTGGTTTTCGGTGGGATCGGATGTGGCCTGGGCGGAACCCGGCGTTGGCGCGGTCGCGACACAATCTTTCATAAAGGTCAGTTATGGCCCCCTCGGTCTTGAGCTGATGCGGGCGGGCAAGACGGCGGGGCAGGCGTTATCCGCCCTGATGTCAAGCGACGAGCATACGGATGTTCGTCAGATCGGCATGGTGGACGCCAGGGGCAATGCCGTCAATCATACCGGCGAAAACGCCATCATCGCCTATTGTGACCACACCGGAGACGGCTATGCGGTGCAGGCCAATCTGATGCTGAAGGATACGGTGTGCGACGCCATGGCGGAGGCCTATGAGAATACCGCAGGTGATCTTGCCGAACGTATGATGGCGGCGCTGGAAGCCGCGCAGGCTGAAGGCGGCGATATCCGCGGCAAACAGTCTGCCGCCCTGAAAGTGGTCACGGGCGAAGCCGGCGTGCCGAGCTGGGAAGGCCGGGTTTTTGACCTCCGGATTGAGGATCATGCGGACCCCATAGCGGAAATGCGCCGCCTGCTGACCGTCGCCCGCGCCTATACGCTGATGAATGAAGGGGACGCCCATATGACCGAAGGCAATGTGGAAGCCGCGGTCGAAGCCTATTCCGCCGCCGAGGCCATTGTTCCGGACAGCCATGAAATGATTTTCTGGCACGCCGCGACCCTTGCCGCCGCCGGCAAGGTGGAGGAATCCCTGCCCCTGTTCAAGAAAGCCTTCGATATGTGGCCCGACTGGCGCGAACTCGTCACCCGCCTGCCCGAGGCCGGCCTGCTGCCCGATGATCCGGAATTAATACGAAAAATCCTGAGTGTGGAATGACCAAAGCGACCCTCCTTTGTTTACTGACGGAAACCGCCAGAGTAAATGTCATCGATGAGTGTGCGATGATCGGGCATGACCCGGATCCCGCCCCGTGCCACGGTATCCTGTTTTCGCGCATTTCCCCGGGGGGGCCGCCGCAACATTTAGGAAACGGCTTTCCTGACCGCTTAAATCGGGCACATAGTCCATACCGTATATTACCTGCAGATGGTTGGTCAGGCCGAAACTTACTAAAGTTTAAATCACGCGCGATATAATCGATGCGCATTCCCTGGAGGATGAAAGCTGGTGCGCCCGGCAGGATTCGAACCTGCGACCTACGGATTAGAAGTCCGTTGCTCTATCCAGCTGAGCTACGGGCGCTGACGGGTTCGGGTTTGATAATATAAAACGCCGCAGCCGGCTATCTGAAATTTTCGGCATAGGTACGGAATTTGGGCTTGCGCTCATGTTCGGGCGCCACCTGATAGGGGATTTTGTTGCGTTTGGCATAAGCCACCGCCTCATCCAGGCTTTCAAATGTCAGCCGTACCTGGCGTCTGGTATCGCCGGAGCCGGTCCAGCCCATCAGCGGGTCAAGCGTGCGGGCGTCATCGGGTTCATAGTCCAGAAGCCATTTCCGCGTATTGGCGCGGCCCGACTGCATGGCGGTTTTTGCCGGCCGGTAAATGCGTGCAAGCATGTCTCTATCCCTCAAAATATCCCGCGTAAAATGCGCTGCCCGAACCGCGGCGTCAAGATGCAAGCTTGAAAAGCGGAACCCTGTGACCATATTCATTAAATCTTGAGGGAGGGTTATCATGACGGCATCCGCTGTTAGGCTTACGGACGTCCATAAATCATTTGGCCCGGTTCAGGCGGTCAGGGGCGTTTCGCTCAATATTCCAGCCGGCGGCGTTCACGGCCTGCTGGGTCCGAACGGCGCCGGCAAAACCACAACCATCCGCATGATTCTGGATATTCTCCGGCCCGACCGGGGCGAACGAAAGGTTCTCGGCACGGCCGATATCGGCGCCATTCGCAACCGGCTGGGCTATCTGCCGGAGGAACGCGGCCTGTACCGCGGCCTGACGCCGATACAGACCCTCACTTATTTCGGCCGCCTGAAAGGTATGAGTGCCGCCGCCGCCAGGAAGACCGCCGAGCAGCTGTTCGAAACCTATGGCATTACCGATCTTGCCAGACGCCGGGTCAAGACGCTTTCCAAAGGCCAGGCGCAGAAAGTGCAAATTCTGGGGGCGATCATCCATGATCCCGAACTTGTTATTCTGGATGAGCCTTTTTCCGGCCTTGACCCGGTCAACCAGCAGGTGATCGAAAAACTGATCACCGATCTGATGGATCGCGGCAAAACTGTAATTTTCTCCACTCATGTCATGGAGCATGCGGAACGGCTGTGCGATTCGCTTTCACTGATCGCTAACGGCCGCCAGGTGTTTTCCGGCACGGTTGCCGAAGCCAAGGCGCTGCTGCCGCGCCAGATCGAGATTGACAGCCCCGGCGATCTCAGGCCCCTTGAATCCGTCAACGGGATGAAACTCAGTGCCGCCCCCAAAGGCGAGAGCACGGTCTGGCGGTTCGAGGCCGACCGCGCCCTCGACATGACCGCCCTGTTCCGCTGGTTTTCCGAACGTAATGCCTCCATCACCGCCTTCCACACGCTGGAGCCCAATCTCAGGGATGTGTTCGTTCATATTGTCGGTATGGCCGAACTGGAGGATGCGGCATGAAAGCCAGTCTGATCGTCGCCAGCCATGAATATATGACCCTGATCCGCAACAGGGTGGTCATGGCCCTCGCCGTGCTTGCGCCCGCCTTTATCGTTCTTGCCTTTCTGATCCCCAATCTGATTCAGGGCGGCGGCGGCAACCAGCGCAGTATTGCCGTATGGGATGAAACCGGCCGCTATGGCGCCCGTCTGATCGCGGCGGCTGAAGAACAGGATATCCGGGAAACCATCGCCGATTTCGGCCGCTATGCCCGCAACAATGTGCAGGCGGGCTTTCGGCGCGACGGCAGGGCTGATTTAACCAGACTGCCGCCCATCTTGCGGCTTGAAGAACAGCATATCACCGATCAGGACGTTGCCGATTACCGGAAGTTTGGCGGACTGCAGTGGCTGAGCCAGCAGGCCTTTGCTTTCCTGAAGGAAGATGCCAGCCCGTTTCTGCCCGGACCCAATCTGACGCGCTATTATCTGGTGTCAAATCCGGGCGGCATGGCGGGTGACGCCATTATTGGCGTCCTTCGGACGTCCCTGGAAAATGAAACGCCCCTGCCCGGCGCCGAAGAAAATGACGCCCCGGCGGCCGTATTATATATTCCAGGGGACATCACCACGGTCCCGCAGGGCAGCGAGGCCCATTTGAAGCTGGGAGATTCCGTTACCGTTCAGGCCATGTTGTTTTCGAAAGATGAGGATATTCTGGAACAGGCCGCGACATTCGAAAACCGGCTTTATAACCTCTGGCGTGAGGATGAAATAGCGGCCAATCCGGAGATTGCCGCCTGGGATGAGCGGGTTGCCGCTCAGCGGTTGCCCCTTGCAGCGGAAAAAATCGGCGAAGGCGGCAATGGCGGTGAATCCTCCTTTGAAACGCTGATCCAGAATGGCCTGCCTTTCGCCCTGGCATACGGGTTGGCCATTATTCTGCTGATTTCCTCCCAGCTGCTGATGGCCGGCGCCATCGAGGAAAAGGCCAACCGGATTTACGAAACCCTGCTGACCGCTGTGTCCGTGCGCCAGCTGATGCGCGGCAAACTGATCGGCCTCGGCGCGGCGACACTGACCTTCGTGCTGATCGCCGCCATCGTGATCTCGGGCATGCTGACCATTTTCAGCTCGGACATCATCGATTTCCTGCTTCTTGTCTTGAGAGAATTACTGAGCAATCCGTTCTACCTTGTTGGTTTGCTTGTTTATTTTGTTCTGGGTTATGGGCTGTATGCGACCCTTTACCTGTCGATCGGCTCGATGTTCGAATCCTCAAAGGAAGCCTCGGCCATCGCCGCCCCGATGCAGATTTTGCTCTTCGCATCGCTGTTCGCGCCGGTGGTGTATTTTGAAAATGCCGATTCGCTTCTGGCGAAAATCATCCCGTGGATTCCCTTTTCCACCCCCTTCACCATGATTGTCCGCATGGCGCAAAACCCGCCCTGGTGGGAGATTGCCGGCACCATTGTCCTGCTGATTGTCACCATCGCGCTGTTCCTCAGGATGGGCGAAAAGCTCTACCGTTTCGGGATCTTCCATTCCGGCGCCGCGCCCAATCTGAAAACCATCTGGCGGCAGGTGACCGGCAAGGCGGCGTAGCCTGTCCCTGAATTCCCAGATTGCTTCGCTTTGCTCGCAATGACAGCCTTGTTGTCATCGCGAGGAGCAAGTGCGACGTGGCGATCTCATGGCAGTCCTTCGACATGCTTCAATCAGGGCAACCAGGGGACATAGCGTAATTGCGTTAGGATCATTCTCCATATGGTAACACGGGGGTTCCAGCAATCCTAAAATATTGGGTTTAATCTTTGCCAAGTCTATTTACCTGCTTTTAATATAGCTTGCATAATTTTCTCCCATGAGATCTCGCAATGTTCACAAATTTCGGAAAAAAAAGAAATCCAGCACCGATCTCGCAATTACAATTGCGGTCGCCGGGTTGGCGGGATTTGCAATAAATGACTTTCTGCCAAAAGGGATTTTGGATACCAATTCTACGTTCCGGGAAGCTGTTCCAACACCCAGGGGCAATATTAAGGGATTAGCACGTATCATTGATGGCGATACAATAGAAATAGATGAAACAATAATTCGCTTACATGGAATTGATGCTCCGGAATTACAACAGACCTGCCAAATCAACTCAAAAACATACTCTTGTGGAATTGATTCCAAAGCATATTTGCAACGCCTGATCAACTATCAAGACGTGATTTGCAATACAATTAACACTGATAAATACGGGCGTGACGTGTCGAAATGTTTTAATTACGAAAACATCGATATAAATTCTAAAATGGTATCTAGCGGAAACGCTATTGCATATCTCTACTATTCGAATGATTATTTCGGCGAGCAAACAGGGGCGAAGTTTAAGAAGGACGGAATATGGCGAGGGGACTTTATTGAACCTTACATATTCAGGAATTCACAAAGATAATTGTTGATAGATTTCGGTACAAATTGGACCTGCCGCAAGCAGCGGCGAGTTCTGGAGTTCCGGGGGAGTTCCGGAACTCCTGTTTTCCCGAGCTAATACAGGCGCTTGAAAACGCACCCTGTTTTCACCACCATGGCTTATGACCAAAACGAGCCAATAGTATTTTGTCAATTCCCCAGGTTCGGCCCGCCCGAGTTATAAGAATAGTCAGACCAGCAATAACAAATGCCCAATCAGCCTGCGGAGCACCGGGAAGCACGCCGGAGGCCATCACGATGTTGAGACTTATAAACAAGGCAAACGCGGCCGTGAAGCGCGTAAATATACCGAGGATCAGGCCAACACCGACTGCGGCTTCCCCCCAGGTTACAAGAAAACTGAACAACTCGGCATTCGGTAAAACGATGGCATCAAGGAAGGGCCGATAAAATGAAAATGTCTCATCAATCCATCGTTCATTTATCATCCAGTTCATGGTTTCAGTGAAACCATTGTGCCCGGCTCTTATTTTGAAGCTTGCAGACGTGGCGTACGCAATGCCGGTAACAATACGTATTATCGCCGCGGCTCGCCCAAGTGATTGGTGACCTGCTTTCTTTTGAGCAAACACAGTAGTGTGTGCGGGCATCCGAAATTTTTCCTCAATAAAGATAAGGTTGCGGCCAACGCCGGTGAAGATATTGGTCAACGCCCCATACCCGTCCTGCCGCAGCCAGAATCAACGCTAATTCCATACCAATAAGCAAACCGTCAGAATGTGGGCCAAGAAATGATTCCCCTCTGGCCAGCATGAAATTAACCTGCAAGAACAAAGCCAATAATGCTGCGATACGCATGAAGGCACCAACTACGATCGCGAATCCCAAGAAAATGAATCCAAGAAAAACTGCCCAGGCGAAGAATGTGATATTAGGTACAACCAGACCTGACAGGATTGGCTTGTATATAGCCCACACCCGGTCGGATTCTATCCCCTTCGTTGCTGTTTCAGAAAATGTAATTATCCATGTCGGTAAACCGTCCGCAAGGATGTCTATGGCTGATAGGAAAAAAGCCAGACCGACATAAAGCCGGATGGGAATGAATGTTGCACGGGATAAAGGATTTTTCAATCTTACCTCACGCGATAATAATGATAACGCCGCCGTGTCATTGAATGAGGCGTGTTAAAAATATACCTCAGCACCCTATACGGAATGGTATCTCGAAGGTATCTGTTTTCAAAACAAATAATTAAGTATTGTATCCCCTTAATCCGATTCCGATAAAAAAGAAATGAAATACGAAGAAATCCAAATAATTGTGTTTGGGATTACGGTGCCGATTACGGTGCCAGTTTACTGATTACGGTGCCAGTTTTGATTACGGTGTTGATTACGGTGGGGATTACGGTGCCAGTTTGGATTACGGTGCCAGTTTACTGAATACACTAAATATGTAATGGTTATCGCATGGTCCGTCTCCGTCGTCTTGTTGTTCCCGGTCTTGCACATCATGTGACCCAGCGCGGCAATCGGCTTGCGCGGACTTTTTTCGAGGATGCCGATTATGAACTCTATCGCGATCTGCTTGCCGAAGCGGCGGCGAAGGCGCGGGCGGAGGTCTGGGCTTACTGCCTGATGCCCAATCATGTGCATGTGATCATCGTGCCCTCGGATGAGGACGGTTTGCGGCGCACATTTGCCGATGCGCACCGGCGCTATACCGGTTTTATCAATGCCCGCAACCGCTGGACCGGGCACCTGTGGCAGGGGCGGTTTGGCGCGGTGGTGATGGATGAGGATCATCTGGCCCATGCTGTGCGCTATGTCTCGCTCAATCCGGTGCGGGCGGAGCTGGTGAAGCGCCCGGGGGACTGGCAATGGTCGAGTGTGCGGGCGCATTTGACCGGTGAGGATGACGCCCTGGTCACTGTCTCGCCCATTCTTGAACGCTATGGCCGTTTCAATGATTTTCTGGCTCAGGATTTTGCTGAGGCAAAGGCCTGGCAATCGCTTCGCCAATCGGAAACAACGGGCCGCCCGATTGGCAGTGCGGAGTGGATCAAAAGACTGGAAACACAAACCGGCCAAACGCTCGCCCCCCAAAAACGCGGACCAAAGCCGCGC
>JAJFIV010000007.1 GCA_021774625.1 Alphaproteobacteria bacterium | reverse complement strand
CAAACCCACCTCCTCCATCCTCACCCCCCGCAAAACCATCGATATCGCGGGTGTTGAGACCGACATCTCCACCAAAGGCCGCCACGACCCCTGCGTCGGTATCCGCGCCGTCCCCATCGGCGAAGCCATGATGGCCTGCGTCCTAGCCGACCACCTGATGCTGCACCGGGCGCAGTGCGGGTAGGGTACGCTTTCGTTACTGATGGCGTGGACGTCCCCATTCGGCATTGCGATGCGCCAGTATGGATGATCGTTGAATGATCCATACAGAGGAGATCGCCCATGAGAAGTCTATCAGTTATTGGCCTTGATATCGCGAAGTAGTGTTCCCCGTCAGGGCCTGTGCGTTATCAGAGCATTTGAGACAAGTCTGAAGCTCATAACGAGGAGGATTTGGCCTCTGGCCGTTGTTCATATTAAGCAGCTTGTTTTGCATGCAGCAAGCGGCGTTGTTGGATGGTTTTGTTTTTGATGCGTCTCCTTTTTTCCAGAATTGATTGGCCCCGCCCGAAATAGACGTCGGTAGAAGATTCAGGAGAGATGTGCTGTACAGATTATTCTACCGAAAGAACCCGGGAAACCGGTGCCTGTACTGATGAAATGGGGTAAGATGGTGGGCGCGGCTGGGATTGAACCAGCGACCCCTACGATGTCAAAGGATAAAATAAACGCATATTTGGCGGTTTTACTGGGGTTTCCGGACATGTAGTCGCCGGAACTTTTGTGTACTTATCCGGAACAAACCGGCATTTCATTGCAAATTCATTGCAAGTTTGGGAGGGGTCTTGATTCTCCGTTATAATTTTCTGCGGCAGGTTTTCCGCCGGCCCATGTTTCAAGCAGAAGCTGTTCCCTGGCGAGAAAAAAACTCGGCGCCAAGACTCCTTGCGTCTTCGCTTATAAGTTTAGCTTTCATTGCATCTTCGTCCGCGATGGCCGTCTTTGCATTGGGGTATGGTGGTTCGCCCGACATCTTTTAATTCGTCAAAATCGGAGGTGTCGGGCGATTGGAGAAAATAATTCTTCAGAAAACGGTGTGATTTTGTATAGTCTTGCCTATTGTGAAGATCACATGGGAAATATAGGTTGATAGAGTGAGAGCATGGCATCATCGACTCGCTCACCTTTGACTGCCTGCCGTTCCGCCCTCATTCACCGCTTTGCCAGATCAGCCCCTGAAGCTGTGCTGGACGAAAAGGGCTACGTAAGCGAAGCGAGCCAGAATCTGATTGAGGGGGTGCGTCTCGTCGACTTCGAAGCAGACCTCCGTCAGGGGGATGGCAACGAGATGGAGGGAAAATTTCGCGCCGCTCACTCGTCTTCCGCTCTGGCGGTCAATACCTTCGCTCCCTTCAAATCCAACCCGGCTGCTCTGCAGCTTCCGCGAGGCGGTGGCTTCGCGAGTCTGAGATTTGAGCGGAAATGTCCGCACGGGCTTGCAGGGCGGCGTTCGCCAAACCTTGATGTCGTTGCGGAAGGTCCGAGCGGCGTGGTCGCAGTCGAGTCTAAGTGTCTGGAGCCCTTGACGGCTCACGCAGCCAAATTTGCGCCAGCGTATGACGCCGAAATCAGGGATGGAAGGCGTGGAACCGCATGGTTTCAAGAGATGCTGCGGCTTGTTGAAGAGCGGCGCACTTATCGCTGGCTGGATGCAGCACAGCTTGTGAAGCACGCGTTTGGTGTCGCCTATACATTCGCGGATCGGCCCATGACGTTGCTCTACCTCTTTTGGGAGCCGTCCAATCCCGAAGTGTATCCAATTTTTGCGGAACACCGGGCCGAAGTGACGCGATTTGCAGCATCAATAGCTGGTGGTGGACCTGAATTCGTTGCCATGTCCTACCCGGAGCTTTGGCGATCGTGGGACGCATGCCCCCAGCCCGAATGGCTCCGGGCCCATGTTGGCCGTCTGAGGGCGCGTTATGGGGTAGCGGCATAGCCGAGGGAGAAACGGGAGTTTGAACCCACGTTTGTCGGTTCAACTGTAGTATCGGGTAGTATCTGATATTCCATGGATCAGGTGAGCGCATATTTGGCGGTTTTACTTGGATTTCCGGATATGTAGTCGCCGGAACTTTTGCGTACTTATCCGAAACAAACCGGCATTTCATTGCAAATTCATTGCAAGTTAGGGAGGGGGAGGAGGAGTGAAATCCGTTTCCGCACGTTGCTGCCAAACTGCCCAACGATGTGGGACCACCTCATGGGTTGCTCATGCAACCCTGCCTCGTGGCGAACAGGGGGTGTGCAAGTGTCAAAAAATTCGACAGAGTCTCGGTGCGGCCCGCAAGGCATTCATGGCTGAGGACACGGCCTGTCTAATTTTCTTGGTGCGCGCCGAGGGGCAACGCCCCTAAGTCTTCACACGAGCCTAGTCCGGCTAAAGGCCGGACGTGGCAATGCTTTAAATCTACCTATTGATATCTATAGCGCTATTAGCTATTATAATAGCATATTTCAAAAAAGGAGATTTGTGATGCAAAGATCAATAAGCGTTTCCACTGATGTGTTTGCCGCCATATGGGCGAGTCGACAGGGCAGCGAGAACACAGAAGACTCTATCTTGAGGCGCGTACTTGGTTGCCCGGCAGGAGAAGTGGAGGAGGCCGTCATGCCAATTGCTTCCAATGGCGGGGTTTATGACAGTCGAAACAATGTCCGATTCGATGAGGGTTTCGAAGCGGTGCGCTCCTATAAGGGGCGAGAATTCAAGGCAATAGCGACTAACGGTAGCTGGCAAAGGCATGACACTGGGGAGCGTTTTCCGACACTAAACCAGCTAAACAGAACCATTGCCGACGGCAATGAGAATATCTGGAACGGCAATTGGAAATACCGCTCAGCCAACGGCAAGCTTGTGTCGATAAATACCCTTAGAATATAATATTTTGCAGCATGGCTGTTGATGCAATAAATATCAATTGACTCTTGATGCCGCCACGAATATATTGCGTCAATGGATTTGATGCTATGAAAAATGAAAAAATACGCGATATTGCTGCAATTTCTGCCGGTTTTCCTCTGAGGGGGGCGGTAGATGCCCTTGATGAAGGGGATGTTCGATTCGTGCAAATGCGAAATGTTAGACCAGATAGCGGTATTGATTGGCCAAGTGTTGCGAGCGTTGAGTTGCCGACAAAGCGCGCTCCCGTTTGGCTTGCAGATGGTGACATTCTTTTTGCTGCTCGTGGTTCTAATAATTACGCCTTCGCTATCCAAGACCCCTTGCAAAAAGCAGTCTGTTCACCGCATTTCTTTGTTTTGCGCGTTAGCAAACCGAGGATGTTGCCCCCTGAATTTCTGGCTTGGCAGATAAATCAAAAACCAGCTCAAGATTATTTCCAGAAAACTGCAACCGGCTCTTATATTTTAAATATCCGCCGCCGCGCTGTGGAAAACTTGGAAATAGCGATTCCATCCTTACACAAACAAGAACTGATCGTTAAAATGCACCAAACTGCAATTGCCGAAAAACAGGTTTTGCAAGCGCTCATCACAAGTAGAAATAAACAAATGGAAGCTATCGCTGCTGATCTCTTCCGAAACGACGGAGGAGGTCAAATTAATGGCTGAACAAATAAAACAGGATGATATCAACAAGGCGGTATGGGCAGCATGCGATACGTTCCGCGGCACAGTCGATGGCGCTATCTATAAAGATTATGTCCTCACCATGTTATTCCTGAAATATATCAGCGATGTCTGGCAGGATCACTATGATACCTACAAAGAAGAATACGGAAACGAACCGGCGCTCATCGAAGAGATGATGAAGAACGAACGCTTTGTTCTGCCGGAAAAAGCCAATTTCTACTCGCTCTATAAAAAACGCCATGAAGCGGGCAATGGTGAGCGCATTGATAAAGCGCTCCATGCCATTGAGGAAGCCAACATCGCCAAGTTGCGCGATGTGTTTCAGGATATTAGCTTTAATTCCAACAAATTGGGCGAAGAAGCGCAGAAGAATGAGCTTCTCAAAGACCTGCTTGAAGACTTTGCCAAAGATACTCTAAACCTACGGCCAAGCCGGATCGGCAAGCTGGATGTCATCGGCAATGCTTATGAATATCTAATCAAAAACTTTGCCGCTGATGCCGGTCGCAAGGCTGGCGAATTTTATACCCCGCCCGAAGTCTCGTCGCTCATGGCGGAAATTATGGAGCCCAAGGAAGGCGATGAGATTTGCGATCCGACCTGTGGCTCCGGCTCTTTGCTGATGAAGTGCGGCAGGCTTATTCAGGAACAGAACAACGGCTCCAAAAAATACGCCCTCTATGGCCAGGAAGCGATCGGCAGCACATGGGCGCTTGCCAAAATGAACATGTTTCTGCACGGCGAAGACAATCACCGCATTGAATGGGGGGACACGATCCGCAATCCAAAGCTCTTGGATGGGGACGACAAACTCAAGCATTTTGACGTGGTGGTGGCCAATCCTCCCTTCAGTCTCGACAAATGGGGGCATAGCACGGCTGAGTCAGAAAAATTTGGTCGCTTCCGGCGCGGCGTCCCGCCAAAAACCAAAGGCGATTACGCCTTTATCCTGCACATGATTGAGACCATGAAGCCCAAAACCGGGCGCATGGCAGTGGTTGCCCCACACGGCGTTCTCTTTCGAGGGGCAGCAGAGGGGCGGATCAGGCAAAAGCTTGTAGAGGAAAACCTGCTCGACACCGTGATTGGCCTGCCAGAAAAACTTTTTTACGGGACCGGTATTCCGGCGGCAATTTTGATCTTTAAAAAGAACAAATCTGACGACAAGGTTTTGTTCATTGACGCCAGCCGCGAATTTACCTCCGGCAAAAACCAAAACCAGCTCTCCGCAGAAAATATTGAGAAGATCGTTGCGGCTAATAAGGCGCGCGAAACAATCGACAAATACGCCTATCTCGCCACACCGGAAGAATTGGCGGAAAACGACTATAATCTCAACATTCCCCGTTATGTGGATACCTTCGAGGAAGAGGAAGAGATTGACCTGATGGCAGTACGCGCCGAGCGCGAGAAGCTGAAAGCCGAACTTGCCGAGCTTGAGATCAAAATGGACGGCTACCTCAAGGAATTGGGGTACACTGCATGAGCAAGGGTATAATACCTACAGAAGACTCCCCCTTCCTTCTCTATGAAGGTGAGAATGAATCGGTACACGTCAAAGTGCTGATGCAGGCGGAAACAATCTGGTTGCCCTTGGCACAAATGGCTGAGTTATTTGATGTCGACAAGTCAGGCATTAGCCGACATTTGAAAAATATTTACGAGACAGGGGAATTGTCCCGGGCGGCAACAGTTGCAAATTTTGCAACAGTTCAAACTGAAGGCAAAAGAGAGGTTCAGCGCTCACTGGAATATTACAATCTCGACGCCATTATCGCCGTTGGCTATCGGGTAAATTCTAGGCGCGCTACGCAATTTCGCATCTGGGCAACCAATATCCTGAAGGAATATATCAAAAAGGGCTTCGTCATGGATGATGAACGCCTGAAACAAGCTGAAACGTTTTTTGGCGAAGACTATTTCAAAGAATTGCTGGAACGCGTCCGCTCTATTCGCGCCAGTGAACGACGCATTTACCTGCAAATCACCGACATTTTTGCCGAAATCAGCACCGATTATGATAGCGGTTCAGAAACGGCAAAAACCTTTTACGCCATGGTGCAAAATAAGTTTCACTTTGCCATTACCGGCAAAACAGCTGCTGAAATTACCCACCAAAATGCCAACCGTGAAGCCCCCAATATGGGTCTTACCACATGGAAGAACGCCCCCGATGGACGCATTTTACAGTCCGACGTAATGGTGGCGAAAAATTATCTGGAAGAAAAAGAAATCAAGCGCCTGGAGCGCACCGTTTCAGGCTTTTTCGACTATATCGAAAACATCATTGAAAACCGCACCAAAATGACCATGGCCGACATGACCGCCAGCGTCGATAAATTCCTCTCTTTTAACGAATATAAATTGCTCAGCGGCAAGGGTAAAATCAGCCACAAAAGAGCTGCAGATAGGGCCAAGGCCGAATACACCGCCTTTAACAAAACCCAAAAAATTAATTCCGACTTTGAGAAAGACGTGAAGGCACTGGGGGCGAAACTGGGGCGGAAAAGCGGGGGTGAAGATGACTCCTGATTTAGAATTTAAAGGAGCTGGGTTTGTCGGAGAACCACCGAAGGGCTGGAGTATAACGCCTGCGAAATTAGCTTGCACCAAGATAACGGACGGCACCCACGATACGCCTACACCTACGACTAGCGGTCATCCATACATTACTGCCATTCATGTGAAAAATGGCAGAATTGATTTTGAAAACTGTTTGTATCTCAGCAATGAAGATCATCAGGAAGTGTATAAGCGATGCAATCCTGAAAAGGGCGACTTGGCAATTGTGAACATTGGAGCCGGTGTCGCAAATTGTGGATATGTAGACGTCGATTTTCAGTTCAGCATGAAAAATGTTGCTCTGTTTAAGCCAAACCCAAAAATACTGAATCATCTGTACTTATTACATCTCCACCAAGCTCGGCAGAAAAGAATAGCTCATGTTGTTCGTTCTGGTGGAGCACAACCATTTTTGTCGCTTCAAGACCTTAGAAAACTACCAATTCTTTTACCTCCACTCTCTGAACAAAAGAAAATTGCGGAAATTCTGTCTACGTGGGATCGGGCGATTGAGGTAGTGGAGAGGCTGATCGAAAACAGCCAGGCCCAGAAAAAAGCCCTCATGCAACAACTCCTAACCGGGAAAAAACGCCTCCCGGGGTTTTCTGGGGAGTGGGAAGTTGTTCCATTGACGGATGTTGTCCGCATAGAAACAGGGAGTTCCAATCGAGAAGACTCCACTGAAGAAGGCGAATTTACTTTTTTCGACCGATCAACCGATGTGCGCCGTAGCGATCGTTTTCTATTCGATACCGAAGCGATTATCGTTGGCGGAGAAGGTCAAGAGTTCGTTCCAAAATATTTTATTGGGAAATTTGATCTTCACCAACGCGCTTATGCGATTTTTAATTTTAAGGAAGTCAATGGACAATACATATTCTATTCCATCCATTACAACCGGCATTTACTTAAACGGTTTTCAGTAGGTTCAACCGTTGCTTCCCTTCGGATGGGTACATTCAAAAAACTTCCTATTCGATTAATCCCAAAATCTGAGCAAGAAGCAATCGCAGCTATCCTTCGAAATTATGATTTAAAACTAGAAAAACAAAATCGTATTTTGAAAAGACTAAAATCAGAAAAATCCGCCCTGATGCAGCAGCTCCTCACCGGCAAACGCCGCGTCAAAATCGATGAGGATGTCGCCAATGCTTAACTGGATTTCAAAACTGCTTCTCACAAGCACAGCACTCGCGCCAGTGTTACTGGTTTACGCATGGGTGATGTACACAGATTCAAAAAATTGGACGGCGCTTGGTCTTATCCTTCTTGCGGCTATTTTAGTCGGCATTATGCTGTGGTTGCTTTCCTATTGCCAAAAGCATCTGGAGAGATCGACGTTCAGGGTAATGTCGATAGAAGCAGCAGATCGTGAATATATTACATTCATTCTCCTATATTTATCACCGCTTTTTACCGCTGAGTTCAGTGATCTAAATTTGAATATCCTGATCCCGACAGTGATGATTTTTATTCTCGTCATCAGCACGGGCTATGGATATCACTTCAATCCCTTGCTGGGGATTTTGGGGTGGCACTTTTACAAGGTCAACACTGATGAGGGCGTGACCTATGTATTGATTACAAAGAAACAACTTCGATCCGCCAAGCAATGCCTCAAGGTTGGGCAGCTCACAGAATATATTGTGATCGATTTACCTGATAATGAGGGGGATAAATGAATTTATTAGCATTGTGCCGGAATAATAACGGTATTGAGATCAAGCGTGTGCCAATTACGAACCCGTTGCAAACAGAATTGGGGAATGTGTTTGCACAGCAGGAAGATGCGTTTCGTGAGGGGCGTCCAAATGAAGTTGCCTTCAATGGTGATTGGAAGCCGGACGATGATGAATTGCTCGTCTTAGACGCAACGCCTGATGCAAACACCATGCTTCATGCTGCGCAGGGAAACGCTCTCGCTGTACCTGTCATCGATATCGCGAATTTCGACAATGAGAACATACGCGCCCTTTTTATCGGGGTGGGTAACAATGGAGCGATGCGACTGCTTGTGCAAAAATTTACAGCACAGCAAAGACTAAATCGTCGGCTCGCGGTATTTTTGCAGCAAAATAATTTTCAGCGGCTAACCGAACCAGCTTTCACCATTGGTGCGAGCCTGACGTGCATCATTGAAAACAATCAAATCAAATTTAACAGCTATTCCAATTTGCGGATGATCCTTGATTTGGCCGAATTTTATCAGGAGGCAACGGACGAAGATATAGATAATTTCGTGGGTCACGCATCCCTAAACATTGATGACCTTGATGCCTTCAAAGCAAGGGCTAATCAAACAGTTAGAAAGTTAATTCATAAGGTGAGTTCCGATGGGACTTTAGACAATTATGCTGTTGCAGATATTCAGGCCAAAGCGCAGGAAATGGAGTTGGATTTAGATGTTCAGAACGGACAAATTCAAGTTCCTCAAAATCAAGCGTTAGCGAAGCGATTTCTTCGTTTCCTTGACGACAGTCTTTATGAAGCCCCGTTGAGCGGGCAACGCTACGTTACAAATTCCAAGATGGCGATTTAATATGTCCTCCGTTCCCAACACAGCCGAGCAATATTCCGCGCACATTCCATCCATTGCGACATTGCTCTCGCTCGGCTGGGAATATCTACCACCAACGCGCGCAATGGAGCTGCGGGGCGGAAACAAGGCTGTTGTCATCAAAAGCGTACTTGTGGATGCGTTGAAGAAACGCCGCTTTGGCTATAAGGGTAAGAGCTATCCGCTCTCCACCAATGCGATAGACCAGATCGCGCGTGACCTTGCAACGCCTGCCATGCAGGAGGGGCTGCTCAGTGCCAATGAGAAGTTTTACAATGCGCTGACGCTTGGCGTCACCGTCACCGAGTTCGTTGATGGCAAGAAGCACTCGGCAACAATCCCGATTATCGACTGGGATAACCCGGACAATAACAGTTTTCTGGTGACGGAAGAGTTTGAGGTTCTCTCCACGGATGGCACGCGCACCCGACGCCCGGATATTGTGTGCTTTGTCAATGGCCTGCCGTTGGTGGTGATCGAAGCCAAGCGCCCCGATAGTGGCAACCCCAATAAATCAATGGTTGATGAAGGCATTAGCCAGAACATCCGCAATCAAAAAACCGATGAAATCCCGCATTTGTTTGCTTACTCACAACTCCTGCTTTCCATCAGTGGGACGGAAGGCCGATACGCCACAACCAGGACGCCGAAAAAATTCTGGTCAAAATGGCATGAGGAAGAGTTTTCCGAAAAGCATTTCAGGGAAATCAAAAACAAACCGCTGCCTTTGGCTGTGAAGGATCAACTGCTTTTTGATCGCCCGAAACCCGTTCAAGATCATTTCAACAATCTTTGGTCTCAAACGCATTTAGTTACGGATCAGGATCGCCTGTTAATCAGCATATTGTCCAAAGACCGGTTATTGGAATTTGTCCGCTATTTTATCCTTTTCGACCGCAAAAACGGTAAAGTCGCCGCGCGCTATCAACAGGCCTTTGGTATTAAAGCCCTTCTGTCACGCATCTCGAACAAACGCCCTGACGGCGGACGCGAAGGCGGTGTGATCTGGCACACCACCGGCTCCGGCAAGAGCCTGACCATGGTGTTTTTGTGCAAGGCGTTGTTGTTGCATGAAAGTTTGAGTGAGTGCCGGATCATTGCGGTTACAGACCGTATTGATCTGGAAAAACAGCTCGCCCGGACGTTTCTGACCAGCGGCGCTTTTGGGGCAAAAGGTGTTGGCAAGAAAGACGAAGAAAACCAGTTCAAGGCGTCAACGGGGCGTGATCTTGCCAAGCGCATCGGCAAGGGCAATGAGCGGATTATTTTTTCCATTATCAATAAGTTCAGTACCGCCGCCAAAATGCCGGAATGTTATAATCCAAGCGAAAATATTATTGTACTGATTGATGAAGGACATCGCTCTCAGAGCGGCGAAAATCATGAGCGCATGAAGAAAGCTTTGCCCAATGCGTCTTATGTGGCGTTCACAGGCACGCCGCTACTCAAAAATGACAAAACCACAAACAAGTTCGGCCCCATCGTTCATGCCTATACGATGCAGCGCGCTGTTGATGACGGCACGGTCACGCCTTTGCTTTATGAGGAACGTAAGCCGGTATTGGCTATCAATGACAAGGCGATTGATAACTGGTTTGAGAAAATTACTGTTGGCCTGTCTGACAAGCAAAGAAGTGATCTCAAGGACAAATACAGCAAGAAGGGGCAAGTCTATGGTTCAGCCAATCGGATAGATTTGATCGCCTGGGATATCGCCATTCATTTCAGCGAAAACTTCAAAGAGCTGGGCAAAAACCTAAAAGGGCAACTTGCCACGGACAGCAAGCTTTCGGCTGTTCGGTACAAAAAGGCATTGGATGCCACGGGTCTGGTCACAAGCGCAGTTGTGATCTCACCGCCCGATACGCGCGAAGGGCATGAAGATGTCGATGAATCTGAATTGCCAGAGGTTCAACAATGGTGGGCTGATAATGTTACTGGCGATGCGGAAGAATATGAGCGGCAAATCATTGAAGATTTCAGCGAACCGGGAAAACCGGATATATTGATCGTTGTTGATAAGCTTCTCACTGGCTTTGACGAACCAAAAAACGCGGTTCTTTATATCGATAAGCCGCTGAAACAACACAATCTCATTCAGGCAATCGCCCGTGTTAATCGCTTGCAAGAAGAAAAGAAATATGGATTGCTGATTGATTATCGCGGCATTTTGAAAGAACTCGACACCGCCATCACAGATTATCAAGACCTTGCAGCAAGAACGCAAGGCGGGTTTGATATCGAAGATATAGAAGGGCTCTACAAAGAAGTTTCAACGGAATATAAGCGCCTTCCCAAGCTGCATGAGAAGCTTTGGTCTTTGTTTTCCTCTGTCAAAAATCGATCTGATCTGGAACAATATCGTCAAATTCTGATCCCGCACTTCGAAGACGGTGAGGTGGGTGTTCCGATAGATGTTCGTCAGAAAGTACGTGAAGATTTTTATGAGGCTTTGACCGAGTTTGGGTTGTGCCTGAAAATTGCCCTTGGCTCACGTTCCTTTTTTGAAGACGCCTCAATAAGTGAAGAGCAAATTGCGGCATATAAAAAAGACCTGAAGTTTTTCGTCAACCTTCGAAAAATCGCCAAGCAAGATGCGCAGGAAACAATCGACTTCAGCGCTTATGAAGAGCAAATCAGAAAGCTTGTTGACCGGCATGTCATTGGAGAAGAAGTCAAAGAGTCTGAGGGTGTCTATCTCGTCAATGATCTGGGGTTGAAAGCCCCGTCTGAATGGACTGAGGAAAAACTCCGCAATGAAACAGACCTCATCAAATCGCGTTTGAAAAAGACTATTGAGCAAGAGCTTGCCGATGATCCTTATGCGCAGAGGTATTTCTCAGAGCTTTTGAAATTGGCTATCCACGAGGCTGAGGCTCTATTCGAGCACCCCTTCAAGCAATATGTGTTATTCGATGAGTTAGAGCAGAAAGCGCAAAACAGAGAAATTGACGGCATACCGGTTGACCTTGTCGACAACAAACACGCAGCAGCCTATTTCGGCATATTGCGACTAATCACCAAAAAGGATAATTCGGAAAAGTATGACATGAACGATTTTGTGGTTGTTAGCTTAGAAATCGATCAGACAGTGACTGACGCCGTAGCTGAGAACTCACTAAATCCGCAGAATATTGAAATTGCAATACGCAAAGGGTTGCTCCCGGTTTTATTTAAAATCATCGGTCTTGAGAACGCCAAAAAAGCAACTGAAGATATTATTGCCGTTACGCGCGTCGGTCTTTCTCGTGGAGATTTTTAATGACCGGTGCTTTACACTATGGTGATGAAACTTTTTTGTATGATGTGACCATCAATCCATTTCTCTGCAAAAAAGTCAGAATACATGTTCACCCAAACAGCCATATTGAAGTGGAAGTGCCGGAAGAATGTTCGCTGGCAGAGCTCAACCAAGCAATCCGTAAGCGCGCACGTTGGATTGCCAAACAATTAGAGGCAGTGCGACAGGTTCGGGCGCATACTCTCCCAAGGGAATATGTGAGTGGAGAGACGCATTTTTATATCGGCAGGCGCTTCCAATTATGTGTTACTGAGAGCAAAGAGATGCCCTCAAACGTAAAGCTACATGCAGGTCGAATAGAGGTCATAACGCGTAGCACTGATCCAGCGTCAGTCAGGAGGCGACTTAATGATTGGTATAAGGCAAAATCAGCCGATTATTTTCAGCGTAGGCTGGAACTTGTTACTGGAAATATTTCCTGGCTAGAAAGAACGCCACCTTTCAAACTTGTCCCGATGAAAAAACAATGGGGAAGCTGTTCACCAAGTGGCGTGATTCACCTAAACCCATGGCTCATTCGAGCGCCGGTGGATTGCATTGATTATGTGATAACGCATGAGCTTTGTCATTTGCGCGAACATAATCACAGCAAAAAATATTATGAACTGTTGCAGCGCCATCATCCCAATTGGCAACACGTCAAGGCGAAGATAGATGGCATGGCTGAATTACTGCTTGCTGCATAGTTTCGTCATGGGGTTTTCAGGCGAACGCGACGGCTCTCTTGAATGGTGGTGCAGGAGGTCAAACGCATGCTCGTGGGTTCCAAGGGCTGGCGATGCGCTCTTTTGGTCTGGTTCAGCAGTGAAACGCTGACGTGCATCCAATCCGCGAAGGATTGGCCTCAATGGAATTATCTGGGGGTGTTGGAGCGGCAGGAACGCCCACCTGACTGGCGGGTGTCGGGGGGCCAATACCCTGATGAGTGATTAATCGGCGATACTATTTAACCGCCACCATGCTGGCCTTTAATGTAATGGCTGGGCTTGACGGCGGCACTGCTGGGGTATCCAACAGGGGGCGTAGCGCCCCTTTGGCAAGGGCGTTGTACTATACACAACACATACCTTGTGTTCCGCGAAAATGGGCAAGGTTGTACAGAAGCCCCAGACTTTGGAAATGGTGGGTGCTGTGTTCATGAGCGTTCCTTTTCTTGCATATATTCAAATAACAGTCTTATATTTGACGAGCAGCCTCCTGATCAAAAACTGTTTCTCCACTCGTTACTAAGGTGTGAGGCTTCGGCCACACTATCTGAGGTCAATAGCAAATAGAGGTGGTCCCAATTCCATTTGAATGATACAGAGTTGACGGAACGTGCGCTGCAAACCCCCTTGATAAGCCGTACAAGCAAACACGTCTGTCAATTGCCGCAATACCCTTGCGGTACGTCTATTCTACTCTGGATACACTGTTTGAGTGCCCAGTTTCTACTCATATTGCACTGAATCCGGGTACTCATTTGGCGGTTTTCTGCAGGTTTGGGTAGGATTACGACAATTTACGCGTTTTCCGGCCTCCTGGCAGGGGGCTTTCGCTCTCGCTTCTTGGGGTAAATTTTAAGCCGCTATATTTTTTCCTTGCGCCCGGCAGTGAGAATCTATTATATATGTCATATATTGCGCGTCATATTAAGGCTGATGAAATATGTATGTATTTGAAAATGATCTGGCGGGAAGCAGCACTCTCATTCACCGCAAGCGGATCGGCCCGGCACCGGGCGGCGGCCAGCGGGCCTTTATCGATTTTCAGGAAAAGCCTTTTTGTGATCTGAATGGGGATGCCCTGATTGATACGGCTGATCTGTGCAAGATATTCGGCTGTTCGGCGCGCACGGTTTACCGCTGGATGTCGCATGGCGGCCTGCAGCCATTTGCAAAGGCGGGGCGGGAATACCTGTTTAGAAAAGCCGATCTGGTCCGCTGGTATTCCGACAATCCGCCAAGGCCGGGCAGGCCGCCCCTGAGCCGGGGAAGGTAGGGGATTCGCCATGTCCGGGCTGCCAGGCTATATTCGGGAGCGCGATGTGCCGAAGAAATATCCCGTCGGGCTGGAAGAATTGCGGCGGGCGAGAAAAGCGGAGGAAATAAGATACACGCCGGGATGCAGAACCTTCTGGTACCGGGCTGAGTGGATCGAAGCGTATATCGAGAGCAAAACGAAAGGACCGCCATGTCCAAGCTGCGAGGAAAATGGGAGTATAAAGGCCACTGGCTCGACAACAATGTCGGCGCAGGCGGCATCTATTATGCCTACTGGCACGCGGACAAACACGCCCAGCGCAAGGGAGTCGCGAGCCGTAAAAGCCTTAAAACAGCGGATTTAGAGAAGGCCAAGGACCGGCTTGTTGCCTTCGTCCTGGAAAGAAAGACCGAGGATGAGGATGCGCTGATCCTGTCCGTGCTCGCCAAATACAACAACGAAGTCGGCTCGAAACTGCCAAGCCGGGAACAAGCAAGACGCACGCTGGAACTGTTCAAGGAAGTGCTGGACGGGCCGGAGCGGATCAGCGATCTCTCTGAGCGGTTCCAGGTTGATTATATTCTTAAAGTCTGGCGGGCACGCCACGGCCATGCGGCGGGCTATCTCGCGCGTAATATGAGCATGTTGAGCGCGGCTATCCGTTATTGCTGCGCACAGCCTTTCCCCAAAATCATCCATGATCCCAGAACCATTGCCAAGCTGCTGCGTATTCCGCCGCCGGTGGCGGGTAAATGGTTCCCGCGCGAGGATGATGATCTGGCGCGGTTTATCGACAATCTCGGATCGGAACCGGCCTTTCGCTGGATCATGATTGCGCTCAATACAGCCTGCAGGCCGGAAGCAGGCCTTGATCTCGGACCCAAGCAGATTGATCTTGAGCGCGGGCTGATTGATCTCAATCCGGAAGACCGTCCGCAGCAGCCGACCAAGTTCCGCCCCGTCATCCGCCTCACCGAAAATCTGGCCGGCTGGGTACAGTCATGGGATGCGGAACAGCAGATGGTAAGAAGCGAAAAGGAGTTTGCCGAGATATCGCAAAACTCCCCATGGAAACTGCTGCCGCGCTATGTGCCTTATACGTCCTCCCATGCCCTGCAGCGGGTCTTCAGCCGCACCCGGCAGAAGGAATGCGTCTCGCTGCCCAACATGGTGCCTTATTCCATTCGCAATAAAATGATCACGGTGATGCGGATGGCGCAGGTGCCGGGATCGCAGCGTTCCTTATGGCTCGGTCATGCGGATCAGGAAGAAAGTCGGACGACATCACGGTCCTATGGCGAATTCGATCCGGTGTATCTGCAGGATGCTGCCGACGCTACCGATACTTACCTCTGGGAGCTCAATAAGAGAACAGACCGGAACCTTTTTGCAACATTCCATTGCAAATCCATTGCAAAACGGCCTCCCTGGCTTATTGCGAGCCAGGTCATAGAGATAGAAATACCAGTAATTTCAAGGGGTAAGATGGTGGGCGCGGCTGGGATTGAACCAGCGACCCCTACGATGTCAACGTAGTGCTCTCCCACTGAGCTACGCGCCCTGATGCCGGTTTGCGGCCGGTCTTCAGACTGGAAGGCCGGTTTATAACGGAATCGGTGTGTTCTGCAAGCCCAAAGTCAAACCTGGACTTCCGCCGCGAACAGACGGTCGATTTCACCAACCAGATCCTTCAGATGAAAAGGCTTGGACAGGATTTTCGAGCCTGGCGGGGTTTCGTTGCGCCGGTTGAGGGCTACAGCCGCAAAACCGGTAATGAACATCACCTGCATGTGGGGTGCGAGGCTGGATGTGCGCTGGGCGAGTTCGATCCCATCCATTTCCGGCATCACGATATCGGTCAGCAGCAGGTCAAAATTACCACTGGCGACAAGCGGCAGCGCATCGGTTCCCCGGTCAACGGCAACAACCTGATGCCCCGCCTTTTCAATGGCGCGGACAAGGAATGAACGCATGGATGCGTCGTCTTCTGCGAGAATAATATTGGCCATAAAATCCGCACCTGAGTTACTCATGTCTCAACGAAAGTCTGGACAGTATGTCCGGAAAGGGTAAATACTTTTCAAACAAACGCCAGCAACGTTAGAATAGGTGGAAAATGCCTGAAAAACCAACAAAAGAGGGACGGTTATGAGCAGCGAGACAAAAGCCGCGCCTCCATTTGAAATCATCCTGCCGGAAGAAAAGCCGGCCCCGGCGGTGTTCGCGTCGCCGCACAGCGGACGGCATTACCCCACATCCTTTCGCAGCGCCTCCCGGCTGGATCCGCAGGTGCTCAGAAAATCCGAAGACTATTATGTCGATGAATTGTTCGCCTCCGCCCCCTTATTAGGGGCGCCTCTGATAAAGGCCCTCTACCCGCGGGCCTATCTTGATCTTAACCGCGAAGCCTATGAACTTGATCCGGCCATGTTCCGGGAGTCCCTGCCGGTCAAGGTGAATGCCGGATCGGAGAGGGTCGCAGCCGGCCTTGGCACAATCGCCCGCATCGTGGCGGCGGGGTTTGAAATCTATAAAAGCAAATTGAGCTTCGCCGAAGCCGAAAACCGGATCCAAGACATCTATTATCCCTATCATGAGGCCCTTTATAAAATGCTGCAAAAGGCGCGCGAACATTATGGCTGGGCGGTTTTGATCGATTGCCATTCCATGCCGTCCGGCGGCGACCCGCCGGGCCGGCTCGGGACCAAGAAAAACCCTGACTTTGTTCTGGGGGACCGCAATGGAAGAAGCTGCGCATCTTTGCTGATCGACAGGGCGGAGGCCGCGCTGAAAAATCTTGGCTACCGGGTTTCCCGCAATGATCCCTATGCGGGCGGCTATTGCGCTGAACGCTACGGCAAACCGCAAAGCGGGTTCCATGCGCTGCAGATCGAAGTCAATCGCGGTCTTTATGTGGATGAGGCCACCCTCGAAAAGAAGCCGCATTTCAATGCCCTGGCCCGGGACCTGGAACAGATGATCGCCGCAGTCATTGATATTGATCTGCCGCGGCGCCTGCAACAGGCTGCCGAATAAGCGGCCCTTAAATTTTCATCTGGCCGGGGGAAGTGGCCGCCGATGCCATCAAAAAAAGCCACTCCGCACAATGTGGGAGTGGCTCAAGTTCAGGGAGGAAACGCCCACAGGGGGCAAACGAGAGCGAACTCGGCTCTCGACAATCTATAGTTAATCCTTTCTCAACCAAATTCAAGATGAGTCTGGCATAGAATTGTGAAAAATCGATGAATTCAAACGAGGCCTGATCCTAAGTGTTGAAAATAACAACTTTCAAGGGCTTTTTCAAAACTTTCAATGTGACCGGTAAATAACCGGCAAGATCGCCATCCAGTTGAACCGGCTCACAGGCTTCCCCGTCTATTTCCAACTGGTCGGTATGGATGGTGCGGACACCTTCCCGATGGCCAAGGCGTCCCTGTTTTAAAGCAGCAAGATGTCCAAGTAACGAAACCGGGCCGTTATAATTAACCGCATAAACCGTCAAAGCCGGCCCTCTGATATCTATCGTCTGATCCAGCACGAATGGTCCGGCATAATGCCGGGTTTTTGCGGCGATCACCCAATTGGCTTCACATGTCCCTCCCGGCCATTTGAGAGTGACGCGGGCGGGCCTGGTGCCCAGCAATTCCCTGAAGCCGGCAATTGCATAGGCGGTGCGGCCGATCCGCGCTTTCAATGCGAGACTTATATTGGCGACCGCGCGTGCATCGAAGCCAACACTCGCCATCGCGACAAAGGGATGGGAGCCGGTGCCGGTCTGTGCTTCACACAGATAGAGGGGCTGCAGCGGATTAAAAATCAGCGCCCGGGAAAGCAGTGCGGGGGACAATAAAAGACCCGGTTCAAGACCGAGATCACGGACCAGAACATTGGCGCTGCCAGCCGGAATAACGCCCAAAGGAATCCCGCCATCATATAGCCCGGCGGCAACCTTATTGATGGTGCCGTCGCCGCCGGCGGCCACGATCAGATCATAACCTGCAGAATTTTGCACTGCAGTCCGGGCAATAGACTGGCTATTTTGTTCGTCGGCCGCATTCTGCACGATGGGAACGGCGCCTGATTTTCCGAGTTCGGCCACCACCTGATCCACAAGGAGGCGATTCGGCCTTCCGGCGTAGGGGTTGCGGATAATGAGTATCTTTTTCCGGTCCATATCCCTTTATACAGATGGCCCATAAACTGTCACAAAAATCCATCCATTAAATCGCGGTCCTGATTCTGTCTTGTAATATGCTTGGCCTTAGATCTAAAAGTCCGTAAAAGACGCCGAACGTATCCAAAGTCTTAAAGAGCTGCCTGTGCCTATTATCACCCCAACAGATTGGGATCGGTTCCTTTTACCCCTCGGCATTGCCTTTGTGTTTACACTTGTTTTGCACTTGGTGTTCCGTCAGGGCAGATACAGAAGCCTGCAGGGGCTTAGCATAGGTTGCGGCTTTATTGCGGCCTATTTTGCCATCTTTGGTTCCTTTGCCTGGCCGCCGGCCACACCCCCCGATTATCTGATCACCGTTGCCTTGTTTGCCATGCTGGTGGGCGCCACCCTGGATCAAATGACAATACATCTCTATATGCGGCGCGGCATTATACTCGCCATCCCGCTGATTATTTCTTTCTGGATGGCGTCGGGCGAAACGCTTTTCACCCGCCAGGGACAGATTTTCCTGACCATGATGATGGTCTTTTTCGGCGTGATGATTTTCAACAGGCTGGAAGAAACCAGAAAGGATTCGTTTTCCAGTCCGGTCGCAGTTTTGTTTGCAGCGGCCGGACTGACGGTGATTGCCGAATTATACGGAACCCGCCTTGCGCTTTTCGCCAGTGCGCTCGCGGCATCGCTCCTGGGCTATCTGTTGGCGCAGTTTATGCGAAAATCCGGCCCCTGGGGGTTTTCAGGCATCCTTGTCGCCGGCGGGCTTTATCTGGGTCTTGCCGCGAAATTCTTCTTTATGCGCAGCCAGCTGGCGCTTCCCGTTGCCATGACCGCTTTGCCCTTTTTCGTCCCGTGGATTCTACAGTTTTTCCCGGCCGCTCAGGGACGGTGGTATCCGGCCTATCTGATCGCAGGGGAACTGGCCGCGCTTGCCGCCATCATCCTAGTGGCCGGCTATTATATTTAACAGCCATTCACTGCCGGCCGCGGCCTAATTTTCACCTAATGTCATTCCCGGCCGATTGCCTGAAGATGTTTGTTCACGAATAGTTTGTTCATATATCTCCAGCGATTTCACATCCCCCAGCTTTGCAGCGGCCCGCGACGCGCCCCACAAGGCATTCAACCGGTTAGGAGAACTTTCCAGCACCACGCGGTATTGTTCCAGCGCTTCTGCATGATTGCCGATTTCGGACAGCATATCTGCATATAACTCGCGCGCGGGCAGAACTTCGCCGGGCGTGACCGGATGCTTGTCGACAGCGTCTTCACGCTCGGCTGCTGCTGACGCCAACCGCAGCGCCTCATCACCCTTTTCCTCCGCCAGTAGAATCCACGATCTTACAGCGTCTATCTGAACGAGAATTTCTTCCTGCCAGTATTTCAAGGTCGTGCCGGGCAAAGTTTTTTGTAACCGTTGAAGTTTTTCAAGTTCCTGGCGTGCTTTCTCAATCTGATCACTCCGGGCTGCCCCTATGCCCCGTGCGAAATGATGGATCGCCTGGGCCCAGCCAAACTGAGCCCATGGAAAATCCGGGCGTATTAAAGTCAGTTCACTCGCTTCTTTCCAGGCGCGTCGTTCAAGCGCATATCGGGCCGGCGAAGCGGCGTAGGTAAACGCGACCTTGAAGTTTTCGGTGTCGGTTTTTTCTATCGCACGCAGCTTTGCCAGAAGATCCTTCGCGGCATCATCGCGTGCGGTTTGCAGCATCGCATACATTAAATAATCAATGCTATGCAGACCCTCATCATAGTGGCCTGGCAGGTTCGCGCTAACCGTGTAGTCCGCGGCTGATCTGGTCGAGTCATGGTTGGACGACAAGGAACGTTCCCAAAGCCCGAGGCGGGTAAAAATATGCGATGGCATGTGTTGCGCATGTGCCGAATCCGGTGCGGCATCCGCATAATTGGTTGCGGCATCAAGCGCCAGATGCGCCATCCCCGGATAATCATAGGAATGAATTAAATAGTGCAAAACACCCGGATGGGCCGGCTGGGAATTCCGAACCCAGTTCAACAGCCCCGCCGCCTTATATTGATGGTTATAGGATTTATCGCGCGGGTCCGCCGTTGCGAGAATGGCAAGCGCGTAAAATAACGCAGCCTCAGGGTCATCAAGATGATCCGCATATAGCTTGCTCATATGTTTTTCATACGTCCGCGCCCGTTCGGTATGCGTCGTTGTGTCGGCACTGGAATAGAATGTCTTGAGCGCATCAATATATGCCGCTTCGCGTGGTGTTTTCGGGAGGTTATCTGTTTCTGCCAGAAGACCTGCACCCTCCTCCAGGTCAGCTTTGCCGGGCGGCGCCCACAAAGGATGCCAAAGGTTCATTGCCACACCCCAGCGCGCCATCGCGCAATCCGGGTCCTGGGCAATAACTCTTTTGAAGATGCGCGGCGATTCCGGATACTCGAATGAGTGCAAAAGCGTGATGGCGTGAGAAAAATCGGATTGCACATCCGCGCTGCACGAATTTTTGAAATGAACCGGGATATTCCCTGTTTCCACTGCGTTACCCGCGAATGGAAATGCACTTGCCAATAAAATGGCGCCGCCTGCGATGAAGCCCGCGCGGTTGGATTTGCCGATAGCCATTATTATCCCTTTTTTCAGGGTAATAGTGTCTGTCGCCCCTGTCAAATATTCACCGCCGGGTCAGAATTCGCAGGGACCGGAGTTTATCGGCGTCCATATAGGCTCCTGCCCGGATCAGGGCGGCAGCACTTCGCGTATTTTCAATAGCCTCCAGCGGGTTTTTCTCCAAGATCAGGATATCCGCGGCCTTTCCTTTTTCGATACTGCCATAGCGCTCGGTTTGATCCAGCCAGCGGGCGCCGTTAACGGTCGCGGCCCTTAGCGCGTCGAGCGGCGACAACCCCGCCTCCACCAGCATCCGCAGTTCCTGATGCAGGGAATCGCCCGGATAAACATAGGAATTGGAAGCCCCGGTATCGGACCCGGCAAGAAGCGTGACGCCTGCCTCATGGGCCAGACCGGTTAAGGCAATGGTCGCCTGCATCCGCCTGTGATCGCGCTCAATGGCCTCCGGAGACCGGCGCAAGGCACCCTCAACCCGGCCCTGATAGGTTTCTCTGATGGCGGCTGGAATCTGCGCAAGCTCAGGATCGTCCATATGGTCATTTTCATCCAGAAAGCGCAGCAAATGATCAATATACAGGGTCGGTGTGACAGCCACACCGCGGCGGGCCAAATCTTTAAAAACCAGGAACGCATGATCACGATCGTAGCTTGCCATCATGCGGACAAACGGATCGCCGGCCTCACTGCCATTGCCGCCTTCACGAGCTTTTCTGACATCGCTCGAAATTGCCCTGTCCTCTGTCGAAGCCGCCTTGTGCAGATAGAGGGCATGCTCGATGCTGTCGAGGCCGGCTGCAATCGTATCTTCAAAGGGAACGGAAAACAGCATATGCGCGGCGGTCTTGAATCCGCGCTTTTCCGCCTTGCGGATGCTTTCCAGATAGAGGCCGGGAGCGATACTGCTGCTATATATTTTGATAAAATCAGGGTGGTCTGATGAAAGCGTATCGAGCGCAGTATCAATATCGCTTTCATTGTCGATGCGAAGCGAGCCGGGCCAGCCGCCGGTCGGTCCTTCCAATTTGCGCAGGGACGTGAAGATCACCGGCGCTTCCATCCGGCCTGCCGCAACAGCTTCGCGCCACGCCAACACCTCATCCGACAGATCGCCCGCGGCATCCCTGACACCGGTGACGCCATAACCGAGATAGCGGGTCAGCAATCGTTCATTATCGTCCACAAGGTCCGGGCCGCCGCGAATGTGAATATGCATGTCCCAAAGGCCCGGCATGGCATAATGGCCGCTATGATCCACCATCTTTGCGCCGGCGAAATCACCCGCGTTCCCGGCCTGCAGAATATCGGCAATCAGACCGTCCCGGATCACCAGGGTTTGATTGGTATGGATGTCACCGCTCAACACATCGATGACATTGACATTGGTGATGACAAGATCGGCGGAGGCCTTGTTGTCCACCCGGTCGCAACCGGCCAGACAGAAAAACAGACTGCATGCCGCGAAGAATTTAATCATTTTGCTGCCCTCTCTCCTTGTGCTCCTACGATAAGGAGGGCAGGAAGACTTTGCAAGCCTGGCCAGAGATCGGCCTTGCACAATGGTAAGATGGCCCTATACTGCGCGCCGATTCACCCAAAGGCTGACATCTCATGCAATTAAGAAATATTGCCATCATTGCCCATGTCGATCATGGCAAAACCACGCTGGTGGACGCTCTGTTCCGCCAATCCGGCACTTTTCGCGACAATCAGCGGGTGGATGAGCGCGCCATGGACAGCAACGAACTGGAGCGTGAGCGCGGGATCACCATCCTCGCCAAATGCACGTCGGTAACCTGGAAGAATACCCGCATCAATATTGTAGATACCCCGGGCCACGCGGATTTCGGCGGCGAGGTGGAGCGCATTCTCAGTATGGTGGATGGCGTTGTGCTGCTGGTGGACGCCGCCGAAGGGCCGATGCCGCAAACCAAATTCGTGACGCAGAAAGCCCTGGCGCTTGGCCTGAAGCCCATGGTGGTGGTCAATAAGGTGGATAAGCACGATGCCCGGACGGAAGCGGTGCATGAAGAGGTTTTCGATTTGTTCGCCGTGCTTGACGCCACTGATGATCAGCTGGATTTCCCGACCCTCTATGCTTCGGGCCGCGATGGCTGGGCCTCGTATTCAGTGACGGAAAACCGGGACGATCTGGCCCCGCTGTTTGACTTGATTCTGTCTCATGTGCCGGTGCCGGAACCGGTGCAGAATGCAACGGCGGATCAGCCCTTTACCATGCTGGCGAGCCTGCTGGAACGGGATTCCTTCCTCGGCCGTATCCTGACGGGCCGGGTAGAGGCCGGTACGATCAGAACCGGCGATACGATCAAATGCATTGATGGCAGCGGCAAACTGATCGAACAGGCCCGGGTTTCCAAGCTTTTGTCCTTTGAAGGGATTGAGCGGGTTCCGGTGGAAAGTGCCGAAGCCGGCGATATCGTCGCTATTGCCGGCTTTCAGACCGCCACCGTCGCCCAGACCCTGTGCGCAACGGACGTGAAAGAGCCCCTCAAGGCCATTCCGGTTGACCCGCCGACCCTTGCCATGACTTTCCGGGTTAATGACGGACCCTTTGCCGGCCGTGAGGGTGACAAAGTCACCTCTCGCATGATCCGTGACCGTTTGCTGAAGGAAGCCGATGGCAACGTCGCCATCCGGGTCAGTGAGAGCCATGAAAAAGACAGTTTCGAAGTGGCCGGCCGCGGCGAACTGCAACTGGGGGTTCTCATAGAGACCATGCGCCGGGAGGGCTTTGAGCTGACCATTTCCCGACCCCGGGTAATCTATAAGGATGATGATGAGACCGGCGGCAAGCTGGAACCCATGGAAGAGGTCCAGGTTGATGTGGACGAGGAATTTTCCGGTATTGTGGTGGAAAAACTCAGCGTCAGAAAAGCTGAACTGACCGGCATGCAGCCATCCGGCGGCGGCAAGATCCGTTTGAGCTTTCTCAGCCCGTCACGCGGCCTGATCGGCTATCACGGGGAATTTCTGACCGATACCCGCGGCACCGGCATTATGAACCGGTCTTTCCATGGCTACGCTCCCCATAAGGGCGCCATGCCGAGGCGGCGCAACGGCGTGCTGATCTCCAATTCCACCGGCAAGGCGCTGGCCTATGCCTTGTTCAACCTGGAGGACCGGGGCGCGATTATGATCGATCCCAATATCCAGGTTTATGAAAGCATGATCATCGGCGAACATTCCCGGGAAAATGACCTGGAAGTAAATCCCCTGAAGGGCAAGCAGCTCACTAATATCCGCGCTGCCGGCAAGGATGAGGCGGTGCGTCTGACCCCGCCGATGAAACTCTCCCTCGAAGCCGCCCTCGCCTATATCAATGACGATGAGCTGGTTGAGGTCACACCGGAATCGATCCGCCTCAGAAAACGTCTTCTGGACCCTCACGCCCGCAAGCGGGAATCGCGCGCGGCCGCGGTGTAGCAATTTTTTGCGTGACGGCAAAAAGCCGGACGCTATAATCAGCATTCGAGAGGCGCAGTAATTCATAAATACATAATTTCAGGAGACTATCGCTTTATGGATGAACAGCTTCAGGAAAGTCTTGATCAGATAACGGCGATTGCCACCGAATACGGCCTGTCGGTCATCGGCGCCATTGTCATTCTTATTGCCGGTTTCTGGTTTGCGGGCTTTGCCAAACGCAGCGTTCGCCGCCTGATGGACAGATCGGAAAAGATCGATCCCACCATCAGCATTTTTTTCTCAAGCCTGGTCCGTTATGCCATCATTGTCTTTACGATCCTCGCGGTTCTTGACCAGTTTGGGGTTGAGACCACAAGTTTCGTCGCCCTTATTGGCGCTATCGGGCTGGCCATTGGCTTCGCCCTGCAGGGAACGCTGTCAAATGTCGCTTCGGGCATCATGCTGCTGTTCTTCCGGCCGTTCAAGGTGGGTCATTTTGTCGATGCCGGGGGTATTTCCGGGACGGTGAAAGGCATTAACTTGTTCAGCACGGAAATGGCGACACCGGATAATGTCCAGATCATTGTTCCCAACAGCGAAATCTGGGGCTCTGCGATCAAGAATTTCTCCTTCAATCCGACCCGGCGCGTCGATATGGTCATGGGCATCAGCTATGATGACGATATCGATAAGGCCATGGGCATCATCAAGGAAATCCTGAATGCGGACGCGCGCACCCATGAGGACCCTGCGCCGGTGATTGCGGTCGGTACTCTCGGTGAAAGTTCCGTGGATATTCTGGTCCGCCCCTGGTGCAATGCGGATGACTATTGGAAATACCGCTGGGACGTCACGAAAAAGATCAAGGAAACGTTTGATGACAAAGGGATTTCGATCCCTTACCCGCACCGGGTTATTCAAACCACCAGCCTTGACAAATAAGACGGCGCACCATCAACCCTAAAAGGGAGCAGGAAATATGGAAGGCATGAGCTTACTTTGGTTTTTGATCATCGGTCTGGTCGCTGGCTGGCTGGCAGGACTGGTCATGAAAGGCTCCGGCATGGGGCTGATCGGTAATCTGATTGTCGGCGTGATCGGCGCCTTTATCGGCGGCTGGTTGCTGGGTGTGTTGGGTGTCAGTTTCGGCGGCCTGATCGGCAGCCTCTTTACCGCCTTTATCGGCGCGGTGATCCTGCTCTGGATCGCCAGCATGGTGAGAAAGACTTAAAAAGCGGCTTTAATTGGGCTCCGGCTGCCATATATGGCGGGGGAGGGTCTCATAGTGCGCACAATCAGCGGGCATTATTTTACCAGCAGATAACCCCGCAGCATGCGTTTGATTTCATTAGAATAAAGCCCGGCATTAACTTTGGCTGGGGTTATATATTGCCCGCGTAAAATCCCGTCCCGCGTCAGCCCTGCGGATACCGCGATCACAAACGTGACAGCTACCCGGATATCCGGGTGGTCATATTCCTTTGCTTTTGCTTCAAATATGGCCGCCAAAAGCGCCGCCACTTTTTTATTCATTAAAGCCGCGCGCGCAAGGAAGGGGGATCCCTGACGATTAAAGCTTTCCGCCATGGCGGCCGCCCGCAATATGGCCGCATTTTTCAACGTGTGGCCGATTACAGCGTCGATGAAACTATCAAGGACCGTGGCGAAGGATAGCGCTTTGGCCTGCTCGAAGTTTAAAACCCGTTCCATTTCCTGTTCAAATTTCGCGCAGCGCAAATCATAGAACTGATAAAGGGCGGCATCCTTGTCCCGAAAACGGGCGTAAAAAGACCCGACGGAGCTTTTCGCCAGACGCACTATTTCCTGAACCGTCGCCTGATCATACGTTCCGGAAACAACCATATCTTCGACAGCGGCAAGGATGCGCGATTGTGTGTCTTTGCTACGGGCCTGCTGGGGCCGCTTGACCGGATTTGCCGCCATATTTACCAAGTTTCTTAAAAGCTTGACATTTTTTGAAATAGAATTAGATTCTAATTCTAATAATTAACTCTGTCAAGGTATCCGGCCGGAAATGACCATGCAAAAACGTGCATTTTTCGACTTGCTGATCCTGGCGGTAATTTTCTGGTCCGTATGGGCGTTGCGCTTTTACGGTGTCGAAAATATCGGCCTCTGGACCATGGTTGCCGGTGTTGGCGCCGGCTCAGTCTTGATGTATCTGCGGAACGAAAGGCCGGCCGGGATTGGCTGCAGGCGGCCTGAGAGCTTGAAATTTATCCTTACCCGCGCGGGTGAGCTGGCGTTTCTGATTTTTATTGTGACCGTCGCCGGCTTTGGTATCTTTACCGCCCTTGGCTATCCTCCGCAATCCGGCAGCGCCATACAGCAACAGCCCGATACGCCGGCTTATTTTATTCTGGATATCGTCTTCGGCGTCTGGGTCGGGGCCGCCATAGGCGAGGAGGTTTTCTTTCGCGGAATGCTGCTCCGCAAATTCCGGCAACTTTTTGGCGGCAGCAAGCGGGCACTTGCCCTCGCCGTCATCGCGCAAGCCGTGTGGTTCGGTTCCGGTCATGCGTCGCAGGGACTCGGCGGCATGATCGTGACCGGCCTGCTCGCCGTCACCATCGCCGTTTATTTTGTTACACGGGCGAAACAAAATCTGGCCCCGCTGATCGTCGCCCACGGCTTCGTTAATACCCTGACCTTAACGGTCAGCTATATCGCAAAATAAGCGCCCGGTTGAATTTGCAGCGAAAATCGGGTATAAGATAACCTGAAAATTTAGTGGTTTGATCTTGCCGGGCAGAAGAGGTGACTGGCAGCGCTTTTTTATATATTTGAAAAACTGCTTCACAAACGGTGCGGGCTTTGCTAAGAAGCGCCACTTCGGAAGCGGGGGTTTCCGTTTTTGCTTTTAGGCTATCTAGTTAAGAAAGGAGCAGCCGCTACATGCAGGTTGTTGTCAGAGATAATAATGTTGACCAAGCCCTTCGGGCGCTGAAAAAGAAATTACAGCGCGAAGGAGTTTACCGTGAAATGAAAATGCGCCGCTTTTACGAAAAGCCGTCGGAGAAAAGGGCCCGCGAACAGGCCGCCGCAGTCCGCCGCGCCCGCAAGCTGGACCGCAAGCGCCTGGAACGCGACGGCGTCACCTTCCGCTAGAATTTCATCTTAAAATGGTCGAACGAGCCGCCCCAATCGAGGCGGCTTTTTCTGTGAATAGGGGTTCTGCTATATTTTTTGAGCCCTGCCGGGGGCCGGTCCGGTATTTCTTTCCGCCGTTTCTCTTGATGATTTCTGTGTGATTTCCGGTATGCTGAACATGGCGAATTGCAGGCTTTGGGCAATGCGTTCGGCGCGTTCCATAAAATAAATAACAACTTCGGGTGAGGGCGCGGTATCTTCCAGGGTCCGCCGGAAAAGCCCAAGCCATATATTAAAATGTGCAGGACGGACATCGGTCAGCTGCACATGCTTTGGTACCGGTTTTCCTGAATAATCTCCGGCATTCAGAGCTACAGACGTCCAGAATGCTTTCATGTTAAGAAGGTGCGCATCCCAATTTTCGCCGATTTTCTTATCGAATATCGGCCCGAGCATGGGGTGGTCGCGGACCCGGCGGTAAAACTGATCAACCAGCAACGAGATATAGGCTTCATCAATTCCCATTGCCGCCGCTCTGGCCTGCAGTTGCTTCCGCCGTTCCACTGCCGTCCGGATCAAAACCGTCATGACGCTATCTCCAGTGCAAGCAGATTATGGAGCCTGACGTTGTCGCCAACAAGCTGTTCAAGCGTATAGCCGTCTAGAACTGTGAGAAATGCCTCGACGGCTTCACCAAGAATAACTTTCAAACGGCAGGCAGGCGTTATGAAACATTCTCCGGCGCCGCCCTGAAAACATTCCACAATTGCCATATCGGCCTCCATCAACCGGACAATTTGACCGACAATAATCTCATCTGCCAGCTGGGCAAGACGAAGCCCGCCGGAGCGGCCCCGCACGGTTTCAATAACGCCATTCCGGCCCAATTGATATGCCACCTTCATCATATGGTTCTTGGAAATTCCGTAATGGTCCGCGACTTCTGCGATCTTGCACAATTTCTCTTTATTTACGGCCAGATGCATCAATAGGCGAAGGGCGTAATCCGTCTGTAAATTCAATCGCATAAGCAGCCTTTCAAAAGATGTATATTATATATTGATTTTTGCAAGTAAAAGCAATATATAATATACATCTTTTGTCAAAAACGGACAATGCCATGACATTATTCCTCGCTGAATCCCCTGAACGCCAAATTCTGGAACCTGAGCTTCAAATTGCTCGGCCTGAAGCCAGAATCACGCAGCTGGTCCATTCGAACAGCCGGATGCATCCGTTTGCCTATCGGGCATTTGCGGTGGTCAACGTCGCCATCTTGGGCGTGTTTGGCCTGGTTTTTTGGAAAAGCGCCGAAACCCTGTTTATGGTTGTCATCAGTAGTTTTTATCTTGCGGCCTATCTCGGCGTGCCAACTGTGATGAACCGGGCCAGCAGATTTGGCCCGTCGCAAACAAAATCCCTGTCGCGGTTTTTGAAGGAACCCTATGAAATTTCGACGGGCGTCATCAAGGGGTGGGAGGCAATTGTGCAGATATTGCTGGTGCCGACGGCCCTTTTAGTGGCCGTCATTGGGATTGGCATCATTATCGGCATCAACCAATAAGGTGACTTTGGGGTCTTATGGTCGGGACCCTAATCAAAGACCCTGCTAAAGATGGTGTCGACATGCTTCAGGTGATAGCCGAGATCGAACAGGCTTTTGAGCCGGGTATCTGACAGAGCGGCAGTGACATCTTTATCCGCCTTAAGATAATCCAGCAGATAGCCGCCCTCTTTCCAGACTTTCATGGCGTTGCGCTGCACGAGGCGGTATGAGTCTTCGCGGCTGATGCCAGCCTGCGTGAGCGCAAGAAGCACCCTTTGCGAATGGATCAGGCCGCCAAGCTTATCCATATTTTCCTTCATGCGCTCCGGATAGACCAGCAGTTTATCCATCACCATCGTGAGGCGCGCCAGGGCAAAATCCAGCGTCACTGTCGCGTCGGGGCCGATCATGCGCTCAACCGAGGAATGGGAGATATCCCGCTCATGCCACAGCGCCACATTCTCCATCGCCGGCACCACAAAGCCGCGGACGATACGGGCAAGGCCGGTAAGATTTTCCGTCAGAATCGGGTTGCGCTTGTGGGGCATGGCGGAGGAGCCCTTCTGGCCCGGTGAAAAATATTCTTCCGCTTCCAGCACTTCGGTGCGCTGCAAATGGCGGATTTCAACGGCCAGCCGCTCCACCGATGACGCCACGACGCCAAGGGCGGCGAAATAGGCCGCGTGCCGGTCGCGGGGGATAACCTGAGTGGAGACCGGCTCTACCTCCAGACCCATTTTTGCCGCCACATGGGCTTCGACGGCGGGGTCGATATTGGCGAAGGTGCCGACGGCGCCGGAAATAGCGCAGGTGGCGACTTCCTTCCGCGCCGTCACCAGCCGTTCCCGGCCGCGGGAAAATTCCGCATAAGCCGCGGCCATTTTCAGACCAAAGGTGACCGGCTCCGCATGAATGCCGTGAGAACGGCCGATACAGACGGAATCCTTATGTTCCAGGGCGCGCCGTTTCAGAACCGCCAGCAGCTTGTCCATATCGGCGATCAGCAGGTCCGCCGCCTTCACAAGCTGGAGATTAAAACAGGTATCCAGCACGTCGGACGACGTCATGCCCTGATGGACAAAGCGCGCCTCATCGCCCACATGCTCGGCCAGATTGGTCAGGAAGGCGATGACGTCGTGTTTGACTTCCCGCTCGATCTCGTCAATGCGGTCAACCTCAAACGCGCCCCGTTCCCAAACCGCCCTGGCCGCCTCTTTCGGGATCACGCCCAGCGCCGCCTGCGCATCGCAGGCATGGGCTTCAATCTCGAACCAGATCTGGAATTTGCTTTCAGGCTCCCAGATGGCAACCATTTCGGGACGGGAATAACGCGAGATCATCGGCGGGCCTTACGCTAGGAATGAATGGCGTTTCCCTAGCAGGTCTGGAGACTTGCCTCAAGCCTATAACAGCCCCATGGCCTTGAAGCTGGCATGACCCTTCTTGCCGACAATCACATGATCATGGACGGTGACGCCGAGGCGTTTGCCGGCTTCGACGATTTCCCGGGTCATGGCGATATCGTCGCGGCTTGGCGCGGGATCGCCGGACGGATGGTTGTGGGTGAGGATGATGGCGGAAGCGCCAAGCTCCAGGGCGCGTTTGATCACCTCCCGGGGATAGACCGGGGTGTGATCGACGGTTCCCTGCTGCTGGACCTCATCGACGATCAGCACGTTTTTCCGGTCAAGAAACAGGATGCGGAACTGTTCAGTCTTGTTATAGGCCATGGCGGAACGGCAGTAGGACAACAGCGTCTGCCAGGAACTCAGCACCGGTTTGCCGGTCACCTGTTCGCGGGCGAGGCGCAGCGCGGAGGCCTGAGCGATCTTGAGGGCCGTAATGGCCCCTTCACCCAGACCTTTGACCTCTTTCAGGCGCGCCGGCTCGGCAGTAATAACCTCGGCGAAACTGCCGAACTGGTCAATCAGCGACTTTGCCAGCGGCTTCACATCACGCCGCGGGATGGCGATGCATAGCAGCAACTCCAGCAATTCATAATCCGCCAGCGCTTCCGCGCCGGATTTCAGGAACCGTTCACGCAGCCGTTTTCGATGGCCGATATAATGGGGTTGGTCCGCCATAGCCTCACAACAAACAACCACAGGATGTTAATTGTTATTGGTATCTGTTTTTGAGCGCGGTGTGAAGGGGCGTTCTGTGCTCCGTCCTTCGACAGGCTCAGGACGACCGGTTACACTCGAACGTTCGCCTTGAGCCTGTCGAAAGGGGAAACCGTTGATTTAAATCCCGTATGGTGGCTGATGCAGGCCTTTGGGAGAGGTTGTGAAGATTTCGCAACCATCCGCGGTGACGCCGACGGAATGTTCAAACTGCATGGAGAGCGAGCGGTCGCGGGTCACGGCGGTCCAGCCATCCTCCAGCAATTTTACGTCCGGGCGGCCGAGATTGATCATCGGTTCGATGGTGAAAAACATGCCTTCCCGAAGTTCCGCCCCCGCGCCCGGGCGGCCATAATGCAGAATATTGGGCTCATCATGAAAAACCCGGCCCAGGCCATGACCGCAAAAATCCCGTACCACGGAACAGCGTTCGCCTTCCGCGAAACTCTGGACGGCGTGACCGATATCGCCCAGCGTCGCCCCCGGCTTTACAGCGGCAATACCGCGCATCATGGCTTCATAGGTGATATCCGCAAGCCGCTTGCCTTTAACGGAGGGCTTGCCGACAAAAAACATCCGGCTGGTGTCGCCATGCCAGCCATCGACAATGACGGTGACATCAATGTTAAGGGCGTCGCCCTCCTTCAGCAGTTTCGGCCCCGGAATGCCGTGACAGACCACGTGATTGACAGAGGTGCAGATGGATTTCGGAAAGCCCCGGTAATTCAGCGGCGCCGGCACAGCCCCGCGGTCGGTGATAAATTCGCGGCAAAGATCGTCCAGTCTTTCCGTCGTCACGCCAGGGGCAACATGCGCGGTGATAAAATCGAGGGTTTCTGCGGCGAGCCTTCCGGCACGGCGCATGCCGTCAAAATCCGCCGGACCGTGTATTTTGATGGTGCCGTCACGCACCGCCACGGCGCTTTCCGCCGTCATATAATTCATCTCGGCATTCCTTCCGCCAAAGGGGCTTCCATCATCCTATCACCCTGCCTTACAATTTGATAGGGAGCGGTTTTTCGATGATAATCTCATCGGTGCTCATATGGCATTGATAGCACAGAATTTCTACCCTTTTGGTTAACGCCTGCCTGAGTGTTCTGGCGTAAACAGGGTCAATTTCCCCCGCAGTGCCGAAGGCTTCGCAGTCCGGCCGCTGGACCAGATAAAACATGACCGCCCGGTATCCTTCCGCCGCCATCGTGATCAGTTCGCCGAGATGCTTGGTGCCGCGGGCCGTCACCGCATCGGGGAACAGCGCCATCTTACCCGCCCGCATGGTCACATTCTTGACTTCCACATAACAAAGGCCGGGCTTGGACAGCAGGAGATCAATGCGCGAATTTTCGCCGTATTTCACCTCCCGGCGCATATCGGCATAGCCGGTCAGCTCGGGGATTTGATCCGCGGCAATGGCCTCTTCGACAATCCGGTTGGGATGGCTGGTATTGATGCCGACCAGCGCGCCATCCACCTCAATGAGTTCCCAGCGATAATCCAGTTTCGCCTTGGGATTTGTGGAAGGTGACAGCCAGACGGTGGACCCCGGTTCCTTCACCCCAAGCATGGAGCCGGAATTGGCGCAATGCGCGGTCACTACCTCACCGCTTTCCAGTGTCACATCCGCTAAAAAACGTTTGTAACGCCGGATCAGCGTCGCCCGGAGCAGCGGGGCGTGGAGTTTCATTTTTTACGGTTGATCACAAAGCGGGCCAGTTCCTTCAACAGGACGCCGCGGTCACCAAATTCCCTGAGATGGGAAATGGCCTGATCCGATAAAAGCTGGGCCTGCTGGCGCGCCCGCTCAATTCCCAGCAAGGACACCAGCGTCGCCTTGCCGGCGTCGTCATCCTTGCCGGTGGCTTTGCCCACCTCTCCCGGATCGCCTTCCACATCAAGAAGATCATCGGCAATCTGAAACGCAAGGCCCAGGTCGCGGGCATAGGCGGCAAGATGACCACGGGTCGTCTGAGACGCCTTGCCAAGAATTGCCCCGGCCTCCACGGAAAAGCCCATCAGCGCACCGGTTTTAAGATGCTGCAGGCGGGTAATCTCGCCCATATCCAGCTGGGCGTTTTCCGCGGCCAGATCAAGCATCTGCCCGCCAACCATACCATGAGCGCCGGCCGATGACGCCAGGGCCGTCACAAGTTCGCAACGCACGCGGGGGTCGGCATGGGTTTCGTCATGGGCCAGAATCTCAAATGCCAGGGTCAGGAGACCGTCGCCGGCCAGCACGGCGGTTGCCTCGTCGAATTCGATATGGGCTGTCGGGCGTCCGCGGCGGATTTCATCATCATCCATCGCCGGCAGATCATCATGAATCAGCGAATAGCAATGAACACACTCGACGGCGGCGCCCACGCGCAGGGCGCTGACCTGACTGACGCCAAAAAGATCGGCGCTGATCGAGACCAGAAAGGGCCGGAGCCTCTTGCCGCCGGCAAACATGGAATAGCGCATGGCTTCCACCACCCGCCTTTCCGCCCCTTCGGGCACCGGCATCAAATGGTCGAGTTTTTTATCAACCGCATCCGCGGTTAATTTCATGGCATGTTTCAGAGAAACAATTTCGGTCACAAAACAGCCCCTTAATCGGCGGTGAAGGGCTCGGAACCTGTGGGTTCGCCCGTATCTGGCAACGTAATTTTTTCAATCCGGGCTTTGGCGGACTGCAATTTCTGCTCGCAATGGTGTTTTAAAAAGCTGCCGCGGGTATAGATTTCAATGGAATCCTCCAGGCTGACCTCCCCGGCCTCAAGTTTCGAGACAATCTGCTCCAGCGCCGCCAGCGCCTCTTCGAAGCTCATTGCGGCAATATCGTCCGGAACTGGCGATGATTTGGCTGGCATGCATTCCTCGAGCAGTCAGGGGTTTTCAAGTGCGGGCAATCTAACCAGCAATCCCGCGGGGTTCAATCAATTATTCTGTTCCCGTTTCGCCTTTTCTTCCGCCACCAGTTCCTTCTTGGACAATTTGCCGATCATGGTTTTGGGAAGCGTCTCGCGAAATTCGATTTCATGGGGCTGTTCATGTTTACCCAGCCGGGATTTCAGAAAATCCTTCAGCTTTTCCTCATCGATATTCTCATCCTTATTCTTCAATACGACAAACGCCTTTGGCACTTCGCCCAGATAGTCATGGGGAATGCCGATCACGGTCACTTCCTTAACTGCCGGGTGACCATAGATCGCTTCCTCGATCTGACGCGGAAAGGCATTGAATCCGCCGACCAGGATCATGTCCTTGTCCCGGTCAATGATGAAGGTATAGCCGTCATCATCCATATAGCCGATATCACCTGTGCGCAGACGGCCGTCTATAATCGTGCTCGCCGTTTCCGCCGGCCTGTTCCAGTAACCCTTCATCACCTGCGGTCCGGCAATGCAGATTTCCCCGGTTTCCCCGCGGGCCAGAATTTTGCGCGGGTTTTCACGATCAGCGACAATGATATCCGTCCCGGGGATAGGCAAGCCGATCGAGCCAGGCTTATTCACGCCAAAAGTCGGATTTGCCGCCGCCACCGGCGAGCTTTCCGTCAGGCCATAGCCTTCAATCACCTTCACATTTTTCACCAATTCCTCAAATCGTTTTTTGACCTTCACCGGCAGCGGTGCGCCGCCGGAGAAGCATCCTTGCAGCGACGACAGGTCATATTTGCTCAATTTGGGGTGATTGAGGATGGCATTATACATGGTGGGGACCCCCGGCATCTGGGCAATTTTTTTCTTTGCGATCAATTTCAGGGCGCCTTCCAGCTCGAATTTAGGCATCAGAAAAATAGTTCCGGCTGACATCGTGGTCACATTGAGGACAACCGTCATGGCGAAGACATGAAACAGCGGCAGAGCGCCCAGCATGCGAACATTTCCCGGCTCAATGCTCTGGTCCCAGGCAAGAATCTGTTTGGCATTGATATAGATATTGGCATGGGTCAGCATAGCGCCTTTGGGAACACCCGTGGTTCCACCGGTATATTGAAGCACCGCCACATCCTCTGCCGGGTCAATCTCGACAGGCCTGTAACTGCCGTCATTATTCTCCAGAAGCTGCCCAAGGCAGATCATGTCATTATGCCGCGGCACCTTACTGATCGCCTTCGCCTTGAATAGCCGAAATAGCCAGTTTTTCGGAAAGGGCAAGCTCCCGGCAAAAGAACCGACAATCAGTTTTTTCAAGCGGCTCTTATCAAAGACCTCCTTTATCTTAGGATAGAGCGCCTCAAGATCCAGCGTGATCATGAAGTCGGTTTCACTGTCCTCCACCTGGTGAAGCAGCTCGGGAACAGAATAAAGCGGACTGTAATTCACCACGATCCCGCCGGCTTTCAAAATGGCGTAATACCCGATAACATATTGCGGACAATTGGGAAGGAACAGACCAACCTTGGTGCCGCGGATCACGCCCAAATCCTGCAGCCCTTTGGTCAGACGGGCAATCAGATCACTCGCTTCACGGTAACTGTAGGTTTTATCGAAAAAATCGAGATAAGGAGCATCCGGCCGCTCACGGGCAGTGTCGTCAAAGACGGAATAAAGAGGTTTTGCTTCAAACCGCTCATCCCAGCGGATGGTGCGGGGATAACTTTTCAGCCAGGGCCGTTCCGTCAAATCTTATCTCCTCGCAGCCGTTTGACCGTGGTTGGGTTACCCTTGAAAGACTCTAGATTCAATATGTGGGCCAGTCTAACGCAAAACAATAAAATATATTCAAACAAAAAAGTCAGGCGCCAGTTGCTGGCCGGGGTCGACCGCATAGTCTGTCAGATCGGTGATTCCTTCGGACGCCAGCACCTCATCATCGATAAAGAAGTTTCCGGTACACTCACGGGCCTTTCGCCGCAGAATAATATGGGCGGCATCCGCAAGAATTTCCGGCTTGCGGCTGCGTTTCATAATCTCATCGCCGCCCAGCAGATTTTGAATGGCCGCAGTGGCAATGGTGGTGCGGGGCCAGAGTGCGTTAACGGCGACGCCATCTTTTCGAAGCTCACCTGCCATGCCCAGCACGCAGAGGCTCATACCGTATTTTGCCATGGAATAGGCGACATGAGGCGCGAACCAGCGTTCCTCCATATTCAGCGGCGGTGAAAGGTTCAGAATATGAGGATTCTCAGCCTTCTTGAGATGGGGAATGCAGGTTTTTGAGCAGAGAAAGGTGCCGCGCGCATTCACCTGATGCATCAGATCATAGCGCTTCATATCCGTTTGCAGGGTTCCTGTCAGCGATATGGCGCTGGCATTGTTAATCAGGATATCGATGCCGCCGAAGGTCTCCGCTGTTTTTTCTACAGCCTTAACCACGGCCTCCTCGGAACGGATATCGACCACCAGAGGCAGGGCCTTGCCCCCTGCCGCTTCTATTTCTTCGGCCGCACTGTGAATGGTGCCCTGCAATTTCGGATGCGGTTCCGCCGTTTTGGCGGCAATGGCGATATTGGCGCCGTCCCGGGCCGCCCTCAGCCCGATGGCCAGCCCGATACCGCGGCTGGCACCCGTGATCAGCAATGTTTTCCCTTTAAGTGAAGTCATGTGTGCGTCCTTGTAATGTCAGATGGCGGTCCAGAATATTCCGGTCAAATGCGGCGACCGTCCGGAACTTAACAACGTCCCCGTCCGGCAACCGTTCGAGAATCTCCAACTGCTCCAGAAAATGCAGATGCGCGAGACTTTCTCCGGCCCCCAGAAAGAAGTCTAATCCGGAAAGCGTGCCTTTGAAAAGAACCGGAAACGCATCAATGGCGCCTTGCGGCGTTTGGCAAAAATCTGCAAGCGCGGCAAGCCGCTCCATGTGGCCTTCAAACATATGATCCAGACGCGCGTAAAGGCCCATAAAAGGTTCGTTATGGGCCGGCAGCACCAGCGTATCTGCGGCAAGGCGGTGGAATTTTCGGAGGCTTAAAAGCCAGTCAAGCAAAGGGTTGGCCATGGGTTCTGACGGGTAGACACTGACATTGGAGGATATCCGCGGCAACACCTGATCGCCTGAAATCAGGATGTTTTCCGGCTCACAATAAAGACAGGCATGTTCCGGAGCATGACCGGTCCCGACCACCACCTGCCATTCCCTTGCGCCAATGGCAAGCCTGTCGCCATCCTTGATACGGATAAACCCCTGGGGCAGCGGGGAAACAATCTTTGAATAATTATCCCAGCCCATCTGCTGCAGACCAGCCAGCGCAGCATCCGAAAACCCGATGCGCCGGTAAAAGTCCACAATCTCCGCCGGCGCGTCCGCCCGGCCATCCATCGACAGATTTCGCGCCATAAGAAATTCGGTCCGGGGTGCCAGAATGGGGGCGCCGGTTTCCGCGGCCAGCCAGCCGGCAAGACCGATATGATCCGGGTGATAATGCGTGACGATGATTTTTAAAACCGACGTGCCGGCAAAAACACATTCAAAAACACCCCGCCAGTGATCGCGCACCAGCGACGTATTGAGCCCGGTATCGAGAATAACCCAGCCATCGCTGTCTTCCAGCAGGTAAAGATTGATATGATCAAGAGCAAAAGGCAGGGGCATGCGAAGCCAGTAAAGGCCCTCGGCCAGCTTTTTCACATCGCCGAATTCCGGCGGTTCGCCACAGGGATATTTCAGATCCGGCGGCGTTCGCCCGCTCGGCCTGTGGTCACGAAATTCATCACCTGTCGGATCGGAGGACATGCGCGTCCTTTGCAGTTACTGGGCGGATCACAACTTAACGTTTACGTAAACGTAAAGCAATAAACATTGTTCTGCCCGTTCAGCGTCCGAAGCGGCTGGCGCGGTTTGGCGCATAAAAATAAAACCGTTTTCCGCTTATTGTATGCGGTGCAAGATCACTCCCAGCCAATGCAGGAGGGAATATCCAGTTTTGTATTGCTGCCGCAATATCCGCTTCGAGGATATCATTGCCGTTAGATCGCAGAATTTTCACGTCACTGACCTTTCCGGTCTCATCAACCTCTATAGTCACGTCGGCCCATGCCCGCACCGCCCTGGTCCTGGCTCCGCGGCTGTAACGGGGCGCGCTCTGTATGACGGCAGCGTCCAAAGCGGTGTCGAACAAGCGCGCGGCCGCTTCGATATAGAATTGCCGTTTTGCGGGCGCACTGCGGGCATCATAAAAATTGGCAAGTTCCCGGTAGATATCCGATAAAAGATATTCCGCTGCCGGATATTTTTTTGCTTCCTCTGCCGCCTTCAGTAAAAATACTTTCGCTTCTTCTGTCTTGCCGAAATAAAGATGAATGCGGCCCTGCCAGAAATATTCATAGATTTTCCCGATTGAGGATTGCTCTCCGGCGGCGAGCAGGTCCGTCAGTTTTTTCAGTTTTTGCCGGGCGCGGTGAAAGCCGCTGCCGCGGAAGCGGGATTCCCAGTCGATCAGCCCATATTGCGCTGTAATGGTCCGAAGGTCCGTCTCGCCGTAGATTTCTTCCGTTTTCAACGCCGCCCGTCGAAAGGCCCGGCGGCCATCGGCAAATTCACCGGCCCCCTGCAATATGATCCCGAGCCGCTCATAGAGGATGATAATTTCCGGGTCAAAGCGGCCTGATCGTTTTGCGATCACACGGATTCCCGCATTCAGCGCCCGCCGGATGCCGGTCAGATTACCAAGTTCATTTTGGATGTCGGCCAGTTGAAAAACCAGATTGGCGTGTTGCGTAGAATCAAATGGCTCGGATCTGGCGGATAATTGAACGGCGCGGTCCGCTTCCTTTCTGGCGTCCCGCCACGCCCCCTGCTCCATCAATTGCGCCGCCGCAATATCCGCCTCAAGCCAGTCCTGGGCCTGCGCTGAAAATACCGGAAGCAGAAAGGACAGCAGCAACAGAAAGCCCAACAGCCGCCTTCTGGCTTGGGGAATTTCAGGGCCGGACCTCCCGGCCTTCTGCATCGCTGTTATCACTTTATTTCCAATTTTTCCTTATTGAATAGGGATGATAGGTGGCTCTTATGGAAAATACTATGTATCAGGCGGCCGACGCCAGAAGGAATACTGGTTCTGGCGAGCGGACCCGCGAATCTATTTTGCACACCAAAATACGGCGCCCATTATTTTTGATTCTGGCAATACTGGTTCTCCTTATACCCCTCTTGGGTAATAGTTATTCACCGACAATTTCGAGCATCTTAATCGCCGTCTTCCCGGCCGCTCTGCAACTTTTATTCGTGGGCCTTACACTAAGCGTCATAAAGAAGGACGGCGTGCCATACAGACTTCCGCAATATGCAATTATAAGCGTTATTTTATGGGTGGCTTTAAGCAGTTGGTCGACCGTGACGGGCGGTCATTTTATGAGCGCTATCGTCGAACAGGCTGAATGGCTTTTGTTGATGCTTTTTGCGGTGTCGGCCGCATATTATTTTTTCCTTTTCCCGGCGGACCGTCAAAAAATCATCCATCTTATCGGCATCGGCTATGCCGGATATTTTCTATTTCTTCTGGTTTTTATCAAGCTGGTGCCAGATCCGGATAATTATTCATGGGTGTCGGGACTTCCCGGCTTCTCCAATATCCGCCATTTCGGCTATTATGCGGCTATAGTACTGGCGATATCATATCATGGATTTTTGAAGAAGGGCGTTCCGTGGCGCTCTCTTCAAAACCAGTTCATGCTTTTTCTTCTCTTCATTGGTTGGACGGCAATCATTTGGGCCGGAGGGAGAGGCCCATTTCTGGCTCTGGGCATGACTTTTTTCATATTAATAGGGCTGCGTTTGCTGGCTGAATGGCGGCAAATCTTGATCGTCACCATGCTTATTGTGCCATTTGCAGCGTTATTGGCCGAAATTATTCAGGTGCCGGACCCGAGTTTTGGTCTTGGCCATCTTATTGGCACAGTTGATATGATAATGATGGATGGCGATGTTAATAGCTATTCTTCGGGCCGCCTCGATTTTTGGCAGCAGGCAATCGGGGCTATCAGTGAGGCGCCATTCTTTGGTCATGGTCCCGGTATGTATTCCTTTGTCGTAAAGGAGCCATACAGCCTTTATCAGCACCCACATAACGGCATTTTGCAGTTTCTTTTGGCTTGGGGGCTGTTTGGCGGCACTGTGGCATTCCTTGTTGCAGGTTTTATTCTGCGTGCGGGTTTCAGCCGTTTAAGACTGGCCTCAGAGCGGGAAAAGCCAATCATTATGGCAGGATTAGCCGGCATACTAACAATCGTTTGTTTTTCCCTGGTCGACGGCACGCTCTTTCACACCTTGCCCCTTACTTTCTTCGCAATTTTTTGCGGACTAGCTTTGCTGCCGGGTGAGACGAACAGCCCACGCAGGGTCTCCATAACCAAAAGTCCCTTTTTCTTTGCCAGTGGAGCGATTCTTATTTTCGTGGCCGGATCAATGATTTTAAATGCCCTGTCGGTTTTTTCGCTTTACCGCCCTAGCGTTCCGGGTCCGGCGTCATGGCGGGCTGATATGGTTCAGCTATTTCCGGCCTCTCTGCGTTATTACCCGGGCGCCATTACCTATGGCCGCTGGGTTGACCGATGGATTGAAGAGAGCGAGCCGGATGTAGAAGAAAAAATTCTCTGGGCGATGAATAAAAGCCCCGGCAGCTGGGTCGATTCTCTTATGGAGGCGCGGCTTGCGGAGGTGCGCGGCGAACCGGACAGGGCGATCACTGTGCTGGAGCCGCTGATCCTAAACAGCCATCCGGTCATTCAACAGGATGCGCATGCCATTCTGGCCCGAATCTGCGGAAAATTTGGCGTTTGCCCTGATCCGGCGCAATTCTAGTAAAAAGCGATCCAATCGCTAACAACTCTTTAACGTCTCTTTGGCAGTGTCTCACTGAGAGAGTCTGTCAGGAAGGTGGATTATCATGTCATTTCGTCAGGTTTTTCGCATGCGCACGGGGGGGCTTGGCCGCGCATTAACCTCACCGGTAAACGGGGTCCGGAATTTCTGCCGGGACCGGCGCGGCGTTGCGGCCGTTTTTGTGGCGGCGGCAATTATCCCGATCATCGCCGCCATCGGCATCGCCGCCGATACGACGCTGGCCTATCTTCTGAAATCCCGTGTTTCGGCGGCGGTTGACGCCGCTGCGCTCGCCGGCGGGCGGGCTTATTTTAAACCCGATGCCGAACGTGATCAGGATGTGCTTGATTTTTTCTATGCCAACTATCCGGACGGATATCTGGGGGCAGCCATTGTTGTGCCGGATATTCAGTTTATCGATGATGATCCGGAATTCGATGATAATGACACGGTCCGGGTCAAGGTGCGCGCCACCATGCCGACCAAATTTATGCGGGTGGTTGGCATTGACGATGTTTCCGTGACGTCCGAGGCGACGGTGACGCGCGAGAACTCGCTGCTCGACGTTGTTCTGGCGCTCGATGTATCCGGGTCGATGCGGGATAATATTGATGGCAATTCAACATCGGTGGTGAATGACCGGCGCATTTCCCTCGCCAAAGACGCGGCGAAGGAGCTTGTCAATATTCTGTTCGGCTCTAATGCTACCAGTAATTTTTTACGGATTGGCGTTGTGCCGTGGGGGGGCAAGGTCAATATAACCGATTTCGGCACAACCTATGGCATAGACCCGGTTTCGGGAGGAGCGCAGCCGCCGCCACTTTTCACGCCGGATCCGCTTGGTGCGACGGTTGATCACCCCTTTCGGGAGGAGCATTACTATTTCGAATATGATGCGGACAATCCGCCAAGCCGGGTCGCCAATCCCTTTTCCTCGCCGATATCGCCGGATGATTCCGATGATCGGAGGCGTTATGTTCTCAAGAATTGGACATCGACGATTGATGAGGTTTACATTGCCCACAACTCCAAGGTTCCTCTCTTGTCGCCGCCGACTGCCGGCTGGACTGGCTGTGTCTACGCTAGATATGCCCGCACCAGTACGAATCTTGACGATGTAGACGACCTGTTGCTGGCCGCGGATGACAAGCTGGCGGCGTATGACACTCTGGCTATACCGCCGGGTGAGCTAGCCTGGGTGGGGTGGATGCCTATGGGCAGTGAAGGCGAGCCCGTCAGCGGGTCGGCTGACTGTGATATGGCGAATCTCAATCCCAGCCACGGGGATGACTGCACGCCCTGTCCCTCAGCGGGCATCACCCGTCTGACCAGCACCAAGGCTGATCTGATTACCCTGTTTGAGAATTCAAGCGCGCCCACCAATATCAAAGCGGAAAGCAGTGTTTATACCAATATTCCGCAGGGTCTGGTCTGGGCATGGCGCGCCCTGATGCCCGACAAACCCTTCACCGAGGCTGCCGCAGTGGTGCCGAATACCAGCAACTTCAGAAAAAGACGGGCCATCATACTGCTGACCGACGGCGCCAATACACGGCGTAACGGCGATGCCTATAACCGCGCACTTGACGGGACATCGAAAAGAGATAACCGCCTGCGTCTGATTGCCGACCGGATCAAATGCAAGGGTTCCTTTGCGGGTGACCCGGCCTGCGAGCCGGTCGATTTATATACTATTCAGTTTGCCGAAAGCAGCGGCAGTCTGGAAACGCTTATGAAGGATGTTGCGAGCGATCCGGACGCCGTTTTTTATTATAAAGCGCCGACGGCGGACGAACTGAGGACAGCCTTTCAGGAAATCGCCAACAATCTGGCGAACCTGCATCTGAGCCGGTAGTTGACGGGTTAAAATAATTGCTTCTCTCCTGCCGCAACACCCCTTAGTTTGGTGGCATGGAGCAGACCTTCAAAGATTTCTATGCCGAGCCGCCCGGTGGGCGGTTCGGTTATTTTTCGGCCAGCGACGGTGTGCGCATTCGCTTTGCCGCATGGCGCAACGAACCGGAAGACAAGGGCACCATTGTCCTGCTTCACGGCCGCCGCGAATATATCGAGAAATATTATGAGACCATCGGCGAACTGCTGGCCCGCGGTTTTTCGGTGCTCACCATGGACTGGCGCGGGCAGGGGCTTTCCGGCCGGCCGTTGAAAAATCCCCACAAGCATCATCTGCAATCCTACGGTCCGATGGTGGAAGATATTGATATATTACTGGCGCAAGCGGCGGATTTGCCCCAACCCTTTACTCTTATGGCCCATTCCATGGGCGCCCACGCGGCGATCCGCTATCTGCATGACAAGGGCGCAAAGCATCCCTTTGCGAAAGCCATATTGCTCGCCCCTATGATCGGTGTTCATTTTATCGAACTTTCCAAACTCCTTGTCAGCGGGATTGCCAAAATGATGACGCGGTTCGGCTGCGCCCGGCTTTACGCGCTTGGCCAGGCCGATTATGGGCCGCTGCAAAAAAGCCCGGCGTCCCAGGCTTTTCTGACATCGGACGCTGTGCGTTTTCAGGCCGAACAGGATTTTCTGGAAAGCCATCCCGACCGGGCGCTGGGCGGGGTAACCTGGGGCTGGCTGGATATCTCGCTTAAATCCATAGAGCAAATCACCGCGCCGGGTTATCCGGAGGCGGTATCCTTAGATACCCTGGTCGTGCAATGCGGTCTTGACCGGGTGGTCGATAACAGGGCCATGTCGGATTTCACGGCAAGGCTGCCGCACGGAAAACTGGTTCGCATCACCGATGCCCGGCATGAAGTTTACCGGGAGCGGGATGAAATCCGCGCCGAATTCTGGCAAGCGGTGGATGACTTTTTAGGGATTTAGGGTGGTTTTAACCAAGACCCCCCTCACCCTGCCCTCTCCCCTGAGGGGAGAGGGAAAAGCATCGCGCCAATCTCCCTCTCCCTCTGAGGGAGAGGGCCGGGGTGAGGGTGAACGTGCGGGATCACCTTAGGTGAGCAATGCCATTGCCGCTTCGTGCAGGGCGGGCGTCGCCGCGGCAACAATCCGCCCGCCATCCGACGGATCGCCGCCATCCCAGGTGCTGATAACGCCGCCGGCGCCGCGAATGATCGGGATCAGCGCCTGAATGTCGTAGGATTCCAACCCGGCTTCTATAACCAGATCGAGATGCCCCGACGCCAGCAGGCAGTAAGCGTAACAGTCATAGCCGTAGCGGGTGAAGCGGGCCTGTTTTCTCACCCGTTCGAACTTTATCAGTTCCTGATCCGTAAACCAGTCCGGTCCGGTGGTGGAAAGGATCGCATTTTCAAGTTTGCGGCAGGCGCGGGTGCGAATCGGCGTGTTGCCGAGAAATGCGCCTTCCGGTCTGCCGGAATAGCGTTCCTGCAGATAGGGCTGATCGGCAATACCCATAAAAGGCCCGTCTTCGTCGCCCAGCGCAATTAGCGTCGCCCAGGATGTCAGGCCGGCGACAAAAGCCTGGGTGCCGTCAATGGGGTCGATCACCCAGCGTAAATCGCCTGTTCCCGGCTTTTCACCATATTCCTCCCCTAAAATCCCGTGGTCAGGATAGTGGGCCTCGATCAGCGCCCGGATAGCCCTTTCGGCATTTTTATCGGCAATCGTTACGGGATCGAAACGATCTTTTCCTGGTTTATCGGCGATATCAAGCTCGGTGCGAAAATGCGGCAGGGTCTCTTTGGCGGCTGCATCGGCCAGCCGGTCGAGAAAGACGCTATACACATTTATATCCATTGTTGGCATTTGTATTTATCCGGGAGTGTCAAAAGAGATACTTGCTAATCGGGCCGATATCCACCAAATTCCCCGAAAATATCGCAGGAACCGACCTATGAAGTCATTTGATTTTGCCATTATCGGCGGAGGAATCGCGGGCGCATCCGCCGGGTATTATCTGGCGGACCATGGCAGCGTTGCGGTGATCGAGGGCGAAAGCCAGCCCGGTTATCACACCACCGGGCGTTCCGCCGCTTTTTTTGCCGGTTCGTACGGCGGACCGCTGGTTCAGCCTTTTACCAGGGTTGCGAAAGCATTCTTTGAAAATCCGCCGGCAGGATTTCCCGGTAAGGATATCATGACCGCCCGCGGCGCGCTTTATGTGGCGCGCGCGGATCAGCTGGCCGCTCTGGATCATCTGGAAAAACTGGCGGCGGGATTCGGCATGACGAAACGCCTGACGGCGGCGGAGGTTTCGGCTCGCGTTCCCTTGTTCCGAGAGGGGTATCTGGCAGGCGGACTGTTCGAGGAGGACTGCTACGACCTTGATGTGGCCGCGCTCCATCAGGGGTTTCTGCGCGGCATTAAAAGGAAATCCGGTGAAATCGTCTGCGATGCCATGGTGAGCGGTCTGACGCGGACGGATGGCCGCTGGCGGATTGAAACGGCGGCGGGCGAAATTGCCGCATCGATTGTCGTGAATGCCGCCGGCGCATGGGGCGACCATGTGGCTGCAATGGCCGGCTGCACACCCATCGGTCTGGAGCCGAAACGCCGGACGGCGATTCTTTTCCGGCCCCGGGATGTGGACGTTGATCCCGTCTGGCCGTTGGTGCTTGATGCGGATGAAAAATTTTATTTCAAGCCGGAAACCGGCAGAATTCTGGCTTCTCCCGAGGACGAGACGCCGATGCCGCCCTGCGATGTGCAGCCGGAAATGGAGGATGTTGCGATCACTGTAGACCGGATTGAGCGGGCGACCACCCTGACGGTTCCGCGGATCGAAAATAAATGGGCGGGGCTTCGGACCTTTGCGCCGGACCGCGCGCCGGTGCTTGGGTTTGACAAGGATGTGGCGGGCTTTTACTGGTGTGTCGGCCAGGGCGGCTGGGGCATACAGACATCGCCGGGTATGGGACAGTTTACCGCCGCCATGGCCGCGGGCGCTGATCTTCCGCCGGCTTTTGCACTGGCGGGATTTGAGCCCGGCAACTGCAGTCCCGCCCGCTTTCAGTGACAGAGCGGGATCAGACGTGATAGGATAAGGCCATGACTAAAAATTTCGATCAGGATCAGACACCACAGGAAGCGCGCGGCGATATTCTCGATGCGCTGCTGGCTCATGTCCCTTTCGATGGCTGGACGGATCAGGCAATGGCGCGTGCAGCCGAGGATCTGGCGATTGCGCCGGAATATATCCGCATCGCCTTTCCGGACGGTATGGGCGAAATCATCGCCTTTTTTTCTGAACGGGCGGACCGGGATATGCTGGACGCCTTCGACGAAATGGGTCTTGCTTCCCTGCGTATCCGGGATCGCATCACGACGGCGGTCCGCACCCGGCTGGAACAGAATGCGGATCACAAGGAAGCCATCCGCCGGGCGCTGATTTATCTGGCGCTGCCGCGGAACGCGGGGCGGGCGAAAAAGCTTTTATGGCGGACGGTGGACGCCATGTGGCGGGCGGCCGGCGATACCGCGACTGACTATAATCATTATACCAAGCGGCTGATTCTCTCGGGCGTCTATTCGTCCACCCTGCTGGTCTGGCTTGATGACCGGTCGGAGGATCATGCCGAGACCTGGGCTTTTCTCGACCGCCGCATCGGCAATGTCATGCAGTTCGAAAAAGTAAAAGCCGAATGGCGGAACAATAAAATCCGCCTGCCGTCTCTCTCACGCTTTGTTGGCCGTCTGCGTTATCCGGCGCGATGACCCGGGCGAAGAGATATCTTTAACTCTTTTTATTCCGCGCCACGCTTTCTTCCATGCGCTGCAATTGCTCCGGGCTGGCTTTGGTCTGGTGCTTTTCTTTAAACTCTGTATAGGGCATGCCGTAGATATGCGTGCGCGCCGCGTCTTTGTCCATAGGGATGCCCCGGTCCGCCGCGGCGTCGCGGTACCAGTCGGCAAGGCAGTTGCGGCAAAAGCCGCCAAGGCCCATCAGGTCGATATTCTGAACATCGGTGCGGTGCCGCAAATGGCTCAGAAGACGCCGGAAGGCGGCGGCCTCAAGTTCGGTGCGGGTTTGCTCATCCATTGTCTGTTTTCCTTTCAAATTCTCTGGCGATATCCTGAATGCAGGCGCCCAGAATGTTGACCCAGCGGTCGATGCTCTCCGGCGTGGCCAGTTCGTCCTGCCGCACTTCGACAGTGGTTTGCGGCAGGCCGCGTTCATAACCATGCCGGTTCATGGTGTAAAACAGCTCTTTGCCGGAATAAGGTTCATTGTCACCAGCCGTCAATCCCTGCGCGCGAAGGCGCATGATGAAAGCGGCCGCCAGCGTCGGGTCCTGATCCCACAGAAAGGCCGCTTCCCACGGACGGTCAAAGCCGTTCATGCGGGGAGTAAAGCTGTGCATGGCGATAATAAACGGTCTCGGCCCCTGTCGCAACCTGCCGTCGATTACATCGGCGCAGGCATCGTGAAAGGGGCGGTAGAATTTTTCTATTCGATTAAGCTTTTCCAGTTCCGGTAATGTAGCGTTGCCCGGAATGACAATGCCGTCACTCACGGGGGCGATCAGAGTTTCCTGATGCGGATGGCGGTTGGCGTCGATCAGCAGCCGGGAAAAACGCGCCAGAACCGCCGGCGCCTTAAGTTCTTCAGCCAGTTGCCGCGTGACCTCTGCGGCCCCGATATCCCAGGCGATGTGATCATCCAGATGATGGCCGGCAAGACCCAGATTGTCATAGTCTTCCGGTATGTGATTGGAGGCATGATCGCACAGGATAATCACCGGCCCCAGACCATCTTTATTCAAGATTTCCGGGGGCATCTCGTCTTTTGTCTTGGTTATCGGATCGTCCTGGGCCATAAATCACCGGTTAACAGATTGGTATCAGATAAATTTTTGCAATGCAGAAAAAAATTTCACCCCGCCAGCGGCGCATCCGTATCATTGCAACCCTTGGCCCCGCAAGCCGGGAGGCCGGCACGATCGAAAAATTGTTCGAGGCCGGGGTCGATGTCTTCCGCATCAATATGAGCCATGGTGATCACGATGATAAGCGGGACATTGTCGATCATATCCGGAAACTTGAACAGAGCAAGGGGCGCCCCATTGCCATTATGGCTGATCTGCAGGGACCGAAACTACGGATCGGCACATTCAAAGATGGCTCGGTGATGTTGGAGGACGGGGCGGATTTTGCCCTTGATCTGATCAACAAGCCGGGCGACCAGAAGCGTGTGCGCCTGCCGCACAGTGAAATATTTTCGGCTTTGGAACCGGGCGCTGATCTTCTGCTGAATGACGGCAAAATCCGTCTTCGTGTCAGGGAAATAAAGGCAACCCGCGCCGATTGCGAGGTGATCACCGGCGGCGAGCTTTCGGACCGCAAGGGGGTCAACGTGCCGGGCGTGGTGCTGCCCATTCCGGCACTGACGGATAAGGACCGCGCCGATCTTGATTTTGCGCTTTCTCTTCATGTGGAATGGATTGCCCTTTCCTTCGTCCAAAGGCCGGAAGATGTGGCGGAAGCGCGGAAAATCATTGGCGGGCGGGCGGCCGTGCTGGCAAAGATTGAAAAACCGGCGGCGCTGGACAGGATTGATGAAATCCTCGAACTTTCCGACGGCATCATGGTGGCGCGCGGCGATCTTGGAGTTGAAATGCCGGTGGAAGATGTGCCGGGCCTGCAGAAAATGCTGATCCGCAAGGCGCGGTCTGCCGGTAAGGCCGTAATTGTCGCGACCCAGATGCTGGAATCGATGATCCATTCGCCGATGCCGACCCGGGCGGAAGTCTCGGATGTCGCGACGGCCGTGGCCGATGGCGCCGATGCGGTCATGCTGTCGGCGGAATCGGCGGCAGGGGATTACCCGGTCGAGGCCGTCAGGGTGATGAACAAGGTTGCCATCAAGGTGGAACACGATCCCGCCTATGAGCGATATGGTGTCGAGGAACGCACGGAACCCGATGCGACGGGAGAAGACGCCATCACCGCCGCTGCGCGGCAGGTGGCGCGGACAATTAATGCGGCGGCCATTGTCACTTTTACCACGTCCGGCTCCACGGCGCGTCGGGCATCACGCCAGCGGCCCCAATCGTCTATTTTGGTGTTAACGCCGAAACTGCAGGTTGCGCGCCGTCTCTGTCTGTTCTGGGGACTGCATACGGTCAAAACCCGGGATGCGGAAAGTTTCGAAGAAATGGTCGGCAAGGCGCGGCGCATGGCCTTGCGGCAGGGGCTTGCCAAGGCCGGCGACCGGATTGTGATTACGGCCGGGGTCCCGTTCGGCACGCCGGGCGCGACCAATGTACTGCATATCGCCTGGGTGTCGGGCGATGAACTGAAGCGTTAAAACAGCTCGTATTCTTTCAGTTTATTCCGCAGATGTTCCGGTGATTCGAACAGAATTCCGCGCAATCCCTCAGTTTCGGCGGCTTTTATATTGGCGTCTCTGTCATCGACAAAGAGCGTTCTGGCGGGGTCAATGCCAAACCGGGCGATGGCGAGCCGGTAGATGGCCGGATCCGGTTTTACAAGTCCGGCTTCACCCGATACCAGAATGTCCCGGAAATGATCACAATAAGCGTTGGCGGCCCGGAAGGCCGGAAAAGTCTCGGCTGAAAAATTTGTCAGGGCATAAAGGGGGGTATTGATGGCGGCGAGGTCTTCCAGGATATCGACGCTGCCCTGAATAGTACCGCCGAGCGTTTCTTCCCACCGGTGGTGGAAGGCGGCAATCAGTTCCGCGTGCTTCGGATGACGGGTGGACAGACGGCGGACACCCTCGGAAAAGGGCCGTCCCCGATCATGTTCAGTGTGCCATTCCAGAGTGACGATATTTTCCAGGAACCAGTCAAGCTCATCCGGATCCGGAATGAGCTTTTCATAAAGATTGCGGGGATCCCAGCGCACCAGCACATTGCCGATATCGAAAATGACCGAGTAGGGCGCGCTGTCAACCATGCATCCGGGCAGAGGCTGTAATCAGCCCTGGCGGGCCTTGAAGCGGCGGTTGGTCTTGTTGATGACATAGGTGCGCCCCTTGCGGCGGATCACCCGGCAATCCCGGTGCCTGCTTTTCAACGATTTTAAGGAATTACGGACTTTCATCTTCTTTCTCACCAACCAACTGAACAATACGGCCTTGGCCGCGCGGGCGGGAACATAGGCAGAGCATGAGCAGATGTCAATAAAAGATGCTGCCCGCGGATTTAAACCGGATGAATCCGCCCGGGGGAATTTGGAAGAGGGGGTATATCCGGCGGGCAGAAGGCGCAGGCAAGGGCAACTGTCGGGAAACTTTACAACATTTTTGGCGGACACTAAAACGCAATATAAAATCTAACATATTGAATATATTTAACTTTTTTTGGCAATGAGGGTAAGCGTCATTACGGAGCGGATTTAATGATGGCAGGGCGGGCGGAAACCTGTCGGATTTTTTTACACCTTTGTTGCAAACCACTCATTTAAGTTTTCTAACCGGTTGAAAATCAATAATATTATTAACTGGCACAGATCCTGCATGGAATGGTTCGAACGCTGACATGGCCAACAGTTCTACTTTAAGGGAGGCCCGTTAGTTTTCGGTTTTGCAGTCAGATAGAGACAGCTATCAGAAAGGAAGTAAAATGAAATTATCCAAGAAACTACTTACAGGGGCCACCATTATTGCCGCCTGCACCATGGGGGCAAGCGCCGCCAATGCGGGGCTGATCACCAAATGGAGCGTTGACGTAGCCAGTGATTTCGACGCCGCTATGACGACCATCAGCGGTGGCACGATACATTCAGAATCTGGCGGTTTGCTGAGCTGGAATGGCCCAGGGGAACCCGCAACAAATCCGCAGAGCAGTGTTGTTCAGCATCTTTTCGGCGGCACGGGTGCCGTTGGAACGCAAACGACCGCGCTCTCCACGATGGCCTTTACCGATGGGGCTGCGGTTGCCGGACTTTCCCTCACCCATAACAATATTGTTATTAACGGGACGCCGACACTGACCATCGTTTTGAATGATTCAGTGACGCTGACGCCGCTTGAGCCAGTAGCGGGTCCTCCGTTCCCGCCGCAATTATTCGACTTCAATGTGGAATTTGTTGAGACACAGAATAGTTTGTCCGGCGATGCCTGTCCTTCCGGTCAGGATGCGGGCGGTTGTGCCGATATTTTCGTACTGACGGATCCCGAAGGGCTGTCCTTCACCACACCGGCTATTATGGGTTTCAAATATACCGTTACGCTTGATGTGATTGGCCTTGCGTTCCTCAGTGACGATGCCTGTGAAGCAGCCGGCGTTGCCAGCGGATGTCAGGGCATTATTACGAACGAAGGCGGAGCGACCACCATTGACACGCTGATCACCATCACTTCCATGGAAGTGCCGGAACCGGCCGCTCTTGGTCTTCTGGGTCTTGGTCTGATCGGTCTTGGCGCGGCACGGCGCCGCCGCCGGTCGTAAGCCGAAATTAAGATAGCTGTTTAAGGGAAGCGGCGGCCAATTGGCCGCCGCTTTTTTATGAGAGCCTTTCAACTTTTTGCCGGCCTCAATAAATTGCCCGGCCCCTCGCCCTGAGGTGCCTGAAAGGCGGATCGAAGGGTGGTCCGGGGCCCAGGCCGCTGAGCTCCGGGCTTCGATACGAGCCTTCGGCTCACTCAGCCCGAACGGTTTTCATATATTTGCAGCCAGTCACACCGTTCACCCTGAGTGCCCGAACGGCGTGAGGGTATATCGAAGGGGGGCTTCGCCGTGCCCCTCAGGAGCAACGGAGACGTGTCCGTTAACAAAAGACAGACATTAAAACCATTTCTTCATCTGTCTGTGGTGTTCTTGCTGTCTGGTATCGTCAATAAAACCTTCGGGAACGCCCGTGCATATTCTTCTTTACGTGATTGCTTTCTTTTCCGCCGTGATCGGTCTGATCCTGGGCAACCTTAATGATTCCATCAGTTCAATCTCTACCGGCATGCTTTCCGGTGTCCTGTTCGGCGCCTTCGGGCGGGTGGTTCATCTTCTTGATCAGGTCGAGGATCACCTGCGCCATCTGCGGCGAAATGGCGCGAAGATTGAAAAATAACGGAAAAACACGACAAATAATTTTCCCTGAATTATAATGTATGCGACGACATATAATGGTTCCTGGCCCCGGAGGGGGGCGAAAAGGAGGGTTTGCAGTGTTTATAAATTTATCAGGCAAGCGTGCCGGGATACGTGTTCTGTTGCTTTTTTCGATCACCCTTATGCTCGGAGCCTGCGCAAGTCCGTTTAAGGCGGATGTCACACGTTTCCATACCAATCCCGTAGCCAATGGGCAGGCTATTCTGATCGAGCCCGAGGATGCAGCGCTGCATGGCCTGGAATTTAACCGCTACGCCGATCTGATCGGCGCAAAACTGGCGCAGATCGGATACAGCCCTGCCGGAGACAACCCGCCCGCCCTCATTGTTCGTTTGAATTATGGCATTATCAATCTCGGTGAACAGGAAAAAGACAGTGGCGCCTCCATCGGTGTGGGCGTCGGACGGCACGGCGGAAATACCGGATTCGGGCTTGGCACGGTCTTCGGCCTTTCCGGCGATGACGACACGGTTTATGAACGCTTTCTGACCATGGTGCTGAATGATGCCGGGACCGGGGAGCGGCTTTTTGAAGGCCGGGCGGTCAGCCAGGGACCCGAAAATGATCTGGCCGCAATTATGCCACTGCTTGTGACGGCATTATTTGAGAACTATCCCGGTCAGTCCGGGAAAACCGAAACCATAACGATAAAAACCGACGACTAGGCGCAGGCTTTTCACAAAAACAATAATCCGGGTATTCACTTTATGATAAAGATTTCCAGCGGTTTCGACGCCGGTAACATTGCCGTTGAGGACATTCAGGGCCGCACCATCGATCTCAAGATCAATAACGACAACCATTCCCATTTTTATCAGTGGTTTTATTTCCGTCTGACCGGGGGAAAAGCGGCTGACTGCATGATCCGCATAATGAATGCAAAAGGCGCCGCTTATGTTGATGGCTGGCCCGGTTATAAAGCCTGCGCCAGCTATGACCGGCAGAACTGGTTTCGGGTTGACACCGGTTATAAAGACGGGATTCTGGAAATCCGCCACATGCCGGAACAGGATGCCATCTATTACGCCTATTTTGCCCCTTATTCCATGAAGCGCCACGGGGATTTGATTGCAAAATCCTGCCAGTCACCGCGGGTAAAGCTCCATGTTCTGGGCGCTACTCTCGACGGGCAGGATCTGGACCTGCTTGAGATCGGCACGCCGGGCGAGGGCAAGCCAACCTGCTGGATCATCGCCCGTCAGCATCCCGGCGAAACCATGGCCGAATGGTGGATGGAAGGTTTCCTGCAGCACATGCTGGACGAGGCAAACCCGGTTTCCAAAAGCCTACTTGATCAATGCCACTTTTATGTGGTGCCCAACATGAATCCGGACGGGTCGCGGCGCGGGCATCTGCGGACCAATGCCGCAGGAGCCAATCTCAACCGGGAATGGATGACGCCAACCATGGAAAGAAGCCCGGAGGTTTTCCTGGTGCGCCGGAAAATGCAGGAGACCGGGGCTGATTTTCATCTTGATGTTCATGGCGACGAGGCGCTGCCCTATAATTTTATTGCCGGTTTTGATGGCATTCCATCGGTAACAGAGAAGCAACTGGCTCTGCTGGATCGTTACAAACAGGAATTGTTAAAGGCCAGCGACGAGTTTCAGACGGACCATGGCTATCCCGCATCGGCGCCGGGAAAGGCGGACCTTACCATGTCAACCAATTATGCGGCCGAGCATTTTGGCTGTCTGGCAATGACCCTGGAAATGCCTTTCAAGGACAACGCCGATAAGCCGGACCCGGTTCACGGCTGGTCGCCCGCGCGGTGCCGCAATCTGGCTGCAAGCTGTATGGAAGCACTGTTGGCGGTTGCCCCCGAATTACGCTAACATCCTGCTGGCAAACAAGTAACCTGTGCAGCGGCCGCCGGCGAAGCCCCACTGATTCCGGCGGCGGCATTATCACAGACCGCAAGAATAAAATCCATTACTGGCGCTTTTCCCCCGGCGAATTCATCCTGGTTTCTGGAGCAGCTTTCCTGCCGGTTGGGTGTCACTCCTCCTGCAGGAAAGCTGCTCAGCCGGCATGTTAGCAATGCATGTCTATAGTTATCCGCGGATGTTACAAAAATGCGGCAGATAATATTTGAATGACGCCCCTTGACATATTTCTCATACAGCTGATCTTGTATGTTGATTAGCCAACCATAAAGCAAAGGATCAATTGTATGCCGAAATTTGCCGTGAAGACTATTGAAGACGCCCCGGAAAAAGCAAGGCCCGTTTTAGAGGGCGCCAAGGAAAAATACGGATTTATTCCCAATATTCTTGGGGTTTTTGCCAACGCGCCGCCTCTGTTAAAAGGATATGCGACTCTTTCGGGGATTTTTGACGAAACCAGTTTCAGCGCTGCCGAACGCCAGGTGATTCTGTTATCGGTCAGCTATGTGAATGGCTGCGATTACTGCATGGCGGCACATTCAATGGCCGCCTCAATGGCTAAACTTCCGGATGACGCGCTGGCGGCCCTGCGAAACGGAAGCGAAATTCGCGATGCGAAACTACAGGCGCTGCGGGTATTTACACAGACCGTGGTGGAAAAACGCGGATGGCTGGACGACGGCGATATGTCGGCATTCCTCGATGCCGGTTATAAACCGGAAAATATTCTGGAAGTGATTTTGGGCGTGGCGGTTAAAACCATGAGCAATTACGCAAACCATGTAGCCGAAACACCGCTGGACGAGGCTTTCAAAAAAGCCGCATGGGAGAAACCGGCGTCGGAAGCCGCGGAGTAAGGGTTAGGCGGGAACGGTTTCCTTCTCAGCGGCTTTGCCCGTTTTGACGGCCGCTGAGACGGTTTTGCGAAAGACCGGTAAGAGGTCAGTCCTAATGTGCGCTTTTTCAAGCAGCCGTGAAAGACCGATCTGGCTGCCGTCGCGCAACAGAGCCCGGACATTGGTGACCGGCAGGCCAAGTTTGATCGCCATGGCGCTTTCGAAGAATTTCAAACTGCCTTTTGCCGTCATCTGTAAAATGAGCTGGTCGGTCAGTTCATCCCGCCGCATAAGTTCAAAAACATAATCATCGATCTGCCTTTGCGATGCCTTTTCGATGGTGGCGAAAAGCGAAGAAATCCTGGCGGAATCGGAAAGCTCCCTGGCCTTGCCGCCATTGACACGATAGTGTTTGGTCAAAGTCTTGCGGCAATCCTCTGAAACTTTGTTAATCAGCTTTTCCGCGACCGAGACAGGCAGGTCAATGCGGCTGGCCAGCAGATCAAGGACCGCAAGCGTATTTTCAAACCGGCGCATAACCTGGTCGCATGCTTTTTTCGGCATTTCCGCGCCGGGATTCCGGATAAGATAGGTGACAGCCTTTTCTCCGCCCATTTCAGCGATGGCGATCGAAACCTCACCCGGCACATGGGGCCGCCGGGCAATGGCAATGCGGGCAAATTCATCAACAGCCCGCGCCAGATCCGCCATTTCATGATCGCTGAAAATATCAGTGTCAGATAAAAAGGGCGAGGCCACATCTTCAACGTCTTTGGCGATGCGATTGGCGACGTCCTTGGGCATTTCGTGGCAATTTCTGAGTTCGAAAGCCAGACTTTGACGAACCACACCGGAAATATCCTTGGTCAAAAGCCGGGCAATGTTCTCGACAACGGCCCGTTCCTGGTCGGTCTTATCTGCAGACAGGAATTGCCCCACTTTTTTTGCCAGGACAACCTTTTCCAGATGAATCCGGTCCACCCATCGATTGTTCACATAATCTGCTTCTGCAAGCGCGTACATATTTTACCCATTTCCCTAACCATGAACAGAATACGCAGGATTTTCTAAAAAATGATTGAAGATTTGGACTTAATTGGCGGTTAAGCTTAAACAAATGTGAAAAAAGGCGGGTATTTTCTGTTGGTCAGCAATTTTTTGGCCTGTAGCGCTTTGTTTGCTTGATTTTCTCGGGGCTTCGCCATAAGGTGCGGCGCGAATTTAAGCCCGCGCCGTTTGCCGGGCTTTTGATATTTTTCCGGCAAGTGCGGAAAAAGCAGGAAAGGTTTTTTAAGATGGCCGTCCCGAAAAGAAAAGTCACCCCCTCGCGCCGTAACAAACGCCGTTCTCATCATGCGCTGAAAGCCGCCAATTACCAGGAGGATCAGCACACCGGTGAGTTTAAACTGCGCCATCATATCGATCTGAAAACCGGTATGTATAAAGGCAAGCAGGTGATCGAGCCGAAAGGCGATTTTTAGCACCTGCGGTTCTGAGCCTAGAGCACGCAGGGTGCTCTATAAAAACCGGCCGATCACGTCGCGGTATGAGCGGCTGACTTTCAACTGGCTGCCATTTTCCAGAACGAGATAGCACTCGCCGTTGCTGTGGGGATGCAGTTCCTTCACTTTATTCAAATTCACAATGGTTGACCGGTGAATCCTCTGGAAAACCTGCGGATCGAGCTTTTTCTCCATGCTTTTCATGGTGCAGCGCAGGATATGCGTTTCCTCTGCTACATGAATGCAAAGATAGTCGCCGGCGGCATCGATATAGGCGATATCCCGGACATCGACGCGGGTGATGTGGCCGCGGTCCTTGATATGCAGGATCTGATAAAAACGTTCCGAAGGGTTCAGCCGGGTCTCTTCCAGGATGGCTGCCAGTTCTTCGCCCGGTGGCACATCCATGCTTTCCAGCAGCTTTAGAAGCTTTGGCGTCTGACTGGCTGCAGTCTTCAATTGCAGCTCTTTTCTGATGCGGTCTATGGTCTGGGCCAGCCGGTCCTCTTCCACCGGTTTCAGAAGATAATCCTGAGCGTTGGCTTCAAATGCATCAAGCGCATACTCATTATAGGCCGTGACAAAAACAATGGCGGGCATTTTATCGCTGATCAGCGCCTTGATGACGGAAAAACCATCGAATCCCGGCATTTGAATATCGAGAAAAACCAGATCCGGCGCTTCATCCCGGATGGCCTTGATGGCTTCCCGGCCGTTGCGGCATTGGGCCACAATTTCCATGTCATCGAATGTTTTCAGACGGATCGCAAGCCCCCTGAGCGCCAGCGGCTCATCATCAACCAGAATTGTCCGGATTTTCCTCATGCCGCCTTCTGTTTTTCCGTTAGTTCACAGGGAATCACGATTTTAATGGACAGCCCGTTGGGCTCGGTATTGGTGAGCGTAAATTCATGGTTGCCGCCATATATCTGCTTCAGCCGTTCCCGGGTGTTGGAGATACCGACCCCGCTCGATTCTTTTGCCATCACCGCCGGGATTTCTTTCAGACCGGGACCGTTATCCTGCAAAAATATGCAGAGATTGTTTTCAAGAATTTCCGCGGTGAGGGAAATCTCCCCGCCATCCTCGGAAGGGGCAATGGCGTATTTAACGGCATTCTCGATCAAGGGCTGGAGAAGAAGATTGGGAATCAGCGCCGTGCGGGCCTTTTCCTCAATATTGAAAGTAAGTTTGAGACGATCCTGGAACCGCACCTTTTCGATTTCAAGATAAAGACCGAGGGCATAAAGTTCCTGATCCAGTGTCACTTTTTGCCGCGGCTGGTTGACCAGCGTATAGCGTAAAAAGGCGCTGAGGCGGGTCAGCATATTATTGGCAAGCTTGATGTCCTTTTCCAGTACAAGCGTGGAAATGGCGTTCAGGGTGTTGAACAGAAAATGCGGGTTGAGCTGATAGCGCAGCATTTTTAGTTGCGCCTGATGAGCCATGGCGGATGCCTTCAGCGTCTGCTCCCGCTGTTCCCGTAACAAAAGATAATAATTGATGCTGAAATAAAGAGCGGTCCAGGATAGCAGGACATAGGCGTCAAGCATTGTGTTCCCCCAGAAGGGAAAATCTTCAGGCCGCCATTCCCTGAGATAAAATGTGGTGTGGCCCCAGACTTCTATCGCCGAAAAGGCAATTGCCAGCAGGATGGATAAGAAAAAGGAGATCGTCACAATTACCGGAACGCCCCGATTGCGGATCAGGCGGAAAACATAGCGCATGCCGAGTGTGATCAGAAAACCGGCAATCATCGCCACGATGCTGGGATAAAGATATTCAAACTCCCAGCCGCGCGCCAAGCCGTTCAGCCAGCGCACAAGGCCGTAGCCGAACCAGCCTGCCAGTTGCAGGGTCCAAAATGCCACATTTTTATCGCGCAGGATAAAATGCATCGCTTTTCTGGCCGCAGCCCCCTCTTGCTGCTTCATACCGGCCTCATTATGGTTTGTTGTTGGCTCACCGCCAAGGCTCTTTTTCTTTATGGGATCTCTGTCCCGGCCCCTGGCATACTCAGTTCCTGTCATTTTATTGGATGCGGCTGCTGCCAGCACAACATCTGCTCGCTAGGTCGTTGACGCCAGGGCCACCGTCTGCCCTTCACGGAGACGTTCAGCGCCCCGGATGACAACCATATCGCCATCGGCGATCGGCCCCAGGACCTCAATATCATTTCCGCTGGCGGCCCCGGTACGAACTGCAACCCGTTCCGCAATCTCACCATTCACCTTGAAAACATAGGTATTGTCGGCCCTAAGCACCAGCGCGTCTCTCGGTACCGTTACCACCCGCTTTGGTTCTGCTGAAGGAAAGCCGACCTTGACGGCCGTGCCGATAATCCAGCTGGGATCGGTCAGTTCGACACGGACTTGCATGGTCCGTGTCACTTCGTCCCCTACAGGGATCATCGCCCGGATCGGACTTAGGACAGCCCGGCCATTGCTTTCCAGCTGAACTGAAAGCCCGCTCACAAGAAAGGGGGCAATGGAAAGCGGGACCTGCGCCCGGACCTCGATATGAACGGTATCGACCAGGCGCGCCAGTTCGGTGCCCGGCGACGGATATTCCCCCACCTGGACCAGCCGTTCAACCACACGGCCCGGGAATGGAGCACGGATTTCCGTGCGCGAAAGATTATACTGGGTGCGTTCCAGCGCAACCCGGGCCTGAATTAGATCCTGTTCCGTCATATCACGCTGGGAAATGGCCTGTTCAAGACTGCGGCGCGGGGTATTATTGGTGGACGCCAGTTCCTCGAACCGCTGAACTTCCTGCCCGAGAAATTTCTGGCTTGCTTCCAGTTGCTTGACCCGGGCTTCGGTTTCCCGCAATTGCAGGCGCCATTCCCGGTCATCGATCCGGGCAATGATATCGCCTTCCGCCACTTCATCGCCGACCTCCGCAATCCACACCACCCGGCCGGCCACTTCTGCAGCGATGCGGGAATCGTTGCGGCTGATGACCGTGCCGGGAACCGTGACCAGTGGCGCCAGGTTTTTGATGGTTGCCCGCGCCACTTCCACGCGGGCGGGTGGCTGGGCGTTTTGCGCCATCACATGACCGCCGCTCAGGCCCAGAATTATAAAGGCGAATAATATTTTTTTATACATAACTGACATAACTACCTTTTCTCTCGTTGCTTTTGCAATCCCCAAGCGTCTGCCCGGGTTGTGCGCTGTCATGACCGGGCCGGATTATTCCGCCGCGGCGGCCGCCAATTCCGGCCTTGTTCTTATTGGTTTTCTGGCCCCGGCGCCAAGCTGTAAAAGAGACGGCAAAAGGATCAGGGTAAAAATCATGCTGACGCTCATGCCGCCGACAATGGTGGCTGCCATGCCGCGGTAGATGGCGCTGCCGGCGCCGGGAAACAGGACCAGCGGCATCATGCCGAAAATGCTGGTGAGCGTGGACATAAAGATCGGCCGCAGTCTGAGGCGCAGCGCCATCGCCACCGCGTCGGCCCGGCTCAGCCCTTCCTCTTCCGATCGCCGGGTCTGCACCACCAGCAAAATCGCATTATTCACAACCAGCCCCAAAAGAATGATGAAGCCGATCATGGTCAGAAGGTCCAGGGGCTGGAAGGTCACCCAGTTTAGGACGGTCAGCGCGAGAACGCCCCCAACCGTTGCGAGGGGAATGGAAATCACCACCAGCAACGCATCTTTGGGAGAACGGAAAAGAGCGGACAGCAGCAAAAACAGCAGACCCAGCGCCATAATGAAATTGGTGCCGAGACTGGTTATGGCCCGGTCGAGGCTGTTAGCGCTGCCACCATAAAGGACAGTGCCGTCGGCCGGCAGCAGAGCGCGTAACTGAGGTTCGATCTCTGTTTTAATTTTGGTGATGGCATCCTGCAGGGATATATCTTCCGGCGGATTGAAATTCAGCGTTGTCGTCCGGCGGCCGTCAACCCGCTGAATAGCGGAGGGGCCGACCGTGCGTTCAATACTGACCAGGCTTCCAAGAGGCACAATGCCGCCAAGCGGCGTTGAAACCGGCAGGGATTCCAGTTCTTCCGGGCTTTCCCAGCGATCTGATTTTAAAATGATATCCATCCGTTTATCGCCGTTAAAATGTTCACCCAGCCACAGGCCGTCACCCATGGCGCGGACGATACTTGCCACCTGATTGCGGTTCCAGCCGACTTCACGGATACGCTGGTCATTGGGCGCCATCTGCAGTTCAGGCGAGGTGAGCTGAGGGTCCGGGTTGGCCTGAGTATTGGAATTGGGGAAGGCTTCCTGCAACAATTGCACGCCCTGCGCTGCTGCCTGTCCTACGGCTTCCTGATCCGTGGATTGCAGATAAATGGCGATACTGCCGTCGCTGCCGAAACCGCCGAACAGATTACCCTGCTGTGCAAAGGAAATCACGTCAGGGAAATCGACAAGGATTTCTTCCCGGACAATACGCTCAAGTTCCCTGATTTTTCCCTGGTCCTGCGCACGCACACCGAGGCTCAACCCCTGACCGCCGGGCCAGCGTGTCAGATAATAATTACGCAGCGCCGGCTCTTTTTCGCCGTTCATATAAGGTTGAAGCCGCGCCAGTATGGGCTGGGCAATTTCCTGCTCCACGGTTTCCAGAGTGGTGCCGGCTGGCGTGCCGATAAAGGCGTCCACCGCATCCCGTTTCACCGGCGGCAGGTAACTCATGGATGGCAGCAAAAGGTAACTGACAATAAGGGGTACCGTCATCAGTCCCGCTATCCAGAAATAGCGTTTATTAGGCCTGTTGGTCAGACCCATAATAAATGTAGCTATGCGGTCCCAACGCCGGGTCTGTTTATCAGACTGCGGCAGTTTCTTCAGCCACTGTTTGGCGGCCGTCGGCAGGACCGTGATGGCCACAACCAGCGATACGGAAACGCCGATGGCGATGGTAAGCGCCAGATCGGCAAAAAGCTGACCCTCCACATCCTTCAGAAAGATAATCGGGATAAAGATCGCAACCGTGGTCGCGGTCGACGCCAGCAGGGCGCCCCAAACCTGGGTCGCGCCAATTTCGGCGGCGCTTTCCTTGTCTTTCCCGCCTTCCCTGAGACGCACGATATTTTCCAGAACCACAATGGCGGCATCCAGCACCATGCCGGTGGCGAAGGCCAGACCCGCCAGCGAAATCACATTCACCGTCCGCCCGGCCAGACCCAGCACGACGAAGGTTGTCAGCAGGGATATAGGAATTGTGGCGGCGATCAGGAAGGTCGCCCGGCCCTGACGCAAAAACCACCACAAGATGCCAACCGCCAGCAGGCTGCCGATCAGAAGATTGCTGGAAAGCAGATTGATGGCGCGTTTGATAAAGACGGCGGGGTTAAAGGATTTTTCCATGGTAATGCCCTGTTCCCGCAAGGGGCCGGCCTTCAGTTCCTCAACCACTTCCTCAACCGCATTCAGGGTCGCCAGCACATTGGCGCCGGATTCCCGCTGAACCCACATGCCCACGGCGGGGTTGCCGTTCTGATAGGCAAAACTGTTTCTGCGTCCCGGCGCCACGGTGATTTCCGCCACGTCGCCCAGGGTCACCGGGCTGCCGTCCCGCCAGTCGAGAATCATGCCTGACAGCTGATCCGGCGAGTAGCGGCCCCGGAAGCGCAGGGTAAACTGCCGCCGCCCGACATCGACAAAGCCGCCGGAAACATCATTGGCCAGGCCGACCGAACCGGCAATATTAGTGATATCGATGCCGAGCTCCGCGGCGCGGTAGGGATCGAACACCACCTGTAATTCTTCGGTAAAATCGCTGCCGCCATTGACATCCACATTAGCAACACCCGGAACGGCCTCAATTCTCGGGATAATGGTATCCTGAAGAAAGGTGCTATAATCGGTGACCGGCCGGTCGTTACCGGGCAACACCTGAACAAAATAATAAATCAGCGTGTCGTTGGACGAGCCGCCAAAATTAATGACCGGGGGATCGGCATCGGCGGGCAGCGGTGGAATACGGTTCATGCGGCTGATCACATCCAGCAGCGTCGCCTCCATGTCCGCCGAAAGACCGAACTGCAGATTGAACCAGGCGCTGCCGGGGTTGGCCCATGCTTGCATCACCTCAAGACCGGGCGTGCCTTGAAGCACATCCTCGATGGGCTCGATCAGTTCCGATTCCACTTCCTGCGGAGAAGCCGCGCGCCAGCTTGTAAAAACATTCAGTTGCGGGCGTTCAATATCGGGAAACAGCTGCACTGGCAGCCGGAGGATAGTAACGATACCCAGTAAAAGAACGATGGCCACGACAACGGCCACGGCGGCCGGGTTCTGCAAGCTTTTTTTCGTCCACGTCATTGACGGCTCCTGCTTCCTATCGCCGCCCCCGGATGCACCTTACGCATTGTGTTTCCAAGGGAAATCGAAATGCGTCGGGGCGTTCATGCTATGCGACAAATAGCGCAGGACTGCGATTTTTCGTGGGATTACTCAGCCGGAGCCTGCACGCGCCGCCGGGAAGTATTGTTATTGGAAAAGGAGGTAACCGTCTTCCATTCGATCTGAATGAGGCTCGGCAGGAGAACCAGCGTAAAGACCATGCTGACGCTCATTCCACCCACAATGGCCGCCGCCATGCCGCGATAGATATCACTGCCCGCGCCGGGCAGGATCAGCAATGGCAGCATGCCCGCCAGCGATGTGAAGGTTGACATAAAGATCGGGCGCAGACGCAGCCGGAGCGCCGCCTTGACCGCTTCTTCTCTGCTCAGGCCGCTCTTCTCCGAACTGCGGGTCTGCACCACCAGCAGAATGGCGTTATTCACCACCAGACCCAGCAGGATAATAAAGCCGATCATGGTCAGCAAATCCAGCGGCAGGTCCAGTATCTGTAAAAGCGCCAGCCCGCCGACCGTCGCTAATGGTATCGAGATCAACACCAGCAGCGCATCCTTCGGCGAACGGAACAGCGCCGCCATGATCAGGAATAAAAGAGCCAGCGCGATCAGGAAATTGGCGGTGAGTGTTTCCACGGCCCGGGCGAGATCACCGGCGCTGCCGCCATAAGTTACGGCGCCGTCCGGCGGCAGCATGGCGAGGATTTGCGGCTCGACCTCGGCCTTGATGATTGTAATCAGCTCCTCCAGGGTCATGCCCGGCGGTGGATTGACATCCATCGACATGGTGCGGCGGCCATCGTAGCGGATAATCGCGCCGGGGCCCAGATTTTCGCGCATCTCCACCAGTTCACCCAACGGCACGATCCCGCCCAAGGGTGTGGCAACGGGCATATTGATCATGGTCTCCGGATTCTGTTCGGCATCCGTCTTAAAGAAAACATCCAGTCTTTTTTCGCCGTTAAAATATTCGCCGAGCCAGACTCCGGTGCCAAGCGTGCGCACTACATTGGCAAGATCCGTGCGCCGCCATCCCACTTCCAGCAGGCGCCGGTCGTTGGGAATGAATTCCAGCTCCGGCGAGGCAATATTGGGGTCGGGGCTTGGGTTAATGGGCGCGCCGGGAATGGCGGCAGCGATCAAATCCATTGCCTCAATGGCGACGGTTTTCAGTTCACTCAGATCAGCCGAATGGATATTGAACTCCACACTGTCGCTGCTGTTGAAACCGCCAAACAGGCTTTGCTGGATAACAAAGGCGGAAACGTCGGGCAGGCCGGTCAGGACTTCCTCATACAGAATACGCTGAAGTTCCGGCAGGTCGGCCGGGTCTGTCGCCCGCACACTGACGCTGGAGCCAATCATCGCCGGCCAGGAAAAAAGGTTATAGTCCAGAATTTGCGGCTGTTTTTCGCCTTTCAGATAGGGATCAAGGCGGGCCATCATTACGTCTGCCAGCTCGGTTTCGGCAAATTCCACATTAGAGCCGGGCGGGAAGAATACCCAGGCCGTCAGCGCGTCCCGTTTGACCGGGGGCAGATAATTCATGCTCGGGATAAGCAGCAGAGACGCTGTCAGCGAAAGCCCGATCAATCCGCTAATCCACCCGGCCCGTTTGAAATTATTATTGGTCAGCCCCATGATGAAGCCGGCCATTCCTTCCAGGCGGTTTTTCTGCGCCTTGGGTGCGGGCAGTTTTTTCAGCCACAGCATCGCGGCTGTTGGCAGGACGGTCACCGCAACCACAAGCGAAACGGATACGCCGATGGCAATGGTCAGCGCCAGATCGGCAAACATCTGACCTTCGACATCCTTCAAAAACATAATGGGAATGAAAATCGCCACAGTGGTCGCGGTGGAGGCAAAAAGCGCACCCCAGACCTGGGCCGAGCCTTTGCTTGCAGCCTCGGAACTGCCAAGCCCCTTTTCCTTGAGCCGCACAATATTTTCCAATACCACAATGGCGGCATCCAGCACCATCCCGGTGGCGAATGCCAGACCCGCAAGAGAAATGACATTCAGCGTCCGGCCCGCAAGACCAAGCACAATGAAGGTGGTCAGCAGCGATATCGGAATGGTGATGGCAATCAAAATTGTTGCGCGCGCCTGACGAAGAAACCACCACAATATGCCAACGGCAAAAAACATACCCAAAACCAGGTTGCTCGACAGCAGCCGGATGGCTCTCTGGATAAAGACCGAGGGGTCATAGGAATTCTGCATGTAAAGGCCGCGGTCTTTCAGCAGACCTGCATTCAGTTCATCGACAACGGCCTTCACGCCGCCCAGGGACCGCAGCACATTGGCCCCGGATTCCTTCTTCACGCCGAGACGCACGGCGGGCCGGCCATTTTGGAAGATAAAGCCGTCACGGCGGCCCTTACTGACGAAAATTGTCGCAATTTCGCCGAGGCGGATAGGGCTGCCGTCCCGCCATTCCAGGATCAGATCAGCCATTTGTTCCGGGGAATACCGGCCTTCGAAGCGCAGGGTATATTGCCGTCTGCCGACATCGACAAAGCCGCCGGATACATCGTTTGACCGGCCGATCTGGGCCGACACGGCGGAAAGATCAATACCCGTCTGCGCCGCCTTGATAGGATCGAAGGCAATATCCAGCTGATCCCCGGTCCCGGAATTCAGCCACAAATCAACGCTGGCAACGCCATACTGGGATTCGAGCCGGGGCAGGATAATATCTTCGACGAAATTTTCATGATCCGCCATGGCACCTTCGGCGCCTGGAGCCAACTGAATGAAATAATCGATCAGCGCATCGCTGGTATTGTTCCAGCCGCCAAGGGTCAGGGTTGGCGGATCGGCATCGGCGGGCAAAGCCGGCAGACGGTTCAGACGGCTGATCACTTCCAGCATCGCCTGATCCATATCGGTGGCAAGTCCGAAGGTCAGATTGATAAAGCTGCTATTAGGCGGCGCCCATGCCTGTATTTTCTCAAGACCCGGCATCCCGCGCAGAACCTCCTCCAGCGGGGCGCCGATTTCAGATTCAATTTCCCGCGGCGAAGCGCCCGGCCAGACGGTCGAAACCAGCATCACCGGCCGTTCGATATTGGGGAGAAGCTGCACCGGGAGGCGAAAGATGGTGACCACGCCCAATAGCAGCATAATTGTTACAACAACGATCACCGCGGCAGGGTTTTTGAGACTGCGATCCGTCCAGCGCATGAAATCATCCTAAAATTGGCCAGGCCGTCTTCCGACAACATCACATAGACACAGGGAATATGAGAAAACAGCGTTATGCGGCCAAATGCCGGAATTCTGAGGCAAGCAGCGGAATTGTGTTTTATTCGGCTGCCCGGCGGAGGGGCAAGGGCCGAGTATCTGCTTCCCTGGATTGGGATTTGCCAGTCAGTTGCAGCAGGCTTGGCAACAGGATCAGGGTAAAGACCATGCTGATGCTCATGCCGCCGGCGATGGCGGCGGCCATGCCGCGGTAAATGGCGCTGCCGATGCCCGGAAACAATACCAGCGGCAGCATACCGAAGATGCTGGTCAAGGTTGACATGAAAATGGGGCGTAACCGGAGCCGGAGCGCTTCCGCCACCGCATCGCGGCGGTTGAGGCCTTCCTCCTCCGATTGGCGGGTGCGGACCACCAGCAGGATGGCGTTATTCACCACAAGTCCCAGCAGGATAATAAAGCCGATCATGGTCAATAAATCCATCGGCTGAAAGGTGAAGAGATTGAGGATGCGCAGCGCCGCTACCCCACCCACGGTGGCCAGCGGGATGGAAATGACCACCAGCAGTGAATCCTTCACCGATTTGAACAGCGCCGCCATTATCAGGAACAAAAGCCCCAGCGCCAGCAGAAAGTTGCCGCCAAGGGTGCCGATAGCCCGGTTCATACTGTCGGCGCTGCCGCCGTAGAGAATATTGCCGTCCGCCGGCAGTGCGGCTCGTATCAGAGGTTCCACGTCATTCCTCAGGATGGCGAGGGCGTCTTCAAGGGCAATACCGGGCGGCGGGCTGAACTGCAGGGTGATGGTCCGGCGGCCATTAAACCGCCGGATGCCGACCGGCCCCGTGGCGCGGGTGACATCGACCACCTCACCGAGCGGGAGAATGCCGCCGGCAGGTGTTGCCAAAGGCACGCCCTGTAATTCTTCCGGATTGTTGAACCCTTCGGCCTTCAGAATAACATCCAGCCTTTTTTCCCCGTCGAAATATTCACCAAGCCACAGGCCGTCCCCGAGCGCCCGCACGATGCTAGCCACACGCTGGCGGTTCCAGCCGGCCTCCCTGATCCGGTTGTCATTGGGGATCATACGGATTTCCGGAGCAACCGCGTTGGGGTCGGGCTGCGGGTTGACATTGGCGTTGTCGAACTTTTCCCGTATCTGGTCGAGCCCGACCTGTGTTGCCGCCCGCAAGGCCTGCGGGTCGGACGACTGGATATGAAGGGCGATATTGCCCTGTGAGCCGAATCCGCCGAAAAGATCACTCTGACTGGTAAATGTGATAAGGTCGGGCAGGCCCACAGCAATTTCCTCGCGGACAACCTGCATCAGTTCTTCAACGTCGTCCTGGTCTTCGGCGCGCGCGGCGAACTGGCCAAAGTTTGCGCCAAAGGTCACAAAATAAAAATTGAGAAGTTTTGGCTCCTTCTCGCCTTCGAGATAGGGAAGCAGCCGCTCATTCACCACCTGGGCATATTCCCGGTCGATAAAATCCAGTGTCACTCCCGCCGGCAGCAGCATATTGGTGTCGACCGCATCCCGCTTGACCGGCGGCAGATAGTTGAGCGGCGGCAACAGCAGCCAGGTGGCGATCAGCGGTATTGTAATCAGCCCGGCAATCCAGAACACGCGTTTTGCATTTGTGTCGGTCACGCGCATAATGCGCCCGGATATGCGGTCCCAGCGGGCGGCATTCACGTCTTTGGGCGGCATTTTTTTCAGCCAGACTTTCGCCGCGGTTGGCAGGATGGTGGCGGCCACCACAAGGGAAATAGTGACCCCAATGGCAATGGTCAGCGCCAGGTCGGCAAACAGCTGGCCTTCCACATCCTTTAAAAACAGCACCGGCAGAAAGATCGCAACTGTGGTTGCCGTCGAGGCAATCAAGGCCCCCCAGACCTGGGATGCCCCCTGATTGCTGGCGTCATCCGCCTTCAGACCTTTTTCCCGCAGCCTGACGACATTTTCCAGCACCACAATGGCGGCGTCCAGCACCATGCCGGTGGCGAATGCCAGTCCCGCAAGCGAGATGGCGTTCAGCGAACGTCCGGCCAGTCCCAAAAAAATAAAGGTGGCGAAGATGGATATCGGGATCGCCAGGGCAATCAAAAGTGTCGCCCGGCCATGGCGCAGAAACCACCACAGGATTCCCACAGCCAGCAGTACGCCAATGATCAGATTATTGGTCAGAAGATTAATCGCCCGCATAATAAAAACAGATGGATCGAACGATTTCTCCATCCTGAGGCCCTGTTCCTTCAGAACGGTCTCATTCAATTCATCCGCCACCGCCTTGACCTGTTTCAGGGTCGCCAGCACATTGGTCGAATTATCCTTCAACATCTGAATAGCGGAGGCCGGATTGCCGTTCTGGTAGGTCACGCCACGGCGTCTGCCGGGTCCGACCCGGATCTCGGCGATATCGCCCAGCAGGATGGGGGTGCCGTCCCGCCAGTCCAAAATCAGACCTCCCAGCTGGATGGGATCATAGCGGCCTTCAAAACGGATGGTGTATTGTCTGCGTCCGACATTGGTAAACCCGCCGGAAACATCATTTGTGTTGCCGATCAGAGCCGGGATCGCCGTCAGATCAATCCCGAGTTCCGCCGCCCGATAAGGGTCAAAGATGACCTGTAATTCTTCCTGTCCGTCGGAGGGCAGAAAGTTGGCGCCGGACACACCGGGTATCGATTCGATGCGGGGCACGACCACGTCTTCAATAAAGCGGCTATAATCGGACATGGGGTGCGGATTTCCCGGCACGGTCTGGACAAAATACCAGATCAGGGATTCCGCATCGCCCCGGAATCCGCCCAGTTGCACCGTTGGCGGATCAGAATCGGCGGGCAGCGGACGCAGCCGGTTCAAACGGCTGATCACTTCCAGCAGTGTTTTATTCATGTCGCTGCCAAGGGCGAAAGTCAGATTGATATTGCTGCCGCCGGCATTGGAGTTGCTGACAAGCTCTTCGAGACCGGGGATGCCCTGAAGGACCTCTTCCACCGGTTCGGTGATTTCCGATTCAACTTCCTGCGGGGAAGCCGCACGCCAGCCTGTGTTGACGCTGATCTGCGGCCGGTCAATATCGGGAAATAACTGGACCGGCAGGCGAAAAACCGTTACCGCGCCCAGCAAAATAATGATCACGGCTATCACCGCGACCGCCGCCGGATTTTTCAGGCTTTGCTCGGTCCATTTCATGATTGTCCTTGCTGGTTTGGTGAGTATTCAGGCGCAGGGCGCCGCTCATTTTCCCAAACTCGCTTGATACTAAAGTGAAAATTTGACCTAGGGTCAAGGATGTTGCGATGAACGGAGTTAAATCAGAGTTCGAAGGTTATTCCCTGGGCCAGCGGCAAGTCTTTGGAATAATTCACTGTGGAAGTGGAACGCCGCATATAGGCCTTCCAGGAATCAGAACCGGATTCCCGGCCGCCGCCGGTTTCCTTTTCACCGCCAAACGCGCCGCCGATTTCAGCGCCCGATGTCCCGATATTGACATTGGCAATGCCGCAATCACTGCCCGCGGCTGAGGTGAATTGTTCAGCTTCCCGGACATCGTTGGTGAAAATAGCGGATGACAGACCCTGCGGCACCGCATTCTGTTTTGCGATGGCGCCGTTTATGTCCTTATATTTCATGACATAAAGAATGGGGGCGAAGGTTTCTTCACAGACTGTCTGGGTCTGGTCCGGCATTTCCACAAGTGCTGGGCGGACATAATACGCATCGGGATATTTGTTTTCGAGCACCCGCCCCCCGCCGTGAACGGCGCCAACATCGCCTCTGGCCAGTTCCAGCGCCCGTTCCATCCCTTCATAGGCCGCCCGGTCGATCAGGGGTCCCACCAGGGTTTTGCTATCCAGAGGATCGCCGATGGAAACGCTGTCATAAGCGGTCTTCAGGCGGGGCAGAAAGGCATCATAAATGCTGTCATGCAGAAACAGACGGCGGGTTGATGTGCAGCGCTGGCCACAGGTGCCGACGGCGCCGAACACAATGCCCTGAAGCGCCAGATCCAGATCCGCCGTCGGGGTGACAATAATGGCATTGTTGCCGCCTAGCTCCAGGATTGAACGGCCAAACCGGCTCGCGACCCTGGGGCCGACCATCCGGCCCATGGCGGTGGAACCGGTGGCGCTGATCAGAGGAACCCTGGGGTCAGCCACCAGCGCTTCGCCGACATCGCGCCCGCCGATCAAAAGCTGGTTCAGGCCGGCCGGCGCATCAGCAAAATTCCCGGCGACCCGGTCGAACAGGGCCGAACAGGCAATGGCGGTAATGGGTGTTTTTTCCGACGGTTTCCACAGAACCGGATCGCCGCACACAATGGCCAGAGCCGTATTCCAAGACCAGACCGCAACCGGAAAATTAAAAGCGGAGATCACGCCGGCCGGACCCAACGGGTGCCAGTTTTCACGCATTTTGTGACCCGGTCTTTCCGACGCAATGGTCAGGCCATAAAGCTGGCGCGAAAGACCAACGGCAAAGTCGCAGATATCAATCATTTCCTGAACCTCGCCCAGGCCCTCCTGATAGATTTTGCCGCATTCGAGCGTGACCAGACGGCCCAGCGCGTCCTTGTATTTTCTCAGTTCTTCGCCATAGCGGCGGATCAGTTCGCCGCGCTGCGGGGCCGGTACATCGCGCCATGCGGCAAAGGCGCTGACGGCTGTGGCAATTTTTGTGTTGATATCGCCCGCTTTATCCTGTCTGACCTGACCGATTTCCACCCCGTCAATGGGTGAGCGGACAGCCAGATCACCGCCCGAAATCAGGGCCATATCCAGCTGCATTTCCTGAAAGAGTGTTTGGATGGTCATGTTTCGCTTTCAATTATTTTCTGGGTTTCAAATCGCTGAGGGTTGTCTGGGTGCTGATGGCATCCGGCAGAACCGGAATTTCAATCAGCGCCGGTTTGCCGGCTTCCATGGCGCGCCGCAGGGCACCGGGAAAGTCATCGGTCGATGCAATTTTTTCACCGTAAGCGCCAAAGGCCACGGCATAGGCAACAAAGTCCGGATTGACCAGATCGGTGCCCACCACCCGGCCCGGATAGTGCTTTTCCTGATGCATGCGGATGGTGCCGTACATGCTGTTGTTAAAAACCAGGAATATGACATTGGCCTGATACTGGACAGCCGTTGCCAGTTCCTGAGCCGTCATCATAAAACAGCCGTCGCCCGCTGCGCAGATCACGGTGCGATCAGGATGGGTGATTTTTGCCGCAATGGCGGCCGGAACGCCATAGCCCATGGCGCCCGATGTCGGGGCAAGCTGGGTTTTAAAGCTGCGATACTGATAATAGCGGTGCAGCCAGGCGGTGTAATTCCCTGCGCCATTGGTGAAAATACTGTCCTCCGGCAGGTGTTCCCGCATATAGGCGTAAATTTCCGGCAGCTGCACCGGGCCGGGATGAGGCCTTGGCGTGATCCAGTCTTCATATTCGGCGCGGGCCTGCCGGGTCCGGCTCCGCCATTTTTCAGCCCCGGCGATTTGCATGTCGCGGACGGCCGCAGCGAATTCAGCGGGCCCGGCATTGACCAGGATATTGCCCTGAAAAACCCGGCCCAATTCATCCGCACCGGCATGAATATGAACAAGCTTTTGCGGCGGCACAGGTGATTGGATAAGCGTGTAGCCGCCCGTCGTCATCTCGCCAAGCCGCGGGCCGATGGCGAGGATCAGATCGGCCTTCTTCACACGCTCCGCCAGTTTCGGATTGATGCCGATGCCGATATCGCCCGCATAATTGGCATGCCGGTTGTCTATAAGATCCTGGCAGCGGAAAGCGGCGCCCGCGGGCAGATGATTGGCTTCCAGAAAGTGCCGGATATCGGCAATCGCTTCCTTATTCCAGCCCGATCCGCCAAGAATAACAAGTGGCCGGGTCGCGGTTTCCAGCGCTTTCTTGATTCTTGCCAGATCATCCGCGCCGGGATGGGCTTTGACTGGCGGATGATGCCGGGACTTCTGTACCGGTGCCGGGCCGGACAGCATATCTTCCGGCAGGGCAAGAACCACAGGACCCGGCCTGCCGCTGACAGCCGTCTGGAAAGCCCGGCCAACATATTCCGCGATCCGGTCCGCGCTTTGGATTTCCGCCGCCCATTTGGCGAGGGGGCCGAAAAATGCTTCGAAATTAACTTCCTGAAAGGCTTCCCGGTCGCGCTGATCGGATGCGACCTGCCCGACAAACAGGATCATCGGCGTCGAATCCTGAAAGGCGGTATGGACGCCGATACTGGCATTGGCCGCACCGGGACCGCGGGTGACGAAACAGATGCCCGGCCTGCCGGTCAGTTTGCCATAGGCTTCCGCCATATTGGCGGCGCCGCCCTCGTGGCGGCAGCTGACCAGCCTGATATGATCCTGAACATCATACAGGGCGTCAAGCGCCGCCAGATAGCTTTCGCCGGGGACACAAAAGGCCATATCGGTTCCATGGGCCAGAAGCGCCGAAACCAATGCCTGACCGCCTGATTGTGTCCTTGCGTTCAAGATTACACCAATTGTGGTTCTTGTTCTTTGCCCAAGGTTGATAAGATTGAACCGCTGTCCCCGTCAAACACATAATTCTTTCCAAAGCGATTGGAAATAAATGCGCCGAGATCAGCCTGTTCCTGACGCACAAACCCCTTTTGCGGAAGCTTGTCTTCAGCCAGCAGGTCCAGCATGGCGCAAATGCCTGACGCCGTCGTGATCTGAATGGCGCTCCAGACCTTGCCGCCGATTTCCCGGCTATAGACTTTTTGCGCATAACTTTCCTGCATGAAACGGCCCTGCTGATAGCCGCTCGCGGTGACGAAAATCAGCACCACGTCCTGCAGGGTCATGGGCAGCGCATGTTCAAAGATATTTTTAAGCAGTTCCCGCCGTTCGCCAAGTCTGAGGTCATGGATCAGCATTTTGACGATATCCCGGTGGCCGGGATAACGAACGGTACGGTAATTAAGGTTGTTGACCTTGCCCGATAAGGTTTCCCACAATGTGCCCAGTCCCCCCGAGGTATTGAACGCCTCGTAAGCAATGCCGTCCAGCGAGAAGGCTTCGATTTCCTCCAGCGCCGGAACCTCCCGCATCTCGCCATCCACAATTGCCTCGCACGAATTGCAGTATTCGTTGATCAGTCCGTCCGTCGACCAGGTCAGATTATATTTCAGCGCGTTGGTCGGGTATTTTGGCAGGGCGCCGACCCGCATCCTGACTTCATGCAATCTGTCGAATTTTTTGGCGATGTCGTGGGCGACGATGGAAATAAACCCCGGCGCAAGACCGCATTGCGGCAGAAAGGCGGTTGCCGCGCCTTCAGCCAGCTGTTTTACAATACGGGTGCTTTCCACATCTTCCGTCAGATCAAAATAATGCGTCCCGGCTTCTTTGGCCGCGCGGGCAATCACCGGGGTCAACTGGTATGGACTGGCGCTGAGAGCGGCGAATTTCCCTTTCAGGATGCCTGTCAGCTGTCCGTGATCCGTGATATCGACAATTTTCGTTTTGACATGAGGAATGCGTTGCAGGCGGTCAAGGTTATCGGCGTCCCGGTCAACGGCGGTTATTTCATAATCGCCTGAACCTGACAGCAGGGTGGCGATCATTTCACCAATTTTTCCGGCACCGAACAGCACGATTTTTTTTGCCATAACCCTCGTTCCTTTTATATTTTCCGCATCTTCACTATTTTCATTAAAAATATGGTTATTTGACGTCAAAAAGAAGCGCTCATTTCGTCGATTTTGTGATATTATTCAGATATTTTGATGCTTAATGTGTAAATTTGACGAAATTCTCCAAGGTGCCTCATGGATGAAATCGACCATAAGCTTATTACCCTTCTGGAAAACAATGCCCGCATGCCGACATCTTCACTGGCGCGCAATCTCCAGCTTTCCCGCTCCACCGTTCAGAGCCGGCTTGAAAAACTGGAACGCCGAAAGATCATTGCGGGCTATACCATCCGGCTTAACAAGGACTTCGCACGCCGTAAAATATCCGCCCATGTGATGGTCAGTGTAGAGCCCAAACAATCGGATAAAGTGGTTTCAGCCCTGAAAAACAGTCTAAATGTGCGGTCACTTTACGCCATCAGCGGCGAATATGACCTGATTGCGGTACTGGCTGCGGAAACCACGGAGGAAATTGACCAGACTCTGGATGAAATCGGCCGTATCGGCGGGATTGAAAAGACCACCTCTTCCATTGTCTTATCGACCAAGTTCGAGCGTTAAGTGGTAAGAATTTTTATCACCGCCGCAATTTTATTGGGCTTTCCGGCCGCCGCAGGCGGTCAGACACCCGCTGCGCAGCAGGACGAACCGGTTGGCTGGCCCTTGAAAAAGGCGAAGGCTAAAGACGCGCCACTTCCTGAAAAAATACCGCCTCTCGTCCCGTCCGGAACAGATGAAGGTCCGGAAAAACAAAACTCGCCCCCGGCCCGGCCATTCGAAGTGGCGCCTTTGGAGATTATTCGCCCGCCCATTTCCCCCTTGCGGTTTGTCTATCCGCAGAATTATATCGCTTTTACAGTTCAGGAAGGCGAAGCGCTCAGCAAATTGGCGCTGCGATTGATCGGTACGGAAGACCGTATCCTGATCACTGCCTATGCGGGCGGCGATAATGCTGCCAGTTCCAACAACGACGCGGTAAAATTATCTTTTAGAAGGGCGTTGATTGTCCGCGGTTTTCTGATTGAAGAAGGCGTTTTGCCGGAACAGATTGATCTTAAGGCGCTGGGGGTGGCCGGGGACGGCGGACCTGAGGAACGTGTTGACATCAGGCCCATTTCACCTTGACCAGTTGCCAATCGCCGAAAAGACCGTAAAATCACCATCGTCCGCAAATCCGCAAGCCAGAGGACCGTTATGACCAAACCGAATCGATATCTCAGGAATATGGGTCTTTTTGTCGCCGTCGTGGTGGCGCTGGCCATTGCGCTGATCCTCCCTTTGCGGGACGCGTTTATGGCGAATGCAGGCCTGAACGGGGTCATTCTTGCAACATTGGTTGTGGGGATCATTTTTGTCTTTCGCCAGGTGCTGATGCTGAAGCCGGAACTCGAATGGATTGAAAGCTACCGCCGGGAAGAATCCGTCACCTCTATATCGGCACCACCCAGACTGCTTGCGCCCATGGCGTCACTGCTGGGGGAAAAACAGGGCCGCATGAGGCTTTCCACACTCTCCATGCGATCACTGCTGGATGGCATTGCGTCGCGGCTGGACGAGGGGCGGGAAATTTCCCGTTACCTGATCGGGCTGCTGATTTTCCTTGGCCTTTTGGGGACTTTCTGGGGACTGTTGGGGACCATCAGTTCCATTGGCGAGACCATCCGTTCCCTGTCTGTCGGCGCCAGTGACCTCACCATCATGTTTGACGACCTGAAGCGCGGGCTGGAAACGCCCTTGTCCGGCATGGCAACGGCTTTTTCCTCCTCGCTTTTCGGGCTTGCCGGATCGGTGGTGCTGGGATTTCTCGATCTGCAGGCGGGTCAGGCCCAGAACCGGTTTTATAACGATCTGGAGGAGTGGCTTTCCAGTGTCACTCAGCTGGGCCGCGGCGGGCCGGCTTTGGAGGAAGGCGATGATGCGTCCGTGCCCGCTTACGTCAGCGCCCTGTTGGAACAGTCGGCAGACAGCCTGGATAATCTGCAACGGCTGTTTGCCCGATCCGAGGAGGAACGCGGCGATATCAACGGCGCGCTTTTGGGCCTTTCCGAACGGCTTGCAGAGTTTGCCGACCAGATGGGGAGACGGCGGAATGAACCCGTGCTGGATGACGCATCGCGCGGCCATCTGCGCAATCTGGATGTGCATCTGAAGCGCGTGCTGGAGGAACAGACCAAGGGACGCGAACAACTGATCGGTGAATTGCGTTCGGAAATCAAACTGCTGGCCCGCACCATCGGCACGGCAATGGATCTGAAAATGTCACACAAAGACCGGGGCCCAGGCGGAGAAGGCCGGCCATGATCAGCCGGGGCATGAGACGCCGTGGCGGCGGACAGGAAAATACCTGGCCGGGGTTTGTCGACGCGCTCTCGACCCTTTTGCTGGTGATTATTTTTCTACTGTCGGTCTTTGTTCTGGCCCAGTTTTTTCTCGGACAGGCCCTGTCGGGCCGTGATGAGGCGCTGGACCGGCTCAGGGATCAGGTGGCGGAACTCGGCAATCTGCTGCGGCTTGAGCAACAGGCCAATGCGGATTTGCGGCTGAATATCGGTCAGTTGTCGACCAGCCTTCAGTCATCCAATCTCGACCGGGAAGAAATGTCGGCCCGCATGGCCGAGATGCAGACCGCCCTGGACAATGCCGGAATCCGGCTGGACCAGGCCCGCGAAACCGGAAGTGCCCTTGCCCAGCTGCAGCAGCGTTACGATACCGACCTTGCCAGGGAAAAAGAGCTGACCCGGGCGGCGCAGGCGGAAATCGACCGCCTGAATGCGGGGATTAATGCGCTGCGTCAGCAACTGGCCCGGCTGGAAGCGGCGCTGGAAGCCTCCGAAGCCAAGGACGAGGAGCAGCAGACCATCATTGCCGATCTCGGCAAACGGCTGAATGTAGCGCTGGCAGCCAAGGTGGAAGAACTTGCCGGATTCCGTTCCGAATTTTACGGCAGGCTGCGTCAGGTGCTTGGCAACCGCCCGGACATCCGCATAGAAGGCGACCGCTTTGTCTTTCAGTCAGAACTTTTCTTCGCCTCCGGCAGTGCGGATCTGGGCGCTGAAGGGCGGGAACAGTTGCGTAAATTTACCGCCACGCTGCTCGAAATTTCCGCCAATATCCCCGACGACCTCAGCTGGATTCTGCGCGTTGACGGCCATACGGATGCGCTGCCGATAGCCACGGAAAGATTCCCCTCAAACTGGGAATTGTCGACGGCGCGGGCAATTTCCGTGGTGCGGTTTTTGGTGGCGGAAGGATTGCCGCCGGAAAAACTGGCGGCAACCGGGTTCGGCGAATTTCATCCCATCGATCCCGGCAGCGGGCCCGAGGCCAACATCCGCAACCGCCGCATCGAAATGCGGCTGACCGAGCGCTGATTGGTATCGGAATTTAATCCGGCAAGGTTCTAAGGGGCGGCAGAATAGGTTGTTTTTTGCGTATCCGGTGATACCTGCAAAACGATAGACAGCACAGCCTTCGCTTCCAGATGATTCTGCGCCTGACCCCGTTCCCTGCCGGCCGTATCATGCGGATTGACAGTAACCGGCAATGCAGACAGAATCATAGCGGCCCAAAGAACACCAAGCGTACGCATAACATTTTCCCGAGCGTTTACTTCGTCCCATAATATCCACAGCAGGTTGTAAAAAACAACAGCTAAAAGTTAACATTTACGCAATTTTTTGGTAGAGAAGAATTTACTGGGCCGCTTCAGACTGAAACTGCAGGTTCGCCAGTTCCGCATAAAGCCCGCCGCGCGCCATCAGATCGGCATGGGTGCCGGAAGCAACGATCCCGCCGTCTTCCATCACCACGATCTGGTCCGCCCGCAGGACTGTCGCCAGCCGGTGCGCTATAACAATGGTGGTGCGATGTTCCATCAGTCTTTCCAGCGCCGACTGGACCAGCCGTTCCGAGGCCGCATCCAGCGCGCTTGTCGCCTCATCGAGAAGGAGTATGGGGGCATCCCGCAAAATGGCGCGGGCGATGGCGATGCGCTGACGCTGGCCGCCGGAAAGCCGCACACCCTGTTCGCCAAGATACGTGTGCATGCCGTCAGCAAGTCCCCCAATAAATTCCATCGCAGCCGCAGCCTCGGCGGCGGCCGCCACATCTTCATCACTGGCGTCGGGCCGTCCGTAGCGGATATTTTCGAGCACGGTATCGGCAAAAATTACGGTTTCCTGGGGCACCAGGGAGATACGGGAACGGACATGCCGGGGATCTGCGGCTTTGACGTTGACGCCGTCGATCAGGACATGTCCTGACTGCGGGTCGAAAAATCTCAGCAGCATTTTCAAAACCGTTGTCTTGCCGGCGCCGGAAGGCCCGACCAGTGCGACGGTTTTTCCAGGTTCGACCTTTAGCGTGAAATTTTCCAGGGCGGCAATATCAGGCTTTGACGGATAGCGGAAAGTCACATTATCGAAGGCAACGCTTCCGGTGGAGTGCGCGGGCAGGGCAACGGGGTTTTCCGGCGCCTTGATATCCGGTTCTTCCGCAAGAAGCTCGGCAAGGCGCCCGGCAGCCCCTGCGGCCCGCTGTAAATCGCCATAAACCTCAACCAAAGCCCCGACGGCGCCGGCGACGAGAATGGAAAGGCCGACAAAAGAGGCCAGTTCGCCGCCTGTCATGGTGCCGATAATCACATCCTTTGCGCCCCGCCATAAAACAAGGTCGATGGCGCCAAACACCAGAACGATCACCAGCGCCGTCATCCATGACCGGGCATGGATTCTCTTTTTTGCCTCCTCAAATGCCTCCTCCACCGTTGTGCGGAATCGCCGCCGTTCCATGTCCTCATGGGTAAAAGCCTGAACGATCTGAATGGCGCCGAAAGCCTCGTCGGCCTGAACGCCGATGGCGGCGATCCGGTCCTGACTGGACCGGGCATAGGCGCGGACTTTGCCGCCGATAAAAACGATGGGAACAATGATCAACGGGATGACGAGCGCAATCAGCCCTAAAAGTTTGGGACTGATCAGCAACAGCATCACAATGCCGCCAACCAGCATCAGAAAATTTCTTAAGGCCACGGAAGCGGAAGAACCGACAACCGTTTGAATCAGTGTGGTATCCGCCGTCAGCCGCGATGCAATCTCGCCAGGCCGGTTTACCTCGAAAAAGGCGAGGCTGAGATCAATCACCCGGCTGTGGACGGCGGCGCGGATATCGGCGACAACCCTCTCACCCAATATGGTCACGCTATAGAAGCGGAAAAAAGTTGCGATTGCCAGAATGACGACGACAACGAGCAGGCCGAGGAAATAGCGGTCTATGGTCGCGGCGTCATCTGCGGCAAATCCCTGATCGACGATCAGTTCCAGCGACTTGAAAATTGCCAATGTCGCGCCCGCCGCAATAATCAGCGCAATAACCGCCACCGAAACCAGACCCTTGTAGGGCCTGACATAGGAGGCGATCAGCCGCAAATGGCGCAATCTCTTTACCGGCGCCTTGGCGGGATCGCCGGAAGCGGCGCTTTGGGGGATTTTATCATTCATCGACCGGCTATAACAAGCCCCGCCGCCCCCGGCAATGGAAAGAGACAAAAAGAATCTTGCCTTCCCCGGTTGCCATGGCTATACAGTCGCCTCGCAGTTCCGGAGAGCCCAGATGAAAAAAGATATCCATCCTGATTATCATATGATTAAAGTCGCCATGACCAATGGCACGACGTATGAAACCCGTTCCACATGGGGATCGGAAGGCGACACGCTGACGCTGGATATTGATCCGTCCTCGCATCCGGCCTGGACCGGCGGCAGTCAGAAACTTGTGGATGCCGGCGGGCAGGTGGCCCGCTTCAACAAGCGTTTCGGTAATTTCAAGCTGAAAAAATAGCCTGGAGCATATCCGGTTCTAATATTCGGATTCCAGCTTCAAGATCATGCGGGCAACAGGATTCTTGCCGCCATTTTTCGCTTTGCCGGTCAGCAGCGTTTCCAGATGCATGGCGCGTTCATAGATATTGGCGCTTTTTGCCATCATAGCCAGCATCGCATCCGGCATATTTTCAGTGGAATGGTCGGGTTCGCCCAAGCAGATATCCTTGCCGCCTAACATATTGGTTGATTTGGCGGCATCCTCCCTGGTGATTTCACCGGCTTCCACCGCCATTTGCGTCATCAGCCAGGAAATGGCATGCATCAGCCGGGTGGAGACCCTGAGGCTTTCCGCCACATAAATCGACCGGTCAACGGTTTCCAGATCTGTTTTGTCTTTCAGTCCCTGATCACGGAAATAGATGGAGGCTTCTTCGGCAAGGGCGACGGCTTCGCGGTATGTTTTGTCCACCACGGCTGGCTTGATCGCGGGCTGATTGTCTTTTTTGCGGCTCAATATACCGGCCTACCTGCAATTTAACGGCGTCGCGTTGCACTTATAATACTTCATAGCCGTATATGGGAGGTTAAGGCCACCCCTTGACGCAAAAAAAATTCTTCCTACATTTATTCTGCGTCCGGTCGCCAATGATGGGTCCGGATGGTTGAACCGGCCCGGCTTGATGCGGGTCATTTGAAATCACTATCGCTCAAAGGAGGATATACGTGATGCGTACATTCGATTTTACTCCCCTGTTACGGTCTTCTATTGGTTTTGAAAATCTTCGGCGCCTGACCGAGTCGCTGAGCCAACTTGATGCAAGTGAAGTGGCTTATCCGCCCTATAACATCGAAAAAACGGCTGAAGACGAATACCGGATCACCATGGCGGTGGCTGGATTTGATCCCGCTGATCTCGATATCACCGTTCAGGAAAACAGCCTGATCGTGACGGCGAAAGCGTCTGACGGTGATCAGGAGCGTGAATTCCTGCACCGGGGCATCGCCAAGCGGGCCTTTGAACGCCAGTTTGAACTGGCGGAAAACATCAAGGTTCTTGATGCGACCTTTGAGAACGGCCTGCTGAATATTGATCTTGTCCGGGAAATTCCCGAGCATAAGCGCCCCCGCAAGATCACTATCGGTGCGAAAAGCAAACTGAAAAGCATCGGAAAGAAAGCGGCTTAACGGCCTTATCTTAACGAAACCGGGCCTGCCCATATTGGGCGGGCCCTTTCCATTTGGGTTCATACTCAAAAAATGAGCCGTGACAAGCACGGCTCAGTCCAACAGGGAGGCGTCATACAGAGTGAGTAGGATCGAGCGAAGTCAGTAAGTCTGCTCAAGATCCCATCACGGACAATATACCCTCACCTTTCTTAACGGGTTCTTAACAGGCGGCGTTTGGGGAGGCGCGGCAGGTTTATTCTTTTTTCTTTTCAGGCTTGCCACCCTCGGGTTCCTTCTTTTCACCCTGGCGGATTTCCAGTGCGGCGCTGCCCTGGTTTTCCCTGTGGCCGAGATAAAGGGTCCGGTGCGGAAAGGGTATTTCAATACCTTCCTCATCGAATCGTTTTTTCAGCAATTTATTAAAGGCGCGGCGGACATTCCATTGTTCCAGCGGTTTGGTCTTGATCCGGGCGCGGATAATAACCGCGCTGTCCTCGAACCGGTCGAGGCCCATAATCTGGAGTTCTTCGACAATCCTGTTTTTAAAATCTGACTGTTCCCGCAATGCTGCGCCGACCTCGGTAATGACCTTCATCACATTGTCCACATCTTCCCGGTATGCGACCCCAATATCCATCACGGCGAAGGCATGCTCCTTGGCATAATTTTTGATGGTTTTGATTTCGCTGTATGGCACCACATGGACAACGCCTTCGAGATCGCGCAGCCAGGCGGTGCGCATGCGCATCTGCTCGATCCGCCCCTCATGGCCGGCGATCTGGACAAAATCGCCGATGGTCATGGCATCTTCGATCAGGATCATGGCGCCGGTCAGAAAATCCTTCACCAGCGTCTGCGACCCGAAACCAATGGCCAGACCGATAATCCCGGCGCCGGCCAGCAGAGGGGTGATATTCAATCCGAGTTCCGACAGCAGCAAAAGCATGGTAAAGGTAAAAACGGTGATACGGGTAACGCCCTGCATCAGGGGAATGAGTGTCTGGGTGCGGGCCGAATTGCCTGAGAGTTCCTGCGAATGCACCCGGGGTAAAAAGAAAAATTCAATGCTTTTATTGAGAGCGAACCAAGCTAAAAAGCCCAAGCTCAAAATTAATATAATGGTGATCAGATTGCCTGCGATCCGGACATCGTCCACAATCAGCGCAATTATATCCATGCCCCAAATTTGGGCTATCGCGGCAAATCCGATAATAACAAGAATACTGCTGGCGCTTTTTCGCAGGATTGATTCGGTTTTGATCAGCCGTCTCTTGCCCTTTTCCCAACTGGAATGCTTTTGCAGTTGCCCGACAATGCGGTCCGTCAGATAGCCGGCGAGCCAGCGCAGGAAGAAGATCAACAGAAGAACACCGGCGGAATAGGCCCCCTTTCGGATCAGCACTTCCTTTGGCTGGTTGGTGATCGTATCGGCGATCTGATCGATGCCGGCGCGAATGCGCTCCAGCGCGGCCTGACCCGCCTCTTTTCCCGAATTTTCTTGTTTATTGTCCGCTTCCTGCAGGTTTGGCAATGCAGCCTGCGCCAGAGCGGAAGAGGCGGAGCCCATCTGCCACATCGTTATGGAAACCATCAAAAGGGCCAGCAGAGCGATCCATTTTTTCGCCAACACACGTCTCTCCATTGATCAGTCTACGGCCTAAACATTTGGCAGGGGCTTGTTGATGGCTTCTTCGCCGAGCGGTTCCGGGTGTTTCACGCTCAGGCTTTCCCACCATTCGCGGGCCACATCCCGTTTCAGGCCGAGATTGATTAAAACCACAATCACCATGGCGATGATAGCTCCAAAGCTCGCCAGCACCATATCCTTATGGGCATCCCAGACATCCCCCTGTGTACCGAGATAGGCCATGCCGAGGTCGCCGCCGAAAATTTCCGCGACTACCCATTCAAACAACTCGAAAATCATCGAGGTCGACATGACAATATGCACCGGCAGCGTATAGGCCCAGAACCCTTTGGCATCGGCAATCCGCACAAAAAGCTCCCGCACCGGATAAAACAGCAATAGGCCATAGAAAAAATGGATCACCCGGTCGAAATGATTGCGTTCCAGCCCCAGCATATCGTTCAGTGATGTCCCGAACAGCGAACGGGTCCAGTCATTATACGGGACTTCGGCATAGGTATAATGGGCGCCAACCTCGTGCAGGCACAAAAAGATAAAAATCAGGCCGTATGAGATGCGGGAAAGCGGGAACGTCCGGTAACTGAGCGCCAGCACGGCAACCGTCACAAACACCAGAATATTTTCCAGCGCCCAGTCCGCCCGGTCATGGGGAGAAATTGCCAGGAGAGCCCATTCGACGGCAAACAGACCTGTCAGGATAAAAAGGAATTTATTCCGTGATATAGCCATGTTTGCCTCCCCGAAAAACTTCTTTGATCATAAAAACTTACACCAAGGATGCAAGTGCCAAATATCCCCTGGCGCTTTTGCCGATGGGTGGCCTTTGCCGCTATCGCCCAGCCGGATTCAAAAGCACAGGCAAAGAATTCAGGTGTGTCGTTTTCTAGAGTCTTTTCGGAATAGATTGACCCATTTGACCGGGATGATTTTGGACTGTGGCAAGGCGTCTTTCCGAGACCGATGCGGCGCATCGGCGAGGGAAGGCAACGCAGCCACAGTCCAAAAGCATCCCGGCCCCGGGTGACCGGAGAGGGCTGCCCGGCTGCGTTGCGGCCATTGCCCCATGCGCCGCAACGTGCGGCAGGCCGCGCCTGACCGAACAGCCCTCTCCGGCCATCAAATTGCGTCAATCTATTCCGAAAAGACTCTAGGCGCCCATTTTGCTATAACCCTTGAACATCATGCCGCCGCCGCCAAAAAATATACGGGGAAAGGGGAAGAGTATGCCGCAAACAAACCCGCCGGACCATGCCAGGGTCATCGCCAGCCCGCCATTGATTATGCTAGGGCTGTTTCTTGCGGCGCTGGCGGCGGAATATTTCTGGCCCGTTTCCTTTGTCCGCCCGGTTTTACTTTACTGGGCAGGGATGGGGATGATGGGAATTGCGGGGGCCGTCATCATCGGTTCTGCGGGATATTTCCATAAAAAAGGGACCAATGTGGAAACCTGGAAACCGACCGAAACCTTGGTCACCACTGGCCTTTACGCCTATTCCCGCAACCCTATTTATTCCGCCTTTCTGATTTTCTTCACCGGCCTTGGCATTGCATCCGGCAATGGCTGGAATTTCATCCTGCTGCCGGTATTGTATCTGCTGCTGCGCCACGGCGTCATTGCCCGCGAGGAAATATACCTCACGGACAAATTCGGCGACACGTACCGGCAGTATCAGGCCAAGGTTCGCCGCTGGCTTTAGTTCAAGTGCTGTAATTCCTTTGCCAGACTGACCAGCGAGATAAATTCGGCGGGGATTTATGGCTGCAATAAGATGCGGTGTAAAAATATTTTACGGGTCCTATTGTGTTCTTGCAGCGATCTCCATTAGAGTGCGCCGCTCTTGACCGGATCAAATTTTTGGAGACTTTCTTATGGCCAGTTCTGGCGGCATTGCGGGTGATCAGTTGCGTAAATTTATCGAGCGGGTGGAACGGCTCGAAGAGGAAAAACGCGGCATTGCCGATGATATCAAGGAAGTCTATTCCGAAGCCAAGGCCATGGGCTTCGATCCCAAAGTCATGCGTCAGGTGGTCCGGCTCCGCAAAATGGATGGCAACGCCCGGCGCGAGCTGGAAATGCTGGTCGACACCTATTTGCATGCCATTGAAACAGCCGGCCAAAGAGAAGAATCCTAGGTGTCTAGTCGTCATCGGTAATGGTCAGGGTTTCCGGATTGCTGTTATTGGTCCCGCCATTATAGGCGCTCACTGTGAAAGTGGCGGTCTCGCTGCCCTCGGTGAGCATATCGTCAAGCCCTGTGATGGTGAGGGTTCCCGAAGAACTGCCGTTGGGGATCGTGATACTGATTGAGGAGGCCACATAATCTGTATCCTTGATGGCCGTGCCGGTAAAGCCGAAGGTTGCGGTAACCGAACCCGTGGTAATCTTGTTCAGATTGGCGGTGAGGGTCACCATGCCGCCATTTTCACTCATGCTGCCGGATGACAGCACGAGACTGGAGAGGGCCGGCGAGTTGAAGCTCGGTATCTCGCAGAAATCACCACGGAAATTGGCCGGGCAGTTGCATTTGGTGCTGAGCTGCTGCGTCGTATCGCGGAAGGGCGTGCCGCCGTTGGCGCATGTCACGCCGGGGTCAAGATCGTTATCGATGATATCCACATTGGCCGGCGTTCCGGCATCGATTGCATTAACAATGCCCGCCCCGATGGAGAGCGTGAGCGTTTCATTCAAATTTTCATAATTTGTATCGCTGATCCCGGTAATAGTCAGCGCACCCGCCGTCTGGCCCGGCGACAAAATAACCGATGAAGCGGACAAGGAGTAGTCACCGGGCGCGGCGCCATTAGAATGACCGATAGCGATGGGGACTGTGACGGTTTGGGTCGACGGATGGGAAAGAGTGACGTTGAATTGCACCGCCCCCCCTTCCTCGGAAAAGGAGCCTGCGCTTACCGTGAAACTGGCGCTGGGTAAAGGATCGTTCTCCAAAATGGTTATCGTCTGCGGTGAGGATGCATCGGTGGCGCCGGTGACAGCAGTTGCAGTGACAATCACGGTCTCATCGCCCTCGAAAATAGTGTCATCCTGGGCCGTGATGGTGACCGTATCACTGGTTGAACCCGCCGGGATCAGGATGTTGACCGTTGAAAGGGTGTAATCGGTGCCGCCCCCTGTGGCCGTTCCCGTTAGGTTCAGGGTTGCCGTTACATTGCTGGAAAATATCAGGTCAAGGCTTGCCGTGACAACAGCCACACCGCCATTTTCAGCGATTACATTCTGATCGACGGCAAGGGTGAGGTTCGGCTGGGTTTCGTCATCGGCAATAGTGATTGTCTGCGGCGTGGAGACATCGGTGGCGCCGGCCACGTTAAGAACAGATGCAATGACCGTTTCGGCATTTTCAAAAATACCATCATCGATCGCATTGACCGTGACAGCGCCATTTGTTTGCCCCGCCGGAATAGTCACGGTAGTGGCGGAAGTTGAGTAATCCGTACCGCTGCCGATGGCGGTCCCGCCAAAGGCCAGATTGACGGTCACATCGGTGGCGGACGGGCCGGAAAGGTTGGCAGTCAGAATGGCCACACCGCCATTTTCAGCGATTACATTCTGATCGACGGACAAAGTGAGGTTCGGCTGGGTTTCGTCATCGGCAATAGTGATTGTCTGCGGCGTGGAGACATCGGTGGCGCCGGGCGCTGCGGCAACCGACAGGTTGACGGTCTCATCGCCTTCAAAGGCCGGATCATCTGTCGCCGACAGGGTTGCCTGTGCCGTTATGCTTCCTGCCGGAATGGTCAGCGGCGACGGTGTCAGGGAGTAATCCGGTCCCTCCGCTGCGCTGCCGGCAAGACCGAAGGTAACGATTATATCAGTCCCGGCCGGACCGGACAGGCTTGCCGTGACAACAGCCACACCGCCATTTTCAGCGATTACATTCTGATCGACGGCAAGGGTGAGGTTCGGCTGGGTTTCGTCATCGGCAATAGTGATTGTCTGCGGCGTGGAGACATCGGTGGCAGCCGTAAGGGATGCTATGGACACACTCACCGTCTCATCCCCCTCGAAAATAGTGTCATCCTGCGATGAGAGAGTGAGGGTTCCGGTTATTCCCCCGGCCGGAATAGTGATGTTTGTTGCCGATGCTGTATAATCCGCCCCCCCTGTTGCCGTTCCGGCAAGCCCGAATGCGACGGTCACATCTTCGGATGCAGGGACGTCAAGGCTCGCCGTGATTGTGGCGATACCGCCTGTTTCCGAAATTATGGCGGCATCAACAGTCAGGCTCAGTACGGGATTGGCGGCTGGTGCGGTTTCATCATCGGTGATGGTAAGGGTTTGCAGCGTCGAGGCATCGGTCGCATTATTGACACTGGCGGCGGAGATGTGGAGCGTCTCATCCCCTTCAAAAATCTCATCGTCATTGGTGGTCAGGACGAGGGAGCCGGCCAGCGCCTCGGGCAGAATGCTGATGGTATTTTCCGGCAGGCTATAGTCAGTCCCGTTGCCCGTTGCCGTTCCGCCGATAGCAAGGACCACACTGACCGGCAGAACCGTGGGGTGGCTGAGGCTGGCAGAGAGGGTGGCAACACCGTCCATTTCCGGAATACTGTCGGCATCAAGCGCCAGGGTCAGAACTGGCGGGCTGCCGTTTTCCTCGATGGTGATAGTGATGCTGTCATTGCCGGCCGCGCTTGCTTTCTTCAAACCGGCCACCGATTTCTGGGCGGTGAGGTTATTACCGAATGAGATAATAATGGTCTCATCGCCTTCAAAGACATTGTCTTCAATCAGCGTGATCAGCAGGCTGCCGCTGATCTCACCAGCAGGTATCATGATGGATGCGCTAGCGACAGAATAGTCTTCTTCCCTTGTTGCCGTCCCGTCAAACGCCAGATCAATGACCCTGTCATCTGCGGCAGGTCCGTTCAGATTGGCGGTGATGGAAACGCTGCCTTGCGCTTCCGTGACGTTAGGGGATGCGAGCGTGGCAAAAGCAGGCGTCGGCGGGCTCTCATTATCCTGGATGGTTAGGGTTTGAGGCGTACTGACGTCAATCCCTCCCGCAACGGTTGCGATCGCGATGATGAGCGTCTCATCCCCCTCGAAAAGGTCGTCATCGGTCAGGGTGACGGGTATGCTGACGGAGCTGCTGCCTGCCCGAATGGTTATCCCCTCATCCAACTGAAAATCGTCGGCATTGGCTGAGCCGGTGAAAACCAGTGTCGCACTGACAGGATAACCGGCTGGTTCTTCCAGAGTTATGAAAAGCGTTGGCGCCGCCCCTTCCACCGCAGCGGTCTGAGCAAGGGAGAGTCGGACGCGGGCATTCTGGCGCCGTTCGACAAAAATGCGTTTTTCCCGGTCGAAACGGCGGTAAAAATCACCGCCGGATTTATCGCCGAGAAAATTTTCACCAAAAGGCCTCACATTGAATTCAGCGGAAAATCGCTGCTTGCCGCCGGTTTCGCGCTGGGTTCCTACTTCAAACCGCAGCCAGTCCGTGATGTCATATATGACCGAGGCGCCGAGCTGTTCACGCACGGCGTCGGAAAACTCGCCCCCCCACCAGCGGTTGGCGTCAAAGCCAAGTTTTACCTGCTCAAGAACGGGAAGTTCGAACCGGGCCGAAAGGCCGTTCAATGCCCGCTCATCAAACCCCTGTGAGGACCGTTTCCAGCCCGACAGCCGTTTGTAATAATTGAGCGAGGAATACCAGCCCAGATATTGCCAGTCGGCGCCGAGGCCGAAGCGGTTGGTCCCATTATTGGCATTGATATCGAAAAAACCGCCCACGCCAATAAGGGAATTCTCCAGTTCCCTGATCCGAAAACGGCTGACAAGCCCGATATTGAAATCGTAACGCGTCTGTTCGAACGAACTGCGCCAGATCGAAAGCCCCGGCTGAAGAAACACCGCCCATTGACGATTTTCCTGATCGCTCAAAACATTATCCGCACCCGAAACGCCAAGCGGAATTATGGCATCCAGATCGCCAGACAGTTTTGCTCCGTCGGAAAGCCGTAAGGTGGAATCGATATCGACGGGATGACCCAGAAAATCCTTGCGGTTTTCCAGCGGTTCATTGACGGCGGCGGTAAGGGCCGTATTGAACGCAAGATCGCTTGCCGCTTTTGCGGCCTGACCGGTCGCATCGCTTTGCGACGCGACCTGCCGGGCATATTCCCGGATTTTATCCGCCGATGCATATTGCTGCAGATCCGGACTTTGACAGGACAGGATCAGAAGTGAGCTGGCAAGAACAGCAAAGATGGATAAGGATTTGGCCGTCAAATTCTGCACCGCAAATAGGGAACAGGCGAGCCTTTTGCGCCCGCCCCTTCAAGGGCAGCAGTATCAACCGGACATGGTTAAGGAAGGATAAAGTTTAAGCCTTTCTTATTCCGCTTGTAGCAGTCCCTAAGCCCTATATCCATTGGGGTTTTTGGTCTGCCAGCGCCAGGAATCGGCGCACATGCGATCCAGACCGAATTGGGCTTTCCAGCCCATCATCCGTTCCGCTTCGCCCGCATCCGCATAACATTCGGCAATATCACCGGCTCTGCGTCCGGTTATTTTATAGGGGATGGGTTTGCCGGACGCCTGTTTGAAGGCGTTTGCAACCTCGAGAACAGAATAACCCTGACCGGTCCCGAGATTGACGGTGAGGATGCCCGGCCGGTGATCCAGCGCTTTCAGGGCATCCACATGGCCGCGCGCGAGATCCACGACATGGAGATAATCCCTCACTCCGGTGCCGTCCCGGGTTTCGTAGTCACCGCCAAAGACTGAAAGCATTTCAAGTTTGCCTATGGCGACCTGAGAAATATAGGGCATCAGATTGTTGGGAATGTCGTTGGGGTCTTCGCCGATCAGGCCGCTTTCATGGGCGCCCGCGGGATTGAAATAACGCAGGATGGCGACACGCCATTCCTGATCGGAAAGGTGAAGGTCCCGTAAAATCTGCTCGATCATGAATTTCGACCAGCCATAAGGGTTGGTTGGCCTGAGCGCCGCCGTTTCCGGTATCGGAACCGTGTCCGGTGCGCCGTAAACAGTGGCGGAGGAGGAAAACACTATGCTTTTCACACCGAACTCGGCCATGACTTCGCAGAGAATATTGCTGCCGCCGACATTGTTGTCATAATAAAAGAGCGGCCTGGCGACCGATTCACCGACCGCCTTGAGGCCGGCAAAATGAACAACAGCCTCAATTGCATTATCTGAAAAGATCGCCCTCAGGGCGTCCCGGTCCCGGATGTCGGTTTCATAAAATGCAACGGATTTGCCGGTAATTTGCTCGACGCGCTCCAGGGCAATGCGCGAGCTGTTGGAAAGATTGTCCACAACAATCACGTCATGACCCGCGCTCAAAAATTCGATGGCGCTGTGTGATCCGATATATCCGGCCCCGCCGGTCAGCAATATGGCCATCGTAAATTTGCTCCCTTTTTTCGCCTCAGCCGCCGTGCTATCACATGGCGGCTGCAGACAAAAGACAAGATGAAAGGCAATTTATGCTTCCAGAACACATTTCTGCTTTTTTTGCCACACTCTGTATTGCTTTTTCGTTTCTCACCGGCGCCGTTGCTGCAGAAAAGGATGAAAATGACGGGTTTGTAATCATCCAGCCCGATGAACTGGTCTGGCAGCCTTATGCAGGATTTGAAGGTCTGTTTGTCGCGACTGTCTATGGCGATCCCCGGTGGGAAGGGCTTTATATCATTCGCGCCAAATTTTCACCCGGAGTTATGAGCCGGCCCCATTTCCACAGTACGGACCGGCTGGCCACAGTGATTTCCGGCACCTGGTATGCGGGGATCGGGGAGAAGTTCGATGTAGATGCCACACAGCCCGTTAAGGCGGGCGGCTTTATGCTGCATCCCGCCGGCAAAGCCCATTTTGACGGTGCGAAGGAGGAAGAAGTGATTGTCGAAATCCGCGGCTTCGGACCCGTGAAAACCACGCTGATCGAATAGATTTTAAAGAAAACGGTCCGGCAAAAAAGGCGTTAGATCAAAATGGGGTGCCTTTCCCGCCACAAAATCCGCCAGAATTTCCCCGATGACAGGGGCAAATTTAAAACCGTGACCGGAAAAACCGCCGGCCAGGAAAATATTGGATCGGCCCGGAACGGCGCCGATGATAAAATGTCCATCGGGCGTCACTGTGTAAACACAGGTTTTTGAATGGGAATACCGGTCTTTGAGGCTTGGCGCATAATGGGCCAACAGAGAACGGACGCCTTCTATTTCGTGGTCCCTGATGGTGCGCTCCATGCTATCCGGATCATCATGGCGCCCGGTATCGCCACGCCAGTGGTAAGCGCATTTTATCTGCCAGCCATTTTCATATTCCGGAAAGCAATAGAATATATCGCCGTTATCCAGTTCAATAACGGCGGGTAGAAATTGCGGCGGCCCGACCGGGCTTGAAAACCAGTGAAGGGCCCGCCGTTCGGCTCTTAGGGGCGGGCGAAATCCAAGTGATTCCAGCAAAGGCCCGGACCAGGGACCTGCCGTTAAAACAAGACGCTTCGTTGAATAGGTTGATTTTTCCGTGTGCAGGGACAGGCTCCGGTCCGGATTCTCCGTTACGGAGCAGACCGATTCATTGAAATTCAGAGTCGCCCCCCGTTCTTTGGCGGCATTCAGCGAAACATTTATGGCAGCCCCGGCCCGTATCTGACCCGCCCCTGGCTCGAGCACGCCCGCATGCGCTTCCGGAATTGTCAAAGCCGGAAAACGTTCCGCCATTTGCCGGGCATCCAGATAATGGTGGTCCAGATTTTGCGCCCGCGCCGCCATCAGGCTGTTTCCGGCAACCGTTCCGGATTGCGGGCCGATAAACAGCCCGCCCGTGATGTCCAGCAGAACGTCACCGGATGTATTTTCCCATTCCCGCCAGGCTTCATAGGCGCGGGTCAGCAGGGGGATATAGAAATCCCCTTCAAAATAAGTATGGCGAATCATCCGGGTCCGGCCATGACTGGACCCCAGATCGTGAACCGGGCCGAATCTGTCCAGCCCGAGGACTTTAAAGCCCCGGTCCGCCAGCACTGCAACCGCTGCCCGCCCCATGATACCCAGACCGCAAACTATGATATCGTAGTTTTTTGTCATGCCCATTCTGCTAGCCGGAAAAAAGATTATTTGCAAAACTTATGCTTGACGCGGATGAGGGGCCGCTCCTACGGTTCGGTCGGTTAAAAGAACAGCGATTTGACACTGAGGAGGGTCCCCATGCGCGCAATTACCCGCATTATTGCGGTTTCCATATTCTGTTTCACGCCTTTCACGGCTTTTGCCGAAGAAGAGGTCGATCTTGAGATCGTCAACCGCATTTTTGATCAGGGCATCAACCATTCGGAAGTGATGGATACTCTGCAGCATCTGACGGATGTCATCGGTCCGCGCCTCACCGGCTCGCCGCAAATGAAACAGTCCAATGACTGGACCCGCGACAAATTCGCTGAATGGGGCCTCGAAAATGCTCATCTTGAAGATTTCGAGTTTGGCCGCGGCTGGACCTTTTCAAAATCTGTCGTTCGGATGACAAGCCCCCGCGTTGCCCAGCTTTATGCGCTGCCCATGGGCTGGACGCCCGGCACAGACGGTGTCGTCAGCGGGGAAGTCATCCATGTGACAATTGATGACGAGGAAGATTTTGAAGACTATCGCGGCAAACTCTCGGGCAAGATTGTTCTGCTGGATAAAGCCCGTGAACGGCGCGAGCCTTCCAACAATATTTTTACCCGCCGTGACGAGAAGAGCCTGGCCAATACGAAGGAATATGATATTCCCAATGCGCGAGGTTCCGGCGGCTTTGGCAACTTCAAGAAATTATTCGCCTTCACGCAGGACCTGTATAAATTCCTGAAAGAAGAGGGGGCGGTTGCGGCCATCAAGATCAGCCCCCGCGAGGCGGCGCTGATTGAGGCTTCCTTCTATATTTATGAAGTCGGCAAAACCGTCGAAATTCCTGTCCTTTCCATGACCAGTGAAGATTATGACCGGACCATGCGGCTGTTGGATCTTGACAATACCGTTACATTGGAACTGGAAGTCGAAGCCCAATATTACGATGACGACACCAAAGGATATAACACCATCGCCGAAATTCCCGGCCAGGGCCGCAATCCGGAAATTGTCATGGCGGGCGCCCATCTCGATTCCTGGTTTGTCGGTGACGGAGCTGTCGATAACGGGGCAGGGTCGGCCGTTGTGATGGAAGCCGCGCGCATTCTTTCCGCTATTGGCATCAAGCCGAAACGCACCATTCGTTTTGGCCTTTGGAGTGGTGAAGAGCAGGGTTTTTACGGTTCGCTCGATTATGTCACCCGGCATTTTGCCGAGCGTCCGTTGTCGGAAAAGGAAGAGGATCAGGGACTGCCGCGCTTTTTCAGCTTTACCAGCCAGTGGCCGATCCAGCCCAAACCGGCGCATGAGAAGCTCTCGGTCTATTTCAACCTTGATAATGGGTCAGGCAAAATCCGCGGCATTTATGGTGAAGGCAATCCGGCGCTGCAGCCCATTTTTAAATCCTGGTTGAAACCGTTCCATGATCTCGGCGCCGAAACCGTCGTGCTCGGCAATACCGGGGGTACCGATCATCAGCCGTTCCAGTGGATCGGTCTGCCCGGCTTTCAGTTCATTCAGGACCCGCTCGATTACGGCAGCCGTCTGCATCACAGCCAGATTGATACATTGTCTCATGTCTATGAGAAGGACCTGCAGCAGGCAGCGATCATCATGGCCTCCTTCCTGTATCATGCGGCGATGAGGGACGAACGGATGCCGCGCATGCCCTTGCCCACCGATCTCGATCCCGATAACGGGGACGATGAATAGGCCGAAAGGCATCCGTACGATATTAAAACGGCGCTTGTAACGGGCGCTGTTTTTATTTGCGGATCCCCTTTAAATGCCCCAGAGTTCTGTCCGGGAATCCGCTTTTAGCGATTTTCTTTAGGGAGCAGTTTCGAGACGGATGGGTGGCAGGCCAAAAATATGGGAAGACGCCGGCGCGCTTGCTGACTCCATTCTCAAAAAGACCTCGGGGCGCGTCGTTCTCGCCATTCCGCTTGGCCTTGGAAAACCTGTCCATCTGGTTAATATCCTCTATCAGCGAGCCTGCGCGGATCCCGGAATCTCATTAAAAATTTATACGGCGCTGACGCTGGAAAAACCCGCTGCCAACAGCGAACTGGAACGCCGTTTCATAGCGCCGCTGACGGACCGGCTGTTCAAGGGCTATGCCGGTCTGGATTATGCCAAGGCCCTGCGGCGGGGCGATCTTCCGGGAAATATCGAGATTGTCGAGTTTTTTCTGACCGCCGGTCAGTGGCTTGGCGTGGACCCGGTCCAGCAAAATTATGTCAGCGCCAATTATACCGATGCCGCCGGTTATATTCTGGATGCGGGGATCAATGTTGTCGCGCAGATGGTCGCGTGTGACGGCGGCGATGGGACACAGCCCGCTGGCAGGACGTACAGTCTGAGTTGTAATCCCGACATCACGATTGACCTTCTCAAGGCGCGCCGGGAGGGTGAAGCCGATTTTCAGTTCATTGGCCAGATTAATAATGACCTGCCTTTTATGGGGCATGATGCCGAAATCGCCGCGCAGGAATTCGACCATATTCTGGAGGGCGAGTGCGCGGCGGCTCCCTTGTATAACACGCCGAAACGTCCGGTCAGCCTTGCCGATTACGCAGCCGGCTTCCATGCGGCGCGCCTGATACCGGATGGCGGCACCCTGCAGATCGGTATCGGCTCGGTGGGTGACGCCATCGCGCATGCGCTTATTATGCGCCACAGGAACAACGCCGCATATCGCGCCATTATGAAGCAGTTGGCGCCTGATGCTCCGCCACCCAAAGCCTGTGACGACCGTCCGTTTTCTAAAGGCCTTTACGGCGCCAGCGAAATGCTGGTTGACACCTTTCTGGACCTGATTGACGCGGGCGTAGTCAGGCGTCAGGTCGACGGCTGTCTCGTGCATGCCGCTTTTTTTCTCGGTCCCCGATCCTTTTATCAAAGACTTCGGGACATGCCGCAATCCGCGCGTGACAGAATTGGCATGTCCAGCGTCAGTTTTGTGAACGACGCCCACGAGGCGTTTGAAAAGAAACGGCGGGACCGCAAGGATGCGCGCTTTATCAATAACGCCATGAAAGCCACCCTGCTGGGTGCGGTTATTTCCGACGGCCTCGAATCAGGGCAGGTGGTGAGCGGGGTTGGTGGCCAGTTTGATTTTGTACGCCAGTCCTTTGCGCTGAAGGATGCCCGTTCGGTCATCATGCTGAACGCCGTGCGCGGTCATGGTAAGCGGCTGGCAAGCAATATTGTCTGGAAGTATGCCCATCAGACGATCCCACGCCATCTGCGCGATATCATCATCACCGAATATGGCGTGGCCGACCTGCGCGGCAAAAGCGACGCTGCCGTGATCACTGAAATGCTGTCCGTTGCCGATGCGCGGTTTCAGGAGAAATTAATCGCCGATGCAAAAGAGGCGGGCAAACTGCCCGGGGATTTCCGGCCACCACAGCGGTGGAAAAACAATCTCCCGCAAAAAATACAATCCATTCTGTGTGCGGCCCGGGATGCCGGGCTGTTGCCGGAATTTCCCTTTGGGACGGATTTTACCGAAAGCGAGCGGGATTTGCTGCCCGCCCTTGAAAAACTGAAGGCGGCCGCGCACTCCAAGCCGGCGCTGATGCGTCTTGCCCTGGCCGGATGGCTCAAAGGTGTACCGGGCAAGCGGGAAAGCCGGGCGCTGGAACGCATGCAATTGGTGGCGCCGGACAATATCAGAGATCTTGTTTATCGCTATCTGCTGCGCGGCGCCTTTCACAGATCCTGACCCTGCGCAGTTGCAAGCCCGTATTAGTCCGGCGGCGATCCGCATGGTCTTATTTTTTTTCTTCCGTCTGGCACTCGACCTGTGTAGCGTATGCGCGCAAATTTATAAATGAGTGAGGGGTGTTTCCTATGATGCCAACAAAAATATATGCCGGATTTGTTTTCCGCACGGGCTTTTCGTTTTTTATCCTGCTGGCCACATTGCTTTTTTCTGTGACCACGTCGGCGCAGACCGTCCGACAGACCAAGGGCGATTTTGAAGATAAATTCCGCCAGATAGATGAAATGCTGCCGACGCCGAATGATCAGCGCAACGCGGCCGGTCAGCCGGGCCATGAATATTGGCAGCAGGAAGCAGATTACAGCATCAAGGTCAGTCTGGACGAAGGAAACCGTTCCCTCAGCGGGTCGGAAACCATTACCTATAAAAACAATGCGCCGGACCCGCTAAAATTTCTCTGGCTGCAGCTTGATCAGAATATTTTCCGCCGCGATTCCAGATCGGAAATGTCCCGTACATTTGGCGGCCTCAATCCGGGCAGCGGTGCCGACGTCAGCCCAAAACTCAGCCTCAACCAACTGCGCCGCCAGCAATCCATGACGGATAATGACTATGGTCACAATATTACGCGCGTCGTCTCTTCCGATGGCAAACCGCTTCCGCACACCATCGTCGGCACATTGATGAGGATTGATTTGCCCCGGCCCCTGCGTTCCGGTGACAGCGTCGGATTTTCGATCGACTGGACCTACAGGATTGTCGAGGAGGATGCTGTCAACGCCCGCAGCGGCTATGAACATTTTCCCGATGATGAACGGGAAGGCGGCAATGATATTTTTGTCATAGCCCAGTGGTTCCCGCGCATGGTTGCCTATTCCGACTATGAAGGCTGGCATAATAAGGAATTTATGGGAAGCGGGGAATTTACCCTTGAATTCGGTGATTACGCTGTCGAAATCACCGTTCCCGACGATCATATTGTCGCGGCAACGGGGGTTCTGAAAAATGCCGCGAATATTTTAACCGGTACTCAGAGACAACGTCTGAACGATGCCCGCAATGCCGCCGCGCCGGTGATGATTGTCACGCCCGAAGAAGCGCTGGCCAATGAAAGCTCCAATCCGTCCGGCGTCAAAACCTGGCGCTTCGAGGCGGAGAATGTCCGTGATTTTTCCTGGGCGTCCTCGCGTAAATTCATCTGGGACGCACAGGGTCACCATCAGCCCGGTGCCAAGCATGAGACCGTCATGGCCATGTCCTTCTGGCCCAAGGAGGGCGGCGATTTGTGGCGCAAATATTCGACCGCCGCCGTTGTTCACACCATGAAGGTCTATTCGCGCTTTACCTTCGATTACCCTTACCCGACGTCGCAATCCGTCAACGGCCCGGTCGGCGGTATGGAATATCCGATGATCACCTTTAACGGCCCACGCACCGATTTGCAGGATGACGGCACCCGGACCTATACCATGGGGGAGAAGATGTTTCTCCTTGGCGTGGTCATTCATGAGGTCGGTCACAATTACTTTCCGATGACCGTCAATTCCGATGAACGGCAATGGACCTGGATGGATGAAGGTTTTAACAGCTTTCTCGATTCTGTTGCCGGCTATGAATGGGATCCCGACATCCCCTGGGGCGGAATTGCGCGGGACCTGACCGGCTATATGCGCTCCGAAAATCAGTCGCCGATCATGACGCAGTCGGATTCGGTTCTGAGGCTGGGCCCCAATGCCTATGGCAAGCCGTCCGCAGCCTTTCACATGCTGCGCGATACCATTCTTGGCCGCGAACTTTTCGATTTCGCTTTCAAGGAATATGCCCAGAGGTGGCAGTTTAAACGCCCGACCCCGGCGGACTTTTTCCGCACCATGGAAGAGGCCTCCGGCGTCGATCTCGACTGGTTCTGGCGCGGCTGGTTTTATACCACCGATCATGTGGATATTTCACTGGACCGTGTCTTCCGTCTGCGGCTTGACACCAAGGACCCCGATATCGATTTTAACCGCGACCGTCAGGAGAATGCCGATAAACCGGGCAAGGTCGGCGTACGGCTCAATCAGGAGCAGGGCCTGGATGTCTGGGTCGAAAAGCACCCGGATGTGCGTGATTTTTATGACGAAAATGATGTCTACACCGTCACCAACAAGGAACGGAACGCCTATGACGCGTTCCTGAAGGGGCTTGAAGATTGGGAGCGGAAGGCATTTGAGCGCGCTGTCAGCGAAGACAAAAGCTATTATGTCCTCGAATTTTCTAATGCCGGCGGGCTTGTGATGCCGATTATTCTCGGCCTGGAATTTACCGATGGCACCAAGGAACGGCTGACGATCCCGGCTGAAATCTGGCGGCGGGATGCGAAGACGGTCCGCAAGCTCCTTATTTTTGACAAAGGCACCGAGCTTGCCCAGATCATTGTTGATCCCGACTGGGAAACTGCGGATGCTGATATCGAAAATAATTATTACCCGCGGCGCATCATTCCCTCGCGCATTGAAGCTTTCAAGGCCAAAGGCAACACATCGCCCGCAAGCCGCGATATCATGCAGGATATCAAGACGGAACGGAAAGACCCGGATGAGAAAAAAGACGAAGAAAAGAATTAGCGGGAATAATATGCATCATATTTGCGGCCCCTGATACGGATCGGGGGCCGTTTCTTTTGTCGCGATCATAGCAATGGTGCCCCCGGTCCGACTCGAACGGACACTCCCTTGCGAGAACCAGATTTTGAGTCTGGCGCGTCTACCAGTTCCGCCACAGGGGCCTTTGAAAAACATGCGCATCATAGTGGCCTGATCGGTTCCGTCAATATGCCTTCTGGTCATTGCATGCAATTGGCGCCGCTGCTATAGCGGTTGTCTCAACAGCCAGGGGTAATGCGTATGATCAGACGGCTCTATGACTGGACCATGGGGCTCGCCCATCACCCCTATGCGGCGTACTGGCTGGCTTTTATCTCTTTTATTGAAAGTTCCGTCTTTCCCATTCCGCCGGATGTCATACTGGTGCCGATGGCGGTGGCGAGGCGGGAGAAGGCGTTTTATTTTGCCGGCATCTGCACCGTCTTCTCCATCCTCGGCGCAGTGCTTGGTTATGCCATCGGTTATTTTCTGTGGGAGACGATCGGCCAGCCCATATTCGAATTTTATGGCTATATGGACGAATTTCAGAAATTTCAGGAAGGCTTTAACGAGTGGGGAGGGTGGCTCGTCTTTGTTTTCGGCATTACCTTTTTCCCCTTCAAGGTCATTACCATCGCCAGCGGCGTTACCGGCCTTGATTTTACGACCTTTCTGTTTGCCGGGGTTGCCGCCCGCACCCCGCGTTTTTTCATAGAAGCGGCGCTTCTCTGGAAATTCGGCGCCCAGATTCAGTCTTTCATCGAAAAGCGCTTGACCCTGATAACCACAATGGTTGTTATTCTCGGCATATCCGGATTTGTGCTGATCAAATATATTTAGGGGGGATCATGCTTTTGAAATTGCTGACAGAAAGACCGGTCGAGACCGGTATCGCCGTCAGCGCGCTGACGCTGATAGCCGTTCATATTTTTCAATATGGCTTCGGCTATGCGCCGTGCGGGCTCTGTTATTATCAGCGCTATCCTTATTTTGCGATTGTCGGCATTGGCATCGCAGGTTTGCTGGCGGCCGGAGTAAAGAATATCAAGGGCCTCATCCCGGGCCTGCTCGGTGTTTTTCTGCTGCTTTTTCTGATTGATGCGGGAACAGCCGGTTTTCACGTGGGAGTGGAGCAAAAATGGTGGGCAGGGCCGGCCACCTGTTCCTCCGCCGATTTTTCCGGTAGTATTGAAGATCAGCTGAAGCAGCTTATGGAAACACCGGTGGTGCGTTGCGACGAAGTGGCCTGGTCCCTGTTCGGTATTTCCATGGCAGGCTATAATTTTCTGATCGCGCTAGGAATGAGTATTTTCACAGGTCTGGCGCTTAAAAAACGGATAACCGGATGACAAAGAAAGACACTCCGCCGCCCCGGCCCCTGCCTGGCGATATGCCTCATCAGGAGAGGATTGAGCGGATGATCAGGGTTGATCATGCCGGTGAATATGGCGCGGCGCGCATCTATGACGGTCAGCTTGCCATTCTGGGTCATCGTCACCGTTTCAGTCCGGCTATCCGGCATATGGCGGAGCAGGAGCGTAAGCATCTTGCCGCTTTTGACCAACTGGTGAATGAGCGCAAAGTCCGGCCAACCCTGCTTGGCCCGGTCTGGCATGTGGCTGGATTTGCTCTCGGTGCCGCTACTGCGCTGATGGGTGAAAAGGCCGCCATGGCCTGCACGGCGGCGGTGGAGGAAGTGATCGATGAGCATTATGGCGGACAACTCGACCAGTTAACCGCCATGGATGAACAGGATGAAGAATTGATGGAAACCGTTGAGCAATTCCGTGCCGATGAAGCTGAACACCGCGATACTGCCATCAAGCATGGCGCCAGGGAAACGCCCGGCTATTCCCTGCTTTCCGCTTTCATCAAAACCGGCAGCCGCACCGCCATCTGGCTTTCCAAAAGACTTTAGGGCTCCAGCTCGCTGTCCCAATAGAGATAGTCGCGCCAGCTTTCATGCAGATAGTTGGGCGGGAAGGCGCGGCCATTGTCCAACAACTGGAAATTGCTTGGCCGGTAGGGGCGGATTTGCGGATTCATGTGCGCTTCTGAAGGAGTGCGGCCGCCTTTCCGTAAGTTACAGGGCGCGCAGGCGGTCGTCACATTTTCCCAGGTGGTTCTGCCGCCATAGGCCCGGGGGGTGACGTGATCGAAGGTCAGATCGTCCGGCGAGGTGCAGTATTGGCACTGAAAACTGTCCCGCAGGAACAGATTAAACCGGGTAAAGGCCGGGTAGCGCGCCGGCCGGATATATTTTTTAAGGGAAATCACGCTGGGCAAACGGAATTCGTGACTCGGCGAATGGATTACCCGGTCATATTTGGAGACGATATTCACCCGGTCGAGAAAGACGGCTTTCACGGCGGTCTGCCAGGACCAGAGCGACAGGGGATAATAGCTGAGCGGCCGGTAATCGGCGTTCAGAACAAGGGCCGGGCAGTTTTCCGGCGAAACCTGTGCTGGTGTGTGCAACATCCCCTTTCCCGCGTTAAAGAGCGCCGTCTCGAATCGGCTTGTACAAGATACGGTGTTTCCGGATTATGACAATAGCTGATATAGGGATTATGCGTTGAGGCGCGCCTGGCCAGGCGCGCCTCAACGCAAGAATGCAACTAACCCAATACTCTGGCGATGAAGATGCCGCCTTTTTGCAGCCCGTCGGGGGCGATGCCATGGGCGACGCCCTGGCTGAGATGTTTTTCGACCGTCAGGCCGGCGGCTTCCAGCGCGCCGACGGATTCGAACATCATATAGGCCGGCACCACATTATCCTGATCGCCGTGAATGAGCAAAATCGGCGGCCTGGACCGGATTTCGGCAACCAGCCTTTCCGGCATGATCAGCGCGCCGGAATAGCCGAGAATCCCGGCAATCTGCTTTTTGCGCCGAAGCCCCGCATGCAGCGCCATCATGGTGCCCTGACTGAAGCCCACCAGCACAAGACGGCTTTCATCCAGACCATATGCTTCGAGTGTCTCATCGATATAGCGATCAAGGATGGGGGCGGCCCTTTTGGTCCCCGTGGCCCGTTCTTCCCGGTCGAAACTGCTGATCGGAAACCATTGATAGCCGCCAGGCGCGCCGGCGCATGGTTCCGGCGCATTAGGGGCGAGGAAAACCGTAGCCGGAAACATGGCCCGCCAATTGTCGGCAAGACCGATCAGATCCTGTCCGTTGGCGCCGAAACCATGGCAGAAAATAACCAGACTGTCGGGTTTTACCCCTTCTTTTGGTTCAATTTTAGGGCCAGTGAGGTCAGACATACGCGTTTCCCGATTGCAGAATGAACCGGGAGCTTGTAGCCCATTAGCCTGGAAAGGCCAAGATGTCAGAAAAAAATATCACAGTCCGCTTTGCGCCCAGCCCGACGGGATATCTGCATCTTGGCCATGTCTATTCGGCGCTGTTGAACTATCGTTTTGCGAAGGTGCGCGGCGGGCATTTTTTGCTGCGTATCGAAGATATCGACACAGCGCGCAGCCGGCCGGAATATGTTGAGGGGATTTATGCGGATCTTGCCTGGCTCGGCCTTGAATGGGAACAGCCGGTGCGGAGGCAGTCGGAGCATTTTCCGGTCTATCAGGCAGCGCTGGATAAACTGGAGGCGATGGGGCTGCTTTATCCCTGCTTTTGTTCCAGACGGGATATCCGGGCGGAAATCAGGCGCAGCGGGTTTGCGCCCCACGGACCGGAAGGGCCGCTTTACCCCGGGATCTGCCGGAATATTTCGGTTGCGGAACGATTGGCCAAAAAGGCGGAGGATGCGCCCTTTGCCGTCCGGCTTAACCTGCAAAAGTGCATCGATTATTTAAGGGCAGAAAATAAATGGCCTTTAACCTGGCAGGAAGATCGTTTCGGTTTCGTAACGGCTGATCCGGCCGCATTGGGCGATGTTGTGCTGGCGCGCAAGGAAACGCCCGGCAGCTATCATCTGGCGGTGACGCTTGACGATCACCTGCAGGGGGTCACCCATATCATCCGGGGCGAAGATTTGCGCCACACCACCCATATTCACCGGCTTATGCAGGCTTTGCTGGACTATCATGTGCCGCACTATTCTCATCATGATCTGCTGGCGGGGCCGGATGGCAAACGTTTCGCCAAACGCGATCAGTCCGCAACCATCCGGTCGCTGCGGGAACGGGGGCTGTCACCCGCCGAAGTCATCCGCATGACCGGGCTTGATCCCGCCTGATTCCCCCTATACAAGAAGGATATGACCATTCTTCTTGTCCTGATTGGGATTGCGCTCATTGCGACACTCGGCATTCTGATGACCGGCGTGATCGGTATGGCCAGGGGCGGCGATTTCAATAAAAAATACGGCAACAAGCTGATGCAGATGCGGGTGGCGGCGCAATTTACCGCCATTGCCCTGATCCTGCTTTTTGTTTTTGTGGCCAGCCGGCAATGAGGGCCGGGCTTGTCGAAGTCCGGATGAAGGAATAGATCATGGTCAAACTGACGAAAATCTATACCCGCGGCGGGGACCAGGGACAAACGTCCCTGGCCGATGGTGCGCGGCTGGCGAAGGATGCAGTGCGGATTGCCGCTTATGGCACGGTCGATGAAACCAATGCGGCCATCGGTCTTGCGCGGCTGCATGCGGAGGGTGAGGCGGACCGGATGCTCGCCCGCATCCAGAATGATCTTTTTGATCTCGGGGCCGATCTTGCGACACCGGGCGGTGACTTTGCTGCTTCCTCGCAATCGCTCCGCATTATTGATGCCCAGGTGGACCGGCTGGAGCAGGAAATCGATGCCATGAATGCGGAACTGAGCCCGCTCACCAGCTTTATCCTGCCCGGCGGCAGTCCGCTGGCCGCCTCTCTGCATCTGGCCCGCACGATTTGCCGCCGGGCGGAACGGCTGATCGTCGAAGCGGCGCGCACAGAGGCGATCAATCCCGCCGCCATCAGATATGCCAACAGGTTATCGGACCATCTGTTCGTGATGGGGCGCTATCATAATAATCGCGGCAGGGATGATGTGCTGTGGGTGCCCGGTGACAACCGTTGACTTCACATCCGCCATTCGCTATCGCTCCAACACGTCCATTTCAACCAGAGGAGAACCCCTCGATGAAGGTTCTTGTCCCCGTCAAGCGGGTCATTGATTTTAACGTCAAAGTCCGGGTCAAAGCTGACCAGACCGGCGTAGAACTGCAAAATGTCAAAATGTCCATGAACCCGTTCGATGAGATTGCGGTGGAGGAAGCCATCCGGTTGAAGGAAGCGGGCCTGGCATCGGAAATTGTCATTGTTTCCATCGGCCCGGTTCAGGCGCAGGAAACCATCCGGACGGCGCTCGCCATGGGGGGAGACCGCGGGATTCTGGTGACCCATGACGGGGAAACCGAACCGCTGGCGGTGGCAAAAATTCTCAAGGAGATTATCGCGGCGGAAGAACCCGGCCTGGTCATTCTGGGCAAACAGGCTATTGATGATGACTGCAATCAGACTGGCCAGATGCTGGCGGCCCTGATGGGCTGGCCGCAGGGCACATTTGCCTCCAAGGTCGAAATGGCGGACGGCAGCGTGGCGGTCACACGGGAAATTGATGGCGGGCTGGAAACGGTCAAACTCAGTCTTCCGGCGATTGTGACCACTGATCTCAGGCTGAATGAGCCCCGTTATGCCTCGCTGCCCAATATCATGCGCGCGAAACAGAAGCCCATAGATATGAAAACGCCCAGTGACTATGGCGTTGATATGACCCCCCGGCTCGCCACCCTGAAAGTGGAGGAGCCGGCCAAGCGGGTCGCCGGTGTGAAAGTTGAAAATGTCGGGGAACTTGTCTCGAAACTGAAAGAAGAAGGAGTGATCTGATGACCAGCCTAGTTCTTGCAGATCATGATAATGAAAGTCTGAAAGAAGCAACGCTTCACGCGGTCACCGCAGCCGCCGCTTTGGGCGGCGATGTCCATCTTCTGGTCGCCGGTTCGGGGTCCGGCGCCGTTGCCGAGCAGGCGGCGAAGGTTGCCGGTGTGGCCAAAGTGCTGCACGCGGAGGATGCCGCCTATTCCCATGCGCTGGCGGAAAATATCGCACCGTTACTGGCCGGTCTCGCCGGTGATTATGATGCCATTCTTGCCGCCGCAACCACGACCGGCAAGAATATCATGCCCCGCCTTGCCGCCCTTTTGGATGTGGCGCAGATTTCCGACATTGTTTCGGTGGAAAATGCGGACACCTTCAAGCGGCCCATCTATGCCGGAAACGCCATTGCGACCGTGCAGTCGTCGGACGCCAAAAAAATTATCACGGTGCGGACAACAGCCTTCGCCGCTGCGGCGTCCGAGGGCGGTTCGGCGAATGTTGAAAGCATTGCCGCCGCCGAAAATCCCGGCAATTCCGAATTTGTCGGGGCGGAGCTTTCCGAATCGGAACGGCCGGAACTGACCTCGGCGAAAATCATTATTTCCGGTGGCCGCGGTATGGGGTCGGGCGAGAATTTCGCACTCATCGAAAAGGTCGCCGATAAAATCGGGGCGGCCATTGGCGCCAGCCGGGCGGCGGTCGATGCCGGCTTCGTGCCCAATGATTATCAGGTCGGTCAGACCGGCAAGATCGTGGCGCCAGAGCTTTATATTGCGGTCGGTATTTCCGGCGCCATTCAGCATCTGGCGGGCATGAAGGATTCCAAAATCATCGTTGCCATCAACAAGGATGAGGAAGCCCCGATCTTTCAGGTCGCCGATTATGGCCTGGTGGCGGATCTGTTTGATGCGCTGCCCAAACTGGAACAGGCGTTTTAAGCAAAGAGTGTAAAAGATGATCAAGACGATAGGCGTTATAGGCGCCGGACAGATGGGAAGCGGCATCGCCCATGTTTTTGTGCAAAACGGCTATGACGTAGTGTTGATGGATGTGGAGCTGGCGCGGGCCGAAGCCGGGCTGAAAGCCATCGATAAAAACATGAGCCGTCAGGTGGATAAGGGAAAACTGTCCGCCGATGATAAAAATGCGGCATTGGCCCGGATCACACCGGTGGGCGGTATGGACGGCCTGTCGAATGTGGATTTAGTGATTGAAGCAGCGACGGAAAAGGAAGCCGTTAAAATCGAAATTCTGCAAAATCTTTGCAGGGTCTTGAAGGGCAGCGCTTTGGTCGCTTCCAACACGTCCTCCATTTCCATCACCCGGCTTGCGTCCAAAACCGACCGGCCGGAAAAATTCATGGGCATGCATTTCATGAATCCGGTACCTGTCATGGCGCTGGTGGAACTGATCCGCGGCATCGCCACCGATGATGATACATTCGAGACAATTTATGGGCTGACCGAAAAAATCGGCAAAATCCCGGTTCAGGCGGAAGATTTTCCCGGTTTCATCGCCAACCGCATCCTGATGCCCATGATCAATGAGGCTGTTTACACGCTTTATGAAGGGGTGGGGACGGTCAAGGATATCGATACCACCATGCGGCTCGGCGCCAACCACCCCATGGGGCCGCTGACGCTGGCGGATTTTATCGGCCTCGACACCTGTCTCGCGATCATGCAGGTGCTTCATGACGGACTTGCGGATTCCAAATACCGGCCGTGTCCGCTGCTGGTTAAATATGTCGAAGCCGGCTGGCTTGGCCGCAAAGCCGGCCGCGGATTTTACGATTATTCCGGCGATGAGCCAGTGCCGACACGGTAATTGAGGCATATATGGCGACTAAGGGCCAGGATCAATCAACGCCCGAAAGCCCGGCAAAGGCTTATACCCGGCTTATTAACGCCAGGGAATTAAAGCCTGATCCGTTTCAGGAAGCGGCGGTTGAAAAATTACAGGCGCTGCATGAGGCTTTGAGCTCCTACCCGTCGGTTCGCTCTTCCTCGACATCGATCCGCGCCTGGCGGCTTTCCAATCTTTTCAGCTGGAATGATCAAAAAAAACCGCCGCGGGGACTTTATCTTTACGGCGATGTCGGGCGCGGGAAATCCATGCTGATGGATTTGTTTTTCCGGTCAGCCCCGGTCAGCGCCAAGCGCCGGGTGCATTTTCATGAATTTATGCTGGAATGCCATGCCCGCATTCACGCCTGGCGCAAAATGGACGGGCAGGCGCGGCTCGATTGGGGCGGCCATGCGGGCGAGGACGACCCGATCCCGCCGCTGGCCCGCAAAATTGCGCAGGAGGCGACGCTCCTCTGCTTTGACGAATTTCAGGTCTCGGACGTGGCCGATGCCATGATTCTGGGCAGGCTTTACCGGGAACTGTTCGCCCGGGGGGTAGTGATCGTCTGCACCTCCAACCGGTTGCCGGAGGACCTTTATCGGGGGGGGCTGAACCGGGAGCTGTTCTTGCCTTTTATCGGTCTGATCCGGGATGAGATGGATGTGGTGGAGCTCAATGGGCCGACGGATTACCGGTTGCAGCGCCTTAAGGGTCTGCCGGTCTATTATGTGCCGGTAAATGGGGAAACGACGGACCAATTGCGGGAAGCTTTCTGGCGGCTGACCGACCGGGATGTGGGCGATCCCAAAACCGTGCCGTCGGAGGAAATTCTGGTGCAGGGCCGCAAGCTGTTTGTGCCCAAAGCCTCCAAGGGCGCTGCGGTTTTTTCCTTCAAGCGGCTGTGCGCCAATCCGCTGGGCGCCGCCGACTATCTCGCCATCGCGCGGGGCTATCACACCGTGTTTATCGTCGCCATCCCCAAAATGACCCGGGAAATGCGCAATGAAGCCAAGCGGTTCGTCATCCTGATCGATGCCCTCTATGAAAATGGCGTAAAACTGATCTGTTCGGCGGAGGCGCCGCCGGGAGAACTTTACCCTGCCGGCGACGGCTCCTTCGAATTTGCCCGCACCGCGTCCCGGCTGATCGAAATGCAATCCGAAGACTATCTCAAGCGCGGACATGGCAGGCTTGAGGCATAAAATAGACAATCCTGTCTATTTTTCATAAGGGAAATGCTGGAATCAGTTGCGAAATGGGCTATTCCGCGCTAAATGCCTTATTAACCTAACCGGGGTAAATATCAGATCTAATCCTTTAAGTCGTATTACGCATCCATTTTTCTCATTGGAGTTGAGCTATGGCACGAAACAAAATCGCATTGATCGGCGGCGGCATGATTGGCGGCACACTGGCTCACCTGGCAGGCCTCAGGGAATTGGGGGATGTGGTGATTTTCGATATTGTCGAGGGTCTGCCGCAGGGCAAGGCGCTGGATATTGCGCAATCGGGCGCCGTCGATAATTTCGATGCGGATGTTTCCGGCGCGCAGGATTATGCAGCCATTGCCGGGGCGGATGTCATTATTGTCACCGCCGGCGTCGCCCGCAAGCCGGGCATGAGCCGGGACGATCTTCTCGGCATCAATACCAAAGTGATGAAAGCCGTGGGCGAGGGCATCGCGGCGCATGCACCGGATGCCTTTGTGATCTGCATCACCAATCCGCTGGATGTCATGGTCTGGGCCTTGCGGGAATTTTCCGGCCTGCCTCATAACAAGATTGTCGGCATGGCAGGCGTCCTGGATTCCGCCCGTTTCCGGCTGTTCCTGGCGCAGGAATTTGATGTGTCCGTCGAGGATGTGACGGCTTTTGTGCTGGGCGGACACGGCGATACCATGGTGCCGTTGCCGCGTTATTCCACGGTGTCCGGAATTCCGGTGCCCGACCTTGTCAAAATGGGCTGGTCCACGCAGGATAAGATCGATCAGATCATTCAGCGCACCCGCGATGGCGGCGCGGAAATTGTCGGGCTCCTGAAATCCGGTTCCGCCTATTACGCCCCGGCGGCGTCCGCTATCCAGATGGCGGAATCCTATCTCAAGGACAAGAAGCGCCTGTTGCCCTGCGCGGCGCATCTGACCGGTCAATATGGGGTGGACGACCTTTATGTGGGAGTGCCCGCGGTGATCGGCGCAAACGGTGTCGAGCGCATTGCCGAAATTGAGCTGCTGGGCGAAGAAAAAGCCGGATTTGACAAGTCCGTCGCTGCGGTGGAAAGCCTGATCGAAGTCGTGAAAAAAATCGATCCCTCCTTGGCGTAATCTTAACAATTTTATTAACCATTCGGTGCCGTTCAACAAACCGGGGGAATAGGAAAGACCCAGTTTTATGAATATACATGAATATCAGGCAAAGGGGCTGCTTGCCAAATATGGCGCGCCGGTTCTCAAGGGCGGTGTGGCCTACACCGCGGACGAAGCGGTCAAACAAGGTGAGGCACTGGGCGGCCCGGTCTGGGTCGTGAAAGCGCAAATCCATGCGGGCGGCCGTGGCAAGGGCGGCGGTGTCAAGGTGGTGAAATCCATCGATGAACTCCGCGAAACCGCGTCCCGGATCATCGGCATGGATCTGGTGACCCCGCAGACCGGACCTGGCGGTAAAAAAGTCGGCCGCGTCTATATAGAAGATGGCTGCGCCATTGACCGCGAACTTTATCTCAGCTTTCTGCTGGACCGGGAATCAAGCCGTATCGCCATTATGGCGTCGACCGAAGGTGGCATGGATATTGAGGAAGTCGCCGAAAAAACGCCGGACAAGATCGTCACCATCACCGTGGATCCCGCGACCGGTCTGATGCCCTTTCACATGCGGCGGCTGGCTTTTGGCCTCGGTCTTGAGGGTGCCACAGCAAAAGCGGGCATGAAAGTGCTGAAATCACTTTATGACGCCTTTGTCGGTCTTGACGCCAGTCTGATTGAAATCAATCCGCTGGTGGTCACCAAGGCCGGCGATGTTGTCCTGCTGGATGCCAAAATGTCTTTCGATAATAACGCCCTGTTCCGCCATCCGGATGTGGCCGAACTCCGGGACGAAACGGAAGAGGACCCGATGGAAGTCCGGGCGGGCAAATATGATCTGAATTATGTCAAGCTCGACGGCAATATCGGCTGCATGGTCAATGGCGCCGGGCTCGCCATGGCGACCATGGATATCATCAAGTTGAAAGGCGCTGCACCCGCCAACTTCCTGGATGTCGGCGGCGGCGCGACTACGGAAAAAGTAACGGAAGCCTTCAAGATTATCCTCTCGGATGACAATGTGGACGGCATTCTGGTGAATATTTTCGGCGGCATCATGCGCTGCGACGTGATTGCCGAGGGCATTGTCACAGCGGCCCGCGAAGTGCAGCTTTCCGTGCCCCTGGTGGTGCGGCTCGAAGGCACCAATGTGGAAAAGGGCAAAACGATCCTCGCCGAAAGCGGCCTGCCGATCATTTCCGCCGATGATCTCAATGATGCGGCGGAAAAGGTCGTGAAAGCCGTGAAGGAGGCCCGGTAAATGTCCATTCTTGTTAATAAAAATACCAAGGTTATCTGCCAGGGTTTTACCGGATCGCAGGGCACGTTTCATTCGGAACAGGCGATTGCTTACGGCACCAAAATGGTAGGCGGTGTAACGCCGGGCAAGGGTGGATCAACCCATCTTGATTTGCCGGTCTTCGACACCGTCTATGACGCTAAAGAAAAAACCGGCGCCGATGCGTCCGTGATTTACGTGCCGCCGCCATTCGCGGCGGACGCCATTCTGGAAGCGATTGATGCGGAAATCCCGCTGGTGGTTTGCATCACCGAAGGCATTCCGGTGCTTGACATGGTGAAAGTCAAACGGGCGCTGGCCCAATCCGGCACCCGGCTTGTCGGTCCCAACTGCCCCGGCGTGATTACGCCCGATGAATGCAAGATCGGCATCATGCCCGGCCATATCCACCGCAAGGGCTCGGTGGGGATCGTTTCCCGCTCGGGCACACTCACCTATGAGGCGGTCGCCCAGACAACGGCGGTGGGCCTTGGCCAAAGTTCCTGTGTCGGCATTGGCGGCGATCCGGTCAACGGCACCAATTTCATCGACGTGCTGGATATGTTCCTTGCGGACGATGAGACGGAAAGCATTGTCATGATCGGCGAAATCGGCGGCGCGGCGGAAGAAGATGCGGCGGATTTCCTGAAAAATTCATTGGTGAAAAAACCGGTAGTGGGTTTTGTCGCCGGCCGCACCGCACCCAAGGGTCGCACCATGGGTCATGCCGGTGCTATTGTTTCTGGCGGCAAGGGGGGGGCCGAAGACAAAATCGAAGCCATGAAAAGCGCCGGGATTGCGGTCGCGGATTCACCGGCTTCTCTTGGCACGACACTGTTAGAAACACTCAAAGGGTGACCCCCAGGAGGGCGCGGACCAAGACCCGCGTACCGGATATGACGACAAGGACCGACCCCTCGACTTTTCTCACAGGTTCTTCCAGTGGGTATATTGAAACGCTCTATGCGCGCTTTCGGGACAATCCCGACAGTGTTGAAGCGGATTGGCGGGATTATTTCCAAAAGCTGGAAAATGGCGTTGGCCGCGCCATTGTCAATGGCGCGGCCGGCCCGTCCTGGGGCCGGGCCGACTGGCCAGTGCGCGATGTGGATGAACTGACGGCGGCGCTTGATGCCGGAAGCCCAGCGCCCCAGATGAGCGTCACGGAAAAAGCCCCGGCGGTATCCGATGGGGCCGTGCCCTCGGCAACCATTGATTCCATTCGGGCTCTGATGATGATCCGCGCCTATCGGGTGCGGGGGCATCTGATTGCCGACCTCGACCCGCTGGGGTTAGAGCAGCGCCCGCAGCATCCGGAACTGGAGCCGGAAAGCTATGGTTTCAAAGAAGAGGATATGGACCGCCCGGTTTATATCGACAATGTGCTGGGGCTGGAGACTGCCACCGTCCGGGAAATTCTTGAGATTGTCCGCAGCACCTATTGCGGCAAAGTCGGCGTTGAATTCATGCATATCAACGATCCGGATATCAAAGGCTGGATCCAGTCCCGCATCGAAGGCAGGGGCAAGGATATCCAGTTCACGCCCGAAGGCAAGCTCGCCATCCTGCAAAAACTGACTGAGGCTGAGCATTTCGAAAAATTCCTTGGGAAAAAATATATCGGAACCAAACGCTTCGGCCTTGATGGCGGGGAGGCCATGGTGCCGGCGCTGGAAGCGATCATCAAAACCGGCGGCCAGATGGGCTTGAAGGAAATCGTCATTGGCATGCCGCATCGCGGACGGCTGAGCGTGCTTGCCAATGTCATGCGAAAGCCTTTTCAGGCCATCTTTCATGAATTCCATGGCGGGTCTGCCAATCCGGAAGATATCGGCGGCTCCGGCGATGTGAAATATCATCTGGGAACCTCGTCTGACCGTGAGTTTGATGGCAATCGGGTGCATTTGTCCCTGACGGCAAACCCGTCGCATCTTGAGGCTGTGGACCCTGTTGTGATCGGCAAGGTGCGGGCGAAACAGACCATTCATGGCGATACCGAAAGAATCCAGGTTCTGCCGCTTTTGCTGCACGGTGATGCGGCCTTTTCCGGTCAGGGCCTGGTGGCCGAGTGTTTCATGCTGTCCGGTCTGAAAGGCTATCAGACAGGCGGGACCATGCATTTCGTTGTCAATAACCAGATCGGCTTCACGACCAGTCCGCAATATTCGCGGTCTTCGCCCTATCCGTCCGATATGGCGAAATTTGTTCAGGCCCCCATCTTTCACGTCAATGGCGACGATCCGGAAGCTGTGGTTTTTGTGACCAAACTGGCCACCGAGTTCCGTCAGACTTTTAAGAAGGATGTGGTGATCGACATGTTCTGTTACCGCCGCTTCGGTCATAACGAATCGGATGAGCCGGCCTTTACCCAGCCTTTGATGTATAAAGCGATCAAAGAGCACCCCACGGCTCTGGCCATTTATCGCGACCGACTGAAACAGGAAGATCTGATCACCGATCAAAGCTTCGCCAAGATGGAGCAGGATTTCCTTGATATTCTAAACAGTGATTTCGAGGCGGCTCAGGCCTATAAACCCAACCGGGCGGACTGGCTGGAAGGCCGCTGGTCGGGGCTTTCCGAAGCAAAGGGTGAAATCCGCCGCGCCAGCACCGGGGCAACCCTGAAAAAGCTGCGGGATATCGGAAAAATTCTGACGACCGTTCCGGACGGCTTTAACATCCACCGCACATTAGGCCGGGTTCTGGATCAGAAAGCCGAAGCGCTGAAAAGCGGCAAGAGGATTGACTGGACGACCGCAGAAGCGCTTGCTTTCGGCACGCTGCTGACAGAGGGCAACCGGGTGCGGCTCTCCGGTCAGGATTCCGGACGCGGCACCTTCAGCCAGCGTCATTCGGTTTTTGTCGATCAGAAAACGGAAGACCGTTATGTCCCGCTCGATAACCTGCCCGATAGCGCCCGGTTCGACGTTCTCGACAGCCCCCTGTCCGAAGCAGGTGTGCTTGGTTTCGAATATGGCTACAGCCTTGCCGAACCCGATGAACTGGTCCTGTGGGAAGCGCAGTTTGGCGACTTCGCCAATGGCGCTCAGGTGATTTTCGATCAGTTTATTTCCTCGGGCGAGGCTAAATGGCTGCGCATGAGCGGCCTTGTGGTGTTGCTGCCCCATGGTTATGAGGGGCAGGGGCCGGAACATTCGTCGGCCCGGCTGGAACGTTTTTTGCAATTATGCGCCGAAGATAATTTTCAGGTTGCCAACTGTACGACACCGGCCAACTATTTTCATATTCTGCGCCGTCAGGTGCACCGCACCTTCCGCAAACCACTGATCCTGATGACGCCGAAATCACTGCTGCGCCATAAACTGGCGGTCTCCAAGCTCAGCGAAATGGGTCCCAAGACCGAATTCCACCGGGTGCTGTGGGACGATGCGCAAACCGATCCCAAGGCGGCAATCAAACTGAATACGGATGACAAAATCACCCGCGTCATTCTCTGTACCGGAAAAGTTTATTATGACCTGTTTGAGGAACGGAACAAACGGGAACTTGCCGATACGCAAATCCTGCGTGTCGAACAGCTTTATCCCTTCCCCAAACAGCCGCTGACCAAGGAACTGGCCCGGTTTAAGAATCTGGAAACCATTGTCTGGTGTCAGGAAGAGCCACGCAATATGGGCGCCTGGGGCTTTATTGAAGACCGGATCGAATCTCTTTTACGCAAAACCGAGTTAAAGCCCAAGCGGGCCAAATATGCCGGACGGCTTTCGAGTGCGTCCACCGCGACGGGCCTCGCCTCAAGACATGCCGCGCAACAGACTGAACTGGTTGATAAAGCCCTAACCCTTTAACCCCAATTTTTGGAGCCGCCCTCATGGCTGAAGATGTCAAAGTTCCGCAATTAGGTGAATCCATCACCGAAGCCACCATTGGCAGATGGTTCAAACAGAAGGGCGAGGCCGTCAAACAGGATGAGCCCATCGCTGAATTGGAAACCGACAAGGTGGCGATGGAGGTCAATGCGCCATCCGCCGGGGTTCTTACGGAACTCCTTGCCGGCGAAGGTGATACGGTTGAGGTGGGGGCGGTGATTGCCAGGATTGACCCCTCTGCCGAGGCTTCAGCGGGACCCGCCAAGACGGAAGAAAAACAGGAAGAAAAACCGGGCGAAAAAGCGGCGCCTGCGAAGGCCAAGGAAAAAGCCCCGGCCAAAGCGGCCTCTTCCGATCAACCCCTGTCGCCGGCAGTCCGCAAGCTCATTACCGAGCACGATCTCGATCCCGCCAATATTTCCGGCACCGGCAAGGATGGGCGCATCACCAAGGAAGATGTGATGAAGGTGGTGGAAGGCGGCGCCCCATCGGCTGCGCCGCCGGCATCTATCCAGCGCGATACCGGTCCGCGGGAAGAGCGGGTGCCGATGTCGCGGCTCAGAAAACGGATTGCCGAACGGCTGAAGGACGCCCAGAACACGGCAGCCCTGCTTACCACGTTCAATGAAGCGGACATGACAGCGGTGATGGAGACCCGCAGCCGCTTTAAGGAGCAGTTTGAAAGAAAACACGGCGTAAAGCTTGGCTTCATGTCTTTCTTCACCAAGGCCTGCGTTCATGCGCTGAAGGAAATTCCGGCGGTTAATGCGGAAATTGACGGGGACGATATCGTTTATAAAAATCATTATGATATCGGCGTGGCGGTCAGCGCCCCTTCCGGCCTTGTGGTTCCCGTCGTGCGTGACGCGGATCATCTGAGTTTCGCCGAACTGGAAAAAACCATTGTTAATATGGGCCTCAAGGCGCGGGACGGCAAGCTGACCATCGATGAAATGACCGGCGGCACCTTCACCATTTCCAATGGCGGGGTGTTCGGTTCCCTGATGTCCGCCCCCATTCTTAACCCGCCGCAATCGGGCATATTGGGCATGCATAAAATTCAGGAACGGCCGGTGGCGATCAACGGCGAAATTGTAATCAGACCCATGATGTATCTGGCGCTGTCATATGACCATCGGATCGTTGACGGGCGCGAAGCGGTGACCTTCCTGGTGCGGGTTAAGGATTGTATTGAAGAACCGGAGCGGCTTTTGCTGGACCTTTAGGGCGATAAGAGACTATCAAGCGGAAACAGAGTGAAAACGGGAATTGAACATGAGCGACCAAAGCTTTGATGTTGTGGTGATCGGGGCGGGCCCCGGCGGGTATGTGGCGGCCATCCGGGCGGCGCAACTGGGCCTGAAAACAGCCTGTGTCGAGAAGCGCGAAACCTTGGGCGGCACCTGCCTCAATATCGGCTGTATCCCTTCGAAAGCGCTCCTTCATGCGTCCGAACTGTATGATCATACCAAACATGGCCTGGAAAATTTTGGCGTGAAAGTATCTGATGTCAAACTCGATCTCAAAGCCATGATGAAGCAGAAGGATGAGACGGTCGCAAGCCTCACCCAGGGCATCGCCTTTTTATTCAAGAAGAACAAAGTGGAGCATGTCGCGGGTACCGGTACTATCACGGCGAAAAATACGGTCGAAGTGGCGCTGAATGATGGCGGCAAAAAAACCCTCAAAGCCAAAAATATTATCATCGCGACCGGTTCAGATTCGACGCCGCTTGACGGTGTGAAAGTGGATGAGAAAAAGATTGTATCCTCCACCGGCGCGCTTGCCCTTGCCAAGGTTCCAAAGCATCTGGTGGTGATTGGCGGCGGCTATATCGGCCTTGAAATGGGCTCGGTCTGGCGGCGGCTCGGCGCCGACGTGACCGTTGTCGAATTTCTCGACCGCATAACCCCGGGCCTTGATCAGGAAGTCGGCAAAAACTTTGCACGCGTCCTTAAAAAACAGGGGTTCGAGATCAAAACCTCAACCAAGGTTGTCGAAGCAAAATCCACCAAGACCGGGGTCACGGTCGTGGTCGAACCCGCCAAGGGCGGCGATCGGGAAGAAATCAAATGCGATGTGGTGCTGCTTTCTATCGGCCGCTTCCCCTATACCGAGGCGCTCGGCCTTGATAAGGCTGGCGTCGAACTGGATGAGCGCGGCCGGGTCAAGGTTGATCATAATTTCCAGACCAGTGTGCCCGGCATCTGGGCCATCGGCGATGTGATCGAAGGCCCGATGCTGGCCCACAAGGCGGAAGATGAAGGCGTCGCCTGTGCCGAAAATATCGCCGGCGAAGTGGGTCAGGTGAACCATGACGTAATCCCGGCGGTGGTCTATACCATGCCGGAAGTGGCTTCAGTCGGAAAGACGGAGGAGGAACTGAAAGAGGCGGGTGTGGACTACAAGGCCGGAAAATTTCCCTTCACCGCCAACGCCCGCGCCAAGGCCAACGGCAATACCGAAGGTTTCGTTAAAATCCTCGCCGATGCCAGGACCGATCGGGTGCTCGGCGTTCACATCATCGGGTCGGACGCCGGCAACATGATCGCCGAAGCCGCTCTCGGCATGGAATTCGGCGCCACCGCCGAGGACATCGCGCTCACCTGTCACGCCCATCCGACGGAAGCGGAAGCCATGAAGGAAGCCGCCCTAGCGGTGCATGGCCGGCCTATTCATATTTAGGCCGCCGACGTCATTCCGGCCCCAGAGATGAATCTCTGGAGCCGAAATCGATCCGTCAACCGTCACAGTATTTGAAACATGGATCCCCGTTTTCACGGGTGGCCGGCTTTGTTTTTTAATCATCCAACTTGGGCACCCGAACGGACAGTTGGTATTGCTCCTTGAGAATCAGGCCAAATTAGCTGGAGCAGTCTTTTAATTTACAGGGTCTTCGATATATATTTCCCCGCTTTCCGCAAACCCTTCAATAATATCTGCTACGGCTTGTGGTCTTCCACTTATTCCGGGATGCTCTTTGCCCCATGTGACAAGTTTTTGATAGGTGGCAGCGGGGAGAACTATATTCACGTGTGTCTCCACTTGTTCCGGTGGAGCCAGCCAAACCGTACCAGCAAGGACGACAGCTAAAATAGTTAATATAGTAATCGGTGGCGATATATACATTTGGTATTTCTTTCAGGGTAAATGAGTGATCAGAGTCCGGGGTTTTCTCGTATCCATCACTTCTGGTTGCGACCTGCGTCCTTCAAAATTCCTCCGCTGCAAGCGTATAGGCATATGATCTTTTTCCATCACGCCTATAGACTTTATCTGCAACACTCTGAATCCGCTCCCGAGCGGCATCAAATGCTGTCAGAAATCCCGCCTCCACCGCGCCAATTTCAGGATTAATTTTTTTCAGAACATCCGTTCCCACAAAGAACGAAATCTCGATCACACTGTCATATCCCCAGAAACAGACGCGGTTTCTGATACCGTCAAAACTGCGGCTTTCATTTGGAAAATTCAGTGACATGTTTTTGGAACCGGCCAATATCGCCAGTGACCATCGCGGGAACACCGGATTGTAAAGATCATTGTATGGCGGAAGGCCTTTACCATGACATTCTTATCATTCATTTCGCTAATTTATAGTGATTACATATCTAATAGGGACCCTCTGTCTGCATCGCTCAGGGCAAAATGCACTTATCCACTTGCTTCCGGTAGGGCCGGTCGCAATCCCAGGCATTTCCGGAAAAATCGAGATGGGCATTTTCCGGCATCCAGACGGCTACACAAAGCTCGCCAGCGGCCCTGTAACCACGCTCACATTTCCAGCCCAATCCGTATGAAGAAGCGACAAAATACCCATTCAGGGGCACCTTGACAGGCACACAGGCATCGTCAGCCGCACGATATCCATGATTGCATTCCCAGCCCAACCGGTACGAAGTATCAGACAGGTAAGCATTCAGTGGTACGCTGATCGCAACACAGACATCATCCTTCTCTTGATAACCCCGGCCACAGATCCACCGATCACCGAAGGAATTCAGATAGGCATTCAACGGCACTTCGAAAGCCTGGCAGACACCGTCAGCCTCCCGATAACCACGATTGCACGCCCACCCGCTGCCATAGCTTTTCGCACTTGCGTTCTCAGGTGTCCCGGTGGGTGCGCCCTGGGCGTATGTTCCGCCGAAAGGCGTCAAAAAAAACAAAAGCAAAACCGGGACATATTTTAGGATGGTGTTGGGGCGTAATCGTCTATTCATTGAAGTTTCCCTCTTGCTGCGCCACCGTTTGACGGTCTGAATGGATGGCCAGAAACTTGTCCAGTGCCTGATCGCGCCTGATAGCCGCGTCCAATTCTTTCGGGTCAATGGTCAATGTCCGGTGAACACCCGGATGGCCGGGCCTTGGCCGCAGATGTATAAGAGTCAATTTTCGGCGGTAGGCGGTAAAGGAGATGCTGTCCAGAAGTTCTTCTTCCGTTTCCACACAATAGACGCCCGCGGGCAAAACCTCATCAAACCCGCCTAGGGTGAAAGGCTTGCTAAAGGTCACTTCCTTCCTGGTGACACGTGGTGTCATTGAATATTTCCCGGTCTAGCTCCATGCCGTTGTGACGGAGGAAGACTATGCCCTCCTCCGTATTGATTTTATGATTTTGGCGCTGGTGCGACGACGGCAGGAGTCTCTTTGGGCGCCTGGCTGGGTTGATCGATCCGCGGCGCATCCTTGGGTTTGCCGCCGGGATTGTCTTTACTCATATTGTCTTGTTTTTGTGAGAATTGTTTATAGGACATATGAAATAACTTCCATTTACAACGACAATAATATGTCGCTAATTATTATATGGTGGTTATACTAAATAATTACAATGTATTTGAAATAATAATTACTTATATTATATTTTTTTCTAAATGAATTTTATTTGGATAACTATATTTATTATTATTCTATTTCCTTGGCCTCGCCTTGTCATAGACAGCCATCAGCTGGGCCGTGTCCACATCCGTATAGTGCTGTGTCGTTGAAAGGCTGGCGTGGCCCAAGAGTTCCTGGATGGTGCGGAGGTCGCCGCCTGCCGATAGGAGGTGGGTGGCAAAACTGTGGCGGAGCGCATGGGGAGTGGCGCTTTCCGGCAAACCAATAGCGCGGCGCACGGTTTCCATGGCTTTCTGGATGGCGCGGGGGTTGAGGCGGCCGCCGCGCATCCCGACGAAGAGCGGGCTATCGGGGGCGAGTGCATAGGGACAGAGCGTGAGATAATGGCGGATAGCATCCCGCACCACGGGCAGGATAGGAACGCGGCGTTCCTTGCTGCCCTTGCCCATGATGGTCATGACATCGCCCGCCGGCGCATCCCACCGGTTAAGCGCCAGCGCCTCGCCGATCCTGAGACCGGCGCCATAGAGCAGGGTCACCACCGCCACATCGCGGGCGGCGATCCAGTCTTGCGTCGGCAGGGTGCCGATATCCTGAACCATCCGCTTTGCGCCTTTTTCCGTCAGCGGATGGGGGACGCTTTTTGGAATTTTGGCCGAACGGATAACGGAGAGGGCGGAATTGGTCAGGCCTTCCACCCGGTCGAGATAGGAAAAGAAGGATTTCAGGGACGAGAGCGTGCGGGCCATGGAGCGGGGGCCGAGGCCTTCGTTTTTGCGTTTGGCGAGGTAGGAGCGAAAGTCCGCCGGCTTGAGGGCTTGTAAATCCCCCGCTGTTGGCGGCTGGCCCAGATGACCGGCGAGAAAGGCGATAAAAAAGCCGAGATCGCGGTTATAGGCGGCAAGGGTGTGGGACGAGACCCGGCGTTCCGATGAAAGATGCCGCCGCCAGCGCGGGATCAGCGCCGCGAGAGCGGGCGACGCTGCGAGGACCGTCTCTAAATCTGCTATATCCGGCTTTAGACCGTTTTTTCGAACCATGGTTTCAGGCACTTTTGCACGACGCTTGCGAGGAAGCGTAGCAGTTCTGTGCCCTGACCGGGATAAAAACTGTCGGATTCACGGGTGCCAAACGCCAGAAGACCCTGCGGCAGGGGTTTTGCGGGCGCCATCCGCACCATGGCCTCGGCCTGGATCAGCGGCGCCGCGGGTCCGAATATCCGCGGCGACGCGGCCACGCGACCGCGGCGAATCACAGCACCCTCCAAGCCGACCATATCCTCAATCCAGCAGGCTTCCAGCGGCAGAATGCCGACATTGGAGACCCAGCTGAGCGAGGCCTTGTCTTCCAGTGCGAGCACAATGGCGTCCACACCCAGCATATCGACCCAGTCCTGGGTGACCGTATGCACCAGTTCCGGCAGCGATTCGGCATCCATCGCAGCCAATACGGCATCATGAATTTGTTGCTGATTGGAAATATTGCTGCGAGTGGCGGCAATCAGGCGGCCCTGATAGGCGTCCAGCTCCGTCAGATAATGTCGCAGCCGTTCAATGCTGTAGCGTTGGAAATCGACCACATGGCGGCCCGAGTGATAGGTTGGCGGTGTGAGAACCTGCAACAGTTCTTCATTTTCTACCAGAAAATCCGGGTGATCCGCCAGATAAGCTTTCACCGCTTCATCCGTTAAAACCGATGCTGCGCGTTTGCGCGTCACCTTCACCCGCTTGGGCGCGTTTTTGCTGCTCCTGGCCACTTTCTCATCCCCTCGGGCTCTTGTCCTCGGAGCCCTTGTTCGACCCGCGGGTCGATCAGAGAATGGATTGGCCGGTCTCGTCCCAGTCTTTTAAGAAGGCTTCCAAACCCCGATCCGTGAGCGGGTGTTTAAACAATTTTCTAATCACCTCCGGCGGCACTGTCACCACATCGGCCCCAATACGGGCCGATTCCAGCACATGAACGGGGTGGCGGACCGAGGCGACCAGGATTTCCGTAGCGAAATCATAATTGTCGTAAATCAGTCTGATATCCTCGATCACGGCCATGCCGTCCTGGCTGATATCATCATGCCGTCCGACAAACGGCGAGATGAAGGTAGCGCCAGCCTTGGCCGCCAGCAGGGCCTGGGTTGCAGAAAAACACAGGGTCACATTGACCATCGTGCCTGCTTCCGTCAGCACCTTGCATGTTTTTAACCCATCAACTGTCAACGGGACCTTAACGGCGATATTTTTTGCGATTTTCGCCAGCTTCCGGCCTTCCTTCAGCATGGTCGCATGATCGGTGGCGACGGTTTCCGCGCTGACCGGGCCATCCACCACGTCACAGATTTCCGCAATCACCTCCATGAAATCCCGTCCACTCTTTTTGATCAGGGACGGATTGGTGGTCACCCCGTCCAAAAGGCCGGTTGCGGCCAGTTCCCGGATGTCGCTGATATCGGCGGTATCGACAAAAAATTTCATGGCGCTTCCCTTATTTATACGGCTGACCATGGCGTAGCACCGTGACCATTGCATGACAAGAGGCGGCATGTGTACAACACGCCTATGACCAACGAGGCTGAGCAGGAACAGACGGGATTGTTGGGTGAGGTGCGGATTTCCGTCCTGTTGCCCCTGCCGCTCGCCGGACCGCTCGATTATCTCGCGCCCTTTCCGCCGCCAAAACCCGGTTCCTTTGTCGAGGTGCCCTTGTCGGGGCGAAAGCGCATCGGTGTAATCTGGGAAACCGGAAAGAAGGAGATGCGCGGCAAAATCCTGCCGCTGGAAAAGCTGAAGCCCATCCATTCCGTTATTGACGTGCCGCCGCTTACCACGGTGTTGCGGCGCTTTGTTGATTGGGTCGCCGGGTATAATATGGCTTCGCAGGGGGCGGTGCTTCGCATGATATTAAACACACCGGAAGCGCTTGGTCCGCCGCCGGTCACTATCAAATATAAAAAGGGAATGCTTGAGCCGGATCGCATGACGGCCGCCCGGTCCCGGGTTCTGGATGTTCTTGCCGATGGCAGGGCATGGCACATCAAAGGTCTCGCAAAAGCCGCCGGGGTCAGCGACAGCGTGATCCGGGGACTTATAAAATCAGGCGCCGTGGAAGGTCTCGAGGTGCCGGCGGATGCCGCTTATCCCGCCCCGGACCCGTTCCGCGAAGGCCCGGTTTTGACTGCGGAACAGAAAGAGGCGGCGGCAGTCCTCTGTAAATATGTGGATCAGGGGGGTTATCAGACGATCCTGCTGGAAGGCGTGACCGGGTCCGGCAAGACCGAGGTTTATTTCGAGGCCGTTGCCCGGGCGCTCCGCAAGCCGGGCGCGCAGGTTCTGGTTCTGCTGCCGGAAATCGCCCTCACCACCCAATGGCTGGAACGGTTTAAAGAGCGATTCGGTGTGCCGCCGGTCGAATGGCACTCGGGGCTTAGGAAGTCGGAGCGCAGACGGGCGTGGCGCGCCGCGCTGGATGGACAGGCAAGGGTTGTGGTCGGGGCGCGCTCGGCCCTGTTTCTGCCGTTTCCCGGTCTGGAACTGATCATTGCCGATGAAGAGCATGATGTGTCTTTCAAACAGGAGGAAGGCGTGCTTTATCATGCCCGGGATATGGCGGTGGTCCGTGCCTCGCAAACCGGCATTCCGCTCATTCTGGCAAGCGCCACACCCTCCCTCGAATCGCTGATCAACTGTCAGCGGGAACGCTACCGGCATGTCCGGATGAAAGACCGCTATGGCGGGGCGCGCCTGCCGGAAATCATCGCTGTCGATATGAGACGGGACCCGCTGCCTGCGGGGTCTTGGCTGTCGCCGGAACTGGCAGGGGCGATCACGCAAACGCTGGAAGCCGGACATCAGACCCTGCTGTTTCTCAATCGCCGGGGCTATGCGCCGCTGACGCTCTGCCGGGCCTGCGGCGAACGGCTGGAATGCCCCAACTGTACGGCGTGGCTGGTGGAACACCGCTATCAGGGGCGGCTGATGTGCCATCATTGCGGCTATGGTATGCGGATACCCGATCACTGTCCGGAATGCGAAAGCGAAGACAGCCTGACCGCCTGCGGGCCGGGGGTTGAAAGACTGGCGGAGGAGGTGAAAAACCGGTTTCCGGCGGCCCGGCTGCGGGTAATGGCGAGCGATCAGATGACCACGCCCGCCAAGGCTGCTGCGGCCATAGCCGATATCGAATCAGGCCGGGTGGATATTGTGATCGGCACCCAGATCATCACCAAGGGCTATCATTTTCCCAATCTGACGCTGGTCGGAATTATTGATGCGGACCTCGGTCTGAAGGGCGGCGATCTCAGGGCGATCGAGCGCACCTATCAGCAGCTGATTCAGGTGTCGGGCCGGGCCGGGCGGGCGAAACATCCGGGCCGGGTGCTGATCCAGACCTATTTCCCGGATCACCCCGTCATGGCGGCGATGATATCCGGCGATCAGGATCGCTTCATGCAGGCGGAGGCGGAAGCAAGGGAAGCGGCCAGCCTGCCGCCCTACGGAAAACTCGTGGCGCTGATTCTTTCCAGCCGGAATCAGCCGAATCTGCAGGAGGCGGGGCGGATGTTGGGCCACAAAGCCCCGCAGTCCGACGGACTTTTGATTCTGGGGCCGGCTCCGGCGCCTCTGTCACAAATCCGCGGCCGGTTTCGTGCGCGCTTTCTGATCAAGACCGGCGCAAATCTCAGCCCGCAAAAACTTGTGCGAAAATGGCTGAAAACGGTCAGTTTGCCGTCGGATGTCCGGGTTAAAATCGATATTGATCCCTATAGTTTTCTGTGACAATGACCATTTGGAAGCGGAGGAAGTAAAAAGTCGTGTTGCCATGACTTGCATGTGTAATTTTGCTGTGCTAGGTAACGCCCGCGTTCGGGGCCATGCGGCCCTGTTTGGCTCATTCCCGGACGGTTTTAATGCCAACAATGTTGGCCAAGGTCACTGAAAAGCAAACCCTGGCCGCAGCAATTCCAAGGGAACGCTGAACTTTGTCCGAACAGCAAGTCATTGTGTCCGGTATCTCCGGTCGCTACGCGACCGCGTTGTTCGATCTGGCGCGGGATGAAAAAAAACTGGATCGGGTCGCCGATGATCTGAAGGACCTTGCCGCAATGCTGGCGAAAAGTGAGGACATGGTTCGCCTTGTCACCAGCCCGCTTATCAGTCGCGATCAGCAGGGTAAGGCGGTTTTGGCGATTGCGAAAGAGGCCGGCCTTGGGACCCTTGCCAGTCATTTTCTCGGTGTGCTGGCGCAAAATCGCCGGCTTTCCTCCCTTGGTAAGGTCATTGCTGATTTTTTCCGGCTTTTGGCCCAGCATAAGGGCGAACTGACGGCGAAAGTCACATCGGCCCATGCGCTGTCCGAGACACAGATTGCGGCATTGAAAAAGAAATTGAAAGCGGCCATGGGCCGTGACGTCGCCTTGACGGCGGACGTCGATAAATCCCTTCTTGGCGGGCTGGTGGTTAAAGTCGGCTCGCGCATGATTGACAGTTCGATAAGAACCAAACTTGAAAATCTTCAGGTTGCGATGAAAGGTGTTGGGTGATGGATATCCGGGCAGCAGAAATTTCCAAGATTCTGAAAGATCAGATTGCCAATTTCGGTGAAGAGGCGCAGGTCTCGGAAGTCGGACAGGTGCTTTCGGTCGGCGACGGTATTGCGCGTGTTTACGGCCTTGATAATGTTCAGGCCGGGGAACTGGTTGAATTTCCCGGCGGCATTAAAGGCATGACGCTCAATCTTGAAGCCGACAATGTCGGGATCGTGATTTTCGGCGAGGACCGCACCATCCGCGAAGGCGATACGGTGAAACGGACCGGCACGATTGTCGACGTCCCGGTGGGCAAAGGCCTGTTGGGCCGCGTGGTTGACGGTCTCGGCAATCCCATCGACGGCAAGGGCCCGATCGAATCGGATCAGCGCAGCCGGGTCGAGGTAAAAGCCCCTGGTATTATCCCCCGGAAATCGGTGCATGAACCGATGCAGACCGGCCTGAAGGCCATCGACAGTCTGGTGCCGGTCGGCCGCGGCCAGCGCGAACTGATCATCGGCGATCGCCAGACCGGCAAAACCGCGGTCGCCATTGATACCATCCTTAATCAGAAACATACCAATGCCGGCGGTGATGAAAGCGAAAAACTCTATTGCATTTACGTTGCAGTCGGCCAGAAACGCTCCACCGTGGCCCAGATTGTCAAGACGCTGGAAGACCAGGGCGCCATGGAATATTCCATCGTTGTGGCGGCCACCGCATCCGAGCCGGCGCCGTTGCAGTTCCTGGCGCCTTATACGGGCTGCACCATGGGCGAATATTTTCGTGATAATGGCATGCATGCCGTGATCATTTATGATGATCTTTCCAAACAGGCCGTGGCTTACCGCCAGATGTCGCTGTTGCTGCGCCGCCCGCCGGGCCGTGAAGCCTATCCCGGGGACGTTTTCTATCTTCATTCCCGGCTGCTGGAACGCGCCGCCAAGATGAATGATGATAACGGGGCCGGTTCGCTGACGGCGCTGCCGATCATTGAAACCCAGGCCGGCGACGTTTCCGCCTATATCCCGACCAACGTGATTTCCATCACCGACGGTCAGATATTTTTGGAAACCGAGCTATTCTATCAGGGTATCCGGCCGGCCATTAACGTGGGCCTGTCGGTGTCCCGTGTGGGCTCCGCCGCGCAGATCAAGGCGATGAAACAGGTGGCTGGTTCCATCAAGCTTGAACTGGCGCAGTACCGCGAAATGGCGGCCTTTGCCCAGTTTGGTTCCGACCTTGATGCGGCGACCCAGAAGCTGCTGGCCCGTGGCGAACGTCTGACCGAACTCCTTAAACAGAATCAATATTCCCCGATGCCGGTGGAAGAACAGGTGGTTTCCATCTTTGCCGGGGTGAACGGTTATCTGGATGGCGTCAAACCCCGAGATGTGACCCGCTTTGAGCGGGCCTTTTTGACGGAAGTCCGCGGCAAGCACACAGATATTCTGGATAGCATCCGCGCCGAGAAAAAAGTTTCTGATGAGACTGAAGCGAAACTCAAGGAAATCCTGGACGGATTTGCCAAGGCTTTTGCGTAAACACAGGATAAGAACCGGATCAGATCATGCCGTCTCTTAAGGACCTAAAAATCCGCATCAACAGCGTGAAGTCCACGCAGAAGATCACCAAGGCCATGAAAATGGTCGCGGCGTCGAAACTGCGCCGCGCCCAGGAAGCGGCCGAGGCGGCCCGGCCCTATGCGGAGCGGATGGAACGGGTTCTTTCCGGCCTTGCATCCAATGTCGGCGTCAATGCCGGGGCGCCACCGCTGTTGGCGGGGACGGGCAGGGACGATGTGCATCTGATTGTGGTGGCAACATCGGAACGCGGCCTTTGCGGCGGCTTCAATACCTCTATCGTCAAGGCGGCGAGAGTGAGAATTGAGGCGTTGCTGAAGGAAGGCAAGACGGTCAAAATTCTCTGTATCGGGAAAAAAGGCCTCGCCCTGCTGCGCCGGGATTACCGGTCCATGATTCTCGATACCTTCGATATGAGCCATGCCAAAAGGCTTGCCTTTGGTGACGTGGCGCCCATCGCCGAGCGGCTTCTCTCGATGTTTGAGGATGGCGAGCTTGATGTCTGCACCTTGTTTTATGCCCGCTTCCAGTCGGCGCTGACCCAGGTCGTTACCGGTCAGCAGCTGATCCCGGCTTCCATCACGGATGATGCCGGTGTGGAGCAGGCCGGGCCCGATCTCAAGGGTGCGGCTTATGAATATGAGCCCGGTGAAGAAGAAATTCTGAAAGCGCTTTTGCCGCGCAATATCGCGGTGCAGGTCTTCCGGGCGCTTCTGGAGAATGCCGCCAGCGAGCAGGGCGCGCGCATGACGGCGATGGATAATGCAACCCGTAATGCGGGCGATATGATTGATCGGCTGACCCTGACCTATAACCGGTCGCGGCAGGCCGCCATCACCAAGGAACTGATTGAAATTATTTCGGGCGCGGAAGCGCTATAGGGCCAGTGGGCTCACAAGGAACGAGGAGTTTAGGACGCCATGGCAAAAACTAACAAAGGCCGCATCACCCAGATTATCGGCGCCGTTGTCGACGTGCAATTCGGCGAGGACCTGCCGGCCATTCTGTCTGCGCTTGAAGTGGATAATCACGGCAGCCGGGTGGTTTTGGAAGTGGCGCAGCATTTGGGCGAAAACACCGTCCGGACCATCGCCATGGACACCACGGACGGGCTGGTCCGAGGGCTTGAGGTTACCGATACCGGAACTCAGATTTCCGTGCCTGTTGGTCCTGAAACCCTGGGCCGGATCATGAATGTCGTGGGCGAACCGGTCGATGAGCGCGGTCCCGTCAAGACCAAGGCGGTGGCGCCGATCCATGCGCCGGCCCCGGAATTTGTCGACCAGTCCACCGATACGGAAATTCTTATTACCGGCATTAAGGTGGTTGACCTGCTAGCCCCTTACGCCAAGGGGGGCAAGATCGGGTTGTTTGGCGGCGCCGGCGTGGGTAAAACCGTGCTGATTCAGGAACTGATCAACAACATCGCCAAGGGCCATGGCGGCACCTCCGTGTTTGCCGGCGTCGGCGAGCGGACCCGCGAAGGCAACGATCTGTACCACGAATTTCTCGACGCCGGCGTTATCGCCAAGGATGAGGACGGCAATGCCACCTCCGAAGGCTCGAAAGTGGCGCTGGTGTTCGGTCAGATGAACGAGCCTCCCGGCGCCCGCGCCCGGGTGGCGCTCTCCGGCCTCACCATGGCGGAATATTTCCGCGATGAGGAAGGCCAGGATGTGCTGTTTTTTATCGATAATATTTTCCGCTTTACCCAGGCCGGCTCCGAAGTGTCAGCGCTGTTGGGCCGTATTCCTTCCGCCGTGGGCTATCAGCCGACGCTGGCGACCGATATGGGAACCTTGCAGGAGCGGATCACTTCGACCAACAAAGGCTCGATCACATCCGTGCAGGCCATTTACGTGCCGGCCGATGATTTGACCGATCCGGCGCCGGCAACCTCCTTCGCCCATCTGGATGCGACCACGGTGCTGTCGCGCCAGATTGCGGAACTGGGGATTTACCCGGCCGTGGATCCCCTGGATTCCACTTCCCGCGTGCTTGACCCCCGGGTTGTCGGCGAAGAGCATTATGAAACGACCCGCGACGTGCAGCAAGTCTTGCAACGCTACAAGTCCCTGCAGGATATTATCGCCATCCTCGGCATGGACGAACTTTCCGAAGAGGATAAGCTGGCCGTGGCCCGCGCCCGTAAGATCCAGCGCTTCCTCAGCCAGCCCTTTCATGTGGCGGAGGTCTTTACCGGCTTCCCAGGCGTGTTTGTGCAGCTTGAAGACACTATTCGCGGCTTTAAGGCCATTGTTGCCGGTGAGTATGACCATCTGCCCGAATCGGCCTTCTATATGGTTGGCACCATTGAGGATGCGGTCGCCAAGGCGGAAAAAATGGCCGCCGACGCCGCGTAAGGATTTAGGAAAAACCCATGACGGACAGCCTCCGCTTCGAGCTTGTTTCACCCGAACACCTGTTGATGGATGCATCGGTCCATATGGTTGTGGTGCCGGGAAGCGAAGGCGATTTCGGTGTCATGGCGCACCATGCTCCGGTCATGTCGACCATCCGGCCCGGGATCATTGATGTCTATCAGACGGACGGCGGGGAGATCGACCGGATTTATGTTGCCGGCGGCTTTGCGGAAGTGACCCCGGAAGGCCTGGTGATCCTTGCGGAACAGGCGCTTTTTCTGAAAGATCTGGACCGCGGCGATGTAGAACAGAAAATCGCCGATCTTAAGGAAGATATCGAGGATGTGGAAAACGATGATGATCGTGTGCGTCTTGTGGCGGAACTCGCGCAGTTTTCGGCTATTCTGTCTGCGATGAACTGACTTTTTCCTTGTGGGTAAATAAATTACGAAGTGATCGTCTTTGACATAAAGACGTCACATTCCGTATACTCCCCTGCTTGTGGAGTGCGAAGAATGTCGTCACGCTGGACACTGGATAAAATCCCCTGGGACCGGTTCGACCCTGAAAAGGTCGATCCCGAACTGTTGCAGACGGTTAAGGCCGCCGCCCTAGTGGAAGCCAACAGCGGCGATTATGTTACCTATCTCTGCAATATTTTCACTGACGATCCGGATTTCCAAAAGGCGATTGAAGTCTGGGGTGTGGAAGAAGCCCAGCATGGCGATGCGCTTGGCCGTTGGGCGGAACTGGCGGACCCGGAATTTTCCTTTGGAAAAAGCCTCGAACGCTTTCGCGAAGGATATCAATTGCCGCTGGAGGCCACTCAGTCGGTGCGGGGGTCCGAAGTCGGCGAACTGATCGCCCGCTGTGTGGTGGAAACCGGCACATCGTCCTTCTATTCTGCGATTCGGGACGCCACGGAAGAACCGGTTCTCAAGGAAATCTGCCGCCAGATCGCCACTGATGAGTTTTTCCATTACCGGCTGTTTGAAAAACATCGCCAGCGCTATACCAATGGCCGCAGGCTCTCCATCCGCCAGCGGCTGAAGGTGGCGTTTGGCCGGGTTGCGGAAGCGGAAGATGATGAACTGGCCTATGCCTTCTATGCGGCCAATGTGACAGATCAGGCCGCCAATCCTTACGACCGCAAGAAATTCGCCCTGGCCTATTGGCGGCGGGCCATGTCGCTCTATCGTTTTGCCCATATTGAAACGGCTGCCAAGATGATCCTGCGCGCGGCCGATCTGAAATCTGAAGGCTGGCTTGGCAAACTTTCCGCCAAAGCCGCCTGGTGGGTGGTCCGGTTCCGCACCGCTAGACTTAAACGCGCCGCGATTTAGGAATATGATGACCAAGCTGGTTCATCACGTCCTGGTATAATTTTCGTTTGAAGGGGACGATCAATCCCGGGAGCGCATTTGCGCTTATCCATCGCCATTCACAAAATTCCGGATGCGCCGTTGTGATATTGATTTCGGAATCCTCTCCCAAAAACCGCATGGCAAACCATATCTGCTTTTGACCGCGATATCGGCCTTTCCATACTTTGCCTACCAATTCCGGTGGCAGATCATAGGTCAGCCAGTCCGGCGTCCGGCCCAGAATATCCACATTCCCGGTGCCGATTTCTTCTTCCAGTTCGCGAAGCGCCGCGGTTTCCAGATTCTCGCCGTCATCAACTCCGCCCTGGGGCATCTGCCAGGCTTCCATGGTGGTGTCGATGCGCTGACCGGCAAAAACAAGGCCGTCCCGGTTGATTACCATCATCCCGACACAGGGCCGGTAAGGGAGCGTTTGCGGATTAGTCATGATTACTGGATGGCCTGTTTATTGGCGACGGCGGTGACTGGCGCAAGGCGGACATTGCTGCCTTGCAGCCGTTCGGCAAAGGCGGCAATCCGCTCAAAAGTGACCGGATAGGGCCGCCCGATACCGACGGCCACGCCCAGCCCTTCCGCTGTTGTCTGCAAATCGGTCAGATGCTGGTCGATCTCACCGGCAATGGCCTGGTTATCGATATAGCGGTTGTTGATCGCCCGCGCGGTGCCGACGGTCCGCGCCTGCTGCGCGCCCACTGTATAACGGGTGGTCCTGCTGTCGAGAAAAAGCAGGCCGCGGTCCCGCAACTCCTCCATCAACGGACGGATGGCCTCGGCAGACGCCGTATATTTGGAGCCCATGTCATTGACCAGTCCCACATAACCCTGAAAACGGCTCAGCACATAATAAAGCCGGTCGAGATTATCTTCTGTCGGCAGGGACGTCAGCAAGGTGTGCGGTCCCGGATCATTGGTGGGATAATCCAGGGGTTCCGTGGGCAGCATGACCAAAACCTCGTGACCTGCCGAACGCGCTTTCGCCACCCAGCTTTCGAGATCCCGGCCATAAGGGGAAAATGCCAATGTCACCGCCGGCGGCAGGCTATCTATCGCGGTTTGCGTCACATTGTGGTTGAGACCCAGACCGACAATGACGATGGATATCAGTGGCGTATCAACACCCGGCGTGAAGGGCGCAGCGTAGGTCCGCCACGGTTCCCGGCCGTCCGCCGCCCTTTTCGGGATTGGGCCATAGGGTCCGTTTTCCACCAGCGCCGGATCAAGCCCGGCCAATTGCCGGGGCGGGGATGTCTGTTCCGCCGCCTGTGCGGTTTCCTGCGGAGCAGGGGCAACCTGCGGGGGCGGACTGTCTTTCTGCGCGACGCTGACTGTCTGCGTTTCACCCTCGGCGGCACCCGGTGATCCCGCTGTCTCGGTCGCGGGACCGGGCGCGCTGGTATGGTTTTCCGTGATCACGGGGTCCGGTCCGTAACTTAGCTGCAGCCACAGAATAATGACCGCAAGCACAGTGACCGTTCCGGCCCAGGCGGCAATCAGCGCGCCCTTTTTGGACACGCTGATTTTTTCACCGGAAATTTTATTTGATGGACGTTGTGCCACCTATTGGCGCTCCCGTATGTAAACGCCAGTCCGCTAGTTTATGGTCGCATCTGCAATGGAAATTCCCTTGAGCAGATCCAGAGCATACTGGAGCTGAAAGTCGATCAAATTGCCGTCTTCATCCTCCAGCGCCGGCGGCATGTGGCCGGTGGCTTCCACATCATCATATTCTTCCGGATACGGATTGACCGAGCCGTTGGCAAGGTGGCCGCGCAGGTCGCGTTCCCGCCGGGGCGTGAATTCCGAACCGTCCGGCCGCCGCAGCGGCTGTATAACTTCAATGTCCGGCTCAATCCCCTCTTCCTGGATTGACCGGCCGGCTGGGGTATAATAGCGCGATGTGGTCAGCCGCATGGCGGACTCGGCGCTCAGCGGGATTACCGTCTGCACCGTGCCTTTACCAAAACTCTGCTCGCCGACAACAATGGCCCGCTTATGATCCTGCAGGGCGCCGGCAACGATTTCTGAAGCCGAGGCAGACCCGGCATTGACCAGAACAATCACCGGCAGACCGTCGGTTAAATCGCCGGTCTGGGCGTTATAGCGTTCATGGTCCCTCTCGCGGCGGCCACGGGTGGAAACTACCTCGCCCCGCCCGAGGAACGTATCGGATACGCCGATCGCTTCATCCAGCAGACCGCCGGGATTGTTGCGAAGGTCAAGGATCAGACCCTGCATATCATCGCCAAGCTCCTCCTGCATTTCGCGGATGGCTTTGCGCAGACCCCGGGTGGCCTGTTCGTTAAAGGTGGTAATGCGGACATAACCGATATTATCCCGCTCAATCCTGTTCAGAACGGACCGCAAACGTACCATGGCGCGGGTGAGGTCAAGCTCCATCGGTTCATCCAGCCCTTCCCGGACAACCGTAATATTCACGTTTGTATCGGCCGGTCCCTTCATTTTTTCCAGAGCGTCATCAAGGGTAAGGCCGAGAATCGGCTCCCCATTAATATGTGTGATATAATCACCGCTCAATATACCCGCTCTTGACGCCGGGGTATCGTCAATCGGCGCAATCACCTTGACCACACCATTTTCCATCGTGACTTCCATTCCGAGCCCGCCATATTCCCCGCGGGTCTGAACCTGCATCTGCCGGAAATTATCGGGACCCATATAACTGGAATGGGGATCGAGCGACGACAGCATGCCGTTAATGGCCGCTTCGATCAGTTCTTCATCTTCAACGCCCTCGACATATTCGGCGCGAATGCGTTCAAACACATCCATCAACAGCTCAAGCTGCCGGTAAGTGTCGGAATTGGAAGCGGCTGTTACACTTCCCGCCATCAAAAGCGATACTGAAAAACCCGCTGCAAGGATTATTTTTTTTAACATCAACTTACCTTTCTGTTTGCGGCCTGAAGCCATGGTACTGGGTCAACTGGTTCTCCTCCGCGCCGGATTTCAACATAAAGCTCCGGCGCCGTGGAGGCATTCGTAGCGCCGCCCACCGCCTTGGTGGCATTCCCCATAACGCCCACCGGCTCACCGGCAAGAAACGTTTGACCGACCGATCCGTCGATCCTTTTCATTCCGGCAAGCAGCGTATAATACCCCTCTCCATGGGCAATGATCAAGAGCTGGCCGTAAGCCCGGAACGGTCCGGCAAAAACCACTTCGCCATCATGGGGGGCAATCACCTGTGCGCCCTCCCGCGTTGCAATGCGGATTCCCTTAGATTTTCCGGCATCCGTTGCGGCGCCAAACCGTTCCACAATCGATCCGCGCACCGGGAGAGGCAGGTTGCCTCTGGCGCCGGAAAATGATTTTGACGGAGACGGAAGGCTGGCGAATTTTCGCTCTTGGGACGGCTTGCCAAGACGTTTTGCGGCATCTGCCGCCGCCTGGGCGCGCCGGTTTCTTTCCGTTTCGAGTTTTTCGAGCAGGGAACGCAGGTCCTTTGCCTCGGTCGCCAGTTTAGCGATTCGCGCCTGTTCATTGTCGGCATCAGCCAGATAGCGTTTACGCTGTTCCTGCCGGGCCAAGCGGATACTGTCCATGGACCGCTGATCCTGGTTGAGCCCGGTCAGCGCGTCGGCAAGCGCCTTTCTGTCCCTTTCCAGTTCGCTCCGGACTTGTTTCAGTGCTGAAATATCCATTTTTATTTCATCGGCGCGGTCCTTGATTTCCGGCAGGACCGTGGCCAGAAGGCCGGCGCTTCTGACCGTATCGGTTGCCTCTGCAGGCCGCGCCAGAAGAAGTTCCGGCGGGGTCTGGCTCAACCGTTCCAGCGCTGCCAGCGTTTCCATCAATTGTAGTTTTTTGGTCTCAAGCACGGTCTCTTTTTCCAAACGGTCCGCATCAAGCCTGATGATATCAGCCTCAAGTGTGGTGGCCTGTTCCTCATACGCCTGTACACGGGACGCCAGGGCAACCAGCTGTTCCGACAATCGGGTGATTTCCGCTGCGGCCTCTTCCGCCTGCCGGGTCAGGTCCTGACGGCGATTTTCACTTTTTTCGATCTGATTTTCAATATTGCGCAGTTTCTCATTCTCATCCGGCTGTTGCGCGGCCATCAGCGCAAGAACAGGGAAGCAGACAAATATGACCTTAAAGAGACGCATGGCGCACCCCTTTTTCTGCTCCGGCATAGTCCAGCAACGACCGGCCGGTCATTTGCGGCGGCTTTTCAAGACCCATCAGGGCAAGCACGGTCGGGGCGACATCGGCAAGGCGTCCGTTCGACAAGGGAATGTCACTGTTGACCAGCAGGATAGGCACCTCCAGCGTGGTGTGGGCGGTGTGGGCCTGTTGCGTTTGGTGGTCCCGCATCAATTCGACATTGCCATGATCGGCAGTAATCAGCATGACGCCGCCCGCGGCCCCGATGGCTGATTTCAGACGGCCCAGGCAGGCATCGATACATTCCACCGCTTTGATGGCCGCTGCCATAATACCGGTGTGGCCAACCATGTCGGGATTGGCATAATTGGCGACGATCAGATCATATTTGCCGGAACCAATGGCGGCCACCAGTTTATCGGTGACCTCATAGGCGGACATTTCCGGCTTTAAATCATAGGTGGCGACTTTGGGCGAAGGGATCAGTTCCCGGTCTTCCCCGTCAGAAACCTTTTCTTCTCCGCCATTGAAGAAGAAAGTGACATGGGCGTATTTCTCCGTCTCGGCGATGCGTAATTGCTTGAGGCCCGCTTTGGAAATCACTTCGCCGAGGCTCGCCTCGACCGCTTCCGGCGGAAACAGGCTGGTAAACCATTGGTTCAGAACGCTGGAATAGTCCGTCATGCCGGTCCTTGCCGCAAAATCAATCACGGCCTTCCGCGGGAATCCGTCAAAGTCCGGGTCCGCAAGCGCAGTCAGAATCTCCCGCGCCCGGTCCGCCCGGAAATTGGCCATCAGGACGCCATCGCCGTCCTTCATGCCGTCATATGCGTCAATAACTGTGGGCAGGACAAATTCGTCGCTTTCGTCCCGGGCGTAAGCATGCTCAACGGCTTCTTTTGCCGTCGCCGCCGTCTGTCCTTCGCCCGAGACCAGCGCCCGATAAGCCTTTTCCACCCGGTCCCAGCGTTGATCGCGGTCCATGGCATAATAGCGCCCTGAAACCGTTGCCATACGGATATCACCGGCCCCCCTGACGGCTTTTTCAAAGGCCGCAATATATTGCAGGGCGCTTTTCGGCGGCGTATCCCGCCCGTCCAGAAACATATGGATTTGAACCAGCACGCCATTTTCCGCGACAGCCTTGGCAAGCTGCGCCATATGGGCCTGATGGCTGTGGACCCCGCCTGGTGACAGCAATCCCATCAAATGACAGGTCCCGCCCGACTGTTCCAGCTTTGCGATCATATCCTCAAACGCCGGGTTGTCCTCCGGCCCGCCTTCGGAAAAAGCCCGATCTATTTTCGGCAGATCCTGCAATACAATGCGGCCGGCGCCCAGATTCATATGTCCGACTTCGGAATTTCCCATCTGACCATCGGGCAGGCCAACGGCAGCGCCCGATGTTGCCAGCAAGGCATGGGGGGACGTCTGCCAGAGATGATCATAAACCGGTGTGGCGGCAAGCCTGATGGCATTATCCGCCGCCTCTTCCCGATGGCCCCAGCCATCCAGGATACAGAGAAGAACCGGTTTAGGTGCGTTGCTCATGCTCTCTGTCGTTCCTTTTTCCTAGCTCCGGTGATAGGGGTGCCCGGTCAAGATTGTCATGGCCCTGTACACCTGCTCGGTCAGCATCGCCCTCACCATCATATGGGGCCAGGTCTGCGGACCAAAAGACAGAACCATATCCGCTTCATGCTTCAGCCCTGCATCCAGGCCATCGGCCCCGCCGATGATAAAACATAAAGTGTTAATAGCCTGCTCATGAAATCCTTCAATGGTTTTTGCGAAGGCCTCACTGGAAAGTGCTTTGCCCCTTTCATCAAGCATAATGATTTTCGCGCCTTTAGGGATGGCCGCGCGCAGCTTCTCCGCTTCTGATTTTTGCCGCTCTTTCCCTTTGATCGAACGCCTTTCCTCGACCTCAATAATCTTAAAGGGCCAGGCGATGCGGCGGCTGTAGGTTTCGATCAACTGCTTTTCAGGGCCCTTTCCCATACGGCCAACAGCAGCAATGATGATTTTCATATACCGCCGCCCGGATCAGGGTTGTGCCGTTTCGTTATCCGAAAGATCCACCGACCACATTTTTTCGAGATTATAAAAGCTGCGGACTTCCGGGCGGAAGACATGGATAATCACGTCGCCTGCATCAATCAGCACCCAGTCCGCCTGAGGCAGGCCTTCAACCTGACAATAAGTGTGCCCGGCTTTTTTAATGGCTTCGGTCAGATAATTGGCAAGAGCGCCGACCTGACGCTGGGAGCGGCCGTTGGCAATCACCATGTAATCGGCGATGCTGGTTTTTCCTGAAAGTTCGATGGTTGCAATCTCTTCCGCCTTGTTATCGTTCAGCGTATCCAGTGCGATCTTCAAAAGCTGGTCGGCGGGAAGGGCCTTTTTTGGGGTGCTGCCGCTGGCAGGCTTATCTTCGGTTAGCTGCAAAAAATATTACTCCTTCTTTTCATAATAAAGGTTGCCCGGCAGAAAAAGCCTCGCCGGATTTCCGAAGCGCAGTCGATGACTGAAAATGACGGTTGCAAAAAATAAAGGCCCAGGCAGGCGGGTCGGCTGCTGCAAGCGTCTGAAATCGATGGGATAAAAACCGCCACTCTTTATATCGCACGGCCACCTTTCCTGTTAAGCCCTGCAAAGCATATCCCGGGCGGTCGAAAACCGCAACGGGAATACTGTTCATTATTCCCTGCCAGTCTTTCCATTTCGTGAAAGTGGAAAAATTGTCAGCGCCCATCAGCCAGACAAAGCGGGTTGCGGGCATTCTGCTCTGAAGCGTGGTGACGGTATCAATGGTATAGCGGGTGCCGAGGCGGCGTTCCAGGTCCGTGGCATGGATGCGGGGATGGCGGGCCGTCTCGCGGGCGCTTGCCAGTCTTTGGTCGAAGGCCGCCATATTCTTTTCCGACTTCAGGGGATTTTGCGGCGAAACCAGCCACCAGATATGGTCGAGATCCAGACGTTTCAGCGCATCCAGACTGATATGCAGATGCCCTTCATGGGCCGGATTGAACGAGCCGCCCATGAGGCCGATTTTCAATCCGCGCCAAAGATCGACGCCGGGGACGGATGGGGGAAAACCGGTCAAGGGCGGGTCTGCCCATCGCCACGGACCACATATTTGTATGTGGTCAGTTCCTCAAGTCCCACCGGCCCCCGCGCATGCAATCGTCCGGTAGCGATGCCAATTTCCGCACCCATGCCGAATTCTCCGCCGTCTGCAAACTGGGTCGATGCATTGTGCAGGACAATGGCGCTGTCCACTTCGCGCAGGAACCGGTCGGCGACCATGGCGTCCTCGGTGACGATGCAGTCCGTATGGCCGGACCCATAGCGGGTAATATGGGTGACGGCCCCGTCCACCCCGTCCACCATTTTGACGGACAGGATGGCATCAAGATATTCGGTTTCCCAGTCTGCCGGCGAAGCGGCCCTGATCTTCGGATCGAGCGCCCGGACCTGTTCATCGCCGCGTATCTCGCATCCATTTGCTATAAGTTCGGTAAGAAGCGCAGGCAATATATGAAATGCTTTCCGGTCCACCAGTAGAGTTTCCGCCGCGCCGCAAATTCCGGGCCGGCGCATTTTGGCATTGAGCGTGATGGCGATTGCCTTTTTCGCATCGGCGGCGCCATCGATATACACATGACAGAGCCCGGCAAGATGGGCCAGCACCGGCAACCGGCTTTCCTTTTGAACGCGCTTCACCAGGGATTGTCCGCCGCGCGGGATAATCACATCGATCAGACCGGTCATTTGCAGCATTTCACCGACCGCCTCCCGCTCCGTTACCGGCACAAGCTGAATAGCGTCTTCCGGCAGCCCGGCTTTCCGGAGCCCGGTTTTGAGACAGGATTGGATCGTCTGATTGGTGAGAAAGCTTTCCGAGCCGCCGCGCAGAATAACCCCGTTGCCGGATTTCAGCGCCAGCGCCCCGGCATCGGCGGTGACATTGGGCCGGCTTTCATAAATGATGCCGATCACGCCCAGCGGGATGCGGATTTTTTCGATGCGCAACCCGTTGGGTCTTTCCCGGCTGGAAATCACACTGCCGACAGGGTCCGGCAGGGCGGCGATGGCTTGCAAACCGGCGGCCATCATTTCAAGGCGATCCGGGTCCAGATACAGCCGGTCAATCAGGGCAGGCGTCAGTTGCCGGGTCTTTGCTGCGGCGATATCCTTATTGTTGGCCGTAAGAATGGTGGACGCATTGGCCCGGATCGCACTCGCGGATTCGATCAGCGCTGCATTTTTAGCGGCGGTATCCGCCGTCATCAGACATTTGGCAGCGGTCCGGGCCGCCTGACCCATATTTTGCATCAGGTCTTTGATGGACTGATCTTTGCTCTTGCTTTGCGCCAACATCATATCAATACCAGATCGTCCCGGTGAATGACCGCTTCGCGGCCAGCATAGCCAAGGATCGTCGGAATTTCATGGGTTTTGTGACCTTTTATACGGCCAAGCGCCTCGCTGGAATAAGCCGTTATGCCCTGACCGACCGGGTTTTTTTCAGCATCCAGTATCTGGATCAGATCGCCCGGGGAAAAAACGCCCTCTACCCCGTTCACTCCTGCCGGCAAAAGGCTGGCGCCTGTTGTCAGCGCCTGCACCGCGCCAGGATCGATCAGGATCGCGCCTGCCGGCGATAATCGTGCGCTTAGCCATTGTTTGCGTTTACTGGCCGCGGCATTAGCGGCGAGAAACACCGTGCCGATGCCGCTTTCTTGATAGCGCCGGATCGGGTGGGGCGCCCTGCCATCGGTGATTACCATCTGGCAGCCCGCCTGCGTGGCCGTTTTTGCGGCGGAAATTTTGGTTATCATGCCCCCGGATCCGATAGAGCCCTCAAATGGCGCCCCCGCCAGAATTTCAATTTCCCGGGTAATGGCCTCAATCTGCTCTATTCTTTTCGCATTCGCGTCAAGATTGGGATCGGCGGTATACAGCCCGTCAATATCCGAGAGCAATATCAGGCAGTCCGCACCGGCCATCTGCGCAACCCGGGCCGCCAGCCGGTCATTATCGCCAAAACGGATTTCAGAGGTTGCGACCGTATCATTTTCATTGATCACTGGCAGGATTCCGTTTTTCAGGAGCGTCTCAATAGTGTTGCGGGCATTGAGATAACGTCTGCGGTCTTCCATATCCTCAATGGTCAGCAGGATCTGCGCGACCTTGATATCATGCGTGGCAAAAGCCGTCTGGTAGGCATGGGCCAGCCTGATCTGGCCAATCGCCGCCGCGGCCTGGCGGTCTTCCAGCCGCGGTTTTGAGCCTGCAAGTTCAATCCCGGCCAGACCCAGTCCGATGGCGCCGGAGGAAACGATCAGTACTTCCTGCCGGCGCGCCATCAGTTCTGCGATATCAATGGCCAGGGCTGCGAGCCAGTCCTCCTTCAGACCTCTTGTGTCCCGGTCCACCAGCAGAGCGGAGCCGGCCTTGATCACGATCCGGCGGCAGCGTTCCGGACCGCGCAACAAAAGGGCGGGTTTCATAGCGGTGACCAGGGTGCGTCGGCTTTCTGGATTGCCGTTTCTTCAACGGCTTTCTCCGGCTGTTCGATGAAGCCGATAAGCGCCGAAAGCACTTCAGGCACACCTTTTTTGCTGACCCCGGACAAGGGCAGGACCGGATGATCCGCCGCCGCTTTCAAAACCGCCAGCTTTTCTGCAATTTCCTCATCGGCCAGGGCGTCACATTTATTAAGGCCGATAATTTGCGGCTTATCGGTCAGTCCCATGCCGTAAGCCTGCATTTCGCCCAGTACGGTCTGATAATCCGCTGCAACATCTTCCGAGGTGGCATCGACCAGATGGAACAGAACCGAACAGCGCTCGACATGGCCGAGAAATTTGTCACCGATGCCAATCCCCTGATGAGCGCCTTCGATCAGGCCGGGAATGTCGGCCAGGACAAATTCCCGGTCATTGACGCCGACCACGCCCAGTTGGGGCTTCAGGGTGGTGAAGGGATAATCGGCGATTTTCGGCCGCGCCCGGCTGGTGGCGGCAAGAAAGGTCGATTTTCCGGCATTAGGCAGACCGACCAGGCCGGCATCGGCGATCAGCTTCAGCTTCAGCCAGATCCACATTTCCTTACCCTCGCCGCCTGGAGTTGTTTTGCGCGGCGCCCGGTTTGTGGAAGATTTGAACCGGGTGTTGCCGGCCCCGCTTTGGCCGCCTTCCAGCAGTAGAATTTTTTCGCCTGGGGTCGTCAGGTCGGCCAGCAGAAACTCCCGGCTTTCATCAAAAATCTGGGTGCCGACCGGGGCTTTCAGCACAATATCCTTGCCCGCGGCGCCGGCACAGTTGGCGCCCATGCCCGGGCGGCCCTTCTGCGCCTTGAAATGCTGCTGGTAACGGTAATCGATCAGGGTGTTAAGATTGTTGACGCATTCCACATAGATATGGCCGCCGCGCCCGCCATCACCGCCATCGGGCCCGCCGAACTCGACATATTTCTCGCGCCGGAAGCTCATGCAGCCCTGACCGCCCGGCCCGGACTTGATAAAAATTTTTGCTTCATCGAGAAATTTCATGATCCTGCATTTCCAGTCATACCAAGCCTAAACAAAAAGGGAATGGCGCACCATTCCCTTCTCAAACTGTCCCAGCCGGTGCGAGTGTCTTCGCTAGTTCAACGGCTCTACATTCACAAAGGAGCGGCCCTGCCGGCCCTTGGAAAACTTGATCTTGCCTTCGCTCAGCGCAAACAGCGTATGATCCCTGCCCATGCCCACATTGGCGCCGGCGTAATATTTGGTGCCGCGCTGGCGGACAATGATATTGCCGGGAATGACATGCTCGCCGCCATACTTCTTGACGCCCAAACGGCGTCCGGCTGAATCACGGCCGTTTCTTGAACTGCCGCCGGCTTTTTTATGCGCCATTTCCCTTACTCCTTCGTCTTCGACTTGGTTTTAGGCTTTGCCGCCGCTTTGGGTTTGGCTGCTGTCTTTGCCTTCGCCGCTGCCGCCGGTTTCTTGGCGGCGGCTTTTTTAGCCGGGGCTTTGGCTTTTACCGCTGCCGGTTTTTTCGCCGCCATTTTGGGGGGCGCGGCTTTTTTCGGTTCTGCTTTCTTTGTGGCCGGCTTGGCGGCGGCCTTCGTTGCGGCTGTCTTTGCGTCAGGCTTTACGGCGTCTTTTTTCGCCGTGGCTTTAGGCGCTGCCTTTTTGGCGCTGCCGATACCGGTGATTTTGAGAACCGTCAATGCCTGACGGTGGCCGTTTTTGCGGCGGTAATTCTGGCGGCGCTGTTTCTTGAAAACAATGACCTTCTTGTCTTTTTTCTGCTCCAGAACTTCGGCAAAAACCTTCATGCCATCCAGGGCGGCGCTGCCGACCTTCGGTTTGTCGCCGTCGCCTATCATCAGCACATCGCTCAGTTCAACCGTGGAGCCGGTTTCGGCATCCAGTTTTTCCACGGCGATAATATCGTTTTCGGCAACCTTATACTGTTTACCGCCTGTTTTGACGACTGCGAACATGGCTCAACCTGTTTTGCTAGTGCCGGCTCCGATCTTTCAACCGGCCGGGCCTTAATACCTAATGGGCGGCACGGAAATTCCGCCCGCCAAAGTGGGCGCACTATACCCATTGCACTGCCGCTGTCAATCGGTTTTCAAGGCTTTTTGCATGGCGAGGGGGGCTGCGATATGCCCTTGCGCATTCCACACCGCTTAAGGTAGGGTCCGCCCCGCGTTCGAGCCAGACTTTTCTGCCGCGACATCTGATAAGGAGGGATGCCGGAGTGGTCGAACGGGGCGGTCTCGAAAACCGTTGTACTGGCAACAGTACCGAGGGTTCGAATCCCTCTCCCTCCGCCACCCAGTCCATCTCTTTCCGGAGACTACGCGGGTCACTGGAAGAGTGTTTTTATTTCAAAGGGTTGGCAGGATATTGGAGCCGGAAAGGGAACCGGATTGGCCGGTTTTCGGCGCAATTCTCCTGTTTGCCTGCGATTTTCTCCGCCGTCAGACCGATTGGCTGCCGGCCGTTGAGAGTGGCTTGATGATGTCCGGAGCCAGGAATGCAAAACGGAGGATATGCCGACCCTCGTCGCCATGTTCTTCAATACGGATACTCTAACTGTAAGCGCAATCAGGATCAGGACAGGCATCTGTATTGCTGCGCGGGCAGCGCCCGGCCAGTTCCATATCGCAATAGGTGCAAAGCGCCAGCGCATCCGGAAGCGTCACCACATTTTTTTCAATGGAAATGCCCTGATTGCGCAGCGCCTGCAACGTGCGGGAGAAGGTTTCCGGCTTCATGCCGAGATAAGCGGCAATCACCGACTTTTCCAGCGGCAGCTTCAGCTGGGTTTTTTCGGCGCCGCTTTCCAGAAACTGCTTCAATAAAAAACGGCCGACCCTCTGGGTGACATTTTTCAGAGTCAGTTGTTCAAACTGGCTGATCAGGGATTTTGACCGGTTGGCGGCGGCGGCCAGCATATTGATGGCGAAATCCTTATCCTTCTTGATCCTGGCCCGGACCCAGTGTGCAGGCAGGGACATCAGGACCGCCTTTTCCACGGCCTCGGCGGTGACCGGGTAAAAGCTGTCGCGGAAAATTGCGACTTCGCTGAGACCATCACCGGACGTCAACACTTCAATCACCGATTCGTCGCCGTCCGCATTGCCTTTCAAAAGCTTGACCCAGCCTTCCAGAACCACATAAAAACGATCCGCTGGCTCCCCCTGCATAAATATCAATGCGCCTCGGTCATAAATATTCAGGCGTGCTTCCTGCAATACGGCGAGGAGGCATTCCGCATTCAACCCCTTTAACAAAGGCAGGGCTTTCAAATCCTCCAGCCGTGCGGTGACGTTTGGTGAAAGGGCGGGGTCGATGGCAGCTGCGGCCAGGCCGGATTGTACGGGCAAATGCGTGATAAATTCCAGTGCAAGGGTCTGCAAAAGATCCATTCTGGCGCTTAAAAGGTCGAACCAGTCATCAGCCGTAATTCCAGCCAAAACCTTATCAGTACCGCCGCGGGAAACAGCTTCCTCGATCCCGGCTATTTGTTTAAAAGCCGGCTTCGCGCCAATAGACCGTTCATAATGCTGCCGGAGCGTATCGTCAGCCAGAGCGAGGAACATGCGTTCATAACCGGCCATTTCCGAAATAAGGTGAATCAGCCGGTTATTTTCGTTGGGGGCTTGGGCGCCGTCCGCGATCAGAACACCCACTGCGCGTTCCTGGCCGGCCCTTTCCTTCCAGTGCAGCAAATTGATGAAAGCACTGACCCGTGCGGGATCGTAGGCCGGGTTGGTGGAGGCATAGGCCGCCACGGCGTCTATTGCCGGGCCAATGATTTCGCCGGAATAAAAACGGAATGTCTCAGCAAGATCAGCGGTTCCATCGGCAATCTTTGCGCGATAATCCCTGATTTTAGGAAGCTGAGCGCCAATCTGAGCCAAAGGACCGGGGCCGTTTGAATTATTCTCGGTTCTTTGCCACGCATCATCCATTTCATGCGATTGGTTGGCAAATTTTCTAAGGTTACCGGCCCTTTTGCCTTGCAGATACAGGACGGAAAGCCCCCGTTCACACTGGGCGGCGTGGATAAATTTACATAGCGCGGCAATATCGGCGACCATCCGCTCATCTCCTGCGCTTCTATTTCTATCGTAAATCAAACCCGGCGTAAAGCGATCTAAAGGGGTGGCGTGCTCAGGATTTGCGGACAAGGCCGGGCTTTTCCACCAAAGGTTAGCACAAGTCCCGGTACAGCATGACAGCCGGGGCAATCATTGTCAGGATCCGGTCGGGAATGACCTTGCCCGATGCCGCGAGGGGCAACAAAGTGAATGTGCCTTTTTTGCCACCCCGGGCAATTTTGGCAAAATACTGCCGGCCGCCTTCCGTCATTATCAGGCTGTCACTACCCTCCGCCTTGGAAAAATCAGCCTCAGCAAGACGGTTGCAGACCACAATATCACCGGGCCGGTATTGACCCATGCCATCGGAAATATAAAGCGCGATAGAATCCTTGGCGGTGAGGCGCAAGGCAAGAGTGCCCATGGTTTTTTTTTCGAAACAGCCACCCTTGGACACATCACCTGATATTTCCAGGTCTCCGCCCTCGGGCAAAGCAAGAAGCGCTGATGGATCGCAGTCAAGTGCATCGGCAATCCGTTCAATCCATTCGACGGACAGCGTCCGCCGGCCCGTTTCCAGGCGGCCGATGGTCTGTGCGGTTGTGCCATGGGGTTTGATCCTGTCCGCAACTTCCTGCAGGGTCAGGCCCTTGGCTTTGCGGATTTCTCTTAAGCGGCTTTGCAGCATATCACCATCCTAACGATTTTACTCTCGGGCGAAGTACCATAATTCAGCTGATAATAAAAGAGGTTTACCTAATGGGTTATTTTATATATAACCTATTAGGTTAAATTTACGATCCTAATGATTGATAAAAACGGAGTCTGCATGGTAAATAAACACTCAATAAAACAAAGTAATGATGAAAAATTATCTGCATTTTCTCAGAGTCTGACTCGAAACTATTTCTATAGATTCAATACCTTGCCAGGCGCCTTGTTACCAGCCTGATGTGAGCGATGAGGAGCCAGCTTTCGGCTGAGAGGATTGATTTTTCCCAGTCTTTTGCCAGTCTGCGGCACCGGCCGAGCCAGGCAAAAGTGCGCTCGACAACCCAGCGGCGGGGGATGATTTCAAATCCGTTTGCCGCATCGGATCGCTTGACGATTTCCATTGTCCAGCAACCGATCTTTTCCAATACTCCGCGCAGTTTTGGCCCGGCATAACCTCCATCCGCAAAGACATGGCGCAGCCACGGGTGTGTGCGGCGGATTGAATGGAGCACGTGAACTGCCCCGTCACGGTCCTGGATGTCGGCGGCATGAATGACAAATCCGATCAGCAAACCAATCGTATCGGTGACGATATGGCGTTTGCGGCCCTTGATCTTCTTACCGGCATCATAGCCCGAAACGCCGCCGCTTTCCGTGGTTTTAACGCTCTGGCTGTCAATGACACCAGCGCTTGGTGAGGCCTCCCGGCCCCCCGCTTCACGCGCCGCCATCACCAGGGCATGATTGATCTGGTGCAATAGGCCATTGTCACGCCAGTCATAGAAATAGCGCTGCACCGTGGAGGGCGGGGGAAAATCATTGGGGATCATACCCCATTGGCAGCCCGTGGAAGCCATATACTGGATCGCATCCCACACATTCCTTAACTGCGTCGTGCGCGGGCGGCCAATGTGCTTCGCCAGCGGCAGAAACGGTTCAATTAATTGCCATTCCCTGTCGCTGCAATCACTTGCATAACGTCCCGTTTTGCGTTCATATCGGGGGCGGGTGATATCAGTCCAGACCATTGTGATCTCCTTCGAATTATAGACAATCCGATTGAATCACAAACCACTGATATCACTCAATTAGTTTCGGGTTGGACACTCACAAGTGCCTGCGCAAACTTATAGCCCAAAAAGCGGCGACTCGGCGCAGGGATGACTGCGTTTATATAGGAAGCCTCGCCGTTCCGGAAAATGTGATTCAACAACTGCAGAGAATGGAACTGGTCGCTGAGGCGGGTGAAGGTGCGCTTGTGGCGACTGATATGGGCCGTGCCTATATGCGGCGGCTGGATGCCAGGCAGACGGCGGCCGGGCCGGGCGGCGGGGTGATAGTCAATCCTTTTGCCGAACAGCATCGGCGGGTTGTCACCACTGAAATCAAAGAGGGACGGTCCTGGCAAAAGGTGAGGAAAAATGTTGCGGAAACGCCCCTTGGATGGCTGTTGAAAAGGAAAGGCCGTGACGGTGAGCCTTTGATCAGCCAGGATTATTATGATGCCGGCGAGCGGCTGCGCACTGATTTCGAACTGGCGCAGTTGGCACCCAGTGTTACGCGCAACTACACCGCCCTTCCCTCGTTGGCAGGAAAAAAGGGGCAATTTGTAAAGGCGGATCCCACGGAAACGCAGATATCAGCCAAGTGCCGCTTCGATAAGGCCGTTCAGACAGTGGGAAGCGACCTGTCCGATATTTTGATCAGGGTCTGCTGTCATCTAGAAGGGCTGGAAGAGGCCGAGCGTACGCTCGGCTGGCCATCACGGTTCGGCGAAAATTGTGTTGAGAATCGCACTGCAGAGGTTGCGGGAGCATTATGAGGGCAAAAAAAGAGCGCCCGAAGGCGCTCTCAAGGCAAGGGGACGCCAGTAATTTCATGGGACTGATGCCGGGCTATTCCTGTTTCACCGTTGTGACGTGAAGCTTGCAGGTCTGCTGGCCGCAATTATTGCGAATGCCCAAATAAAGCAGAGCAAGGGCCATTTTTGTCCGCTGCACCGTTTTCGCATCCCTGCAGGGCTCTTCTGCCAGACAATCGGTAACGCCCTTATTCGCATTGAGAGCCTTCATTTCAATGCCCCGAAAAGAAGCTGTATTTTTCACGGCAGGTGGATCTGACTGTTTTTCGTCCGCCGCGCCGACCGTCTGGCAAAGCGCAAGAAATATGCCTGAGGTTAGAAGAAGCCGTTTCATTTTATTGTTCCATTTGGAAAATAAATAATTAAATAATAGTCGCAGTAATATTGATATTAGTCAAGAAAATAGTATTTCTATATTTATATAGTATTGTTAATTAATTATATTTATTTAATAATAAAATTTTATGAAATAATATTTCACAAGATAATTTGTAAAGGAGTAAAGCTATAAAGTGCCATATAGGTAAATATATATTGACAAGCGTCCCGCTCTCCTGTATAAATCTTGGCATGCTCCGAAATTGGGCTCGGGACGGTGTCCTCCTTAAATTTTCTTCTGATCATTATGGAACAAGTGTAACGCATTATGGCGCGGCGCAAATATTGGACGCAGCGTAAGAAAGCGATGTTTTTCGATGTGCTGAGCAGAACGGCAAATGTCAGTGCTGCGGCGCGGGCCGTTGGTGCTCCCAAAAACAAAGTCTATGAGCTTCGCAAAAAGGATGATGAATTTCGCGCAGGCTGGGAATTGGCCTTGCAAGAGGCAATGGATGACCTGGAGGCGGAACTGCGCCGCCGCGCCATGGAAGGGGTCGAAAAACCGGTTTATTTTGGCGGCAAGGAGTGCGGCGCCTTTAAAACCTACAGCGATCAATTGGGCATATTTCTGTTGAAGCGCCACCGCGGCGAGGAAAACCTGTTTGTCCGGGCCGACGAGTCAGATATCGCTGAAACAGGCAGGGCTGAAAAGGAAAGCGCCCGGGGCAAACTTTTGACCCGTCTTGCAGAGCTTCGCCATAAGGAAACGCAGTAAATTACTCATGTGCCCTGTCCCTGGTCCTGACCCGGAGCTGTCGCTTGCGGACTCGCTTCTTTCCATCGAGCTGGACAGAGTATCGGCGGCTATAGAAGGCCTGAGTGATGAAGAATGTGCCGCGCTTTTGCATGACTGGGGTTTTTGGGCCCGTCCAAAGCAGATTGCTCCGGAAGGTGAGTGGTTTTGCTGGCTGATTCTTGCGGGTCGCGGTTTTGGCAAAACCCGCATGGGTGCCGAATGGATCCGCACCCTTGCTGAAGGACAAAGCCCGTTTCTGGCGCCGCCGCTTGCGCCGGGCCGGATCGCGCTGATCAGTCAGACTGCAAGCGATGCCAGGGAGGTGATGCTGGCCGGGGAATCCGGCCTCCTGCCGGTTTCTCATCCGGATTTCAGGCCGCATTACGAACCGTCGCGGCGCCGGTTGATCTGGCCCAACGGCATTCAGGGTTTTCTCTACTCGGCGGACGAACCGGATCAGCTCAGGGGACCGCAGCATGGCGCGGCCTGGGCGGATGAGCTTGCCAAATGGAAAAACGGCGAAAAAGCCTGGTCCAATCTTATTCTGGGTCTGCGGCAGGGCGCAAAACCGCAAATAACAGTGACCACAACCCCTCGGCCCATCCCGCTTTTAAAAAGGCTGATGGCGGAGCCTGGGACTGTGATGACCCGCGGCAGCACATTTGAAAACAAAAGGAATCTTTCAGGCCGGTTTCTCGATCAGGTGCGGGCGCTTTATGAAGGATCGCGGCTTGGCAGACAGGAGCTGGAAGGCGAGTTTCTGGAGGATATTCCGGGCGCCCTGTGGTCACGGGATGTGATTGACCGGCATCGTGCAGCCTGCGCGGTGGACCTGGCGCGCATCGTCGTCGCGGTGGATCCGCCGGTAAGTCATGGGCCTGATGCGGATGCCTGCGGGATCATTGTTGCGGGTCTGGCTGCGGGCGGTCATGTCTACATACTGGATGATCTGACCGAGCAGGGACTAACACCCAACCGCTGGGCGCAAAAGGCGATTGCCGCCTATCAGGACTGGCGGGCCGACCGGATTGTCGCCGAGGTCAATAATGGCGGCGATCTGGTGGAAACCCTGATGCGTCAGATTGCGCCGGATATCAGTTACAAGGCCCTGCGGGCGAGCCGCGGTAAAATTGCCCGGGCCGAACCGGTGGCGGCCCTCTATGAACGGGGGCTGGTCCATCATGTGGGCGCATTTTCCGCGCTGGAGGATCAGCTTAGCGGTTACACCGGGGATGTGAGCGAGAAAAGTCCGGACCGGCTTGACGCCCTGGTCTGGGCAGTTACTGAATTGGTTCTACAGGGAAGGGCGCCCCCGAGAATCAGAATGATTTGAGTGTGTGGCCGCAAACGTTGGTACAGGTCGCCGGCCTTGTTCGACGCGAGCGAAGAGTGGCAACAAACGGGAAGATGGTTGGTCAGGGCGACTCGTTATCGTCTTTTTTTATGCGGGCATTATATTTTTCGATTTCTTTGTTCATCCCGACCTCAATGGCAGCCAGATCATCAAGCACCGCCTGGATATCCTCGGTCCAGCGGGCACGCTGTTGTTCGGTCAGATGAATGAAAAGCAGTTTTTCCCGCTCGTCCATACAGTCGAGATAGGCGTTCACATCGGCACTATATTGTTTAACCTCCGCAATGGCCGCAACAAGTTCGTCCCTGCTGATGGTCTCGCCATCGGGAATAACAGGCGCTACCTGTGGCGGAATTCCGCAATCCTGCGCCTGAGCGCCAGAGACAAGAATAAAAAACGCCGCCAGAACCAAACCTGTGCGGCCAAACAGACCGAGGGCCATTCTTCGAAACATAATATGGCAACTCCTTTGCCGGAATAATACTGTTCTGATCATAGCAAAGGCAATCGAAAATGCAAAATGGGAGTATGGGCATGGCGCGATTACGCCGCATGCTGGACAACTGGTTTTCCGCACCGGAAAAGAAATACAGCGCCGCAGGTCCGTTAACGGGGAAGTCCGGAGGTTTCTGGTTGGGCTTTGGCGGGCCAAGCTGGTCCGCGAGGTCGCACGAGGCATTGATGCGCGAGGGATTTCGCAAAAATGTCATTGCCCATCGCTCGGTCAAACTGATTGCCGAATGTGCCGCCTCTGTGCCGCTGCTTCTCTGGCGGGGGGATGAGCGGCTGTTGCGGCATCCGCTTCTGGACCTGCTGGCCAGACCCAATCCGTTTCAGGGCGGAAACGAGCTTCTGGAAGCGGCCTATGCCCATTTGCAGATTTCCGGCAACAGTTTTTTGGAGGCGGTCGAACGGGCGGATGGTCAGCCCGGCGAACTTTATGGCTTAAGACCGGACCGGATGAAGATTATTCCGGGGCCGAAGGGCTGGCCCGCGCGGTATGATTTTACGGTGAGCGGCCGGACGGTGGCCTTCCCGGTGGATGATGTGAGCGGCGCTTCGCCGGTTCTGCATCTGAAGACCTTTCACCCTGCGGATGATTATTATGGTCTGAGCCCGCTGGAGGCGGCGGCCTGTTCCATTGATATTCACAATGCCGCGGCAGGCTGGAACAAGGCTCTGCTGGACAATGCGGCGCGGCCTTCGGGCGCACTGGTGTTCGAGCCGAAAGACGGCGCACCCGGATCATTGAGCGAAACCCAGTTCGAGCGTTTAAAAGACGAGATGGAGGCCCATTATCAGGGGGCGCAAAATGCCGGGCGGCCGTTTCTGCTGGAGGGCGGCCTGAAATGGCAGCAGATTGCCTTTTCCCCGGCGGATATGGAATTTATCCAGTCGAAGCATGTGGCGGCCAGGGAAATTGCCCTGGCTTTCGGGGTGCCGCCGATGCTGCTGGGCATTCCCGGCGATAACACTTTCGCCAATTATCAGGAGGCGAACCGGGCGTTATGGCGGCTGACGCTGCTGCCTTTGATCGACAAGACGGCGGCGGCGCTGAATAACTGGCTGGCCCCCAAATTCGGCGCGGACCTGCGGCTTGATGTGGACCGTGACGCGATTCCGGCATTGAGTATCGAGCGGGAAGCCTTGTGGAACCGCATCGGCAGCGCCCCCTTCCTGACACCAAATGAGAAGCGCCGGACGGTGGGGCTGGAGCCGGTCGAGGGCGGTGATGATCTGACATGGGCGCCGGCGGTCGCCCCGCCGGGCCCTTTTAAATCGAGCGGCGCCCTGCACCGGAAAATGGCGGAAGAGCCCAAGGTCAAAATCTGGCGGACGGCGGATGACGGGAAGGTGCGGGATAGCCACAGGAAAGCAAACGGCTAGCTTCGCTTATTAGGCGAGCCATTCGATATCGGAGGCATCCCTCTTCAGGAACCCCGCGATCCCGACGGTCCAACGGAGGAAACGGTCAACTGCCGCTGCCTGATGGAAGTGAAACCACTCAGTGAATTGCAGGGACAGGAACGGAAAGAATTTGAGCGGCTCAAAAAAGAAAAATGCGATAGGCTGCTCACGCAAATACAGATTGAGGATCAACTTCAGGAACTCGATCGAAAACGTATTGTAGTGCTGGGCCAGGAGATTACAGAAGAGACGGTAGAGTTAAACAAACGGATCAAACTTGAGGAACGATCAATCTTCGTTGATATTCTTGAGGGGGTTTTGTCCTTACTACCCATTGGGCGGGCAAAAAAAGCGATTAACCGGATGTTGGATGTGACAGGTGCTTTCGTAAAAGCGCTGAGTGACCTTGCTGCGGTGAATGATGAATTCAGCGCAGTGAGTCAAATTGTTCAAGGAAAATTTACTCTGATGAAACAATTAGACGAAAAAATCCAAAAATCAAAAGAAGAACAGATTAAACTCGTGGAACAAAGGCGGGGACTGGGTTGCCCTCTTCATTTTCCGCGCTTTTTAAAATTTTCATGATAAAAGGTAAAAGGTGGAGTGGTTGAAGCGGATGTTCCCAGGTCCCAATGGTCCAAAATCCGCCGCTCGTCTGCTGTGAGTTTCCAGGATATTTCCTGCAGTCGTCTCTCGTTTATGGGGATGCCGTTTTTTTTCAGACGTTGCATCCAGTAATAAAGCGCCCAGTCCCGTTTAGGATAATCATCACCATTCTCTAGAATGGAGAGTATTTCCTTTTGAGTTCGGACGTCATCTTTGAGCGCAAGTTCAGTGAAAGCCCAAAACGCTGATTTGGGATTTTTACCCAGGCGCTTGGACAAATGAAAGTAGGTGTAGGCTGCTGGTATATAATCGTATAAATGGACGGCATCTTGGAACCAATAATAGGCGGCTTCTTCGTCTTTTTCAAAACCGCCAGTGCCTGCGAGGAGATGTTCGGCGATTCCCATAATTTTGGGGCCACCTTGCGTCTCGGCTTCTTTAAGCCAGGCTAGTTCGTTCTGTAAAGGGGCCGGAATATCCCAAGAGCCAACTTGCAGGTGATAAAATCTTCGATTCATTTCTTCCCGAGGAATTGCCCAATAAAAATGGGGTTGCAATCTGATTTCATCGGGATGAGGGTCGCGGGGACCAAGAGCGATCACCGCACGACGGAACAAGCGCTTTGCTTGAGTGCGGTCCTGTAGGATGCCGTCACCGCGCCAGTATAGATCGACGAGACGGGCCAGCGCCCAGGGATTCCAGGGGTTATTATCAAGATATTGCCTGAGGAGGTCTGCGGCGAGCCCGGTGTCACGTTCTACACAAAGACCGGCTAGAAAAAGACCTGCTGCTTCATACAGCCTCACTTGCTGTTCGGTTTTGTCCTTTATCTTCAGGGCTTTTAAAGCTGATTCGCATCGCCCATTGTGTAGGTCGTCCAATATGCGGGTGTATTTTGTATGTATGTTAGCACTGGCTGGATTTAATTTTTCTGCTCGCTTTTCCCATTCGGTTTCCCTGGTTGGTTGATTTTCAGTGTCATGCAGAAGGTGTTCTTTCGCGCATTGCGTTAAGAATAAAGAGACAAAGAAAAATAAAAGCCAACGGCGCATGGAATACTTTAATAGTTCATTTTCACTGAATACCACTCAAGGATGTGTATAATCGCGACCAGATCCCCGGCGCAAGTCGAAAATACGGCGGCGCTGAATAACTGGCTGTCCCCCAAATTCGGCGCGGATACCCGCCTTGACGTGGACCGGTATGCGATCCCGGCGCTGAGTATGGTGAGCCTGGTTCATCTGTCCCGATTTGGGGCGTGTCTCAAATTGGGACGGAAATTTCATGGTCTGGGTGTCGCGAATTTGGACGTCTTCTCTCTAACTCATTGAAAAATAAGGAAATGAAAAACTGGCATGTTGTTTGCTCGGTCAGGGATGAATTGAAACGAACCGAGGACAGGCACATGATGACAGTGGTTCAGGATAAGGTATCGCGTAGATTGTTATTCGTTTTCTCCGTATTGATGGCATTTGCGGCTGCGGCGCAGCCCGCTTATTCGGTGGAAGAAAAAGACCTTAAGGTTCAAGCCGAAACCCTTGAACTGCCAGCGGATACGACTGTCAATATTGAGCCTCTGGTCGATCAGAATGAAGATGACGGCCCAACGATTATTCTGCAATGGTGCTGATGGCGCGTTGAATTGACACGATAAGTTTACCCCACCCTAACCACCCTGGGCGGGCCTTTGAAAAAGGGTCCGCCCTTTCCTTTTGGACATGAGCCTCATGACAGACGATCCATTTCCTGGCCGCTCGGCAATCCTGACCGGCCTGGTCGAACAGGCGCGGCTGCAGGGGAACGATATTGCCACCCTCAGAGCCCTGGTGGAGGAGGCGTGCGAATTGGGCGCGGCGCGGGCCCTGGCTCACTGCGGTTTGCAGGACCGGGCGGCGGGCGAGGATATACGTGCACTCCGGAATCTTCTGGAAGCCTGGCGGGATGCCCGCAGGACGGCTTTTCGCACGATCATCCGCTGGGCGACGACCGTGCTGATTTTGGTGATTTTGGCGGGGATCGCCGTTCGTCTCAAAGCCCCGCCCTTTTCCGGTTAGAGACTCTAAACCTCTTTAAAGGACGTTCCATGTCACACCAGTTCGATGCGCGTTTTGAAGTGAAGGCGGTGGGCGCCGACGGGAGCTTTGAGGGCTATGCCAGCCTGTTTGGAGCCGTTGATCAGGGACGGGATATTGTCGCCCCCGGAGCTTTCAGCCGGTCCATTCTGGAACGGGGCGCGAAAGGCATCAAACTTTTATGGCAGCATGACCCGACCGAACCCATCGGCACTATTGAGGATATTTTTGAAGACCGGCGCGGTCTTTTCGTCAAAGGCCATTTGTTGCCGGGCGTGAAAAAAGCGGAAGAAGCGCTGCGCCTGATGCGGGCAGGGGCCCTTGATGGCCTTTCCATCGGCTTTCATACGGTCAAATCTCGGATGGATGAAACCGGAGGAATACGGATCCTGCTGTATGTGGATTTGTGGGAGGTGTCCCTGGTGACCTTCCCGATGCAGCCGGAGGCGCGGATCAGTGCTTTCAAGGCGTCTGATTTTCCAACCATCCGACAGTTAGAGACCTTTCTGCGGGAAGCAGGCGGGCTCTCCCGTGCCGGGGCCAAGGCGGTCGCGGCACAGGGATTTTCAGGGCTGAGCACCCGGCGGGATGCCGGGGATGGCTGGCCGGCGGTGGTGACAGCCATCCGCACATTAGAGAACAAACTCAAATCATCAACAGGAGACACATTGTGAAACACGCGTCACGCCAAACGCCCTCGGCCTATGAAGTAAAAGCGGCCGTAGAAAATCTGGGCCGTACTTTTGAAGAATTTAAATCCGCCAATAATGCGGCGGATATCGAACGCCGTTCCCGCGGCTATGTGGACACCGTGCTGGAAGAAAAACTGGCCCGGATCAATCAGGATGTAAGCGGTCTGCAAAGCCGCATCGATAAGCTGCAGATCGCTTCGAACCGCCCCTATCTTGGCAAGGGCGGGTTGGAAGTGCCGGAACAGAAGGCGCATAAGACCGCCTTTTATGACCGGTATGTGCGCAAAGGCTATGAAAGCGGTCTTGGCGATCTGGAGCAAAAGGCGCTTTCTATCGGTGTCGATGCGGAAGGCGGGTATACAGTGCCGGAGGAACTGGATCACAGCATCGAAAGCCTGCTGAAGGATATTTCACCGATCCGCAGCATCGCCAATGTGGTGCAGATCGGGACCGCCAATTACCGCAAGCTGGTCAATCTGAGCGATACAGCCTCCGGCTGGGCTTCCGAGACCGGCGCACGGCTTGAGACCGATAGCCCGCAATTTGCCGAGGTGGTGCCGCCGCTTGGCGAGTTATACGCCAATCCTGCGGCCAGTCAGGCCATGCTGGATGACGCCTTTTTCAATGTGGAGGAATGGCTTGCCGGGGAACTGGCCAATGAATTCGGTCAGAAAGAGGGGACGGCCTTCGTCAATGGCGATGGTGTGAACAAGCCACGTGGTTTCCTCGATTATGCCACATCGGCGAGTGAGGATACAGGCCGGGCTTTCGGAACTCTGCAGCATGTGGCGACCGGAGTGGACGGGGCATTTTCCGGGGCTGATCCGGCCGATATTCTGGTTGATCTGGTTTACAGTCTCAGGCCCGTTTACCGGGCGGGCGCCAGCTTTGTCATGAACACCAATCTGGTGGCGGAAATCCGCAAATTCAAGGATGCGGACGGTAATTATCTGTGGCGTCCGGGCTTCGCGGAAAATGCCCCGGCAACCTTGCTGGGCTACCCGGTCATTGAGGCGGAAGATATGCCGGACCGCGCCTCGGGCAGTTCTTCCGTTGCATTCGGCAATTTCAATCGCGGCTATATCGTCACCGACCGGACGGGAACGCGGATTTTACGGGATCCATTCTCCAACAAGCCGTTTGTGCATTTTTATGCCACCAAACGGGTCGGCGGCGGCGTGGTGAATTCGGAAGCCATCAAGCTGCTGAAATTCTCGCTTTCCTAACCGGCCCTTTCCTCGCGGAACTTACCGAACCTTCTAATATCTTACAGGAAGCATTATGGCTTTCGTGAAGTCACAATCCGCCTTTGCAGAAGTGCCGGTCAATGGCGTTCTGAATACCAGTTTCTCAGTCGATCCCGGCAACAACCGGCTGATTGTCGCTCTGGCAATTGGGGAAAAGGACAGTCCGGCAAGAGGGCTGCCGGCTGTTACACTGGGTGGACAGGCTTTTACGCAAATATTGTATTACCCTGAAGGAACGGATGGTTCGGAGTTCCACGAGGACCACTGGGCGGGAATTATCAAGGAAGCCGATATTCCGGCAGGTACGGCGGTGGCGGCCGATTGGGGAAGCGGAAATAATGACGTCGCATTGGCGCTGTTCCAGTTCGACGATGTGCCTCAAAATACGCCGACAGGCGCTACAGGGACCCGCAGCAGTTTATCGACATTCGAGGGTGCGTCCATCACCACCGGGAATGCCGGCAGCCTGATCCTTGCCGTGAATACGTCGGTCCGCTCTTCCAGCACATTGGATTTAACACCAGGCTGGGCTCTATCTCAAGATATCCGGACCTCATCCATAGGGAATAACGGGATTAGAGCTTATGCCGGTTTCCGGGGGCCTGACCCTGTTGGAACCTATGACGACTGTCCGGGGACGCTGACTTCAAATCTGGCGGCCATGAATGCAGTCGCTGTTGAAATCAGGCAGGGCGCAGGAGCCGGTTCCGAAGAATTGGGCGCGAATGAGACTGCGCATGGAAACACCCCGGACGTACCCGTGTTCGCGCAAAGCCACAAGGCGAATATCGGGTCTTCGGGCCATCTGCATATGGGTGATGCGATCAGCCTGTCGCAAGTTCATCAGATTGCTGCCCATCCCTGCGGACATGCCAATAGCGCAGATGCGGCAGTGCTTTCGCAATTTGCAGTGTTGACGACGGAAGACGCCGGCCACGGACTTGTTGCGGACGGGGCGCAATTTTTAATCGCCGGTGTTTTCGGCCCTCATAACAGCCCGCTGCTGCACGCTTCAACAGTTGCCGGTTTTGTTCAGAACCAGTTCTACATTGTACACGGCTACGTGCTGGGCCATGCAGCGGGCACGCTGTTTTTATCACAGGCGGGAACGCTTCCCCTGACGGTCAGGCGAATTTCAGTGCCTGCGCCGCACCACGCATTGACGATCAAACCATCCAATCGGACACACAGCATCAAAGGAGGTTAAATATGGCCAAATCCGTTCACAATGACGTGCTTGACGGCGCACTTAATATCATCAGAAATAACTGCGATAAAATGACCGCCTGTTCGGCGGAACCGACCAGCTTTACCGAAGCGAACGCCGCCTTTGCCCTGGCCGGTGCGGCGATGGCTTTGAGTGATTTTACGATTACCGACGGCGATGCCTCCGGCCGCAAGGTCACGGTCGGCCAGAAAAGCGGCGTGGCCGTTGATGCAACCGGCACTGCCAACCATGTAGCGCTTCTGGATACTGTCACATCGAAGCTTCTCTATGTGACCACGGCAACGGCACAAGTGCTGACCGCCGGAAATACCATGACATTCAATGCATGGGATATTGAAATCGCTGATCCGGCGTAAGGCAATCATGAGCATTTTCATCAAAGACCCGGACGCATCGGTGGATTACACCATCGACTGGTCGGGCGGATATTTGTCCGGCGAGACAGTCACGGCAAGCAACTGGTCCGTCGATCCCGCAGAGGCGGGCGGTATAGAGCTTTTGGCGGATACCGCCTCCGATACCGGGACAAATGTGACACTGACGGGCGGGCTGAAAGGTCATTTATACCGTGTGACCAACCGGATTACCACTTCGGCAGGCCGGCAGGATGACCGCAGCCTTCTTATAAGGATTATTGAAAGATGAGCGGACTGGTTCGCCTTTCCGGCCCCGACACGGAGCCGGTTTCCCTGGAAGAAGCCAAATTGCATCTCAGGGTCGATGGCGATCAGGATGATGGGCTGATCGCCGCCCTGATCGTCAGTGCCAGAGAGATCGCTGAAAAACACCTGAACCGGGCTCTGGTCAGACAACAATGGCGCATGGTCCGCGATCAATGGCCGGCGGGAGCGCTGCGCTTCCCCTTTGCGCCGCTGATCGCTGTCGATGCCGTTAGGGTTGCAGATGCTGCGGGTGACTTTCAGATACTTGCCCCGGATATCTTCATCGTCAACAGCCATGCGGAACCGGGTCTGATGGTGCTGAAGTCAGGCGCTTTGTGGCCGCGCCCGGGGCAAAAAATCGCCGGCATCGAAATTGATTTTACAGCAGGTTATGGCGACAGCTGGAATGACGTTCCCGCCGCCATCCGGCAGGGTCTGCTACAACGGATAGCCCATTTTTATGAAACGCGCGGGGCCGAAGGCGATATTCCGGGCAATGTGCTGCATATCTGGCAGCCCTTTAAAGTGATGCGGCTCGCATAATGGAAAAGCCAGACATAGGGACCCTGAGGCACCGGCTGATTGTTGAAAGATCCGAATTGGGTCCGGCGGACGGCGCGGGAGGGCAGGGACTGAACTGGGTACTGCAGGATGAGGTCTGGGCAGCGGTTGAGCCGGTGACATCGCGGTTCGGTCTGCATGCGGATCGTCTGAGGCAGGAAACCAGCCATCGGGTGTGGCTCCGCTTCCGGAGCAACATTACGGCCGGCATGCGACTACGCTTTGGAGAGCGAATTCTGGCGATAACCGGCGTTCTGAATTTTGAGGAACGGGGCAAATTTTTGCTGCTGGCCTGCAAGGAAGAAACATGATCCGGGTGAGCGTCAGCGGTCTTGATGATCTGGAAAAGGAACTGAATGCAGCGTTTAATACCCTGCATTCGGGCGCTGTTAGGATTCTATCCGCCGGTGGCCGGCAGATTGCCGTTGATGCCAAAAGCCGGGTGATGCAGCAGCGGGATGCCGGGCGGTCAGCAAGAAGCCCTCTTGCGGACAGCATCATTGTTCATCTTCACGCCAATGGCAGCGATGTCACAACAGATTTATTTTATGCGAAATTTGTGGAATTCGGCACGCTGCGGGCTCCGGCAGAGCCATTTTTACATCCTACCTTCGAGCAGAATGTTGGCGATATTCAGGCAGCTCTTCAATCGGTCAAAATAGAAAAGGTGGCAAATGGCTGATGCCAGTCTTGCATTGCAGCGGTCCATTTATGCGCTGCTTATGGCTGATCCGCAGCTGGCCAGCATGATCAGCGGGATCTTCGATCACGTGCCGGGCGGTGCAAAGCTTCCCTATATAGTGATTGGCGAAGCAACGGCGGCGGACTGGTCGGCAAAGGGTATCAATGGCCAGCGTCATACGGTGACCCTGCATATCTGGGAGAAAAGCCGGGGCCGTTCTGAAGCCAGGACGATCATGGCGCGGCTCTATGATATTCTAAACGATGCGGATCTGGCGCTGGAAAATGGCGTTCTGGTGCTGTTCCGCTTCGATTTTTCCGAAACTCTGCTGGATGTCGATGGGGAAACCCATCATGGCATTATGCGGTTTAGGGCCCTTACTCACGCATAATTTCTGAAACAAAGGAGACGGAAATGGTAGCCGAAAAAGGCAGCGGATTTTTGGTGAAAATTGGCGATGGCGGCAGTCCCGAAATATTCGCGACGGTGGCTGGTCTACGCTCGACAACTTTGACCGTCAATAATGATACGGTGGACATCACCAACAAGGAGTCCGGCGGCTGGCGGGAATTGCTGGGCGGCGCCGGTATTCGCCGGATTACGGTGGCGGGATCGGGTGTTTTCACCAATGCTGCCAGCGAGACGGCGGTGCGGGACAAAGCGCTTACGGGTTCCATCGACAATTACGAAATTGTGTTTGAAAATGCCGATAAATTCTCCGGCGCCTTTCAGGTGGTGAACCTGGATTATGCCGGTGATTTTAACGGCGAGCGCACCTATAGCCTGAGCCTTGAAAGCTCCGGTTCCGTCATTTTTGCAGCGGCCTGATTATGGGCAACCCTTACCGTGGCGAAATGGAGCTGGTTGTAGCTGGTAAAAGCTACTGTCTCAGACCAACATTCGAGGCCATTGTCATGGCGGAGAAAGAGCTTGGCGGTGTCGTCGGATTGGCTGTAAATGCAGCGGATGGCAAGGTCGGTTTTTCCCAAATGGTTATATTTTTATGGCATTTAATTGAAACACCGGCGGATGAGCGACTGTCCCGGGATTTGTTTGGGCGGTATCTTCTGCAGGAGGGCGTGGCCCGGACGGCGGAAATCTTTCGTGACATGCTGACCTTGATTCTGAACGGTCCGGCGGAATAGCCGTGGCGGATGTTAATTGGCGCATGTATGCGGAAGTCGCAACGGGTCTTCTGGGCTGGAGCCCGGATATATTCTGGGCGTCTACCCCGGAAGAATTCCGCGTGGCGCTCAAGGGCTGGCAATCTTTCAGGCAGGGGGCCGCATCCGTCATTCCGCTAAAACGGGAGGAAATGGCCATGCTGCTTGACCGGTTTCCCGATGATTGACGCCTCGGCTTATTCCCGGCATAAACAGGGCATGACGTACCGGAGGCGGAAAAGATTGCGCGAGCGGGTTGAAGCCCGAAAACGCGGCCAGTCCGAATATGTCGAGACGGATGAAGCCCCGCCTTCCTGGATGGTGTGGCTGCGCTGGCTGGCGCTTTCTTTCCAGGTGATCGCCCTGATTCTCGTCGTGATTGAAATTTATCTGCTGATCGGCACTAATTTTATCGATGTCAATTATACAAAGATCGCCATTTACGTGGCCATCTTTTTTACCGGCCGGCTGATCCAGTTCGGCCTCGCCTTGTTCACCCGATAAGCATTCAACACAAGCTTCTACAGGTTTTTCATGGAAACGGTTCTCGATTCCCTGGTGGTCCGCCTGCGGGCGGACAGTTCCGGTCTGCGCCGCGATCTGGGCGGTATGCAAAACAGCCTTTTCAATCTTAAATCGCTGACCGCATCGACCACAGGCGTTTTGCAGGAAGTGGGCGAAGTGGGCCGCACGGCAAATAACGATATTGCCGGCGCCGCCGAAAGCGCCATAGAACGGATGAGCGGATCATTGCAGCGGCTGGCGCAAAGCGGGCGGCTGTCATTTGGCAGCCTCAGGGATACCGCGCTTTCAACTTTCAGCGATATTGCGGCCTCGGCTTTGCAGTCGGGGCTGAATTCCCTGTTTTCCGGCCGAAAGTCCGGCGGGAGCGGGGGTTTTTTGGCTCCTTCTTTCAAAGTATCGCCGGCAGTTTTTTTCCCGGACGCGCCGCCGGCGGGCCGGTTTTTCCCGGAAAGCCGTTTCTGGTTGGCGAACGCGGGCCGGAATTGTTTGTGCCAAACACCGAAGGCCGCATCGTTCCTTCCCGCAGCCTGAGCGGGGGCAGTCCGCGCGCAACAAATATCACCATCAATATTTCAGGCGTCAGCGATGCCGGGCAAGTGCGCCAAAGCGCCGGCCAGGTGGCGCTGGCGGTGCGCAAGGCCATGATCCGGGCAGAGAGAAACGCCTGATGTACTGGCTGGCAAAAGACGGGGACGCCTGGGACAGGCGGCATATCAGCCGCTTCGACCCGCGTTTCTGGACCCTTAATTTTCCGCGGCCAATGGTGGGCGCTTTGACGACGACGGGCAGCGATGCCCTTGCCTGCAAACTGGTTTTTTATCGTAAAAATGATCTGGCAGGCCTGATCTGGGAATCAGAGGATCATTTTGATCATTCGCTTCTGGCCTATGAGACGGAAAAGGATTATCGCGGTCTTGTTCTTAGTTTTCGCTGGCAAAGCAGCAATGTGAAGGCATTGGATCAAGTGCACGGCCCGACGCTTACCATTGAGGGGCGGGATAGCGGCGGCATGACGCGGTCATGGTTCGTGCGGCTGTGGAATTATGCGTCCGGGACACCGGAAGATGCTGTGATTACACTTGATTTTGATAATCTTGATGGCGGTTTTCTACTGCCGGGTGAAGCGGACCCGGTCTATGCGGGCGATATCGACCGTCTGTTTTTAAGCCTGGTGCCGCCGGATTTTGATGGGGCATCGGACGGGCCGATTGAGGATGGCGGCGGGGGGTTCCAAGATGTGATCGCGGATGTAACCCTCACCGGGATTCAAATCACCGGCGCGCGGTCCAGCCTGCCCATCGGCGATGATTATGTGAAGCCGCATGACCTGAAAATTGCCAATGGCTATGACGATGTCTTCAATCTGACGCCGGAACGGGTGGTGCGCAATGTTGTGCAGCTCGGCTATCGAGGCCTGGTCACCCATTATGCCGGGATGAGCCATTATTACAGCCTCAGCTGGGATCCCGGCGAGGCACGGTTCGTCATTGATACGGCAAAACCGAAACTCAATCCGGCGACTGCAGCCTGGCATCAGGATTATTTTTCCCGCTTTGCCGCTTATGATTTCAAAGTCATCCTTTCGCTGTCATTTGAGCTTTTTGCCGCCGATGTGCCGTTTGACTGGCAGCAAAGGACCCATGACGGCGACCCGGCGCTGACCGGCTGGTCGCCGCCTTCAAGCCTGATCGCGCCGACCAATCTGGACGCCCTGACCTATATCAGGGACGTTTATCTTGCGCTTGCGGATCTGCAGCAGGGGCTCGGTTACGATCCGGTCTTTCAGATCGGGGAACCCTGGTGGTGGTATCAGCTTTCCGGCGAGCCGGAACCTTGTTTTTACGACACCACGACGGAGGCGCGCTATCTGTCGGAAACCGGGCAGCCGGTGCCGGCAAGGCATATCTCCATTTTTGAAACCCCCGACACGGTGCAGCAGGCTTATCTCGACTGGCTCGGCGACAAGCTTGGTGAAGCGACTCTGTGGCTGAGGGATGAACTGAAGGCTGTTCATGCCGGAGCAAAGGTTACGCTTCTGTTTTTTACGCCGCAGGTTCTGAATGCAGCGGCGCCTATGTTGAAAACTGTGAATATGCCGGTGGACCAGTGGTCGTTTCCCGCCTTCGACTTTCTGCAGATCGAAGATTATGATCATGTGGTTGAGGGGAACTGGGCGGCCCATGAAAAAGGCCTTGATCAGGTTGCGGTTGAGCTGGGGTATGGACCCGCCGACAGCCAGTATTTTGCCGGGTTCAATCTGTTGCCGGAAACGCTTTTTGTGTGGGCCAATATCGACCGGTCAATCAGCGATGGACTTGCCCGCCAGTATGACGAAATTCTGGTCTGGGCCTATCCGCAGGTTTCCCGCGACGGGTTTGTTTATTTTCGATTGAAGGAAGACGATGTGAACGGTTTTCATGAGGTGCGCTTTCCGACCGATATTGCTTTCGGGTCTTCGGGCGGGCCGGAATTTTCGACCAATGTAATTGAGACGGCCTCAGGATTCGAAAGCAGAAATATCAACTGGAGCGAGGCCCGCGCCCGCTATGATGCCGGAAGCGGTTTGCGTTCGGAAGAGGATGTCGCCCTGCTGCTGAGTTTCTTCCGGGCACGGCAGGGCAGGGCCTTCGGCTTTCGCTTCAAGGATTGGAGCGATTTTAAATCATCCCTGCCGGCGGCGGCGCCGTCGGCTTTGGACCAGACTATCGGAACGGGGGACGGCGTGACTGCCCGCTTCCCGCTCACCAAAACCTATACCAGTGGCGGCGAAGCCACTGTGCGGCCTATCCATAAACCGGTCATTGGCAGCGTTAATATAGCGCTTGATGGAATCGAACAGGCGGCCGGCTGGCTGCTCGATAACATCACCGGGGAAGTGGTTTTCGATGTTCCGCCGGGCAGTGGGGTTTCAATCACTGCCGGGTTTGAATTCGATGTGCCAGTTCGTTTTTTGAACGATACGCTTGATATCAGTCTGGAGACGTTCCGCGCCGGACAGGCCCCGTCCATCGGCCTTGTCGAATTGAAATTATAAGCCGGATTTAAGAGAATGAAATCCATACCGCCGGCACTTTCCGGCCATATTGCCGGAAACGTGACGAATCTTGCCATGTGCTGGCGCATCCGCCGCCAGGATGGCATTGTGCTCGGACTGACAACCCATGACCGGGATCTTGTGATCGACACCGTCGTTTACCGGGCAGGCGGCGGGTTTACGCCGTCGATGATTTCCTCGTCCATAGGATTTAATGTCGACAATCTCGATATTTCGGGTGCTTTATCTTCGGCCAGCATTGAGGAGCGGGATTTAAGAGAGGGCCGATTTGACCGCGCCCGTATCGAGATTTTTCTTGTCAACTGGCAGGATGTGGACCAGGGAAAAATTATCCTGAAATCCGGTTATCTCGGGGAAGTGGAAACCGGGGAGGGGTCTTTCAATGCCGAGGTCAGGGGCCTGCTGCAATCATTGCAACAGACCATCGGCGAGGTTTATTCCCCCGAATGCCGGGCCGATCTTGGTGATAATCGCTGTAAAGTGGCGCTGTCTGGCTTTCGCCATTTAGGACGCGTTATGGCTGTTCTGGGGCAATCTTCCTTTTCCGACACCAGCCTGACACCGCCGGATGGCTGGTTTGATTACGGGATTTTGCACTGGATCACAGGTGAAAATGCCGGACTGGCCATGGAAGTAAAAAAGTCCGCAGGGGATCAGGTGACACTTTATCAGCCCATGATCCATCCCCTGGCCGCAGGCGATCTTTATGAAATGACGGCGGGCTGTGACAAGCGCCTGACCACCTGTATCAACAAGTTCGCCAATGTGGAAAATTTCCGCGGGGAGCCCTTCGTTCCAGGATCGGATTCAGTGCTGGATTATCCGGGCCTGCGATAGCTTCCCTATTTTGCTGTTTTTTTTCTGGCGGCCGGCTTTTTTCGAGGCGCGGCAGATTTCTTTGCGGCCGCGGCCTTTTTAACCGCCGTTGTTTTTGGTTGTGCTGCCGCTTTCCCGACGGACCCCGTCTTTTTGGCTGGGGCGGCGGGTTTCTTTGCGGCCGCCGGTTTTCTCCCGGCCGCTGGCCGTTTGGCAGGAGACGCTTTTTTCGCAGCCGCCGCTTTTTTAACGGCTGTGGTTTTGGGCTGTGCTGCCGCTTTTTTTGCGGGCCGAGTCTTTTTTGCCGGAGCCGTCTTTTTCGCCGCCGGTTTTCGGGTCGATGTTTTCTTCGGTTTTTGCTCTTTGGCTGTTTCCTGCGGTGCAGTTTGAGCCGCAGCGGCGGGCTGTGGCTGACCCTGCGGGGAGTTTTGGACAAAAAGCTTCTGGTGAACAGCCGCAACCCGGACCGATATATCGGCTATGGCTTTGGCAACGGCCTGCAGGCTGAAACCATCGCCCCGGTAATAGAATGTGACAGCGTCCGTATCGAACAGCCGGTAGATATTGGCGTCCGGGATGCCTTCCTGCGCCAGGTTGCGTTTGGGACCGACATAATCCATGGCGATCCCCACCCCCTTGGTGCGCATGACCCATTCTTCGGTTTTTTCGTCAGCATGGTCCCAAAGCGCGGTGATCCGCCGGTCATTCAGGGGATGTTTTTCCGGCAGTTGCAGGACTTTTCTCAACTGTTCCCCCCGCGACTTAGAACGGGCGCGCGGCGGCCATAAGAGATTTGCAATATGGCTGGCTGAGGTCAGAGTGGCCTGAGCGGAGAAAAACACCGCTGTCGGGGCATTTTGCTGCAGAGCCTGATTGAAAAGCTTAAGCGCCGTTTCCGTATAGAGACACTGATTGCGCAGTTCATGAATAAAGAGTGCCAGTGAATTGGTGTCCATTTTTCTCCGCTCACCTTTAAAATTTACAACCGACGCAAAGCGATAGCATATGCCATCGACGCTGACCAGCATTGAAGAAACGGATTTATCGCTGCGCAGGCAGATTGTAACCCGGGCCCGTTTTTGCATTGGAACCCCTTTCAGACATCAGGGCCGGATTCCGGGAAAGGGGCTGGATTGTGTCGGGGTGATAGCCTGTGTCGGCCATGAGCTGGGATTGTTTGACTATGATTTTGCCGGTTATGGGCGGCTGCCCAAAAAGGGTGAACTGGAACGGCATATCAATGCCGCCGGATTTAGAGAGATATCGTTTGAAGAGGCGCATCCGGGAGATGTCCTGCTGATTCGCTTCCGAAAACTGCCGCAACATACGGCAATTGTCACGGACCGGGGCATGCTGCACGCCTATATCCGGGCCTTTGGCGTTGTGGAGCATGGCGTCACTGCCTACTGGCGGCAGCGGATTATAGCAGCCTATCAATTTCCCGGAGTCCGTTGAATGGCAACCCTGGTTCTCGCGGCGGTCGGGAATATTTTTGGCGGGCCAATTGGCGGCGCTGTCGGCCATTTTGCGGGCTCGGCCATAGACAATGCCATCTTTGGCGGCAGTCCGGCACGCACCGTAGAAGGGCCCAGATTAAAGGATCTCGCCGTTCAGAGTTCGGCATACGGTTCCCCAATTCCAATTTTATATGGCCAGGCGCGGATCGCCGGAAATATCATCTGGTCGACCGGCCTGATCGAAAGCCGCGAAGAATCGACCGCGACATCGGGCGGCAAAGGGGCGCCCCGGCAGACGACAAACACCGTCAGTTTCCTTTATTCTTCCTCTTTTGCCGTCGCCCTGTCCGGGCGTTCCGTGCATTCTGTTGGCCGGATCTGGGCCGATGGCAAACTTTTGAGGGATTCCGCGGGGGCGCTTTCAGCGCCTGGCGAGATGCGGTTTTATCCCGGAGATGAAATTCAGAGCCCGGACCCGCTGATTGAAGCGGACAGGGGCGCCGGGCAGGTGCCGGCGCACCGCGGACTTGCCTATATTGTATTCGAGGGGCTGGCGCTTGCGGAATTCGCCAATCGGATTCCCAATCTGACCTTTGAGCTTTTTGCTGTATCCGAGGGCAGCGAAGGTCTGGACAGCGTCATTGTCGATATCAGTTCACGATCCGGCGAGACCGCTGTGGCATCCGGATTTTCAACCAGCGTGACCGGCTTTGTGATTACCCGCCCCATGCCGGCCCGGCAGGCTCTGGAAGCCTTATCCAATGCCTTGCCATTTGCCGCCGGAGAGGCCGGCAGCAAAATTCTGTATTCCGTGCCGGCCGCAGGCGTGCCCGTGACTATCGGCGCCGAAGAGCTTGGAGCCCGGCCTTTTGAAGAGAAAAGACGGGCCCGGATGGAGTGGCGGCGGGGTCAGGAACTGGAACAAATGCGGGAATTGTCGGTTCAGTATTTTGATCTGGACCGCGACTATCAGCCCGGCGTCCAGCGGGCCCGCCGTTTGCAAACCACGGCGCTTCTGTCGGAAGTGCAGGAATTGCCAATGGTTCTGACGGCGACGGATGCAAAAAAAATCGCCGAGACCAGCCTGGCGTTTTCCTGGTCGAGGCGGGATAAAATCAGTTTTTCGCTGCCGGTGTCTTTGACCGGAATCGACCCCGGGGATCGCGTCCAACTGATGTCACAGGGCAGGCCGGTTGATCTGCTGGTAGAGGCCATTGATTACGATCTGGGATTTTTCCGGTGCGAGGGCGTTTCCTTTGATTCCGGCTTATTTGAATCCGTGGCGCAGGGTGATTCCGGTAGTTTCCCGGGCCAGGCCGTCCTCCCGGTAGGTGATACGGTGCTTCATGCGCTGGACCTGCCGCCGTTGCAGGCGGCGGATGCTATATCGCCAAACATTTATGCCGCAGCCGGGGGAGAAAGCGCCGGTTGGAAAGGCGGTGTGGCTTTTATCTCCCGTGATGAGGGAGTCTCTTATCAAGCTCTGGCATCCTGGAATGCCCCGTCCATCATTGGCGCGGCCCTGGAGAGTCTGGCGGCGGGCCCCACCGCCTATTGGGATGAGGGCAACAGTGTTCGCATTGCTTTATTGCGCGGCGATCAGGAACTGGAATCAAGACCGGAGCTGGCCATTTACAACGGGGCGAATGCGGCGGTTCTGGGGGATGAAATTCTTCAGTTTCGCTCTGCAGTGCTGGAGCCTGATGGTTCCTACCGTCTCTCAGGTCTGCTGCGCGGCCGTCGTGGCACGGAAACATTTGTGGGCAGCCATGCCGGGGGCGAACGGTTCGTCTTTTTGAGTCCAGGATCCGTTTTTGCCTTAAGCGGAACACTTTCAGATGTCGGGAAAACTGTTTTGCTGAAAGCGGTTTCCGTCAATCAGTCCATAGATGAGACCGATCCCCAGAACTTTATTTTCCGGGCCAATAATCTGAAACCATTTTCCCCGGTCCATGTCAGTGCAAGACGAAACGGGACGGGGGATGTGACAATAAGCTGGATCAGGCGGGCCCGCTTTAACGGGGAATGGATAGACGGGGTGGATGTGCCGCTTGGGGAAGAGACCGAGGCTTATGAGGTCGATATCGTCTCCGGTGGCAATTCCGTCCGTACACTGACGTCCGCCATATCAAGCGCAGTCTATGGCGCCGGGGAGCAAATAAATGATTTTGGAATGGTCCAAAGTGTCCTCAATGTGAGGATTTATCAGCTCAGTACCGCCATAGGCCGCGGCGATCCATGGATTGGTCTATTATAAAATGGAAACGAAATGACACAAACACCCCGATTATCCCTTCCCTATATTCTGTCCAATCAATCACAAAAAGAAGTCACCCATAATTTGGCCTTGAATGCGCTTGATACATGGGTGGGGCCGGTGATTGAGGATAATGGTTTGACCGCGCCGCCGGCTGATCCTTTGGACGGGGGGCTGTGGGTGGCGGCAAATGCCGCCACGGGAGCCTGGCTTGGCGAGGATGGAAAAATCGCGCAATGGATTGGCGGTGCATGGGTTTTCCATACCCCTTACGAAGGCTTTCGAGCCTGGCTGAAACCGGCGGGTATGGAGATCCGCTTTGAGGGCAGTGTCTGGCGCGTAGGGAAAGTAACCGCCAATCAGGTGTTGGTGAGCGGTGTACAGGTTCTGGGCGGTCAGCAGCCGGCAATTTTAAATCCGTCAGGCGGCAGTATCATCGATACCGAAGCACGGTCGGCGATTAATGACATTCTGGCGGCATTGCAGGCACATGGCCTGATTTCAAATTAACCATAAGTAAAAAATGAATTTATTTTAATGAAAATTGTGATATAATTTAACAAGTTGTTAACTATATTATTTTTTTGGATTTTTTGATTATTCATTCTCTTCCAGCTGTAACAGCAGTCAGAGCCCGGCCACGGCACAGGCAGGCGGAGCATGCCAACGCCCGTTTGCCGGTTGCTATTACCGATTATTCCCTGAAGTCTGAGCCTGCCGTTGAGACAACAGCGCCACTGGATAAAATTTCCAGACCCTCCCATCAGTTAATTGACGGCCTGACCTCCTTTCATCTGTCCCGTTATCAGGGATATCTTGCGCAAAACTCCCACCTTGATTATTCCGTTTCTCCTTCTGTCCAAGCCGCTGCAGTCTACAATAAAACAGGGACTAAGCGCGCCTCGCCCCGGCTCGACATCCAGTCTTAGCCGCGTCCGGCTAAATGTTTATGGCATAAAGCCTGATCTTCTTTTTCTCCGAAGGCGGCCTTATCATTTTATCAAACTCAAATCCGAGTTTTTTGAGGAGCTGGATAGACTTCTTATTTTCCTGCGCGGTGGTGGCAAGCAGCCGGTTCAGGGCGAAATCGGCTTTTGCGTATTGTACGCTGGCGGATGCGGCCTCGAAGGCATAACCTTTGCCGCAGAATTCCGGTAAAAAGGCAAAGCCCAAATCTGCGTTCGGCAGATAATCCCTTTGAACCAGCCCGCATATGCCGACTGGCTCGGATGTCTTCGTCAATTCCACCCGATACAGTCCAAACCCGCAACGATTATAACTTGAGAGCAGTTTTTCTTCGATATAATTTTGGCTGTCTTTTAAGCTTCTTACCCCTCTGTCGCCGATATAGCGGATGAAAGAAGGTTCATTCAGAAGGCGCAGGATGAAGCGGCTGTCTTTTACGCTGAATGGTCGCAGGGTAAGACGTCCGGTCCGCAAAATTATCCCGTTCTGCATGATCATCATTGATTTATAGGCTTTATTCTTGACTGTGCCGATGAATTTTCTGCTGGAGGCCTCCATAATTGTGGCGCTACGCCCCAATACTGTCACATTTTAGCCACGGCGTTCCGAAATAAATAAAAAACTCTGGAACTTTTAGAAAATTTATTTAGTTGATAGCGGTAGGTGTCCAGAGTTTTTTGATTATATTTTAATTTTCCTGTCTATCCAGGAAAGAAAAGGAGATACGGGGTGCAACGGAAAAACTATGTTTCGTTATTGGCGGGCGTGGCGGCTGTTTCCATGGTGGCGGTTTCAGCCAGGGCTCAAGAGGACGGTTGGTATATCGGTGCATATGGCGGTGCAAATTACCCGTCCGATATGGACTTTGATCGAACCGGCAGTAGATTAGAATTTAAAGGAAATACGAATATCGGATGGGGAGCCGGGGGCGTTTTGGGCCATGATTTCGGTGGCTTCCGTATCGAGTTGGATCTGGCAAGGCGTCAAGCCAAATTTGACGACTATACTGTTACCACTAACCTTGATCTCGCTGCATTTACCCCGGCGACAGGAACATTTGACGCGACAACCGGCAAAATAGCCGCCAATAGCGCGACAATAAATTTTATTAAGGATTTCACGAATAGCGGTCCCTGGAAACCCTTTTTGGGAGTAGGAGTCGGCCTGGCCCGGTTGAATTTTGACGACCTGGCCGCGTCAGGTGTCACTCTGGCGGATCAAAAAGACACCAACTTCGCGGGCCAGTTTATCGTGGGCGCCCGCCGCGCGGTCACTAAAAATATTGATTTAAATGCAAGTTATCGTTTTTTGCTGGCTGGTGAATCAGATGTGCGGCTCGCCAATGGAAATATCGGCGAAACCTTTTATCGGTCGCATGGCCTTTTCCTCGGGATGACCTTTAAGTTTGGCGGATCCAAAAAACAGCCGGCGCGGCAGGAACCAAGACCCGCGCCGCCTCCGCCTCCGCCGGCAAAGGTCGAGCCGGCCCCGCCGCCACCCCCACCCCCTCAGCCCGAACCTGAGCCCGTGCCAGTGGTTATTCCAGGCCCCTTCATTATCTTTTTTGATTGGGACAGTGCGGAACTGAGTCCACAGGCGATGGATATTCTGCGGCAGGCAGCCCAGGCCTATAAGGATTTTGGCGTTGCCCGTATCGATGCGGTTGGACATACGGATACTTCGGGTCCTGTCTGGTATAATGACAGCCTTTCGCTTCGCCGTGCCGAATCGGTTCGCGCGGCGCTGATCCGGCTGGGTGTCGGCGCAAACGATGTGGTTGTAACGGGCAGCGGCGAAAATGCGCCGCTCATTGCGACACTGGATGGTGTGCGCGAACCGCAAAACCGGCGCGTGGAGATCAATCTGGTTGAATAGGCAGCCGGACGGAACAAAAAATAAGGGGCGCAGGATAGCCCGCGCCCCTTTATGCTTTCGGCAAAATATTATTCTTCCGCTTTAATCGGTCGAAATTACTCGGTTGGCAGCGCCAGCGGCATCGCAGGATTCACTCGCCAAAGCGTGCGATAAAGGAGCGCTGGCTGCTATGTGTTTCAGATCCTTGAGGTTGCTTTTGAGAACAGTCTGGCCAAGAGTAGCAATCTGACCGCAATAATCACGGATCTTATAGCTTTCCGATGAAATGCGATTCGCCATGGCTGTGACATGGCTGTCCATCTGCCGCCGAAAACCCACACCATAGACGCGCTGGAAATAGGCTATGAGTGTGTCATTGCTGGCAATCAGTTCTGGTCCGAACTGTTTGATGAACTGATTGTAGATCACACGCTGACCACGGTCCGACTGACCGCGGCACTGCAGAGCGCCAACCATCATTTGAGTTTGCAGCAGCCTGATTTGCTCGGCGGCGGCTTCCTGCGCGGACAAACAGGCCGCGGCATGCGCCTCGCCCGTCAAGGCAAGCGAAAAGGCAAGCGCCGGTAAAACTTTCGAAAAACGCAAAGTCATCATTTATCCTCCATCAACCGGTGGTTTTTGATTCCCCTTGCAAAACACAAGTGTGGCCTTTTTTCGTGGTTGCGCGGCCGGTGACGAGAGTCTCCCAAATGCCTGAACAAATCTTTAAATAACACAGTTAACAGCGCGCTTATACTCCTTGTTATGATTGGCCAGGGGCTATGACCTGTAGCCAGCGCCGGATCTTGCTTTCATTGTGGCCGGGCGCGACAGCGCCGTCAAATGAGCGTGCGTAAATGGCAAGGGTTGACCGGTTTTCCCCTAAATCAATTATTTGAACCGCAATTAAATCCGGTATGCGCAGGTTCGGGGAGCGTTCGATAAATTCGAATTGGCGGTTAATTATATCAAGTTTGCGGATTTCCACATCCGGCTGGGAATCCACATAATTCAGTAAAATATCCCGCATGCGGGAGGCCGGAACAGCGTAAATTCCTGGCCCCTCATGGGGTTCCGCCTGACGGCAGAAGGTGACCGGGCAGACCAGATACTCTTCGCCTTCGCCGGCAAGGACCAGGGTCTCAAAGTCGATCTCTTCAAGTGTTCCCCGGCCAGTGGAACCGGTGATAAAATTTGCCGCGCCTGGGTAAAGCAGAACGATGCCCGCGATCATAACCGCTACGCTGAGTATTATTGCGCCATATCTTAGAAAATCAAACGCTTTCATAGATTTACCTTTGAATGTCCGGACCGAGGCCTAGCCTAGAATGGACGATAATTGCAGGGCTATCCCCATATCCCCCTCAATGCGAAGCCGCCCCATCATAAAGGCCATTTGTGGACTGTCACTTCCGTTGAGAAAGTTTTCGAAGTCTGAAAGGGATATAAGAACCGTGCAGTCCGTCTCACCACGCGCATTGTTGATAACGGGCGGCGTAACCGTGCCATCGACAGATATGATCCCGTCATCTTCAAAATCGAATGCAATCACCGCGGCAACCGGTGATGCGCCGTCGACCTTGTTCCTTATGACATCCGTCGCCTCTTCCAGTGTCATCGTGCTTCCACCCTTCCATTGTTGCTAATTATTGTCTTCTTCTTTCTTTTTCTTCTTTCCCAATAATCCGTCGAGTCCTTCCTTTAATTTTTCACCCGCACCGTCCCCAAGCTCTTTATCCACTTTGTCTTTGGCCTTATCGAGCAATTCCTGGCCTTTTTCGGTGGCGGCATCTTTGACGCCGCCGAGCAGTTCGCCCGAAACAGCCTGCATGATATAGGGCATCACCGCTGACATAATCTGCTCTGACGCCTCGGCCATGGTGACGGATTCACCATCGCTGCCGATACCGCGCAAGTGAATATCGGGGAGCGTCACGGTTTTTTCGCCAAGCCCCAGTTGACCTGCGGCAAGGGTGGCCTTTGCCCCGGTCAGGTAAAAATCATCGATTGTCACCTGGGTTGCGGCGGCTTCCTCCTCCGGCGCGAATCTGGCGGCTGCTTCCTGCAAATTCTTTTGCAGTTGCTGGATATTCGATCCGCCTTTGCCCGCCTCAAACACGATCACCGGCGCTTCAATACGGATTTCATTGATATGGACATGATCGGACAGCAGAGTGGAGGGTTCGATCTTCACGCTTACAGTATCGAACCGGAAAGCATTTTCGCTTTCGAATCCCTCAGGATTGCCGATAACAAAATCGGAGAGTACGGCCGCGCCGCTGAACGGCGAAAATCCGACGCTTCCCAGCGAGACTGCGGTTCCGGTGACTTCCGGTCCATAGGTTTCAACGGCGGATTTGATGAGGGAACTGCCGCGAAAATATAAGAATCCCGCCGCAATAACAATCAGCAGAAGAATAAGAATCAGGCCCTTTTTTAAGATACCAGCCATGGATGGCTCCTTTATGTTTTTTGCCGCTCCCCCGGTGGCGATATTTGCCAGCAAACTATACACCAGTCTCGCCCGTTGCAAAATTCTGCACACTCCATCCCCTTCAAACACCCTGATCCCGGCGGTTTGCGCAATTTTATTTTTATTGAAGAAAAGGATTGATCCCAGATTCCGCTTGTAGGATGATTCGGTGCACTGGGAAGGGAGCAAACAGACGATGCTAAAAAAATCTGCAGTAGCGGCCATGGATGGGGGCCATCCCGAGGCGGACGCAAGCTATAAGGCAAGCGCGCGGGTCTGGCTGGATATATTGCTGGAGAGCGTGAGCGACGGCATCTTTCTGCTGGCGGCGGAAGGCCATAAAAATAACCCGGTTATTGTTGATGTGAGCCACAGTATTGAGCATTGGACCAGAATTCATAAAGACCAGATATGCGGGCGGGGCCTTGCATCCTTTTTACGGCGGCAGGGTGAAACATCAGCCTCAGATTGGTCGGGGGCCGCTGTCCTGAAAGGTCCCTCGGGTCCGGAAATACCGGTCGATGTCACGCTGCAGAAAATACCTGCCGATGACAGCATTGTTCTGGCCTTTGTCCGGCGGCAGGACAATATGCAGCGCCAGCTCGCCAGGGCACTTGAAGAAAAGACCGCCGCTGAAAATGCCTGCAAAGATTTTTTTGCCCGGGTCAATCATGATTTGCGGACCCCGCTCAACGGTATTCTCGGTTTTTCCGAGATTATGCAAAAAGGAATATTCGGTGAAATCGAGCATGATCAGTATCGCGGCTATGCTTCGGATATCTATGAGGCGGGCCTGGATCTTAAGCAAAAAATAGACGAATTGCTCGAAATCAACAATTTGCTGGCGCGGCCGGCGGAAGTTGCTTCCTGCTCATTTGCGTCCCTGTTAAACGCGATTGCCGATAAAAGCCTGGCCGCGGCCGAAGAGAAAGCCATCGATATCCGGATCGGCCCGGCGGAAGCTTTGTCCGATATTTCCGGCGATAAACAGAGTTTCGCCCGGCTGATTGCGGTTGTTATAGAGAACGCCATTCAGGCCGCCCCTCCCAAGAGCCGTATTTCCATTGTTTCCGCTGAACAGGATGGCTGCATAAATCTGATGATTAAAGACCAGGGATTGCCGCCGGATTCTCCGGTTGCAGATATTTTTACGATGGCTTTCGCGGGCGGCGAAAAACATCTCAGAGCTCCGAACAGAAGCCTCGCCTCACAGGATTTGCTGCGCGCGCTTTGTCAAAAGACCGGCTGCCTGCTCGAAACTTCTCCTGGGGCCGATGGCGGACACATCACGTCCATAACCATCCCGCGGGACCGAACCATTAAAATTTAAGTGAAACGCAACCATCAGTTAACGATATATCAAGGGCTGGGTCACCATACTGGATCGTAAACCCATGGCACTTTTTACCTGAAACAGAATTCTGAAGAAAAGATATGAAATGGATGGGGTATTTATTATTGGCGGCTTCGTTCGCAATCATTGCGGCGGCCCTTGGTTTGGTGGCGCCCGGTCTGCTGGGCGTTGAGCCGGTTTACGCCTATGGGGCCGCCGTCCTTCTTTTTGTTCTTGCCCTCCATATAGCCGGCGTTTTTCTCAGCAAACAGGAAGTCAGGACGCTTGAGACCAAGCTGGCGCTGTTGCATAAAAAAATGCAAAATGTCACCAGTGAATCTGACCGGTTGGGACAGGGGCTTGACAATGTCGATGACCGGATTGCCGAACGGATCGAGGAAGAAAATAAACATATTGTGTCCGAACTGAAGGTCCTGCAAACCCTGCTGACACAGATTATCAGTAAAAGCCCGGCGCACGCCTCCGCTGCCCTTGGCAAAGCGGATAAGGTTGGCGCAGCAAACAAAAAAGCCAAGGGCAAGGACCGCCGCACAGTTTCGTCAAAAGGCCGCCGGACCGGCATCCGTCCCGACAGCGGGGAAATATTCAGCATCATCCAGAATGCGCTGAAGGAAAACAGGGTGGATCTTTATTTGCAGCCCGTTGTCAGCCTGCCAGCGCGGCGCACCGTTCATTATGAGTGCTTTTCCAGGGTCAGGGACGGCGACGGTGATATCATTTTTCCCCGCCAGTATCTGCCGATGGTCGAGGAGTCCGGTCTTGTCGGCACGCTGGATAATCTCCTGCTTTTCCGTTGCATTCAGTTGATCCGCCGTCTTGGCAACCGGCGGCCGGAAGTGCGGTTCTTTTGCAATATTTCCTCAGCCTCGCTGCATGACGAGGAATTCTTCCCGCAATTTGTTGAATATATGGCCAACCATCAGGATCTGGCGGGACGTCTGGTTTTCGAGTTTGCCCAGGCCGATGTGGACGAGATGGATAAACAGATTGAACGGACATTGGCGTCACTGGGGCGCCGGGGCTTCCGTTTTTCTCTGGATCAGGTGGCAAAACCGGGGTTGGATATCCCCGGCCTCGCCAAAAAACATTTTGGCTATATCAAGATTGATGCCGATATTCTGATGGCCGGATCAAGCGACATTCATCCCGCGGACATGAAGGATGCCTTCAAACGGCATGATATCTCCATGATCGTATCAAAAATCGAGGATGAGCGCACCGTAGTTGATATTCTCGATTTTAATGTCGATTTCGGACAGGGCTATCTGTTCGGCGAACCAAAGCCGAGCCGCGAAACCTCTTCCGGGAATGACAAGAAAGAAACCGCAGCTGCTCAGCCGGCGGGTTTCAAACATTGATCGGCGCTTGACGTTATCCGCGGGTTCGCATAATTCCGGCTTTCATAGCCAATGGACAATTGATGAATTCCTCCCCAAGTGACTCCGCCCGGCCTCTTGTTCTGGATGGGCTGAAGGATTTTTCCGCTCCCTTTCCCGCCGTTATTTGTGATTTGTGGGGGGTGCTGCATAATGGTGTGGCGGCGTTTGAGCCGGCCGTGGACTGCCTCCGCCGGATGCGGGCGAGGGGACAGGCCGTTGCTCTTCTTACCAATGCGCCAAGACCCCATGCCGTCATTATTCCACAACTCGACAGCCTCGGCGTTTCCCGGGACTGCCGGGATGCGATTGTGACCTCCGGTGATCTGACGCGGGCTTATTTGCTGGCCGAAGGGCCAAAAGGTCCGCTGTTCCATCTCGGTCCGCCCCGCGATCAGGCCCTGGCCGACTGTATTCCCAATGAAATTACACGGGATATGAACCGGGCCGAAGCCATATTGTGCAGCGGCCTGCTGGAAGATCATGAAGATGATCTGGCTTATCATGACCAGATTTTAAAAGAGGCTCTTACAGGGAATCTCACCCTAGTGTGCGCCAATCCGGACCGGGTGGTGAAAATCGGTGACCGCCTGACCTGTTGCGCAGGCGCACTGGCGGAACGGTATGAGCAACTTGGCGGCGCCGTCGTCCGGTTCGGCAAGCCGGATCCTTCAGCCTACGGGCATGCACTGAAGTGTCTTCAGGAAAAAACCGGAAAAGAATTTACGGCCGGGGAAACACTGGTCATTGGCGATAGTCTGGCAACAGATATCAAAGGGGCTGCCCTTTCGGGGATGACCAGCGCCTTTGTTAATTCCGGCATTCACCAGGATGAATTGGCGGGCAGGGACGCGTTCCAGCAAAAAAACTGGTTCCAGGAAAACGCGGAAACGATCCCGGATGCGGTGATCAGTCACCTGAAATGGTAATCAGAAAAGACTCTAGCCGAAGAGGGCGTCGATATCGGCCTGAGTCGTGGTTTTCCCTTCCGGCTCTTCTTCCTCTACGGGGCCCTCCTGATCGACCACGCATTCACTTTCTTCCGCCATCAGGGCGTCTATATCGTCGTTTGAATTCTCCACTGCTTCCGTTTTTGGCACGGATTTTGGCGCGGGCGTTGACACCGGTTCTGACGCTTCTTCCGCAGCCGAAGAAGCCGGCGCCGGCGGCATGCCGCCCGTATCCATCAGGGCGTCAACTTCCGACTGATCAATCCCTTCCCCTTCAAGGGCCGGCCCACGCAGGTATTTTTCGTCGCCGGTCTTATCATCTTCGATGCGGGCGGCATCGATATCATCCGACGTAATTCCCAGTAGATTTTTGAGATCCTCCACCCGGCTCTCGATATAGGTCAGGGTTTCCACCACCTTGCTGATGCGCTGGCCGGTGATATCCTGGAAGGAACAGGCCTCGAAGATACGCATGACCGCATCATTGACCGTATTCTGGTAAGCTTCGGTTTCAGCCGGATCGGCGCTCATGATCTCTTCTGCGGCTTCCATAATGCTATTGGTCGCATCTTCGGTGGCCTGGACAATGGCGTCAAGTTCCAGGCCGGCCCGGGGAATGCGGGCATTTTCGTCGTCCGTCTCCTTTGGGGTCAGTGCCGCGATCTCAAGGCGCGCATTGCCGATATAATCCGACAGCGCCCGGCATTCCCGGTAGATCGATGTATCGATCGACTGGAAATAGGATTGCATGGTTGCGATCAGCACCTCGGTAACGGACGCGATGTCCGTCAGGGACATTTTTGCTTCTTTGGTTTCCCGGAGATGATCGACCAGCTTCTCGATTTGCCTCGGAAGCTCGTTGCCGTCCATTAGAAATCTCCGATGACTGCGGCCATTTTTGTTTTGAGCGTTGCGGCGTTGAAGGGTTTGACGATATAGTTGTTGACCCCGGCTTTTTTGGCGGCGATCACGTTATCGGTTTTGGATTCCGCCGTTACCATAATAAAGGGCGTGGCTTTCAGATGATCGTCGGAACGAACCTCCTTCAAAAGCTCGTATCCGGTCATCGGTTCCATATTCCAGTCCGAGATAACCAATCCATAGTCTTTGCCGCGCATCTTGCTCAGGGCCTGAGAGCCGTCCGTGGCTTCGTCCACATTATTGAACCCCAGTTGTTTAAGAAGGTTGCGGACAATGCGCAACATCGTCTTGTAATCATCGACGATCAAAATCTGCATTGATTTGTCTACGGCCATGGCTATCCCATTTCCAAAAATTTTGAATTAATATTATATGTGCTTTGGAATGCACATCGGGTTATCCATAGAAACTAAGCCAGCCCCCGTGAAAAAATGGTTAACAGGGAACAGGGAAATCGTAGTTCTCATATTGAATGCGCCAATCGGTTCGATGGCATCTTGTTTCACTGCTTGCCTGGCTGCTTTTTGCCTGTTTATAGTCGCGCGGCCAATGGATGCCTGGGGCGGTGGAGCAATTAACAGATGCGGTTTATAGAACGGATTGGGGAAATCCCTGTTGGGGTGAAGGGCTGTCTGGCGGCCCTCGGTAATTTTGACGGCTTTCATCGCGGCCATCAGGTCATTATCGGTGAGGCCGGAAGACTGGCCCGGGAAATGGGCGTGCCCTGTGTTGTGATCACCACCGAGCCGCATCCGCGAAGCTTTTTCAAGCCCGGTCAACCCGCCTTTCGTCTGACCCCGGCCGCTGAACGGGAAAGGCTTTTGGACAATTTTGCTGTCGATGCGCTGATTTCGCTGCCATTTGATCAGGCGCTCGCCAACCTCGCGGCGCAGGATTTTGTTGTCTCTGTTCTCAAGGGCGCGCTTGACGTCATGTCGGTTATTGTCGGCTATGATTACCGGTTTGGCAAAGACCGGGGCGGCGGCGTTAACATGCTGCGCTGGATGGGGGTGGAGGAGAATTTTGGCGTGGCCGTCATTAATCCGGTCAGCTCCGACGGCGGGAAGGAAGTCTATTCATCAACGACAATCAGGGAATTGCTGCGGGCGGGGAATATCAGAGAGGCGACGCAGCAGCTTGGCCATTGGTGGCGGATCGGGGGCATGGTTCAGGCCGGGGACCGCCGCGGCCGCACAATCGGTTTTCCCACGGCGAATATTCCTTTGGGCGAGCATCTTATTCCGGCGCACGGCGTGTACGCCGTGCGCGCCTTTATCGACGGTGCCGGGGATCGGGCTTTCGGCGGGGTGGCGAATGTGGGCCGCAGACCGACCTTCGCCAAAGACGATATCCTACTGGAAGCTCATCTGTTTGATTTTTCGGAAGATATCTATGATAAATTCGTCGGTATCGAACTGGTATCCTTTATCCGGCCGGAACAAAAATTTACCGGCATCACGGCACTGAAGGATCAGATTGCGCGGGACAGCGATACCGCCCGTTCTCTTTTAAAGGATCCGGAATATGACAGGGGTCTTTTCCCGGACCCAACTCTTGAGGATTATCTGGATGCGCACCCCGCGCCGCCGCCCATGCGCTGGTAAATGTGTCTCGACAGGCCTGTTCCGGCTTGCTAAAAGGCGGGCATGATAAAAACCTTGAACATGGATGGCTTACGGGTTCCGCCGCATCGGTCTTGCGGTCAGGCGCGAATTATGGGCCCGGCTCTTCGTTGAAGGGACCGGGAAGCTTTGCGATCCGCCATAAATTTTGCTCAAGGATAGAATTCCGATGACGACCGATTACCGTTCCACTCTCTTTCTGCCCCAAACCGATTTTCCCATGCGCGGCAATTTGCCCGTGCGCGAGCCCGATGTTCTGAAACACTGGGAAAAAATGGATCTCTATGCCCGGCTGCGCGAAGCCGGCACGGGCAAGGAAAAATTCATCCTGCATGACGGCCCGCCTTATGCCAATGGCGATATTCATATCGGCCATGCGATGAATAAAATCCTCAAGGATGTGATTGTCCGCTCGCAACAGATGATGGGCCGGGATGCGCCCTACGTACCGGGCTGGGACTGCCATGGCCTGCCTATTGAATGGAAGATAGAGGAAAAATACCGCAAGGCCGGAAAATCCAAGGACGAAGTGCCGCAAAAGGAATTCCGGCAGGAATGCCGGGACTTTGCCGCCAAATGGATTGAGGTTCAGAAAGAGCAGTTCAAGCGGCTCGGCATCACCGGCGACTGGGATAATCCATACACCACCATGGCCTTTGACGCCGAGGCGCAGATTGTCCGCGAGCTTCTGAAATTCGCCATGGATGGCAGCCTTTACCTCGGATCCAAGCCGGTCATGTGGTCGCCGGTGGAAAAAACCGCGCTGGCCGAAGCCGAAGTGGAATACAAGGATGTTACATCGACCATGATCGATGTCGCCTTCCCGGTGATCGAAACGGATCAGCCGCAGCTGAAAGAGGCGTCGGTCGCGATCTGGACGACAACCCCCTGGACCATCCCCGGCAACCGCGCCATCTCCTACGGCGAAGATATCGATTATCTTGTGTTGGACTTTGGTCAACCTAATATGGTTATCGATAATAAACCTGCTGTTGCACCACTAGATGACACAAAGTCCTCTATCGTTCGACATGTGGCCAATAAGAAAATAATTGTTGCTACTAAATTGAAATCGGAATTTCTAGCTCGTCTTAGTAAGGCGGCTTCTGAGGAATTAGATTGGAATATTAGTTTCCATCCTAAGGAACTTGATAAGTTCAAAGGGAGAGATTTTGAACACACCGTCTGCGCCCATCCCTGGCGTGGGCAGGGCTATGATTTCGAAGTGCCGCTGATCCCCGGCGATCATGTGACGGTGGAGCAGGGCACGGGCTTTGTGCACACCGCCCCCGGCCATGGTCAGGAAGATTACGAGGTCGGCATGAAATTCGCCATTGAAGTGCCGCATACGGTGGGGCCGGACGGCCGCTATTTCGACCATGTGCCGCTGGTGGCCGGCGATCATGTCTATAAGGTTCATGACAAGGTCTGCGATCTGCTGCGCGAGGCCGGCTGTCTGCTCAGCAAGGGCAAGCTGGAGCACAGCTATCCCCATTCCTGGCGGTCGAAGGCGCCGCTGATTTTCCGCAACACGGCTCAGTGGTTCATCACCATGTCGGGCACGGGCCTGCGGGACAAGGCGCTGAAAGCTATTGACGCGGTGCGCTGGGTGCCCGCGCAGAGTAAAAACCGCATTCGGGCCATGGTCGCCGACCGTCCCGACTGGGTGATTTCCCGCCAGCGGGCCTGGGGCGTGCCGATCACCGTTTTTGTTCATAAGGAAAGTGGGGAAATCCTGCGGGACGAGGCGGTCAATGAGCGCATTGTGGCGGCAGTGGAAGAGAGCGGCGCCGATGCCTGGGTGACCCACAGCCCGGCGGAGTTTCTTGGCGATCAATATAACGCCGAAGATTATGAACAGGTCACGGATATTCTCGATGTGTGGTTTGATTCCGGATCGACCCACAGCTTTGTTCTGGAAAACCGGGATGATCTTTCATGGCCCGCCGATCTTTATATCGAAGGGTCGGACCAGCATCGCGGCTGGTTTCAGTCGAGCCTGCTGGAAGCCTGCGGCACGCGCGGCCGGGCGCCCTATAAAGCCGTTGTGACCCATGGCTTTGTGCAGGACGGGGACGGCCGGAAAATGTCCAAATCCATCGGCAATGTGGTCTCGCCCCACAAAATCATTGAGCAGAATGGCGCCGATATTCTCCGGCTGTGGGTGGTTTCCACAGATTATTATGAGGATGTCAGGATCGGTGGGGAAATCCTCAAGGGCCAGATCGATGCCTACCGGAAAATCCGCAACACGCTCCGCTTCCTGCTAGGCAATCTCGCCGGGTTTCAGGATGAGGAACGGCTGGACATCACCGAGATGCCGGAACTGGAACGCCTGATGCTGCACCATATCCACCGGATGGATGCGCTGGTGCGGCAATGTGGCAATGATTTTGATTTCAATGAGATTTATCAGGCACTCTACCAGTTCTGCATTGTTGATCTCTCCGCCTTTTATTTCGATATCCGCAAGGACAGCCTCTATTGCGATCCACGCGGCTCAACCCGCCGCCGGGCGGCACGGACAGTGCTCGATCATCTATTCCATTATCTGACCCGCTGGTTCGCCCCCATTTTGACCTTTACTGCGGAAGAAGTCTGGCAGGCGCGTTTCTTTGATGAAACGGACAGCATTCACCTGCAAACCATCACACCGGCGCCTGCGGACTGGCGCGACGATGCGCTCGCCACCAAATGGGTAAAGATCCGCGAAGTTCGGCGGGGCGTCACTGGTGCACTCGAGATTAAGCGCCGCGAAAAGATGATTGGCTCCAGTCTGCAGGCCATGCCTACGGTCTATCTCGGAGAAGAGGATTGCGCCGCATTCGAAGGCGTTGATGCGACCGAGATATTTATCACATCTGGCGTGAAGCTTTCAATCGAACCAGCGCCTCCCACGGCGTCCCGCATGTCCGACATGCCCGGTATCAACGTTGTTGTCGGAAAGGCCGAAGGCGAAAAGTGTCAGCGCTGCTGGATGGTTCTGCCGGAAGTCGGCAGTCATGCAACCCATTCTGATATCTGCAATCGTTGTGCGGATGCCGTGGATCACTCGGACCGGAAGGCCGCCGAATGAAAAACCCGACCCTTGGCCTGCTGATCGCTGCTTGTGTCTTTCTCGCAGACCGTCTTTCCAAATACTGGATTGTCGATCTTTTTGATCTGCCGAGCCGGGGGACCTATGCCATCCTGCCGTTCTTTAATCTGAGTATGGTCTGGAACCGGGGCATCAGCTTTGGCCTTTTCCCGGCAGGCAGTGAGACGGGCCGCTATGTTCTCATCGCGCTGACAAGCCTGATTGCCATTGGCCTTCTGATCTGGCTGTTCAGAGGCGCCAATCGTCTGGTCGCGGTAGCGCTCGGGCTGATTATTGCCGGCGCCTTCGGAAATCTCTGGGACCGTTTTGAGTATGGCGCGGTTGCTGATTTCCTGCATTTTTATGCCTTCGGCCATTCCTTTTATGTCTTCAATGTCGCCGACATGGGGATTTCAGTTGGCGTCGGGTTTCTGATATTGGATGCATATCTTGACTGGCGGCGCGAGCGTAAGGTAAAAGCGGGCGAGGCAGCGACGGAAAACTGACAGAACGGCGGGCACCGTTGTCGTAAAAATGAACGGAAAGTAAGAATGCTGAGAGTAAAGACCACCCGTAACTTCGCCCTGTGTGCTTTTCCATTGATGATATTAGCCGGATGCGGCGTTTTTGGCGGCGGTAAAAACAGCCCCGATGAATTCATTATCGTCAAAAAAGCGCCGCTCGCCATGCCGCCGGAATATAATCTCCGCCCGCCAAAGCCCGGTGAACCGCGCCCGCAGGAACTGGGCACTACGGCGCAGGCGATCGCCGCGCTCTTCCCCGGCCGCACCAGCGTCCCGCCGCCATCGTCGCAGGGCGAACGGGCCCTGCTGGCCGCTCTCCAGACCAGGACGTCGTCGGAAACCGGTGTTCGCTCCAATGTGGGCGACGATGCGACCATTGTCGTCGATAAGGGTGTTTTGCTGCGCGATGTGCTGGCAACCGGCGAGCGGGAGCTTGCGACGGATGGCATCCAGATCGAACGGATAGCGTCGCGGCCCGTTCCGAACCGTTAAAAAACGGCCCCCTTTTTCTTATCATCGCTGGTGGTCCGTACCGCTATTTGCTAGGTTTGGCCGAACAATAAATATGTTAGGGGCCTGTCTGTGACCATCCGTCTTTTGCCGGAACAGATCGTCAACCGCATCGCCGCCGGTGAGGTCGTTGAGCGTCCGGCCAGCGCCGTCAAGGAACTGGTGGAAAACGCCATCGATGCGGGCGCAGACCAGATTGATGTGGTGATTGAGGATGGCGGGCGCAAACGGATCACCATCACCGATAACGGTTGCGGCATGACGGCGGATGAATTGTCGCTGGCGGTTGAGCGCCATGCCACATCCAAACTGAATGATGATGATCTGGCCGATATCCGCACCATGGGTTTCCGCGGCGAGGCGCTGCCGTCCATTGCGTCGGTCAGCCGCTTTCGCCTGATCAGCCGCAGCGACGGCGCGCCTGACGCCTGGGCGCTTTCGATTGAGGCCGGCAAGAAGCTGCCGATTGCCCCGGCGTCCCTCACCAGGGGAACACGGGTTGAGGTGCGGGATTTGTTTTTTGCCACCCCGGCCCGGCTGAAATTCCTTAAAAGCGAGCGGACGGAACGCAGCCATATCCTGGACAGCCTGCGCCGGCTGGCACTGGCACACCCCGGTATCGGCTTTTCTTTGCGGGAAGGTGACAGAACCCTGTTTCAGGCGGCAAAATCCGGCGAAGACCTGTCCCGGTCCCGGCGCCGGCGGGCGGCCATTATTCTGGGCCAGGACTTTGTCGAGAATGCCCTTGATATCAATGCGGACCGGCAGGGCTTGCGCCTGACCGGTCTTGCCGGGCTTCCCACCTTCAATCGCGGGCTTGCCCAGCATCAGTATCTGTTTGTCAATGGCCGTCCGGTTAGGGACCGGCTGCTGACGGGGGCCGTTCGTGGCGCCTATATGGATTTTCTGGCGCGGAACCGCCATCCGGTTCTTGTCCTGTTTCTTGAGGTCCCGGCGGAATTTGTCGATGTCAATGTGCATCCGGCCAAGGCGGAAGTGCGTTTCCAGGATGCCGGTCTGGTTCGGGGGCTGATCGTCAGTGCGCTGAAGCATGGACTTGCGGAAGCCGGTCACCGGGCCTCGACCACCGTTGCAAATGCCGCCCTTGGCGCCATAAGACCGGGAACGGCCCCGTATCCCGGCCTGCCCTATGGTCAACGCTCCTATCCAACGCTTCCCCAGGGATACCGGCAGGCCATGTCCGATCCAGGCCGCGCGCATTTTCAGGCGGAACTTGACCAAAGCGGCCCGCTTTCCCGGCCTTCGGCCCGGCTTGGGGCTGGCAAGCCGGAGGATGTTTCATCCGAGAATTATCCGCTTGGCGTCGCCCGCGGACAGGTGCATGCCACCTATATCGTTTCCCAGACCCGGGATGGCATCGTGATTGTCGATCAGCATGCGGCGCACGAACGGCTGGTTTATGAACGGATGAAGCAGGCGATGGAGGAAGGCGGTGTCAAGCGCCAGCTTCTGTTGCTGCCCGAAGTGGTCGAACTGGAAGCGGATGCGGCCGCGTCTCTGCTTTCCCGGTCGGCTGAACTGGAACAGTTCGGTCTTGTCATCGAAGCGTTTGGCGCGGATGCTGTCATTGTGCGCGAAGTGCCAGGGCTGCTGAAATCGATGGATGTGAAGGCGCTGGTGCGGGATCTTGCCGACGAAATCGGAACATTTGATCAGGCGCTCAGCCTGAAAGAGAGGTTGGAGGAAGTGTCTTCCACCATGGCCTGCCATGGCAGTGTGCGCGCCGGACGACGGCTAACGGCCGAGGAGATGAATGCCCTTTTACGGGAAATGGAGGCAACCCCCCATTCCGGGCAGTGCAATCACGGCCGTCCCACCTATGTGGAACTGAAGCTGGCCGATATTGAGCGCCTGTTCGGCCGGCGGTAATATATCTGGTTATTCCGCCAGCATGAGTTCCGGGAGCGGTTGTTCGATTGCCGGTCCGTCATCAAAACCGGTGTCATCTGTCCCGATTTCATCGTCCAGTTCCATAATGGCAAGTTTGATATGAAGTGCCACAAGATGCAGGCCGGCATCCTTGGCGTCTGCCAGAAGATAGGACAGACAATGCCGGATAGCGGTTGGCGCTTCCACCTGATTCGGTTCCATGTTGCATTCCCTTAATTAGCATCTATAACGTGTATTGTCTAATCTCACTAACTTAATTAGATATTTATAAATATACAATTAAAAAGATTATTATATAAATAATTCTACTTAAAAGTGCATTTTAGCATGCTCAGAAGAGTTTTGCCTTGCGCGCGCTGGTCGATGATAGTCCAGCCGTCGGGTATGGCGGCCATTTCAGCCTTGTCGCTTTCAACAATAACCAGGGTCTGGTCATGGCGCCATTGCCGGGATTGGAGGGCGGAGAGCACAGGCGCAATCAATCCATTTCCGTAAGGCGGGTCTAAAAAGATATAATCGTAAGCTGCGGGCGCCTCTGGGATATGCGTGGCATCCCGCCTTAAAATCCGGCAGTAATCTCCCGCCTTCAGGTTTTCGATATTCCGTTCAATCAACCGGCAGGCAGCGGCATTTTGTTCGACAAAGGTGACATACTGCGCGCCACGGGACAGGGCTTCCAGGCCAATGGCGCCGGTGCCGGCAAAAATATCGGCGATGTTTGCGCCCCTTAAGGGCGGGCCGTCCCCATGTTCGATGATATTGAACAGCCGTTCCCGCAGCCGGTCGCCGGTCGGGCGGATATCGGCGCTAGCCGGCGTAAAAAGCCGTTTGCCTTTATATTTTCCGCCGATGATGCGCATTATGTTTATTCCGGTTGGGACCTTTATGCCCGGCCGGCTTTCGCTTTTCCGCAGCGGCCGGCTGCTTGAAATAGCCCGGCAAAAACTGATGCAGGCTTTTCATTTCCATCAATTGTTCCGGGTTCAGTTCGCCCAGCTTGAAAGGACCATAGCCGATGCGGATCAGGCGGTTGACCGTCAACCCCACATGTTCCAGCACTTTGCGGACTTCGCGGTTTTTCCCTTCCTGGATGGTGACCGTCAGCCAGAGATTGCCGGCCTGGTTTGTATCGATGGCGGCCTGCACCGGACCGTAGCGCACGCCCTCGATTTCCACGCCCCCTGCCAGCGGCGCGAGCGTCTCCGTTGTTGCCCTGCCATAGGCGCGGGCGCGGTAGGTGCGGTCCCAGCCATTGGCGGGAAGTTCCAGATACCGGGCCAGCCCGCCATCGTTGGTCAGCAACAAAAGCCCCTCGGAATTGATATCCAGCCGGCCTACGGAAACCACCCGTGGCATATTTTGCGGCAGCTTTTCGAAAACCGTTGGCCGCCCCCGCGGGTCGCGGTGCGTGGTGACCAGGCCTTTGGGCTTATAATAGCGCCAGAGCCGCGCCGCTTCGGTCTTTTGCACCGGATTGCCATCGACGGTGATGCCTTTGGCATTCCTCACCAATGTAGCCGGGGTTTCAAGGATTTTGCCGTTCAGGGCAATGCGGCCATCGGCAATCATGCGCTCCACTTCCCGGCGGGACGCGACACCGGCCCGCGCCAGAATTTTGGCAATGCGCTCCCCCTTGGGCTTATCTGGCCGGTCTGTCATGGCCGCACTTTAAGTCCCGCGCGGCCCTATAGCAATCCGCATTCCCCTTGACCGCGCGAATTTCCTTGCCCAAGGTCAGGCCATGCCGGTTTTACAGTCAAAATGGATGGAAAAGGCGTTTTGCGGGGCCCGCCGCGCCGCCGAACGGGGGGAAGTTCCCATCGGTTGTGTCATTATCGCCGGCGGGGAAATGCTGGCGGCAGCCGGCAACCGGGTTCTGGAATTAAAGGACCCGACCGCCCATGCGGAGTTGCTTGCAATCCGCGCTGCCTGCGAAAAGACCGGGAATGAGCGCCTGAGCGACTGTGATCTTTATGTGACGCTTGAACCCTGCCCGATGTGCGCGCAGGCCATTTCATTTGCGCGCATCCGCAGGGTCTATTATGCTGCCCCCGACCCCAAGGGCGGCGGCGTGGATCATGGCCCGCGCATTTATGCCCAGCCCACCTGTCACCACAGGCCGGATGTTTACGGGGGTCTTGGGGAGGAACAATCCACGCAGTTATTGCGGGATTTTTTTGCGGAGCGGCGTTAGACTCATATTATGAACGAATTTTTTTCCAAGGAAAAGCTGCTGGAATATTGGGAACAGGCGCTCGCCTGGTCTGAGGAAGCGGTGTGGTCACCGGCCAGCCTGACCCAGATTGCGATCATTCTGGCGGCGCTTCTGATCGGCCACATCGTGGCCCGCTGGGTCAAGCGGGGGCTGGACAAGGCCTGCGAGAATATCAAGATTTACCGCAAATACTCGGATTTTGTGGCTCCCCTTTACCGGCCCATATTGTTTGTTCTGCTGCTGTTGATCGGCCGTATTGCGCTGGTTCAACTGGAACAGCCGGTCTATCTGCTGGATATTGCGCTCAGTCTGCTGTCTGCCTGGATTGTGATCCGGCTGGCCACCAATTTCATCACCAACCAGTCTATTGCCCGTCTGGTGGCGGTCATTGCCTGGTCCATCGCGGCGCTGAATATTGTCGGAGTGCTCGATCCCCTGATAAACGTTCTCCAAGCTGCGGCATTTTCGGTCGGTAAATTGAGAATTTCCCTGTTCGGTATTATCAGCGGACTTCTCACGCTCATGCTTCTTATATGGATCGCCCTGGTTGTTTCGAGGCTAGTGGAAGACCGGCTCAAAACCTTCTATGTGATCACACCCTCGGCCCGCGTTTTGATCGCCAAGATTGTTAAGATTGTCCTGATCTCCATTGCGCTCACTATGGCGGTGACCAGTATGGGGTTTGATCTGACGGCGCTTGCGGTCTTTGGCGGTGCGCTGGGTGTTGGTATCGGTTTCGGCCTGCAGAAGGTCGTGGCGAACTTTATTTCGGGGGTGATTCTGCTGCTGGATCGTTCGATCAAACCCGGCGATGTGATCGAAACCCAGAATACCTATGGCGAAATCAACAAGCTGGCCGCCCGTTATACCTCCATCATCACCCGCGACGGCACGGAATTCCTGATCCCCAATGAGGACATTATCACCCAGCCGGTGATCAACTGGTCCCATTCCTCGACCGAAGTCCGGCGGCGCATCCCGATTAATGTCTCCTATAATTCAGACCTCAGAAAGGCGATGGATCTAATGAATGAGGTGGCGGTCGATCATCCCAGGGTTATTTCAAGCCCCGAGCCGCGGACATTGCTGAAAGGCTTTGGCGATAACGGCGTTGATCTTGAATTGCGTATGTGGATCAATGATCCGCAAAATGGCGTCTCCAATGTGGCCAGTGATGTCCTGCTCGGCATCTGGGATAAATTCCATGAAGCCGGCGTAGAATTCCCCTTTCCGCAGCGGGTGGTGCATTTTGCCAATGGCGACGATGAGGGCGATGAAAAGCAGAAGCCACCGGCAACGAAAGCCGAAAAAAGTGAACCAGCGGCTTCGCCGCCCGAACCCTTTGGCAAGAAGTCTGGGGATTAGAGTCTTTTCTGATCAGGTTGACGCAATTTGATGACTTGAGGTGGCGTCCGGACAGGCGCGGCCTGCAGTGCGATGCGGCGCATCAGGCAAAGGCCGCAACGCAGCCGGTCAGCCACCTCCGGTCACCGAAGGCCGGGTGCTTTTGTTCTGTGGCCCGCGTTGCCTTCCTTGGTCGATGCGCCGCATCGACCGGCGGAAGTCGCCTTGCCACAGAGCAAAATCATCCCGGTCAAATGGGTCAACCTGATCAGAAAAGACTCTAATATCCTCGCATAGGGTCAGATCCTCCGTCTTCAGACGGACAGCTTCAGCAGGCTTGAAAGAAGGATGATGTGTAAACTCCGGAAAAGAGAAAGTCAGAGCCGAAGGCGAACTTTCTCTTTTCCGGAGTTTACACAT
>JAJFIV010000006.1 GCA_021774625.1 Alphaproteobacteria bacterium | reverse complement strand
TACAAGGGCATCTATCGTCTTGGTATTTGCAGACACCGGGCCGCGTATTGCTTCCAGCCGCTTGACCGTCTCAGGAGTTCCGGGGACAGGGAGTTCCGGGGACAAAGAGGCATCCATTCTTTTGACCGCTATCATGAGGCGTGGAACCTGTTAAGGCCTCAAAGCCGTTCCACTGACCTCGAAGACAACCATAAAAGTGGCAATAAAAGAACAAAATTACCACCCAGGGTGAAAATTCAATTAGACAACAGTATACTTAATTCCCCCGGAATTCTGGTCTTCCTCGCCAAAAGCATGCGCCGGGAAACCGACCGCCTCTACCGGCTCTTCACCGGAAACCACCCGATACAGGAGTGAAGCATTGAAAACCTGACCATTGTTCAGGGCAAGGGGCGGGGCCGGATTTGTGGCCGGGGGATTTGAAAGCGAACCCGTCACAAAACTTCACCGGCCCGGCTTCTCCTTGAAAATGCGCGGCAATTGTTGCAACGTCGCTACGAATTGAAACCTCGCAAAAAAACGGACACAATATGGCCAAACAGTTTGACAATTTCATCGCCGGGGAATGGGTGAAGGGGGCGGGGTATCAGCCGAATATCAATCCGTCCGACACCTCCGACATTGTCGGGGATTTCGCGCGGGCGCGTGTTGAACAGGCGCACGACGCCATCGCGGCGGCATCCGGGGCGGCAATGGACTGGGGGCTGGCGTCACCACAGGTGCGGTCCGATGCACTGCGCAAGGCCGGCGATGAGATCCTCGGCCGCAAGGATGAGGTCGGCTATCTTTTGTCCCGCGAGGAAGGCAAGACGCTGGCCGAGGGCATTGGCGAGACCGCCCGGGCGGCGCAGGTATTTCATTTCTTTTCCGGCGAGGCATTGCGGCTTTCGGGCGAGACATTGCCGTCCGTCCGCCCCGGCATATCGGTCGAGACGAGCCGGGAGCCGGTGGGCGTGATCGGCCTGATCACGCCGTGGAATTTCCCCATCGCCATCCCGGCCTGGAAAATCGCCCCGGCGCTCGCTTTCGGCAACACGGTCGTATTCAAACCAGCGGAAAGCGCGCCCGCCTGCGGCTGGGTGCTGGCCGATATCCTGTCCCGCGCGGGCCTGCCGGACGGCGTGTTCAATCTGGTGATGGGCAAAGGATCGGAAGTGGGCGACGCGATCATCCATCATCCCGGTGTCGGCGGGGTCAGCTTCACCGGCTCGGTCAAGACCGGCGGCCTGGTGCGCGATGCCGCGGGCGGTCATGGCGCCAGGGTCCAGCTTGAGATGGGCGGCAAGAACCCGCTGGTGGTGCTGGATGACGCGGACCTCGATATCGCCGTCGACTGCGCCGTTCAGGGCGCTTTTTATTCCACCGGCCAGCGCTGCACCGCCTCCAGCCGCCTGATCGTCACGAAAGGCATCCATGACGCCTTTGTGGCCGGCGTCATCGCAGCCATGAAAAAACTGAAAGTGGGCAATGCGGTGGACCCCAAAACCCAGATCGGCCCGGTGGTCGACGCGAGCCAGCTCAATCAGGATATGAGTTATATCGAGCTGGGTCAGAAGGAAGGCGCAACCCTCGCCATGGGGGGCGAACGGCTGGAACTGGAGACCAAAGGGTTCTATCTCTCCCCCGCCTTGTTCACGGACAGCGCCAACGACATGCGCATCAACCGGGAAGAAATTTTCGGTCCCGTCGCCAGTGTGATCAGGGTGAAGGACTATGACGAAGCCCTGAATATCGCCAACGACACGGCATTCGGCCTCTCGGCGGGTATCTGCACCCAATCCCTTAAATACGCGTCCGATTTCAAGCGCAAATCCCAGGCCGGGATGGTGATGGTCAACCTGCCCACCGCCGGCGTCGATTACCACGTCCCCTTCGGCGGCCGCAAACGCTCATCCTACGGCAGCCGCGAACAGGGCGCCTACGCCCGCGAATTCTACACGATTGTGAAAACCGCCTATACCCGGCCCAGCTGATATAAAGTGAAACGTCATATTCCAATTTCCGCCCTTTCCTTCCCGGAAGCAGCCCGATAGGATGCGGCAAGCACAGCATCGCGGGGAGAGATCATGCGTTTCATCAGTTTCATTGCGGCAATTCTGGTTTTCTGGGCCAATGCGGGCCATGCCCAATCGGAGGGAACAGCGCGGGCGGTGGCGGCCGCCAAGGATTATCGCGCGACCCATGAGAAAGAGATTCTGCAGGATTTTATTGACCTGCTGAGTATCCCGAATGTGGCGGACAGCCTTCGGGACATGCGGCGGAATGCAGACCAAATTACCGGCCTTCTCCAGGAACGCGGATTTGCGACGGAGATAGTGGAGGCCGCTGGCGGCGCGCCCTATATTTTCGCCGAGTTGAAGGCCTCCGATGCGACCGAAACCGTCATGCTCTACGCCCATTTCGACGGCCAGCCGGTGCAGGAGGAAAACTGGGCCTATCCGCCGTTTGAACCGACCCTGCTGAGTGGCCGCCTGGAAAATGGCGGAAAGCCGGTTCATCTTGACGATGTTGAAGGCCCTCTTGATCCGGACTGGCATATCTATGCCCGCTCCGCCGGAGATGACAAGGCGCCGGTGATCCTGCTGATCCATGCGCTGGATGCTCTGGAAGAGGCCGATATTCCCCTGAGTGTGAATATCAAGCTTCTGCTGGATGGCGAAGAGGAACAGGGCTCCCCCACCCTTGGCCCGGTGCTGGAAAAGCTGGGCGATAAGCTCAAATCCGACCTGATGCTGTTTGGCGACGGACCGATGCATCAGTCGCGACGGGCGCAGCTTGTGTTCGGCGTGCGCGGCGCTTTTGGCGTCGATCTCACTACCTATGGTCCCGCCCGGCCTCTGCATAGCGGACATTACGGCAACTGGGCGCCCAATCCGGTGATGAAGATGGCTTATTTCCTGACCTCGCTGCGCGCTGAAAACGGGCGCATCCTGATTGATGGCTATTATGACGACGTCCGCCGGCTGACGGCAAACGAACAGGCGGCGGTGGCCGCCATGCCGGACCTCACCGCAGCCCTGAAAGATGAGCTCGCCGTTCATACGCCGGAAGGTGGTGGCACAACGCTTGAGGAACTGGTGACCTTGCCCGCCCTTAATGTGCGCGGCTTTGTGGCGGGCGGGGTCGGAGACAAGGGCCGCAATATCATTCTCACCACCGCGACCGCCTCCCTTGATCTGCGGCTGGTGCCGGATCAGCAGCCGGACCGGGTGCGGGAATTGCTGGAAGCCCATGCCAAAAAACAGGGCTACACCATCATTCACGACGATCCCACGCCTGACATTCTCCGCAATCATGAGAAAGTCATGAAATTTGACTGGCATCCGGGCTATGGCGCCCTTCGCACGCCAATGGATGATGCGATGGCGCAGCGGCTGGCGGCCCTGATGCGGGATGTGGCGCCCGACCTGATCATGACCCCCAATATGGGCGGCAGCCTGCCGCTCTATCTGTTCGCAGAGGCAGCTGAAGGCACCCCCATTATTATCCTGCCGATCGCCAATCACGACAACAATCAGCATGCCGAAAACGAAAATATGCGCATCCGGAATCTGTGGGAGGGAATTGCCGCCTATGCCGCCGTTTTCGCCAATCTGGGTCATTATTGAGGGTGTTTGAAACCTACGAAAAAATTTTCGCCAAACGGGCGGATGCCTATCACGCGGCGATGGAACGCTATCCCCATGCCCGGGCGCGGGAATTTGAACTGGTGGTGGAACATGCGGACCTGAGCGACGGGCAGACAGTCTGCGACGCCCCGGCAGGTGGCGGTTATCTCAGGCCCTATATCCGAAATGCGGATATCCGCTATGTGGCCATCGATTGCGCCAATTATTTCTTTGACCGCTGCCCGGCGGATGGCAAAAATGAACGGCATTACGGCACTCTGACCGCGATTCCCTTGCCTGACGCCAGCGTTGACAGGGTGATCAATCTGGCCGGCATTCACCACGAACCCTGCAAACTGGACGTTTTCCGGGAATATTGCCGGATTCTGAAGCCGGGCGGGCTGTTTGTTCTGGCGGATGCGGAAGAAGGATCACCGGCGGATGCTTTTCTTAATATCTTTGTCGATCAAAGCAATTCCATGGGGCACAAGGGGGAATTTCTCAATGCGGAAAGCCGCGAGGAAATGGGGCGGGCCGGGTTTGATATCAGACAGGACCGGCAGATCACCTACCCCTGGTCCTTCGAAAGCGAGCAGGCGATGGCGGCTTTCTGCAAATCCTTATTCGGTCTTGACCTTGCAAGTGAAAGCGCGGTGGTTGAGGGAATTGGTCAATATCTCGGCAGCTGTCAGGGGCCCGGGAAAGTCAATCTCGCATGGGCGCTCAGTTATATTACCTGCATCCGCCCACAATAATGACATTTGTTGCCGTTACGATTTCACAGCCGCTTGGAACGTTGGAATCAATCAGCCGGCCGGTTAAAGCGCTCACCATTACATATCCGCTATAGGATGGCAGCGTTCCGCCGTAACGCACATTGAACCGCCATATATTATCTTCCAGCCTGCCCTTATCAATACGGGCGGAAAAGCTGGAGCGGCCATAATACTGGTAACCAAGATCCGAGATATGGCTTTTGGCTACTCTTTTAGCGAATTTCTCATCAATTTCGGAAGGCTGGGCGCCGGTCCCGGCCGACAGGGCGATGGCCCCCAAAGCACAGACGGCTGATACAGTAAAAAAACGGATAACATGGTTCATAAAATTACTCCTGCAGTAAAAAACCAAGTCAGCCGTCTAATTATAGCAGAAAATTACCTTTTAATGGGAAAATATTTCATAAAGCGTCACCCTATATCTCCCCGCCGCCTACCAGGCACCCGTTTTGGTTGGGAGTTCCGGCTGGGTGGAGGGATATTCGCCGCTCAGTTCGGCGTATTTTTTCAACAGAAGATCAGGCCCCCCCAGGATCGCCAGTCCGGCAAAATCCGCGCTGCGAAAGCGGACCTGCGCGGCGAACAAACCCAATTCCGGGATCAGGAAGATCACTTCATCACCGAAAACGATGGGAGCCTCGGTGATGATTTTCACGCCGGCCAGGGAAACATCTTCGATCTGGCAGGAATAATGCCGTTCTTCCAGAATGATTTCAGCCGCCCAAAGAACCGGCAGTCTTTGATCCTGGCGCTTCTCTTCCATTCATTTCCCTCATTCACTTTACCGGCCCGTTCACAGTTTCAGCCAAACTGTCTTTCACTTCCGTTAATTTTTACGGTCCATAACAATTTTCGGCATCGATTCTTGCGAAAGCGCTTTTTCCACTCCCGGCCGCCAGAGCCCTCACCTTAGGCGTCCGGCAGGCCATGCACGGTTTCCTCCAGCAGGTGATCAACGACTTTGACAAGTGCTTCACGGCTGTCCGCCCCCTCATCCATCGCTTTCTGATAGACCGCAATCTGCCGGTCGGCGCTGGAGCCGCGGCGGACAATTTCCCGGGCATGCTGAACCTCGGCCACACAGCCCAGCGCATCGGCATCCTCGTGGATCAGATCGAGAATGTCGTCGAGAAGATCGCCGAACGGGCTCATCTGGCGGTGGCCGAAATCAATCATCTCCCCGGCGCAGGATCGGCGCTGCGCCAGCCAGCGATTTTCCATCACCAGGGTGCGGGGGTAAATCCGCCAGCGCTGATTGCGTTTTCTGAGCCGATAAAGCATCCGCAAAAGACACTGGTAGATTGCGGCGATGGTCAGGGCATCCTCCATCCGCGTACAGACATCCGTGATCCGCATCTCAAGGGTCGGAAACCGTGCGCTGGGCCTGACATCCCACCAGAGTTTGCTACTGTCCTCCAGCGCGCCGCACTCCACCATTTCCTGGATCAGCCGGTCATATTCAGCGAAGCTGGAAAAACGGTCGGGAACGCCGGTGCGCGGCATCCCGTCAAACACCGTTAGCCGGCAGGATTTGATCCCCATATTCTGTCCGGCCCAGAAGGGCGAGGAAGTGGAGAGCGCCAGCAGATGCGGCAGGAAATAACTGATCTGGTTCATCAGATCGATACGCAGGTCTTCATCCTCGATACAGGCATGGACATGCATGCCGCAGATCAGCATGCGGCGAATCGCGCCGGCCATATCCTTCACCAGATTATCATAGCGTTCCTTGGCGGTGTGATGCTGCTTTTCCCATTCCGCAAAGGGATGGGTGGAGGCGGCCATCAGACGCAGGCCATGATTTTTTGCGACGCGGGAAACGCAGGTGCGAAGTTCGGTCAGCTCCGCGCGCGCCTGTTTGATATTTTTGCAGACGGCGGTGCCGATCTCGATCTGGGCGCGGAGAAATTCCGGTGTTACCCGGCCGCCGAGTTCCTTTTCACATTCTTCCATCAGTCCGGCCGGCGGATCGGCTGCCAGATCCCGGGTTTCCGGATCAACCAGCAGATATTCCTCCTCGATCCCGATGGTGAGTGACGGTGCAGAAAATGCCGACATAACGCCCTCCCTCATTTTTATTTGGGGGATGTTAGCGCGCTTGCTTCGATTGATCCAGCCGTTCATAGACAATAGAGGCCGCTATGAAATCCTCAATGGCGGCGCCGACAGATTTGAAAAGACTTCTGACGGCGGGATCAAATAAAGGTTTGTCGTCCCGGCAGAGCGTGGCGAGATCGCCGCGGATATCGTCCTTTTTGATCAAGCCGGCCTCCATAGGCTGGATCAGGTCACCTGCTTCGGACAGTGCGCCTTCATAAGTGTCCACATAGAGCCGGGCATTGGCGACGGCGGCGTTGTCCGCTTCCCGCATATCAGGCCGGTAGCCGCCGACGAGATCGAGATGCGCGCCCGGCTTCAGCCATGCGCCTTTGATGATCGGTTCGGTCGAAAGGGTGGCGCAAGTGATGATATCGGCCTCGGCTGCGGCCTGTTTTAAATTCGTCACAGCCTCCACCCCATTGGCGAAAGTCCGGGCCTTTTCCGGATTGCGCGTCGAGACGGAAATCCGGTCAAAATGATAATGCGCCTGATAACAGTCCAGCAGATTGCAGGCGATGCGCCCGGCCCCGACAATCAGCAGATTTTTGGCCTCCGGGTCCGCAAGATACCCGGCCGCCAGTACGGAGGCCGCCGCCGTCCGCCGCGCCGTCACCTCCCCGCCATCGATCAGCGCCAGCGGTGTGCCGGTCGCCGTTTCCATCAGATAATATTGCGAATGGACCGCATGCATGTCCCGCGCACGGTTGCCGGGATGAATGGTGAGGATCTTGCTGCCGATATGGCGCCTGTCCCAGGCCGGCATCAGCAGCAGCGTCGCCGGGTCTTCATGAGCAATGGGAAGAGTATGATGATGCCGCGCCGGCGCCGTAATCTCGCCGCCCGCAAAACCGGCCCTCAGCGCCGCTGTAAGATCCCGCCACGGCGTTGCTGCCCGCACCTCGTCCCCTGATATGATTTTCATACTTTTCCTTTGAAACAGCAATAATATAGCATTCTACAGCATGCCGCTGTGACAAACAATTTATGTGAGGCATGGGTGCTATCAGCACTGTGGTATACTACCTGAATATAAAAAATAGAAAGCGAGGGGGTTAATTCTAAATATAAAACAATAGCTTCGAGCCTCATACTTTCATCGCTGTCAGCGCCGTGGTGCTTGATCTTTTTTATTACAACAAACTTCTTGCAGGGGCCGTTGTAAGGGTTGACAAATCATTTTAGTTTCAGTAATTTCTGTCTATACAGAAATAAGAGAACGCGATGAAACTGACGCCGATGATGGAACATTATATTTTACACTGGGGGGAAATGGGAACCCGGTGGGGGGTAAACCGGTCTGTGTCGCAGATTCATGCGCTTTTATATCTTTCTGAAAAGCCCCTGCCCGCCGATGAGATTGCCGAAACGCTCGGGATTGCCCGGTCCAATGTCAGCACCAGCCTGAAGGAATTACAGAGTTGGAACCTGGTAAAGATGAGCCATGTTCTGGGCGACCGGCGGGATCATTTCGCGGCGCAGTCCGATAGTTGGGATATTCTTATGACCGTGGTTGAAGGCCGCAAGCACCGCGAAATCGACCCCACCGTCAGCATGCTGCGGGATTGCGCTGTGGAGGCGGAACAGGACAAGGAAACGCCGGAAGCCGTGAAGGAACGCATCCGCGATATGCTGGAATTCATGGAAACCATGTCCGGCTGGTATGAACAAATGCGCAAGGTGCCGAAACCGACTTTGATCAAACTTATGAAGCTGGGCGCCCGGGTTGCAAAATTTGTCGGGAAATAGCGGTCTATTTTTTACCGTGCTTTTTCTGTTATTACAGAAGTATTTGAAATAACGGATAATAAATAAAAGAGACGTGCGATGGTAAAAACACAGGAAATAGATAGAAGGCCTTCATTTGGCGGCCCCATCCGGGTTGAGCCTGTCGAAGCACAGATCATTAGCCCCCGGCCTTCGACAAGCTCAGGGCGAACGGATGAAAGGCTGGTCAATTTCGCTGCGCTGGTGGGTGAGGCCGGATGGGCACGGCTGCCGGCTGCGATCCGGAAACGGTTTGCAGCCGATCAATCCTACCTTGGAACAAAAATTTATGCCGGGACGATGCAGGTGGTTCATGCTTCATTCATTGGCAAAATCATCGCCCTGTTTTGCAGGCTGATCGGGACGCCTTTGGCCCCCTATATAGGGTCCAATGTGCCGACCGAGGTCAGGCTTTACAAAAAGCGCGGCGGGGTTTGCTGGGAACGGATCTATGCCTTTGCCGGTAAAGCGCCGGTCTCGGTTAAATCCGTCAAAATTCCCGATGCCAAGCGCGGGCTGCTGGAATGCGTCGGCGCGGGCTTTGGCATGACCCTGAATTTATATGAGCAGGATCGGGCACTGCATTTTGTCTCCACCGGATTTTTCTGGCAAGCAGGGCCCGTCCGCCACCCCCTGCCCGATCTTCTGTCGCCCGGTGCAGCCCATGTCATCCACACCGAACTCGGCGGCGGCTTCTTTCGTTTCACCATGGCAATCCGTCATAAATGGTTTGGCGAAACCTTCTTTCAGGACGGTGTTTTTTCGGAAAAAGGAGACGGATCATGACCTCGGGCGCGATCTACCTGCGCTCGGACCGTTATGGCAAAACGCCAATCAAGGCAGCGGAATTTCCGCACTCGCGTCGATCAGTTTGAAACCGCGGATCACAGCGGGACGTTTGGCGATTTCCAGATACCAGGACTTCACATGGGGGAATCATTCAGGCAGGGGTGCCGGCCGGTGATCGGGATTGGAGAGGGTGGGGCATCACCGGCCGGCGGGGGAGGCTGTGAATTAATTCAGCAGGCCTTCCGCCTTCATCGCTTCCTGAATGGCGGGAAGTTTTGCCGTGCGCTCCATATAGGCAACAATATTCGGCCATTTTTTCAGATCGAATTCAACGAAGCCGGACCAGTTCACGACAACGAAAAAATAAGCATCGGCGACGGTAAACCGATCCCCGGTCAAAAACTTCCGGCCATCGGAGAGGTGCGTTTCATAAAGCGAAAGTCTTTTCGCGACGCCCTCTTCGATCTTGGCCCTCTCATCAGCAGAAAGAGGGGTTTTGCCAAAGAACGGCGCATAGGCTTTATGCAGTTCGGAAGAGACGAAATTCAGATGCTCCTGAACCCGGGTCCGTTCCAAAGTGCCGGCTTCACCGGCCAGTTTTGATGAAGGATTCTGATCTGCGATATATTGCAGAATGGCTGGCGCTTCGGTCAGGATATCCCCGCTCGCAAGTTTAAGGGCAGGAACATAGCCCTTGGCCGTGACACCAAGATAATCCGCGCCGGTCTCGGTGATTTTTGTTGCGGTATCGACTTTTTCCAGCTCGAAATTCAGACCGGCGGCATGCAGGGCGATATGCGGGGCGAGCGAACTGGCGCCGGGTTTATAATAGAGCTTCATATTTCCGTCTCCATTGGTTTGGGTTTGATCGGTGGACATAAAACGGGAGATAGGATTTATGATTTCATTTGTAAACTAGATTTCCTTATGATACTAAACTATATGGTTTCCTTGCGGTAACCGGAAAATAATATGGCGCTGAAGGTTCGTAAAAATCGCAGTCCCAAGCCTCCCGGCCCCTGTCCGCTGACGGAATGCATGGCGGTGATTGGCGGCGCCTGGACGGCTAATATCATCTGGAATCTCAGTGGCGGACCCCGGCGGTTCGGTGAACTTCGGATTGACATTCCTGCCGTTTCGCCAAAAGTCCTGACCACGCGATTGCGCGAACTGGAACGGAAGGGCGTCGTCAATCGCAAGGTCAAGCCGACCTCTCCGCCATCGGTGGAATATTCCTTAACCGGGCTCGGTGCCGAACTGATTCCCGCTATCGAGGCCATTGTCGCGGTCGGCCATAAACTTAAACACCGGCATGATTGTTGAATTGACCCGCAAAGACCGTAATGTTCTGATAGCGGAAATCTGACCTGCGAGGACCCGATGGATATCACGTCACTGGAAAGCCCCTGCCTGCTGCTGGACAAGGCAAAGCTTGAGAACAATCTTACGCGCATGACCGCCTATCTTGCGGATAGGGGCGTTCCGCTCCGGCTGCATGTGAAGACGGCCAAGAATATCAATATCGTGCAAATGGGTTTGCAGGGTCAGCCGGGCGGCATAACGGTCTCCACCCTGAAAGAAGCGGAATATTTCCTGGAACACGGCATTTCCGATATCACTTATGCCGTCGGCATCGCGCCCGGCAAGCTGGATCATGCGGCTGCGCTGGTGTCGAAGGGTGCGGATTTGACCCTTTTGCTGGACAATATGGGGCAGGCCCGGGCGCTGAATGCCTATAACCGGGTCAAGGGTTTGAAACTGAAGGCGCTGATCGAAATTGATGTGGACGGGCACCGGGCCGGCGTCAAACCGGATGATCCCGTTCTGATCGATATCGGGCGCTCCCTTGGCGGGGCGCTGGCCGGGGTTTTGACCCATGCGGGCGGATCCTATGATTGCCGGAGTGTGGACGCCATCCGCGCCATAGCGGCCCAGGAGCGGGATTTGACTATCAAGGCGGCGGAACGGCTCCGCCGTGACGGGCTCCCCTGCCCCGTCGTCAGTATTGGCTCCACCCCAACGGCGGCATTTGGTGAAAATTTCGACGGCGTGACGGAAGTCCGCGCCGGCGTTTTTGTGTTTCAGGACCTGGTGCAGGTGGGCCTGGGCGTTTGCTCGCTGGACGATATCGCCATTTCGGTCCTTGGCAGTGTGATCGGTTATCAGCATGAGAAAAACTGGCTGTTGGCGGATACCGGCTGGACCGCATTATCCCGGGACCGGGGAACCGCGGCGCAGGCCCTGGATCAGGGCTATGGCCTGGTCTGCGATCAGGAGGGCAAACCTTATGGCGACCTGATCGTGCGTGATGTCAATCAGGAACACGGCATCATCGCCGACCGCCACGGCAGACCTATCGATTTCGGGCAGTTTCCGATTGGCGCCATGGTGCGCATTTTGCCCAATCACGCCTGCGCCACCGCCGCCGCTCACAACCGCTATCATGTGGTGGAGGACGGCCGGATCACCGAGGTCTGGCAGCGTTTTAACGGTTGGTAGACGACAGGATTCCGGCCAGCGCCGCCGCATCAATATTACCGCCGGAAACCACACAGACAATTTTTCCGGCCCCGCCTTTCCCGGCAAGGGCGGCGGCGACCGGGGCCGCGCCGGCGCCCTCTGCAATAACCGCGTTTTTGAAAGCCAGGGTACGGAGGGCTTCTTTGGTTTCCTCAACACTGGCCGATACCGCGCCATCGACAAATCGCTGGATGAAGGGCCACATTTCCGGCAGCACGCCGGCGCTGCCAATGCCGTTGATAAAGGTGGAGGTATCGAAGGGAACTTTCACCGGCCGCTGCTGATCGAAAGCGGCGGCCAGGGGCGTTGCCGCTTCTGTCTCGCAGCCTAAAATCCGGATCTCCGGCTTGATATGTTTGGCGGCAACGCCAATGCCGGTCGAAAGCCCGCCGCCGCCAAAGGGGACCAGAATGGCGTCCGTATCCGGCAGGTCCTCAAGAATTTCCAATCCGATGGTGCCATTCCCGGCCATCACCGACGTTTCCGCAACCGGATGGATAAAGACACCGCCATCCTTCGGATGACCATGATTTTCCATGACCTGCCACCAGGCATCAAACGGCAGAAGGCGAATCTCTGCTCTCATATCCTCCAGCGCCTGCAGCTTCTTCCTTGCCGCCGTATCAGGCGCATAGACGGTGACGGTGTGGCCGAGTTTCGCCGCCGCCGCGGCCAGACCCTGGCCGAAATTCCCGGCGCTTGCCGTGAAGATGCCTTTTTGAAGCTGCGCCGGGTCCTGACTGAGTAACGCATTGGCTCCCGCGCGGATTTTAAAAGAGCCATAGGGCTGCATATTTTCCAGCTTCAGGTAAATGCTGCAGTTATTTACGGCTATGTTTAAAGGAACCAGAGGCGAACGGATGGCAAATTCGCTGATCCGTTTCTTTGCGGCGGATATTTCTTCAAATAACGGCAACCTTAACACGTGTTTGTCCGGCATATGGAACATCCGTCAGTTTCGTTAACATTAAGCGCTTCTTAGCCTTTTCTAGCATATTATGGACATGGAAAAGGAATTTATGCACCCAAATACCTGCTGGGGGGTGGACTTTGATGACCGGGAAAAATTCAACCGGTAAAGAGGCTGAACCAAACAGGCCGCAAAGCATAAAGAAGTGGTCCGTTTCCGCGCGCCTGAATGCCCTTATCATCCTGGTTATCCTGTCCGGTTTCGTCGGTGTCATAGGAGCGACGGAAATCAATAAAGGATTGAACCTAACAAGGTTGAACTTCCTTCACATAAAATATGAGCGCCGGCTGGCCGATCACATCATCGGCTTAAAAACGGGACGGATGAGCCTCGGCATAATCCGGGACGAGATCGTTATGATCCGCCAGCAGCCACTGGATTGTCTCAATATGGTTAATCCGTTGGAAAAGGCCCTTTTCAATATGATCGGCACAGTTCATGCCCTTGCTCTTTGTGAAAATGATGTGGCGCTTGCCAATCAGACCCTGCAGGACATTAACAATTTTGAAGCGGGTCTGATTGAAAAGACGGACCTGATCGCCAGCCTGGAATCCGCGAGCGCAAAATTCCGTGAAAACTCGGATACGTTCGAACCTCTGATTACGCGCACTGTTACAATAATCTATGCCATGGCAATGGCTGTTATTTTAGCGATGGCGTTTCTCGTTCCGCTTTTCGGATTTTTTATGTCGAAAAGCGTTGCGCGCGACTATCAAACGCTACAGAAAACTCAAAAAGCCCTTAAAAAAGCATCCCGGCAAGCGGAACAGGCCAGCAAGACGAAATCCGAATTTCTGGCAACCATGAGCCATGAAATCAGGACACCAATGAATGGCATTATTGGAATGACAAGTCTGCTCAGCATGCGGCAATTTGACCAGGATACCAATGCAAAACTAAAAGTCATCAAACAGTCCAGTGAAAGCCTTCTATCCATTCTTAACGATATTCTCGACCTTTCCAAGGTGGAAGGCGGAAGTCTGGAACTGAATTATCAGCCAATGTCCATCCTGGCTCTGGGCCTGGAAATCGAATCCATCTGGACGCCAATATGTGAGGAAAAAGGTCTTGATTTCGCATTTCTTAGACCGCGGGAAGAAAACCTTTATATTCTGGCCGATGAATTAAGGGTGCGGCAAATTCTGAACAACTTTATCGGTAACGCGGTCAAATTTACGGAAAACGGCAGGATTGAGCTGTCTGTCATTTGCGAAATGCAGGAAAATCGGCGGGTGAAAACCGACTTCCGGGTGAGCGACACCGGAATTGGCATTCCCCAAAATGCGCATACAAAGTTATTTGAAAAATTTACACAGGCGGATTCTTCGGTTACCCGCAAATATGGCGGCAGCGGCTTAGGCCTTGCCATCTGCAAAAAGCTGGCCGAACTGATGAAGGGCGAAATCGGTCTGGAAAGCACTGTTGGCATTGGTTCATGTTTCTGGTTTCGGATCGTTGCCGAGAAAACGGCGGCCCTGGAGGAAAAAGAAGCCCCGGCCCATAGTGAACAGCTGCAATTACCGGAGGATCTAAGAATCCTGATTGCCGAAGACAATGTCATCAACCGCATGTATTTTGACGCGTTATTACAGAAATATTCGCTTGACGTCGAATTTGCCGAAAATGGACAGGAGGCGGTTGACGCCGTCAACAATAAGAATTTTGACCTTGTGATCATGGATGACAACATGCCCGTTATGGACGGCGTGACCGCGCTTAAAACGATCAGGGCTTTCAATTCAGCAAAATCCCGCATTCCCATTATCATGGCCACGGCAAACGCCATGTCGGGCGAACAGGAGCGGTATATCAGGGCCGGGGCCACGGATTATGTACCGAAGCCAATTGATCCGGACACGCTCCTGCTCGCCATTTACAAGGCTTGTGCAAAAGAACCGCATCCCGCAGCATAATGCGTGCGGTTACGGGCTTGACTTGCGATGCCGAATGGGTAATGTTCGCGCCCGATTCACACGGTGGCCAGGGCCGCCCTTATTTTATTGCGAGACGGTCATGGCGAAGCAGAGTTTTGTAAAGATCAAATTGGTGAGCACGGCCGATACCGGCTATTTTTATGTCACCAAGAAAAACCCCCGCAACCTGACGGAAAAACTGACCTTCCGTAAATATGATCCCATTGTCCGCAAGCATGTGGAATTCAAGGAAGCCAAGATTAAATAACGGCTTGGTTTAACCATCCGGCAGGCCCGGTTTTCGTCTTATTATACACTCCTGTTATTTGCTCACGCGTTTCTTCACGGGTGACTCTGTGTTTTATTTATGCCATGGAAAGGACTGAATGAAACTCAGTGCAAGAGGTAGTATGTTTCGGACGGATTTGGTCTCGGCAGACCTGAAAAAAACCTTCAAGGACAAAGGCCGGGTGCATATTCCTGATGCGCTCACTCAAAAAAACGCCGATAATATATTTGGTGCACTGACCCGGAATATTCCCTGGGGCATCAATTATACAGAAGAGAATGAGGCGAAAACCATTCCGCGCGACCGGGCGATGTCCATGACCGAGCGGCGCACGCGGGAAGTGACGGCGCGGATTCTGCAGCAGGCCGTCAAGGGGGATTTTCAATACGCCTATTTTTCCTGTCCCATGACGGCGAACGGGCTCGGCACCCTGCCGGACGATCATTTTATTCACAGGCTGGCAGCCTTTATCGCCTCGGACACGTTTATCGACCCTATCCGGCTGATCACCGGTCTGAAAAGTCTGAGCGTGCTGGAGGCCGAAGCGACCTCATTTAAAGCGCATGGTTTTGTGATGCCGCGCAGATTTGACGATGGCCGGATCGGCTTTTCCCTCTCCTTTACGAAAAACTGGCGGCCTGATTTCGGCGGCTATCTGGAATTTATTGATGAATGGGATAATATCACCGAGGCTTATGCTCCACATTTCAACAGCCTCAGCCTGTTCCGTACCAGCCAGAAACACGCTATCGGCTATGTTACGCCTTACGCGCCTTATGTTCGCCTCGCAGTTTCCGGCTGGCTCGGGAAAAAATGACCCATGGAAATCCGCTTCAATCCTGACCTTGATATTGATGGCATTAGAAAACGATTTCAAAAACCCGCTAGTCGTAACGTTAACTTCACCCACATCGCGGCCAGCAGGGTCAGGCCGGCAACAAACGCATAAAAGCGGTGGATGACATTGTTGTAGGTCATGTGAACCCAGGCATGGGCAATGCGCACAGCCACATAAGCCCAGGCCAATATTATGAGAATATTGTCAACCAGATTCAGGGAAAGGGCTGCCAGGCAAACCGTATATAACAGCACCGGAGTCTGGAGCAGATTATGGAAATGGGCGGCGGCATTAATTGCATCAACGGGATAGGGCGCTGTTGCCGACACCCTTGCTTCTTTTAAGGTCACTTTGCGCTGTTTGATATACCGGACCCTGAGTTGCCCCATCCGAAAGGTCACGATAAATGTCAGCAGGACCAGCGCGGCCATTGGGTAAAAAATACTGATCCCGGTCATGTTATTTCCCTGTCATCTGATTGACGCGGTTGAGATTTTGCCGCAGGTTTCTGCTGCCGGGCTTCATTTCAAGCGCCTTCCGGTAATCCCGTTTCGCCGCCTCATAATCGCCCGCCTGAAAAAAGACATTAGCGCGGTTATTCAGCGCGCGCCAGTAGGCCGGCTGTAGATTGACGGCACTGTTGCAGGCCCTGATCGCCCGCACCGGGTCATTGGTCTGGCGGTAGGCAATGCAGAGATTGTTAAATCCGATGGCTTTGTATTTATCATCGACCGTCTGGCGGATGCCGCGCCGCGTCAGACGGATCGCCTGTTTAAGATCGCCCCGCTGCAACGCCTGAGCGCCCTGGCTGATCATATTGGGTCCGGCGGCATAAAGGGTCGATTGCCCGGCCGATGCCTGGGCTGAAATCAGCAGCCCTGCGGTCAGTGCTGCAATGGTAAGTCTGGAATTATACATGTTCGGTCTCCCTGGGTTAAGTCTGAGGGGACCGTAAATCATTCAATATTGAATAGAAATAAAATGTATTTTATAGTTATTATTCATATTTGAATGGGTAGGTTTATGATTGACTGGAGCGAATTACGGGACTTTCTGGCAGTGGCGGAAACCGGCAGCCTGTCTGCCGCCGCCCGCCGCCTCAGGGTATCCCAGCCGACGGTGGGACGGAAAATTGCCGCGCTGGAGGACCGGCTGGGCGCAGCTCTTTTTATCCGCACGCCGCGCGGTTTTGATCTGACGGAAACCGGCGACATGGTGATGGAACATGCCGCGCGTATGCGGGAGGAAGCCGATACCATCGAGCGCCGCATTTCCGGCCGCGACAGCGATCTTTCCGGCAAAGTGGCCATTTCCGTCACCGAAGCGTTCGGCTCGCTGTGGCTGCCGCGTGTGTTTGCGGCTTTTCATGAACAGTATCCCAAGATTCTGATCGACATCAAAACCCAGATTGCGGCCGCCGACCTGGTGCGCCGCGAAGCCGATATCGCCATCCGCATGTTCCGCCCGGTCCAATCAAACCTGATCGCCAAAAAAGCCGGCGCCCTTGCCTTCGGCTATTATGCGTCCCGCGATTATGTGAAACGGTTCGGCGCGCCCAAAAGCAAAGAAGACATCGCCAACCATAAAATGGTGATACCGGACGGGGAAATGCTGCGCCAGATATCGCCGGGCATCCGGGGCGCATCCATTCCGCTGGGCCGGCCGTCCTTTTTATCCAACAGCATGATCACACTGGTGACCGCCACCCGCGCCGGATTTGGGATCGGGATACACTCTGCCCTGGCCGACCTGCTGCCGGATCTGGTCCGTGTGCTGCCGGACTATACGCCGTTTGAGATTGATTTCTGGCTGGTCACTCATCCCGACCTCAAACGCAGCGCCAGGGTCCGGGCCGCTTTCGATTTTCTGTCCGGCGTTCTGGAGGAAAACCGCGATTTACTGGCCGGCAAACGTTCTAACGCTGCCCGGTAATCAGCCGGGTTCCGCCCCACCCTGCCGCCATCGCCAGCAAAAAGAGGCCGGTTTTCGGCTCTGCCAGCGAGATCGCTGTCAGGGCAGGACCGGGACAATAGCCGCTGAGCCCCCAGCCGATCCCGAATATTCCGGCCCCCGTCAGCAACTTCCGGTCAATATCCTGTTTTTCAGGCAGCCGGAATTTCTCATCGAACAGCGGCGCTTTGCCTTTCAGCACAATCGGATATCCGACGGCGGCGACAAAAACCGAGGCAAACAGCACCACAGCCAGGCTTGGATCCCAGTTGCCCGCCACATCAAGAAAGGCAAGCACCTTTGCCGGGCTGATCATTTGCGACACCACAAGACCAAGTCCGAATAGCAGACCGGCGCCATAGGCGGTGATAATCCTGATCATGATCTCATCCCCATCCCAGCAAATGACGCACCAGAAATACCGTTAGGATACCCGTGGCAAGGAAGGTGAAGGTCGCCGCGACCGACCGCATGGAAAACCGCGAAACGCCGCAGACGCCATGGCCGGAGGTGCAGCCTGAACCAAGCTGGGTGCCGATGCCGACCAGAAGCCCGCCGGCCAGCATCAGCAGGCTAGAGTGGGGGATTGACGCTGTCACCGGGCCGCCGAAAAATCCGTACAGAATGGGTGCCGAAATCAGGCCAATGATAAAAGCCGCGCGCCAGGGCAGGTTCGCCTTATCCGGTATGATCAGGCCGCCAACGATACTGCTGACCCCGGCGATGCGGCCGTTCAGCCACATAAACAAAACCGCGGCGAAACCGATCATCGCGCCGCCGGCAAGAGCGGCAACCGGTGTAAAATTCTCCATGATTTAAACCTCGCTTTCAAAAAACATTGAGAGGAATTTTCAGATAGGAAACCCCATTCTCCGGGGGTGGAAAATGCCCCGCCCGCATATTGATCTGCACGGAGGGCAGGATCAGGGCCGGCATGGAGAGCTCTTTATCCCGCGCCTCCCTCATCGCAACAAACTCTTCCTCGGTGACACCGTCATGAATATGAATATTATGGGCTTTCTGCGCGGCCACCGTTGTCTGCCAGACAAATTCATCACGGCCCTGAGCCTTGTAATCGTGGCACAAGAACATGCGTGTTTTGGCGGGAAGGCTGAATATTTTCCTGATCGACCGGTAAAGGGTGCGGGCATCGCCGCCGGGAAAATCGCAGCGCGCCGTCCCGTAATCCGGCATAAAAAGCGTATCGCCCATAAAAACCGCATCGCCAATCACATACACAATACAGGCGGGCGTATGACCCGGCGTGTGCATCGCCAGGGCGGTCAATCCGCCGATCCGGAACTCCTCGCCATCGCTGAACAGCTGATCAAACTGGCTGCCGTCCGCGGCAAATTCCGGTCCGGCGGCGAAAATTGTTTCAAAGGTTTTCTGAACGGCTGTGACATGCTCGCCGATACCGGTCCGGCCGCCGAGATTTTCCTTCAGATAAGGTCCGGCAGTTAAATGATCAGCATGAATATGGGTTTCCAATATCCAGTCGACGGTCAGGCCCTGCTCCCGGATATAAGCGATGATCTGATCCGCGGATATTGTTGAGGTCCGGCCCGCCTTTTGATCATAGTCCAGCACCGGATCGATAATCACAGCATGTGTCGTCTCGGGATCCCGGACCACATGCGTAGCGGTGAAAGTATGCGGATCAAAAAAAGTCTTTACGAGTGGACTCATAATTCTGTTCACCTCTTTAACCGATTGCGGACGTGCGGGATGATATAATGTCAGCAGCGTACCCATATGATTTAAATCAAACCACAACAAAATCTCTTTGATATGATCGCTCTGTCCATCGTCACTCCAGAATTATTTTAAGCTTGAAATACTTTTTAACGGTTTGTAGTGTTTGCCTGTTCATGTGATAGTCTGTGTGTAGGAGGAATAAAGTGAAAATTGCCTGTCTTGGCGGCGGACCTGCAGGTCTGTATTTTGCGATTTCCATGAAATTGCGGGATACGTCCCATGATATCACCGTGTTCGAGCGTAACCGGCCCGGCGATACGTTCGGCTGGGGCGTTGTCTTTTCCGATCAGACCATGGACAATCTGACCGCCAATGATCCGTGCAGCGCCGCCATCATCCTTGATCAGTTTGCCCATTGGGACGATATTGATGTTCATTTCAAAGGTGAGGTGATCACCTCAACCGGCCACGGCTTTTCCGGAATCGGACGCAAGAAACTGTTGAATATTTTACAGGACCGCGCCCGCGAACTGGGCGTTGAGCTGGTATTTGAATATGAAGCAGAGGCCGATATGTCAGCCTATGCCGATTATGATCTGGTCATTGCCTCCGACGGGCTCAACAGCAAAATCCGGGCCGCTTTTGAGGATGAATTCGAGGTTGATATCAATGTCCGGTCCAACAAATTCATCTGGCTGGGCACTCATAAGATTTTCGAAGCCTTCAACTTCATATTCAAGGAAACCAAACATGGCTGGATCTGGGTCCACGCCTACCGGTTTGACAAGGACACCTCCACATTCATTGTGGAATGTTCGGAAAAAACCTACACGGCTTTTGGCTTTGAAAATATGAACCAGGATGAGACCTGCGGCTTTCTGGAAACGTTGTTTGCCGAGCATCTGGACGGCAACGCCCTGATGTCCAACGCCCGGCATATTCGCGGTTCGGCCTGGATTAACTTCCCTCGCGTGCTGTGCAAAAAGTGGTATCATAAGAATATCATCCTGCTGGGCGATGCCGCGCACACGGCGCATTTTTCTATCGGCTCCGGCACCAAGCTTGCACTCGAGGACGCCATCAAGCTTGCCGATGTGCTGAATGACCAGGACCTCGCCATTGAGGAGGCGCTCAAACAGTATCAGGAGGAACGGCATCTGGAAGTTTTGAAAATCCAGAGCGCCGCCCGCAATTCCACCGAATGGTTCGAGCATCTGGAACGCTACACTCATTTTGAACCCGTCCAGTTCACCTATTCCCTGCTGACCCGCAGCCAGCGCGTCAGCCATGACAATCTGCGCCTGCGCGACAAAGAGTGGCTGGACGGGGTGGAAAAATGGTTCTTCGGCAAATCTGTCGGGAAAATGCCCGATAAGGCCATCCCGCCGATGTTCGCTCCCTTTCAATTGCGCGACATGAAGCTCGAAAACCGCATCGTGGTTTCGCCCATGTGCATGTATTCCGCAACCGAAGGTATCCCGGGGGATTTTCATTTTGTCCATTACGGCGCCAGGGCCATGGGCGGCGCCGGGCTGCTCTATTCGGAAATGACCGATATTGCGCCCGATGCCCGCATCTCGCCAGGCTGCACCGGGATGTGGTCCGACGATCATATGCAGGCCTGGAAACGGATTGTTGATTTTGTCCATACCAACAGCAAGGCCAAGATGGCCATGCAGTTGGCTCATGCCGGGCCGAAAGGCTCCACCAAGCTCGCATGGGAAGGCATTGATCGGCCGCTGGAGGATGGCAATTGGCCAATCCTCGCTCCCTCCCCTATTCCCTGGACGATGGAAAATCAGACGCCAAAGGAAATGACTCGGGACGATATGGATCAGGTCAAGGCGGATTTTGTCGCGGCCACGAAGCGGGCCGATCAGGCCGGGTTCGATATGGTGGAATTGCATGCGGCCCATGGCTATCTGCTGTCGGCCTTTATAACGCCGCTTTCCAACAAACGCACTGATGAATATGGCGGCAGCCTTGAGAACCGCCTCCGCTTTCCAATCGAGGTTTTCGAAGCCATGCGCGCTGTCTGGCCGCAGCATAAGCCCATGGCCGTGCGGATTTCCGCCACCGACTGGGTCGGCGATGATGGCATTGCCGGAGACGATGCGGTGGAGATCGCCCGGGCTTTCGAACATGCCGGCGCCGACCTGATCGATGTTTCAGCGGGCCAGACTTCAAAAAAGGCGCGGCCCGTCTATGGCCGGATGTTTCAGACACCCTTTTCCGATCAAATCCGCAACGAAGGCCGCATGGCGACGATGGCGGTGGGTAATATCTATGAAGAGGATCACGCCAATTCCATTCTGGCGGCAGGCCGGGCCGATCTGGTGTGCATGGCCCGACCGCATCTGATGGATCCCAACTGGACCCTTCGCGCGGCTGCCAGCCAGCACTATCACGGCGTTCATGCGCCAATTCAATACCAGGCCGGTTTCGAGCAACTGGAAACCAATCTTGAACGGGCCGGCCAAATGACCCTTCTGGCATGAACATGGCGAAGCAGCCCCAGCAAGCCGTCGTCACCGGAGGTGGTTCGGGAATCGGACTCGCCATCGCCCAAAGGCTGGCGTCCGAAGGCCATGCCGTCACGGTCCTGGGCCGGGATATTGACAAACTCCGCCAGGCCGTATCCGACATACAGGGCGGAAAAATGGAGGTTTGCGACGTCACGGACAAAGCCAGTGTCAAAATCGCCTTCGGTCAGATCGGGCCGGTTTCCATTCTGGTCAACAATGCCGGGATCGTTTCAACCGCTCCCTTTCACAAGACCGCCCCGGAGACCTGGCAGCAGACCATGGATGTGAATGTCATGGGCGCCGTCCATTGCATGCAGGAGGCGTTACCTGCCATGAAGGAGGCCAACCGGGGCCGCATTGTCAATATCGCATCGACCGCGGCGCTCAAGGGCTATGCCTATGTCAGCGCCTATGTGGCGTCCAAACATGCGGTCCTGGGTCTGACCCGGTCGCTGGCGCTGGAACTGGCCAAAACCGGCATCACCGTGAATGCCGTCTGCCCGGGTTACACACGGACCGGCATTATGGAACAGTCGATCAAGACCGTCGCCGGCAAAACCGGGCGCAGTGCCGGGGAGGCCGAAGCCGAATTTGCCAGAGCCAACCCGCAGGGCCGCCTGATCGAGCCGGATGAAGTCGCCGCCGCCGTATCCTGGCTGGTGTCCGATGAGGCGGCCTCGATCACCGGGCAGGCCATTGCCGTTGCGGGCGGCGAAGTGATGTGAGCAGGATAGGCGTCTTATGAATCCGGAAACTTTTAAACCCGAGCATTTTCTGTGGGACTTTAAGGATAAAGTCGCAACCGTTACGCTTAACCGGCCGGCGCGAAAGAATCCGCTGACCTTCGAATCCTATGCAGAACTGCGTGATGCTTTCCGCGATCTCGCCACCACGCCCGAGGTGAAAATTGTCGTGATCACCGGCGCCGGCGGAAATTTCTGCTCGGGCGGCGATGTTCATGAAATCATCGGCCCGCTGACAAAAATGAGCACGCCGGAACTGCTGGAATTCACAAAAATGACCGGCAATCTGGTGAAGGCCATGCGCGCCTGTCCACAGCCGATTATCGCTGCGGTAGAAGGCGTCTGCGCCGGCGCCGGCGCCATCCTCGCCATGTCATCGGACCTGCGTTTCGGCACGGCGGACAGCAAAACCGCGTTTTTGTTCACCCGGGTCGGTCTTGCAGGGTGTGACATGGGAGCCTGTTCCCTTCTGCCCCGGATCATCGGCCATGGCCGGGCCGCGGAACTGCTCTATACCGGCCGTTCCCTGTCCGGCGAGGAAGGCCTGAATTGGGGCTTTTTCAACCGGCTTTGCCCGGTGGGTGAGACATTGGCGGAAGCGCAGGTCATGGCGCAAAGGCTGGCCGATGGCCCGACTTTCGCGCATGCCATGACCAAGGCCCAGCTCCACATGGAATGGGACATGCCCATTGATGCCGCCATTGACGCCGAGGCCGAAGCCCAGGCCATCTGCATGAAGACCAGGGATTTCACCCGCGCCTATGAGGCCTTCGCCAGCAAACAAAAACCGGTTTTCAGGGGGGATTGAGGGGATGTCGGCAATCACCTTCAGCACCCCTTTCTCTCAACGATCGCTCGTACCCCATCCTTCGATACACCCTCACTCCGTTCGGGCACTCAGGATGAACGACAGTGTCACGATCAAGCACATTACCGTTCGCCCTGAGTGGCCTCGCAAAGCGAGGGTGTATCGAAGGGCAGCCGCCAGCTTACCGGAAAACATCCATGCCTGATCAATCTTACCTTTCCTGGCCGTTCTTTACCGACCGCCACCGGGACCTGAAAAAATCGCTTGATGGCTGGATCGCCGCCAATGAAAGCGCCCTGCCCCATGATGCGGATGATGTGGATCAGGCCTGCCGCGATCTGGTCAAAATGCTGGGCAAAGCCGGTTGGCTCAAACACGCGGTTGATAGTCCCATTGATGTCAGAAATCTGTGCCTGATCCGGGAAGGGCTCGGCTATGTGTCATCTTTGGCTGATTTCGCCTTCGCCATGCAGGGGCTGGGATCGGGGCCGATCAGCCTGTTTGGCTCGGATGAACAAAAAGCCCGCTACCTTCCTGACGTTGCCGCCGGACGAAAAATCGCCGCCTTCGCGCTTTCAGAAAAGGAGGCGGGTTCGGACGTGGCCGCCATGGCCACCACCGCCACTAAATCAGGTGATGGCTATGTCCTGAATGGCGGGAAAAGCTGGATTTCCAACGGCGGCATTGCGGATTTTTATGTGGTATTTGCCCGCACTGGGGAAGCGCCGGGGGCAAAGGGCCTTTCCGCGTTCATTGTTGATGCGGACATCCCGGGATTTGCGGTGAAGGAACGGATCAACCTGATTGCGCCGCATCCCCTGGCGACGCTGGAATTCAACGATTGTAAAATCCCGGCAAACCAGCGCATCGGGGAGCCGGGCCAGGGCTTTAGAATCGCCATGGCGACGCTGGATGTATTCCGGTCCACGGTGGCCGCCGCCGCCCTCGGCTTTGCCCGCCGCGCCATGGATGAAGCGCTCGAACGGGTCACCAAGCGGGAACTGTTCGGCGCGCCCCTGGCCGACCTGCAGATGACTCAGGCCTCCCTCGCCGATATGGCCCTGGATATTGACGCCGCGGCCCTGCTGGTCTACCGCGCCGCCTGGAGCAAGGATGAATTTCAGGGCCGGGTGACCCGGGAAGCCGCCATGGCCAAGCTTTACGCCACGGAAGCCGCGCAACAGATCATCGACAAAGCGGTCCAGCTTTATGGCGGCCTCGGCGTCGTTTCCGGCGTGCCGGTGGAACGGCTGTACCGGGAAATTCGCGCCCTGCGCATCTATGAAGGGGCCAGCGAGGTCCAGAAAATCATTATCGCCCGCGAAACGCTGAAAAATTATAGCCCTAAATTATAAAAAAAGTTTCTGATGAAATCATCTCCTAAACATCTCAATAAAAGGGAAAATGCGATATATTTTAAATTTAAAATTTGACAGACATGGTATGCCACTCCTACATTTTCTCAAAATATCACGTGCGCGTGATTAAAATGTCATCACAAAGGGAGGAAAATATGCCGCAGCAAAAATTCGATAAAAAAAGGGGATGGAGTATTTTAACGGCCCTGGCCATGACCACGGCGCTTGTCAGTATCAATCCGCCAGCCGCCATGGCCCAAACCGAGGAAAAAAGCCGTGATGACCGTTCGGTTTTTGACCAGATTATTGTTACAGCGCAAAAACGCGAGCAGAATCTTCAGGATGTCGGCATCGCCGTCAGCGCCTTTACCGGCGATCAGATGCGGGCTTTTGGCGTCGAAAAAAGCTTCGACATTGCGACTTTCGCCCCGGGCGTTCACATCAGCGGCAATCTTGCCGGACAAAATACCCAGTTCACCATACGCGGCGTCACCCAGAATGATTTTAACGACATTGTCGAAGCCCCCAACGCGGTTTATCTGGATGACGGCTATTTGGCAGTTGCGCAGGCCCAGACCTTTGCCGTGTTTGATATCGAACGGGTGGAAATCCTGAAAGGCCCGCAGGGCACGCTGTTTGGGCGGAATGCCACGGGCGGCCTGGTCCATTATATCAGCAACAAGCCAAATTTTGATGAGTTTGAGGGATATCTGGATCTGACTTATGGCCGGTTTGACTCCCCGGCTCACGCCAATCAGATTACGACGGAAGCGGCCATTTCCGGCCCCATAAGCGACACCCTCGCCGCCCGTGCGGCGATCCGCTATAATTATCACGAACCTTATCTGAAAAATCTGTTTCCGGACGGTCAGTTCGGCGGGTCGCCCGGACCGGGAGCCGGCGCCGATCTGGCAGACGACGATACCCTGGCGGGCCGGTTTATTCTCGCCTTTGAACCTTCCAGCAACTTCCGGGCCAACGTGTCATTCAACGGGGCTCGCAGCCGTTTAAATACCGGCCCCTATCAGTCGAAACCGACCATTGCCGTGTTTGATGACAGGGGGGAACTGGTCAATGTGATCGATATACCCGCAGGCGAAACCCGCGCTTCCATTGGGCCCAATGGAACTGATTTTGGCTCTGATCTGGATAATGATGGAATTTTTGGGCTGAATGATCCCGATGACGCATTTTTGACCGCTCGCTTTGGTGTCGGAACGGACTTTTTCGGCTATCGCGATCCCGATGGCGAGGATTTTACCTTCTCCGGCGATTTCGCCTTTAAAAACCAGGGCAGCATTGATACCTGGGGCGTCAACAACAAGATGGAATGGGATATCACCGACAACCTCCTCTTGACCTCGGTCACGGATTATAAAGACTATGAAAAACTGCTGTTTATCGATGTGGATTCAGCGCCGGTCAATCAATCCGCAAATTATGCCGGTGTGGATGCAACCAGCTTTACTCAGGAATTAAGGCTGTCCGGAGAGACCAATAACCTGAAATGGGTCGGCGGCCTTTATTATTTGAATATTGACGCCGATTCAGACAATGGCCTGAAATTTCCTGCGAATGGAGTTGTCCCCGGCGCCCCGTTTGACCTGGGATCGGACGCGCGGCTGAAAACCAATTCATACTCCATCTTCGGCCAGGCCGAATATGATGTGACGAGCGATGTCAGCTTTATTCTCGGCGCCCGTGTCATCAATGAAAACAAGGATTATAATTTCCAGCAGAATCTTTATTTCCACGACGACAACTTTGCCGTTCATGTCGGCACACCCATACCAATCGGGCCTGTTTTTGGCCCCAACGGCCCTGAAGCCTTTACCGCCGATACCAGCAACACTCATTGGGCCGGGAAAGCCCAGGTCGACTGGCGCGCCAATGAGGATCTGTTGATTTACGCCGGGGTGAATCGCGGCGTGAAAGCGGGCAGTTTCAATGCCCAGCTGGCGGGCGGCCTTGCGATTCCGGCCAGCGCCATCCCCTATGACGAGGAAGTGCTGCTGAGCTATGAAGGCGGCTTTAAATCCACGTTTCTGGATGGCCGTGCGCGGCTTAATGGCTCAATCTTTTATTACGATTATAATGACTATCAGGCCTTTCTGTTTACCGGTGTGTCCGGCGTCGTCATCAATGCGGATGCCGAGAATATCGGCGTAGAGCTGGAATTACAGGCCAATCCCATGAATGGGCTTGATACCATCCTGTCATTCTCCTGGTTCGATGCAAAAGTGAATGATGTGCCTTTGCGTGTGGGAGGACCGGATGTTCGAAATGTTGACCCGACATACGCGCCGGAATTCCAGGTAAACGGTCTGGCCCGCTATTCCTGGGACGCGTTTGGCGGGTATCTGTCCGTGACCGGTGATTTTGCCTATTCTGATTCCTATTTCTATAATCTCAGGAATTTTGACGCAGACAAATTTGACAGTTACTTTCTGCTGAACGCGAGGATCGCCTGGACCAGCGAAGATGATGGGTGGGAAATGGCTTTTAAGGTCGAAAATATCACCGATGCCCGGATCGGCATTCAGGGTTTTGATCTGGCAACGCTTTGCGGCTGTAACGAAATATCCTTTCAGCCTCCGCGCTGGTATGGTTTCACCGTGCGGCGGAATTTCTAGTAAAAAAACATACCCCTAAATGCCTGGAGTGGGTTAATAACGACAGGATCGGACAGCGTTTCGTCCGGTCCTGTCCGTTAAAAGGAACAATTGTATGGAAACCTTACTACCACCCGGCTGGCAACGGCCCAAGGGTTACGCCAACGGCATCAAGGCGTCGGGCCAGATGATTTTCGTCGCCGGCCAGATCGGCTGGGATGAAACTGAAACTTTCCAAAGCGATAGCATTGCCGGACAATTTGAGCAGATCCTGAAAAACACGCTCGCCATCCTGAGTGAGGGCGGCGCCGGACCGGAACATATTGTCCGCATGACCTGGTATGTAACGGATCGGCGGTCCTACAAGGAAAATATCGCTGAAATCGGCCGGATTTACCGGGATTATATCGGCAAAAACTTTCCGGTCATGGCTGTGGTGGAGGTTTCGGGCCTGATCGAGGACGAGGCCCTGATCGAGATTGAAACCACTGCCGTTCTGCCCTGATATTTGTTATAGAATATAAGCTGGAATGATAAGGAGAGTTAAATGGCTGGCGCAGATATTCTTGCAGGATTGATCAACGCACTGGATTCGGGTGCGGTTCGGGTGGTGGATTTAACGGAAACACTGCGGCCGGACTATCCGACCATTCAACTGCCGCCGGAATTTGCCCAGGCCTCCCCTTTCGTCAAAAATCAAAAATCCCGCTATGACGAGAACGGTCCAGCCTGGTACTGGAATGATTTCACGGTCAATGAACATACCGGCACCCATTTTGATGCGCCGATCCACTGGGTCACCGGCAAGGACCTTCCCGATAATTCCGTCGATACCCTGAATGTCGGTCATTTTATTGCTCCGGTCTGCGTGCTGGATTGCACTGAGGAAATTGCTGCGGATAAAGGCTTCATTCTGACCAAAGCTTTTATGGAAAAATGGGAGGAAACCCATGGCCGCATCCCGGCGGGCGGCTGGGTGTTCATGCGGTCCGACTGGCGGAAAATTGCCGATCCCGATAATTACACCAATATGCAGGAAGACGGCGGGCATTCGCCGGGTCCGGACGCAGAAGCCGTGCTGTGGATGATCAATGAGCGGGATGTCATGGGTTTTGGCACCGAATGTATCGGCACCGATGCCGGACAGGCCTTTCTGTTCGAGCCGCAATATCCCTGCCACCACTATATGCATGGCGCCGGGAAATACGGCCTGCAGTGCATGACCAATCTGGACCTGCTGCCGCCGACGGGAGCGCTGGTTGTCAGTGCGCCGCTGAAGATTGAGGAAGGCTCAGGCAGTCCGCTTCGGGTTTTTGCTCTGGTGGCGGGGTAAGGAAAAATTATGGCCGAACGGTCCTTTGCCAAAGAAGTCGAAAAGCTCCGCGCCGGAAACGGCGAAAATTTCAGGGGCGAAGGCATTCTGGCCGTCACCAAGGCGCTGTTGCAATCGGGAGTGTCCTATGTCGGCGGCTATCAGGGGGCGCCGATCTCCCATCTGATGGATGTGCTTTCCGATGCGCAGGGCATTCTGGGTGAACTCGGCGTGCATTTCGAAGCCAGCGCCTCTGAGGCATCCGCCGCCGCCATGCTGGCCGCGTCTGTCAATTATCCATTGCGAGGCGCTGTCACCTGGAAATCCACCGTGGGCACCAATGTCGCCTCCGACGCGCTCGCCAATGTGGCGTCCAGCGGAGTGACCGGCGGGGCGCTGGTGATCATTGGCGAGGATTATGGCGAGGGTTCTTCCATCATGCAGGAACGCTCCCACGCCTTCGCCATGAAATCACAGATCTGGCTGTTGGACCCCCGGCCCAACCTGCAAAGTATCGTCGATGCGGTGGAAACCGGCTTTGAACTTTCCGAAGCCTCCAACACCCCGGTAATGCTGGAACTGCGCATCCGCGCCTGCCACGTTTACGGGCATTTTACCGCCAAGGATAATAAACGGCCGGAATTTACGGTAAGGGAGGCCATGGAAAATCCGGTGCGCGATACGGAGCGTATCGTACTGCCGCCGGCCAATTTCGCCCATGAACAGGAGAAGATCGCCTCCCGCTGGCCGAAAGCCGTGGATTTCATCCTGAAACATAAACTGAATGAATTTCTCGGCGGCGCCATGGGCGATGTGGGCATCATTGTGCAGGGCGGACTTTACAACACACTGATCCGCGCTCTGGAACTGCTGGGGCTTGCTGACAGTTTTGGCGAAACGGACATCCCGATCTATTGTCTGAATGTCACTTACCCGCTGATCCCGGAAGAGATCAACGGATTCTGCGCCGACAAAAAAGCCATTCTACTGGTTGAGGAAGGCCAGCCCGATTATATCGAGCAGGCCGTCAATACCTATCTGCGCAAAGCGGACCTGCAGACCAAAGTGATCGGCAAGGATGTTTTGCCGATGGCGGGGGAATATACCGGTCAGGTCATGAAAGAAGGCCTCAGGGCCTTCATCGAGCAGCAGGCGCCGGAACTTCTCGACAAGTTCCCGACCGTTAATATTTCTGCCCCCCCCGCGGAGCTGAACGATACCGTCCTGCCCCGGCCCGCCGGTTTTTGCATCGGCTGTCCGGAACGCCCGATCTTCACCGCCATGAAACTGGTCGAGCGGGAACTCGGCAATTTCCATGTCTCCTGCGATATCGGCTGTCACCTTTTCTCCATCCTGCCGCCTTTTAATATCGGCAACACGACCATGGGCTACGGCCTTGGGGCTGCGGGCGCGTCGGCCTTTGCCTCCGACGCCTCGAAGCGCGCGGTTGCAGTGATGGGCGATGGCGGCTTCTGGCATAATGGTTTGACCTCCGGCGTCGGCAATGCGGTGTTTAATAATTCAGACAATGTCCTGTTGCTGGTCGATAATAATTATTCGGCGGCCACCGGCGGGCAGGATATTCTGTCATCCCGCGCCGATAATCCGACCAAATCCACCCGCCATCCGATCCAGAAGGCGCTGCGCGGCCTTGGTGTTAACTGGCTGAAGACCGTGCGCACCTACGATGTGACGACGGTGCGCGACATTCTGCGGGAAGCCATTGCCTCGAAGGAAAAAGGGCCGAAAGTCATTGTCGCGGAAGGTGAATGCATGCTGAACCGCCAGCGCCGGGAAAAGCCCATTGTCCGTAAGATGATGAAAAATGGCGAGCGTGTAGTCCGCACCCGGTTTGGCGTCGATCCCGATACCTGCACCGGCGACCATGCCTGTATCCGGCTGTCCGGCTGCCCGTCCCTGACCATCAAACCAAATCCGGATCCCCTGAAAACCGACCCCATCGCCCATGTGAATAACGATTGTGTCGGCTGCGGCCATTGCGGGGAAGTGTCTCACGCCGCCGTGCTCTGCCCGTCCTTTTATGAGGCGGAAATCATCTATAATCCGGGCGTTTGGGATCAGTTCAAGGCCGGCATCCGGCGCAGTGTGATCGGCTTTTTCCAATCGCTTGCGGACCGCCGCCGCGTGGCGCGGGCGCTCTAGCCCATGACCAGCGTCCGCCCCATCACCATCTCCATCAACGCGCTTGGCGGCCAGGGCGGCGGCGTGCTCGCCGAATGGATCGTCGAGATGGCGGAGGCTGAAGGCTATATCGCGCAATCCACATCCATCCCCGGCGTCGCCCAGCGCACCGGGGCCACCGTTTACTGTGTCGAACTGTTCCCAAAAGCGATGGCCGAGGAAGCCGGGAAAGAGCCGGTCCTTGCCCTGATGCCGGTGCCGGGCGATGTGGATATCGTCATCGCCTCAGAATGGATGGAGGCGGGCCGCGCCATCCAGCGGGGTTTTGTGACCCCCAATGAAACCACCCTGATCGCCTCTACCCACCGCGATTACACCATCAGTGAAAAATCCGCCATGGGCGACGGCATTGCCGACGCAGATATTATCGCGGAAAATGCCAAAAAATATGCCAGGCGGCTGATTGCCTTTGACATGGACAGCGCCGCGCGGAGCGCAGGCAGTGTCATATCTTCAGTTCTTTTTGGCGGCCTGGCAGGGGCGGGCGCCCTGCCCTTCCCCCGTGAAGCCTATGAAGATGTGATCCGTCACGGCGGCCGCATGGTGGAGGAAAATCTTAAAGGCTTCGCCCGTGGCTATGCGGCTGCCAGCGGTGCTGAAATTGAAATGTATGGGGATGAGCCTGAAGCGCAGCGTGCCGGCGCCCGGGGCGGCGAGAATCTGGTGCGCACCCTGCGGCGCGATTTTCCCCATCAGGTGCAGGACATGCTGCTGGAAGGGGCGCGGCGGCTGGCCGATTATCAGGACCGGAAATATGTGGTGGAATATGCCGACCGCCTGAAACCGATCCTGAGCGCCGATCATAAAGACCTGCAATACCGTCTTACGCGGGAAGTGGCCCGCCATCTGGCGCTGTGGATGAGTTATGAGGATACCGTCCGCGTGGCGGATCTGAAAACCCGCGCCAGCCGGACAGAACGGGTCCGGGACGAGGTCCGCGCCGCGCCCGGCCAGATCATCTATACAAGGGAATTCATGCATCCGCGGCTGGAGGAAATCCGCGACATGCTGCCCCGGCCCATCGGCGCCCTGGTCGGCCGCATGACGTTCCTGAATGGACTTTTCAGACGGGGCCGCAAGATTTCCACCATGAAACTTTCCGGCTTTCTGATGCTGCGCATGGTCGCGGCCTTTCGCCCGACCCGACGCTGGAGCTATCGCCACAGGCATGAGATGCTGGCCATTGATACCTGGCTCAACCGCATTGCCACCCTTGCCGAAGTCAATTACGACCTCGCCATGGAAATCACCAAATGCCAGGGTCTGATCAAGGGTTATGGCGACACCCATGAGCGGGGCATGCGTAGTTTCAACGCCATCATGGAAACCGTGGACAAACTGGGGGATGGCAACAATGTCGCCGATCAGGTCCGCGCGTTACGTAAGGCCGCCCTGGCGGATGAAAGCGGTAAAGTCCTCGCCATGGAACTGGAAAAAATCAACTCTCATTCCGCCGCCGCATAAAAAGGAAGACCCATGTCTATTCGCTCTCTTTATGTGCTCCTGCTTCTTTTTATCTTGCCGTATCCTGCTTTTGCCGCACCGGAGATTCTCCTGTTTTCCCGTATTATTGACGGCACGGGCGAGATTCTTGGCGGCACGGAGATCGCTGTGGAAAATGGCCGGATTCTTGCGGTCGGGAACAATCTTACAAGCCGCTATCCGGATGCCACTGTCCGTGATATGAAGCGCCTTACCGCTCTGCCGGGCATCATTGATGTGCACACCCATCTCACCTATGGACTTGCCGGCGAGCCCGGTGGCGATGCCTGGTCGGAACTGGGAGCAACACCGCTCGACGCCCGGCTGGTCGCCGCCGCGCGCAATGCCGTGAAAACACTGGAAACCGGTGTGACCACCATCCGTGATCTGAATGCCGGCAATAATCTCGATTTTTATATGCGGGCGCTCATAGAGAGCGGTACCATTCGCGGCCCGCGCATGCTGATTTCCGGGCCCGGCATGCATCCAAGCAATGAGCCATCCTCCCGCCCCGGCCAGCTTAAGGACCCTGTGGCCGAAGCAACAGCCTTCGCGGCGGCGCGGATGGCGGAAGGCGCGGACTGGGTGAAGATTTTCGCCACATCCGGCAGTGCCTCGGACCTGACCAGCCGCCAGCAATATGGCTATGGGGAAATTGCCGCTGCCGTTGAGATCGCCGCAAAATCCGGCAGGCGGGTCGCCGTTCATACCTACGGACCGGAAGCTGTTGCCGATGCCGTCCGGGCCCGTGTCCATTCCATCGAACACGCCACCGGCCTCAGCGATGATCTGCTGCGCCGGATCGCCGAAGCCGGCATTGTTTACGTGCCGACCATCGATCATAATCGCTATTATGCGGATCATGCGGCGGAATATGGCTATGACGCGGAAATCAAACGTAATCTTCACGCCTTTGTCGAACGCAATCTGGAAACTGTCCGCCGCGCTCATAAACTCGGCGTCAAGATCGCCATGGGTTCGGATGCGGTGCTTACCGGATTCGGTGAAAATACGGGAGAACTAAGCTGGTTCATCAAGGCCGGGATGACGCCTGCCGAAGCAATTCAGACCGCCACGGTCAATGGCGCGGAACTGCTGGGGCTTGAAAACGAAATCGGCCGCATTGCACCCGGCTACCGGGCAGACATTATCGCAGTCACGGGTAATCCAGGGCGGGACATCAATGACCTGATCACCGGGGTCATTTGGGTCATGAAAGAGGGCACGGTGGTGGCCGACAAACGCTGACACGCAATTTTTTGGAATCATTTTCCAAAATAACAGGCAAAGAGCAGATCAGGCCATTATCCTCTGGCCTTTCCGCGCAAGGGACCTATAGTGCCGGAAAGTCAACGAAACACAGTCCATTATGGCCTTCAATCCTTTTGAGACTCCTCAGGAAGACGTACCACTTTCCCCGCCCGTTGCGGATGAGGTAAAACCGACCACCTGTTACATGTGCGCCTGCCGCTGCGGCATCCGGGTGTATCTGAAAGACGGCAAGGTCAAATATATCGACGGTAACCCCGATCATCCGGTGAATAAGGGTGTTTTGTGCGCCAAGGGCTCCGCCGGAATCATGCAGCATTATTCGCCGGCCAGGCTGACCAAACCGATGCTCAGGACCGGGCCGCGCGGTTCCGGTGAGTTTCAGGAAATCGAATGGGAGGACGCCCTGAAGCTGGCCACCCAATGGCTGTCGGAAGCTCGCCATAGTGATCCGAAGAAACTGGCCTTTTTCACCGGGCGGGACCAGAGCCAGTCTCTGACCGGCTGGTGGGCGACACAGTTCGGCACGCCCAATTATGCAGCCCATGGCGGTTTCTGTTCGGTCAATATGGCGGCGGCGGGGCTTTACACCATTGGCGGCTCCTTCTGGGAGTTTGGCGAACCGGACTGGGACCATGCAAAATATTTCATGTTGTTCGGCGTAGCGGAAGATCATGATTCCAATCCCATCAAAATGGGCATGGGAAAGCTGAAGGGTCGGGACGGGACCAAGATCGTCTCGGTCAATCCGGTCCGCACCGGCTATTCGGCCATTGCCGATGAATGGGTCGGCATCCGGCCCGGTGCGGACGGGCTGTTCATCGGCGCGCTGATCCATGAATTGCTGAAAGCCGAAAAAGTCGACTGGTCCTATCTGGTGCGCTACACCAATGCCCCCTGGCTGGTCATCAATGATCCGGGCGCGGCCGATCACGGCCTGTTCGCCCGCACCAGGGACGGCAAACCGCTTGCCTGGGACGGACGGATAAAAGGGGCCGTCGAAGCGGACCTTTCCGACATTACGCCTCTTCTGGCAGGAGATTACATTCTGGATGACGGCCGCAGGGTCATTCCGGCTTTTCAGCTTTTTGCGCAGCGTTTCATGGGGGATGATTACACACCCGAACGGGCCGCCGATATCACCGGCATTACCGCGGACACCATCCGGCGCATTGCTGCGGAACTGGCCGAAGTCGCTTTTGAGCAGGAAATCACCCTCGATATCCCCTGGACCGACTGGGCCGGGCGCAGACAGGATAAAATGGTGGGCCGGCCTGTTTCCATCCACGCCATGCGGGGTATTTCCGCCCATTCCAACGGCTTTCATACCTGCCGCATGCTGCATCTGCTGCAGATGATCCTTGGGGCCATCGATTGCCCGGGCGGCATGCGCTATAAGCCGCCCTTTCCGAAACCCTGCCCGCCCGGCCCGTTGCCGCACGGGCTAGAAACCGCGCCCTTCACGCCGCTTTCCGGCCCGCCCATCGGCAATCCGAAAAGACCGGAGCATTTATTGGTGGATCAGAACGGCAACCCGGCCCGCATCGACAAGGCCTATTCCTGGGAAAATCCGCTTTCCATCCATGGCCTGATGCATATGGTGCTGCACAATGCCTGGAAGGGCGATCCGTACAAGATCGATGTGCTGTTCATGTATATGGCGAATATGGCGTGGAATTCCGCCATGAATGTGCCGGATACACTGAAATATCTGACCGACACGGACGCGGAGACCGGCGATTATAAAATCAGGCATTTCATCTATTCCGATGCCTATTATTCGGAAACCGTGGCTTACGCCGATCTGATCCTGCCGGACACCACCTATCTGGAACGCTGGGACTGTATTTCACTGCTGGATCGGCCCATATCGGAAGCCGACGGCCCTGCCGATTCCATCCGCCAACCCGTCGTGGAGCCGGATAGGGATGTCCGGCCGTTTCAGGATGTGCTGCTGGATCTCGGCGCAAGGCTCGGCCTGCCCGGCATGGTGGATGAGGATTATGAACCCAAATATCCCGGCGGCTATCCCGACTATCTGGTTAATCACGAACGCGCACCGGGCATTGGACCGCTCGCGGGCTGGCGCGGCGAAGGCGGCAAACCGAACCCGGATCAGCTGCAGAAATATATCGAAAATGGCTGTTTCTGGCATGAAAAACTGCCAGAATCCGCGCTTTATTTCAAACAGGCGAACCGGGATTATCTGGATTACGCCAAAGCCAAAGGCTGGATTGCGGACGCAGCGCCCATCATCCTGCATCTTTATGACGAGACCCTGCAGACATTCCGACTGGCGGCGGAGGGCCACGGCGATCATCAGCCGCCGGATCATTTACGGGACCGGGTGAAGGACTATTGCGACCCATTGCCTTTCTGGTATCCGCCCTTTGAGGAAGCGGCTGTTGAAGAGGCTGCTTTTCCGCTTTCCGCCATCACGCAGCGGCCGATGCATATGTATCATTCCTGGGGCTCACAGAATGCCTGGCTGCGGCAGATCACGGCGAGGAACGCGCTTTACATGCACCGCGATCTCGCAGCGGCCCATGACTTGCAGGATGACGACTGGGTGTGGGTGATCAGTCATCATGGGCGCATCAAGGCGCCGGTCAAAACCATGACCGGCGTCAACCGCCATACGGTCTGGACCTGGAACGCCATCGGCAAAAGGAAACGCGCCTGGGGCCTTGCGGACAATGCGCCGGAAGCCAAGGAAGGATTCCTCCTGAACCATGTGATTTCCGACCTGCTGCCGGAACGGGAGGACGGCTATCGTTATGCCAATGCGGATCCGGTAACGGGACAGGCCGCCTGGTATGACCTTCGGGTGCGGATCGAAAAATGCGAGCGGGCGGAGGCGTCGGAGCCGCAATTTCCACCCGTCAAACCCAAACGCAACCGCCGGGTGCCAATCCTGAGATTCGGGGCGAAGTCATGACGTCACTGCCGAAAAACCCGCCCCAAAAAAAGCTCGGGCTTGTGATTGATCTCGACATCTGTGTCGGCTGTCATGCCTGTGCAGTGCATTGCAAGGAATGGAACACTTCCGGCCATTCGGCCCCGCTGACCGACACCGACCCTTACGGTGCGGAACCATCCGGCGTCTGGTTCAACCGGGTGCACTCATTTGAGGTGATCGGTGAGAATGATGAAGGCGGCCGGACCGTGCATTTCCCGAAATCGTGCCTTCATTGCGACGATGCGCCCTGCGTCACCGTCTGCCCGACCGGCGCCAGCTATAAGAGGGAAGAAGACGGCATCGTATTGGTCAATGCGGACACCTGTATCGGCTGCAAGCTTTGTTCCTGGGCCTGCCCTTACGGTGCGCGGGAATATGACGAGGATGCCGGCGTGATGAAGAAATGCACGCTTTGCGTGGACAAGATTTATAATGAAAATCTGCCGGAGGCGGAGAGGGTCCCCGCCTGCGTTTCCACCTGCCCGTCAAACGCCCGGCATTTCGGTGATCTTGGCAATCCCGATTCCGAAGTGTCGCAATTGGTCGCGGCGCGCGGCGGCTATGACCTGATGCCGGAACAGGGCTGCAAACCGGTGAATAAATATCTGCCGCCCCGGGAAACCCCGCCCGCGCCGGCCTTTTTAGAGCCCAAAATGGATGCCAGCGGCATTCTCGGCTGGGTCGATAAGTTATTGTCGAGGTAAGAAGATGCCAGGAGCACTTGGAAACACAACAAAACCGTTCGGGCTGAGCCTGTCGAAGCCCGGATCATCGCGCAAGCTACCGCCCTTCGACAAGCTCAGGCCGAACGGGGTGGTTTAATTATGCATCCAGCGAAATCCGTCATATTGTTTACGACCTTGTCCGGGGCAGGATATGGCCTTTTTATATCGATGGTCGTTGCGGCAGGTCTTGGCTGGGCCGAGCCCAACCTGATTGTCATTGGGGTTTCCTTTGCCCTGATTGTTTCTGGGCTTTTGTCATCAACCCTTCATCTTGGCCATCCGGAACGCGCGTGGCGGGCGCTGTCACAATGGCGCACCTCGTGGCTCAGTCGTGAAGGCGTGCTTTCCATTCTCACCTTCATCCCCATGGGCCTCTATATTTTGACCGGCTGGATGCCCGTGATCGGTTGGATCGCAGCCGCATTCAGTTTCCTGACGGTTTTCGCGACGGCGATGATTTATCAGTCGCTCAAGCCCATCCATGCCTGGCATAATCATTTTACGGTTCCGCTTTATTTGTTGTTCGCTCTGGCAACGGGATGCACACTGCTCATACTATTCACTGGTGGCTGGGAGCTCCGCCTGTCAGCTGTGCTCCTGCTGTTTCTTGCCGATACGATACAGCTTTTCTATTGGCGCTATCTTGATGAAACAACTTCGTCTTCGACGCCTGAAAGCGCCACCGGGCTTGGCAAGTTCGGTAAGGTCAAACTGTTTGAAGCGCCCCATACGGAAAGCAACTACCTGATGCAGGAAATGGGGTACAGAATTGGCCGGAAACATAGTCAAAAACTGCGAAATCTGTTTCTGATATTGTACGGTGTAGCTGTAATCATGATCGGCTACACTCTACATGACGGGCCGACGATAATATGGAATATTGCAGCCATGATTGTGCTTACTGCCACGCTGATTCAGCGCTGGCTGTTCTTCGCCGAAGCCAAACACACCGTTGCGCTTTATTACGGCGCCGATAGCGCTTAAAAGCATCCCATGACGGACAGGAACAATACCATCCGGGTCATCAGTCTTGTCGGCATCGCCCATCTGATCAGCCATTTTTATATGATGATTTTGCCGCCGATCCTGCCGATCCTGCAGGCGGATTTCGGGGTGAGTTACGCGGCGCTCGGCCTGGCGATTTCACTGTTTGGCCTGTCGTCCGCGGTGTTGCAGGTGCCGGTTGGTATGATCGTCGACAAGATTGGCGCGGGTCCGATTCTGATCGCGGCGCTGGCTGCGCAGGGCTTCATTATCATCCTGATCGGCCTGATTCCCACCTACCCGGCACTGCTGGTCCTGATGACCCTGTCCGGCGTTGCCAATGCGGCCTATCACCCGGCGGATTTTGCCCTGCTCTCCAACCAGGTCGGCGAAGGAAAACACGGGCGGGCCTTTGGCATTCATGCCTTTATGGGCAATCTTGGCTGGGCCGTGGCTCCGCCTTTCATGGCGGGAATCGCGGTGGCGGCAAGCTGGCAATGGGCGATGATCGGCGCCGGGTTGCTCGGTATTCTATTCGCCATCTTCATGCTTTTTCAGCCGGTGATCCGCGATGCCCGGGCCGCCGCCCATGATGCGGGGGGGCCGAAGCCCGCCCTTGATCATAAAAAGCTGTTTTTATCGGCGCCCATCCTGATGTGCTTCCTGACCTGGGTGCTGATCGGCTTCTCCGACACCGGCATTCGCGGCTATGCGGTAACGATTTACGAGCAGATCGGCGCGCTCAGTCTTGCGGAAGCCAACACGGCGCTGACCGGCTATCTGATTGCCTCCGCCATCGGCGTGCTGGTGGGCGGGCAATTGGCGGATAAATATGGCCGCCACGCTTTGACCGCCTCTCTCGCTGCACTGGGCGCGGCGATGATGATTTACCTTGCCATTACCCTCACCGGATCGACGCTGCTGGTGCTTGCCCTGCTCAGCCTGGCCGGCTTTCTCTGGGGCATCATTTCGCCGTCGCGCGATATGATCGTCAAGGAAGCCGCGCCCAGGGCGGCGACCGGAACCGTCTTCGGCTTTGTTTCCACCGGCCTCAGCCTCGCCAGCCTGATCGCCGCGCCTGCCTTCGGCTATATGCTGGATGAGGGGTTCCCCAGGGAAGTGTTCTATATCTCGTCCGTGATGATGCTCCTGACCATTGTCAGCATTCTGGGTGTCAGATCAAAATCCTGACGGTAAATGTCATGGCCGCGAAGGCGGGCATCCCTCTGCAAACACACACAGACTTCCGCCTTCGCGGGAGGGATGGAAGAATGGGAATTACTCCGTTTCCGCCAGCAGTTCCGCCAGATACTGGCCCCAGATGGCCGGAATGGAATGCGTGCCGTGGCCGCGGGTTTCATCGGTGATGGGAAGCAGGATGGCGCGGCCCCTGGGCACCTTTTTGATTTCTTCTTCCAGAATGCCGAGCTCCGGCGGGTTGACCTGGTCATCGGCGGAGTTGATAGCGTATAGCGGCGCCCTGATCCTGTGAAGATGCGGAGCGGGGTTATAGAAGCGCGACGAATCGAACTGGTAGATCAGGTCATTGGCGTCGAGGCCGGTGTAGAAACGGTTGACGAGGCTTTCCAGCATTTCTTCCGACTGTTCCCGGGTGGGGGCCTGTTTCTGCCATTGCAGCGGGCTTGAAATCATGAAGATCAGCGCATGGGCGGCGCTTTTCAGGCCGACCGGCTGTTGGTCATACTCGCCCCCGTTCCAGGCGGGATCATACATGATCGCATCCATCATCATTTTGCGCTGCATACGGTTGCGCCCGGCAATTTCAACCGGCAGGCTGGCAAGCGGCATCAGGGCGTCCATAAAATCGGGATATGTATAGCCCCAGACCCAACTCATCATACCGCCCATGGAGGTCCCCATGACAAGGCGCAGATGATCGACACCCAGATGCTCCGTCAGCATCCGGTACTGGGCGCGGACCATATCGTCATAGGTATATTTCGGAAATTTCATGTGAAGACCGTCCGAAGGCCGGCTGGACTGTCCATGACCAAGGCCGTCGGCAAGGATGATGAAATATTTTTCCGCATCCAGCAACTGACCGGGGCCGAACAGATGACCGGCGAAACGGTCGGACAGGAAGCTTGCCCCCTGCCCCGTTGTGCCATGCATAATAAGGACGGCGTTTTCCACCTTCCCGTCCGCCCCCCGCCGCGGTTCGCCGATGGTCAGATAGCTTTGCTTCAATTCCGGCAGTGTTTCACCGGTATCAAAAACAAAGTCCGTCATCACGTAGGTGCCGCGCACCGGTTCGGGATAACCGGTCTGGGCTAAAACAGGCAAGGCGGTGAACAATAATATCAGCGTTGGAAACAGTCTGAGCATGAAACATATCCTCCCGGCCACATTTTGTTGCATTATCAGGATCGGTGTGGACTTGTAAATCGCCTTATCTTTGCTATGGAAGTGTAAGAAAAGGAACATCCCTATGAACAGTGCCTATTATTCACATCTTTCGGCCATATTGGAAGAGATTGACGCCGCCGGGCTTTACAAGCGGGAACGACTGATCGTCACGCCGCAATCCTCGAAAATTTCGGTGCGGGCGAATGGCGATGAGCAGCCAGTGGTAAATTTCTGCGCCAATAATTACCTGGGATTGGCGGATTCGCCGGAACTGATGGCGGCAGCAAAGAAAGGCCTGGACGAATTCGGTTATGGCATGGCGTCGGTGCGCTTTATCTGCGGCACCCAGGCCATTCACCGGGATCTGGAACAGAAAATCGCCGATTTCTTCGGTTATGAGGATTCGGTGCTGTATGTCGCCTGTTTCGACGCCAATGGCGGGCTGTTCGAACCGCTGTTGAGTGAAGAGGACGCTATTATTTCCGACGCCCTGAACCATGCCTCCATCATTGACGGGGTCAGGCTGTGTAAAGCGAAGCGTTTTCGCTACGCCAACAATGATATGGCCGATCTTGAAGCCCAGTTGCAGGCCGCCAATGCGGCGGGCGCCCGTTATAAAATGATCGCGACTGACGGGGTTTTTTCCATGGACGGCATCATCGCCAACCTGAAAGACATCTGCGATCTGGCGGACAAGTATGACGCACTCGTCATGGTGGATGACAGTCACGCATCCGGTTTTATTGGCGAACATGGCCGCGGCACGCCGGAATATTGCGGCGTCGAGGGCCGGATCGATATTCTGACCAGTACCCTCGGCAAGGCTCTGGGCGGCGCATCCGGCGGTTTTACGGCGGCGAAGCAGGAAGTGGTTGATCTGTTGCGCCAGCGCTCCCGCCCCTATCTGTTTTCCAATTCCGTGCCGCCAGCGCTGGTCAGCGCGTCCATGAAAGTGTTAGACTTGCTAAAGGATGGCGATGATCTGCGGGCGAAACTCCGGTATAATGCCAAGCGTTTCCGCGCCGGTATGGAAAAGGCGGGCTTTACCCTGGTGCCGGGCGAACATCCGATCATCCCGGTGATGCTGGGTGATGCGAAACTCGCGCAGGAGATGGCGGTGAAGCTTTTGGAGGAAGGCGTCTATGTGATCGGCTTTTTCTATCCGGTGGTGCCCAAGGGGCAGGCCCGCATCCGCACGCAAATGTCGGCGGCCCATACGCCGGAACAGATTGATTTCGCCATCGCCGCCTTCATCAGGGTGGGACGCGAACTGGGAGTGATTGCCTGATGCAGAATACTATGAAAGCCCTTGTCAAGGCGAAACCCGAACCCGGCATCTGGATGAGCGAGGAACCGGTCCCCGAAATCGGTCCCGAAGATGTGCTGATCAAAATCCGCAAGACCGCCATCTGCGGCACCGACATCCATATCTATAACTGGGATGAATGGGCGCAGAAAACCGTTCCGGTGCCGATGATCACCGGTCATGAATATGGCGGGGAAATTGTCGATATCGGCGCATCGGTCAAACATTTGAAGATCGGCCAGCGAGTTTCCGGCGAAGGCCATATTGTCGGCATGGCGAGCCGCAATGCGCGGGCGGGGAATTTTCATCTGGCCCCCGACACCACCGGCGTTGGCGTCAACCGCCCGGGCGCTTTTGCGGAATATCTGTCCCTGCCCGCCTTTAACGCCATCCCCCTGCCCGAGAATGTGTCGGACGATATGGCGGCCATACTTGATCCGTTCGGCAACGCGACCCACGCCGCGCTGTCCTTTCCGCTGATCGGCGAGGATGTGCTGATCACCGGCGCAGGGCCCATCGGCATTATGGCCGGGGCCGTTGCCCGCCACGCCGGGGCCCGCCATGTGGTCATCACCGACGTGAATGAATACCGTCTTGATCTTGCCGCCAAAGTCGCCGATGTCCGGCCCGTCAATGTAATGAAGGAAGACCTGAAGGACATACAGTCGGAATTAAAAATGCGGGAAGGTTTCGATGTCGGACTGGAAATGTCCGGCAATGAACAGGCCTTCAATCAGATGGTCCGGAACATGATCATGGGCGGTCGAATCGCCCTTCTTGGCCTGCCGCCCGAAAAAATGCCGGTGGATTGGTCGGAAATCATCCTCCGCGCCCTGACGCTGAAGGGCATTTACGGCCGGGAAATGTACGAAACCTGGTACAAGATGATCGTCATGCTGCAATCCGGACTCAATCTCGACGCCATGATCACCCACCGTTTTCCCATTGATGACTACCAAATTGCGTTCGACACCATGCGCTCGGGCCAGAGCGGGAAAGTGATTATGGATTGGATGGGATGAAGGGTCAGGCCCAGTTTTCAACCGATAATTTATTAATCCGCGTGAAATGCTTTTGATTGTTGGTCACCAAAACCGCCCCTACGCTAAGTGCATGGGCAGCGATCATAGTGTCATTTTGGCCAATCGGCGTTCCCCGGGAAAATAGATGGGCCTGTAATCCGGCATAGCGGTCGGCCTCCAAGGCCGTCCAGTCCGCAATAAAATCCAATCTTTCGGAAAATTCATCAATCAGGTGATTATATTTTTTCACAGCCGGGGAACGTGCTGCTCCCAGACGCAATTCCGAATAGGTGATCACAGATATGCAAAGGGCGTGGCCCCGTTCGACCGTCTGTTCCATCCTGGACAACAAGGGAGACGGCGCTCTTTTCATGATATAACTGCAAATATCGGTATCGAGCATATAGAGCGTCAAAACCGCACACGCTCCGTTTCAATCATATCCGGACGATCCGCCATGAAATCCGCGCTGGCAGCGCCGGCCTCCGGCAGAGAGGTCCAGGTTTTGCGCAGGGGCTCAAGGATCAGTTTATCCCCCTCCTTGCGAACGGCGACTTCATTGACCCCTTTAAAGGCGAGGGATTTGGGAATCCGCACCGCCTGGCTGCGGCCATTGATAAAGAGTTTTGCTGTTTGCATGATCCGTACCTTTAATGCATAGGCCAAGCATATGCCTTTTATAGCATATGTCAAGCATATACCAATGATTATTACGACGCTCTCCTCTTGCTCATCTTCCGCTAACCCCTTACAGTCCGTCTCGTTTATCAAACCAAAGGGGATTGGGACATGCAGGGAAACCGGATCGGATTTTTTTCCACTATATTATTTTCATTGATTGTTGCTGCCTGCGGCGAAGGCGGTCAGCCGGCGCCGGCGGATGAAACCGTCGGGCAGATGAGCGATGCGGACGTCATGACGAAGGCCGAAGAACTGCATGCTTCCATCATGACGTTGGACACCCATGTGGACATCCCGCCAAATTATGCGACTGCGGAAGCGGACCCCGGGGTGCGCGGCGATGCCCAGGTGGATATCCCTAAGATGCTGGAAGGCGGACTCGATACGGCCTTTTTTATTGTCTATGTGGGACAAACGGAACGGACGCCTGAAAACTATGAAAAGGCCAAGGCGGACGCCATGATCAAGTTTGACGCTATCCACCGCATGACCGATGACATGTATCCCGACAAGATCGTGCTTGTGGATACGGCGGACGAAGCGGATGCAGCCTGGAAAAACGGCAAGCTCGCCGCCTTTATCGGCATCGAAAACGGTTATGTGATCGGCAAAGATTTGTCACTGCTGGAAAAATACCGGGATCTCGGCGCACGTTACATCACCCTCGCGCATAACGGTCACAACGACATCGCCGATTCCGCTCAGGCCAATAAGGATTTCGGCGATGCAGACTCCGAACATAACGGCATCAGCGATTTTGGCGCGGAAGTCATCGCGGAAATGAACCGGGTCGGGATTGTGGTCGATATCTCCCATGTGTCCAAAGCCGCGATGATGGAAGCCACGGCGCTCTCCAAATCGCCGGTTATGGCGTCCCATTCCGGAGCCCGGGCGCTGAATGATCATCCGCGCAACATGGACGATGAACAGCTGCGCGCCGTGAAGGAAAATGGCGGCGTTGTCCAGGCCGTGGCGCTCGGCGCTTTCGTCCGCGCCGACCCGCCGGAAAAAACCGCCGCCATCGAAGCCATGCAGGAAGAAATGGGCGTGACCCGCATCATGCTGTTCACCGGCGAAGCGAGCGAGGAACAGGCTGCGGAATTCCGCCGCCGGATGGAGGAAATCCATGCCACATGGCCGCGCGCCAATGTCTCCGACTATGTGAACCACATCGATCACATGGTCGAGGTGATGGGCATCGATCACGTGGGTATTTCCTCTGACTTTGACGGCGGCGGCGGCGTTGTCGGCTGGGATGACGCCAGCGAAACGCTCAATGTCACTGCCGAACTGGTGCGCCGCGGTTACAGCGACGAGGATATCGCTAAAATCTGGAGCGGCAATACGCTGCGGGTCCTGCGCGAGAACGAACGGACCGCAGCCGAGTTGCAGGCGGCACAACAATAAAGAGATTGCCGCTTCGCTGTCGCTCCTCGCAATGACATAAATTGTCATTGCGAGCGAAGCGAAGCAATCTCCATCACACCGCCACCTTCGCCTTGATATGCGGGTGGGGGTCGTAACCTGACAGGGTAAAATCCTCATAGCGGAAGGCGAAGATATCCTTTACGTCCGGGTTGATGGTGAGCACGGGTAGGGCTCTCGGCTGCCGGCTCAATTGCTTATCCGCCTGTTCCAGATGGTTGGAATAGAGATGGGCATCGCCGAAAGTGTGGATGAACTCGCCCGGCTCCAGCCCGGTCGCCTGCGCCACCATCAGGGTCAAAAGGCCGTAGGATGCGATATTGAACGGGACGCCCAGGAAAATATCGGCGGAGCGCTGATAAAGCTGGCAGGACAGCCTGCCGTCCGCCACATAGAACTGGAACAGGCAGTGACAGGGCGGCAGCGCCATTTTATTCACCTCCGCCACATTCCAGGCGGAGACAATCAGGCGGCGGGAATTGGGATTGGTTTTGATGTCATGGATCAGCCTGGAAATCTGGTCTATTTTTGAGCCGTCCGGCGCGGGCCAGGATCGCCATTGATGACCGTAAACCGGACCCAGTTCACCCTTCTCATCGGCCCAGTCATCCCAGATCGAAACGCCATTGTCCTTCAGATATCCGACATTGGTATCGCCTGCCAGAAACCACAAAAGCTCATGAATGATTGATTTCACATGGAGTTTTTTGGTCGTCAGAAGCGGAAAGCCTTCCGTAAGGTCAAACCGCATCTGATACCCGAAAACGGAACAGGTCCCCGTTCCGGTCCGGTCTCCCTTAAAGACCCCGGCGTGACGCACATGTTTCAACAGATCGAGATATTGCTGCATAATAATCGCAAGATAACAGATCGCCTCTGCCAGTCGAGAGGGATTGAAAAAAATTCGTCACTTTTGTCACAGGCGCCGATAATGATTGTCCAATCTTATGAATGGAGGATTTTGTGAATTTTTCCGAACAGAGGGATGAGCAGTTGGTTGAGGCCGCGCAGAACGGCAGCCAGCAGGCGCTTGAGACCCTGATTGCGCGTCACCAGGCCGCCATTTACCGCTTTATCCGGAAAATGCTGTGGTCTGCGGAAGATGCCGAGGATGTGACCCAGGAAGCGCTGATCAAGATCGTCACCCATCTGGGCGGTTTCGAGGGCCGCAGCGCCTTTCGCACCTGGGCCATACGGATCGCGGCCAACCATGCGCTGACCATGAAAAAACGGGCAGTCGAGGGCCGCGTGCTTTCCTTCGATCATTATGCGGAAAAGATCAATGCCTGCCCGGATCAAGCCATGCCCGATACCGGTGATTACGATATGGACCCCTGGGTGCTGGCGGAAGAGGCCAAACAATCCTGTGTGAGGGGCATGCTGATGTGCTTTAACCGCGAGCAGAGAGCGGTTTTTGCGCTTGGCGCGGGACTGGGATTGAGCAGCAATCAGGCGGCCGGAATTCTCGATATGCGGGCTGATGCGTTTCGCAAAAAACTCTCCCGCGCCCGGGCGGAACTGAAGAAATTCATGGATGGGCAGTGTGGCCTGGTCAATCCAAACGCCCCCTGCCGCTGTCCCAAAAAAACCAAAGCTTTTATCCAATTCGGCGTGGTTGATCCCAATAAGCTCACTTTCAACCCCGACCGGAGGGCAATGGCGGATGATGAGGCCGGCAAATGGTCCGGCACAAAAGACGAATGGCTCGCGTTGTTCCGGGACGCGGCAGACAGCGCCGTGCCCGATTTCATCATCCGTTTGCGCCCGACCATAACGGCCTCTCTGCGAAAGGGGCCACCCCATTAAATGACAGCAGGAAAGGATAAATAATGAAACCGTATCTTATCTCACTCTCTATCATGATGGCCATCAATGGCGTCATGGCTGAAGCGGAGCCTAAAAAACTGAGCGTCGGTGATCCCGATATCGACGGCAGCGTTATTCAACCCTATCAAATCCGGTTCAGCCTCGACCGCTACGCTGCTGACGGAACAGTTACCCCTAACGGGGAGTGGAGCGATGAAGTCTCTATTGTCGAGCGCGCGGGCAAACAGATGCTTTACCGCAAAGTCGTTCTGTTCGATCAGGATGGTAACGAGGTTTTCTCCCGCATTCATTTGAATGACCCCAAAACCCTGGCCCCGAAACTGGTTCATCAGGTGGGACAGGCCGGACCGACCTTCGGTGCGCATATTTCGCATGTGGAATATGAAGGAAGCAGTGTCAAATTTACGATTTTTCCGACCCCGGAATCCTCACCCATTTCCCAGGAACTGCCGTTGTCGGAAGCGCCTTTTGATCTTTCCATTTATGCGACTCTCCTGACCGCCTTCCCTTTTAAAGAGGGGTATGAAGTCCGGATCCCCGTGCTCGGGCCGGGCGGTCAGATTGTCTGGGAAACGGTGCGTGTTCTGGGCCAGGAATCCGTGGAACTCAAGGATGGCGGCAGCGTCGATAGCTGGGTGCTGGAAACCGTGATGCGGCCGTGGAGAGCCTGGCTGACCAAGGAAGCCCCGCATATCGTCAAAATCAGGCAGAATTTCCCCGACGGCAGCCACCAGATTTCCCTGCCGATAGCGCACTGATAATGCAGAAAGCTTCAGAAAGGGGAACCCCCGCCGGATTGCTCCGGCGGGGGTTTAGCTGTCCCCAGGGGCGAAACCACAGGGGGAGGAGAGGGGACAGCCGGGATCGTAATATTCTTGCTGTCGGCAACCTGAAATATGTTGCTTATACAATACACATATAGACTGCCTTACAGCGAATATAAGCCCTCCGACAAATTTTATTCGTCAACTCTCCACAAGATTTCGTGACCGGCGCGCGAGCAGGATCAACAAGGCTCCCTCAGCCGTAAAAAAGAACATTCTGATTTGGAAATGATTGCGACAACCGAGGCGAAAGGCTTTAGGCCGCAGACTCGTAAGGACCTTCCCGGATGGCTCCGTCCATGAGTCTGCGGCCCGGGGTCGTGACCCTAATTCAGTTCCACCTCACTAGTAAGGAAACACGGGCCTTTCCAGCATTACGAATTCAGGCACGCTTTCCCCCCGCATGAAACGCAGTATGATATCGGTGATTTCCGGCGCCTGCATAAAAACATTATGCCCGCCATTTTCAATGATCACGCGACTGACATTTGAAAATCCCTGCAGAGCCTCAGCCGCACCCTCGGGATAGGTCCGGCCGTCCAATGTCCCTGTCAGCACAAGGGTCGGGACATCGGTTTTGACCGGCATGCGAAATCCGTCACCCAGATCTTTCAGGCCAAAAGCGCCCATCAGATGCGGCATCGGGAAATTCAGAACATCACCAAGAAGCGAAGTTTGTGATTGTTTGCGCACCACTGTAAGACGGTCATCGGATATCCCTGACATAATGTCCATGGCCTCGGGCATGCCGCGGAAGGAAACCGGATCGCGACGCAGATTTTGATAGATGACGGGCGCAACCCGGCTGACATCGCCCGCCTCAGCCATCGCGTAAATTGCCGGCAGGCGCGCCGCGCTGGCGGGATCAGCAATCGAAAAAGACGCAATCATCTGCATTTCCGTTTTGCCGATGGTCATGGTTACGCTTTCGCCGGAACGGTCAGTGAAAGTGATTTCCAGTGGTTCCGCATCAAGTCTGGCATGAACCCGGCGCATCAGACCGGCCAAATCGGGATAGGCTGCGGCCGACCCCGAGTCTGCGTTGATTGCTGTCTGGAGTCTGGCAAAATAATGATCCGTATGGGCCGGAAGTTTGACTGTGGCATCCAGACCCTCAATGCCAGCCAGCACAATGCGATCAATTTTTCCCGGCATTGCTTTCAACGCGGCGAAGGCCAGATGAGAGCCATAGCTGATACCCCAAAGGGTGATTTTTTCCACGCCGAGCGCCTGGCGCAGCGAGTCGATATCGCGGGCATTTTCCATGGTGTTATAACCGGCAAGGTCAATCCCTTCCCGGTTCCAGAATTCAGCGCATTCTGCCGATGCCGCACGGAGGATGGGAATTGATTTTTCCATACTCAGCGGTTCGTCAAGAGGAAAGGTGTGCTTCGTCTCGCAATGCGGGATGGCGTTTGACCACCCGGTGCCCCGTTGATCGAACGCGATCACATCGCCAAATTCGCGCATGGCCATAAACAGCGGAAATCTCCTTCCCCTGGCTGTCCCAACGCCGGAACCGCCCGGACCGCCGGCGAGATAGACAATCGGCGCTCCGGGATTGTCGCTTGTCGATTTAAAGCGCACGAAATGAAGTTCGATCAGGCGCGCATCCGGATTGGCGCGATTTTCCGGCACCTTAAAGACACCGCGCTCGGCATCCACCGCCGTGCCGTCATTCGCCTCGAACTGATACGGTTCAAAAATGATTTCAGTATCCTGGGGTTCATTACGGGCAAATGCGGCAAGGCAGACAAAGACAAACAAGGCAATTGCGGATTTGATGGCAGACATGGCGGCAATCCTCCGATCGGTAATTGTTTCTTTCCTTTTCATAGATGCCCTATGATCGGGATGCCTGGCCTGATCGGCAAACGGCGGGTTCTGTCCGGTAAAAGGCATGGCGTGCGGCAAAACAGTGGTGGTAGAATAACCAGATGAAAATCCGGCCAACCCTTGTGCTGATTCTATTTGCAATAGCCGCTGCCCCCGTTTTTGCGCAAGGCGAGCCGCGGTATGTCGAAGTTCTCAGCCGGGCAGTTGTCTGTGAAGGCGGCACCATTGCGCCACCGGACTTTTCGAACGATCTGTGTGAAACACGGGACATCACCGACATCGACCCGCAGGGCCGGGTCATTTGGATTGGGGCGACTTTTGACCTGCCCCCGTCCTTTCTTTCTGGCGGCGAACCGCTTGCGGTTTATATCGGCGCCCTTGCTTCAAGTGCGCTTTACTGGAACGGGCAACAGATCGGAACCAATGGCGTTCCCGGCGAATCCGGGGAAACAGAAATCCCCGGCAAACTGGATGCCGCTTTTTTTGTCCCGCAGAAATTGCTTGTTGAGGGGAAAAATGAAATCGCCATCCGAATGGCAAGCTTTCATAATCCAATCGAGGTCTATGCGCCCGTGCATTATATTTATGCGGCCGAGGCAAAGCCGGTCGCCGCTTCGCTCACTTTTTACTATGCCCCGGCACTGTTGACCGCAGGGGCATTTATTCTGGCGGCTGTTTATTTTGGGCTCCTCTGGCTTGGCGACCGTAAAAATGCCGGGGCCGAATTGATTGCCCTGATGGCCTTCTTTGCCGCTCTTCAGCTTCTTCTCGAATCCCTGCGCGCGTTTGTGGATTATAGCTATCCATGGCAGGTGTGGCGACTGACGGGGGTGATGATCTGTGCCGCGGGGTTCGGCATCACCCTGACCGCCTATCTGACACGGCGGTTCCAGCCCCGCGCGTGGAAATATTATGTTATCGCCGGCGTATCCCTTGCCACGGTTGCCGTGATATTTTCACCGGGATTTGACGGCCGGGCCCTTTTCAGTCTTTTTGCGGCAACGGTCATTGCGCTCATTGCGCTTTTGCGTCCGGCCTTTGCGGGCGAAAAAGGCGCGCGTCTCGCCGCGGCGGCGCTAGTCGTTTTTATAGCCCTAATGCTCATTGACGATCAAAGTTTTCTAGATCGTACTTTCTTTCTGGCCGCTGCGCTGCTGATGCTTGTCATGATTGCGGATCAGGTTCGCGCCATGCGCGCCATTCATGCCGCGAAAGCTGCAATGCAAAATCGCGCGGAACGCCTGGAACTGGAACTTCTGCGCCGGCGCATCGCCCCGCATTTTTTGATGAATACGCTCAACGCGCTTATTGAATGGGTCGAGTCCGATCCCAAGGTCGGGGTTGAAATGATTGGCGCTCTTGCCGAAGAATTCCGTCTGCTTTCGCAAATGAGCGGCAAGGCGCAAGTTCCCCTCTTTGATGAAATCGCCCTTTGCCGCCGCCATCTGGAAGTTATGTCCTATCGTGTGGACCGCGCCTTTTCGCTAACAGTCGAAGCAGTCGATCAAAAGCTGAATGTGCCGCCGGGCATCCTTCACACGCTGATAGAAAACGCCTTCACTCATGGCCGCTACGAGGATGGCGCGGAATTCAAACTCGGTCAATATCTTGATAACGGGCGCGTATGGCTGACGCTGGAGACGCCGCCTGCCGGCGAGGCAAGCGGTCCTGAAAAGATAAATGGCGGCGACGGCCTGGCTTATGTAACCAGGCGTCTGGAATCTGCGTTTGGCGCATCGGCCTCGTTTTCCGATGGACCCGGTAAAAATGGCGGCTGGGTTTCAACCCTCTCTTTTGAAGTGAATGCTTAATGAGGGTTCTGATTGTCGAGGATGAAGCCCCCGCCGCCAGGCGGTTGAGGCGTTTGGTGGGGGAAGCGCTGGCCCTTGACGCTGAAAACATGACGCATGCCGAGACCCTTGGCGCCGCGCAGGAGTTGATTGCCCATGAGGTTTTCGACCTGCTGCTACTGGATCTTGATCTCTCCGGACGCGACGGTTTTGACATTCTTCGCCGGGCCCATTCTGGCCGGATTGCGACCATTATAGTTTCTGCGAATACCGGCCGCGCTCTTGAAGCGTTCGACCATGATGTGGTCGATTTTATCGCGAAACCGGTTTCCGCCGAGCGTTTGGCGCGTGCCCTTGTCCGGGCGCGCGATGCTCAAAGCGACGAAATACGCCTGGCCCTGCACCGCCACGGCGGGGTCGATATTGTCGCTGTAAAAGACATTATCCGCCTGTCAGGCGCCGACGATTATGTTGAAATTGCTACCCGTGACGGCAGGCGTTTTCTTCATGATGAAAATCTGCAGACCCTGGAAAAACGGCTTCCGCCGTTTTTCATCCGCGTCCATCGGTCCCATATTGCAAATATTCTTCTTGTGACCCGGCTTGACGCCACGGATGGTAATCAGTGCATCCTGATGACCGAAAACGGTGAAAAGATCCCGGTCAGCCGCCGGCGCCGGGCAAAGGTGAAAGCCGCTCTTGCAGACCGCAGCCATATCTGATCAGGTCCCCTGCCGGTCAGAATATCCGGACCTACCATGCACCGGTATTGGGCATTGATGCCCAGGGTTCTTGCGCGGGTAACGCTTCGCCTTTCTGCAGCAGCTCAATGGAAATCCCGTCCGGGGAACGGATAAAGGCCATCCAGCCGTCGCGCGGCGGGCGGTTGATGGTGACACCCTGATCCACCAGATGCCGGCAGAGCGCATAGATATCCTCCACCTCATAGGCAAGGTGGCCGAAATTGCGGCCGCCGGAATATTCTTCCGGATCCCAGTTATAGGTGAGCTCCACCTGCGCGTCCTCGTTGCCCGGCGCGGCAAGAAACACCAGGGTGAAACACCCCTCCGGCACTTCTTTTCGCTGGATTTCCTTGAGGCCCAGCTTGTTGCAGTAAAAATCCAGCGACGCGTCCAGATCACTGACCCGGACCATGGTGTGAAGATATTTCATGAGTGGCAGCCCCTTATTCGATAGATCCGCGGCCAAAAACGTCAGCCATTATAGCTTCCAGATGGCGCCGGTCGGTTTCATCAAAGGCGGCCGCTTCTGTTGAATCAACATCAAACACAGCGATCAACTCGCCTTTTTTATCCAAAACCGGCACGACAATTTCCGAAACGGATCGGGAATCACAGGCAATGTGGCCGTCGAATTGATTGACATTTTCGACAATCATCGTCTGCTGTTTTACCGCCGCGGCGCCGCACACACCGCGCCCGAACGGGATACGCAGGCAACCCAACGTACCCTGGTATGGCCCCACCACCAGTTCCCCCTGCCTTGAAGGATCGACCATATAAAACCCGGTCCAGTAATAGGCTTCGAATGCCTGTGACAGCAGACACGAGACCGTGGCCATTTGGGTAATGATATTGGTCTCGCCTTCCAGGACAGCGGCGATTTCCTTCGCTGCCTGCTCATAAATTTCTGATTTTCCGTTCATAACCCACGCGCCTGTTCAATAATAGTTTGCAAAGTGGGGGGGCGATGACCGAAAGTCAATCGGCTGAGCGCAACCTGCGGGGAATTCCTGATGTTTCAACCTTTCGCCGTCGAACAGTATCTGTCGGAATATGAACAGGGCGTCGATTATCATTTTTCCGAAAGCGGGGTGGAACCGGTAAAATTCGGCGAACTGCTGGGACTGGCCGGACTGGATGCGGATACGCTAACGGACGTGCCCATCAACTATCCGGAAGTGAACGGCTTTCGCGCGCTGAGGAAACGGATCGCCAGCTTCTATCCGGGCGCGGACGCGGACAATGTGCTGGTCACGGTCGGCGCATCGGAAGCAAATTTCATCATCGCCCAGACCCTGTTTCACGACGGCGGCGAACTGGTGACCCTGCAACCGACCTACCTGCAGATCAGCGGGGGCGCGCGGAACCTGGGCGCGGCGGTCAAGACCGTACCGCTGATCGAGGAAGACGGCTGGGCGCTTGATACGAATGCGCTGGAGGCCGCTGTCAGTCACCAAACCACCGCCGTCGCCATTGTCAATCCGAACAACCCCACCGGCCATATCATGATGGACAGCGAACGGGAGGCGGTGATTGCGGCAGCCGAACAATCCGGCGCCTGGCTCATTGCCGATGAAGTTTATGCCGGCGCGGAACGCCAGGGCGACGCAATCACCCCCACGCTCTATGGCCGTTATGAAAAAACCCTGGCCGTCGGCAGTATGAGCAAGGCATACGGCCTGCCGGGTCTGCGCCTCGGCTGGGTCGTGGGGCCGGAAGACATGATCCGCGCGTTGTGGCGGCGTCATGAATATGCGGCGGTTTCAGCCTCCATGCTGTCGAACAAACTGACGGAAATCGCCCTCTCCCCCGAAGTACGGCCCAAACTGATCGCCCGCACCCGCGGCCTGATCCGTGCAGGCTTTGATGTCCTGACCAATGAGTTGAAGACCTATCAGGGAGTGTTTTCCGTTGTCCCCCCGGACGCTTCGGCCATTTCCTTCGTCAAATATCAGCTTCCCATCGGCTCCACGGAATTTGCCAAACGCCTCAGGGAAGAAAAAAGCGTGCTGGTGGTGCCCGGCGACTGCTTCGGGCTCGATCATCATCTGCGCATCAGCTTTGCCCTGCCGCCGGATCATCTGAAGGCCGGGCTCCGGAAAATCAATGAAGTCGTTGCCGATCTATTATAACGGACCTATATATAACCCTGTCATAACGGGTGGAGGGCGGCAGGATGATCGAAGTTGATAAACTGCGGAAGGAATTTGGCAGTCTCACCGCTGTTGCCGATGTCTCTTTCACCGCAGAATCCGGGAAGATTTTTGGCCTGCTCGGCCCTAATGGTGCGGGAAAATCCACGACAATCGGCTGCATATCGGGCCTGATCAAACCGTCACAGGGGACCGTCCGCGTGATGGGCCATGATGTTTTGACCGACAGTGTGAAGGCCCGCCAGGTTCTGGGCGTCGTCCCGCAGGAACTGGCGCTTTATGACGATTTATCGGCCCGGGAGAATCTCAGCTATTGGGGCGCGGCCTATGGTCTTGGCGGGACGGCGCTCAAATCCCGGGTTCAGGAGGTGCTTGGCGTTATCGGCCTTGCTGACCGGGCCAAGGAAGCCGTAAAGAAATTTTCCGGCGGCATGAAGCGGCGGCTCAATTTCGGCTGCGGGATTGTCCATGGACCCAGGGTGCTGCTGCTGGATGAACCTACGGTCGGCGTAGACCCGCAATCCCGCGAACGGCTTCTGGATATGGTCCGCAACCAGGCCAGGGCCGGCGCCACCGTTCTTTACACCACGCACTATATGGAAGAAGCCGAGAACCTGTGCGACCGGATCGCGGTTATCGACCATGGCAGCGTCATTGCCAAGGGCACGCTCTCGGAACTGCGCGCGATGATGGGTGAACGGGATATTGTGAAATTCAGCGGCAGCTTTCATCCCGAAAAAACCAGGGTGGCGCTTACCGGCTTTGACAGCCGCACCGAAATCATCCATCTCGACAATGACAGCCTGCATTTCGGCATTGAGCACGCCGCCCGGCAGCTTTCCGGCATTTTTGCCCTGCTGAAGGAAACCGGTGCGGAAATCCGCGAAACCAGCCTGATCCAACCCTCCCTCGAAAGCCTGTTCATTAAACTGACCGGCAAGGAGCTCCGGGAATAATCATGGGCTTCACCTTCGCCGTCTTCAAAAAGGAATTGCAGCTCCGGCGGCGCGACCCCTTTGCCTTTTTTCTGTGGCTTTTGATCCCGCTGGTGATTGGCGGGCTGATCACATCCATTTCCGGCGGCGGTGGAGGGCCGCAACCGGTCGCCAGCCTTTTGATCGCCGACAATGACAACACGTTTGTCAGCGGCCTTGTCAACACCGTCTTTCAGCAGGATCAGTTCACGGGTCTGATCATTGCCGAGACGGTTACCGAAGAAGAAGGCCGCACCCGGATGGGGGATGGCGGGGCCAGCGCACTGCTGATCATCCCGCGCGGTTTCGGCGATGCGGTGATCAATGATACGCCCATTGCCCTGGAATTGCTGGCCAATCCGAGCCAGCGCATTCTGCCGAAAATCGCCGAGGAAACGCTGGGGTTGCTGATCCACATCCCTTTTTACGCGCAACGAATTTTTGGACCGGAAATCCGCGAGATCGCCGCGGCTACAGGGGCCGATGCGCCGCCCGGCAACACAACCGTTGCCGCCCTTTCCACCGGGATCAATGAGAAAATCACTAAGATGGGCGGTTATATTTTCCCGCCGGTGATTGCCGTGAAGATCGCCGAACCCGAAAGTGCGGAGAAAACAACGCCCGGCCCCAGCTTCGCCCTGCTGTTCTTTCCCGGCATACTGCTGATGACCCTGATGTTTTTCACGCAAGGAATGAGCGACAGTTTCTGGCAGGAACGGGAACAGCGCACTCTTACCCGCATCGCAACAGCGCCCCGGCCGCTGTGGCAGATGATGCTGGGCAAGCTGCTGGCCGTTGCCACACTCTCCGGCATTGCCGTCGGTGTCCTGTATATCCCCGGCTTTGCCTATCATGGTCTCAGCCCCGCTCTTGCACCGCTCAGCCTGCTTTTTTGTATGATTTCCGGCGCCGCGCTGTTTCTGATCATGAGCCTGATCCAGCTTTTCTCACCTAGCCGCCGGGCCGGATCGCTCATCAGTTTTCTGCTGATCTTCCCGCTGATGATGCTGGGCGGCAGCTTCTTTCCGACCGAGGCCATGCCCGGCTGGATGGCCGTCATCGGCAAACTTACCCCCAACGGCTATATGGTGGAAGTACTGAAAGGCTATTTCATCGGCAATACCGGCGCAGCGGCAATCCTGACCGCCACCGCCATTTTCGCCGCCATCGCCCTTTTGCTGATGGTAATCGCCGGCTGGCGGCTGGACCGGCATTTCGCGAGGGCGGCTTAACATGAATACCGCAAGCAAGGCCTGGTTCCTCGCCAAAAATGATGTACGTTTCGCCTTCAAGGAATTCGCGACCATTCTGTGGGTGGTGATCATGCCGCCGGTCTTCTTTTTCTTTCTCGGCACCGTCACCGGGCAAAGCACAATCGGTTCCGGCGGCGCGCCCGACCCGCTCGCCATTGAACGCCAGGAAAGCGCCGGATTTTTCGCCGATCATCTCGCCGCCAGACTGGAAGAGCAGAATTTCGCGGTGGCGGATGCCAGTTCCGGACAACTGCCAGCCCGCACCCTGCATTTACCGGAAAATTTCACGGAAAATGTGCTGAATGGAATAGAAAGCACCGTGACTTTTGAGGGCGCGGCGGACGGTCCGGCCCAGGCTTATGAGGAAATCCGCGTTAGGATCGCCGCTTATCTGGCGCTGGCAGATCTGGTCGCCATTGCCGTCAATAAACCCGATGGCGCAAGCCCGACGCAGGCAGATTTTACCGCGATCCGCGCCGAGCCGAAAAAAATCACGCTGGATGTCAAGCCCGCGGGCAAACGGCAAACCATCCCTTCCGGTTTTGAACAGGCCATTCCCGGCACTCTGGTCATGTTCACGCTGCTGGTGCTGCTGACTTCCGGCGCGACGTTGCTGGTGATCGAGCGGGAAAAAGGCGTGCTGCGCCGCCTCGCCTCCGCCCCGCTGACCCGCGGCACGGTCATTGCCGGCAAATGGGGCGGCAAATACGCGCTGGGGTTGGTGCAGATCGCGGTTGCCGTTCTGGTCGGCAGCTTCGTCTTCGGCATGAACTGGGGCGGAAGTTTCCCGATGGTGTTCGCCGTCCTCATGGCCTGGGGCGCCTTCTGCGCCTCGGCGGGCCTTTTGCTCGGCAGCCTCGCCAGAACCCAGGCGCAGGCCATTGGCCTCGGCGTTCTCACCTCCAATGTGCTGGCCGCGCTCGGCGGCTGCTGGTGGCCGATCGAGATCACGCCAGCCTGGATGCAGTTCGTCGCAAAACTCACCCCCACCGGCTGGACCATGGACGCGCTTCACAAACTCATCAGCTTCGACGCCGGCGCGATGAGCGCCCTGCCTCATCTCGCGGCGTTGCTGATGGGGGCGCTAGTGCTGGGATGGCTGGCCGCTAAGCGGTTCCGGTATGAGTAGCCCTGCCCCGCTCAAGCGTCTGAGGTTGCGCAGCGCCGAGAGGCCGAGGCGGGAGACGGTCCATGTGTCTTCGTCCGATTGACGCGCTCCAGGCCGAGCCAGTGGGCTAGCCGCCTTTAATTCCTGCGTCAAGGCGTTCAGCCGCATACTCCCGGTAGGCCGTGGCCTTTACACCCTCTCCAGCACCCGAATGCGGCCCTTAACCTTCGGCCAATCACCATTCCGGGCGCGCCTCAGGTCATAGTCGTTTTGCAGGGTGAGCCACATTTCGGCGCTGGTTTTGAAATAGGCGCCGAGGCGCAGCGCCGTGTCGGCGGTGATGGCGCGGGTGCCTGCGACAATGCCGGCAATGCGGCTGACCGGAACGTCGAGGTCGCGGGCCAGCTTGTTCTGGCTGATGCCCAAAGGATTGAGATATTCCTCCAGAAGGATTTCCCCCGGCGGGATCGGTTCCAAGCGTTTCGTCATGTCCATCCTTCCTCAGTGATAATCGACAATTTCGACATCGTATGCGCCGCCATCCTGCCAGCGAAAACAGATTCGCCATTGCTGATTGACGCGGATACTATGCTGGCCCTTGCGGTCTCCCTTCAAGGCTTCCAACCGGTTGCCGGGCGGACTGCGCAAATCATCCAGATCACGGGCGGCATTCAGCAACAGCAATTTGCGCTGGGCCGGACGTTCGATAGCCGCAAAACGACGAACATTGCGGTTGCCGAACAGTTTTTCCGTATCCTTGCAGGCAAAGCCGCGTATCATGATGGAAAACTATTCCTTAAAAGACATTCTGTCAAACGGAATGTTTTATGCTTTTTCCCAACGCCCGTGCCAAATTTCCTTTCCTCCCAACCTTAACACGCTTCAGGCCGAGCCAGTGGGCCAGCGCTTTGAGTTCCTGCGCGAGGGCGCGGGCGACCTCTTCCTCATTCGCATGTCCCTCGCGGTAGGCGGCGATGACCTGGAGGTGGCCGGATTTGCGTTCGGCTTTCAAATCGACGCGGGCCACCAGTTTATCGCCCATCAGGAAGGGGAGGACGTAGGCGCCCCATTTGCGTTTTGCCTTGGGGATGAATATTTCGAAGCGGAAATCGAAGCCGAACAGGCGGGCGGCGCGGGGGCGGCGCCAGATCACGGGGTCGAAGGGGCTGAGGAGCGCCCGGGCCTCTATCGCCTGCGGAACCTCCGTACCGGGGCGCGTATAGGCGGGTTCTTTCCAGCCTTCGACACGGACTTCTTCCAGCGCGCCTTCCTCCAAAAGTTCCCCGATCCGCATCCGCGCGGTGCGCACCGGCATGCGCCAGTAATCGGCAAGGTCGGCGGGGGTGGCGACGCCATGGGCGCGGGCGGCGGTTTGGATCAGGGTGCGCTGGGCTTCGGCCTCATCGGGCTCATGCAGCCGGTGTTCATCGGGGATGATGCGTTCGGCGAGGTCATAGACCCTCGCGAAATTCTTCCGCCGCCCGGTGGCTGCCAGCCGGCCTTCGGCAAAGTGATATTCCAGTGCTGCGCGGGGTGCTGTGCCAATCCATGAACCTTCGATCTTGCGCTCGATATGCTCCGGATGATTGAGATCGTCAGCCCCCAGCGGGCCACGGGCGGCAATCTGCTGTAACACGCCATCGATATAGTCGGGATTTTCCGCAACGAAGCCGTCATAACCCCAGGGCCGATGCCGGTACTTCTGCCGCCGGTGATGCAGCAGCGGCCAGGTTTCCATCGGCAGGACCGAGGCCTCATGCGCCCATTGTTCGGTAAAATCGCCGGCCTTGTAGATGATATGATCGAGATCCGCCCGCTCATACGGCCCGAGCCGGGAGAAGGGGATCAGATAATGGGACGGCAGCACCAGATTGACAAAATCAAGCTGCAATAGGCCGAGCCGGCGGATGAGGTTTGCGAGGCGCACCCGGCCCGGCTCTTTTGGCCCCACATCCGCAAACCCCTGCCCCGCCAGCGCCATCCGCCGCGCTTCGGATATAGAAAGGCTGTTTTTCATAACGGGTCGTGGCATGTCATTATTCCTACACCCAATGCAATCCAGACGAGAAAAAACTTGCATTTTGGTTCCCTCATTTCCTAAGTTCCTTCTAATCAAGGGGTTATGAGGGGTGAATTTAAATATGCTTACTTTTTCGATTGTGCATTTTGTGCGCGTGATATCTTTTCGTCAATTGGCGCTTTCCTTCATGTTGCTGTCAGGCCTCTCTGCCTGCGCTTCCAGTGATTACGCTATTGTTCCAGACCGTCTGATGTTAGGCAACGGCGCACAAACGGCAGGTCAAACCGTGACTGTCAAACCCAAAGATGTTTTGATGGAATCGGGTCTTGGCTATCGAAACGCTATCGAACTATCTGAGGAGGTTTCCATAGAGGTCGCCGGAAAATCGACGATCTTTCCGGGTAAAACATTGCTCGAAAAAGCAACGATTCTGGGTGATGTCAGCACCTTTCTGCCCAAAGATACCGCCTTCTTTTGCGCGGACAATAATTGGAATGGGGTGAACGCGGTTCTGGGGGTGATGACGCTGGGCCTGGGTTCTCTGGCGAGCCGGACAAGTTCCAACACGCGATTCTGCATGGCCGACAGCGATAACAATATGACCCTGGACCATGTTATCCTGATCGGGGCCAAGCGCGAAGCAGACCGCGTGCCTTTGCAGATTGAGGACATTCCCTATCAAACCAAGATCAATGTGCCCATGGCGACGGAAAGCTATGCGCGTATTCGTTATCTGGGAAAGATCGGTTTACGTGGTCGTCTGGGCTTTGAGCTAACGCTGATCGAAAACGGCAAAGCACTGCAATTCACCAACAAGCGAGTGATTGCTAAACCCGACGAATTGCCAGAGGAACTCCGTCAATTAGGCGCGCGCTTTACCGTCCTTGCGTTTAACGAAGAAACGGAAGAAGCGACAATCCGCATCGGCCGGCCAATTCCAGCCGGAACTTATGGCATCCACACTTACACTACCACGCGATACGTGCCGATCTTTTACTGACACGGTGATCAGTCCGTCCCCGGACGTCAACAGGGTCATAGTGAATTCTGCTGATGTTGTCCCTGCGTCCGTAACGTGAGCCACATGCTGCTCTCAAATTAATTGACCGAGCGGTCGGTTTATTATATGCTTTGCGCTCATTTTGACCGAGCGGAGATTGCACCCGTGTATACCACTAATCTGAATTTTGATAAAAACAAGAAAGAGAGCGGCAAGGTCGAGGCGCTGGAGGGCGGGCCGGAGGCAGAAGCCTTTCAGGCGAAGCTTGATCAGGATCTGATGGTCGAGCCCAAGGACTGGATGCCCGAAGCCTACCGCAAGACCCTGATCCGGCAGATTTCCCAGCATGCCCATTCAGAAGTGGTCGGCATGCTGCCGGAAGGCAACTGGATCAGCCGGGCGCCGACTTTGAAGCGGAAAGCCATTCTGCTGGCCAAGGTGCAGGATGAAGGCGGCCACGGGCTGTATCTTTACAGCGCGGTCGAGACGCTGGGGGTATCGCGCGATGAAGTAGTAGCGTTGTTGCTGAACGGCACGGCGAAATATTCCACAATTTTCAATTATCCGACGCTGAACTGGGCCGATATCGGCGCTATCGGCTGGCTGGTGGACGGGGCGGCGATCATGAATCAGATCCCGCTGCAGCGTTGTTCCTACGGTCCCTATGCCCGCGCCATGGTCCGGGTCTGCAAGGAGGAAAGTTTTCATCAGCGTCAGGGCTATGAGATCATGCTGGCCATGGCCAACGGCAACGCGGCGCAAAAGGAAATGGCGCAGGATGCGTTGAACCGCTGGTGGTGGCCGTCCCTGATGATGTTCGGCCCGCCCGATGACAATTCCCCCAATTCCGCGCAAAGCATGGCCTGGAAAATCAAGCGCTTCTCCAATGACGAACTCAGGCAGAAATTCATTGATGTGACGGTGCCGCAGGCGGATGTGCTTGGCCTCAAAATCCCCGATCCGGATCTGAAATGGAATAAGAAAACCAGCCATTATGATATTGGCGAAATCGACTGGGATGAATTTTACCAGGTCGTCAAGGGCAACGGTGTCTGCAACCGGGACCGGTTGCGCGCCCGCAATGACGCTCATCAAAATGGCCAATGGGTGCGCGACGCCGCCATGGCTTATGACGAGAAACGCCGGAAACGGGCGGCCTGAGCCTTTGTCTGACAACAGAACGCCGTTCGGGCTGCGCCTGTCGAAGCCCGGCAACAGAAAAACGCTAGAAGGAACAATCAATGAGCAAGGAATGGCCGCTTTATGAGGTTTTTATCCGGTCCAAGAACGGGTTGTCGCACAGACATGCGGGCAGCGTGCATGCGGCCGATCCGGAAATGGCGCTGGAAGCCGCGCGCGACGTCTATACCCGACGGCAGGAAGGGGTGAGCCTGTGGGTGGTGCCTTCCACCGAGATCATCGCCTCGGACCCCGGCGATCAGGAAATGCTGTTCAAGCCGGCGAAGGATAAAATCTATCGTCACCCGACCTTTTACAACATCCCCAAAGAAGTGAAACACCTCTAGTTATGGCGGATACCATGCAAAACGAACTTTTTGAATACGCCCTCCGGCTTGGCGATAACAATCTGATACTGGGCCAGCAGCTCGGCAATTGGTGCGGTCACGCACCGGATCTGGAACTTGATATCACCCTCGCCAATCTGGCTCTGGACATTATTGGTCAGGCCCGGCTGTTTCTATCCTTGGCCGGTGAGATTGAAGGCAAGGGGCGGGATGAGGACGTCCTCGCCTATCACCGCGATGTCGCGGATTTCCGTAATGTGCTGCTGGTGGAACAACCCAATGGCGATTGGGGCGCAACCATTGTCCGCCAGTTTCTCTACACCACATGGCAGCAGTTATTCCTGACCAAGCTGGTGGCATCAACGGATGAGCGTTTCGCCGCGATTGCCCAGAAAGCCATCAAGGAAGTCGCCTATCATGCCCGTTTTGCCAGCGAGTGGATGAAGCGGCTGGGTGACGGGACGGAAGAAAGTCATAACCGCGTGCAGGATGCCCTGAACAGCCAGTGGCGTTTCGCCGACGAACTGTTTGATATGGATAATGTGGACCGGAAGCTGGCCAAAGCCGGGATCGGTGTTGATCTTGCCAAGCTGCAAAAGGAATGGGATGCCCGCATTGATACAGTATTGGCCGATGCCACCCTCGCCCGGCCCGAACCGCAATCCGCCATGTTCCGCGGTCGCAACGGCCATCATACGGAACATCTGGGGCATCTGCTGTCCGACATGCAGTTTCTGCAGCGGGCCTATCCGGGGGCAACCTGGTAGCCATGATGACGGCAGCAGCGGATATCAGCGCGGCGGATGTCTGGGGGTATCTCGGCGACGTATTGGACCCGGAAATCCCGGTGCTGTCCGTCGTTGACCTTGGTATCGTGCGGGGTGTAACGCGGGAAGAAGATGGTTTTACCGTGACCATCACCCCCACCTATTCCGGCTGTCCGGCAACCGATGTGATCCAGTCTCTCATCGAGGAAAAGCTGGCGGCGGAAGGTGTTGCCGCGAAGATCAAAACCGTTCTCACTCCGCCCTGGACCACAGACTGGCTGAGCGATGAGGGACGGCGGAAACTGAAAGACTTTGGCATTGCGCCTCCGGCGCCGGGCATCACCAGCAAACGGGCGCTGCTGGGTGAAGCGCAGCATGTGAGCTGCCCCCGCTGTAATTCCGGTAATACCAGAAAGATCAGCGAGTTCGGCTCCACCCCCTGCAAGGCTCATTACCAATGCAGTGACTGTCTGGAACCCTTCGATTATTTCAAATGCATCTAAGGTCGTAACTTATGAAAAAATTCAACAAACTGACCGTCAGGGAAATCAGGCGGGAAACGCCGGAAGCCGTGTCGATCCAGTTCGACACCCCCCGCGATTTGGCAACAGACTATGATTATATTCAGGGTCAGCATTTGACATTGAAAAGAGAGATTGGCGGGGAAGAGCTGCGCCGCTGTTATTCCATCTGCACCGCCACCTTCGAAAAGTCGCTGCGCATCGCGGTCAAGGAAATTGCCGATGGCCGTTTCTCAGGCTTTTGTAACCGCGAACTCAAAGCGGGCGATACGCTCGATGTTTTTCCTCCCATGGGGAATTTTTACACTGAATTGAATGAGGCCGCCGAAAAGCACTATGTGGCGTTTGTCGGCGGCAGCGGCATCACGCCGGTTATTTCTTTGATCAAAACCTCGCTCGCGGTGGAACCGGGCAGCCGTTTCACGCTTTTTTATGGCAACCGCAATGCGTCTTCAATCATCTTTCTGGAGGAACTGGCGGATCTGAAGAACCGGTTCCTGGGGCGCCTTTCAATCTACCATGTTCTGGAAGATAACGCTGAGGAAATAGACCTTCTGACGGGCCTGCTTAACAAGGAGAAAGTCGATATGATCCTGGATCATGTCATCGATTTCAAAACGGTCGACGAGTTTTTTATCTGCGGCCCGGGTCCCATGATGGATGCCGCGGAAGAAAGCCTGCTGGGCCACGCCGTCGATAAAAAACACATCCATATCGAGCGCTTTATTTCCGGACCCGGCACTGCGGTCAAGCCACAGGCGCGCAACAGAAAAAAAGCGGCTGCGGCGGAAGACAGCATAGCGGATGTCACCGTGATTATTGACGGACAGCAGACCAGTTTCAGCTTTTCCAAAAGCCAGCCGAGCGTTCTGGACGCGGCCATTGCCGTCGGCGCGAATGTGCCCTTTGCCTGCAAGGGCGGGGTCTGCGCCACATGCCGGGCCAAGGTGATTGAAGGGGAAGTCGATATGGCGCTCAATTACGGGCTGGAGGAGGATGAAGTGGCCGCCGGCTATATTCTGACCTGCCAGTCCACACCCAAAAGCGCAAAGCTGGTGGTAAGCTACGATGAGTGACGATCTTCTTCTGACCGATAAATCGGACCCCAGGGTCTGGGTTTTAAAACTCAACCGTCCGGACCAGCGGAATGCCATCGCGACCTCCCTCTTGCAGGAAATCGCCAACACACTGGAAGCGGCGGACCGGAACGAAACAGTGTGCTGCGCCATTATCTGGGGCGGCGAAACAATCTGGGCGGCCGGAGCCGATATCGGCGAAATGGCGGACCGGGATGCGCTGGGCGCGACCAATGACGTTCGCCCGCGGCTGTGGGCGCGGGTGCAGGCTTTTTCCAAACCCCTGATCGCCGCCGTGCATGGCTATTGCCTCGGGGCAGGCAACGAGCTTCTGCTGCGCTGTGATATCGCGGTGGCGGCGGAAGACGCGCAGTTCGGCCAGCCGGAACTGAATGTCGGCATCATGCCGGGCGCCGGCGGGACGCAAATCCTTCCCCGGCTCGTTGGTAAAATGGCGGCGATGCGCATGGTTCTGCTGGGGGATTTTCTGACGGCGCAGGAAGCGCTGGCTTATGGCCTTGTCACGGAAGTGGCGCCCGCCGGCGAAGTTTTTGAACGGGCACAGAAGATCGCCAAAAAAATCACCTTCAAACCGCCCATGGCGGTCCGGCTCGCCAAACAATCCATTCTGGAAACCATGGAAGTGCCGCTTTCCGCCGGGCTTCAGGGCGAGCGGCGCGCCTTTTCCCTTTTGTTCGGCACCGAAGATAAAAATGAAGGCGTTCTCGCCTTTCAGGAAAAACGCAAACCCGCTTTCAAGGGTAAATAGGAATGGCCCGGCCCCAGGCGGCGGATTATGAGGACCGGCTCCAGTTTATTGTCGACCGAGCCGCGGCGCTTTTTGCCGAACAAGGGTTTCACAAGACGTCCATATCGGAAATTGCCGACGCCTGCGGCACCTCCAAATCCCTGATCTACCATTATTTCAATGCCAAGGAGGATATCCTCTATGCGGTCATGAAAGATCATACGGAACTGCTGCTGAAAACCGCGGGCCGCATTACTGATCAGACTATAACCGCTGAACAAAAACTCCGCGAAATCGCCCGCGGCTTTATGGCGATTTATGTTCATGCGCAGGCACAGCAGGTGGTGCTGCTGAATGAACTGGGCTCTCTTCCCCCCGATCAGCGTAAAAAAATCGTCAGCCAGCAAAATCAGGTGGTCGATAAAATTCTTGGCATTATCGAGGAAATCGCGCCGGATTTAAAAAGGGACAAAGCCCGCCGCAAACCCACGGTCATGGCCTTTATGGGCATGCTCAACTGGACCCATACCTGGTTCCGGCCAAAGGGCGCGATGACGGATCGGGCCTTCGCCAACCTTGCCTGCGATTTATTTCTGGGCGGCTTGCGTTCTCACTCATCAACAACCATATAAAATCCGCTGCAGCAGGGGAAAAATTATGATCATCACCAATATTGAACAGATTCCCGGTCGGGACGCAATTGCGGAACTTGGCCTGGTTCAAGGCTCGACCGTACGCGGGAAACATATCGGCAAGGATATTCTGGCGGCTTTCAAAGGCCTGATCGGCGGAGAAATCCGGGCTTATTCCGAATTGCTGGTGGAAGGCCGCGAGGAAGCCATTTCCCGCATGCGGGCGGAGGCCGAAGCCTTGGGAGCGGATGCCATCATCAATGTCCGGCTGACAACCTCCAGCATCACCGGCGGGGCGGCGGAACTGATGGCTTATGGCACCGCTGTCAAATTGTCCCCATGAATTTTTTTTCCGATATTGTTGCCGACATTGACAGGGGCCTCGCCAGAATGCCGTCCTGGGCGCAGGATTACTTCGGAGGCAGCGTATGGGAAATGTTCGGCTACGGCGGCATTCAGGCACTGGCCATCGGCGCTATCGGCTGGTCCATCGCTTCCTGGATGGAGCGGCGGCATCTGAAGAAGCTGGATCTCAGGGAACAGGAACTCCGTCATATTACCCTGACAACGGCCAAACGTGCACGGGAATCCGGCCGGTGCGATGCGGTGCTGCTCACCGGTTCCAGCGTGATTGCCCATGATTATTTCCGGACATTGATTATTTCCCTGCGCCGCCTCATTGGCGGGAATATCACGCCCTATGAGCGGCTTGTTGCGCGCGGCAGGCGCGCGGCCATCATCCGGCTGAAGCAGGAAGCCCATATTCGCGGCATCGATAAAGTCATCAATATTCGCTTTGGCGCTTCAACCCTGACCGGCAGACCCGTCAGAGGGGTCGAAATTATCGCTTATGGAACCGGCATTAAAACCATCGCCACTTCCTGACCGGCGCAGACTCCTAACGCAGTTGTGATGGGGCTTGGCTTGTGAAGCCTTTGCCCTGCTGTTAATCACTTAGGCGGGAAAATTGTGGAGGCGATGGTTATGTTTCGGAAAGTTCTGAGTTCCATATATGTTGCTTTGTTTGGAGTATTCTGGGCCTTGACGCCAGCTTACGGCCAGGATAGCGACACACTCGAAATCGTGACGGTTGCGGAGACGATGGGTGGTACCCAATCTGTCTGGGTCGGGTATCGTCCGGCCTCCGGAACGGCTTACACATACTGGCATGAGGAGGCTTCGGCCCCTGTTATAGGCTGGTCGCTGCCGGCCGGGGCGGAACTGGGTGAAGTCCTCTGGCCAAAAATCATTTCCGTCAAGGGCGTTGGTGCGCTGAGATACGGGTTCGCTGCCGATTCCTATATTTTCCAGCAGATAAAATTTGAGAATGCTCCTGTTTCCCAAAGCGTGGAAATAGAGACCCGCCTGGCAGTTTGCGAGCAGGAATGCCGGGTTGAAGGCCTTACAGGAAAAGCGGTGATCGATCCTGATCAGGCCACCCACGGCAGCGCCTTTTTAGCGAAGGCCCGCGAAAATGCGCTGACCCACAGGCCCGGCGGCACGATGATGCGGGCAGGAGGCGGGCAGCTTTCCATCGGCAATAACAGCGCCCGTAATAAGGACGAGAATGTCAAATCCGGTGCCCTTCTTTTTGTAACACCCGATATCGCCGCCGAGGGCGGCGCCTTTAAGATGACGCCCTTTGTAACCGGATTTTATACGGAGGCCCCTCTTTCCAAGGACTATCAGGAGACGGAGCAGATCAAAGCCATTATGGTTCTTGAAAAATCCGCGCCGGACCGGGTAGAGGCTTATACGGTGAACGGGCGCAATGACTATGTGAAAATCGCCGCGGATTTACAGGCGCCGGTCGCCGCGGGCACGGATGCCCGAGATTTGACGGCTGTGACCGCCCTGCTGTTTGCCTTTATCGGCGGGCTTATTCTTAATATCATGCCCTGTGTGCTGCCGGTTCTGGCGATCAAAGTCTTTTCTCTGGTAAAGGCCGGCAGCGAAAGCCGGGCGGAATTGCGGGGGGATGGCCTTGCTTACACCGGCGGCATCCTGCTCAGTTTTGCCATTCTTGGCGGACTGATGCTGGGGCTCAGACTGGCCGGCAGCACGGTAGGCTGGGGGTTTCAGTTACAGCAGCCTCCCTTCGTCTATGCCGCCGCAATTCTCATGTTCGCCGTTGCCCTCAATTTTCTTGGATTTTTTGAAATTGGCGGACGGATTATGGGGCTCGGCCAGTCTTTGACGGAAAAAAGCGGTAAATCCGGCGCCTTTTTCACCGGAATTCTCGCGACCATACTGGCGACCCCCTGTACAGCGCCATTCATGGCCCCGGCCATTGCCTTTGCCATCGCGCAAACCCCGGCGCTCGGTTTTTCCATCTTCATTGCTCTTGGGCTTGGTCTTGCGGCTCCTTACCTGTTGATCAGCCTGATGCCGGGTCTGCATAAATTTTTCCCCAAGCCCGGTCCCTGGATGGTGACGTTCAAGGAATTTCTCGCCTTTCCCATGATGGCAACGGCGGTGTGGCTGGTTTGGGTTCTCAGTATCGGCGCCGGCTCGTTCGGCGTGCTGATCGTCCTGTCGGCCTTTGTGCTGATAGCCCTCGCAGTGTGGCTGTTGCGGAGATCACAAGCGGGAATGATGAAACGCGGCATTGCGGCTGTTCTGATCCTGGCGGCTCTTTCGCCAATCGCCCTTTCGGACCGTGTCTTCGGGCCGGCGCACAATCAAATGGCTGAAACCCGGATGATGCAGAATGGCGGGCTGGAAAAAATTCCTTTTACGCACGAAAAACTTGCCGCCTACCGGGCGGAAGGACGGCCGGTCTTTGTCCATTTCTGGGCGGCGTGGTGCATTTTCTGCCTGATGCATGAAAATACGGTGTTTGAAACACAGGAATTTCAGGACTATCTAGAAGAAAATAATATGGTCTTCCTGCAGGTCGACAATACTAAGGAAAATCCGGAAATTACGGCCTATATGGAAACTTTCGGCCGAAGCGGTCAGCCACTGGATGTGTTTTTTCCGGGCGATCCGGACAAAGCAGCCGTGGTTTTTCCGGAATTTCTGACCACGCAGCGGGTGATCCGTATCATGAATGAACATATGTAACGGATGCCGCCGTTAACCATAAACCGCAAAACATTTGGGATTTCGCCGTAGATCACATAGAATTGCCTGAGTGAAATTCATGCGGAAATGTCCTGAATGATGCGTGCGGCCATATTGCTGTTGACCTGGATCACCGGAACGGGCGCCTATCCCGCCCTGGCGCAGGATAATCATTTCGAACTGATCGCGTATCATGTGACCGATCCTGCCGCCTCCGAGGCCTTGATCAGGAAAATCGGCACAGAGAAAGATACGAATTTCTGGGTTCTCACCGGAAACAGCAGCCTGCTGATGACAGACAAATACCGCGCGGCGGCGGAAACTGCGCAGGCGGCACCATTCAAAGCAGAAAACAGAATGACCGGCACCGCGGGCTTTGTGGTTTTATACCGGGCGGATAAATTCGCAGTGACCGGCGTCACTTCGCCCCGTCTGTACCGCACCGGATCGGGGGAAAGAAGCCCCTTTGTTCTTCGTCTGCGGGAAAGAGCCGTCGGCAGGGAATTTCTTCTCGCCGTCAACTCCTTCTATGCCGGCAACCGAGAAAAACGCCACCGTCAGGCCAGCAAATTCAAAAAATGGGCCGAAACCCAGCCTCTTCCAGTCATCGCGGCGGGGGATTTCCAATTCGAATGGAACCGGGAAACAGGACGGGGCGACCGGGGGTTCCGGCGCCTGACGAGAGATCATATTCTGGACTGGCTCAGACCGGAGAATATTGCAGAAATCTGCACAGGTCAGGCGATACAGGACTTCGTATTTCTGGGCGGGGGCGCTCAGAACTGGTTCGCATCCGGCAGACTTCTTGCTCCTCTTGCCGGAGATTGCGGAGAACGCCTGCCGCTCCGGGTCAGAATATTCTTACCCGTCTGATAATCGTCCGGGTTATTCGCTCCCTGTGCCGGGCTCTTTATCCGGCGGGTCCGGCAACAGAGGATAAGGCGGCAAGCCCGCTTTTTCCCGGTTGGGATACCAGGTAATCCCGTCAATTCTGGGGTCGCGGCCGCCGACCATGGTAACATTGCGATAAACCGGTTCCGGATAGCCCCTTTGAACATGAACAAGCTGGAAGGAGCGGCCCGGCGGGTCGATAATGATAGTGACATTGTCCAGCAGCATAGAATGGACATTGTGGCGTTTCTGATCTTTGTCCTCAACGCCGAAACTGATCAGGTCCGCATTGGCGGAATTCGGTCCCATCTGAAGGATGGAATCGCGGATTTCGACCACGCCGCCGTTGGGCGCATCGATCAGGCGGCTGTCCTTCGCATCAAGGGAGGCAACAATGCTTCCTTCGATCACCGTCCTTGCTGATCGGGTCTTGATTTCATGGCCTTCATTCTGAGTGGCGAGAAACCGGCTGTTGCGGATCACCAGGTTTTTGCTGTCGATGTAAATACCGTGCGCAAAGACCCCTTCGCCCAGCCTTTCAAAAAGGCTGTCTTCGATCAGGACCGTGCCGGTTTCCGGACCGGACAGAATGCCGGTCTGGGAATGGCGGCAGACAATATTTTTCAGACTGAGGCTGGTGTCCTGTTTTTCCACGCGGAAGCAGGCGCCATTATTGTCAGGCACACGGATTCCGGAAATGGTCATGCCATGGATAACAGCATCTTTCTGGACCAGAAAGGCGCCCTTTTGCCGGGCGGCGACGCCATACAATTCCGCACCATAGCCGCTGATTACAACACCGGGCTGATTAAGAATCAGGGCCTCTTTATATATACCCGGCCCAATCATTAAGGCAGAGGACGGACGGAGGTCTTTTATGGCGTCTGAAAGAGTGTCGAAAACCCGGCCATCAACCAGTATCATGGACGGGTTTTCTTCGGCAATGCCCGACCCGCGCGCCTGCATGCCTGTTTCCGGTATGGCGCCGGCAATCAGGGCCGTGGTCACAAAAGCCAGACTTGAAAAATAGCGGGCCGGCATCATTGCCTTCCATTGCGCCCATCCTGTCCGACGGGCCGGTTACATTTTATGGCATGTCAGCCATTCACGGGCCAGGCGCTGCGCTTCGGCAATTTCCCAATCGCTCATATCCTGCGCCAGTTCTTCCCGGTCCACCTTCGCTCTTCGAATACCATGCATGGCGGCAAGATTAAACCATTGATGCGCTGTCACATAGTCCAGATCGACGCCCTGGCCGGTTGAAAAAAGCAAACCGAGATCATAAAGGGCTTCGGCTTTTCCGTGTTCGGCTTCGGCAAGTCTGTTTGCCAGATACCGCTCCAGTTTCTTGTCCTGTTGTCCCATTTCCCTCTCCACGTCCTTGTTATAAAGCCGGTACAAAGCTTTATTTGACTATCCCCATGGGGGAAGTTTTGGTGAGAGAGTTTAAAAATTTGGTTAACGCATAATTAGCTATAGAAACTTTATGGCCGCAGGAAGATAAAAAACAGTCTTTTTCAGTGCAATTCAGGCAGTTTCGCTTCCTTTCTAATTTGGCTTGCCAAAGAGAAGTTTTTTGGCGTCTTCCGTAAGCGCGCGGTCATTCTGCAGCTCTTTTCCTGCCTCATAGGCCTTTTTTACCGCCGGACGGGCCATTAATTCATCATACCAGCGGTATAAATTCTGAAAATCCCGCAGGGGAAGCTTCAGCCGCTCATATGCCTTGACCCACGGCAGGGACGCCATATCGGCAATGGAATATTCGCCGGCCAGATAACCTTCCTCACCAAGCTTCCTGTCCATAACGCCAAACAATCTGAGGGATTCATTACGGTAACGTTCAAGCGAATAGCTGTGATCACTGTCGGAAATCTGCGGCGCATAGGAAGTGAAATGACTCAACTGCCCCATCATCGGGCCAAGGCCGCCCATCTGCCAGAACAGCCATTCCATGGCCCGGATGCGCGCTGCGGTGTTTTGCCCAATAAACCGTCCGGTCTTTTCCGCGAGATAAAGCAGAATGGCGCCGGATTCAAACACCGAAAGCGGACCGCCCTCCCCTTCATGATCGACAATGGCGGGCATGCGGTTATTGGGGCTGATTTTCAGAAAGTCCGGCTTAAACTGATCCCCCGCCCCGATATTCACCGGGACGATGGTATAAGGGAGCCCGCATTCTTCCAGCATAATTGTGATTTTATAGCCGTTCGGTGTCGGCCAGAAATAAAGATCAATCATTTTATCCTTCTCCGTAAAATTCTGTGGCGCCGGCGGTTGGCGGCGGGAAAGCAGGCTGCCAGGCGTAAGCGCTGGCGCGGATATCCGCCACCATGGCCGCCCGCGCGGCCCGTGTCCGTTTCGCAGTCAGCGCAGCGCCGCTTTCTCTGCCAACGAACGGATGGCGGGTTGCAATATAGGTCCAGAACAAAGCCTGTTCCGCATCGCGCAGGCTACCGTTCTCCGCATCATATAGCGACGCCAGGGCAAATTGCGCGGCGGGATTGCCCCGCTCGGCGGCAGCCAGATAAAGCGCTTCCGCCCGCTTTGGATCGGCGGCAACGCCAATTTCATTCTGATAAAAATAGCCAAGGGCGAACAAACCATTGGAATTTTGCTGATCCGCCGCCTTTTGAATCAGGGAAACCGCCTCGGCAATATCCTGCCTGACGCCAAACCCGTTGAGATAAAAGTTGCCGAGCAGCACCAGGGCATAGCCATGGCCATTCTCTCCCGCTTCCCTGAGACGGATCGCCACCAGATCCTCATCCCAGATGCGCTTGCCCAGATAAGAAACATCGCTACGCATGGGGTAAAGGTTGATCAGCCGCGACCAGGCCTGATGATAGTCCTGATCCGCTGCAAGGCCCCACCAATATCCGGTTTTCGCGAGGTCTTCCGCCACCATAACCCCATCATAATAATATTCTCCCATTTTGTATTGAGCGGGCGCAAAACCGGCCACGGCCGCTCTCTCAAACCATAAAAAAGCGAGATCGGGATCATAAATATTGGGGCCCAGCCCGCGGTCGTAAATCATCGCCAGGGCATATTGGGCGCGCGGATCGCCCTTTTCCGCCAGTTCCAGATAATCCTGAAAGGCGGAAACATATTCCCCGCGCTCAAACAGAGCCTCCGCCTGCTCAAACCGGCCCGGCACAAAAATGATAATCATTGCCGCAATAAAAGCCGCGCCGCCGATCACAACCATATGAGGATAATAACGCTGCCACATGGGTTGGGATGCTAAAGTCTTTTCGTTCTTAATTGAAGAGATTTGATGGCCATTCAAACTATTCATGGCCATAGTCGCCTTTCCCGAAACGGCGGGTTAACAAGGTCTGAACGTTATAAAGACCTTACTGAAAAAAAATGGCGGCCCTGGAGCCGCCATTTTTATATCTTGTCATATTTTTTGGGTCAGACTTTACGCCGCCGGCGAACAGCCCCCAGACCGATCAGACTAAGACCCAGCAGAGCCAGAGGCGCGGGCTCGGGAATTTCCATCGCCGTGATCCGCAGGTTGGTCAGCAAACTATTGTTGCTTCCTTCCGCAGTCAGGAAACGGATGGTCCCGTTAGGAAGCGTTTCGAAAAAGGTCAGGCCGCTCATATCCAGTTCCAGAGAGAGCGTATATTTAAAATTCCCGATAATGAAAGACTGGGCCGTTAAATCTTCCGGGTTCAGAAGCAGAAACTGATCATCACATATGCTGACGGAATTCGCATCACACGGCGCACTATTTGGTGTTTCAAAGAAGTCAATGTTGAAAGTCACCGTGTCGATAAGCGTGGGGACGCCAGGGGCCGGGGCCAACGAAATATTAACGACCAGATCAATCTTATCGAGCGCAACACCATTGCCGATGCCGATGATGACATTGTTATGGGTGAGGGCGGCACCGGGTTCGGTAGCGCCATTTGTCGTCAGAATACCGGAGACATTCGCGTCAATATCAAGACTGCTCTGACCGTTACCGACATTCGTGCCCCAGGAAACTGAATTCAGACCGCCGGCGGAACTGCCATGGAGAGTGGAACCGGCATCGCCTTCGGAACGACCTGCCTGATCCATCGCATTGGCCCAGCCGCTGTCAATGGAGTAATTCCAGAGAGGGATCGGCATTGCATTTGCCGAACCCGCCGCGAAGGCCAAACCCAGAACGACAGCTGCACCGGCTATATTTTGTTTTAGTCTCATTATGACCTCTTAAATTTACAACCGGATAAACCCGGTGGGTTGCAATTATAATACTCTCTACAAGAAGTAGCAATATTCGTGCCAAATATTTTCTTCGTTATATTCCAGTATGTTAATAAAATTCTGTGTAATGACTTCACAAAAGTGTAAAGTTTTCCGACACTTTTTACGCAAACGAACAGTAATCCTTACAAAGGTTGGGGTAAGTAAAGGATTGTTGGCAATTGCGCGCATAAATATTAGCGACGTTTGCTGCTAAAAAAACGGCGGCCCTAAAGCCGCCGTTCGCATGTTTTTTATTTGTTATTAAACTTTTCTACGCTGCAGTGCGCCAACACCAATCAATCCCAGCCCGAACAGGGCAAGCATGGCCGGCGCCGGGATTTCCATTGCCGTGATACTCAGATTTGTAAATAGAGTATTGGAATTACCCTCTTCCGTCAGAAAGCGGAGCGTACCGTTACCTAAAACTTCAAAGAAGCTTAGGCCGGACGTGTCGAGCGCCAGAGTGAGTGTGTAAATAAACCCATCACCCGGGGCAAAAGATTGCGACAAATCTGCCGGATTTAACAACAGAAACACATCATCACAGACGCTGGTTGACCCGGAAGGGCAGGTACCAGAATTGGGGGATTCAAAAAAGTCGATATTGAACGTCACCATGCCAAAGGGGGCCAGAGCATTACCTGCAGGCGCCAGATTAATATCCACAACCAAATCCACCGTATCCAGGGCAACATTATTGGTGATGCCGATAACGACGTTATTATGGGTGACCGACGCACCCGCCACGCTGCCGCCGTTGGTGATGAGAGTCCCACTGACATTATCGTTGACTGCCAGACTGCTCTGGCCATTACCAAGATTGGTACCCCAGCTGATTTTGTTCAGTCCGCCACCGGAACTGGTCAACAAGGTTGCGCCGGCAGCGCCTTCCGCGCGGCCTGCCTGATCCAGCGCATTGGCCCAACCGCTATCAATAGAAAAATCCCAGGCCGGTATAGGCATGGCATTGACCGGACTGGCGGCAAAGCCAAGCATCAGCGCAATGGCCAAGCCGGAACCTTTCAATATTTTCTTCATTTCCGTTACTTCCAAAATTCTGTCCGCCTTGAATGCAGACGATGATACAGCAACACTGATAGCGTAGCAAAATTCATGCCAAAAAACATTGCTTAGCATCGTCAATGGCTTGCGATAATCGCGCAGTTCACCGGTTAAAAAAGTGTAAATTTTTCCGACAGTATACGAGCGCGTTTTAAAAAAATAGGGGCAATGGGATACCGGTTTGCGTCAAAGCTTTTTCCGCAACAATTTATTCACCACCTGCGGGTTGGCCTTGCCTCCGGTTGCCTTCATCACCTGGCCGACGAAAAAGCCGAACAGTTTGTCCTTGCCGCCCCGGTAAGCGGCCACCTGCCCGGGATTGCCGGCAATAATCTGATCGATCAGGGCCTCGATCTCGCCGGTGTCGGAAACCTGCTGCAGGCCTTTTTCCTCAACGATGGCGGCGGCGCTTTTGCCGGTCTCATACATTATCTCGAACACGTCCTTGGCGATACGGCCGGAGATGACGCCGTCGGTGATCAGTTTTAGCAGCTCTGCCCCGCCCGCCGGCGATACCGGGCTGTCGGAAATGGCGGCGCCGGATTTATTGAGATGACCGAACAGGTCGGAAATCACCCAGTTGGCGGCCTGTTTGGCCACCTCCCGTTCTCCCTTGCCGGTGGCCTTGACGATTTCAGCCAACAGCGCCTCAAAATAATCGGCATTTTCCTTTTCCGCCACCAGAACGGAGGCGTTATAGCCGGACAGGCCCAGACTTTCGGTAAAACGGATCTTTTTAGCGTCGGGCAGTTCCGGCAGGCTGGCTTTGGCATCCGTCATAAAAGCATCGTCAAATTCCAGCGGCAGCAGATCCGGATCCGGAAAATAGCGGTAATCATGCGCTTCTTCCTTCGACCGCATGGACCGGGTTTCTCCCTTGTTCGGATCGAACAGCCGGGTTTCCTGCTTGATCATACCACCATCCTCAATGATATCGACCTGACGGCGGGCTTCATATTCGATGGCCTGCATGACAAAGCGCATGGAATTGACATTCTTGATTTCACAGCGCGTGCCCAGCGGATCGCCGGACTTCCGGACCGAGACATTGACATCGGCCCGCATCGAGCCTTCCTCCATATTGCCATCGCAACTGCCAATGTAACGGAGAATGGTGCGCAGCTTGCGGACATACGCCCCCGCCTCTTCCGGCGAACGCATATCGGGTTTCGAGACAATTTCCATCAGCGCCACGCCGGACCGGTTGAGGTCTACATAGGTGGCATCGGGGTGCTGGTCATGTAAGGATTTGCCCGCATCCTGCTCCAGATGCAGCCGTTCGATGCCAACCGTCTTGGTCCGCCCTTCGCCGAGATCGACGACAACTTCCCCCTCGCCGACAATGGGAAACTGGAACTGGGAAATCTGATAGCCCTGGGGCAGATCCGCATAAAAATAATTCTTCCGGTCAAAGCGCGACCATTTGTTAATTTGCGCCCCCAGCGCAAGCCCGGTCCGTACCGCCTGACGCACGCATTCGCCATTGATCACCGGCAGCATCCCCGGCATCGCCGCATCCACCAGGCTGACATTGGCATTGGGTTCCGCTCCGAACGCCGCCGACGCCCCGGAAAACAGCTTGGCGTTGGAAATCACCTGCGCATGAACCTCCAGTCCGACAACAATTTCCCAATCGCCGGTGACGCCCTTTACAGTGTATGTTTTATCTGTATTCACTATCAGTCCCTCCACCATGCTTCGGGTTTGGCGGTGAAGTCTGCGGCATCCTCGATGGCCTGGCCGACGGTGAAGACGGTTTCCTCGTCAAAGGCCTTGCCGATGACCTGAAGGCCGAGCGGCAGGCCGTCACCGGTCAGACCGGCTGGAACCGATATGGCAGGAACGCCGGCCAGATTAGCCGGAACCGTGAACACATCGTTGAAATACATGGCCAGCGGATCATCCAGCTTGTCGCCCAGCGGAAAGGCCGCATTGGGCGCGGTCGGCGTCAACAACGCATCGACCTTTTTAAACACCGAATGAAAATCATTGGCAATCAGAGTGCGGACCTTCTGCGCCTTCAGATAATAGGCGTCATAATAACCGGCGGAGAGCACATAGGTGCCGATCAGGATGCGGCGCTTCACCTCATCGCCGAAACCGGCGGCGCGGGTCGCTTCATACATATCATCCAGCCCGCCGCCATCGACTTTTTCCCGAAGGCCATAACGCACCCCGTCATAACGGGCAAGATTGGAGGACGCTTCCGCCGGCGCGACGATATAATAAGCGGGCAGCGCATATTTGGTGTGCGGCAGCGAGACAACGACAATCTCCGCCCCCTGATCCCGGAGCCAGTCAATGCCTTTCTGCCACAGCGCGTCGATTTCCTCCGGCATGCCGTCGGTACGGTATTCCTTCGGCACGCCGATCTTCATGCCCTTGACCCCCTTGCCGAGACCTGCTTCATAATCCGGAACGGGACGGTTGACGGATGTGGAATCCTTCGCATCATAGCCAGCCATAGAGCCCAGCATGATCGCCGTATCCCGCACAGTCCGGCCAAAGGGGCCGGGATGATCCAGCGAGGACGCAAAGGCCACCACGCCCCAGCGGGAACAGCGGCCATAGGTCGGTTTCATACCGACAATGCCGGTGAGCGCCGCCGGTTGACGGATTGATCCGCCGGTATCGGTCCCCGTCGCCCCCATGGCGATATGGGCGGCAACCGAAGCCGCGGAGCCGCCGGACGATCCGCCCGGCACCAGATCCTGATCCGAGCCTTTCGCCCGCCACGGATTTTTCACCGGACCGTAATGACTGTGCTCGTTACTGGAACCCATGGCGAATTCATCCATATTCACCTTGCCCAGCATCACCGCGCCGTCGCGCCACAGATTGGCGGTTACCGTGCTTTCATAGCGCGGCCTGAAACCATTCAGAATATGACTGCCCGCCGTTGACAGCACGCCTTCGGTGCAGAACAGATCCTTGATCGCGAGCGGTATGCCGCAAAGGCCAGGCGCATCGCCTTCCTTGAGGCGCTGATCAGCTTTATCCGCCATCCGAAGCGCCTGATCCGGTGTTTCCACGATATAGGCGTTCAGAGCGCGGGCCGCCTCAAGTTCGGCAATATGCGCAGACGTCAGTTCCCGGGCGGAAAAATCGCCTTTTTTCAGGCCGTCACGGGCGCCGGCGATGGTCAGTCTGGTGAGGTCGGTCATGGGCTATTCGATCACTTTGGGGACGGAGAAAAAGCCATATTCCGCATCCGGCGCGTTGGCGAGCACATCTTCCGCCTTATTGCCGTCGGTGACTTTGTCCTCCCGCCAGTGCAACGTGGTTTCCACCGCGCTGGTCATGGGTTCCACATCGGTCACATCCAGCTCATTCAGCTGCTCGACCCAATCCAGAATATTGTTCATTTCACCCGCCAGCGCATCCAGCTTCTCTTCTGCGACCTGCACACGGGCAAGATGGGCGATGCGGCGCACCGTATCCTTATCAACCGACATAATATCCTCAAACGTCAGAAATGCGCGCGGACACTAGCACCGGGAATACGGCTTCGCAACCGGGATTAACCCGGAAAAAGCTACTTATCCATTCCGGCCTGGTCCGCCACATACTTCGCGGCCTCGCGGTGATGGCGAACCAGACGCCGGCTTTGGATTTCATGTAATCAATCAATTGTTCCAGCACGACGAAGGACGAGCGGCGGGATTAAGGGGACACAAAAGATTGAGGGGGCACAATACTTAATTGACGCATGTCAGGCGCATAATTAAGTATCGCGTCTCCCTTAATTGAAAAAAGTCCGCGCACGCCGATTGCCGTGCTGGGTCACATGATGCGCAAAACCAAGAACAACAAGACGACGAAGACGAACCATGCGATAACCATTGCATATTTAGTGTATTCAGTAAACTGGCACCGTAACCTGGCACCGTAACCCTGGCACCGTAACCCCTGATTGAACGTCGTTGGACTCGCAGCTTTGACCATTTGCGCGTAGGCATAATAAAACCCGCCCCGATCACCGGCATTAAGCAGCGTTTGAAGTTTAGTGACGTCAATCCCACTCATGGCTTAGTCCCCCTTTACCATAAAGCTGTCTGTAAGCTGTTGAATTCTCGATTTCAGATTACGCCAATCGCATAGCCGATCTTTTGGAATGCCGTTTAATCTTATATAGTAAGAGCCACCTTCTATGCTGTTCAGTGGATATTCGATGTAATACCGACAATTAAGATTATTACAGTCGATAAAGACATCATTGTCTTCGTTGTCAGCGTCGCGATAATAATAGGCATGGCGTTCAGCATTTTTCTTCATACGTTCATAGTCTTTATCGCTACGGAAATATTTTCGCTCTGCTAACGGTATTTTATCGTTGCGCGCTACCCGCATATCACACAAGGTTTCACCGGTTTCAACAAACATTGATGCATCGATTTCACCGGTTTTTGCATCGGTTGCATATCGTCTAGTAGCCCTAGATAACCCTGTGTTGACGGACGCATAGGTGAGGCTCTCTTCATCCACCAGATATCCGTTCTCCGGTATATTGGGCGCCATGGACGGATAGTAGAATTCCACCAAAAAACTCTTGTGTTTCCCACCTCGCCGGTTTTTCTGTGAGAGATTAAGAAATTTCGGGCCGAGATAATCGTCTGGCACCAAAAACTGCACATCGTCCAATTTGGGATGAGTGACGGTAATCGCTACCATCCTGCCTTCCGGCCCCGATTGCGCATCTTGTTCCGTCGTCTGCCCGCAGGCCGACGCTGCAAACAGAAGAAAAAATCCGAAAGTGACTTTGCTTAAGAAATTTGAAACCCCGCTCACGCCGCTGCCCTCCGCTGCTCATCGTCATTCGCGGACCGGTCAACCAGCACCATCACCCGCTCACCGTTGAAGGAGGTGAAGGCCACATTGGCCGCGCTCGCGTCCTCGGATTTGAGGAAATGCTCAAACCCGCCATACCAGTCCGCCTCGTGGCGCTTCAGAAGGCCAAGCTCGACCGCCCGCGCCAGCGTGATCACCCAGCCCGCGGTGAAAGCGCTGTCCGGCTCCGCCGCCAGCAGCGCGTTGATCGAGGCCGAGTTCTGCAGGTAGAAGGAATAGTCCTGCGCCATCGAAAAGTTACCCAGCAGGGAGGTCAGGTCCCCGGCCTGTGTCACGCCGGCAAGCGAGTTATAGAAGGCGCGCTTCACGAACACATCGCCGCCCGCGAAACCGTCATGATCCGTTTTTTCATCTTTGCCTCCCAAATGTCCGAACAGCGGCCCGCACCGAAAAAGTCTGTCCATATATATCCCAAATCACTATAAGTCCAAACAGCATGGCCGTCATCCCGTCATCCGACCATAGCCTGAATTCGGGCGCTATCGTGACCATTCGCTCCGCAAATGTGGCGGATGCGCGGGATTTGCTGCGGCTGATGGAAAATTCACTGGAGACCAGCGATTATCTGATCCGCTTGCCCGCGGAATTTTCCCGCAGCAACCGCCAGCAAAAAGCCTGGATCCGCGATCTGACTGCCCGCGAACAGGAATTGCTGATTATCGCGCTCGCCGGCGATCATCTCATCGGTATGGTGGATGTCAGCTGCGATATGCGAAAACGGGTCCGCCACACCATTCGCTTCGGTATTGTTGTCGAACCGGCTTGGCAGCAAAAGGGAGTTGGCGGGCTTTTGATGCGCCGTCTGATCGAATGGGCCGATACGCACCCGGTGATCCGGCGCATTGAACTGCATGTTCACGACGGCAACCGGCAGGCGCGGGCGCTGTATGAAAAGCTTGGCTTCCGGGAGGAAGGACGGTTAAAGAACGCCATCAAATATGAAGATGGCCGGATGATGGATGATATTATCATGGCCCGGCTGTCGGCCGGCGAGGTTTAAACGGATGGCGCGAATATTTCTCTATATTGTAGCGGGCGTGATCAGCATTGTCCTGCTGATCGTGATCCTGTTGAATGTTTTTCAGGATCAGGCCCTGAAAATCGCCTTTGTCCCCGGCGAGTCCTTTGATGCATACAAAATACCGCCGGCGCCGGACTATAGCGATCCTGAAAGCTGGGCAAAATCGCGGGAAGGCGACGGGAAAGCCGATATTTTTTACATTCATCCGACAACTTTTCTGCGCCCGACCGGCTGGAACGCCGCCATTGATGACCGCGACGCCACCTTGCTTCTCGACAAGGACCCGCTGAAACATCAAGCCAGTATCTTTACGCCCGCCGGGCGGCTTTATGCCCCCCGTTACCGCCAGGCTGCGTTCGGCGCATTTCTGGAAGACTCCGAAGATGCGGATCAGGCGCTGGAACTGGCCTATACCGATATTGAACGGGCTTTTGATCATTATATTCGGCTGGAAAACCAGGGCCGCCCCTTCCTAATTGCGAGCCACAGCCAGGGCGCAAAACATGGATTGCGGCTGTTGAAAGAACATATTCTGGGCCGGCCCGCGGAAAGCAGGCTGGTCGCCGCCTATCTTGTGGGCTGGCCCGTTCCTGATGACGGGCAGGTTCCGGTCTGTGATAATCCCGATCAAACCGGCTGCATTCTGTCCTGGTCCACTTTCGGCAAAGGCGGCGATCCGTCGGGCCTGCTGGAAAAAGCCCCCGGCGGGCGGATCGTCTGCACCAATCCCTTAAGCTGGCAAGCGGATACGATGACAGCGGAGGCGGCCCTTAATATCGGAGCAATCGGGAAAAGCATCGGCAAAGGCCCGCTGCCTGATCCGGCGGCGAACCTGACCGATGCCCGCTGCGGCGAAGACGGCATTCTGTACATCACGCCGCCGCTGCATCCGGATTTTCAGCGCGATATCTGGCCGGGCCTGAATTATCATCTGTATGACTATCATCTGTTTTACATGAATGTCCGGGAGAATGCCGCCCGGCGGATTGAGGCCTTTGCCCGATGATTGTCGAGATTGAGGACTTACAGAAGCTTCTGGGCAAAAGAGACCGGCTTTTAGGCCTGGATGTTGGCAGCAAAACCATCGGGCTGGCGCTTTCGGATTTTACCCGCACCGTCGGTTCCCCGTTCAAAACCATCAGGCGCAGTAAATTTACCAAGGATGCCGGGGAACTGGTCGCCATCTGCCAGGAACAGGGGGTCGGCGGTCTGATCATCGGTCTGCCGGTCAATATGGATGGCAGCGAGGGGCCGCGCTGTCAGTCCACCCGGCAATTCGCCAGGAATCTCGAAGCCCATACCGGCCTGCCAATGGCCTTCTGGGATGAACGGCTGTCCACCGCCGCCGTGACCCGCGCTTTGCTGGAAGCGGACGCCTCCCGCGCCCGCCGGGCGGAGCTGGTGGATAAGCTTGCCGCGTCCTATATTCTGCAGGGGGCGCTGGATCGTTTTGCACAAAACAGCAATATGGGTTAGGACTTTGCCTGTGCAGGACAGAAGGCATGAATAAACCGATTACAGATACATCCCTCCCGTTGCGTGAAGGAGCAGATCTTCTGCGCAGCCTGGCGTTTGATATTGCAAAAGGCGACCAGAATGCCTTTGCCCGGTTATATGAACTGACCAGCAGTAAACTATATTCGATCTGCCTGAGTATAATAAGAGAACCCGCTGCCGCCGACGAAGCCTTGCAGGAGACATATTTGCGCATCTGGAAATATATTCACAAGTATGATGCAAAAAAGGGCCATGTGATGGGTTGGCTGGTGACCATTGCCCGCAATACGGCGCTCAGAAAGGCGCGGATGGGTGGCAGGAAACTGCCGGATAATCCCTATGATCTGCAGAATATGATGGCCCAAAGCCCCGATCCGTTCCAGCAGTTGCTTTTAAGCATTGAAAGCCGGGATGTCTTTGGCTGCCTGCAGGGCCTCGATAAAAATCAGCAGAAGAGCATTGTGCTGGCCTATCTCTACGGTTTCACCCATCCGGAAATTGCCGCCAGACTGGATGCCCCCATTGGTACGGTCAAGAGCTGGATCCGGCGTGGCTTGATCGGGCTGAGACACTGCCTGAATGGTGAAACGGAATGACAAAGACTGATCGGGAAGACATGCAAATTCTGACGGGCGAGTATGTTCTCGGCACGCTTGAGGAAGACGCCCGCAAGGAATTCGAAAAAAACCGGGCTGAAAATGCCGTGCTCTGCAAATATGCCGATGACTGGGAACGGGATCTAAGCCGCCTGACTGACGCGCTGCCCGACATTGAGCCTCCGGGGGATGCGTGGCAAAAAATTCAACAGGCCATCCAGCCGTCCGGCAACGCCGCAGCGCCTGACCGGATTCAAAGATGGCGCATCGCCGCTTTTCTGCTTGGCGGGCTTTCCCTGGCCCTGCTCGTCCTGCTTCTCTTTTTCACACAATAATTTTTCTCCCTGCATCCATATCCAGAGTGTCCGAGTAATTTTAAGTAAGAGCAGCCGGTTGCTTGCGCCGTCTCTGCTGTTCGAAAATACGCAGATTCAATCTGGATCATATGGAGAAAAAATATGAGAAAAGCCCCCTCACTTCTGTCACGCCGGAGTTTTATCGGCAATACCGGCAAACTGACATTATCGGCCACCGCCGTCGCCCTGCTGGCCGGTGAAAGCCGTTTACTGAATGCCGGCCGGGCTGAAGCGGCAACCAGCGACGACATTGCCATCCTGAATTCTGCCTTGGGCGCAGAACAGGAAGCGATTGCCGCCTATCAGGTGGGGGCGGAAAGCGGTCTTTTATCCGGTGACGCGCTAAATCTCGCAGTACAGTTCCAGGGTCATCACAAAGAACATGCCGACCTTCTGGCCACCACCGTCGGCCAGTTGGGCGGCAATGCAGTCGAACCTATGGCCAAATACGAGTTTCCCGTCGACCAGTTGAAAAATCAGAATGATGTTCTTCGTTTTGCCGCAGGGCTGGAAAAGGGCGCGGTCAGCGCTTATCTCGGCGCCGTACCCTTGTTCGAGAACCGGGACCTGGCCAAGGCGGCCGCCAGCATTCTTGGTGACGAGGCCATGCACTGGGCTGTTCTCCGCTATGCCCTGGGCGAGAATCCCGTTCCTGGCGCGTTTGTCGAGTAAAAACGCACTGACTCCCCACTGGCAGGTACTCTTCCTTTCTTGCCTGCCGGTGGTCCCCACTCTTCCGGAATACGTAATCATTCATGCAAAAAAAAATCGTTTTTCTGGCTGCTTTTTTAACCGCCGGTATAACTGGTGATGCCGGAGCCGAAGGTGATGCTGTGCGTGGTGAGAAGGTGTATAACCGTTGCATTGCCTGTCATTCACTGGAGCGCAACCGGACCGGCCCCAAGCATTGCAGCATCATTGGCCGCAAGGCCGGAAGTGTGGAAGGTTTCACCCGCTACACTGACGCCATGAAACAGGCGGATATTGTCTGGACCAAGGAAGTTCTTTCAGAATTTCTCGCCGCTCCCCGCAAAATGGTGCCCGGCACCCAGATGTTTCTCAAGGTCCCCAAACTAGAGGACCGCGAAGACCTGATCGCCTATTTCGAAAAAGCCAGCGCCGATCCCGAAATCTGCCCGCAAAATTAAAGCAGACTAGCTCTGCCCCTCCATCAGAAGCCTATTAATTTCAGCAACCAGCCCCTCAATGGAATTTTCACTATAGCCGACATGGTGAGCCGCAATTTTTCCTTGCCGGTCAATTATAAACATGTTGGGCAGGGCTTTGATTTTGTACTTGTTGCTGGCCCGGTCGCGGGGGTCATAGGCAATTGTGATTTCAAAATCTTCCGTCTTTTTGATGATCTGCCGATAAGCCGACCGCCCCTGCCGATAATTAACCGCGATCACCTTCACATGATCATGACCGGCCTGACGCTGTATGCCTTCAAGAACTGGTAATTCTTTCAAACAGGGTGGGCACCATGTCGCCCAAAAGGTAACAATAACAACTTTGCCTTTATGCTCACTCAGGTAGATTTTTTCGCCATTTTCATCTCTGCCCAGATAATCCGGTGGCACGTCTCCAACCTCCGGTGAAGCAGAAACGGCTGTCGCGGCGGCAACAAAACAGCACATAATGAAGAATCGCAGGATAGACATCATAGTTCCCCCCCCACATTTGCACCACCACAAATCGTAAATTAGCAACTTAGCATCAGACAGGCAATATGGTTATCTTACGACGAAATTATGACGGTCATTTGATGCTTGCAGCAACATTCAACCCGGCTTATAAGCCTGACTTTAATGACAAAAGAATCAAAACAGACGTCCGGTTACCCACGTGCGCGGATTTCTCCGCCTTCAGGTGAGGCCTTTCCCTATCGGCATATTCTCGGCATAGAAGGCCTTGACCCCAGCGAAATTCAGTATGTGCTGGACCGCGCCATGGCGTATGCGGATGGCGAGAAGGGCAATGCAAGACTACGGGGTCTGACCCAGATTAATCTGTTCTTTGAAAACTCCACCCGCACCCAAATGTCCTTTGAGATTGCCGGTAAAAGGCTGGGCGCGGATGTGGTCAATCTCGCAACCAGTTCCTCGTCCATCAAAAAGGGCGAAACCATTTTTGATACCGCCATGACGCTGAATGCCATGCGGCCCGATATTCTGGTGGTCCGCCATGGTGATGCCGGGGCGGTGAAGCTGTTGTCGGAAAAGGTCGATTGCGCCGTGATCAATGCCGGGGACGGGCAGCATGAACACCCGACCCAGGCGCTGCTGGACGCCCTCACTATTATTCGCCGCAGAGGCCGGCTGCATGGCCAGATCGTGGCAATCTGCGGAGATATTTCCCACAGCCGGGTTGGCCGGTCCAACATCAGGCTCTTGTCTGCCCTGGGGGCGCGCGTCCGTGTGGTTGCGCCGCCGACTTTGCTGCCGCGTGACATTGACCGGATGGGCGTGGAAGTCTTCTGGCATATGCAGGATGGTCTGAAAGATGCGGATGTGGTCATGATGCTGCGTCTTCAGAATGAGCGCATGCAGGGCGCTTTCGTGCCTTCCACCAAGGAATATTACCATTTTTTCGGCCTGACGCCGGAAAAGCTGACAGTCGCAAAACCCGATGTGCTGATCATGCATCCCGGCCCGATGAACCGGGGGGTGGAAATCGCCACCAGCGTCGCCGATGACCTTGACCGTTCCGCCATTCAGGAACAGGTGGGGAATGGCGTTGCCGTCCGCATGGCCTGTCTCGATATCCTGACCCGGCATTTGCAGGGGAGCACGGCATGACCGCGACAGCCTATATCAATGCCCGGCTTCTGGACCCCGCCAGCGGATTGGATGAATCGGGAACCCTGGTGACCGAAAACGGTCTGATCAGGGAATTGGGCGCGGATACCGCACCGGTCAAAGACGGCGCAATTGTTGATTGTGGCGGCCGGGTGCTGGCCCCCGGCCTGATCGATATGCTGAGTTTTTCTCCCGATGTTAAATCGGCGGCGGCCGGCGGCATCACCACGGCCGTGCTGGCGCCCGATCAGTCCCCGGTCACCGACAATGCCGCCATGGTCGAACACCGGCTTAAACACCGTCCCATCACGATCCTGCCCGCGGGCGCGGCCACACAGGGGCTTGCAGGGGTTCAGATCGCGGAAATCGGACTGATGAGCGAAGCCGGGGCCGTCCTGTTCACCGACGGACGCCAAGCCGTCGCCGATGCCACAGTGATGCGCCGGCTTCTGGAATATGCCCGGGCCTTTGATGCCCTGATTATGCAGCATGTGGAAGAACCGTCGCTTGCCAGGGACGGCGTGGCCGGTGAAGGCGAGCTTGCAACGCGGCTCGGCCTGAAGGCAATCCCAACCGAGGCGGAAGTGATGATGCTGGAGCGGGATGCCTGGCTGGTAAAACTCACGGGCGGGCGTTATCATGCGGCGCAAATAACGAGCGCCGACGCAATCGCCGCCATGCGGATGGCCAAAGAGAACCGCCTCGCCATGACGTGCGGCACGGCTGCGCATTATTTTTCCCTGAATGAAAATGCGATCGGTGATTACCGGACTTTTGCGAAAGCCTCCCCGCCGCTGCGGGATGAAGCAGACCGGCAAGCGGTGGTCAACGGCCTGACGGACGGGACCATTGATGTCATCTGCTCCGCTCATGACCCAAGGGACGAGGAAGAAAAGCGCTTGCCCTTTGCCCAGGCGGCACCCGGCATGGTGGGATATGAAACCATGCTTCCGCTGGCGCTCGAACTTTATCATAATGGCGGCATGGATTTACTGTCGGTGATAAAATGCATAACAGCCCGCCCGGCGGAAATTCTCGGGCTGGAAAGCGGCAGACTGGCCGCAGGCGCACCCGCCGATCTGGTGATATTCGATCTCGACAAACCGTGGCGCATCGACGTAGAGGCGTTTGAAAGCCCCACCAAAAACTCCCCTTTCGATGGCCGTCCGGTGCAGGGTAGGGTCTGGCGGACGGTTGCAGCCGGCCAGACAGTGTATATGAGGAATGATTGAAATGTTCGACCTGCCCGGCCTGGCGATGATTCTTATCGGGTATCTGATCGGCTCAATTCCATTTGGTCTGGTGCTGACCCGGGTGGCAGGTCTGGGGGACGTCCGCTCAATTGGTTCCGGCAATATCGGCGCAACCAATGTGCTGAGGACCGGAAATAAGGCTCTTGCAGCAACAACCCTGTTTCTTGATATCGGCAAGGGGGTGGCGGCCGTCCTTCTTGCGCAGACCATTGCACCGGAGGCCGCCGTCATGGCCGGCGGCGCGGCCTTTCTTGGTCATCTTTATCCCGTCTGGCTAAAGTTTATGGGTGGCAAGGGCGTCGCCACGTTCCTCGGTATACTGCTGGCTGCCGCCTGGCCGGTTGGCCTCGCCTGCAGCGGCACCTGGCTGTTGAGCGCATTCCTGCTCCGTATTTCCTCACTCGCAGCGCTGGTTGCAGCGGCATTATCACCCATCTACGCCTATTTTATGGCCCCGGCTGACGTCATGATTTTGGCCATGATCATGGCGGCGCTGATTTTCCTGAGACACGCGGCAAATATCCGGCGGCTTGCGGCGGGAACCGAACCCAAAATCGGCGACAAAAAGCCGGAAACGGAAAACACAACTACCGGTTGACATTTTTTATAACTGTGCCACATTTCCATCATGCAGGGGGATGCACCGAAAATATTATCTGAGCAGGAACGTCTGGCGCGCCTGCGCCTGTCGCGCAGTGATCATGTCGGACCCATCACCTTTCGACACCTGATCGCCCGTTATCAATCCGGCGAAGCGGCGCTTGATGCCTTGCCCGAACTGGCGAAACGCGGCGGCAAACGAACCATCAAAATCTATCCCAAAGCCAGCGCCATGGCGGAAATAGACGCCGCCAGAACCTTCGGCGCCAAATTCATTATTCTCGGCGATACGGGCTATCCGGAGCCGTTGGCGGCCATCGAAGACGCCCCGCCTGTGCTGATCGTCAAGGGACACCTGCATCTGCTTCAAAAACCGGCTTTCGGCATTGTCGGCGCCCGCAATGCCAGCGCGGCAGGGCTCCGCTTCGCCCGCACCATCGCCGCGGAACTGGGGCAGGAAGACCTGATAATTGCATCCGGCATGGCGCGCGGCATTGATGCGGCGGCTCATCAGGGCGCACTTATGACCGGCACAATCGCCGTTTTGGGTGGCGGCGTCGACGTGGTTTATCCGAAAGAAAATCAGGCGCTATATGAGGAAATCACCGAGCGTGGACTGCTGATATCAGAAGTTCTACTGGGAACTCAGCCTCAGGCCCGGCATTTTCCGCGCCGCAACCGGATTATCTCCGGCCTGTCTCTGGGCGTGCTTGTGGTGGAGGCGGCGCAGCGTTCCGGGTCGCTGATTTCCGCCCGGCTGGCGGGGGAACAGGGGCGGGAAGTTTTCGCCGTCCCCGGCTCCCCGCTTGATCCCCGCTGCAAGGGCCCCAACAGCCTGATCCGGGACGGCGCAACCCTGGTAGAAGACAAAAACGATGTCCTGAAAGTCATCAATGCGATGCGGGGCAGACCCTTTTCCGATCCCGCCTATAATCTGTTCGACATGTTTGTTGCAGAATCTGGAGAAGAAGGCGTCACCCCGGCGCTGCGTGACGGCATCCTTGAAAAACTCAGCCCCACACCGGTGCCTATTGATGAGTTGGTGCGGCTGACCGGGGAGAGCGCCGGGCGCATCCTGACCGTCCTGCTGGAACTGGAGCTGGCCGGGCTTGCTGTGCGGCATCCGGGCAACAAAATCGCGCTTTCTGATGCCGATAATGACTTTGAACGTTGAAATCCGCGGCCATCCCCTCTAAGTGAGTTGTCCTGCTTACTTTGCGAATTGGCCATTTTTATGAATATTGTGATTGTCGAATCGCCCGCCAAGGCGAAAACCATCAACAAATATCTGGGTCCGGACTACCATGTTCTGGCAAGCTTTGGTCATGTTCGCGATCTGCCGTCAAAGGATGGTTCTGTCGATCCGGACAATGGCTTTGCGATGAAATGGGAAGTCGACCGCGACAGTCAGAAGCGGCTGAAAGATATCGCCAACGCCGTCAAAGGCGCTGATGCGCTGTATCTCGCCACTGACCCCGACCGCGAAGGGGAAGCCATTTCCTGGCATGTCATGGATATCCTGGCCAAGAAAAAGGCGCTGAAGGATAAAACCGTCAAACGGGTCGTTTTTAACGAAATCACCAAATCCGCCATTCAGAAGGCCATGGCCAACCCGCGCGAAATCGATCAGGAACTGGTCAATGCCTATCTGGCGCGCCGGGCGCTGGATTATCTGGTCGGTTTCACCCTGTCGCCGGTTTTATGGCGCCGCCTGCCGGGCGCGCGCTCTGCCGGCCGGGTGCAATCGGTGGCGCTGCGGCTGGTCTGCGACCGGGAGCTGGAAATCGATCAGTTCCTCCCGCAGGAATACTGGACCGTCGAAGCCGATCTGAAAACCCCGGCCGGGGAGGCCTTTACCGCCCGCCTCACCGGGCTTGACGGCAAGAAGCTCGGCAAGTTCGACCTGAATAACAAGGCCGATGCCGAAAAGGCGGCCAAGACGATTGAAGAGCGGGATTTATCCGTCATCAAGATCGAGAGCAAACCGACCCGACGCAATCCCTATCCGCCCTTCACCACCTCGACTTTGCAGCAGGAAGCCTCCCGCAAGCTTGGCTTTTCCGCCAGCCACACCATGCGCGTCGCCCAGGGCCTCTATGAAGGCAAGAACGTGAATGGCGAGACCACCGGCCTGATCACCTATATGCGGACCGATGGCGTAAGCATTGCGCAGGAAGCCATTCAGGCAAGCCGCTCGCTGATCGAAAACCGCTACGGCAAATCCTATGTTCCCGGATCGCCCCGGATGTATAAATCAAAGGCCAAGAATGCCCAGGAAGCCCATGAGGCGATCCGCCCGACGGATGTTTCCCGTCACCCCGATGCGATGCGCAAAGCGCTCAGCGGCGATGATCTTAAGCTATATGATCTGATCTGGAAACGGACGGTGGCGAGCCAGATGGAAAGCGCCGTTATCGAGCGCACCATCGTCGATATCACCTCGCCCGATAATGCCGTCCAGTTGCGGGCCAGTGGTTCCGTGACAAAATTCGACGGTTTTCTGACCCTTTATCAGGAAGGCCGGGATGACAACGCCGATGATGAGGATAGCCGAAAACTGCCGCTGATCATCCAGGCCGATGCCCTGGCTACCAAAGGCGTCACCCCTTCCCAGCATTTTACCGAACCGCCGCCCCGGTACTCGGAAGCGACTCTGGTGAAGAAAATGGAGGAACTGGGCATCGGTCGCCCCTCCACCTATGCTTCCGTCCTGACCGTGCTGCGCGACCGTAATTATGTGCGGATGGAAAAGAAACGCTTTATTCCCGAGGACAAGGGCCGGGTTGTCACCGCCTTTCTGGAAAATTTCTTCCTGCGGTATGTGGAATATGACTTCACCGCCAACCTGGAAGACCAGCTTGATAAAATCTCCGCCGGCAGTGCGGACTGGCAGCAGGTGCTGACCAATTTCTGGGCCGAGTTCAAACCCAAGACCGAAGAAGTGCTGAATGTCCGGACATCGGAGGTGTTGGACAGTCTTAGCGATTATCTTGCGCCTTATATTTTCAAGCAGAAAGACGGCGAAGGCGACCCGCGCAAATGTCCGGGCTGCGGGGATGGCAGGCTGGGTCTGAAAACCAGCCGGTATGGCGGTTTTATCGGCTGTAACAATTATCCGGACTGCAAATTTACCCGCCCGCTGTCCGATAATGGCGAAAGCGGCGAGGCGCAATCCGCCGGCCCTGAACCACTTGGCGAGGACCCGGAAACCGGGCTGCCCGTGCTATTGTGCGATGGGCGGTTTGGCCCCTATATCCAGCTTGGCGAAGCGGTAAAGGGCGAAAAGCCGAAACGGGCCTCTCTCCCGAAAGATGTGCTGCCGGATACGCTCGATATCGCGATGGCGCTTAAGCTTCTGTCTCTGCCGCGAACCATCGGCAATCACCCGGAAAGCGGTAAACCGATTACCGCGTCCATTGGCCGCTATGGCCCCTATCTGGCCCATGACGGCAAATACGCCAATCTGCCGGGAACAAATGATGTCTTCGAGATCGGCATCAATCGGGCCGTCACGGTGATTGCCGAAGCCGCCAACAGGAAGGGCCGCGCCACTTCAACAGCCTTAAAGGAACTGGGTGAGCATCCCGATGGCGGTGGGCCGGTCCGTGTCATGGATGGCCGCTATGGCCCGTATGTGAAGCACGGCAAGATCAATGCGACCATCCCGAAAGGGTCTGCTCCCGAAGCGCTCACCATGGAACAGGCCATCGAGTTGCTCAAGGCCCGGGCGGAAAAGATGGGTGTCAAAGGCAAAGCCAAACCTAAGGCTAAAGCCAAGCCCAAGCGGAAAAAAGCGCCCGTCAAAAGCAAAGCCTAGAATATCATGGCTAAAAAACCAACACGTTCCGCGCTGCCCAGCAAGCAGCAGATTCTTGATTTCGTCAATCAGACCGACGGCAAAGTCGGCAAGCGCGAAATCGGGCGCGCCTTCCAGATTCGCAGTCAGGACCGGATCGAACTGAAAAAGATATTGCGGGAAATGCGCGACGAAGGCCTGCTGGAAAAAGGCTATAAAAAAGCCATGCATAAGCCCGGCCGGCTGCCCAATATCGCGGTGATCGAGATCACCGGAATTGACCGGCATGGTGATCTGATTGCAGCCCCGGTTTCCTGGGAACATGAGGACGCCCCGCCGAAAATCCACATTCTGCCGCAAAAAAACCGCAAAGGCGGCCCGGCGCCGGGCCGCGGCGACCGGGTGCTGGCCAGGCTCGAATATATTTCCGACACATCCTATTCCGGTCGCATCATCCGGGTATTGCAGTCGGCAAACCTCACGATTCTGGGTATTTTCCGCTCCTCCGGCGAACAGGACCGGCTCATTCCGGTGGACAAGAAAGTGCGGGAAGAATTCCTGATCACCGGCGGCGGCAGAGAAAAACCCAAAGACGGCGATCTGGTGCTGGCGGAAGTGCTTGACCGGCGGCGGGCAAACCGGCCGATGGGGCTTCGGCGGGTGAAGCTCAAGGAAATTATCGGCGATATGTCCGCGCCTAAATCGGTCAGCCTGATCGCCATCCATGCCCACGGCATTCCTCATGATTTTTCCGCCGGCGCCGTCCGTGAAGCGGAAGCGGCCAAACCCGTGACGCTCGGCAAGCGGGAAGACCTGCGGGATATTCCGCTGATCACCATCGATCCGCCCGATGCCCGCGACCATGACGACGCCATCTTTGCCGAACCCGATCCCGACCCGAAAAATCCCGGCGGCTGGCATGTGATTGTCGCCATTGCCGATGTCGCCCATTATGTGCGCCATGCCAGCGCGCTTGATAAAGACGCCAGAATACGCGGCAATAGCTGTTATTTCCCGGACCGGGTGGTGCCGATGCTGCCGGAAGCGCTGTCCGCCGATCTCTGTTCCCTGAAGCCGGGCGTAGACCGCGCCGCCCTGGCCGTTCACATGTGGTTCGATGTGGAAGGCAACAAGAAGAGGCACCGCTTTTGCCGGGCGCTGATGCGTTCCGCCGCCAATATGGCTTATCGCGACGTTCAGGCCGCGTTTGACAAAGGTGAAGGCGCGCTGATCGATACGGTCATTCGTCCGCTCTACGGGGCTTATGAGGCCATCAGGATTGCCCGAACGAAGCGGGAGCCGCTTGATCTCGAGCTGCCGGAGCGGAAAATCATTCTGGATGATCAGGGTAATGTGACGGACATCACCATACAGGAGCGGCTCGACGCCCACAAACTGGTCGAGGAATTCATGATCCAGGCCAATGTGGCCGCCGCCGAGGCGCTGGAAGCACGCAGGACCCCCTGCATGTACCGGGTGCATGAGGAACCGGGGCTGGAAAAGCTGGAAGAATTGCGGGATTTTCTGAAATCCCTCAATCTTTCTCTGGCCAAAGGACAGGTTCTGAAACCCCGCGCCTTCAATCAGATCCTCCGCAAAGTAGTGGGCGCACCGCATCAGTTACTGGTCAATGACGTGGTGCTGCGCAGCCAGACCCAGGCCTATTACAGCCCCGCCAATGCCGGCCATTTCGGCCTCGCCCTGCCGAAATACGCCCATTTCACTTCGCCGATCCGGCGCTATGCGGATGTGCTAATCCATCGCGGGCTGATCCGGGCCTATGGCCTTGGCGAGGATGGCCTGCGCGATGACGAAGCCTCGGAACTGGAGGAATTGGGCGCATTGATTTCCACAACCGAACGCCGGGCTATGGTGGCGGAACGGGACTCCAAGGACCGCTATGTTGCGGCCTTTCTGTCAAACCGCGTCGGCGAAACTTTCAAGGGCCGTATTTCCGGCGTCACCAAATTCGGCCTGTTCGTCACCCTGGAACCCTGGGGCGGCGATGGCCTGATTCCGATGGCGCGCCTCACCGATGATTTCTACATTTACGACCAGACCCATCATACCCTGATCGGCCGTTCCACAAAACGCCGGTTCCAGCTCGGTGACCCTATTGAAGTCCGCCTCTCAGACACCCGTCCCACTTCGGGCGGTCTGGAGTTGGAATTGCTGGACAGGATGAAGACAACCGCCAGAACCAAAAAGCACGGCGGGAAAAAAATCAAACAACGAAAATATAAGGGCAAGCAAAGAAAGTAGCGCCAGGAACCGCGACTATTTGATCCTTTCGGGCGCCGTATCGCTTAAACCGGCAGTTTTTCAATCAGATCTCCGGCGGCTTCCGGACGGGCATCGCCATATTCCTCCACCGCCTCTTCCATCCGGTCGGTATAAATTTGGATGGAGTCTACCATTTTGGGCCTAAGCGTCTCTTCTCCAGCCATAAAATCCTCGAAGCGGTGGGCGACTTCGGCAAGAACAGGCAGATCGAAGGACGCACCGATGCCTTTCAGGCTGTGAGTGAGTTGCCGTATCTGGTCAAGCGCTGCTACGGGCGCCATATCTCCCTTGCAGAAGCGGGCAAGGCACGTACGAAGATCGCGGATTCTGTCTTCCGCGGCATCAAAGGCCTCACCGCGCATCTCTGCGATCAGCGCGGCTTCTTCTTTGCTGTCCAGTGCCATCTCGTATGCCTGATATTGTTTTTAGCTATTTTACGCCGCAAATCTTAACGGGACGCTGAAAATAGCCGCAATTTTAGCGATATCTTCAGGGCTTGACAGATTTGCGAAAAATAGATAACCATATGGTTATGAATGAATCACAACTGGATCAGATTTTTGGCGCGCTGTCGGATGCAACTCGGCGGGGAATGTTGGCCCAACTCGCATTGGGTGAGGCCAATATCAGCGCCCTCGCCGCTCCTTATGACATTTCTCAACCCGCTGCATCCAAACATTTAAGGGTGCTGGAGCGCGCCGGGCTGATCCATCGCAGACGGGAGGGACGGGACCATTATATCGGGGTCAATCCAGCCGCCGTGGAACGCGCGCAAAACTGGATCGCCTATTATTCACAATTCTGGAAACAGCAATTTGATGCTGTGGATGATTTTCTAAAAAAGCGAAAGGGAGAATAAAATGTCAACAAAAACCCATTATGAAAAGGGCACTTTGACTGTCACCCGCATATTCGATGCCCCGCGGGAAGATGTCTTTGACGCCTGGATTGAAACCAGCAAAGTCGAGCTCTGGTGGGGGTGCGCCGATACCACCAAGGTTAAATCACAGATCGAACCCAGGGTTGGCGGCAAATATTTTCACCTGATGACCATAAAGGATGGCGGCGACTTTCCGTCTGACGGCCTAATCACTGCCTTTGATCCTCCCGCTAAGCTGGCCTATACAGTCAATGGCCCCGAACCCGGCCCGGGTATGTCTGTTACCGTGGAATTCAGCAGCCTTGGCGATCAGACAGAGGTCCGGCTGACCCATAGCGGCCTGCCCGATGAACTGAGCGAAATCGTCGCGGGCGGCTGGAGCGCAGCCTTCGGAAAACTGGATCTATTCCTGATCGAGGATGCCGAAGCGGCATAAGCTCACGGCCCCTGATTTGCATTTTTCCCAAGAATTCAATACCCTCTCCCTATCTGAAACGGGGGAATATGGAGGGGAATATGGTAAAATCACTGATCAGTTGGGTTGTCGTCGGTATCTTTGCTTACGCTTGGTATTGGACCGGCTATAGTTGGGACTATCTTCAGAATGTGCCGCGCGGGGACTGGAAACCAACCTGGATTCTGGTCACGCTTTTTGTCGTGCTGGTTAATCGCCGTCCCGGCGGCGCCGCCGCCATTGGCGCCAATGTCATCGAAACCATTATGAATCGCATCAAAGGGGTTGCTCCACACTTTCTCGGTCTGGTGCTTTCCCTGGCTGTCGGATTGACATTATGGTCCCTGCATCAGGGCGGATTTATCGTGAATGAGTATGCTCAGGGCCTCGCCTTGATCGTTACCTGCAATCTTATCACGACCATCTGGCTCGCCGCCTTGGACGATGCAACGCAATAGCTCCCGTCCGCCGCATAACGGCGCCGGGTAAATGATATGCACGGTTATTGACGGATAAAGGCTTTATTGATGATCTTCCACTGGCCGTTCACCTTGGCCAGAGTCAGGAGATCGTAAAACATGCCGTTGGAATCGAACGTCACCGAGGCCAGCCGTCCGTCAATGATCTGCATATTCATGATCCTGCCGACGCGGGGTTCCGTTACCGGTTCACCTTCCGACCAGCGGACGACGACGTCCGCCATGTCCCATTCACGGATATAGTCTTCCCCATTGTCATTCTTCGCAATGGTCAGCATATCCGCCACATTGGTCTCGAACGCGCGGTCTAGCCGTTCGCGGCTGGCCTCACCCTGTCCCTCGAAATAATCCATGACGGCGGCCTTGATCTGGTCAGAATCATCGGCTTTCTGCGCCAGCGCCGGAAACGCCATCATAATCATGGCCGCCATAACACTCGCCATTGGTTTCAACATGGTCCCTGTCCTCCTTGTGATGGAAGACGGCAGGGTAAATGACGGAGCGCCATTTGGAAATAACAATGCGGCCAGACGCCCCGTATCAGCGACGACCCTACTGAACCACTCCGGCACTGGCGAGCATTACCAAAAGCCCCATGCCGGGGCCGATGTGACTGTCGGTGTCCGTCCAGTATTCCTGAAGTGAATGCGCCCCGCCGCTTTGCCCGCCGCGGCTGATGGTGATGGCCGGAATGCCCAGCGAAATGGGGATATTGGCATCCGTCGAAGACCGGGCCAGTTCCGGCTCAATACCGAAAGAGTCAGCAACAGCCAGGATGCGCTGAACCAAAGGGGACCCAGGGTCTCCGACACCGGCTGGGCGCTTGCCGACCGGCTCTATCTCTACGGTCAGTTCGGGACCATGCAGGCGGCTGGCGTTTTCCTCCGCAAGTCCCTTTTGCACCGCCGCCTGAAAGACCGCATCCATGGCATCAATTTTTTCCTGATTGCCGGAGCGCATATCCACTTCCATCCAGGATTCGAACGGAATGGAATTGACCGATGTCCCGCCGCCAATGCGGCCGATATTGAAGCTGGTTTTTTCCCCGACCCAGCTCACAGCCGGCGCATCCTGCATAAACTGATTGATGGCGCGGCCCAGCGCATGGTGCGGATTGGCAAGGCCGAACGCACCCCAGGAATGCCCGCCGGGCCCCTTATAGGTCACGCGGTAACGATGGGAGCCGACGGCGCCATAAACGATCCGGTTGTTTTCACCGCCGTCAATGGCGATGAAGGCGTCGATCTGCGGCCCGCCCTCGCGGAACAGATGCTTGACGCCCCTGAGGTCGCCCAGACCTTCTTCGCCCACATTGGCAACAAACAACAGGCCGGCCTTGGTCTGGATACCGGCGGCAACGATAGCCCGCGCAATTTCCAGCAGGGAAATCACACCGCGCGTATTATCACCGATGCCGGGGGCGACAAGCTTGTTTTCCTCAATTTTTACCGTGACATCTGTACCGGCGGGAAAAACCGTGTCCATATGGGCGGCGAGTGCCACCACCTTCTCACCCGACCGGCCCGCATAGCGAGCGATCACATTACCGGCTTCGTCAATATGAACATCCGTCAGGCCAATCTCCGTCATCATTTCCGCAATTTTCCGTCCCCTCGCCTCCTCGCCAAAGGGCGGAGCGGGAATTTCGGTCAATGTGATCAATCTTTCCCGGGCGGCAGGAACCCCCTCTTCAATCAGCGCCAAAGCCCGCTCGATATCTGTATTGGTCTTAAGAGCGGCAATCTCTGCTTTATACTCTTCCGAAATTGCCACCTCCGGCTCGGGGGGAGATTCCGGTTTGCCGTCCGGCTTTGCGACCTGATTTATGGCCTGATCTTCCGACGCCGCTTCTTCCTGCTGACAGGCCACCAGAAGACCACATACCATCAACACAGCCGTAACCCGTGTCCAATGCCAAAAATAATCCATTGCCGCCTCCCCCTGTTTCAAATACCTAGTGGATCATAGGGGCGGCAGAAACTGACTCAAGTAAAACTTGTTTGAAGGAAGGAATATCTGTTTAATTTCCTCGCTAGAGCCCCTTGCGTTCAATCGGAGGACTCTCTGACCTTTTATAAGGGCCGGGTGGTAGGCTTCTGCAATCCCGCCTGCCGGGATAAATTCGAAAAAGCTATCCGGCATTTTGAAGGGCTGTCAGGGTTACGTCCCCAGCATCTTGCGATATTGTGCAACAGCTTCGTCAAATGGCTCAATCTTTTTGGCAACCCGCGCCTGCATCAATGCGCCTTCCATGACGGCAAGCGTCAGAGCGGTGAGGCCGGAGATATCCACGTCCTTTGCGGAAAAAGCGGCACTGAGCCAGCCTTCAATCGCGTCCCGCCAGGCGGCAAAATTATCGGCAATCAGCCGGGCCACATCCCCGTCATCCGCGCCCATTTCCAGCGCCAGATTACCAATGGGGCAGCCATAGGAAAAATCGGTCATTAAAAGCGCCTGCCGGTATTGGTCCAACAATCCGAATATACGCTCAACAGGGTCACCGAACGCCGCCTCGACCGGATCTATCAGCATGGGGCCAAGGCCACCGAGATAGCTTTCCAGTACCGCTTCCAGCAGCGCCTCCTTTGACGGAAAAAAATGATAGAGACTGCCGGAATTCACCCCGGCGAGACGCAAAATCGTCGCCATACCGGTGGCATGATAGCCCTGTTCGTGAAACAGCGCCCGCGCGGTCTCGACAATTTTCTGCCGGGTTGTGTTTTCTGCCTTGGTCACCTTGAGGGCTACTTATTGAATTGAATGGTCGCATCCGGTGCGGGTTCGGCGACAAAGGAATGGCCGGGTCCCCATTCGCCGTCTTTCTTATATTCGGAATCGATCACCATTTTCCCGTCTTTGATATACGTAATGCCCTTCACTTCGGTAATGTCGGATCCATAGACCTCTTCCAGGCTCACCATTTTGCCGTCGGCAAATTCCACCCGGCCCACCGTATGAAAGCCCGCATTGGTGAAATAGTGATAAATATAATCCCCGGCCTGTTCGTCATAAAAGTAGATGGTGGTGCCGCCATATTCGCCGTCATTAGCAGAATGAGTGTTCTGTACAGCCTTGCCGCCCAGGATGAACTCCCATTGGCTGATATTGATCACGCCGCCGGGCATTTCATTGCTCCAGATATGCTCCATATAGGGCTCGAACGGCTTCATGGGTTCATAACCGGTTTCCCCGGCTGCAGCAGAACCGGCCAGCCCAAGTGAAAATACTGCAACAATTCCTGCCAAACATAAATAACGCCGCATCACTTCCTCCTGTATTTTTATAAAATAATTTGATTGATCATTCAACTCAATAAATTCAGACTTGTCAAGAGAGGAGAAAGTTGGCCATCTTACAGGATGACGGATGATCGGCAATTTCCCGCGACCGCCCTGCCCGACCATGATTGGTGGCAGGCACTGTGGCCCGACCCGGAAGGTGTGCTGCTAAAGCTGGGCATTAGTCCTGGGTTAATTGTGCTCGACCTTTGCTGTGGTGATGGCTATTTCACGCTGCCTTTGGCGCGGCTGACAGCAGTCAGTCTATATGGGCTCGATCTCAATCCGGAATTGATCGCGGAAGGGAAAAAAGCAGCTGCCGAAGCGGGTGTCACCAATATCTATTGGATGACCGGCGATGCCTATAATGCGGATGGGCTGATTCCTGAACCGGTCGATTATGTGCTGATTGCCAATACCTTTCATGGCGTGCCCGACAAGCCGCGGCTATTGGAAGAGGTTAAGCGCGCTCTCAAACCGGGCGGCCGGCTCGCCATTGTCAACTGGCACCAACGCCCGCGGGCGGCAACAACAGTGCTGGGTGAGCCTCGCGGGCCTGCAACACAACTCCGCATGCCGCCGGAGGATGTGACAGAGCTGGCTGAAGCAGCCGGTTTCGGGCACACCTCCACCATCAACCTTCCTCCCTATCACTATGGGAGCATTTTTCACCGGGACTGAAACAGCTTCTTGCGCATGCCACGAGTAGCTGCAATTCAGGAAAAAATCAATTTGCGTCAGCGTCAGCAAGATTTTCAATTTCTTTCAAAAGCTTTTTAAAGCGACGTTCCTCGGTCCGGCTGGTCGGCAATTCCAAAAAAGATGTGATCAAAAGACGGGCGTCTTCGACACGCCCCGTCCTGGCGAGAACTTTCACCGCAAGAATTTTTCCGGCCATTAGGCCCGGAGCAAGAAAACGAATAGACTCGATTATTTTCAAGCTGGTGTCATCCACCGTCTGGTTATCGAGAACAGATACCTCAGCATAAGAAATCAGCGCTGGCACATAGCTTGGGTCTGCCTTAATTGCCCGAAGGCAATATTCCTTGATTTCCCTGGCCCGGGTGGCGTCGATCTCTTCCTTTCCAACCTCGGCAGCAAGAATACGCGCCTTCAATGTCAAGGCAACCGGATCATTGGGCGTGTGCGTCAGCGTCGCATCGATATATTTATGAGCCGTCTCCCAAGACTCCTCTGCCATTGCGAGATGCGTAAGATGCCGCCTCATTTGCTCCGGCCGGATGCCTGCTTCAAGAAGGTTGGTGAAAGCCTCGACCGCCTCATCTTCATCCCCCTCAATCATACCCGTTGCAAACCGTGCCTCAAGATCAACTGCGGAGGCCTCCATGGCGTGCATTTCGCGCACATGGATATCCACCTGCGGCACTCTATCAACAAGAGAAATCGTGCTGTATGGCAACTTATAGCTGTACCAGTATTCACGAACAGCATCATCCATCTCCTCATAAGAAACGCCAAACGCGTCCTTAAAGGCCGTCTTCAAATTCGCACCAGGCTGGTCGATTGCCACCAAATAGGGCGATATGCCGTCCTGAAATTGTGCGGAATTATGGAGAAAATGCGTGGTGAGCCAACCCTGCGCATATTGGAAAGCTGTGCCCGATTTTCCGCGATCCGGGTTTCGCCTGCTGCTGCTGCCGAGATTCCCGATATAGCGTTCTTTTGATTCCAGTAATTCTCGCATCGTCAGCCAGTGCCCTGCCTGTTTAAGTGCGATGAAGCGGTGGATAGGCGGATGGCCCAGGATTGCAATATCATTCTCAAATCGCATTGTTGATAGAAACTCGGCCAGCCCCTCATCATACCAGCGCGGGTAACGAATGGAGCTATATTGGTTCAAAATATGGTGGGTGTACTCATGATAGAGAACTTCACGGCCCTTTATCTGCCAAATCTCTTCCCCGTCCTCAAGTGAAAGCACCGAAACCGGCCCAGCCTGAGTCACGACGTAGAATCCAGCCGTTCCCTTCATATCCATACGACGGGTATATTGCCTGACCTTTTCATATGCATAAATGACAAGCGGTGGAGAGGTGTCTGTATCCATTGCCAGATTGCTGATCAAACCAACAGTAGAACGAAACTTCTCCAAGTCTTCTAACATTTTGCGCGCCACATCCGGGATGGCATTTGTGCGCAAGATGAAGTGTGGACTCGAAGCTTCCGACCAAATTTCCCCTTCTTTCGCCGAAGCAACAACCGCAGTCAGGATCATCGCCAGCAACCCCAACGCACCCATGACAGTCATTATTCTCATTTTCACCCCCCAAACATACAATTATGAGAGGCAAAAATATGCATTATTCCTTTGTTGATTGTCAATCTTACACAATCATAGGAATGTTATTCATGCAAATGGGTTGATGGGGAATGGTTATTGTGGATGGGTTGATTTCGGTAGTTGGTCGTCAGTTTTCTGATAACTGGTTACTGGTCACTGATGACTGATGAGTGTATCTGTTATTTGCGGGTCTGGCGGCGACCTACTCTTCCGCGGCTTAAGCCGGAGTACCATCGGCGCGGCAACCTTTCACGGCCGAGTTCGGGATGGGATCGGGTGGGGCAGTTGCGCTATAGCCACCAGACCGGCGAATAACA
>JAJFIV010000005.1 GCA_021774625.1 Alphaproteobacteria bacterium | reverse complement strand
TTGACTGGCGAAAAGCGTAATCCCCCAAGGATCGCCCTTTTGCCAGGCCGGATGACCTCGTGTATGCTGCCGTTACGCGATCAATGACGTTGGGGACAAAGAGGCATCCATTCTTTTGACCGCTATCATGAGGCGTGGAACTGAAGGCCCCAAAGCCGTTCCACTGACCTCGAAGACAACCATAAAAGTGGCAATAAAAGAACAAAATTACCACCGAGGGTGAAAATTCAATTAGACAACAAAATATAATTAACCGGGTAAACCGATCAAGTTTTACTCCAAAACTCACCTGTTACGAGAAAATTCTACTTATCAATACCGTTATTTATCGGGGGTATTGCCAATATGCGGCCCTGCCGGAAAAAGACCTGATCGTGATCGAAAATGCCCGGCACTTCATCATGATGGATGCCCCGGACGCCTTTTACGGGGAACTCGACCGGTTTTTAAGGGACCGGTAAGGCATATTTTTCAGCTTTTATCGCCCGGCCCGAAAAGGAAGATGGCCTTCCAGATATTCCATATCCTGGTCCACAAGCCGCTGTTCCTGCTTTAGAAAATTAGCGACGGCGCGGCGAAAGCCGGGATCGGCGATCAGATGGGCGGAATAGGTTTTGACCGGCTCGTAACCGCGGGCGATTTTATGCGGGCCCTGCGCGCCGGCCTCGACGCGGCGCAGCCCCTTTTCAATGGCGTAATCGATGGCCTGATAGTAACAGGTTTCGAAATGCAGGAAGGGGTGGTCTTCCACACAGCCCCAATAGCGGCCATAAAGCGTGTCGGACCCGATAAAATTAAGGGCGCCGGCAATGGTGCGGCCATCCTGAATACACAGCATCAGTAAAATCCGGTCGGCCATGGTCTCGCCAATCCGGGAGAAAAATTCTCTGTTCAGATAGGGCCGGCCCCATTTGCGTCTTCCGGTGTCCGTATAGAAGCCGAAAAAGTGGTCCCAGTGGTCTTCCCGGATGTCAGTCCCCGTCAGCCATTTGATTTCAATGCCGCCCTTCAGGGCATCGCGGCGTTCCCGTTTGATGGTTTTGCGTTTGCGGGCGGAAAGGTTCGCTAGAAAATCATCAAAGGAGCCATAATCCCGGTTCTGCCAGTGAAATTGCTGATCGGTGCGGATCAAAAGTCCTTTGCTTCGGGCAAACCCGGCTTCCTCTTCCGTTAAAAATGTCAGGTGCAGGGAAGAAAATCCATGCGCTTCCAGCAATTGGTCGGCCGCCGCCAGCAGGGATTGTTTCGTCTGTTCATCCTGCGCCAGGAACCGCTGTCCGGTAACCGGCGTGAAGGGTATGCAGGAAATCAGTTTCGGATAATATCGCCCGCCCGCCTGCTCATAAGCCTCGGCCCAGTTATGGTCGAAGACATACTCGCCCCGGGAGTGGCTTTTGAGATAAAGCGGCATCGCCCCGCGGGGCGCGCCGGCCGCATCCCGGATCACAATATGCCGGGGCAGCCAGCCGGTTTCGGACGTCGCCGAACCCGATTGTTCCAGCGCGTTAAGAAAATCATGGCGCAGGAACGGATTGCCATCCCCGGCCAGGCGGTCCCAGCCCGCTTTGCCGATGTCGGAAACACGGGGGTAAATGCGTGCGCTCAAGACCGGTTCCGTCATGCGCCTTTTGTCTGTTCAAAAATAATATTATCGGCGTATTTTTCCGCCCGGGCCCGGTCCTCATTGCTGCGGACGGTCCAGGTTAAAACGGGCCGGCCTTTTTTCCGCATTTTACGGGTAAAATATTTTGGCAAGCAGCGGATATCGAAGGCAATGAACTGCGCTTCGGCCTCTGCCCGCATGGCGAAATGCCCAATGGGGCTGCGGGTGAGAGGGCGGTCATACTGGCCGTTATAGCGGCAGCTTGCCACCAGTCCGCGGGTCACTCCGGACACGTTCGCCGCAAACCAGGCGACAGAGGCGGGATCGAAGGACATGACGGCCACCGGCCCCCGATAGTCTCCCAACGCCATCAGCACCGATTTTTCCAGCGGGCCGATCTTTCCTTCCGGCTTCAGTTCGACCAGAACCGGGGCCCGGCCACCTACCAGCGCCAGCGCCTGGAACAGGGAGGGGATGGTCTCAGCCTGGCCTTTCAGCGGGATTTTCGCCAGATCCTCAAAACGCTCTTGGTCGACGGGTCCATCCGCCGCCGTCAGCCGGTTTAAGTTCCGGTCGTGAAAGACGACGGCAACATCATCGGCAGAGCGCCGGACATCCAGTTCAATACCGAATCCCCCCTGAATAGCGGCTTCGAACGCGCTGAGGGAATTTTCCACAGCCCCCTCAGGCCGGTGCAGGCCGCGATGGGCAAATGGTTTTTCAGTCAGCCATTTAAGCGCCGGAATATTCATTGTTTCCCGGTCAGGCAATTTCAATCAGCGCATCAATCTCGACCGGTGCGCCAAGCGGCAGGCCGTTCACGCCAACGGCGGAGCGGGAATGGCGTCCGGCATCGTCAAAGACTTCCACCATCAGGTCGGACGCGCCATTGATGATTTTCGGCTGGTCGGAAAAACCGTTCACGCCGGCGACAAAACCGCCCAGTCTGATGATCCGTTTGACGCGGGTCAGGTCCCCATCGCAGGCGGCTTTCGCCTGGGCGATGATATTGATGCCACAGAGCCGCGCCGCCTGAATGCCGTCTTCCACACTGACATCGCCGCCGACAATGCCTTCATAGGCCAGGCCGTTGGCGCCCATGGGAAGCTGGCCGGAAATGCTCAGCAAATGACCGGAAACCGCAAAGGGGACATAATTGGCAACGGCTTTGGCCGGCGTCGGCAGGGTGATGCCGAGCGATGTCAAACGTTCTTCAATGCTCATACCAAATCCTCTCACATTCATTTGTGATTTTCATATCAGGAAGTCATGCGCCGGGCCATGGAAAAATTGTGTCCGCGCCTGCTGTTATCCGTTCAGAACTTTGTTGAGCAAACGCATCAATTCCTTTTCTTCCGCCGCCGGCATATGCCGGGTCAGCCGGGCTTCATGTTTGCGGACTTTGTCAATCAGCTGGTCGAGAAACTGATCGCCCTGTTTGCTGAGGGAAAGGGCATAGGACCGTTTATCGTTTTTCGCCTGCCTGCGGTTCACCAGTCCGCGTTTGACCAGCCGAATGATCACTTCGCCGAGGGTGGAGCGTTCAATCCCCACGGCGCGGGCCAGCGCAATCTGGCTGATCCCCTTATTATGGCGGATCAGGATCAAAAGCCCCATCTGTCCCGGTGTGATATTTTCCCCGGCAAAGGACGCCGCGAAGTCATGGAAAATATGAATCTGCGCCCGGCGCAGCTGATATCCGAGGATGCTCGGCAAAATCCCGTAATCCACCGGCTGGTCTGCTTTGGCGTAGGGTGTTTTTATCATCCCGTCCCCCGAATTTTCTGTTTGTCCCATGGCAGGTTTCTAACGGTTTCTTGATTGCAATTCTACAATCTTGACTCTGTAAAAAGTCAGGCTATATTGTAGGGCAACCCTACAATCTGGGCAGGCATATGAATTTTAAAGTAACAATCACGGGCTTCGAGGAGCCGGTAACGGTGGAGATGGGCCGCTCAATCCTTGATTGCGGAATTGAGCGGGGTCTTGCTTTGCCCCATAGCTGCCGGGCGGGTAATTGCGGGACCTGCAAGTCCCGGCTGATTTCCGGCGAGGTTGAAATGTCGCCCTATTCGGAATTTGCGCTGACCGAAACAGAAAGGGAAGAAGGGCTGATTCTCGCCTGCCGGGCCGTGCCCTGGTCGGACTGTGAAGTTGAATTTCTTGGCGAAGACGACCTGATCGTCCATCCGATGCGGGAAATGACCTGCCGGATTGCCGCGATTGAAGAGGCAACTCATGATATCCGCATCATCCGTCTTAAAATTGAAAGCGGCGGGCCCTTCACTTTTTCGCCCGGCCAGTATGCGGACCTGGCTTTCGCCGGCATGGCCGCGCGGTCCTATTCCATGGCCGGCCAGCCCGAGGATGCGTTGCTGGAGTTTCATATCCGGCATGTTCCCGGCGGCAAGGCCAGCGGTCATGTGATCGGCGCGGCCAAAGTCGGCGATACGGTGCAGGTCCGGGGACCGCATGGAACATCTTATCTACGCGAAAGCCGCAGCGGACCGATTCTGGCCATTGCCGGCGGGTCCGGCCTCGCGCCGATGAAAGCTATCGTGCGCCGGGCCTTGGAACTCGACCCGCTCCGTAAGATTGCGCTCTATTTCGGGGTGCGCGATGAACGGGACCTGTATTTTGAGACTATGTTCGACGGCCTTGGAGGCAGGCACCCGAACTTCACCTTCACGCCGGTTCTTTCCGAACCTGCCGGGGAAACATCCCGGCGCACCGGTTTTGTCACCGACGCGATGAAAGCGGATATTGCGCAATTTGGCGGGACCAGTGTTTATCTTGCGGGTCCGCCCCCCATGGTCGAGGCGGCTGAGGCATTTTTGAAGGCTGCGGGCGTGGCTCCCGATCATATCCACGCCGATGCCTTTTACACCAAAGCCGAGCTTGCCGGCAGCAAGGAGCTTGTTTGATGTCCCCTCTTGAAGGCCGTGTGGCTTTGGTAACGGGCGGCGCCCGCGGGATCGGCCTTGCCATTTCGCAAGCCCTGCTTGGGCATGGCGCCAAAGTGGTGATAGCGGATAACGGCGCTGCGATTAACGGGCAGCAAGCCGATCCATCCGTCGTGCATGATGTGGTAGGCGGGATGGGCGAAAACGCCGCCGCCTTTGATCAGGATATTGCCCGGGCGGCGGCCGCGAAGGCGGCCATTGACATGGCTGTCGACCGGTTTGGCGGTATCGATATTGTGGTGAATAACGCCGCCATCCTGCGCGATGCCTTTCTGTTCAACGCCGATCCGGCAAACTGGGACGCGGTAATCCGGACCAATCTATCCGGCGCGTTCTATACCATGAATGCGGCGGCAAGCGTTCTGAAGGAACAGGCCAAGGCCGGCCGTGGTGGGGGGCGTATTGTCAATATCGTCTCGACCGCCGGGTTTTACGGCAATTACGCCCAGGCCGCCTATGCCGCCGCCAAGGCGGGATTGTTCGGCCTGACCCGGGTTGCCGCGCTCGACATGGGACGCTCAGGAGTGACGGCCAATGCGGTTGCGCCTTTTGCCGCGACGCGGGTGACAGACACCATCCGGCCGGCGACCCCGGAGCAGGAAGAGTATAAGGCCCGGGCTCTGAAAGTGCCGGCCGCCCATGTGGCGCGTTTTGTCGCCTATCTGGCCTCGCCGCTGGCGCAAAATGTCACGGGCCAGCTTTTTGGCGTAAGGGGCAGGGAAGTCTTTCTGTTTTCCCAGGCCCGGCCAACCGAACAGACGATTGCGCCGGAAGGCGAATGGCCGCTCGAAGTAATTGCGGCCACCGTTGAGGCTGACCTTGCGCCTCACTTCACCTCGGCCGCCACCGATTTGGAAACATTCAGTACGGAACCGCTTGTATAAAAGGAAGAGCCATGAATTTTGAACCCCCCGTCGTAAAAACCATCGAAGAATTTGCGGCCCAGCCGGAAGAATTTAAAACGGCCATCAAGAAACTGGTGCGCAGCCACGCTATCAATGAGCTTTATGGCGCCCGGGTCTTCGATGAACCGGCCATTGTCTATGCGCCGACGCCCTATGCGAAATGGCTGACCTGCCGGGTGGCGATGGAGGAATATGGCCATCATGTGCGCTTTAAGGAATTGGGGGAAAAGCTCGGCATGGAAGAAGAGGAATTGATACCCGGTCATGATAAGAAACCGCTTTCCATTTTTGAGTTTCCGCTCAAAAGCTGGGCGGAATTTTGCGTGATCAAACTGCTGGCGGATCTGGCTGAAATTCTGCAGGTGGAAGACCTTTTACACTGCACCTTCCATCCCCTGCGCAATCTCGCCCGCGCCACCATGCCGGAAGAAAAATTCCATGCGGATTTCGGCAAACAGTTTTCGACCGAACTTTGCCAGACGGAAGAGGGCAAAGCCGCGGTTCAGGCGGCGATCAATGAATATTTTCCGCTGTTGCCGCCTTTTTTCGGCCGCGCCAATTCCAGGAATAACGAGATTTTCCGTAAATGGGGGATTAAGCTTCGTAAAAACGAGGAAATGCTGGCAGATTATATTGGCAGGGCGCAGGCGCTTGTTGATGAACTGGGTCTGACCCTGCCGGACATCAAGACAGTAGCGGCGTAAGGACCATTATGGCGGTACCCGAAAACAATCTGGAAACGGCGCGGCGGGATTTCTACCGCCGGATCGGCACGCGGCATATGACGCCGTTGTGGTCGGTGCTGCATGACCTGGTGACCCCGGAGCCGCGTCCGGTGACGGTTCCGGCCCTGTGGAAATTCGCTGAGGCCCGCGATTTCCTTTACGAGGCCGGCGATCTGATCAGCGCCAGTGAGGCCGAACGCCGCGCGCTGATCCTGGAAAATCCGGCCCTGCCCGGCGAATCCCGCATCACCGACACGCTCTATGCGGCGCTGCAAATGATCCTACCGGGGGAAGTGGCACCGTCCCATCGTCATACCCAATCGGCGCTGCGTTTTGTGCTTGACGGCGATGGCGCCTTTACGGCGGTGGGCGGTGAAAAGACCATTATGCGGCCCGGCGACTTCGTGATCACGCCCTCCTGGGCCTGGCATGATCACGGCAATGAAACGGATCAGCCGATGATCTGGCTGGACGGTCTCGATATCCCGCTGGTCTATTACATGAATGCCAGTTTTGCGGAACAGCATGATGCGGAGGCACAGGCGCTTTACCAGCCCGAAGGCGACGCTCCGGCGCGGTATGGTTCCGGCCTGTTGCCGGTGGATCATACGGCCGGGGAGCGGCCGACATCGCCGGTTTTCAATTACCCCTATGAACGTACGCGAGGTGCCCTGGAACAATTGCGCAAGACGGCAGAATGGGATGCCTGTCACGGCATCAAGCTGAAATATGTCAATCCGGTCAATGGCGATTATGCCATGCCGACCATAGCGACCTTTATGCAACTATTGCCGAAGGGCTTTGAAACCGCGCCTTACCGGTCTACCGACGGCACCGTGTTTGTCGTCGTGGAAGGCGCCGGCTATTCCATGATCAACGGGGAGCGGTTTGATTGGGGGGCGCGGGATGTTTTTATCGTGCCGAACTGGAATACGGTCACCCACCATCCTTCGGAAGATGCCGTTTTGTTCAGTTATTCCGACCGGGTGGTTCAGGAAAAGCTTGGCCTGTGGCGGGAGTGGCGCGGGGACAAGGTCTGATGGCCGCTGCCGTCATGACGGATATCCTGCTGGATATGGCGCCAATCCTGGATGATATCCGGAACGGATCGTGGTTTGCGGCTCCGGGCGATCCGCTGCTTGGCAGTGAGGTTGCTGATGCAAAAATTTATCTGAAAGGCCTTGGGCTTACCGAATCGAAAATTCGATGGGCGCCGGATTGGAAAACGGCAAGAGGTATCATCCGGAATCCCGGCTGGAATCCCGGCTGGTGGCAGGCGGAAGAAAAAGAAAAAGCGCGCCTGTCCGATCTGGCGGCCAGACGGATAGGAGAATCCGCCTGTCTTAAGGAATTATCGGATGTCATGGCGTTAAGCGTTAATCTGCATGGCCCGGCCGCGGTTGCCGCGGCGCGCGGCGGCGTCTCTGATCCGGGTTTGATCCGGGCGGCGGCGGGGGCAGCCTCTCAGGCGTCGCATCTGGCGGCCCTCGCCAAATTGGCCGGGGAAGGTCCGGACCATGCCTTTGCCGCGAAATTTCGCCTGTTCGTGGCTGGCCGCTGGCCGTTATGCGCCATTGGCAGCGATTTTTATCTGTTTTAAATAATATAGGAAACGTTTAATGACCTTTGTTTTTTCACCGCATGAAATCCCCAGTGTCGAAGTGGCCGGGCAGACCGCCCGCTTTCCCGTGCGCCGTATTTATTGCGTGGGGCGGAATTATGCCGCCCATGCCCGGGAAATGGGCCGTGACCCGGATCGCGAGCCGCCATTCTTTTTCACCAAGCCGGCGGATGCGGTGGTTCCAAACGGCGCGTCGGTGCCCTATCCGCCGCAGACCCGCAATCTGCATCACGAAATTGAACTGGTGATCGCCATCGGCAAGGGCGGTAAGGATATTCCGCTGGATCAGGCGCATGATCATATTTTCGGCTATGCCGTCGGCAACGACCTGACCCGCCGCGATCTGCAACTTGCGGCCCGCGACAAGGGCCGGCCATGGGATACCGGAAAGGCGTTTGATCATTCCGCGCCGATTACCGCAATCCATAAAGCGGAAGAGGTTGGCCATCCGGATCACGGCCGCATCTGGCTCTCGGTCAATGATGAGATACGCCAGGATGCGGATTTGAAGGAATTGATCTGGGATGTGCAGGAAGTGGTGTCGATCCTGTCCGGACTGTTCAAACTGGAACCTGGCGACCTGATCTTTACCGGCACGCCGGCAGGAGTCGGTCCGGTCAAGCCCGGTGATCTGATCGAAGGCGGTATCGACGGCCTGGCGAACCTTTCCACCCGCATCGCCGAATAGGCGGGGGGCGGGCATGGGGCTCAAACCTTTTTTCCAGCCGGATTCCGTCGCCATTGTCGGCGCCAGTGAACGGGCGACCAGCGCCGGCGGCGCGGTTTTCCAGATGATGCGGAATGCGGGCTATTCCGGCCGGATTATCCCGGTGAATCCGAAGGGTGGCGAGATATTCGGCATGCCAGTGGCGACTTCGCTGAATGCGCTGGATGGCCCGGCGGACCTGGCTGTCATCGCCATCCGGCCCGATTTTATTCCGGCGGCCGTCAGGGAGGCGGCGGAAAGCGGCCATAAAAACCTGCTGATCCTGCCCGGCGGTTTTTCCGAGGCGGGGGAGGCGGGCCGGGCCCGGGAAGCGGAAGTTCTGGAATTGGCCGAAAAGGCCGGGATTACAATTGCCGGGCCGAATTGTGCGGGCATCATCGATCTTTCGTCAAAAACCCGGCTGGCGGCGACGTTTCTGCGGGATCTGCCGCCCGGCGGCGGAGTGGCTTTTATTTCGCAATCCGGCGCGCTGGCGGAAGAGGTGATCGCCAGCGCGCAGCAGCAGCATATTCCGGTCGGCACCGTGGTTTCCGTCGGCAATGCGCTTCATCTGGGGATTGAGGACTATCTGCGTCATCTGGGTCAGGACGACGCCATCACAGCGATCCTGCTCTATCTTGAATCGGCCCGCGATATGGATGCGCTGGCGGGGCTATGCCGGGAAATTTCCAGAATCAAGCCGGTGGCCGCGCTGATTCCGGGACGAACCGGTGAGGGCGGGCTGGCGGCGAAAGCCCATACCGGGGCGGATGTGAAAACCCCGGATGCCATTGAAGCCTTCTGCCGCGACGCCGCTATCATCCGGGTGAAGGATCTGCGCGAACTACTGCTGGCGGCCAAAGGGTTTGGCGCCTTTCCAGGGGGTTTTGGCAGGCGGGCGCTGATCTTGTCCAATTCCGGCGGGCCGGGGGTCCTGACAACGGACCGCGCCATTTTATCGGGTCTGGAACTGCCGGATTTGCCGCAGGGTCTTGCTGATAAATTGCGGGCGGAAATTCCACCGGAAGCCTCCCTCCGCAATCCCATTGATCTGCTGGCGGATGCCCGGGAAGACCGGTTCGGCTTTACCTTACAATCGGCCCTGGAGCTGGGCATCGATGCCTATGACGCGATCCTGATGATCCATGTGGTGCCTTTTATGGTCGATGCCGGACCGGTGATTGACCGGCTGGCCGAATTGGGCGAAAAAGCGAGTATCCCTGTGATGCACAGCATGATGGGAACGCTGGAACATCAGGCAGACTGGTTCAGGAAAATGGAAAAAGCCGGGGTTCCCATGTTCAACAATGTGGAAGATATGGCAGAGACGGCGGGCCTGCTGGCGCGCTATTTTGAGGACAAAAGATTATGAAACTATACGGTTATTTCCGCAGTTCCGCCTCGTTTCGCGTGCGGATTGCGCTGAATCTCAAGGGGCTTGCGGCGGACACGGTATTCGTCCATTTGCCGCGCGGCGACCAGAGCCGCGCGGATTATACGCAAGCGGTCAATCCGCAGGGCCTGATCCCGTCGCTGGAAACCGATCAGGGCGATGTGCTTGGTCAGTCGCTCGCCATTCTGGAATATCTGGATGAAATCCATCCGGAGCCGCCTTTGCTGCCGTCCGACCCCGTGAGCCGGGCGCGGGTGCGCGGCATGGCGCAGATGATTGCCTGCGATATCCATCCGCTGAATAATCTGCGTATTCTGAAATATCTCAAGGGCCCGCTGGGGCAGGATCAGCAGTCCGTCAATCTCTGGTACCGGCACTGGGTGGCCAAGGGTTTTGAGGCTCTCGAAGCTTTGGCCGGCAAATATGGCGGCGCCTATTGCTATGGCGATCAGATTACGCTGGCGGACCTTTGCCTGGTTCCTCAGGTCTGGAATGCCCGGCGGTTTGACTGTGACATGTCGCCTTATCCGAAATTGTCGGAGATCGATGCCCGGCTCTATGAATTGGATGCCGTCAGGCTGGCGGCGCCGGAAAATCAACCCGACGCGGAGTAATTTGCCATGACATATCTGCCATCGCTGCCAGAAAATGCAACCCTGCTGCATCTTTTTAAACGATTTCCCGATGCCGCCCGTGCGCTGCTGCCGAACAGTCATTTTGTCATGCGCGGCCCATCCCCGTTAAGTCCCGGTGAGCGGGAGCTTATTGCGGCCTATGTCTCCGCCCTGAATGCCTGCGATTACTGCTATGGTGGCCATGCAAGTGTGGCGGAAGCGTTTGGCCTTGACGCCGGCGTGATTGAAAAACTGGTGGGCGATATCGACGGCGCGCCAGTGGAAGACAGACTCAAACCGCTCTTTCGCTATGTCAAAAAACTAAGCGAGACCCCGTCCCGCATGAGCGAAGCCGACGCCAGGGCCGTCTATGACGCGGGCTGGGATGAGGAGGGCTTATTTAGTGTCGTGCAAGTTTGTTGCATCTTCAACTATATGAATAGGCTCGTTGAAGGCCTGGGTCTGGTGGCGAGTGAGACACAGGCGCAGATGACCGGAGAGCTGCTGCATGACGAAGGTTATACAGGCGTCCTTAAAAAACTCGGGATCGGGAAGGACTAGGGTCAGGTGATCGTGTTTCTCAGCTGCGTTTGTGTTTGCGCCGGGGCGGGGGTTCCTGCTGGGCCGCCGCGGCATCATTTGCCTCTTCCTGATTGAGCCACTCAAGCTGCCGGGTGAGTTTTCCGAGGGCGACCGAAAGAGTTTTGCGCTCTTCCTCTGTCAGCACAGATTCGATCACCCGGCGTCTGAGCATGGAAATCGGTGCGACCTGATCGTGAAGCTTGACGCCGCGTTCGGTTAAATACACGAGCAGGCGCCGGGCATCGGTCGCGTGCCGGCCGCGGCGCACATATCCATCCTTTTCCAGGCGCTTGATTGCCCGGCTGACGGTGGCCTTGTCATAAGCGGCGGTGCCGACAAGCTCCGAGGGGCTGGAAGGCCCGTAATAGCCGAGAATAGCAAGTACGCGCCATTCCCGGATGCCAAGGCCGAAGCGCGACTGGAACAGACGCGAAACACCCAGCGATAGCAGGGAGGAGACATGGATCAGCTGGTAGGGGAGATGTTCGGGAAGGTCGGTTTTTTCCCGCACCGCCGGCTGGCCAAACAGATCACTGTCCGGCAATTTTTCATGCTCGCTCATTGAAAAACTCTCCACGACGCTTTGCCATAATATTTGCCCGCCATCCGCTTCTCCCTGCAAGAAATTGCACCGAAACCAATCCTTTAATGTTAACTCCGGCCTCGCGAGCAGAAAGGGTAAGCCACGAGCAGGCACGAATATAGTTGAAATCGAAACGAGTCAAGATCGCATTCTTCGGAAAGGATGCCCCGTCCGCTGTAAAATTACACCGCCTTATACCCCAATACTCTAATACCCAAAAGGTCATGCTTGCCAGCGAACTCTGCCTATAAATATTGCTGCCTCCCATAGGCTGCTTGCAACCCGCATAAAGCCGGTGTTTTCGCCCCTTCCCAGGTGAGTCGCTGCCGCCAAAAACTTCCCGTTAACCGGCACAATTCGTATAGCTATCACTTTTTTTATGATATTATAAATTACACTTGACACCTTATTAATCAATTCATAAGGTTGAATGTGCAACGAAAATGAAATGACTTTTGGTAAAACTTCTAAATAGTAATCTCTAAAGGGAGGCAGAAATGCTTACAAAATCGGGTTTTTTCGGCTCAGGTAGTTTGCGGGCCATATTAGTTACAGGTGCTCTTATCTTTACGGGCGGCGGGGCTGCGCAGGCGGCGCCTGCCACCGAACTTGACGGGACGGAAAAATCCGTTGTCGTTGTCGGTTATTCGACAAGCTATGTCTGGCCGCAAATGCTCCAGGACATGCTTGATGACCATGCGGGCGGAAAGCGCAAATATCATGTTCTTAATGCAGTCATCGGCGGTGCGCCGGTCGCGCATTGGTCGGCCGAATTTGGTTCGAAGGAATACAAGCGGACAATGGATGCGATGACGCGGGATTTCTTTGGCCCCGACGCGCGCCTTCGCGGCAACGCCCCTGATCCTGCAAAAGGCGGCGCGGTAGTTATTGCACAACAGTCACTTCAGCTTACCCGCGACGACAGAGGGCCGGTGAAAACCGAATATGACATGGTCGGCGCGGAAATGGGTGCGGATGAAATGGAAAAAATGTCCTTAAGGCTGCGTGGTCTGGGCATCGACCGTGTCTATATCGCAATGCATATCTATAAGGAACCGGTCGAACCGGAAGTCGGTAACGAGAGGATCGCCCTCAATCGCCTTCTTTCCCGTGGCCTCGATTTCGTTTCTCCCGGCCCGGATATCTGGTCGGTGACGAAGGCCTGCTACCCGGGCTGTTTTATCGATGACAAACTGCATCCCAATGATCTCGGGTACAAGCTCATGGCGGAGCATTGGTATCGCACCCTCGCCGGGAATAAGGTGAATGAGGATGTCATAAGCCGCCTCCATAAACGTGAATACGGCGACTGGAGGAAGATCATGGAAGATTATCTCGCTTGGCGGCGCGTCGAAGAATAGGCCGCACGTAAGCAACTAAAAACCGAAACTACCAGGCGCATTTCTCGTGAACAGGGCGTGCGCCTGGCCCCACAAACTTTGCCTCGGCACAAGTAAAACCAGGGAGGATAAAAATGACTAAGTCACGGAATTATTACGGAAAAGGTAAATATAAAGCAGTGGGCATGGTCTCGTGCATCGCCCTTTGCGGCGCGCTGCTAAATAGCGCCGGAGCGTACGCGCAGGACAGCGCGGCCGACACGGCCGGTGATGGACAAAGCGTAGACCAGATTGTTGTTACGGGCTCGCGCATTAAAAGGGATGCGTTTTCGAGCACCTCACCGGTTCAGGTGCTGGAGGCTTCGGAAAATATAAAGCTGGGTGTGACCTCTGTCGGGGAAATGCTTCAGCGCTCGACAGTTTCGTCCGGTCAGCAGGTTGACGGAACAATCAATACAGCGACCGGCAGCGGATCTTCAACCTTCCCCGCCGGCGGTGTTGGCTCCAATAACATTAACCTTCGCGGTCTGGGCGCTGAAAGAACGCTCATCATGGTCAATGACAAGCGCTTTGGTCTCGCCGGGGTGCGCGGCGCGCCGGTTCAGCCTGATTTAAGCCTGATCCCCATCGGAATGGTCGAATCCATCGACGTGCTGACGGGTGGACAATCGACGGTCTATGGCGCCGACGCGGTCGCGGGTGTTGTCAATATGAGGTTGAAACGGGATTTTGAGGGCCTGGAAATATCCGGCTCGGCAAACCTTCCCGAAGCCGGCGGCGGCGAGGAGTTCAGAGTCTCCATGGTCGCGGGCGGTTCCTGGGACGGCGGCAATATTACGCTGGGCGCTGAGTATTTCAAGCGCGAAAGCCTGACGGCCGGTCAACGAAAATACAGTGACTGTCTGAATGTTATTGAGGTTGCGGAAGATGGCGAGAAATTTGCCGCCTGTAATGCTAATCCCGATAACATCATAACCTTGCGAGGAGGCATCCTGCCTCAACTCCCCCCCGGTGCGCCGCTTGCAGCGTCACCGACCGGGTTCATCAGCGGGGCGGATGCAACGCGCCCGCGCTATATTCCAGGTCTTTCCCAGGCGGATTCCGATATCGGAATTGAGAATTTCGGCACCGGCTTCAATTTGCCTCAGGTGGGCGAAGGGCTTCTGCCGATTCCCGGACCAGGGTCGCCCTTTGCGATCTTCAGAGGATTTTACGCTGACTTCTGGAATACGCAGGACGAACGCCGCGCCGCCGACATGGTACGCAATGAAGAGCGGTTTTCACTGGTCGCCAACGGTTATCTGGATCTGAATTTTGGTGAAAATACCGAACTCTACTTTGAATCCTATTATTTTAACCGTCAGAACAGAGTGACCGATACCCTGGCTCAGTTCTCCTTCGAAATTCCCAGCGGGATCCAGCAGGAAGATGCGAACGGCAATATTATCGTTGACTCGGATAACAATCCGATTCTTGTCGACAATCCCCTTTCGCCCTTCCCCTTCGCGCCAAATCTGGGTGCGGCGACTTCCGCTGAGCTTATCGTCACGCTGGATGATGTCCCTAATATCATCGACGTCGAAGTGCAGCAGTTTCGTGGTGTCTTCGGTTTGCGGGGCGATTTGTCCGTTGGCTGGTTCGATTCAAACAACTGGACGTATGACGCTTACTTTTCCTATGACCGCGGTACAGGATTTCAGTCACAACCGGCCCTGTTTGAGCCCAATCTGATCCTGTCGACCCAGACGGTTCGCCTTGACAGTGACGGCAATCTCAAATGCGGCATTCCTTTGCCATCCAATGCTGCAGGGTTTTTGACCCCCAATGAATGCGTTCCGCTGAATGCTTTTGCGCAGTCCATTTTTGAGGATGGCGAAGGGCGATTCTCATCCGACGAAGAGAGAGAGTTTCTGGTTGCCAACCGCACGAACAGAACCGTGACCGAGCAGTTTAATGCCGGCCTTATTTTCACCGGTGACGTGGTTGATATCCCGGGCGGCGGCACCGTCGGCGTTGCGACCGGCGCGGAATGGCGGCTCGATCGGATCAACTCGTTCAACGATTTCCTGGGGGTTGCAGGCCTGGTGGGCGCATCGAATCCCACGCAGGAAGGCGACACGGTCGGCGAGCGCTGGATTTATGATATTTTCGGGGAAATAACGGCGCCCCTGGTCACCGATAAGAAATTTATCGAGCTTCTCCAGCTTGATGCTGCCGTCCGTTATACGGAAGAAGAAAATTTCGGTACAAAAACCACCTGGCGCGTTGGCGGCCTTTATCGTCCGGTTTCGTATCTGACCTTCTCCGCCTCGCGGAACACCTCGTTCCGGGCGCCAAATCTTCGCGAACAGTTTCTTGCGGATCAGCGTGGAACGATCAGTCAGGGAGCTGACCCCTGTACGAACACGAACTTCACAAATCTCCCTCCGGGGCCGTCAAAAGACATTCTCGCCGCCAACTGTGCGCTCGATGGAGCGGATGTTAATTTTGTCGGCATTCGCGGCATATCATCCATTGAAGTTCAGCTTGGCGGTTCAGGCGATCTGAGCCCCGAAACGTCTGACTCGACGACAATTACGGCTCAGTTCAGTCAGCCATGGTTCGATAATTTTGATTTCTCCTTTGCCGCGACCTACTGGAATATCGATATCCGGAATACGGTCAGGGAACTGGATCCCGCAACAATTATCAGCCGCTGTTTCTTTGACTCCGTCGGCCTGAACAGCCCCTTCTGCTCGCTTGTTGAACGGGATGATGTAACGGACCCCGCGGATGATCTGATCCGGTTTGTCGATGCCTCATTCGTTAATATCGGCGAAGAATCGGCGAATGGTCTTGACTTCAATGCCCGGTTAGGTTTTGAGGCGGGAGATTATAAAGGGTCTCCTATCAACATCAATTTTTCAGTAGCGGCAACGCATCTGCTTGAGCAGACACGGAAAATTTTTCCGGATTCACCTGAAATCGATAATGCCGGGCGTATCGGCAACCCGGAATGGACCGCGAACACTACCTTATCCGCCACCTGGAAACGATACCAGTTCCTGTGGCAGGGGCGGTTTATCGGCCAAACGGAATTTGACGATGACGTTGTTGATCCGGCGCTTCAGAGTCCCTTTGCGGTCAGCAGAGTTTTCGACACCATGAAGCTGGTTCGTGATGATGCAGTCGCTGACCGTCGTTTCTATAATGACATTTCATTCTCTGCTGATTTCACGCCGGTCTTTCTCACGGTGGGGGTCAAGAACCTGACCGATCAGGCGCCGCCATTGATTGACCAGGGCGCCGGTCCCAATCGTAACAATGCGGTGACAAGTTCAGGTTTTGATCTTGTGGGCCGGACGTTCTTCTTGAACGCAACAATCAGCTACTAGCGGGGGGTGAGCGGACAGTGAAAAAATTCTTTTTACTGTTCCAACTCACTGAAAGTTTGCAGGAATGAACAACAAAGGAAAAGCCAGGCTTTGACACTGGCCTGGCTTTTCCTGGTTGTCTTTCCCGGCTTGCATCCAATAAAAACAACCTGGAGGGAATCATGCACGCAGAGATTGTCGCATTAGCCGCCGTCTTTTTATGCGCCCTGGCAGTCCTGCCCGGTACACTCGGTGTCCTAATGTTTACCAACAAGCTGGCCGCCAGTGCTTCGGGAGCGCGCTATATTTACGGCAAGTCAGCATGGGTGCTGACCTTGTCCCTGATCGTCGCACTGACGGCGGTCTATCTCGCTGTTGAGAATGGAACCTATCTTCACCCTGTCTTTGCCGGTTCAGTTATTATGTATGGCGGTATTCTGATCTTCGGTTTTTTTATGCACACCAAACTGATGTTCCAGCCGATCAAAAAGCCGACCTTTATTTCCATAGAAGAAGCCATGGCCAAATTCGGGCCCGATGAAGAAATCGTGGGTGTCATCGACGGCAAGGGAACGCCATACGCCTTTATTTCCCGGCTCGCCCGCCGGCCACATATTGTTTATCAGCCGGATGGCGATGATCCGTTCATCATGACCCACTGCATCCTCGCGCATTCCTCCATGTCCTATGCGATGGAAGATAAATTCAAGCAGCCGGATATCACCATCACGGCGGCGCTTGCCAACAACATGGTGTTTTACGAAAAATCCAATCAATGCTCGATCATTCAGTTGCATAACCAGTCCAGGGATCAGAAATTACCGCTGAAAACCATCCCGACTGTCGCCGTGAAACTGGAAACCTGGCAGAAGCTGTACCCGGACTCCAAAGTCTGGGTGCGGAATATAGCCTGGCGGGATATATTTTATCTGAAACTTCTTGCCCGCGCCGATGTGATTGATCCCAAAAGCCCTGTTATGGTCTACCCCTTGCAGCATGAGCAGGACAACAGGCTGCCGATGAAATCCATGGTGATCGGCGTACAGATTGGCAATGACACCAAAACCTATCCGGAAGGCACCTTCGATCGGGAAAATCTGATCCATGATGCGGTAGGTGGCGCCAGTCTGCTATTGGCGGCGGCGGAAGGCGGGGATTACATCCAGGTATTTGACCGCGAAGTTGATGGCCGGACTCTTACCTTTCAGAGCTTTGGAAAGAATGGTAAGTTTCAGGACGAGGAAACCGGCTCTCTCTGGTCGCCGACAGGTGCGTGTCTGGCAGGGGAATTCGAGGGTAAAAGTCTGACGCCTGTTCCCCATTATAATAAAATTTTCTGGTATGTCTGGTCGGATTTTCATCCGGCAACCGAAATTTACGGCAGGAAAGACCAGAAAAAAACGGCGGCATAACGGCCGGAAAGGCGGGACGCATTCCTTGGCGCTTATTCTGAAATTGGCAATGTCTGTGTGAAATTTTTAAAGTTTGGCCAGCAGTGTTTCGGTTTCTTTTGTCTGTTCCTTCTCTCCCGCTTCGGCAGACGCGCCCTCCCTGTCCTCCGTTATATCCATTGCCATGACCCTGGCGATCTCGGAGAAAAGTTCCACCCGGTCAATGGGCTTTGACACATATCCGTCCATACCGGATGCAAGATAGGTCTGCCGGTCCCCCGACATGGAATTTGCCGTCAGGGCGATGATCGGGATATTGGCGCGATCACTATCGAGAGCGCGAATGCGCCGGGTGGCTTCCAGACCATCCATTTCCGGCATCTGGACATCCATCAGCACGAGATCGTAATTGATCGCTTTGACCGCATCCAGCGTTTCAATGCCATTATTGGCAAAATCAAGATGATGAGACTGCGGCATTAAGATTGCGCGGATAACAGCCCGGTTGACGGCATTATCCTCGGCCGCAAGAATTCTCAACGGCCGGTCAATAGAGGCCGCGATATGTTCTTCGGCGCCGTTGAAGGACATATCCGGCGCATTTTCCAGGTCGAGTGTAAGCCAGAAGGTTGAACCCTGCCCTTGCTGGCTGCCGCAGCCAATTTCCCCGCCCATCAGTTCGGCCAGTTGCCGGCTGATGGCAAGCCCCAGACCGGTGCCGCCATATTTCCGTGCAATGCTCGAATCGGCCTGCGCAAATTTCCTGAAAAGCTTTTTCTTCACTTCTGCGGCAATGCCGGTGCCGCTGTCTGATACCTCAAAGCGCAGGTTTGACGTCCCCTCATCTCTTGCCTGATGCATAATTTTAACGGTCACCGCTCCCTTCTCAGTAAATTTCAAGGCATTGCTGATGAAATTGATCAATATCTGCCTGATTCTGACCGGATCACCCAGCAGGCAACAATTTTCCGGCAGCGATGTTTCCACGGTAAAAGTGAGAGTCTTGGCTTCGATCATCGGGCGCCAGGACGCTTCGACATCGGCGATCAATTCATCGGGCGCGAAGGGAATATTTTCAAGCTCCAGATACCCGGCTTCCACTTTGGAAAGATCGAGAATATCGTTCAGGACCGTCAGCAGTTTTTTGGCCGATTGCGCAATCAGGGACGCGTGTTCTTTTTCCTCCTCCTGCAAATTCGCTTCCATGAGACTTTCAGCGAGACCGATAATGCCGTTCATCGGTGTTCTGAGTTCGTGGCTCATATTGGCGAGGAATTCGGATTTCATCCGGTTGGCAAGCTCCGCCTGTTCCTTGGCCCGGCTGAGCTCCAGCTCGGCCTGTTTTTGCAGACTGATATCGCGAAAGGTGGCGATCTGGGCCTGTTCACCGTTCCACATGGAATCCACAATACGGACATCGGCCGTGAGGGTCCGGCCGTCCGGCTGGACGATTTCAATATGCCCGGAACGTTCCGGCGGCAGATCCAGTTCCAGCGGTTCGCCGGTCAGACCCGCAATCGCCCGGCCCAATAGCTTCGCGGCGGCAGGATTGGCGAAGCGGACCGTGCGTTCCTGATCAATCACCAGCATGGCATCCGCACTGTCGGAAATCAGATTGCGGAACTGTTCATTGGTTTTCAAAAGCTCGTAACGCTGTTTGTTCAGATCCGCCATCAGGCGATAGCGCTCGATGCTGAGCAAAATCGCATGGGCAAAAGCGCGCCCTATCATGGAGCCTTTAACAAAATAATCCTGGGCACCGCGCAAAAGGGCATTTTTTGCACTTTCGACGGTGTCTTCGCCGGAAAGAACGATGATGGGAATGCGTTCGGCAAAAGGGAAAATTGTCCGTATCGATTTTTCGCCGTCCGAGTCCGGCAGACCCATATCCAACAGTATGGCGTCATAGCGTGATCGCTGGAGGCAATTGACCGCACTGGCCAGGGTTGCTGCGGTTTCAAGTTCAACCACACCTTGACCGGAATCGGTCAGGGAAAAATATTCTGCAACCAGCCGCACATCGGCCGGACTGTCTTCAACGTGAAGTATTCTGATTGCAGTGTCGAGCATGGAGCTTCGCATCATATTTTCCGCCTGGCACCAGAGTTTGCCGTGGGCCGGTAAAGGGTATGTTAATAAGGGTGAAAAAAAGACGGCAAATACATCAGGAAGTCGAATATTCCGGCGTAAAAAATACCAGCAAAAAATTATCGCCTGCTGCGCGAAAAATGAGTGGTTTATCTCGACAATATTTCTTTTTTATCATAGACTTATGCCATAAATTGAGTTGTCATTTATCAAGGAGGAATAATTGTGCCGGAGTATTTTTTTGGAGGGCCGGAGATTGACCGGAATTTATTGTTGTATATTCAAAAAAGACGGCGTTTGAGCCTGATCGGCGGCGGCAGTATTTTTGCCGTTTTTTTTACTCTTGTCCTGCTGATCGCTTTTTTTCCTCATGTTCTTTTGATCCCCATCGGAGCGGCGCCCGGTTTTAATCTGGGGATGCTGTTTGCCTTTCTGGTTCTTATCAGCATCGTGATTTTAACGGGCCTTTATGTTCGCCAAACCAACCGGATCGTTGCCGCCGAAACAATGCGGCTGGGAGAAGACAAATGACGAACAGCGGGGATCCGCTAGCAATAGCGATGTTTGTTCTGGTGATCCTGGTGACACTGGCCATCACCGCCTGGGCAGCGCGAAAAACAAAAACGGCAAATGAATTTTATGCAGCCGGATCAAGGATTTCCGGGGCCCAGAACGGCATCGCCATTGCTGGCGATTTTATGTCGGCGGCGACTTTCCTGGGCATCACCGGACTTATTTTCGCGCATGGCTATGATATCATTATTTACATTCTGAGCCCGGTGGTCGGCCTTGGTATTGTCCTTGCTTTCATGGCCGATAAAATCCGCAATCTCGGACGCTATACCTTTGCCGATGTCCTGTCTTTCCGGCTCAAGGAAAAACCGGTCCGGATCACGGCCGCCATCAGTTCCCTGGCCATCAGCCTGTTATACCTGATGGCGCAGATTGTCGGCGCCGGCGCGCTGATTCAAATCCTGTTTGGTCTTCCCTACGAAATTGCCGTGGTGATCGTCGGCGCTTTGATGATCCTTTATGTCAGCCTTGGCGGCATGATTGCGACCACCTGGGTGCAGATCACCAAGGCGGCGATGTTGTCGCTCGGCATTGCGCTGATCGCAATTTTAATCCTCGCCGAAGCAGAGTTCGACCTCGGCGTCCTTTATGCCAATTCGGCGGCCTTGCATGCCAACGGGCGGGGATTGTTTGAACCCGGCCTCCATTTTCATGACCCGCTGGCATCCGTCTCGCTCGCCATTGGTCTGGTGATGGGCATGGCGGGTCTGCCGCATATTCTGATGCGGTTTTTTACCGTGCCCGATGCGAAGCAAGCCCGGCGGTCGGTCTTTTTCGCAGTCCTGATCATTGGGTTTGTGCTTTCATTGATCTTTTTTATTGTCGGGTTTGGCGCGGTTTCCTTTCTGGTCGGCAATCCGGATTTTACCGGCGAGGGCGGCGGCATTATGGGCGGCACCAATATGGTGGCGCTGCACCTCTCCCGTTATCTGGGCGGGCCGGTTTTGCTGGGCATTATGTCGGCGGTGGCCTTTGCGACCATTCTGGCAGTGGTTGCCGGCCTCACTCTGGCCTCCGCCGCCGCCATATCCCACGATCTTTACGCCAATGTCTTCCGCAAGGATAAGACCGGCGAGGGCAGGGAAGTGCTGGTGTCGCGCATCGCGACCATCGGGGTCGGCATCACCGCCATTCTGCTGGGCCTCGCTTTTGAAGGGCAGAATATCGCCTATATGGCAGCGCTCGCGTTCACGGTGGCGGCGAGCGCGAATTTCCCGGTGCTGATTTTAGCGCTCTACTGGCCGGGCCTGACAACCCGGGGGGCTGTTTGGGGAACCATTGCCGGGCTGGTTATCGCCATTGTGATGGTAATTCTGGGGCCAGCTGTTTGGGTCGGCGCCCTTGGGAATCCTGCCCCGCTGGTGCCGTTCGAATATCCGGCGCTGTTTTCGATTATACCGGCCTTTCTGACCATCTGGATTGTTTCAATCACCGATCCGGAACATAAGTCGGAAGCCTCGAAGAAACGGTTTCAGGAACAGCTTATTCTGTCGGAACTGGGATCGGGCGGGATATGATGAATATCGCGGCGGCGGCGCAAAAGGAGGTCATCGGCCTGCACCAGTTTTTTGAAGTCTGGTTCACCGGCGCCGTTGAAAACAACCCCGTGGTCTTTCTGAGGGTGGCGGAAGCCCTCGCCCGGGATTTTCATTATGTGGTGCCGTCAGGCCGCACCTTTGTTTATCCGGAAGTGATCGAACAGATCCGCGGCGCGCACGGCGGCAGGCGTCAGTTCCGCATAGAAATCAGAAATATGCAGGTCCGGGAAGTGATTGACGGCACGCATGCCCTCGTTCAGTATGAGGAGCATCAATGGACGGTCGGCGAAAAAACCGCGCGGGTTTCATCAGCCCTGTTCCGGGCCAACGAAAAAGCTCCCGCCGGTGTCGAATGGGTCCATTTGCAGGAAACCTGGCAGGGTGAATAAGGATAGGGAAGGCGTTATGCGAACGGTATCGGTATTTTTTTCCGTCCTGTTATTTTGGGCCACATCCGCACATGCGCATGAAGAAGCGATAGTGAGTGATGTTCTCGACGCCCTGCATCAGGCGGCGGCGGATGCGGATTATGACCGCTATTTTTCCCTGTTTGCCGACAACGCGGTCTTTATCGGCACCGATATTTCTGAACGCTGGCCGATTGATGTCTTTCAGGCCTATGCAAAGGAGCGCTTCGATACCGGCGTCGGATGGACCTATGTGATGACGGAGCGTCACATTGATTTTTCGGCCAACGGCGATGTTGCCTGGTTCGATGAAAATCTCTGGACCGATAAATATGGCGCCAGCCGCGGGACCGGAGTGCTGGTGAAGACCGACGAGGGCTGGAAGATCACCCAATATCATCTGACCTATCCCATTCCCAACGATCTGGCGGCGGAAATGACCGCCCGGATCAAGGAATTCGAAGGGCGTTAATCAGCCGCAGCCGTAATAAATTCCAGCGTCACAGAATGGCCATAATCGTTATGACTTGTTAACCGCGCTATGCGTTTTTTGCATGGCTGGTGAGAGCATAAACAGGCTTGTCCTGATCGGTAACATAGATATATAAGCCGTGTCACAGCGAAGATTAAAAAAGGAATGGATTGGCTCATGTTGGCCCGCATCGCACACACAGTAAAAGATTTTATCGAAAGTTTCGATCATAGGCCCTACAGCTTTATGCAGCTGTTGGCGGCTAATGGCGGCGTGCCCGGCATGACAGCCGCCGCGCCTGGCACGGCCCCTGCGGAACGGTTGCAGCGCAGCATGATTGAAGGTTACCGGTCGGTATATGCGCCGCGCTACAGCTTTTTCGACCTGATGGCCGATAAGGGCTATGCGCCCTTCGCCGCGCCGGTTGCGGTCTCCGGTGACCAGGGCTTTATTCACAAGACATGGGATGTCATCGAAGGTTTTGCCAACGACAATCGTCTGCCCGGATCCCGCCGCCGCCCGCGCGCCGCGTAAGCGCGCACGAGAGTCTGGCGGGGCCAACACCTGTTCAGGCTTGAAGTGTGAGCATGACCCACTCTCCGTCATGATCGCTCCGGATATGCTGAAACCCTTGCTGCTGATAAGCCGCAAGGGTTTCTGATTCCTGATTGCGCATCAGGCCGGAGAGAATGACCATGCCGCCCGGCTGCGCGACCGTCCATATAGCTGGTGCGAAAGCAATGAGCGGCCCGGCGAGAATATTGGAGACGATCAGATCGAAGGGCTGAGCCTGCGCAATTTCCGGGCTGTCCAAACCATCCGCTGCAAGAAATCTGATGCGCAATTCGTGATTTTTGCGGGCATTTTCAATAGCGGTTTCCACCGAAATGGGATCGATATCGCTGCCGATAATGACCCCGTCCGGCCACAGCTTCGCGATGGCAAGGGCGAGAATGCCGGATCCGCAGCCGAGATCCAGGGCATTTTTCGGTTTAAAACCTTCCCGGAAGGCCCGGTCGAGCGCCACAAGGCAGCCTTTGGTGGTTTCGTGCTGACCGGTGCCAAAAGCAGGGCCGGCCTCAATCTCCAATCCGATTTTACCGTCAGGTAACTTCTCTTGATCGTGGGAGCCGTAAACAAAAAAGCGGCCCGCCTCTATTGGCGGCAGGAGTTTCTGGCTTTCCGCGACCCAGTCGCGCGCCTCAACCCGGTCCCATGAAATACCGGGGGGAGGGAGGCCCGCACCCTTAAATCCGTTTTCGATGATTTGATTGATCTCATCCATGGCAGGTTTTTCGGCAAACAGAATTTCCATCCGCCAATGCGTACCGGATTTCTCTTCTAGAAGAGTGAGAACGGGGGCCTCATGATACCGGTCAAATGTCTCGCCAAGTTTTTCCTCCACAGCCCCTATATCGCCTGCGGCAACCGGGAAACGGGCGAGCCATGCCACTTCATTGTCGTTCCGCATCATTATCAGGCGCGGTCAACGAAGCTGTCGAGGACTTTTTTGGTTCCGCTTTTTTCAAAAACGATTTCGAGCTTGTTGCCATCGACATCTTCCACCGTGCCATAGCCGAATTTATCGTGGAAGACCCGTTCGCCGACCGCAAAATCGCTGACCGCCGGTCTGGCGGTCACGCGCCGCGCTGTTCCTTCTATGGTGACAGGCTTTCGCTGTTGCCGCGCGGATTGTCCGCTGCCGCCATAGGCTCGCTGCCAGCCAGCACCATAACCGGGACCGGACTGCGGCTGCCAGTTATCATCCTGGGCATTTGCTGCAACCCCCCAACTGTTTGATCCATAAAGGCCCTGATCAGAGATCCGTTCTGTATGTTCCTTCGGCAGCTCATCGATAAAGCGGGAAGGAATGGCGCTCTGCCACTGGCCGTAAATGCGGCGGTTGGCGGCGAACAGGATGTGCGCTTTTTTCTTCGCCCGGGTGATGCCCACATAAGCAAGCCGCCGCTCTTCTTCCAGTCCTGCCGCTCCCGTTTCGTCCAGCGACCGCTGATTGGGGAACACGCCCTCTTCCCAGCCGGGCAGGAACACCATGTCAAATTCCAGCCCCTTGGCCGCATGCAGGGTCATGATCGAGACTTTGTCGGTGGCATCATTGCGATCTTCATTATCCATCACCAGGCTGATATGCTCCAGAAACCCGGCGAGATTTTCAAAACCTTCCATGGCGCGGATCAATTCGGCGAGATTTTCCAGCCGCCCCGGCGCGTCCGCCGCCTTGCTGGCCTGCCACATGGCGGCATAGCCGGATTCCTCCAGCACCATTTCTGCAAGCTCCGTGTGGGGCAGGGTTGCCGCCTCCAGCCTCCAGCGGTCGAAATCATCGATCAGGCCGCCTAGGGAACGCCGCGCCTGCGGCCTGAGCTCGTCAATTTCAACCAGTTCACGGGCCGCACGGGTCAGAGAGGTCTGATTGCCGCGCGCCAGGATATGCAGACGCTGCAGGGTGGCATCGCCCAGCCCGCGTTTTGGCAGATTGACTATGCGCTCAAAGGCCAGATCGTCATCTTCCTGGGCGATCACCCTGAGATAAGCAAGGGCGTCGCGGATTTCCTGCCGTTCATAAAATTTGGCCCCGCCGACCACGCGGTAAGGCAGGCCGAGCGTGATAAAGCGGTCTTCAAATTCCCGGGTCTGGTAACTGGCCCGTACCAGCACCGCCATTTCCGCCAGGGAATGGTCCTTGCGCTGCATATCCTCGATTTCATCGCCGACGATGCGGGCTTCCTCCGGCCCGTCCCAGACGCCGCGGATGGTGACGGGTTCGCCGCCCTCAACCTCGGTCCACAGCGTCTTGCCGAGCCGGCCGGCATTGCTTTCGATCAGTCCCGCCGCTGTGCCCAGAATATGCGTGGTGGAGCGGTAATTCTGTTCGAGCCGGACAATCTTCGCGCCCGGAAAATCGGATTCGAATTTCAGGATGTTGCCGATTTCCGCCCCGCGCCAGGAATAGATCGACTGATCGTCATCGCCGACACAGCAGATATTCTTATGGCCTTGCGCCAGCAGCCGGAGCCAAAGATACTGCGCGAAATTGGTGTCCTGATACTCATCCACCAGAAGATAGCGGAAGCGCCGGTGATAGCCCGCCAATATGTCCGCATGATCCTTCAGGATATGGATCACATGCATCAGCAGATCGCCGAAATCACAGGCATTGAGCACTTTCAGCCGGGCCTGATATTCGGCATAGATTTTGGCGCCCTTGCCGTCGGCAAAGGCGAAGGAGTCGCCTTCGGGAATCTGATCCGGCAACTGCGCCTTGTTTTTCCAGCGGTCGATCAGCCCGGCCATCATCCGCGCCGGCCAGCGCTTTTCATCAATATTTTCCGCCGCGATCAGCTGCTTCAAAAGCCGGATCTGATCGTCGGTATCCAGAATGGTGAAATTGGATTTCAGCCCGGCCAGTTCCGCGTGTTTCCTCAGCATGCGGGCGGAAATGGAATGGAAGGTGCCAATGGCCATTCCTTCCACCGGACGGCCCAGAATATCGCCGACCCGGTTCTGCATTTCCCGCGCCGCCTTGTTGGTAAATGTGACCGACAGGATGGCAAAGGGCGATGCCTTGCCCGATGCGATCAGATGGGCGATGCGGCTGGTCAGAACCCGGGTCTTCCCTGTGCCCGCCCCCGCCAGCACCAGAACGGGGCCTTCCGTGGCCTCGACGGCTTCCAGTTGCGGCGGATTGAGGCCGCGCAGATAAGGCGCGGGCCCCGGCCTTTGCGGCGGCGGGGCATCAAAAGGCGGCGCATCATATTGCGACAGATCAAACGGGTCGGAACTCATTGTCCAGATATAGCATGCCGGCGCCAAAGCGCCACCACCCAATGCGGGAAAATGCATGAAAAATGGAAACTTGCCAAAGCCATCCGACCGCTCCATGATCCTTGCAATTCATACATACAAGGAGGGTGAAATATGCGGAATTTTCTAAAAATAATGGCGGCGGCGGGCTGTCTGCTGAGTGCGGGTCCAGCCTTTGCCCAGACCAAGGTCATCACAGCCGGCAGTTATTTCGATGCGGAACGGGGACGGATCGTTTCGCCGGCCCATATTGTGGTGGAAGGCGGAAAGATTACCGCCATCAATCCGGCCGCAGTCCCTCAGGGCGCGGAGGTAATTGATCTCGGCGCCCTGACTTTGGTGCCGGGCCTAATGGATGCCCACACCCATCTCAATTTTGATATTGACGACGGCTTTCTTGATGCGCCGGTCAAGGAAACAGCGGCGGATTTCGCGCTCCGCGGCGTAAAAAACGCCCGCTCCACCCTAATGGCCGGTTTTACCACAGTCCGGGATCTGGGCTCGGTCGGTTTTGCCGATGTGTCGCTGATGCATGCCATCGACAAGGGCTGGGTGCCGGGTCCGCACATCATTCCCGCCGGCCATGCCATTTCCATCACCGGCGGGCATTGCGACACCACCGGTTTTATGCCGGGCATACTGGAAGGGGATCACACCACCGGTCTGGCGGATGGCGTCGATGAAGTGCTGAAGGCCGTGCGTTATCAGATCAAGCATGGCGCCAAGGTGATCAAGGTCTGCGCCACAGCGGGCGTGTTGTCCTTCGAGGGTCCGGTGGGGGCGCAGCAAATGACGTTTGAGGAACTGAAGGCCGCCGCCGACGAAGCCCATCGTCACGGCATCAAGGTCGCCGCCCATGCCCACGGCACGGAAGGGATCATCGCCGCCTCGGAAGCCGGGATCGATTCCATCGAACATAATTCCGTCATGACGGATGAGGCCGCCCGCATCATCAAGAAGAACGGCACATACGTTGTCTCCACGCTGTATCTGGCGCGTTCCATCAACTGGGATGTGTTGCCCCCGGCGATCCGCGCCAAGGGGGAAGAGGTGATGCCGCTGGCCGATGTGAGCTTTACCAGTTCCGTCGAAAAGGGCCTGAAAATTGTTTTCGGCACCGATTCCGCCGTTTATCCCCATGGCGATAACGGCAAGGAATTTGCCGTCCGGGTGGAACTTGGCCAATCGCCGGTGGAAGCCCTGAAAAGCGCGACCATCTATGCCGCCGAACTGTTCGGGACCCCGGACCGGGGCGATATCAAGCCGGGCCTGCTAGCCGATATCATCGCCGTCGAGGGTAATCCACTGAAGGATATTTCCGTGCTGGAGGATGTGAAATTCGTCATGAAGGGCGGCGAAATCTATAAGGGAGGCAAGTGATGAGACAGTTGCTGACGATTACCTTATTGCTTGCGGCCCCGGCCGTCTGGGCGCAAAATGGAGGCCCCCACGTGCCGGATATGGAGGAATTATTCGCGCTGGAACTGGCGGGAAATCCGGTGATTTCACCCGATGGGCGCTATATTCTTTATACGAAACAGGCGCTGGATTTTGAGAATAATACGCAGCTTTCCCAGATGTGGCTCGCCAGCCTTGAGGATGGCGGCCACCTGCAGTTGACCTTTGGTGAAAAGTCCGCCGGTAATCTCACCTGGTCGCCGGATAGTGCATCTGTCGCTTTCACCCGCGACGGTAAAATTCACCTGATGGCCCGGGCCGGGGGAGAAGCCAGCATTGCTGACAGCGACCTGAAAGGTATTGGCGATCTGCAATTTTCCGCTGACGGTCAATATCTCTATTTCATCGCCAATCAGGACCGCGAAAAGGAAATGAAAGGCCGCAAGGACCATCTCGGCGATTATCAAGTGGTGCGCGAAGAAGGCACGTTCCGGCATCTTTATCGGCTGTCTCTGGATTATGAAGGGGAACCTGAACAGATCACTTCGGGTACGGATTATTCCCTCTCAGGTTATGATGTCTCGCCGGATGGCTCCCGCGCTGTGTTCGCCGCCAGCGACATGCCGCAGCTATCGGCGCTGCGCAGTCTTGATATCTATATGGCGGATATTGAAGCGAAGACTGCAGAAAAATTTCTAGAAATGGAGGGCCTTGAAGGCAGTCCGCTTTTTTCGCCGGACGGCTCGGAAGTGGCCTTCACCAGCTCCCAGGGTTTTGCCTATAATGCGGTGCTCCATAAAGTTCCGGCCAGGGGCGGGGCGCCGGTCGCTCTCAGCACGAGTTTCGATGAAGATGTGAATCCCATCGCCTGGAACGGCGACGGTATCCTGTTTCGCGGCAATCAGAAGACGGAAAGCCATCTGTTTCGTCTTGATTCTGGCAACGGCAATGTTCGGCGGCTCACTGATGGCGGCCTGATGGGCTTTAACTTTACCGCCTCGGACAATGGCCGCATCATTGCCTATGCCGCCGCTACGGGCGACCAGATCAATGAAATTTATGCGGGCCGCCCGGGGGCCGTCAAAAAACTCACCGATATGAGCGCACAGCTGGAGAATTTCATCCTGGGCACACGGGAACTCATTCAATGGCAGGCTGACGATGGGACGGAGATCGAGGGCGTTCTCATCAAACCCGCCGATTTTGACCCCAATAAGAAATATCCGCTGTTCGTCGTCACCCATGGCGGACCGACCGGCACCGACCGGCCGTCACTCAATATCGGCCGCTTCTATCCGCTGGACAGCTGGGTTGGCGAGGGCGCCATCGTGCTGCAGACCAATTACCGCGGCAGCGCCGGCTATGGGGAAGCCTTCCGGCGGCTGAACTGGCGCAATCTCGGCGTCGGCCCGGCCACCGACATTATCGCCGGGATCAATCATCTGGTGCGCGAGGGCTATATTGACGAGGGCCGCATCGGCTGCCTCGGCTGGAGCCAGGGCGGCCATATCTCCGCCATGCTGGCGACCTATTCCGACCGCTGCACCGTTGCCCATATGGGGGCCGGCATCAGCGACTGGCGGACCTATTATTACAATACCGACATCACGCTGTTCACCGTGGAATATTTTGGCAAGACGCCCATTGAGGATGATGCGGTCTACGCAAAAACCTCTCCCATCACCTATATCGACCGGGCCAAGACGCCGGTTTTGATCCAGCATGGCGAAAACGACCAGCGCGTGCCCATCGCCAATGCCTATCAGCTTCGCCAGGCTCTGATCGACAAGGGGGTGGAAACCCGGATGGTGGTCTATAACGGCATGGGCCACGGCCCCAGCACTCCCAAAATGCGCCGCGCCGTCATGAGCCATCTCGACGGCTGGTTCCGGCACCATCTGTTTGATGCGCCGAAACCTGATTTTATTGACCCGGAGGTGCCGGAGAAGGAAGGGATGGATAAGGAGGAATAATCCCCCGCCCTTCGATACAATCGTGTTTCGCCCGGTCACTCAGGGTGAGCGGGCATGCTCAATCAAACCCCGGACAAATACGGCTGCCCTTACAGCAAAGCCTTGATCCAGCCGCCATCGACGGGGACGGAGACGCCGGTGATGTAGCTGGCCTGCTGGCTGGCGAGAAAGGTGACCATGGCGGCGAATTCATCTGGCTCGCCAATACGGCCCAGCGGGATTTCGTTGGTGATGGTGCGGAAGGCGGGGGTGGTTTCCATCAGTTTTTCCAGCCGCTTGGTGCGGGTGAAACCGGGCATGACATTGTTGACCGTGACGCCATATTCGCCCAGTTCATTGGCAAGGGTGCGGACAAGACCGACAACCGACGCCCGGACAGAGTTGGACAAGACCAGATTTTCCACCGGCTGTTTGACAGCCTGCGAGGTAATGGCGATGATCCGGCCCCAGCCTTTTTTCTTCATGCCGGGCAGGACGCCGTTGATCAGACCCACGGCGCTTTGCAGCAGCAGGTCGAAAGCGGCCTGCCAGGCGGCGGCGTCGTGGTCTTCGAACTTGCCGGCGGGCGGGCCGCCGGAATTGGTGACCAGGATATCAATGGCGCCGAATTTTGCGAGCGCCGCAGAAAGGAGCGCTTTGCGGTCATCTTCCGACGTGACGTCGCAGGTTTGGGCCAGGATCTCTCCCCTCGTCACTGCGCGGATTTCCGCTTCCGCTTCCTCAAGCGTCGCCTGCGTGCGGCCGCAAATCACCACATTGACGCCTTCTGAAGCGAGCATTTTCGCAACCGCCTTGCCAAGCCCGTCGCTGGACGCGCCGATCAGCGCCGTTTTGCCGGTGATCCCCAAATCCATGATTAACCCCTCAAATAATCGTCTGATTTATCAAGCCAGTCCTGGCGCGGCGGCGCCCACATATCCATTTCCACCACATCGCCAATCATCAACGCTTCGTGGGGCAGATTGGCGGGAATGACCACAATATCGCCGGGGCCGAACTCCTTTTCCACTTCCTTGCCGGCGCCGAACCAGAACCGCATGCGGCCGGAAAAAATCTGCGTGATCTGCTCATTGTCATGAGAATGCAGCGGCACCAGAAAGCCGTCCTTCAGATGAATCTGCGCCACCATCATCCGCTCGCCGGACACGATGCGGCGCTTCATATGTTCGTTGACATGCTCAAAAGGAATGTCTTCCCAGTTGATGTCTGTCAGGTCCGCCAGGCTCATATGCCGCTCCTCTCATAGTGGGGAGCGGCATATTAGGCCGAGCATTGCAGGATGGAAAGGCCCTATTCTTCCCACCACCAGAAGGGAGCGAGTTCCTTTTCCACGGGCCAGACCTGATTAAGGGTGTCGCCGTCGTAAAGTTCGCCGTTTTTCATCACCTGATGAATGCTGTTGGTGTTGCGGATATTTTGCAGCGGATTGGCGTCCATTATCACCAGATCAGCCAGTTTGCCGGCTTCCAGAGACCCTAAATCCTGATCGATGCCGATGATACGGGCCCCGTCAATGGTCGCGGCGCGCAGCACTTCGGCGGGCTTCATGCCGCCCATGGCCAAGGACCACATTTCCCAGTGATAGCCGAGGCCCTGAAGCTCGCCATGACCGCCGACGCCGACAAGGCCGCCGGCACGCTGCAGGCGCGCGGCATCCGCTGCCCTTTCGTCGAAAGAGAATTCATCATCACGCACCCAGCTGCCCCGCCTGCGGGTCAGCTCATCCAGCCGATTGTGCGGGTAAAAACGGGCCAGTTTCGCATCGTCATGCACCTCGGTGCGGGAGAAGAAATATTCCTCCGCCTGAACCCCGTTATATTGCACCAGCAGGGTCGGCGTATAGGCGGTGCGGGTTTTCGCATACAGTTCGATCACATCCTTATAGAGCGGACCGTCGGGCAGCGTGTGTTCGTTGCCATGCATGCCGTCAATGGCGTGGGTGATGTTGAGTTTCATGTCACTGCCGCCCTCGGTGGTCGGCATCAGCCCGAGCTCCTTCGCGGCCTTGACCACCCATTGCCGCTGCTTGCGATTGCCCACCAGATAGGATTTGATGTTTTTGGTGTTGTAGTGATCGGAATAGCGGCGGAGGTACGCGAGCGTTTCCTCATAGGACTGAAAATCATTGGGGCCAAAAACGCCCGGGCCGGTCATAAAAGCCCGCAGGCCGAGTGATTGCCCGGTTTCCACCAGATCACGATAGGTCAGATAGTCCTTGGTGCCGGTCTGAACATCGAGACCCGCCGTGACGCCATAAGCCAGATTGGCGACAAGGCTCCAGTTTTGCGGTTCCAGCACATCCTGATTGCGGAATTCGAAATGGGCATGGGTGTCGATAAAGCCGGGCGTAATGAATTTGCCGGACATGTCCAGAATCCTCGCCCCATCGGGAATTTCGACCGAGCCCCGGGCGCCGATGGCGGCGATGCGGTTATCGGTGATGACAATATCGGCGTCATTCAGGATATTTTCCATGGCCTCGGTGCTGTCGCCGGCCATGGTGATGACAGCGCCGCCGCGCAGAACAAGGGTGCCTTCCGGTGTTTTACGCGGAACTGTGACCGTCATGGTGATGGCGGTGACATTTTCGTTCTCATCCAGTGGTGGCCTGGTTTCCTCTTCTTCCTTTTCTTCGCTCCCCTTGCTTTCCTCCGCCTCTTCCTCTGTTTCCTCGCGGAGGGCGATAGAGGATACGGGCCGCTGATAGAAGGTCGAGCCGATGGCCCAGGTCACGGTTTCACCGCCATCGGCCCAGCCGAAGAAATCGGCGCCGATATCGGTCAGTTTCACGGTGGGAACGCTGGCGCTCCGCACATTCACGGAGACCGGCTTTCCGCCTGCGAGCGTCACCGGCATGAGCCAGAGCTGTTTATTGACCAGCGCCAGCGCATGGCGGCCATCCGGGCTGATCCGGACATCTTCCGCAAAGGCCGGATCGCGGGAGCCGGAATTGCCTTTGGGACCCTCGACTTTCAGGTGCTCCCGCCTGTCCGTCCCGTCGTAACGGACGGACGCCAGGGTTTCGCCGTCATAAAAATAGATGCGCTCCGGATCACCGGCAAAATGCGGGGTGCGGGCGCCGCGCGCCGGGGCGATCAGAGAGAGAGCCCCGCCATCGGATGGCAGCCACACCAGATCGAGCGGAATGTTAAAGCCGAAAAATTCACTGAAAAGCTGGTGGCGCTGAAACTCATTGCCGCGGACAGCAACGATCCGCTCGCCATCCGGGGAAAAGGCAAGGTCCGAATAGAAGGCCGGGTGTTCGGTCAGCCGTTCGGGATTGCCGCGGCCATTGGCGCGGGTGCGCCAGATATGTCCGCCCTCATTCATCGACCAGGTGACATAGGCGATCCAGCGGCCGTCCGGCGAAAAGACCGGGTTGAATTCCCAGGCGTCGCCGGTGGTCAGGCGCTCGGACGCTGCCCCGTCTTCGGCATCCATGACATAGAGCCTGGTCAAGACAGAGGCGGCCAGCCGTTCGCCATCCGCCGACAGGGAAGGGCTGTGAATGATGGTGGCAGTGACGTCTTCCTGCGGTACGCGGTAAGGCGATGTCAGGTCCGGCCCGATATCCAGATCTACATTGGCCCGGAAAGGAATCGGCGTGGCCGAGCCGTCGGCAAGGGAGACCCGCTGGATTTTGCCGTCAAAGCTGATGATCAGATGCGATCCATCCGGGGTAAAAGCATAACCCGGCAGCAGATCGCGGCTCGGGATGCCGCCCCGTTCCTGGGAATCCCGCTGGACCGGCCAGATCAGAACGCGGTCGGCGCCGCTTTCCAGATCACGGAGGCGCAAACCGGTTTTGGTCTCGAAGCGGGTCGCATAAACCAGCAGTCTGCCGTCCGGGGAAAGCGCTGGACGCAGCCCGCCGCCTTCGCCCCGGGTGACCGGATCAACCTCGCCGCTTTCCATATCATAGCGGCTGATCTGCGCGCTTGGGAACTGTGGCCCGGGACCGCCCCGGGGCCGTTCGGTGAAATAAAGATACCGCCCGTCCGGCGAGAAGACCCCGCCGAGACCGGGAAGACCGCCGTTCCCGCCGTTCCCGCCGTTCCCGCCTTCATCCCCGGTTACCGGCAGGGTCAGGCCCGAGCCGCCATCCCTGTGAAACATCTGAAATTCAGCCGGATTGCCGGTCCGGGTTGCGACCACATACTGACCATCCGGCGTCCAGACCGGGGAAACCAATTGCCGCTGCTGTTCCGAAGACAGTTTCCGGGGGTCCGAGCCGTCAATTTTTGAAATCCAGAGATTGTTATTGCCGTCACGGTCACTGATAAAGGCAAGCCATTGGCCGTCCGGGGAAATGCGCGGCTGGGCGTCATAGCCGAGGCCTTCGGTGATGCGCAATGCTTCGCCGCCGCTTATGGAGACGCGATAAAGATCGCCCAGCAGTTCGAAGATGATCGTCTCGCCGTCGGGGCTGACATCCAGTGATATCCAGGTGCCTTCGTCGGTCGTGAAAGCGAGTTTTTCCGTTTCCCCTTCCAGCGGCAGGTCCGGCTTTTTCCCCGCATCCTTTCCTGCCCCTCCCTCCTGAGCATAGGTCGGGACGGCCAAAGTGATAAGGGTGAAAAATCCGATGAAAATCTGTTTAAGGTAAATCGTCATATCTGAAGTGCGCTCCCCTCTGTCGAAATTTGTTATGGCCTTCTCTTTAATTCAAAGCCTATCCTGCGATTTTAAAGGATGCCAAGCACTTTATGAACGGACCCTTCCAGATTCGTCTTCTCGCCGAAGAATCTTCCGTTTTGCCCGGTCTGGCAGAATGGTTTGTTGCGGAATGGCCGTCTTATTACGGGAAAGCCGGTCCGGGGAATGCATTGTCCGACTTGGCAGACTCAATGAATCATGATCGCCTTCCACTGGCGCTGGTGGCGATGGGGGATGCCGGGCGGGTGATGGGAACGGCGGCACTGAAGGCGACGTCACTCGGCGGTGAAGTTGCTCCGGGTCCCTGGCTTGCGGCAATGCTGGTCGGCCCGGACCATCGGGGCAGGGGGGTTGGATCCGCCCTTGTGGAGGCAATTGAAGGGGCGGCGAAACGCCTTGGATATTCCGTTCTCTACAGCTCTACCGATTCGCTGGAACATCTCCTGATTCGGCGGGGTTGGGAGGAAATCGGCGCAACGGACTCCTTACGCGGCGCGATCTGTATTTACCGTAAAATCCTGGGCTGATTCTGGTTCGAACGAGAGCTGCCCCGCAAGCTGGCTGCGGTCAAACGCATCTTCCAGATACTGGGTATAGGCGCGAATTGCGGCGCGTCCAGCATCAATCAGGGGCTCCAGGGTTTCCGGGTGCTCATTCAGGAATGCATCCATAGCTTTGAAATTATAGGTGGTGTGACCGACATCCAGCAGCGTATGGTCCTCCACAAAACTGAGCTGCTTGAGGATACCGAAGCCCAGCAATTCCACGCAACGGCCGATCATCATCGGTCCATAGAGAACCGAAACCAGTTCAATTTCGCTTTCAATGGCGATCTGCGCATAGGGATGCGCACTGGAGATGACGCCTTCATGAAGCTGGATATAACTGGCAACCCCAGGGGTTGGCGGCATATCGATCAGCGCGTCCGCGGTCAGACCGGCGCCGTGCTTTTTGTTGTAGCCGGCAAGCAGGCCCTTGAGGTCGTTGCGGTAAAGTTCATGGTGGCCGTCCTCATGGGCGGCATGTTTGACCAGTTTCTGTCCAAGTTCCATATAGCCCTGCGCCAGACAGGCCTGACCGGCGCTGGTGATCCAGTCCGCAACCTGACTGGTCATGTGATAGCCAAGGGCGGAAAAATGGATCAGAAACGGCTCAACCGACTTCTGATCAATGGCGGCCGAAAGCCACTCCATCCGCTCCTTCATTTTGACGCGGGCGGGCTCCACCGATTGCCAGTAGCATTGAAACAGGTCGGAGCGCGATGCGACATCGTCATCCAGTTTCTCTTGATATTCCAGGGTTTTTGCCAGCTTCTGGTTGACGATCAGCCGCCGGACTTTAGCCATAAATAATGACATCACGAAATCCTTCTTCGGTTAGGCGCTGATAAAAAGCGCTTTTAAAACCCTGGCAGACAAGAAATCTTTTGATGGCTTTCATTTCGCTGAGAGAGGGGGAGGTAAGCGAGGCCGACATAAAGGCGCGTTTGTTCCGAAGACCGGCGGTTTTGATGGTTACCTGATAATACCAGGTCGAAGGCGGCGGCAGCAGATGCAAGCGAAGATGGGAGACACTTCGACTTAAAGGCTCCATCGAAATCCAGACATCACCATACTTTTCATAGACGGGTTGAGGCCTGATCCTGTTTTTTACTTGGGAACCCGCTTTCGAAACGCGGTAAATAATATGACGTGCCGGGCTGAGATTTGCTGGTAGACGGTTGGAAACGCACTCTTCTTCCAGTGCCTCTATTACATCCATACTCTTTCCTTTTTTGCCTGAGATTTTTGCCTGTGTGTTGAGGGTGTTGGCCCCGTCGCAGCAAGGACGGACAGCACTGTCAGATCATTCCAATTTTTTTAAAATTTTAGATTTTCCGCAAATTCTTCAGCCGTGAAACGCGGTGTAATATGCTGCGGGCAGTTCCAGTCAAAGCCCTCGATGCGGATGATCATGCCGCGTTCAACCACGGCCTTATAGTCGGGCCTTTCCAGTTTGGCAAGCAGAGCCATGTCCTCAAGTCCTATTATCCGGGTGCGGCCGAAAATTTTCAGCCGCGTCCGGTTGGGATAGTCCATCAGGATCAGCGAAACGCGGTCTTCGTTCATCAGGTTACCGGTGCTGACATATTGTTTGTTGCCGCGAAAATCGGCAAAGCCGAGGGTATGCTCGTCAAGCACGGTCAGAAACCCTTTCGGTCCGCCCCGGTGCTGAATATAGGGCCAGCCCGTTTCACTGACGGTGGCCATATAGAAACTGTCGCGGGCGGCGATGAAGGCGGCTTCCCGCCCGGTGATCACATTGTTGCGATCCGGGCCGTCTTCCATGCGGGCGTAGCTTTTGCGGCTGCCATAGTCTTCCTGAAGTTTCTTGACAGTCGGCGTAAAGGCGATTTCTGCAAATTTGTGCGTCATGATATCCTCCTGAAGCCCCGGACCCGGCTGTCCGTAAACAGCCCGGCTGTGCGGTTTTGTCTTAATCCTGCGATATTCTGACCAAATCCCGGATAATCCGGGGCGATCACATGATAACGGTCCGCCAGTTCGGGAATAAGATCACGGAACATGTGGGACGAGGTCGGAAAACCGTGCAACAGCAGTACCGTAGGCGCGTGCCTGGGGCCTGCCTCCCGGTAGAACACATCTGCGCCCTGAATGTTTTCGGTCCGATAGCGGACCTGTCCGGGGCTGTTGAGACCGTCCGCCAGAGCCGGAACACTGCCGGCAGCGAATGAAGCCGTCTGCAGGATCACTGCGGCGATCAGTTTCTTTCTGTCATAGAAATCGCTCAAATATTTTTTTACGTGGGTCATTGTCTTCTCCTGTGAACTGAACATCAGTGCCTCATGGCGTCTGGGAGAGAAGGTAAGATCGTTTATGAATTGAAATAATATAGATAATATGCAATTATTTATTCCGATAAATGGAATAAATATGGATCGGTTTGAGGAATTGAGAGTTTTTGTTGCGGTGACGGAAACGGGCGCGTTCGCCCGGGCCGCCGCCGGCCTCAATAGTTCGCCCCCCGCCGTCACCCGCCGTATTGCCGCGCTGGAGGACAGGCTCGGCGTGCAGTTGTTTAACCGCACGACCCGGCGGGTGAGCCTGACCGAACCCGGTTTTCGTCTCTTCGAAACTGCCAGACGCATTCTGGCTGATCTGGATGCCGCGGAAAGTGAAGCGGCGGGGCAGGCCACTATTCCCACCGGTCATCTGACCATCACCGCCTCCGTCACTTTTGGCCGAATGGTCCTGACGCCCATCGTCACAGCATTCCAGAAGGCATATCCCCAGGTCACCGTCACCGTCCGGCTGCTGGACCGGGTGGTCAATCTGGTGGAGGAGGGGATTGATCTTGCCGTCCGGATCGGACAGCTGCCGGATTCCACCCTGATTGCCCGCAAAGTGGGGGCAATCCGCCCCATGCTGGTGTCGTGCGCGAATTATCTGCAAAGAAAAGGCCGCCCTGTCACACCGGAAGATCTGAAAACGCACGACATCATCGCCTTCACCGGCCTGATGCAGCATAACGAATGGACTTATCAGCGGAATGGCAGGCCTGGCCGTATTCACCTGACGCCGAAATTTGAAATAAATGACGCCACTGCCTGCCTCAATACCGCGATGACGGGGGAAGGGATTGCCCCGGCGCTCAGCTATATGGTGCGTGATGCGCTGGCCTCGGGAAAGCTGGAATGGATTTTAAAACAATACAGCCCGCCCGAGATCCCCGTTCAGATTGTTTATCCGCAAAGCCGCCTGATTGCTCCCAAGGTCCGCGCCTTCGTCGATTTCGCCGCCCCGAGACTGAGGGCGGCGCTGTCCTAGACCTAGCGCCCCTCCGGCTCCCGCGTATAAACGGGTTTCCAGAGCGCGATGGTGACGGGCACCAGAATATTGAGGAAAAAGGCGGTTGCCATCAGCATGTAAAAGGCTTCCGTCGTCAGGATATCATTCTGCACATAGGCTATATCCATCACCACGAAGGCCAGCTCGGCCCGGCCCAGCATGCCGAAACCGATCATCACCGAACCCGACCAGTTCATGCCGCCGGTATAGCGGGCCGCGAGAGCGGCGGAGGTAACCTGTGCGATAAAAATACCTGCGGTCAAAATCAGAATTTGCGGGATCACCGCCATCAGAATTTCCGCCTCGAAGAGGATCCGGGTGCCAAGGGTCACAAAAAATACCGGCCCGATCCAGGTATAGGCGACATTATCCACGATGCGTTTGGTATCGTCAAATGAACCGCGGGCCTCCTTCACGGTGAAATATTCCTCCCGGATGATCAGTCCCGCCATATAGGCGCCGATGGCCGGATGAAAACCGAAGGTCTGCGCAATCAGCCCGACGCCGAGCGCCAGCAGCAGAACCGTCAGCGTCGAATGCTGGCCAAATGCGATCAGATGCCGGATGCCGAAGCTGTTGATCAGAGGGATGCGCCGCGCCCAGCCCTTTACATTTTCCGGGAAAAACCAGGCGCCCAGCACGCTCACCAGTATAAAAAACAGCACGGCCTTTGCGGCGGTCAGGGCAACGGTGGTCAGATTTACCGGTCCCGCGCCGCTGGCAATCGGCACCAGAATAGCAACAAGGGCGAGGGAGGCGATATCATCCAGCACGGCGGAGGTCATGATCCGGGTCGCCACCGGCGATTTCGCCAGCCCCTCGTTCTTCAGCGACACCATGGTCAGGGAGACCGCCGTCGCTGTCATGGTCAGCCCGCTTAGAATCGCGATATTGCTATCATCAAAAAACCAGTCGGCCACCAGATAGGCGGCGGCAAAAGGCGCCAGCGCTCCGAAAAAGGCAATGCCCCAGCTTTTCCTGATGCTGCCGATGAAATTTTCGGTGCTTTCCTCAAAACCCAGCGCGAACATGATCAGGATTATGCCTAGCTCGGACAGGCCGGCAATGAACGGGTCGGTCTCGGCGGGCAAAACACCTGTATTGACCATCACTGCACCCGCCGCCAGAAACCACAAAACCGGCGTCAGCCGCGTCATCCTCCCCGCCACATTGGCGACAAAGACGGCGGCCCAGATCAGCGCGAGAGAGGTGAGGGCCTGGTGCATAAAGAGGCTTTGCCTGTGATGAATAATCGTTTGAGTGTGACGCGGGCGCAAAGGATTTTCAAGAGGAGACTCGAACGCAAAAGGCGCTAAACCCCCATCGCTATCTTTGCGATGGCTTCAAGATGAACAGTGGCGCAGTCGATGACCGGACAGCCGCAGTCATGGCCGTCAAAGGCCATAAAAAGATCGGTGCCGCCAAGCGCGACGGCCCCGGCGCCCTCCTCTTCACAAAGCTTGCGGGCCGCGGCGAATAACAGCACGCGCTGCTCCTCGGTGGCAAAGCCCGAAAGCGCCATGGTGATATAGGCGTCATGCACGGCAGTAAATTCACCGCCGGCCGGAATGACAATTTTCACAGAATCTACACCGCCATAAAGATGTGATTCCATGACCCTGTCAGTACCCAGAAGGCCGATTGTCTTAAGGCCCTGCGCCTTGAAATAATCATTCAGAACAGGAAGACTGTTGATGACGGGAAGCGGCGAGGCCGCCTCCAGCTCCCGGATGCAATAATGGGCGGCAAGCGCGGTGACCGCCACCGCCTCCGCCCCCGCCGCCTGCAACCGCTCAATAAAAATCAGGAAATTTTCGACCTGCGCGGCGACCCGGCCCGCCCGGAAATTCTTGTAAACCGTCCCGGAATCCGCGTGAACAATCGTCAGGTCCATGACCTTGCCCGCATCCTTATGCGCCTTCACCAGCCCGCGATAGTAAAATTCCGTCGCCGCCGGTCCAATCCCGCCGATTAAACCTATATGCATGGGATGCCTCTTTGTTTGTGCGGTCTGCTTTTTACCAGGACCTTGCCCGCACCGTCACTGTAAAAGTTTGCGCAGTGTCGGCCTGTTCCCCGAGTTTCCTCATACATATTTATTTTTATAATCCTATTATAGAATATTCTAAAATGGAATTTAAAAACGATAAGGGAGCCTTTAAGCGAGAGGGAGAACGGAGGGCGTGGCCCGGGCAGCCGGCCTGGATGAGCGGGCCCGGAGGATCAGGTTTGGAAAGACGGGTCAGTCCGGACCGGGAACGGGCGGCTATTTCACTTCTTTCAAAATCTGCTGCCGGGCGTCACGCATCAGATCCTCCATGGCTTTACGGATGCGGTGTTCGGAAATATCAATGCCTTTGGCGTCCAGATCGCCCTTGATCTTGCGGTAAACGTCTTCATCGCCGGCTTCCTCGAAATCGGCCTTGATAACCTCTTTATAATAAGCTGCCGCGTTCGTTTCGGTCATGCCCATCAGATCCGCCGCCCACAGGCCGAGCAGTTTGTTGCGCCGGGCGGCGGCTTTGAACTGCAATTCCTGATCATGGGCGAATTTCGATTCGAAACCTTTTTTGCGGCTGTCAAACTGGCTCATGGAAACCTTCCTTTTTATGTCCGATGGGGCGCATCAAGACAAATAGTCACATGCAGGCCAAGAAGCAACCATGGAAGCGACATAAAACAGCAAAATTTCATCCGGTTTGCGTTGCACTGAAAATCTACATCTTGTATGGTCCCGGCTCTTCCGGCAGCGGGCAGCCGGACCACATAAATTTAAGGGCTAGATAGCATGTCGCGGCGCAGACAAATTTACGAAGGCAAGGCTAAAATTCTTTATGAAGGGCCGGAGCCGGGGACAATTATTCAGTATTTCAAGGACGACGCCACGGCCTTCAATGCGCAGAAAAAGGGCTCGATTTCCGGCAAGGGCGTGATCAATAACCGGATTTCCGAACATATTTACGGCATTCTGGAAGGCATGGGCATTCCTACCCACTTCATCAAGCGCGTCAATATGCGGGAACAGCTGGTGAAAAAGGTGGATATTGTGCCGCTGGAAATCATCGTCCGCAACGTGGCGGCGGGTTCCATGTCAAAACGGCTCGGCATTGAGGAAGGCACGCCGCTGTCGCGCGCCATTGTTGAATTTTGTTTGAAAGACGATGCGCTCGGCGACCCGCTGATCGCCGAAGAGCATGTGCTGGCATTCGGCTGGGCATCCGAGGAGGAACTGGACGAAATCACCGCAACGGCGCTCCGGGTCAATGACATCATGTCCGGCATTTTCGCCGCCATCGGCATCAAGCTTATCGATTTCAAACTGGAGTTCGGGCGTCATTACACGGATGACGGCATTGAACTGCTGCTGGCCGATGAGATCAGCCCGGACAGCTGCCGCTTCTGGGACATCAAAACCATGGAGAAACTGGACAAGGACCGCTTCCGCCGCGATCTTGGCGGCGAAGTGGAGGCCTATCAGGAAGTGGCCCGCCGGCTCGGCGTTCTGCCCGAGGAGGCGGAAGGCAATAACGGCGCCGGCATCAAAGCGGTGGGCAAATGAAGGCTCGCGTTCATGTCACGCTGAAATCCGGGGTGCTCGACCCGCAGGGCAAGGCCATTGAACACGCGCTGGGCTCGCTCGGTTTTTCAGGGGTCGGCCATGTGCGCCAGGGCAAGGTGATTGAACTGGACCTGGTTGAGACCGACCGCGCAAAGGCCGAGGCCTCGGTCGACGCCATGTGTAAAAAACTGCTCGCCAATACGGTGATTGAAAATTATGCCATTGAACTTGAGGGCTGAGGGAATCGTTTCGGCATCCGGGTTTCGACACGCTCCGCCCGAACGGTTTGTTCGGCCGCCATATCAAGCACGCACGTTCGCCCTGAGCCTGTCGAAGGGCGGCCATCGGAGAACCCCGTCATGAGATCAGCCGTTATCGTTTTTCCGGGATCCAATTGCGACCGGGATATTGCGGTTGCGCTGCAGCAGATCACGGGCGGACCGGTCCATATGGTCTGGCATAAGGAAACGCACCTGCCGGACGTGGATTTCATTGCGCTGCCCGGCGGGTTTTCCTACGGCGATTATCTGCGCTCCGGCGCCATGGCGGCGCGCTCGCCGATTATGCGGGAAGTGGTCAGCCGCGCAAGTGACGGCGGGCCCACCCTCGGAGTCTGTAACGGCTTTCAGGTGCTGACGGAAACCGGCCTTTTGCCGGGGGCGCTGATGCGCAATGCCGATCTGCATTTTGTCTGCCGGGATGTGGGGCTCCGGGTCGAAAATGCTGACAGTATCTTCACCAATGCTTATAAGGCGGGCCAGGAAATCACCATTCCCGTCGCCCATCATGACGGCAATTATTTCGCCGACAGTGAGACCCTCGACCGGCTGGAAGGCGAGGGCCGGGTGGCGTTCCGCTATCTCGACAACCCCAACGGCTCCGCCCGCGATATTGCCGGTATTCTCAATACGAAGGGCAATGTGCTCGGCATGATGCCGCATCCCGAACGGCTCATTGAGCCCGCGCAGAGCGGTTTTGGGGGCGGCACCGACGGCCGCAGGCTTTTCGAAAGCCTGCTGAATGCCCTTGTGACTGCTTAAGGTTTTTTATTTTCATGACACGTGCTATCGCCCAGCCCATCACCCCCGAGCTTGTCGCCGAACATGGCCTGACGGCGGATGAATATCAGCGTATTCTGGAGGCGCTGGGCCGCGAGCCCAATATCACGGAGCTCGGAATTTATTCCGTCATGTGGTCGGAACATTGTTCCTATAAATCCTCCAAGGTGCATCTGAAAAAGCTGCCGACAGCCGCGCCCTGGGTCATTCAGGGGCCGGGGGAAAATGCCGGGGTGATCGATATTGGTGACGGCAAGGCGGCGATTTTCAAGATGGAAAGCCACAATCATCCGAGCTTTATCGAACCCTATCAGGGGGCCGCGACCGGGGTCGGCGGAATCTTACGCGATGTCTTCACCATGGGCGCCCGGCCCGTCGCCAATATGAACGCGCTGCGGTTTGGCTCGCCCGATCATCCGAAGACCCGGCATCTGGTTGCTGGCGTTGTCGCCGGCATCGGCGGTTACGGCAATTGCGTCGGCGTGCCCACCGTGGGCGGCGAGACCGACTTCGATGAAAGCTATAACGGTAATATCCTGGTCAATGCCATGACCGTGGGCGTGGCGGATACGGACAGGATTTTTTATTCCGCCGCCGCCGGCATCGGCAATCCGGTGGTCTATGTGGGATCGAAAACCGGACGCGACGGCATCCATGGCGCCACCATGGCGTCTGCGGAATTCACGGAAGATTCGGAGGAAAAACGCCCCACCGTCCAGGTCGGCGACCCCTTCACGGAAAAGCTGCTGATCGAAGCCTGTCTGGAACTGATGGCGTCGGACGCCATTATCGCCATTCAGGATATGGGCGCGGCGGGGCTGACAAGTTCCAGCGTTGAAATGGCTTCCAAGGGCGGGGTGGGGTTTGAGCTGGATCTCGATAAAGTGCCCCAGCGCGAAGAAAACATGACGCCCTATGAGATGTGCCTGTCCGAATCCCAGGAACGCATGCTGATGGTTCTGAAGCCGGGCCGCGAGGATTTTGCCCGCGCCATCTTCGAAAAGTGGGATCTGGATTTCGCGGTCATCGGCAGGATCACCGATACCGGCAATCTGACCCTGACCTTCAAAGGCGAGGTGGCGGGCGACATGCCTATCTCATCGCTGGTCGATGATGCGCCGTCCTACAAGCGGCCCTATCAGATTCCGGCGGCCCGGCCTTATCTCGATCCCCATGATGTACCTGCCACCAATGATCCGGCGGAAGCACTTTTGAAGCTGATTGGCGGGCCCAATCTTTCCTCCCGCCGCTGGATCTGGGAACAGTATGATCACATGGTCATGGCCGACACCGTCCAGCGCCCCGGCGGCGATGCGGCGGTGGTCCGGGTTCATGGCACAAACAAGGGCCTCGCCATTTCCACCGACTGTACGCCGCGCTATTGCTATGCCGACCCCGTCGAAGGCGGCAGGCAGGCGGTGGCGGAAACCTGGCGCAACATCACGGCGGTGGGGGCAAAGCCGCTCGCCATCACCGATTGCATGAATTTTGGCAACCCCGAACGGCCCGATATCATGGGTCAGTTCGCGGGCTGTATCGAGGGCATGGCGGAAGCCTGCGCCATTCTCGACTATCCGGTCGTGTCCGGCAATGTGTCGCTTTATAACGAGACCAACGGCAAAGGTATCCTGCCGACCCCGGCCATTGGCGGCGTCGGTCTGCTGGATGACATCAACCGCATGGCCACCATCAGCTTCAAGCGCGAAGGCGATGTAATCTTTCTGATCGGCGAAAGCAACGGCCATCTCGGGGCCTCGCTTTATCTGAAAGAGGTGATCGGCGGGAACGAAGGCGCGCCGCCGCCGGTCGACCTTGAGGCCGAGCGCAGAAATGGCGATTTCGTCCGGTCTCTTATCGCGGAGGGTATTGTCGATACCTGTCATGATCTCTCCGGCGGCGGTCTCGCCGTCGCATTGGCGGAAATGTGCATGGCTGGAAAGATGGGCGCGAAAATTGAATTGAAGGACAGTCCGCTGCCCCTTCATGCTCTCCTGTTCGGCGAGGATCAGGCCCGTTATCTGATTGCGGCGCCTGAAAGCAGGTCGCATCAGATCACCGCAACCGGCATCCCCGCCACGAAAATCGGCCGGGTCGGGGGCGAGCGCCTGATGATCGGTGGCGCCCTCGATATTACCCTTAGCGACCTGCAATCAGCCCACCAGTCCTGGCTGCCGGCTTATATGGCTTAGGGTCAGGACTGTGTCTGAGCGGATGTCTTGCATTGACGGCATCTGCAGGCAGAAAGAACCGGAAGCCGATCCTGCTTTGTTGCGGATTAAATAACTGAAAAACGGCTTCGTCTTAAATGACTTCTTCTATATAACAGGCCCTCTTGGCGCACAGTACAGAAGTCGTTTGGGGTCTATGATGGCGAGGAAACCGGGTAAGAACGCGCTTTATTTCATTCTGGTCACGGTTTTCATCGATATGATGGGTTTCAGCATCATCATGCCGGTAATGCCAAAACTGATCATGGGCCTGACCGGTGAAAATATCAGCGATGCTGCCGGATACGGGGCCTGGCTCCTGTCGCTTTATGCGGTGATGCAGTTTTTTATCTCGCCCGTTATGGGCAATCTCAGTGACCGCTTCGGCCGCCGGCCCGTTCTTTTGCTTTCCCTGTTCGGATATTTTGTCGATTATCTGATTATGGGTTTTGCGACCACGCTGGGCTGGCTGTTTTTTGGCCGGATCATGTCGGGCGCGTTCGCCGCGACCTTTTCCACCGCCAACGCCTATATTGCCGATGTCAGTCCGCCCGAAAAGAAAGCGCAGAATTTCGGCCTGATCGGGGCCGCTTTCGGACTCGGCTTCATATTCGGACCGGTGATTGGCGGCTTTTTGGGCGAATATGATCCCCGCATGCCCTTTTTTGCGGCGGCGGGTCTTGCCTTTATCAATATGCTCTACGGCATCTTTGTTTTACCCGAAACGCTTGCCGAAGAGGACCGGCGGCCGTTTTCGCTGACCCGCGCCAACCCCGTGGGCAGCCTGGTGCAAATGCGGGCCTTTCCGGTGGTATTCGGCCTGGCGGCGGCTATTTTTCTGTTTCAGCTTGCCCATACCTCGCTTCCCAGCACCTGGTCCTATTACGGGATTGAGAAATTCAGCTGGTCGGAACGGGAAATCGGATTTTCTCTCGCGTTAATCGGTGTAACGGCGGCAATCGTCCAGGGCGGGCTGACCCGGGTTCTCATTCCAAAAATGGGGGAACGGCGCGCTGCCTTTTTCGGTATCGTTGTTATGATGCTGGCCTTTGTCGCCTATGCGTTCGCGACCGAAGGCTGGATGGTTTATGTGATCATTGTGACCACCGCCATTGCCGGTATTACCGGTCCAGCCATGCAGGGCGTGATGTCCAATGCGGTGCCGAAAAACCAGCAGGGCGAGCTGCAGGGGGCCATGTCGAGTCTGATGGCCCTCACCATGATCATCGGCCCCTGGTCGATGCTTCATATTTTCGGGTATTTTTCGGCGCCGGGCGCGCCGGTTTATTTCCCGGGCGCGGCCTTCATGACGGCGGCGGTTCTTACCCTTCTCAGCCTGTGGCCATTATTCCGGGGCCTTCGGACGGTGCAGAAACCGGGACCCTAGATTTCAAGCTCTGCACGGATCAATTGGTTATAAAGCCGGGTGCGGGCATTGGCGTTGCCCTTGACCCAATCCTGGTTCATATTGGTCCATTCCGGGACGTCTTTCGGCGGGCAAGGCGCCTCTGAGCACCTTCGGAGGTTCATTATCGACTGGACCGGCAAAGTTCAAGCAACAAGAACCGCTATCAGGGTAACACACGATTAACGGCGTTCTGGCAGAATGCGGCCATGGGAACGGACGTGATTGATAAGCCGGGGGCGTCCAGCCGCTCCCCCGAATTTTGCCTCACCCTCTATCCGGATGGCCGCATCCGGAAGATGGAGGATGCCATGACCCGCATTCTCGGCTGGAAGGCCGAAGATGTGTTTGGTCTGGCTTTTTCCACATTGCTGCCGCTGGATGCCCAGAACCGAATGGATATGTTGTGGGAAAAGGCCGCGGAACTGGACGGCGTGACCATGCCCCGGGTGCCGCTGCGCCATCAATCGGGCAACGGCTATATCAATTTCGATATCGGGATTGCCGCGGATGCGGATGCCATCGCGCTGACAGTCTTTAAACCCGCCAAGACTGCGGCGAAGGAACCCGTGCCGGAGCCCGAGGATACCGAAGCTTTTTTTGCCTTTGTTGAAAGCGTCGTCAACGGTGGGGAAGCCGGGGCCGCCGGTCTCGCCATGGTCAATATGCCGGGGCTGGTCGACGGCAGCGTGAGCGCCGATAAGGCGGCGGAACTCCGCGCCGGAATCGAAGATACGCTGCGCCAGAAGGCGGTCGGCGGTAAAATCGGCAGGCTGGATGACGCCGCCTATGCTTTTCTGACCGAGGACAAATTCGATCAGGAGGAACTGGAAAAGGATATCGCCAAAACCACCAAACGCCTGGAGGTCAATGCCGCTGAACTGGGGCTGGTTACTCAGGGTCTGGAGGTGGATCAGAAGAATATCGATCCCAAAGTGCTGCGCAATGCGCTCAATCATGCCCGCGGCGTGTTTCTCGGCGAGGTCGAGGGGCGGGAAGAACATACCCTGACGGATATGATCAACGGCATCGAGCATCACCGCCGTCTGATCCTGAGCGCGCTGAAGGAACACGGTTTCCGCACGACACCCAGGGAAATCCGCGACGGCCGCACCAACACACAGATCGGTGTCCTGCATCAGCCGAAAATGATCATCGATACCAAAATCCGTTTTGCCGGCGACCTGATTGTGCTGCGCGATCATGCCGATGTGGCGGCGGAGCATGATCTGACGATTTTTACCGAATTTCTCCGCCTGTTCAGTCTTCAGGAAGATGAGAAGCGAGCCAGACGCCCGCGCGCTTTCTTTGAACTCTGTGTGGTCAATCTGGCCGATGCCGGCTTTATCGGGAAACTGCTCACCCTTACCAGCCAATATGCTCAGGACGCCAGGGGCCTCGGTTTTCGCATCCGGCACCTGCCGTCGCTGCGGGCGGGCGGCGCGGCATGGCAGGGACTTGACCGGCTGGTGGAGGCCGGTTTTTTTGCCTGGATCGACCGTTTTGCCGACGTGGTCACGGATGAGGGCCTGATGCAGAAGGTCCAGGGCGGCATGGTGGAAGTCTCCGCCAAATTCCTCGACCGCATCGCCGGCCACCCCGACGGCCGGGGCCTCACCATGCAACTGATCGATGTCTGGCAGTCAAAGGGCGTCACGCTGCTCAGCGCCGATCTCGAAACCGATGAACGCAAACTCCTCGCCCACGAACTCGGCCTCTATATCGCCCTCGCGGATGGGGATTAACGGCCGTGGTTTGTACTGAATTTCACGCCGGATTTTTCACGGGTATCCACGGTCAGCTCGAAAATATCCGGCCGGGCATAGTGGCCGGCGGTATCCAGGGTCATTTTGTTTTCGGCGCGCATGGCAAGGTCGAGGGTGGCGGTCAGAACGCCCGCTTGATCGAACAGGGGTCCGGCAATGTAGCCGCCATCGGGGCCGATAATGGCGCTGCCGCCATTATGGATCAGGCCATCGGGGATAGACGCCAGGAGGGCATGCGCTTCCGGCTCCTCCGTGCTCAGGGACGCGAAGCCGTTCATCACATCGTCTTTGCTCAGGCAGGTCCCGGCAGCGGCCACAAAACAGCGGCCCTCGAATGCGTAATGGCGGCTCGCCACCAGGTGCATTTCTTTTACCGCCGGCCATTGGGCAATATGCAGGACTTCGCCCTTGGCATGCAGCGCGGCACGGGCCAGCGGCATCCAGTGCTCCCAGCAGATCAGCCCGCCGACCTTGCCGAAGGGGGTCTCTATCACATCCAGGGTGGAGCCGTCGCCGGCGCCCCAGAGCAGTTTTTCCGTATAGGTCGGCGTCAGTTTGCGGTGGGGCAGGGGCGCCTTGCCGCCCGGTGAGAATAGAAAAAACGTGTTATAGAGGGTGCCGCCTGCCCGTTCATGGGCTCCCATGGCGATCACGGCGCCAGAATCGTCCGCCGCCTTTTGCAATCGGACGAGATTTTCGTCTCCCGGTATGACCGCATTTTCCAGCAAAATCCGATACAGCGCCTTGGCCCCGGGCTGATCCCACAGCGCTGCCCCGGGCGCAAAATCGATCCACACCGGATAGCCGGGCAGCCAGGTTTCCGGGAAGACAATCACATCCGCATCGCCGACCCCGGCGATCAGTTCAAGCGCCCGGTCCATGCTGGCCGCCAGATTCAGAAACGCCGGTGGATGCTGGATAATGGCGATTTTAGGGCTTTTCGGTCTGCTCATATTCCACCATTAGAGTCTTTTCTGATTAGGTTGACCCATCTCCGATCATCAAATGGGTCAACCTAACCAGAAAAGACTCTAGCCGGAAACAGAAAGGCACACCACAGCAAATAGCCGGGCCCAATATATAAACCCAGACGGCTTACCGATAATTACCTGTCAATCGTGGAAGAAGCTGCGGCGCTTAAACCATTGCCGGCAGGACATTCCGTTCCTGCGAACTGCCGTGGTCGTACCAGCAATCTTCGCCGGTGTAAGGGTGATAGGCTGTCAAAACCATAAAAGCGCCGGCTGCAAGGGCAATTTTCAACATTTTAGTCATTATAGATTGTCCGTTTTTTAGAACCCGTTCCTCACTAATTTAATATATATAGTGCAATTGCGGTAAAATTCCAAGTCATCTTTCTGTTATGGTTTACCCGGCCGGGCACCGCTTGCTTAGGACCCGGAAAACAGATTTTCGGGCATAAGAAGAAATTTGCGGCAGTCAGCCCCAAACTGCCGGGAAAGAATTGAAAATGCGCCGCATTTCCTGCATCCTTGCGCCTTGCCGGAAATCAATGGCGGGGCACAGAATGGATGAATTCAATGGGTCTTGGCCCTGAGTCATGAACAAATGGATTGCATTATTTCGCGGCATTAATGTGGGCGGCAATCATATATTGCCGATGGCGGATTTACGCGCGGGGCTGGAAAGCCTCGGCCTTCGGGAGGCCAAAACCTATATTCAAAGCGGCAATGCCGTCTTCCGGAGCCGGGATGAGGATGGCGTGGCCCTTTCGGGAAAAATCGCTGACTGGATTGAAGAAAACTATCACTTTCGCCCCAGAATACTGATTTTACCGGGGGATGCGTTGCGCAGGATCGCAGCAGCCAATCCGTTTCCGGCGGGGGAAGAGAATCCCAAAAACCTCCATCTTTATTTTTTAGCCGCACCGGCGAAATCCGCTGATCTCAAAGCAATGGATGCCCTGAAATCGGACACGGAAAACTATTTGCTGACGGATACGGCCTTCTACCTCCATGCGCCCGACGGCGTCGGCCGTTCGAAACTTGCAACGCAGGTGGAGCGCCTGCTAGGCGTCCCCGCCACCGCCCGCAACTGGCGCACAATCAGCAGGATTTTGGAGCTGGCGGAGGAATTGGGTTGAGCCCGTCAGGAAGCCCGGGCCGGTGGGTGTCCCCACATGCAGCTTGACAAAAAAGCTATAGTATAACATTTTCTCCATTCTGAAGGTCAGCCGCTATTGTCAGGACTTTTCCAGATGACCACTATACGGCTCTATATCAAACTGTTTGCCGCCGCCGCATTTTTGGCGATTGCGGTCCTTCAGCTTGGTTTTCTGGCCCATGGCGCAAACAATCATTCCGTAGCCGGTAAATGTCTGGTCTGTAAAATAGACGGCAATGGCTGGTCCCTGCCAGACAGTGTGACCGCGATACCGGACGAACTTTTTTTCGATTCAATTACCGTCCAGGCCATGGCCGAACGCGAGATGAGCGGCATTCTCGTTTTTCTTCCGCCGAGCCGTGCTCCACCGGTTCATTTTGCCTGATCAAAGGGATTAGTCCCGGGTCTTCCGGTTTTGGCAGACCGCAGCCAAAGACCGGGCAATCATAACAAGCCCGGATGAACAGCAAAATCACGATGGAGATTTTCATGCGCTACAGGAACAGGACCGTTTTTGGTCTGGCGTTCGCCATGGCTTTAACAGGTATATTTGACGCGGCAAGCGCGCAGGAAAGCAGCGAGATCAGTATTCTGCGCGACGCCCTCGCAAAAATGAGGGCCCAATATGAAGGGGAAATTGCCCGGCTGGAGGAGCGTATCAATTCGCTGGAAGCCCGGCAGACTGTAGCCCCGCAGGACACGGCATCCTTAGGGCCTTCCACCGTTTCCGCCGCACAATCCACCGCGCCAGCCGAGATATTGGGCGGGCGTCCAACCCGTGGAAACGCTTTCAACCCGTCGATCGGCGTTGTGTTTAACGGACGCTTTTCCGCCTTTAAGCAGGATCCGGAAAGTTTCTCTTTGCCGGGTTTTCCATTGGGCGGTGAAACCGGCCCGGGCGCGGAAGGCCTTGCCCTTGACGAGACGGAATTCGGTTTTTCGGCTAACGCGGACGATCTGTTTTTCGCCAGTGTCACCGCTGCGCTTGATGCCGGCGAGCAAGGTGTAGAGGTCGATCTGGAGGAAGCGTATATCCAGACCCTGTCCCTTCCTTACGGTGCGACACTGAAAGCCGGACGGTTTTTTCCCGCGCTCGGTTATCTGAATGAGAATCACGACCATACGGATGATTTCGTCGACCGGCCCCTGCCCTATCAGGCTTTTCTTGCCGATCAGTATAATGACGAAGGCGTGCAGTTGTCGGTGATCCTGCCGACAGAGCTTTATATTCAGACGGGCGGCGGCGTATTCCGCGGCGCGGATTTTCCGGCCGGCGGTTCACCCAACGGCGGTGTCGGCGCTTATTCGGCTTTTTTGCGTCTCGGCGGCGATATCGGATTTTCAAACAACTGGCGGGCCGGGGTTTCCTATCTGCATTCCGATGCCGAAGGCCGGGTATCGGGCGAGGAAGGCGCGCCAATCGAAGAATTGCTGTCATTTGACGGTAATTCCGATCTGTTGATTGCCGACTTCAAATACCAGTGGTCGCCCGAGGGCAATGTCCGGCAACGCTATGTCACATTGCAGGGGGAATATTTCCGCCGCTACGATGATGGCCTTTTTAACGACATTCCGGTCTCGGCGGTAGACGACGGGTTTTATCTCCAGGGTGTCTATAAATTCGCGCCCAAATACCGGACCGGTTACCGTTTTGCTCTTCTTGATCCGGATGGCGGTCTGCCCGCAGCACTGGCGGGGACAGCGCTTGATGCCATGGGCAGGAAGACACGGTCCCATAGCGTGATGTTCGACTGGAGCAACAGCGAATACAGCGCGCTCAGGACGCAGTTCACCCATGAGAAAAGGGGGCTGCTGACCGATAACCGGTTTTATATTCAATATATTTTAAGCATCGGCGCCCATGGCGCGCATAATTTTTAATCCGGGAATCCGGACAGGAGTTGATATGCCGAAATATCTCATTATTCTTCTTTTTACCTTGGGCATGCTGACGCCGGGCCCGGCCTCGGCCAATGTCCGCGTCTTCGCCTGCGAGCCGGAATGGGGCGCGCTGGCCATGGAAATCGGCGGCGATAAGGCCAATGTCATTGTCGCCACCAGCGCAAAACAGGACCCGCACTTTATCAGCGCCCGGCCGAGCCTGATCGCGCAGGTCAGAAGGGCCGATCTGGTTTTTTGCAACGGCGCCGACCTGGAAATCGGCTGGCTGCCGCTGCTGTTGCGCCAGGCCGGCAATGCAGGGGTGCAGCCGGGCACACCGGGTTATCTTGAGGCCGCCAGTTTTGTCAAAAAGCTTGAAGTGCCAACCAGCCTTGACCGTTCGCTTGGCGATATCCATCCCCAGGGAAATCCGCATATTGCGACCAATCCGCACAATATTTTCTCGGTCGCGCAAATACTGGCGGAGCGGCTTTCCGCCATAGCGCCCGGCGACAGGGCCTATTTTGTGGACCGGCTGGCAAGTTTTAACCACCGCTGGACCGAAGCAATGACGCGCTGGGAACGGCAGGCGGAGGGATTGCGGGGGGTGCCTGTTGTTGTGCAGCATTCGACCTGGGTCTATCTGGTCCAGTGGCTCGGGCTGAATGTTGTCGTCACCCTGGAGCCGAAGCCGGGCATCCCGCCCTCGACATCACACCTGGAAACGGTTCTTGAGACTTTGCGTTCAAGTCCGGCGAAAATGATCATCAACGCGGCCTATGAAAATGACAAGCCGTCGCGCTGGCTGGCCGAGCGCAGCGGCCTGCCGGAAGTATCATTGCCCTTTACCGTTGGCGGCAGCAAGGAGGCGGATGACCTTTTCAGGCTGTTCGATGTGACGGTTGGCCTGTTGGTGGAAAATGGAGAATAGCGATGGATCTCACCTTATTATCAATCATCGCTCCTGCATTTGTCGCCAGCCTGCTGGTCATGGCGACCCATGTTCCGCTTGGCACCGAAGTATTGAACAGGGGCATCATTTTCATTGATCTCGCCACCGCCCAGCTCGCGGGGCTCGGCGCGGTTGCCGGAACGCTTTATTTTGGCCCTGAACATGAGGGCGGCTCGGCTGTTGCCGTTCAGGCATCCGCCCTTGCCGCCGCCCTTGCGGGGGGGGCCATTTTTTCCTGGACCGACAAAAAACTGCATCAGTATCAGGAGGCGCTGATCGGCTGCACCTTCGTTCTTGCCGCCTCCATGGCGCTGCTTCTGCTGGCCAATCAGCCGGCCGGGGGGGATGAGATCAGGGATCTGCTGGCGGGCCAGATTTTGTGGGTTTCCTGGCGTGAAATCGCTACAATTCTGCCGGTCTATATCGCCATTCTGGTTGTCTGGTTCTTTTTCAGGGAACGCCTCGGACGGCTTGGTTTCTACGGGATTTTTACTGTGGCGGTGACCGCGTCCGTTCAGATAGTCGGAGTCTATCTGGTGTTTGCCTCACTGATTTTCCCCGCGCTGGCGGCACGGGTCCTGGTGAGCCGGCACCGCATTATCGCCGGTTACGTCATTTCGGTTGTCGGAATTATCCTGGGTTTAGTATTTTCAGTTTTGACCGATGCCCCCACGGGGCCGACCCTCGTTTGGTCGCTGGCCTTTGCAGCGTTACTGGCCGCCATCATTTTCAGCAGATTCAGACCGGAAAACCGCTAACGGTATTTTGACGCCGGACATAGTATCGTATAGAGATGGAGTATGAAAAGCATGATTCCCTCCGGAGTTTCGCCGAGCCATGATCACAATCATTGTATCGAAGATGCGCTGGCGCGGGCGGAGGAATTGAGCGCCGAGCGCGGGCTGCGCTTTACCGAAACCCGCCGCCGGGTGCTGGAACTGGTCTGGCAGAGCCACACGGCGGTCAAGGCCTATGACATCATCGAACGGTTTTCGACCGACGGTCAGGCGACCAAGCCGCCGACGGTCTACCGGGCGCTGGACTTTCTGATCGAACATGGCTTCATTCACCGCATCGAATCGCTGAATGCTTTCGTCGGCTGCGCCCATCCCGATGATGGCCATGAAAGCCAGTTTCTGATCTGCAATAACTGTGACAATGTGGCGGAAATCAACGCTCAGGGCGTGCGCCTGTCGATCCGCGATCAGGCCGATAAAGCCGGTTTCCACATCGGCCGCCAGACGATTGAAGTGCATGGGTTGTGCGGAAATTGTTCCGGGGGTAATTAATGCAAAATGCAGGCAGAGCAGCCTTCCGGGTAAAAACAGGGAAACTGGCCCGGGCTTTCCTGACGGTGCTTGTCTGTTTCGCCCCCTGGGCCGTGGCCGCCCAGGAAATCCCCCGTGAACTGCTGCGCGAAAATCTCAATTTCTGCAAGGCCGGCTGCGGCCAGAATAATTCGGAACTGATCTGTGAAATCCTCTGCGACTGCACCGTCCGCCAGTTCGACCAGAATCTCTCCCTCGACCGCTATCTGCGGGTGACCGAGGCCATGGAAACCGGCAAAATCCTCCCCGAAGACCGCGATTTTCTCACGGATACCGCCAAAATCTGCACGGCAAAGCTGGACGCAATTTTGCCGCCTGAGAATGGGGAACTGCCGGAGCCGCGGTAATCCACTGAAGCGGACGAAGCGGGAGATTTTCCGGGCGAGATGGATGCGGTTGTGCCTTGGAGGCGACTTTGATTGCCGTCCCGCCCTCGACCAAAAACAGGAAGCGCCAGCACGACCCCGAGATGAGCCAGCCGAAAAAGGGGAATCAGCGGTATTTTGGTATGAAGGCGCATGTGGGCGCAGGTGTTCAGCCTCATGGCCCTGGCCAATCTCTACCTTGCACGCGACGCTTGATGGCGGAGTCTGTCTGAAATCAGGTAAAGAAGCGGAAAATAATGCCGTCAGAAGCCGAACCGGGCCAAACATACCCGGAAATCGTACATTTTCCAATTCCTGCACCAAAATCCACCGCGCTCAAACTGATTGATCAGAGATTCCTTAAGTAGATTCAAGATATAGCGAATTCCTGATATTTTCTTCTCGGCACGAACGCTCGGAAAACGAACCAAACAAACGCAAAGACACCGATACTGAACACGATATCACCCGGCACCCGTGCCCATACCAAAGCCTGCATGATCGGACCTTGCATAAGTTCAGCCGAGCGGGCGAAGGAATAGCCATGTTCGATGCTGATATAGGTCTGGAACACACCTTGCGGTAACAACGACAAAAATGTCATCATGGCAAGGCCGATGTTGAGCGACCAGAATGAAATTTTGAGTAGTTTTTCATTCCACAGGGCTGTCTTGGTAAGGCCGCGCATACAGTATAGCGTCAGACCCAATCCAAGCATTCCATAGACACCAAATAACGCAGCGTGACCATGATTGGCAGTCGTGTTCAGGCCCTGCATGTAGTAAAGAGCAATCGGTGGATTGATCATAAAGCCGAACAACCCGGCGCCTATCAGATTCCAGAATAATACCGCCGCAAAAAACATGAACGGCCAGTGGTAGTTACGCTCCCATTCCACCTCATGTTCGAGCTTGTGTCTGGTATAGGCCTCAAAGCCGACAACCAGTAACGGAACCACCTCAAGCGCCGATATCATCGCACCAACAGCAATAACCGAGGTTGGCGTCCCGCTGAAATAGAGATGATGGAAAGTACCCAGCACACCGCCGAACAGGAAGATGATTGTTGCAAACAGCACCATCACCGTCGCGGTTGAGGTGCGCAATATGCCCATGCGGACGAACAAAAGAGAAATGATCGCGGTGGCGAAAACCTCAAAAATGCCTTCGACCCAGAGGTGAACGACCCACCAGCGCCAATATTCCATGATCGAAATATGGGTATGCTGCCCCCACATCAGGCCGGCGGCATAAAGGAGACCAATTGCTATCGCCGAGACGAGCACGAGATATATCAGCGACTTTCCGCCCTTTTGCAGCAAGACCGGCCACAATCCCCGGACCACCAGTCCAACCCATAGAAATAGTCCGATGGTCAGGTAAATCTGCCAGAACCGGCCAAGATCAACATATTCATAACCCTGATGCCCAAACCAGAAGTTCATCGTCAGGTCACTAATGAGGCGGTGCACCGCCGCCCATTGGCCCGCAAACGAACCCACGACAATGATCAGCAGGCTGAAAAAGAGGAAGTTTACGCCAAACCGCTGAAACTTGGGATCTCTTCCACCAAGCATTGGAGCGACATAAAGACCTGCTGCAAGCCAAGCGGTTGCAATCCAAAGCACCGCAAGTTGCGTGTGCCATGTCCGCGTCACCGAATAAGGCAGATACTCTGCAAATGGCAGACCATAGAGCCCTTGTCCTTCGACAGCATAATGCGCGGTTACTATGCCGAGCAAGACCTGGCCGCCAAACATTGCGCAGACGATCCAGAAATATTTTGCCGTTGCCCGCATCGACGGGGTGATAACCGCGCTGTCCAATATGTCGGCTTTGGCTATGCCGTCTTCGGGCGCTATTTCTTTCCGCCAGACATCAAACTGTTTGGCGTAATAGGCGATGAGAGCACCGGCTGCGGCAAGCAGCAGGATAACGGACGCAATGCTCCACATCAAAACTTCGGTCGTTGGTTTATTGCCCACCAGCGGTTCATGCGGCCAGTTGCTGGTGTAGGTGATCTCCAGGCCCGGACGATTGGTGGTCGCGCCCCAGGCCGTCCAGAAATAAAAGGCTGTGAGTTGCTCCGCTTCTTCGGTGTTCAGGAGACCATGAACAGGGAAAGCATAATCACGGCGCAGTGCCAGTGACTCGGCGTCGCCGCCTTCATACAGCCTGACATAATGTGTCTGGACCTGGTTGATGGCTTGGGCGCGCAAATCACTAACCGTGATCGTGCCGGTGGCCGGATCATAGCTGTTGGTGCGCATCTCGTCCTGCAACGCCGCTTTTTGCAAGGCCATATCCTGCGCTTGGGAAAGGCCCGCGATGGGTGTTTGCAATCGAAGTGCAAGCAGCGCTTCAGCTTCCCGGTGGAGCCAGTCCGCGCTCCAGTCGGGCGCGAGATAGCTGCCATGCCCCCAGATTGAACCTTGCTCCATGCCGCCAATGGATTGCCAGACATTTTGTCCGGTTTCGATGTCACCGCGGGTGAACAGCACGTCGCCGGACGCCGATTTGACGGCCTCTGGTATGGGCGGTGCCTTCTGGTAAATTTCCGCGCCGAGGAACAACAAAATGCCGAACATAAAAACCATTCCGACGGTCAGGATGATCCATAGCCGCTTGATGCTGAACGTCTGTTTATAGGTTTCCATGATCCCGCCTCCATTTTGTGCGTTTAAAAAAAGTCCGTGACGTCCGCTAGTCCACCCAAAATTGTTGCAATACTGAATACTAGCAACATCTGACGGATATGTACCATCTTCACGAAGTCCTGTGCTGGAGATAATGAGTATGCCACGCGGCGATGCAAGCGGAGCGACTTTGAAACCTAACTCCATCCCCAAGATAATTATAAGATTTGACGTTCCTATACAACAAGTAAGGATGGTGCAGTTGTCTATCTTCTATTTCGAGACGAAGCGGTAGGTCCTGACCCTAAGTCATTGATTTAATGGTAGCGGAGGAGGGACTCGAACCCCCGACACGCGGATTATGATTCCGCTGCTCTAACCGGCTGAGCTACTCCGCCATAGATCAGGAATGAGCGCAGGATATAGGATTGACTTGGCCGGTAAGTCAAGATGTGTTGATCCGAAAATAAACTTGCCTCCGAAAAAAGCCAGTGCTATTATAGTGTAGCAAGAAAGCCTGGCGGCTGAAATAAGGATGCCGAACGTGCCCGTATTGATGTCGCTTGCCCGCCAGTTTGTCTATAAACCTTTCTTCACCCTCCTCAATCTTCTGGGTCTGGCTGCTGGGATCGCCACCTGCGTCCTGATCCTGCTCTATACCAGTCATGAATTGAGCTTTGACGACTGGGTCGCAGATCAGGATACGCTGTACCGGGTCGAAGGGCAGTTTATTCAGTCAGGGACCTATCTGACAAACACCATGACGCCTCTGCAGCCGGCCATTGAAGCCGGCATCCCGGAAATTGCGGCATCCGCGCGTTATTACCGGCCAACCTGGCCGGTAAAAAAGGGCAATTTTGTCGAATATGAAACCGTCTCTCTTGTCGACCGCGACTTTCTTGACATGTTTCCACTGGCGCCCGTTGCGGGTGCCCGGCCGGCCGCTTTTACGACGCCGTCGGATATTTTCATTTCGGAACGCATTGCACAAAAATATTTCGGCGCGGATGCCCCGATTGGCGAAACCCTGACAATCAACCAGACATCATCCTATACGGTGGCCGGGATTTTTCGTGACCTGCCGGCCAACAGCGATTTCACTCTGGATTTTGTTATCGAGTTTCAGGAAAACCTGATTCCCAGAGCGGAGTCCTGGAACAATGTCGGACTGCAGACCTATGTGCGGCTGGAAGAGGAGGCAAACAAAGCCGATGTCCTGGAAAAGCTTGCCCTGATCGTTGATGCCAACCGGCCGTTCATCGGCATTGCCCCCGGCGATATGCGGGAACTTTTCTGGCTGTTTTTGCAGCCGTTCAGCGATATCCATCTGGGTTCCTACGGCAGAACATCATCCAATGAGGTCGGCAAATATTCCATGATTTACGGTCTGATCGCCATTGCCTTTCTGATCCTGATTGTGTCCGCCTTTAATTATGTCGGTCTGGCGACGGCGCGGGCGCTGGAACGGGAAAAGGAAATCTGCCTGCGCAAGGTGCTGGGCGCCAACCGCCGCAGGATTGTTCATCATATTCTGGCAGAGTCCATCGCCATGACAATCCTTGCCGCCTTGATCGGCATTGGCATAGCGGAAATGACGCTTCCTTATTTCAGTTCCATTCTGGATGCGGATTTTAGCAGCGCCGATCTCTTTACCGCCGTTAACATGGCATGGTTTATCATCGGCAGTTTGATTCTCGGGACAATCGCCGGCCTGTATCCCGCTTTCTTCGTGACAGGCTTTCGCCCGGTGCGTTTTCTGAACGGCAGCCGGGCCGGGCGCGCCGGTCTGGCAAAAATCCGGGCCGGGCTGGTTTTTGTCCAGTTTCTTGTCGCCATCAGCCTGATTGCGGGGGCCGTGACCATCTCGCAACAGATTCAATTGATCCAGTCCCGGGACCTTGGTTTTGAACAGTCGGATATTCTGGTTCTGCGCGGCGTTAACCGCCCGGAAACCGTTTCAAAAGCGGAGACGCTCAAAGAGCGTTTGAAGGCGGCTCCCGGCGTCGAATCCGCCGCCCGTTCCTCGGTTGCGCCCCTGGACAACAGCTCCCATTATGAAGGCTTCTTTTCCCGCCACGTTACCAGAGAAGAGTCCGCTACTCTGCGTATTTTTGCAACGGACTATGACTTTCTGGATACATATCGGGCGAAGCTATCCGTGGGCCGTTTTCTTGAGGAACGATTTGCAAAGGATGAGATCGAATGGGACCAGCTCATGGCGGGCAGCGAAAATACCGGGTCAAATATTGTGATCAACCAGGCGGCGGTCGCCCTGCTTGGTTACAGTGATCCGCAGACCATTCTCGGCGAAACCATCCAACTGGAACTTGACAGCGGAGGAGCGCAGCCGCTGACCGTGGTGGGCGTGGTCGGCGACATTTATTTCCGCTCATTGCGCAATGACATGGAAGGTCAGATTTTCACCTATGATCCGGACAACCTGGATAATTTGAGCATTCGGCTTCGCGACGGTACGCCAGAAGCGGCCATCCGGGAAATATGGTCCGATCTCTATCCCGACACGCCCTACCGGGCCGACTTTCTCGAAGACCGCATCAGCGCGAGTTACAGCGATGAACAATCCCAGTTGCAGCTCTTTATCGTCTTTTCCGCCATTACCATCATCCTTTCCATTGTCGGTCTCGTTGGCATGGTCCTGAATTCCGTGGCGCATCGGGAAAAGGAAATCAGCCTGCGCCGGGTGGTCGGCGCCTCGGTGGGAAATATTGTCCGGCTCTTTACCTGGCAATATCTGAGGCCGGTTTTGATTGCCATTCTTCCGGCTTCGCTTATCGCCTATTATTTTCTCGATCAATGGCTGCAGAAATATCCGGAGCGGGTCGATATCGGTGTTGGACTGTTTGTTCTGTCTGGCGGCAGCGTGATGATCATCACGGCCATTCTGGTCGCCATGCTGGTCTCCAGGCGCGCCCTGACATCGCCGGCGCTGGGCCTGAGATACGAATAAAACGGACGCCAGAGCCGTTTGCAGCCATCGCTTTGACCATGGGGGCCTTAATGAATAAAAGCGCCGTGCGAAACGTCATTCATGTGGTCAAGGACGGAACGATTATCCGTTAAGTACGTTTGACGATGAGAATTTAAGGACTTGGTGGTGCAATCACCGCCGGGTTTCACTTGTTCAGGAGAGAGTTATGAAACGCCTGTTTCCGTTTGTGATCGCTTTTACGGCGCTCATTTTCCTTACCGGCTGCACAAGAGATGCCTTTACCGGCGAAAAGGAAGCCTCGCGTGCCGGGGTCGGGGCCGGAGTGGGTGCGGCCATCGGCGCGATTGGCGGCGCCATTATCGGCGGCAACAACAAGCGCAAGGCCGTGCTGATCGGGGCCGGGGTGGGGGCGCTGGCGGGGGCCGGGGTCGGCGCCTATATGGATGCCCAGGAACGCAAACTCCGCCGCCAGCTGGAAGGAACCGGCGTATCGGTGACCCGGGATGGGGACAATATCATACTGAACATGCCTTCCAACATCACCTTTGATACGGACCGCGCGCACTTAAAGCCCGGCTTTAACAGGATTCTGGACTCGGTCGTTCTGGTGCTGAATGAATATGAAAAGACCTATATCGATGTGCTGGGCCATACGGATTCGACTGGCAGCGACGATTATAACATGCGGTTGTCGGTGGAGCGGGCGGAAAGCGTCGGCAATGCGCTGATGGCGCGGGATGTGATCCCGGAACGGATCATCGCCCGCGGTCTCGGCGAAACCATGCCGATCGCGAATAACGCCACTGCCGAGGGCCGCGCCCTCAACCGGAGGGTGGAACTGGCCCTTATTCCGGTAACGTGACGTAAAGAGGCGAAGCCGGACGCTTTTCAATTGCCGGGTTGTCCGAAAAGACTCTAATCTGCCGCTTCCGGCGCGGACAAGTCTTTTCTGCGCTTCGCTGCGCGTGTAGCCGGAATGCGGCTGACAACATAAAAGACCGGTGTGAACAGCAGGCCAAATCCCGTTACCCCGAGCATACCGAAAAACACAGCCGTTCCGAGGGATTGCCGCATTTCGTATCCGGCGCCGCTGGCAATCATCAGAGGCACAACCCCCAGGATAAATGCAAATGACGTCATGATAATAGGCCTGAGGCGCAGTTCCGCAGCGCGGGCCGCCGCCTTGAACCTGTCGAGACCTTGCTCTTCCGCCTGCCTGGCAAACTCCACGATAAGAATGGCATTTTTTGCCGCCAGTCCGATCAGGACAACAAAGCCGATCTGCACCAGAATATTAACGTCAAAGCCCCGCAACAGGACACCGGTGATGGCCGATAGCAGACACATGGGCACGATGAGTATCACCGCAAACGGCAAGGAAAGGCTTTCATACTGCGCAGCCAGAAACAGAAAGACGAAAACAACGGCCAAGGAGAACGCAATGAGGGCAGTGTTTCCAGCCAATTTCTGCTGCAGTGCCAGTTCTGTCCATTCAAAATCAAAACCTTGTGGCAAACTCCCGACCGCCAGTCTTTCCATAGCGTTCAGCGCCTCACCGGACGATACACCGGGAACGACATCTCCCTGTACGGCAGCCGCAGGATACAAATTATGGCGGGCGACTCTGTTCGGCCCCGTCACATTCCTGAAAGTTGCCACCGATCCGAGGGGTGTCATGCGTCCATCATCGTTGCGCATCCTCAATCTGGAAACATCTTCCGCAGATTCACGATATTCTTCATCGGCCTGTGCCGTAACCCGAAAGGTCTTTCCAAAGGCATTAAAATCATTGACATAAGCGGAACCCAGATAGACTTCCAGGGTTTCAAAAACGTCTTCCACGGCAACGCCCAACTGTTCGGCCTTCACACGATCGATATCTGCATAGAGTTGCGGCGTGCGGGTGTTGAAAAGCGTAAAGACCGAAGTTGCCTCGGGAAGGCCGTTTGCAGCACCGGCAAGATTGCCCGCGGCGGATTCCAGGGCACGAAGACCCGCGCCAGACCGGTCCTGCACATACATTTTAAATCCACCTGCATTGCCAATCCCACGAACCGGAGGGGGTGGAATAACCAAAATAAATGCTTCCTGGTATGTTGAAAAAAGCCCCCGCATTTTGCCCAGCATCGCACTCAGATTATTGCCGTTGCCGACACGATCCCCGATATCCCCCATAGTGAAAAAAATGACGCCGGTATTGGAGGCATTGGTAAAGGTCGCGCCGTCCAGCCCGGCAAAGGCAGCGGCATGAACAAATCCATCAAGCTGCAAACCGTCAGTAACGGCCTTATCCATGACCTTGGTGGTCCGGGTTAAGGACGCGCCGGGCGGCAGTTGAATGATCGCTATGACGTAATTTTGATCGGTCGCCGGAATGAACCCCGTCGGTGCGCGGGCAAATTGAAATCCGGTCAGAAGAATAAGTCCGAAATAGACGGCAAGGACAATAACGCTGATGCGCGTCATTCGCGCGACAATCCGTTTGTATCCCCGCTCGGTCGCGCTGAAACCACCATTGAACTTGGAAAACATCCAATTGGCGGCGCGCGAACGCCCCAGGTTTTTCTTATCATCATGCGGCTTGAGAAGCAGGGCCGACAGCGCCGGTGACAGGGTCAGGGAAACACCTGCGGAAATCACGGTAGCGGAAGCGATGGTAATGCCGAATTGACGGTAAAATTCCCCCGAGATTCCGGTTAAAAATGCGGTCGGGATAAACACGGCCGTCAAAACAAGTGCAATAGCCACCAGCGCGCCGCCTACCTCATCCATGGTTTTGTGGGAGGCTTGTCTGGGACTTAATCCCGCCGCAATATTTCGCTCAACATTTTCAACAACTACAATCGCATCATCGACAACAATGCCGATGGCAAGCACGAGACCAAACAGGGAAAGATTATTCAGGGAGAAGCCGAAGACCGCCATAACGGCGAAAGCTCCGATCAGCGAAATGGGAATGGCAAGAATAGGAATGAGCGCTGCGCGGAAGCTTTGAAGAAACAGGAAAACAACCAGACTCACCAGAATGACCGCTTCAAAGATCGCTTTTTGAACTTCGGTGACAGATTCAGCAACAAATTCCGTTGGATTATAAATCACGTCATAAGACAGACCCTTTGGAAAATTTTGCGACATACGCTCGACGCTGGACAAAATGCCGTCAGCGGTCTCAAGAGCGTTTGATCCCGGCTGCTGAAAGAAAGCAAGCACAACAGCCGGCTTGTCATCAAGGCGGGCAATTGTCCCATAATCCTGGGCTCCCAATTCAACGCGTGCGACGTCGCGCAGCCTGATCAGTCTTCCCTGCTCGCCGCTTGCCACCACTACCTCGCCAAAGCTGTCCGGCTCCCGCAGACGCCCAAGTGTCTGCACGCTGATCTCGAACGCCCCCTGTTCCGCCGCGGGCAACGTGTCCAGAACGCCTCCTGCGACCTCTATATTTTGTCCCTGCAAAGCGCGCACAATATCGCCGCCCGTGAGATTAAACGCGGCGGCGCGTTCGGGATCAATCCAGACACGCATGGCGTATTCACGCGATCCGAAAAGTCGTAACTGACCAACCCCGCGCACCCTTTGCAATTCATCGCGCATCTGCAAACGGGCATAATTAGAAATATACAGCTGATCCCGGCTTTCATCGGGAGAATACAGGTGTACGACAAGGAGAATATCCGGCGAATTTTTCACCGTCGTTACGCCCAGACGCCGTACTTGTTCGGGCAAACGCGGCTCCGCCACGGCAACGCGGTTTTGAACAAGCACCTGAGCAATATCAAGATCGGTCCCGGGATTAAAGACAACAGTGATGGATGTGCGCCCATCCGCAGTTGACTGTGAGGTCATATAGAGCATGCCCTCAACACCGTTGATTTCCTCTTCCAAAGTCGCGGCCACGGTATCCGCCACTGTGTCTGCCGATGCGCCGGGATATGTGGCGGACACTTGAATCGTCGGCGGGGCTATCTCGGGATATTGCGCAACTGGCAGGCCCAGATAGGCAATTCCGCCAATAATCATGACCGCAATCCAGATGACGGAGGCAAAGATGGGGCGATCAACAAAAAAATGAGCGAATTTCATGTTCGGCCCTGTTATTGCCGTTCCGGGGAGGGCGCTGCAGCTTCGTTCACATTGACCGGCGCATCGGCAAAGGCGAATTGGATACCTCTGATTATCACTCTCTCATCCCCGGATAGGCCTTCCCGGATAATCCGCAGGCCATCATATAAGCCACCCAGAACAACCGGGCGATACCGGGCCACATTGCCATCATCCACAACCCAGACGAATTTTTGCGTCTGATCGCTCAGAATGGCGTCATCAGGCAGCATAATTGCTTTGTAGGCACCCGAACCCAGCAGGCGAAGACGTCCGAATATCCCGGGTATGAACAAGCCGCCAGGGTTATCGAAAGTTGCCCGGCCGCGCATTGTGCCAGTTGAAAAATCAAGACTGTTATCGACAAAGCTCATATGCCCTTCATGCAGAAACTCTTTTTCATCCATTAGCCGCAGGCGGACCGGATTGGATGCGTCACGCGAACTTGGACGATCTCCGGACGCATTCAGCCGGACATATTTAAGATAGTCCGCCTCGCTGCCTGTGAACTCAAAATATATGGGATCCATGGATACAAGGGTGGTCAGCAAAGTGGCGCTGGCGGAGCCGCCCTGAATAAGGTTACCGGTCGTCACCCGCGTATCACTGAGCCGCCCTGATACGGGCGCCCGTATAGTTGCAAATTCAAGGTCAAGCTCTGCTGCTCTTTCTATCGCTTTAACAGCCTCAAGTGCGGCTTCAGCTTGGCGGCGACTGCGGACGCGACGGTCCGCGTCTTCCTGTGAAATCGTTTGGCGGGAGAGCAAACTGGCGCCCCGCTCTGCCTCGGCGATGGCGTTTTCGAGCACAGCGGCGGCGCTTTTCACCTCCGCCCGGGCTCTCGCGAGGGTCGCTTCGAAGGGCCGGGGATCAATCTGAAAAAGAATGGCGCCTTGCTGGATGATCGCGCCATCCTCAAATGCCACCCGGTCCAGATATCCGGAAACACGGGCTTTTATCTCGACGGATTCAATTGCGCGAAATCGGCCTGTATATTCATCCCATTCAATGATCTCGCGAACGGTAGGCTTTGCCACAGTAACAGTGGGCCCTGCCGGCTGTCCGTTGCCTTCTTGTCCACTGTCCTCGCAGGCGGCAAGCAGCAACAAGGAAAAACCCAGAGCCAATAAGCGAGATCCATTATATATCTTGAAGAGATTAATCATCAGCCGCCGTTAATTTTACCAATCAGTTAAACCGCAAAAGTCCAGTAGCTGAGATTGGCTTATCCACGCCACGCGTTACAACTATTATGGTTAAAAAAATTATTTGAGCAAATCCTTTATGGCAACAAAGAATTTTGAGTAATGTGAAGGAACGGTCCGGTCCGAAACATCCAGTCCTGATGTTGCAACCATAGTGGCTATTTTCAAATACATTCCATGCATAAAAACAGCTTATCTGATATTACCTGGTTCTGACCCTAAATTCACTTTCTTTTAATCATACTACGCTAAAATACACTCATCAGTAGTGCAGATGGGGGCTGTTGCCTAGAAAGGGTATGCCGTAAATATCGGCTTTCAGTTTGTTTCCGGAGGGCTGGCGTGACGACACGATCCATTCAATTCGATGATGCCAATGACTCCCTGTATATTCTGCCGCTCAGCATTATTCCGCTGACCATTAACAGCCTCAAAAAAGCCCGGCTGACCAAAAATACCCGCCTTGACAGCGTCATCGAACTTTTTGCCGACCAGACGGCCGGCAAAGGGCAGATTCTCCCCGAACAGCTGGCTGATGTCTTCGATTTCAGCGGCGAAAAGGAAAAAGACTTCGACATGATCCTGGCGCTCAGCGAACTGGCCAGCTTTGATGTTTACAGTCTCAGAACGTCGCTTCGCGAATTGGGCATTGATGTTGATCAGGAAGACTGCCTGAAGCTTTCCAACGATATGGAGAGCGGGCTTTCCAGCTATATGGGCGCCTTTACCGGTCCGCTGATTAACCGGATTTATGGTAACCAGAGCGGTGAAAAATGCAGTTTTTCCGATCTTCTGAAACTGTTCGCCAATCCGGATGCGGCGGTAGCGCGGAAAAACCTGGTCGATCTGGCTGCAAAACTGGAAGTGGATTTGCCGGAAATCCCCAAATTTCTTACGCGTTACGCCGATGTGTATCTGTCGCTCGCCTATTATAAATACTGTCTGGATCTGGTGACGCCCGCCTTGTCGGAATTTCTTAATGTTCTCAATGAACTGCGCCTTGACCAGGTTCATAATAAAAATCCGGAACTGATGCGGGCCTGTAAGCGTATCGAGGGTCGCCTTACCGGCGCCGAGGACAATATTTCAAAGATTCTCGATACCTTTCAGAGCAACACCGAGGATATGTGGAAAAATATCTCCGGCCCCGGCTTCCGCGCCATCGAGGAAACCATCCAGAATTACCAGCGGGAAATCGGTGGCTCGATCTGCGCGCTGACCATCAAGATGAATGGCTGGCAGGAGCTGAAACGCAAAACCCACATGCCGACGCAGGTGGCCTTCATCATGTCCGACATGCTGCGGGGAATAGAGCGGGTCACCCGGACGAGTTTTTAGGCTTCCCCAATCGCCGCCTGTGCCGCCGCAAGCCGTGCGATGGGCACCCGGTAGGGGGAGCAGGAGACGTAATCGAGGCCGGCTTCATAGCAGAAACGGATAGAAGCGGGGTCGCCGCCATGTTCGCCGCAGATGCCAAGCTTGAGGTCGGGTTTTGTGGTCCGGCCGCGCTCGACCGCCAGTTTCACCAGTTCGCCGACCCCGTCCTGATCAATGGAGACAAACGGATCAATGGGCAGGATGTTCTGGGACTGGTAGTCATTCAGAAAGCCAGCGGAATCATCGCGGCTGATGCCGAAGGTGGTCTGGGTCAGATCATTGGTGCCGAAGGAGAAGAAATCGGCGGCCCGGGCGATATCGCCGGCCCTGAGGGCCGCCCGCGGCAGTTCGATCATGGTGCCGATCTGATAATCGACGCTGTAGTCCTGTTCCTTGAAAACCGTCGCCGCGACCGCCTCGATTTTCTTCCGCAGGATCGCCAGTTCCTTTTCGGTGGCGACCAGCGGCACCATGATTTCCGGCACCACGGTCTCACCACTTTCCTTTTCGACCGCGATCGCCGCCTCGAATATGGCGCGGGCCTGCATTTCATAGATTTCCGGATAGGAAATGCCCAGCCGGCAGCCGCGATGGCCGAGCATGGGGTTGAATTCATGCAGTTCCGCTGCGCGCCGGCGCAGATGGTCCGCCGTCACACCCATGGCTTCCGCCACTTCGCCAAATTCGCTTTCCTCGCGCGGCAGGAATTCATGTAGCGGCGGGTCGAGAAGCCGGATGGTCACCGGCAGACCCTTCATAATGGCGAAAATTTCCGCAAAATCACTCCGCTGTTCGGGCAGCAATTTGTCAAGCGCCGTCAGCCTTCCTTCCGTACTGTCAGCCAGAATCATCTGGCGCACGGCAATGATGCGGTTTGCATCGAAAAACATGTGTTCCGTGCGGCACAGTCCGATGCCTTCCGCACCGAATTCCCGCGCCGTCCTGACATCCAGCGGAGTCTCGGCATTGGTCCGCACTTTCAATATCCGCTTTTTATCGGCCCAATCCATCAGCACGGCGAAATCGCCGCTGAGTTCCGGCTTCACCGTCGGCACCGCGCCGACCATGACCTCGCCGGTCGAGCCGTCAATGGTCATGACATCACCAGCCTTCATCTCCCGGCCCTTGCAGCGGATCACCCGTTCCTTCATATCAATGTCGAGCGTACCGGCGCCCGAGACACAGGGCCGCCCCATGCCGCGCGCCACCACCGCCGCATGGCTGGTCATGCCGCCGCGCGACGTCAGAATGCCGCGGGCGGCATGCATGCCGTGAATATCCTCCGGTGACGTCTCAATGCGGACCAGAATGACGTCCCTGCCTTCCGCAGCAAGCTTTTCCGCCTCATCCGCATCCAGCGCGATAATGCCGGAGGCGGCGCCGGGGGAAGCCGGCAGGCCTTTGGTCAGCACATCGCGCTTTGCGCCGGGATCAAGGGTCGGATGCAGCAACTGATCCAGCGCCTTCGGATCCACCCGCATCACCGCTTCTTCTTCACTGAGAATCCCGTCGCGAACCATTTCCACGGCAATCCTGAGCGACGCCTTGGCGGTGCGTTTGCCGGACCGGGTCTGCAGCATCCAGAGTTTGCCTTTCTGGACGGTGAACTCAATATCCTGCATATCGCGGTAATGCCCTTCCAGCCGGTCAAACACGGCGGTCAGTTCGGCAAACACTTCGGGCATGGTCTCCTCCATAGAGGCGGCTCTGGATTTGGAGGCTTGCCGCGCGCGCTTTGTCAGATGCTGCGGCGTGCGGATGCCGGCGACCACGTCTTCACCCTGCGCATTCACCAGATATTCGCCGTAATATTCATTTTCGCCGGTGGACGGATTGCGGGTGAAGGCGACGCCGGTCGCCGACGTGTCGCCCATATTGCCGAACACCATGGCCTGCACATTGACCGCCGTGCCCCAGTCTTCCGGGATATCATTCAGCCGGCGATAGGTTTTTGCGCGGTCAATCCGCCAGGACCCGAACACGGCGCCGATGGCGCCCCAAAGCTGTTCATGGACATCCTGCGGGAAGGGCCGACCGAGGGCTTCTTCGGCGCGCGTCTTGAAGGCTTCCGCGACTTCCTTCCAGTCGCTGGCCTCAAGCTCGGTATCGAGATAATAGCCCTGCTCTTCCTTGTGAATTTCGAGAATTTCCTCGAACAGGTGATGCTCGACCCCCAGCACCACATCGGAATACATCTGGATGAACCGGCGGTAGGAATCCCAGGCGAAGCGCTCATCGCCAGACTGCGCGGCCAGCCCCCGCACCGTTTCGTCATTGAGCCCGAGATTGAGCACCGTATCCATCATGCCCGGCATGGAGACCCGGGCGCCGGAACGGACGGACACCAGAAGCGGATTGTCCGCATCGCCAAAGCGCGCGCCGACGGCTTTCTCGACCCTGGAAAGCGCTGCAACCACTTCTTTTTTCAGGCTCGCCGGATAGCTGTGGCCGTTGGCGTAATAATAGGTGCAGACGGATGTCGGGATGGTGAAACCCGGTGGCACCGGCAGCCCGAGGCTCGCCATTTCCGCAAGGTTCGCCCCCTTGCCGCCCAGCAAATTTTTCATATCCGCCCGGCCATCGGACGCACCGCCGCCAAAACTATAGACCCACTTGGTCATATGCCGTTTATCCTTCATTCACCCTCACCCCAACCCTCTCCCTCAAAGGGAGAGGGGAAAGGGCTCTTAACGCTTGTTTCCCTCTCCCCTGAGGGGCTCTCACCCCTCAACCTTCGAAAAATCCGCCACCGCATCCAGGCTGCCGCGTATCTGTGCGAGCAGCTTGAGCCGGTTTTGTCGTAAAGCCTCATCATCGGTATTGACAGTCACGTTATCGAAAAAAGCATCCACCGGACCGCGCAGGGCAGCAATGGCGGCCATGGCTTTTTCAAATTCCTCCGCCGCGATGGCTTTATCAAACGCAGCGCGGGCCTCGCCCAGTTTTTTCGCAAGTTTTTTTTCTTCCTTCGCCGCGAACAGTTTCTCATCCGGGACCCCGTCATAGGACGCGCCATGCTTCTTTTCCTCGATCCGCACAATATTCGCGGCGCGGCGATAGGCGGTCAGCAGATTGGCCCCGTCGTCCGTCCCGAGAAACGCCTGCAACGCCTCCACCCGCGCCAGCAGGCGAACGAGGTCATCCTCCCCGCCCAGCGAAAACACCGCGTCAATCAGATCATGCCGTGTGCCTTTTTCCTTCTGCTGAACCTTCAGCCGGTCTGCGAAGAATGAGAGAAGATCATCTGAAATATCTTGTGGCAAAAGGTTATTCAACGGAATCTGCAGGCCATTTTCCGTAATCAACCGAATGACACCCAAAGCCGCCCGCCGAAGCGCAAACGGGTCTTTTGAACCGGTCGGCTTTTCATCAATGCCGAAAAACCCAACCAGCGTATCGATTTTCTCTGCCAGCGCGAGCGCGACGGAGACCGGTTCCGTCGGGCAAATATCGTCCGGTCCTTTCGGCGCATAATGATCACGGATGGCGTGGGCGACTTCCATATTCTCCCCCTGTTCCAGCGCATAGTAGCTGCCCATCAAGCCCTGCAATTCCGGGAATTCGCCGACCATGCCACTGACAAGATCCGCTTTGCAGAGTTTGGCAGCAAGACTGGTTTTCACCACATCTGCGTCGGGGATATACTGTTCCGCGATACGGGCGGCGAGCTTTTCGATGCGTTCCACCCGGTCGCCGACGGTGCCGAGCTTTTCATGGAAGACGATATCTTTCAACGCTGGAAGCCGGTCTTCCAATTTGACCTTCAAATCCTGATCCCAGAAGAATTTGGCGTCCGAAAGCCGGGCGGCGATGACTTTTTCATTACCCGCAATAATCGCTTTGCCCCCATCCTCCGCCTCGATATTGGCGACGGTGATGAAGCAGTTGGCGAGCCTGCCGGTTTTCGGATCACGCAGCGTGAAGCATTTCTGGTTTTTGCGAATGGTGGCGATGATCACCTCTTCCGGCACGGCAAGGTATGCGGGATCGAAGGAGCCCATCAGCGTCACCGGCCATTCGACCAGCCCGGCCACTTCCGCCAGCAGCGCGGCATCCTCGTTGAGCGCAAGTTTGGAAACCAGCGCCAGCGCCTGCGCCTCTTTCAGAATCACCGCCCGCCGTTCAGCCGGATCAATCAGAACCTTGGACGCCTCAAGCTTCGCCTTGTAATCGGTAAAATTCGTTACCGCGAATGATTCCGGCGCGTGAAACGGATGGCCGGATGTTTTGTTAGAGAAAGCGATCTCCTCATGTCCACCCGTTATCTCGTCTTTTGGCCTGTGAGGTTGAACAACAACATCAAACAACCATCCCGGAACACATTCGCTGTCAAAGAGTGATAGAATAGACTTTAGGGGGCGGACCCAACGCGTATCACCATCGCCCCAGCGCATGCTTTTCGGCCAGGGAAAGCTGCTGATGATATCTGGGATGGCTCTGGCGAGAACATCGGCGGTCTTGCGCCCATTTTTCTCGATCACGGCATAGAGAAAAGTGCCCTTCTTTTCCTCTCGCTCCACCACTTGCTCGCGTGTGACACCCGCGGATTTTAAAAAGCCTTCAATGGCCTTGTCGTGCGCTTGTATGTTAGGACCACGCCGTTCTTCCTTCACATCCGGCTGGGCCGTAGGCAGGCCGGTGACATGGAGGATAAGACGGCGCGGCGTGGAATAGGTCTCCGCCGCATCGTAACCGAGCCCGGCTTCATCCAGCTTCGCGGTCAAAAGCCGCTTCAGATCACTTTCCGCCTTCGCCTGCATGCGGGCGGGGATTTCTTCGGACAGGAGTTCGAGCAGGAAATCAGCCATGGGTATTCACCCTCACCCCGGCCCTCTCCCTCGAAGGGAGAGGGAAGAAAAACTCTGCCCTCTTCCCTCTCCCCTTAGGGGAGAGGGTTAGGGTGAGGGGGTATGAAGAAATGGCCATCAGCCCTGCTCCCAGCCGTTATGATGCATCCAGGTCTCGCAGCAGCCCTTTGCCAGTGTGCGCACCCGGCCGATATAGGCCTGGCGTTCGGTGACGGAAATCACGCCCCGGGCATCCAACAGATTAAAGACATGGCTCGCCTTCATGCACTGGTCATAGGCGGGCAGGGGGAGTTCCGCCTCCAGCAAAGCCGCGCATTCCGCCTCCGCATCCTTGAAGTGCTGAAACAATTTGTCCGTATCGGCATGCTCGAAATTATAGGCGGAAAACTGTTTCTCATTTTCCAGAAACACATCGCCATATGTGACACCGGCATCATTATAGACCAGATCATAGACATTATCGACGCCCTGAACATACATGGCGAGCCGCTCCAGGCCATAGGTCAGTTCACCGGACACCGGTTTGCAGTCAAAGCCGCCGACCTGCTGGAAATAGGTGAACTGCGTGACTTCCATGCCATCGCACCAGACTTCCCAGCCGAGACCCCAGGCGCCGAGCGTCGGGCTTTCCCAGTCATCCTCGACAAAGCGGATATCGTGGCTTTTGGCGTCGATGCCGATGGCGGCGAGGCTTTTCAGATAAAGCTGCTGAATGTCCGCCGGGCTTGGCTTCAAAATGACTTGAAACTGGTAATAATGCTGCAGCCGGTTGGGATTCTCGCCGTAGCGTCCATCGGTCGGGCGGCGGCAGGGTTGGACATAGGCCGCCTTCCAGGGTTTTGGACCCAAAGACCGCAGGGTGGTCGCGGGATGAAAGGTGCCCGCCCCCATTTCCAGATCATAAGGCTGCAGGATAACACAGCCCTGATCCGCCCAGTAATGCTGAAGCGTCAGAATCAGATCCTGAAAGGAGAGTTTTTTACCGGCCATGCCCTGCGCCTTTAGATTTCGCGCGGAAAGTAACTGCCGCACCGCACCCGGTCAAGGCGAGACATGATCTCGATCAAGGAAAATGCTATTGAATTCGGATAGGAAGACCCAACATACCATTAAACAGGCAATTGGAGACAATCATGACCCACAAACCCCCCTTTATCGACAAACTGAAAGAACAGCTCGACGAATTCGCCGACGAACTGGAAACGCTCGAGAAAAAATCCGAAAAATTCGACCATAAGGTCAAGGAGGAATACCGCAAACGCGCTGATGAATTCGCGGAACTGGTGCGCGAAGGAAAGTCCAATCTGGACGCGGCCAGACACCTGTCCGAACAGGAACTGGACCGGATGAAGGATTTCGCCGAACTGACCGGCAAGGCGATGCGCAATTCCTTCAAATATTTCACCAGCCACTACCGGGATTACGGCAAGGATAAATAACCGGGGCCCGGCTGCGGCCCATGTCCCCACTGTTATGACGACTAAAAATATTTATCATAGAATATTCTAAGTCAGGATATTATTTCGGCTGCACACTCTCATATCCGGGCCGTGAGGGAGCCGTCCGGGCAGTTCAAGCCTATTCGCTACCCGCCCGGCCATTATTGCGAAAGACGGTGTAGAGCTGGGTGAAGACGTGATCCACCGCGCCGCGTTCGGCATGGCAGTCAAAGCAGCGTTCCCGGGGTTCGGCGGCGGCGCTTTGCTGATCGTTGGCGAAACGGTAAAAGGCCCAGCCGTCTGCGAACCGTTCGGAATCCTTCACGCCAAACTCCATGGCTTTGACTTCGCGGCCGAACATGCGGCTGCCTTCATCGGAAAGCGCGAAGATGGAGGTCGAGAACATGGTGCCTTCGGGGAATTCGCCGGTTTCCATATAGGCGGCAAAGGCATCGCGGGTCATGCGGATGATGTGAAAGTCGCCCTCCTTCGCCGGCTCTGCCTTTTCGCCTTCGCCGGCGGCCGCCATCATGGAGGTATCGGCCCCCGCCGCGGCGGAGACGCTGACAAAAACCCAGTCATCCACATTGGGCCTGATCAGTTCGCCGGCCTCGTTAAACCGGGCATCGCCGGCAAGGACGGTCACGGGTAGAACCAGGGCGATCAGCCCGGCTCCGATTATTCTTTTTGCAGTGCACAATTTAGTCACAATTACCCCCTATAGGTCTGACGGTTTTCTTACGCTCCGAGTAGTAATTTGTAAGCTGAAGCCGGCAAAACCGCAAGATAATTACCGGGACCATGCCCCCGAGCCTAATGTTTTTAAGCGGTGGTTAGCACTTTTGCAGGATGATAATGGGATGTTGAAACAACCGGCCGGAATTAAAAAAATGAGCAAGGACGCGGTGGCGTCGCCGTTGCGCCAGCCGAAAATAGGTCTGGCATTGGGCGCCGGCGTGGCTCGCGGCTGGGCGCATATCGGCATCATCCGTTCCATGCTGGCGGCCGGCATCGTGCCGGAAGTGATTGCCGGAACCTCCATCGGCGCTGTGGTCGGCGGGGCTTACGCCAACTGCAAACTGGACGATGTGGAAAGCTGGGCGCGGTCTTTGTCGCGCACCAATTTCTTCCGCTTTCTCGATTTCCGTATTGGTGGCGGCGGTCTGTTCGGCGGGCAAAAGCTGGCTCACATCATCACCGAAAGCTTCGGCGATGTGAATATCGAAAGCCTGCCCTTCCCGTTTGCCGCTGTCGCCTGCGAACTGGCGACCGGGCATGAAATCTGGCTGCAATCCGGCCGCATGACGGAAGCTGTGCAGGCCTCCTTTGCGCTGCCCGGCGTCTTCGAGCCGGTGCATCTGGGGGGCCGCTGGCTGGTTGACGGCGCGCTGGTCAATCCGGTGCCGGTGTCGGTCTGCCGGGCGCTGGGCGCGGAACTGGTGATCGCCGTTAATCTGGCGGAAGATATCTATGGCCGCGCGCGGGCCAGCCGTCAGGGTCAGATGGCGACGGAAAAATACGGTATCTTCGGGGATACGGAAAATGGCGGACGGCCGGACGAAAAACGCGCGAAAAAAACCATCATGCGGCAGTTGTTCGGTCATGAGAAAGATGCGCCCAGCCTGTTCGCCAATATGGTGGGTTCCCTGAATATCATGCAGAACCGCCTGTCGCGCAGCCGCCTTGCCGGTGATCCGCCGGATGTGCTGATCGCGCCCCGCTGCGGCCATGTCGGCCTGATGGAGTTTCACCGCGCCGATGAACTGATCGATGTGGGCACGGAAGCCTTCGATACCGCGCTGCCCTTCCTCACCGACGCCCTCAGCATCATCGGCTATCAGATGAATAACGGGTTTTAGGGCGTTTTCGCTCTCACGGGATCAGAGCCGTTCCACACCCGTGCATTTTCTATAATATTGGTGACATTGACCGGTACCGTCCGTAAGCTTGGACCATGAAACATTACCGGTCCTGTAATTTATGCGAAGCCATTTGCGGCCTTGAGATTGAGTATGAAGGCCGGACCGTGCGATCCATCAGGGGCGACCGGCAGGATCCTTTCAGCCGCGGCCATATCTGCCCTAAAGCGGTCGCGCTCAAGGATATATATGAAGACCCGGCGCGCCTGAAAAAACCGGTCAGAAAAACCGCTGGCGGGGGGTGGCGGGAAATTTCCTGGGCGGCGGCCTTTGATGAAATCGATGCCCGCCTGGGCCCGTTGCGCCGTGAATTCGGCAATCATACCGTCGGGGTCTATCTTGGCAATCCCACGGTCCATAGTTACGGGGCGATGACGTTTAACAGGGCTTTTCTCAAGGCGCTCGGCACCAGAAATATTTTTACCGCGACCTCGGTTGATCAATTGCCGCATCACTTCGCCGCTCATTATATGTTCGGCCACGGCATGCTTCTGCCGGTGCCGGATATCGACCGCACCGGGCACATGCTGATCATGGGCGCAAATCCGGGCGCCTCCAACGGCAGCATGATGACAGCGCCCGGCATGGATACGCGCCTGAAAGCCATCCGAAGGCGGGGCGGCAAGGTGGTTTTGATCGATCCCCGAAAAACCGAAACCGCCGGGCTGGCTGATGAACATCATTTCATTCGCCCCGGCAGCGATATCTGGTTGCTGGCTGGCATGCTGCATGTGATTTTCCGTGACAAGCTGGAACGGCCCGGACGGCTCAGCGGCTTCATTGCCAACCGGAACAGGCTGGAATCTGTCATTGACTTCATGACACCCGCCATGGCCGCGGAGCGAACCGGCATTAAAGCAACTGCAATCGAGGAAATCGCCCGCACTTTCGCCACCAGCGAGCGGGCGGTCTGTTATGGCCGGATGGGGCTTTCAACGCAGGCTCATGGGGGGCTTTGCCAATGGCTGATCAATGCTCTGAATATTGTCACCGGCAATTTTGATCAGCCCGGCGGCGCCATGTTTTCGCTACCGGCGGTGGATGTTATCCGGGGCCGCAGCACCCTCGGCAAGGCAGGGCGCTGGAAAAGCGCCGCCCGCGGCCTGCCCGAATTCAATGGCGATCTGCCGGTTTCCGCGTTAGCCGAGGATATTCTTCATTCCGGCGAAGGGAAAATCCGCGCCCTGATTACCAGTGCGGGCAATCCCGTCTTGTCCACTCCCAACGGGCGGCAGATGGAAAAAGCGATGGAAAGTCTGGATTTCATGCTGTCCATCGACATCTATATCAATGAAACCACCCGCCATGCGGATCTGATCCTGCCGCCTGCCACCGGGCTTGAAACCGACCATTATGATCTGATTTTCAATATGCTGGCGGTGCGCAATGTGGCCAAATATTCCCCGCAGCTTTTCAGGCCGCAGTCCGGTTCGCGCCATGACTGGCAAATTCTGCGGGAATTGACGCGCCGGCTGGAAAAACATCACGGCCCGAAAGGCCCGGCCCGCCGCCGGGGTTTTCGCCAGCGGCTGAAACAATCCCTGTCTCCGGCCCGCGTCCTGGCGCTTGGTCTTGCACTCGGGCCCTATGGTGTCTGGCGTTCGCGCTCCGGATTTTTCTCGGGCCTCACTCTCCGGAAACTGAAAAAGGCAGTGCATGGCATTGATCTCGGGCCGCTTGCGCCGCGTCTGCCTGCCGCCCTGCTGACGCCTGATCGGAAGATCGATATCGCCCCGGCTATTTTAGCGAATCGGCTGCAGAAGGTTCTGGCGCCGCCGGACTCCGCGGATCGGGCCGATCCCGATGCGTTTTTACTGATCGGCCGCCGCCATGTGCGCAGCAATAATTCCTGGATGCATAACAGCGCCCGGCTGATGAAGGGCAAAAACCGCTGCACAGTGATGATGCACAAAAGCGACGCCGCAAGGCTGACGCTCAGCGACGGGCAGACCGTTGCCGTTCGCTCCCGCACCGGCGAAATCCGGCTGCCGGTGGAGATCACGGAAGATATCATGCCGGGCGTGATCAGCATCCCCCATGGCTATGGTCATGATCGCGCGAATACAAACATTCCCGTTGCCGAAGCCTGCCCCGGAGCCAGCATCAATGATATTACCGACGAGAGATTGATTGATGAACTGACCGGCAACGCCGCCTTTTCCGGCCAGCCGGTGAAAATCTGCCCAGCGCCGGCAGCGGTCTGACAGGAAGAATATGCAAAGGCGGATTACATCAGGAACCACAATTCACCTTGAACCGGTGGATGGCGCGGACCCTCTCGAAGGCCCTGTTTTTGCCATCAACTGGTTTAACACCAAAAGGGCCTGGCTTTATCATTTTTATAATTTTCTCGCCGCGCGCCCGGTGATCAGGGTGGGCGCGCGGGTGCTGATTAAGGGACGGGTTCAGAAACGGCTTCTTGGCGCGGAAAAGGACCATCGCGACATGCTGCTGGTGGTCTATTACCGCTCCGGCGAGGACTTTCTTGACCTCCTGTCCCGCAAATTCTTTCAGGCCATCAGTATTTTCCGCCAGTTAGCGGTCCGGGATTTTTCCTTTGTGTTTCACAAGCGGCGGGATGGCGCGGACCGCATAGAACCGGCGCCCGCGGCCGGTCAGGGGCACAAGGCCTACGCCATCCATCATTTCCGGTCGGACGGACCGGTTTCCGGCGACCTTGCCCGGATCGCCTCCCTGATAGAAGATCACCCGGTTTCGGTATTTTTCGCCAGTGAGAAAACCGCAACACTGGCGGCGGAAAGCCAGGCCGGCAAGCGCCGGACCGCGCCCTTTGAAACCCATAAGGTCGTGATTTTCGAGGCGGCGGACGGGATGGCGATTGAAACCTGTCTTTGCAGCGGCGCCTATCGCGACTTCGCCAAAAGCCTCGACTTTTCCTATATGGCGGCGCTGGAGCGGACCCTGTAACAATGGCGAGCCTGCGAGGCAGTGGAATAGCAGGGTGGGCCCCTGCGGGATATTTGGGGAGGATAGGGCGGCGGTTACACGCTTACTTCGCCCTTTTCCGGGTCGACCGGGCGGGGGCGGGCGTTCTGGTCGATGGCGACGTAGATGAAAGTGCCTTCGGTGACCTTGACCTCCTGATTTTCGCCGCGGCAGGCAATGACTTCCATCTGGATGGAAATCGAGGTACGGCCGATCCTGGTGATCTCGGCATAAATGCTCACCAGGTCACCGACCAGTATGGGGGTGAAGAATTTCATGCCCTCGATGGCCACGGTTGCGACCTTGCCGCGCGCCCGGCGTCCCGCGGTGATGCCGCCGGCGATATCCATCTGCGACAACACCCAGCCGCCGAAAATATGACCGTTGAGGTTGAGATCGGAAAGGGTGGGGCCGGTGCGGATCACCGGATCGCGGGACTTGGTCATATGTCGTCTTTCTGTGCAGGTGCCTGCAGCGGGAAAATTTCCGGCGCATCGGGCAGGGTTTCAAGATAGAGGGAGCGGCTCGGGAACGCAAAGCCGGTTCCCGCGCCCTCGACGATATCCTTGATTTTCATGGCGAGCTGCTCCTTGATTTCCAGCCATTCGCCCCAGACTGTGGTCCTGGTGAAGCAATAGAGCAGAATGTCGATGGAAGAATCATTAAAACTGTCGATGCGGACAAAAGTGGAAACCTCTTCCGGCCTGGCAAAGGCATCGCTGTTCAGCACATAATCCTCAATCTCCTGACGAACCTGCCGCAGTTGTTCGAGGCTTGTCCGGTATTCCACACCGATAATCCATTTGATCCGCCGATGGGTCATTTCGGAGAAATTGGTCACCGCATTGTCCGATAGCTTGGAGTTGGGCACATAGACGGGCGCCTTGTCAAAGCGGCGAACCCGGGTAGTGCGAAACCCGATCTGCTCGACCGTGCCCTCGACCACGCCGTCGGCGAAGATCCAGTCGCCGGGGTGAAACCGCCGTTCCGAGATAATAAAAATTCCGGCAATGAGATTTTTGAACAGATCCTGCGCGCCGAGCGCCACCGCTACCCCGAACAGGCCGAGCCCGGCAATGATCGGCCCCACCTGAATCCCCCAGATTTCCAGGATCGTGGCCGCACCGATCAGGATAATGCCGATATTGGCAGCCTTCCTGATCCACTGCGCCATGGCTTCCGTGACAAACTGGCCGCCAACTTCCAGCAGATCGCCAACCGGCCGGACAATATTGAAAAAACCCCAGAAAATCACAAAAGCAATCAGGCTGCGGTTGATATTTTCCGCGATGGTGGCGGCAAGCCCTTCCAGATCCAGATATTCGGTGGCAAAAAACAGCCCCATTACCACGGGGATGAACCGGATCGGGTGTTCCAGCACATCGATAATATGATCGTCGATCTTGTTCCGGCTTTTGCGGGTCCAGTGTCTGATCTGTCTGATCACCAGCCAGGAAAAAATCCGCCGGATAATCAGAAAGCCGAGAAAAATACCGAGCGCGGTGATGATATTCCCGACGTCAATACCAAGGACACCATCTTTCCAGACGGAAACCACCAGCGCCCAGAAATCCCGCAGATTTTGCATAAATTCCGCCCCTAGCCAACGTCATCGTCGTGTCCGGAACGCGACGAATAAAACACCAGCACCATCAGGCCGATGCCGATCACCAGGCTGAAGCCGATGCCCAGCAGCATCGCCGTCAGGCCATGGCCGCCGATATCGACGCCATCCAGCGAGTCCCAGATGGAAAAAGCGAAAAAACCCGCGCCGATCAACAGCACGGCCATTACCACAAACAGAAATGCACGTTTCATTTTATGCTCCCGCACCAGAACGGCTCCGCCATACCATGGCCTTTCGGCGCCGTAAAGGCATCCCCTTGCCGCGGGCGCCCCAAATGATGCATAATGCCGGCGGGGACTTAGGTGAAGGAGACCATCATGACCGTCAAACATATCCTGAAATCCAAAGGCAGCGAGATCATATCCGTAACCGAGAGCGCCAGCGTGATGGACGCGCTGAAGCTTCTGAAGGAGCGGCACATCGGCGCGGTACTGGTGATGACCGGCGGTGGCGAGATGGCCGGCGTGCTGTCGGAACGCGATGTGGTGCGCGGTCTGGTGGACGGGGGAGCGGAGCTGCTTGAGACGCCGGTGAGCGGCCTGATGACCCGCAATGTCATTACCTGCAAATCATCCGATTCGATCAATTTGGTGATGAGCCTGATGACCGAAAAGCGCATCCGCCATCTGCCCGTGATGGATGACGGCATGCTGGCCGGTCTTATCACCATCGGCGACGTGGTCAAAGAGCGCATCGCCGAAACGGAAAATGAGGCCAACGCCCTCAAGGAATATATCGCAACGGGGTGAGCGTCGCACCCACTATCACCCCCGCGAAGGCGGGGGTCTGTTGATCGGGATTCCCGCCTTCACGGGAATGACGCCGGAGCTTTAACCCTGCCCCAGATCGTGATTGATCATCCAGTTGATGCCGAATTTGTCGGTCCACATGCCGAAATAGGCGCCCCAGAAGGTTTCCTGCAGCGGCATTCTCACCTCGCCGTCTTCCGATAGTCTGGCGAACAGCTTGCCGCAATGCTCCCTGTCCCGGCCGGCGATGGAGATGGAGAAATTATTGCCCGCATTCAGCGGCGGGCCAAAGCCCGGCACATGATCGCTCGCCATCAGCACGGTGTCGCCCACGGGCAGCGAGACATGCATCACGCGCTCCTTATATTCATCCGGCACCTTCATATCCTCGGGCCCGTTGGCAAAGGTCTCAAAAGCGGCATAGTCTCCGCCAAAGACGGACTTATAAAAATCGAACGCCTCGCGGGCGTTGCCGTCAAATGTCAGATAGGTGTTGAGCATTATTATTCCTTTCCCTGCAGGTTTTTTCGTCAGCGACGGGACCGCCTTGGCCGTGGGTACTGGATATCCTCCGACGCCGAACACGTCAGGTGGGCGCCGTATAGCCAAAACCACGGTTAAGGCCAGGGTCAGCTCCCGATAGGAATGTATCGCCCCGGGGATAATGTTCCCGCACGCGCCAGGCAGAACCCGTCGCTTTTTATTTAGGCGCTCTCGAGGGTGGCCGCAATCCCCTCAATTTCCGAGGCGGCGTGATAAAGCAGAGAGAGAGCCTTTTCTTCATCCGGCGGAATCAGGACGCCGTCCCGGCATTCCGCCAGTTCATCGGCAATCAACAGCGCCGACATCAGCAATAGGCGGGTATCGCCGACCTGCCCGAGGCTTGCGGCAAGCGACTTGGCCTTGCCGCTGACATAATCGGCAAGGGCCTTCAGCCGCTCCTCCTCGCCATCGCGGCAGGCAAGAGTGTATTTCTGATCATGGACGGAAATGGTGATTTGCCCCATGGCGGTTCCCTTTGGCCTCCTCGTAAACCCACGCTCAGTGGAGGGTCAGTTGCTCCAGCTTTGAAATGGTGTCGTCCAGTTTTGCGGTGACTTCGCCCCGGACTTTTTTCAAAAGGTCATTTTCACCGCGGATATGGGTCAGCGCCTCACTTTGCGCCTGATAGTCCTGTTTCAGCCGGTCCAGCTCGTTTTGCAGCCGGTCGCGTTCCGCCAAGATTTCTCTGGTGTCCGGTAAAACCGGGGCAGTAAAGCCGTCTTCCGCATTCGATTCCTGAAGCGCGACATAACGCGATTTTAAAAGACCGAAGGACCGGTCCAGCGCCTCATATTCCGATTTGACCATGGCGAGCTCGCGCTGTGCTGTGTCGCGTTCCCTGGCAATCGCCGCCGCATCCTCCGAAGGCGCTGCGGATGTCTCCGTTGCCGTCTGTGCGGCCGTGTATTTCCCTTTGAGGCCCTGAAACGCTTCTTCCAGCGCGACATAATCCGCTTTTAATTTTTCCAGCCCTTCTTTCAGCGTTTCGCGTTCTACCGCCAGCGACTGAACTTTTTGTGCATTCGCCTGCGCTTTCGCCACCGCATTTTTCAGCCGTTCAAAAGCCTTTTTCAGCCTTTGTTCCGATTCGGCCAGCGACAGGCCACTTTCCGCTGCTTTTTCCGCCATACAATCCCCGCTTTTCCTGCAACCCAAAACACCCAGCCAAACGCCCCCGGTCAGCTGTGTGGTTAAGATAGGCTTAATGATCGCGGGGCGTCAACTGCAAGCCGGGCATTTGAATCATAAGAATCTGGAAAACGGTGTTGACGGAGGCCGCGCGCGACGCCATTGTGACCCCGGAAATCACAAGCGCCCCCTATAAAATCAATGGCGCAAACCTATGGGCTAATGACCGAACCAATGCTTGATAAAATCTCCGCCAACGCCGATCCCGATGTTGATCATCGCGCAAGGGCGAATGCCATTCGCGCGCTCGCCATGGATGCCGTCCAGAAAGCCAATTCCGGCCATCCCGGCATGCCCATGGGCATGGCGGATGTCGCGACGGTGCTGTTCAGCAATCATCTGAAATTCGATCCTCAATGGCCCGGCTGGCCGGACCGCGACCGGTTTATTCTGTCCGCCGGACACGGATCGATGCTGCTTTACGCGCTTTTGCACCTGACCGGCTATGAGCGCCCGACGATGGCGGATATCAAAAATTTCCGTCAGCTCGGCAGCCCCTGCGCCGGCCATCCGGAATATGGCGAAATGCCGGGGATCGAAACCACCACCGGTCCGCTCGGTCAGGGCATCGCTAATGGCGTCGGCATGGCAATCGCGGAACGGCATCTGGCGTCCCGCTTCGGTGATCTGGTCGATCACCATACCTATGTCATTGCCGGGGACGGCTGCCTGATGGAAGGCATCAGTCATGAAGCCATATCGCTCGCCGGGCATTTGAAACTCGGCAAGCTGATCGTGCTGTTTGACGATAACCAGATTTCCATCGATGGCGGGACGGACCTTTCGGTTTCCGATGATCAGAAAATGCGTTTCACCGCTTCGGGCTGGCATGTTCAGGCCGTGGATGGTCATGACTGGCACGCCGTCGATGCGGCGATTGAGGCGGCGAAAGCGGACGCGCGGCCCTCCATGATCGCCTGCCGCACCATTATTGGTTACGGCGCGCCCGGAAAACAGGGCACGGCGGCGACCCACGGGGCGCCGCTGGGTGATGACGAGATCGCGGCGGCGCGCAAGCAACTGGACTGGTCGCATGCGCCCTTTGAAATTCCCGGTGATATTTTAAGCGCCTGGCGGGCGACTGGCCAGCAATCTGCGCCGCAGGTTCAGGCCTGGCGGGTCAAACTGGATGCCAGCAGCCGGAAAGACGCCTTTGAAAAAGCCCTGAATGGTTATCTGCCAGGCAGTTTGTGGCAGGTTCTGGCGGATTACAAGCGCGGCCTGATTGACAATCCGCAAAAGGTTGCGACGCGGAAAGCTTCCGGTATGGCGCTGGAAGTCATTAACGCCGCCCTTGAGGAAACCGTTGGCGGCTCGGCGGATCTGACCGGTTCCAACAATACCATCACCCGGGACCTCGGGGCGCTCAATGCCGATAATTACGGCGGGCGCTATGTCTATTACGGTGTCCGCGAGCACGCCATGGCGGCGGCGATGAACGGCATGGCGCTGCATGGCGGGATCATTCCCTATAGCGGGACGTTTCTGATTTTTTCCGACTATGCCAAACCGGCGATCCGTTTGTCGGCGCTGATGAAACAGCGGGTGGTCTATGTGATGACTCATGATTCCATCGGTCTGGGTGAAGACGGCCCGACCCATCAGCCCATTGAACAATTGGCGAGCCTGCGCGCCACTCCCAACCTTCACGTCTTCCGCCCGGCCGATGCAGTGGAAACGGCGGAATGCTGGGAAATCGCTCTGCGCAGTGAAAGCACCCCCTCCATCATAGCGTTGTCACGCCAGGGTCTGCCCCAGGTGCGGCTGGAACAGAGAGATGAAAATCTCTCCGCAAAGGGGGCTTATATCCTGAGTGCGGCGTCGCATACGCCCAAAGCGACCCTGATCGCCACCGGATCGGAAGTGCAATTGGCGCTGGACGCACAAAAAACCCTAGAAGCGGGTGGCGTCGCGACCCAGGTGGTTTCCATGCCCTGCGCCGATCTGTTTGACATTCAGGATGCGGATTACAAGGAGGCAGTCATTCCCGCAGACACCATCCGGATTGGCGTTGAAGCCGCTGCTTTTCTGGGCTGGGATCGCTATATCGGGGCGGATGGCGCCTTTGTCGGCATGACCACATTTGGCGGCTCAGCCCCGGCGGCTGATCTGTTCAAGCATTTCGGCATCACCGCCGATCATATCGTCAAGGCCGTTAAAACACGGCTCTAGCAACGGAGTAGACATATGACCCTACGGGCATCGATCAATGGATTTGGCCGCATCGGCCGTCTGGTTTTCCGCGCCATTCAGGAAAGCGGCAACAGGGATATCGAAATAGTCGGCATCAATGATCTCGGCGATGTGGATATGAACGCCTATCTTTTAAAGCGGGATTCGGTGCATGGTCCGTTCCCCGGTGATATTGCCGTTGAAGGCGACAGCATGATCGTCAATGGCAGCAAAATCCGCGTCACCCAGGAGCGCGATCCGGCCAATCTGCCCTGGGGCGATCTCGGCGTTGATATCGCCCTGGAATGCACCGGCATTTTCGCCTCCAAGGAACAGGCTGGCGCCCATCTGGCTGCAGGCGCCAAACGGGTGCTGATTTCCGCCCCGGCCAAGAATGTGGACCTGACGGTGGTATATGGCGTCAATCATGACAAGCTGGAAGCGGGTCATACCGTGGTCTCCAACGCCTCCTGCACCACCAATTGCCTGGCCCCGGTGGCCAAGGTGCTGAATGATGCCATCGGCATCAAGCGCGGTTATATGACCACCATCCATGCCTATACCGGCGATCAGCGCATCCATGACACCCTGCACAAGGACCCGCGCCGCGCCCGCGCCGCCGCGCTTTCGATGATCCCGACTTCAACCGGCGCCGCGCGCGCCGTTGGTCTGGTGCTGCCTGAGCTTGCCGGCAAGCTGGACGGCTCCTCGATCCGGGTGCCGACCCCCAATGTCTCGGTGGTTGATCTGAAGTTTGTTCCCGCCCGCGATACGTCGGTGGAAGAGGTGAACGGCGCGCTGCGCGCCGCATCCGAGGGTCCGCTCAAGGGCATTCTGGATATGGTGGACGAGCCCACCGTCTCCATCGACTATAATCATAATCCGGCCAGTTCCAGCGTCGACACCGACCAGACCCAGGTGATTGAAGGCAAGCTGGTGCGGGTCCTGTCCTGGTACGATAATGAATGGGGTTTTTCCAACCGCATGCGGGATACCGCGCTGGCCATGGGGAAATTCCTCTAGACCGGGGCTATTTCGGTTCCACCTCACTGGACCCGCCCTTCGACAGGCTCAGGGCGAACGGTTAGCAAAACGTTCGGGCTGAGCCTGTCGAAGCCCGGCCGGGGAAACGCTTATGCCATCCTTCAAAACCATCGATGACCTCGGCGATCTGACCGGCAAACGCGTGCTTGTCCGGGCCGATCTCAACGTCCCAATGAAGGACGGCGCGGTTACCGACGACACCCGAATCCGCTCCGTGGTCCCGACCGTGAAGGCGCTCCGCAAACAGGGCGCCACGGTCATCCTGATGTCCCATTTCGGCCGCCCCAAAGGCAAGGTGGCGCCGGATATGTCGCTGAAGCCGCTGATCCCCGCCCTGAAAACCGCCTTTGGCGAACCAGTTATTTTTAACATAGAATATTCTAATAGAGACATAAAGGGCGTTACCCTTCTGGAGAATCTCCGCTTCCATCCGGGGGAGGAGGCCAATGATCCGGACTTCGCGAAAACACTGGCGGCGCTGGGCGATGTCTATGTGAATGACGCTTTTTCCGCGGCGCACCGGGCGCATGCGTCTACCGAGGGCATTGCCCATCTGCTGCCGTCTGCGGCCGGGCTTTCCATGGCGCGGGAACTGGCGGCGCTGGAAGCGGCGCTCGGCAATCCGAAACGCCCGGTGGCTGCTGTTGTCGGCGGGGCGAAGGTCTCCAGCAAACTGGATGTGCTGCATAATCTGGTGAAAAAGGTCGAGCATCTGATTATTGGCGGCGGCATGGCCAATACCTTTCTGGCGGCGCAGGGAATCGATGTCGGCAAGTCGCTGTGCGAGCATGATCTGACCGGAACTGCAAACATGATCCTCAGAGAGGCAAAGGCGGCGGGCTGCATCGTACACCTGCCCTCCGATGTGGTTCTGGCGAAGGAATTCAAACCGAACCCGGACATCCGCACCACCTCCGTCGGTGATGTCGGTTCAGATGAGATGATCCTGGATGTGGGACCGGAGGCTGTTGCGGCTCTCTCCCACGTGCTGGACCGTTGCCGGACCCTGATCTGGAACGGCCCATTGGGCGCTTTCGAGACCCCGCCCTTCGATCAGGCCACCGTGGCCCTCGCCAAATATGCCGCCAAACTGACGCTCGAAGGCAATCTCACCTCCATCGCCGGCGGCGGCGACACCGTTGCCGCCCTCAACCATGCCGGTGTCGCCAAGAATTTCAGCCACATCTCCACAGCCGGCGGCGCGTTCCTGGAATGGATGGAGGGCAGAGATCTGCCGGGCGTGAAGGCGCTGGAAAAGGATTAACGCCAATACTCTCATTCCGGTCCCGCATGCACGACTGTCCGGTCAAATGGGTCAACCTGATCAGAAAAGACTTTAGATAAAGGTAAGCGCTGTCCTTGTTTTGGACCGGAAGGCAGCCGACCGGGAATCAGGTTGGGATGGTGCGCACGGTTGCGGCCGTGGTTTCTTTTTTGCCCTGCCGCCATCTTAAATGTTTTCTAACCCTGTTGCTGGTACATTCCGGCCATCGGGAACATAATGACGGCAAAAGCATGATATCGGCCGGACGGATGCGTTTTCTTTGCTATGGCGCCGTGAGCACGGCGCTGCTGGCCCTGTTTCTGGCCGGGCAGGGCCTTGAGTGGCGCGGTACGCCCGGCGGGCACACCCTGATTGAGGCGGCGGCTTCCATTACCGCGATTTTTGTCGGCATCGCCGCGATCCTGCGCCATGTCGGAAAATCGAACAGCGGTCTGCTCTATGTCGGCGCCGCCTTTCTCGGAACGGGCCTTCTGGACGCTTATCATACCATTGTCACGAGCGATCTGGTGCCGCTGATGACCATGGCGAATGGCATATCACTGGCCGCCTGGAGTTGGTATGCGGGCCGGATCGTCTTATCCACACTGCTTCTCTTTTCCATAGCGACCTGGTTCATCCACGGGCAGGACAGTGTCGCAAAGGTGCGCTATAACTGGAAAATTTTTGCCTTTGTTGCCGCGGTGACGGCGATCAGTTTTCTGATATTTTCAGCTGTTCCGCTGCAGAATCTGAGTTATTCGGACCCCTATATGGGGCGCACGCGGGAGCTGATTCCGGGGCTTCTTTTTCTGATCGCACTGGTGGGAAGCCTTTATAGAGGAGCCTGGCGCACGGAATCCTTTGATCACTGGCTGGTGATGGGGCTGATTTTCAGCCTGTTCAGCCAGTATCCGTATATTGCCCTGATGAATGAAGTCTTTGACTTCAATTATTTCATGGCCCATGCCTTGAAATTTGCCGGCTATCTGTGTGTTTTAACCGGTATGCTGATCAATATTTATGATGCATTCCGGGAGGCCGAGGCCGCAAGTCAGGCCAAGTCAGACTTTCTGGCGATCATGAGCCACGAAATCCGCACGCCGCTGAACGGTGTGCTGGGCATGGCGACACTTTTGCAGAATCCGGATATTTCGCCGGAACAGCGCCGGCTCTATATCCGCACCATCAAGGAATCCGGAAAATCCCTGCTGACCCTGATCAATGATATTCTCGACATCTCCAAACTCGAGGCCCGCAAGGCCGCCCTGGAAAAGATCGATTTCGATATCCGCAAGCTGGTTGAGGAGGTCAGGGCGTTGCTGGTGATCCGGGCACAGGAAAAAGGTATAAGTTTAACCTGTGAATTCGCCCCCGATATTCCCGGCATTATTCATACCGACCCGACCAGAATCCGGCAGGTACTCTTCAATCTGGTTGGCAACGCCATCAAATTCACCGAGCATGGCGGGGTCAACGTCACCGTTTCTCACGCCCCTTATAACCGCGCCGGACCGGCGCTGATTATCTCTGTCGCCGATACCGGCATTGGCATTTCCCCGGAGCAGACCAAAAAACTGTTCAGCAAATTTACCCAGGCCGATGCGTCCACGACCCGCCGGTATGGCGGCAGCGGACTTGGCCTGGCAATTGTGAGTCAACTGGTCGGCCTGATGGCCGGGCAGATCGGTGTCAAAAGCATATCCGGGCAAGGCAGCACATTCACCGTTACAATTCCCTATGCCCCCGCACAGTTTTCATCCGGGGCCGGCATGGAGACAAGTCGGACGGAGCCGGCTGCCCGGGTTGCCGAACGGCCTGTCAGCACCGTCGCGGCGGCACGCGCTCTGAGGATTCTTTCGGCCGATGATATCGATCTTAACCAGATGGTCATTGCCGGCATGCTGGCAAAATACGGTCATCATATTGACCGTGTCTATAGCGGTAGGGATGCTGTCGCCGCGGTAAAAAAAGGTTCCTACGATCTGGTTTTAATGGATATCCAGATGCCGGAAATGGACGGGTGTGAAGCAACGAAAGCGATTCGCGCCTTGTCCGGGAAGGATGGCAAAATCCCGATTATCGGCTGCACCGCGCATAGCATGCAGGATCAGCTGGCGGGTTTTATAGCGTGTGGTATGACTGCCTGTATTACCAAACCCATTGATCATGATAAGCTCTTGCAGGCGATTGAAGCCTGTACAAAGGGGCATCTTTCCCCTGCCTCTAAGCAAGCCGGCCATACCCCCGTTTCAGCAGCCAAACCTGCTCCCGTCGACGCCTGACCGGGCGATTTCCCGGCGAGACGCCGAAAACTGAAAAAACGGGTCACCTCGCCCGTCCGGCAAATTATCGTCCGGTCAACTCTTGTCGAATTTCCAATATCCCTCTAAACAAACGCATCAGGTCAACGGAGTGCGGCTATGTTCAAAAAAATACTGATTGCCAACCGGGGGGAAATTGCGTGCCGGGTAATGAAGACCTGCCGCAAAATGGGCATCAAGACGGTAGCGGTCTATTCCGACGCCGACCGGGACGCGCTGCATGTGGAAATGGCGGATGAGGCCGTGCATCTCGGCCCTCCGCCCGCTGCGGAGAGTTATCTGCTGGGGGATAAAATCATTCAGGCGGCGAAGGATACGGGCGCCGAGGCCATTCATCCCGGTTACGGCTTTCTGTCGGAAAATGCCGAATTTGTAAAAAAACTGGCGAAAACAGGCATTGCCTTTATCGGTCCCGAACCCAAGGCCATTGCGGCTATGGGCGATAAGATCGAAAGCAAGAAACTCGCCAAAAAAGCAGGCGTTTCAACGGTTCCCGGCTATATCGGTATTATTAAAGACACAAAGGAGGCGATCAGGATCGCCGCCGAAATCGGCTATCCGGTGATGATCAAGGCGTCGGCCGGCGGCGGCGGCAAGGGCATGCGCATCGCGCGCTCGGATGCGGAAGTGGCGGAAGGTTTCACCTCCGCCAAATCCGAGGCCAAATCCTCTTTCGCCGATGACCGGGTGTTTATCGAAAAATTCATCGAAGACCCGCGCCATATCGAAATTCAGGTGCTGGGTGATGCCTTTGGCAATGTGATCTATCTCGGCGAGCGGGAATGTTCGATCCAGCGCCGTCACCAGAAAGTGATCGAGGAAGCGCCGAGCCCCTTTCTCGATGAAAAAACCCGGAAATCCATGGGCGAGCAAGCGGTGGCGCTGGCCAAAGCCGTTGATTATAAATCCGCCGGCACCGTCGAGTTTATTTCGGATCAGAACCGTAATTTCTATTTCCTGGAAATGAACACCCGCCTTCAGGTCGAGCATCCGGTTACCGAAGAGGTGACCGGCATTGATCTGGTCGAACAGATGATCCGCATTGCCGCCGGGGAAAAGCTCAAACTCAGGCAGAAAGACGTGGCGCTTTCCGGCTGGTCGATCGAGGCCCGGGTTTATGCGGAGGATCCGTTCCGCAACTTCCTGCCCTCGATCGGCCGTCTGTCCCGTTATATCGAGCCTGAGGAAAAGGACAACGTTCGGGTTGACACCGGGGTTTTCGAAGGCGGTGAAATCTCGATGTTTTATGATCCCATGATCGCCAAGCTGATCACCAGGGGAGAGACGCGGGATGAGGCGGTTGCCGCCATGCGCCGGGCGCTCGATGCCTATTATATCCGTGGCATCAGCCACAATATTCCCTTCCTTGCCGCCGTTCTTGCCCATCCGCGCTTTCAGGAAGGGCGGCTGTCGACGGCCTTTATCGATGAAGAGTACCCGGATGGTTTTGAAGGCGGTGTACTGACCGCTCCGATCCGCGATGCGCTGATTGCCACCGCCGCGCTGTTACACGCGGTCGAAAAATCCCGGGAGGGCCAGATAACCGGCATGCTGGAAGGCATGGGCGGCGGCGCGATCGACAGTTGGGTGGTCTCGCTCAATGGCGATGATGTGCCGGTCAGCCTCAGTCTCAGCACCGAAGGCGTCGATGTGACATTCCCGGATGACAGGGTGATTGCGGTCGAAAGCGCCTGGGTGCCCGGCAATCCGGTTTTTCAGGGTTGCGTTGACGGCAATTCCGTGTCGGTGGAAATCGACCGGCTGCCCATCGGCTACAGGCTGACCACCGATGGCGTCAGTATGGATTTGCTGGTGCAGTCGGAACGGGCCGCCGCTTTCTATCGCCTGATGCCGGAAAAGGTGGAGCCCGATACATCCAACCTGCTGCTCTGTCCAATGCCGGGTCTTGTGGTCTCGCTCGCCGTTCAGGAAGGCGATGAGGTCAAGGCCGGTCAGGCCCTCGCCGTGGTCGAAGCCATGAAAATGGAGAATATCCTCCGCGCCGAACGCGACGCCACTGTCGGCAAAATCCATGCCGCGCCCGGCGACAGCCTTGCGGTTGATGCGGTGATTATGGAGTTTGAGTAAGCACACGGAGGTTTGCCGTCAAACCGACCTTGAACAAAGATGATTTCGAAGAGGCCGTGCAGGAATATTCCGGTATGATCCGCCGCATAGCCGGGTCCTATGAGGTTGATCAGCATCTCAGGGAAGATTTGTGGCAGGAAATCGTACTGGCCATCTGGCAGGCGCTGCCAAAATTTCGCGGTGATGCATCCATTAAGACCTTTATTGCTCGGATTGCCCATAATCGCTCCATTAGTCATGTGGCACGGGAGGTCAAGCGCAACCGGCAAGCGCTACTGGACGAAAATATTGCCGATGATTCACCGACCCCCGAAGAAGCCAGCGACAAAAATGCGCGACGGCGGGCCTTGGAGCGGATTGTGCGAACTCTTCCGATCCCTCAGCGCGAGATTATCACTCTTGCTCTGGAAGGATTTAATCATGCTGAAATTGCGGATACTTTTGGGATCAGCGTTAATAACGCCACTGTCCGATATCATCGTGCTAAAGCGGCGTTGATGGAAAGGATTCAGAAAACACATGACTGACGAAAACGATATGGATGTCCTTTCCGGCCTTTGGCAAAACGACGAGTCATTGTCTGTTGGCAAAGATATTTTAAAACGCGTTCGCCGGGAAACCCTACGGATGCGGTTGCTAGTGATTTTAGAAATTATCCTTTTATCCGCCGTTGGTGCGGTCATTCTCTGGTTGACGCTGCTGCATCCGGCTCCAATAGTGATTGGAAGTGCTGTTTTCACAATTACTTTCCTGCTGGCAGGTGGCATTATCAGCTTCTGGTCCCGGCGAAAATTATGGGGCAGCGCATCGGAAAGCACAAAAGATCTCCTTGATCTTTCCATCCGGCGTATTCGTATGTTCATCTGGGTTTCAAAACTCGCGGCAATTCTGATTTTCCCCGCCACGCTGTCCGGTCTCATTTTTGGGCAATTGATTGCCAAAGTTAGGCAGGCTGCTGCCGCTACAGTGTGGCCAAGCCTGTTGGAGGTTGGCATCGCACTCGCTGCCTCGGTTGTTATCAGCCTGATCATAGGATTGATGATCCGCAGAAAGTCACGCGAACTGGCCCGCCTTCAGGCCGTTCGGGATGAATTTGAAGAGGCCTGACCAACCGCATCAGAATTTTTTTGTAAGAAATATTCCCGTTACCTGACTGTTCTCCATAAGCGCCCGGTGCAGGGCGTTTATTGCGAATTTGATATGAGGAGAACAAATATGAAGACCCAGATTAATCCGACTGTAAACAAGTGGCTGCCCGCCCGAAGCTGGAAAACAGCCTTCTTATTATGGCTTGCCGGCCTTTCCGGTGTGATTTCCCTGTATTTGACCGATATCCCGATGCCGTCCGAAGTGATTGCGGCGGGTTTGACGAAGGAGTCATTCAAACTATCCACCATGATAGGGCCGTTCCTGATGTTGGGCATTGCGGTAGTTTTGGGCCGCTTCCTTGCGCATAAGACAGGACTTCAGGTCCAGCGTTTTGGCGACTCGGCAAGCGGTTTAAAGGGGTTGCTTTTCATTTCCGGCAAAACAGCATTGGGCGTAGGCCTTGTTTTGGCGGCATTATATTTTTTGCTGGGACTGTTGATACCGGATGAAAGCCTGGCTGCTGTAAAAGCATTTGAACGGGATGCGTTACATCCCGCAACCGCCCTGATTTATGGCTCGATTACTGAAGAGATTGTCATGCGTTGGGGCCTGTTTTCCCTGGTGCTATGGATCACATGGATGTTTGCGGGCCGTCCCGAAAAAATGAGTAATACAGCAGCTTATGCGGCGATTATTGGTATGGCGGTTTTGACCATGTTGAGCCATTTGCCGACGCCATTTCAAATATTGGGAGACCCACCCGCGGCGCTGCTGGTTCAACAAGCCCTAAGCGGGACTATTAGTGCGGCTGCTGCGGGATGGCTTTGCTTCCGCCATGGTCTGGAAAGCGCAATGGTCTATAAATTTTTCCTCGTTACGGGGGCGTTAACTGTGTTGCACGTTGGCTGAACTTTTCTACATCAAAGAATCTGACTGATAATCAACGACAGGCTCGGCGTTTTATTAAATGTCTGTTTTGAAATTATAAGAATCTTAGCCCATTTTGGTTTACTCAGGTCTGCAAGTGCTTATAGTACGCCTGTTACATAAAATTCATCGATAGAGGGACAGCAATCATGGGCACGATTAAGTGGGCATTTGGTATTCTTTTGGTAATTATTCTGGCGTTACCGGCATTGGCGCAGGATCAGACGCTTTTGCTGCGCGATCCGGCACTCTCGAACAACAATATCGCTTTTGTTTATGCGGGCGATATCTGGGTCGCGGACCGCGACGGGGCGAACCCCAGGCGGCTGACCTCAAGTCCGGCCGATGAAATCAATCCGGTTTTCTCGCCGGACGGCGCAACCATCGCCTATACCGCGAATTTCGAAAATAATCAGGACGTCTATATCATCCCGGCGGCAGGCGGGCAGCCGACGCGCCTGACCTGGCATCCCGGCGTGGACACGGTTCTCGACTGGACGCCCGACGGTTCGGCGGTTGCTTTTGCCTCGGCGCGGGAACGCAATCATGGGCGGTCAGCCCAGCTTTATCACGTTTCCGTTGATGGCGGACTGCCGGAAAAACAGATGGAAGCGCGCATTTTCCGCGGCTCTTATGACGATGCGGGCAGACAGTTTGCCTATATACCGTTCGGACCGGCCTATAACGGGCTTTATGGCGGCTCATCCGGCTGGCGCGGCTATCGCGGCGGCACCACACCGTCTGTCATGATCATGGATGTTGATGGTGATTCGGCTGTGGAAATCCCCGGCGAACGGGTCAATGATATTGAACCCATGGCAATGGGCGGCCAGATTTATTTTATCTCTGACCGGGACGGCAAGATTCTCAATATCCATCGCTATGATCCCGCCAGTCGCCAGATTACTAAGCTGACGAACGAGTCTGTCTGGGATGTCCGCGCGGCCGATGCCCGGAATGGCACAATTATCTATGAGGCAGGGGGACGTCTCAAGCAGCTGGACGTGGCGAGCGGCAATGTTTCCGAGATTCGCATCTCCATCGCGCCGGATCTGCCGCAACTGCAGCCGGGCTGGAAAGATGCCGGCAAAACCCTGCAGGCGTTCGATCTGTCGCCCAGCGGCAAGCGCGTTGCCGTGACGGCGCGGGGCGAGGTATTCACCGTGCCGGTCAAAGACGGTTCGACCCGTAATCTCAGCCGCACCGACGGGGCAAGGGAATATACGGCGCTGTGGTCGCCGGACGGTCAAAGCGTCGCCTATATCGATGCCGATGAAGAAACCCAGTATCTGGTGATTGATGATCAGACGGGGATGGGGGATGCCCGGCGATTCGAACTGGGCGATAATTTCCATTTCCTGCTGGAATGGGGCGGCGAAGGCCAGCGCATCATTTATCAAAACCAGTTACAGGAATTGCATGCCATTAACGTGAAAAGCGGTGATCGCACGCATATTTCCACCGGTTCCTACCGCAGCCAGATCGAGGCGGACACCTCGCCCGACGGGCGCTGGCTTGCCTATACGGAAGTGCAGGCCAATCTGAACCGGGCGCTGAAGCTGTATGACTTTGACAGCGGCCAATCCTATCCGGTCGCTGATGCGATGGCGGACGCTTCCTCGCCGGCGTTTGACCCGGATGGAAAATATCTGTTCTTTGCCGCCTCCACCAATGCCGGCCCTCAGCAAGTAGGTCTGGATATGTCGAGCCAGGAACGCCCTTACCGGGCGGCGATTTATGCGGCCGTGCTGGCGGCAGACGGGGAATCACCCCTGAAGCCGAAAGCCGGCGACGAAGAAGCGAAGAAGGACGAGGACAAAAATGATGAGAAAGGCGAAGATGAAGAGGCCGAAGCAAGCAGCGTCGATCCGGACGGCCTGCCGGGACGCATCGTAGCCTTGCCGGTTTCCGAACGGAATTATGGCAATCTTTCGGTCGCCAGGGATGGGACGCTCTACTACATTCAGTTTGTGCAGCCGGGCACCCAGAATACGCCTCCCGGTCAACAGCCGCAGGCGGAAAACGAACTGATCCGCTTCAAGTTCGACGATCAGGAAACCAAATCCCTGATGACGGGCGTCACCGCGCTCGCCATCAGCAATAATGGCGATCATATGATTGTGCAGAAGACGGACAACAGTCTTCTTGTGGGCGAAATCAGCGCCGCTCTGGAACTGAAGCCCCTGAAAATGGGCGATGTGCGCATGATGGTGGACCCGCGGGCCGAATGGAACCTGATTTTCGACGAAACCTGGCTCATGGAAAAATATTATTTTTACGACCCTAATATGCATGGTCTTGACTGGGACGCGATTTACGAGCGTTACAAACCTCTGGTCGCGCATGTCGGCCGCCGGGAAGATCTGACCGCCCTGATCGGGGAAATGATCGGGGAAATGCAGGTCGGCCATAACCGCAGCGGCGGCGGCGATATCCACCGGGAGGATGGTACCAATACGGGCCTTCTGGGCGTCGATCTGCGGCTGAATAATGGCCGTCATCAGATCGCCCGCATTTATACCGGCGAAGACTGGAATCCGTTCCTGAACGGGCCGTTGGCCGCCCCCGGTCTTGGCATCAGTGAAGGCGACTATATCCTCGCCGTCAATGGCCGGGAACTGGGCGAAAATGACAATATCTTCCAGTATCTTCAAGGCACAAGCGGCAAACAGGTGACCCTGACGGTCTCCGCCAGCGCCAATGGCGGGAACAGCCGTGATGTGGTGGTGGAGCCCACCGGAAATGAAAATGGCATGCGTCTCTGGGCCTGGGTCGAAACTAACCGCAAGGCGGTTGCCGAAGCGACGGATGGTCGTGTTGGTTATGTCTATCTGCCCAACACCGCCGGAGCCGGCTATACCTTCTTCAACCGCATGTTTTTCCCGCAGATCGACAAGGACGCCATGATTGTTGACGAACGCTCGAATGGTGGCGGTCAGGCGGCAAACTATATCACGGATGTCTTGAGCCGCACTTATCTGTCCGGCTGGAGAGACCGGGTTGGGCTGGTATACAACACGCCGGGCGGCGCCATGTATGGCCCTAAAGTGATGCTGATCGATCAGGATGCCGGTTCGGGCGGCGATTTCCTGCCCTATTCCTTCCGGCATATGGAAATCGGGCCGCTGATCGGCAAGCGCACCTGGGGCGGTTTGATCGGCATTTTCGCCAATCCGCTCTTGACTGATGGCGCGTTCGTCAGCGTCCCCAACTTCCGCTATTTCGATCCCAATTATCAATGGACCATCGAGAATGAGGGCGTTGCGCCGGATATCGATGTCGCGCTGGACCCCGTCGCCACCAACAATGGCCGCGATACGCAACTTGAGCGCGCCATTCAAGAAGTGACGGAGATGCTGCGGACAAACCCGAGCCCGGTGCCAAGCGAAGCGCCGGACTATCCGACGGAACTCGGCAAGTAGCTACGGATATAGGTGGGCGGAGATACGCCGCCCGTCTTGTCAACCCTCGCCGGAATCGGTTAGGTTTCCTTACGTGGACGGCAGGAAGGGGGCGGCGGCCCCCCTCCTGCCGGCACGTGTGAAGACGGGAAGGCTAGGCCATGTATTCCAGTTTTTTCCGGGCAGGTTTCGGTGCTTACAAACGTCATAAAGTGCCGTCTCTGGTGGCGCTGTTCAGTCTTTTGATCGGCGTGTCCGGGGCGGGCCTTCTTCTGATCTTCGTCAATTTTGAACTGACTTACGATCAGTTTTGGCCCAATGCCGAACGAATTTACCGGCTTGAAATGACGGCGACAACGCCCGGCCGGGTGCCGTATGAAAGATCGCAGGTGGCCTTTCCCGCCAAGGATATTCTTACCGCGCATTTTCCCGGCATTGAGATCGCCACGCATTTTGATGCGACGGCGACCATGTATGCGGATCCGCCTGTACTGATTCAGGGTGACAGGACGTTTGAATTGCAGGAGATCGCTGCGGATGAAAATTTCTTTCGCATCTTTCAGCTTCCTTTTTCTGCGGGCAATGCGGCTGATGCCTTTTCGGACCCGAACGCGGTCGTGCTCACGCAATCGACGGCCGAACGGCTGTTCGGTTCGGGGGAGGCTCTTGGAAAAATTCTCTATACGTCACGCAGTCCGGACCGGCCCCTGAAGGTCACGGCGGTTGTTGAGAATATTCCGGTCAACGCCCATCTGGTTGCGGATTATTTTGTGCGGATCGTGCCCGAAGTCTGGGCCGGGCCGTCCGATTCCTTCAACATTCTTGAGGAATGGGGCTCTTATTCGGCGAACACCTATTTTTTATTAAAGGAAGGGGCCGGTATTGAAGCGCTGAAAACGCGCCTGTCCCCTGGGATGAAGCCGTTTATGCCGCCCGATTTACGGGAGACGGTCGCTTATGAATTTGACCCCGTTGCGTTAACGGATATCCGGCTTTACGGACGGCACGACAAGTCCTTCAAGCCGGGCGTGGACCATGTAACCGTTTATGGTTTCGCCGTGGTTGCCGTCCTGATTCTGGTGATAACGGGCTTTAACTTCATGAATTTCACTCATGCGGTCTTTTCCTTCCGCTCTCAGGAACTGGCCATCCGCAAAATACATGGCGCGACAAGCCGTCAGCTCATCGGGCAGACACTGAGCCTGATAAGCTTGATTGTTCTGATTCCTCTGATCCTGTCCCTGCCTTTGATCGAAATGGGGATTCCTCTGATCAATGCCCAATTTTTGACGCATCTGGAATTCACCCTTTTCCAGGACCCGATCCTTGTTGTCATCACTGCAGGGCTGCTGCTTGCCACGGCACTCAGCGGCGGCGTCTTTCCGGTCAATCAGGTCATCAGAACCCGTGCCGTCACACTGCTCGGTAAAAAACGGCCCAATCCCCTGGGTGGCCGCTATAAGCATTCGATCATGATTACGGTTCAGTTCGCCATCGCCATCGCCCTGATGGCTGTGGTTTTCATTACCTTCGCGCAAATTAATTATGTGCAGAAAAGACCGTTGGGATTTGAAACGGACAACCGGTTGCTTTTAAAAGGGGTGGGGCGGAGTGGAATTCAACAGGCAATCCCCTCAATGGTGCAAAGGATACGCGCCCTTCCGGATGTTGAGGGCGTTGCCTTTTCCAGCCGTGTGCCGGGAGAAATCAATCGTGGATATTTAGGACTGATGCGGCCGGGATATATCGGCGGCGATACAGGCTTTTCGATCAGTTCCTTTTTCGTTGGGTTTGGTTTTTTTGCAACCTACGGCATCAAGCCGATTGCAGGGCGCGTTTTTTCCGGCGATTTCGGCCAGGATATTCTTTATTCAAACGATGGGGACGGCGTTAAGCTTTCCGACAATGCGAATGTCGTCCTGAATATGGCCGCAGTGACTTTGCTGGGGTTCACAAGCCCCGAAGAAGCGATCGGTCAGCCGCTAGTTCTGGGTCCGGCGAGCGATTTGCCGCGTTCCGTCAAAATCATCGGGGTCGTACCGGACCTGCCATGGCAATCGCCAAAGGTCAAACCGCTCCCGTTGGCCTATGCGGTTTACGACGGCCAGAATGATTTTCTGACTATTTCCTTCCGGACCGGCGATTTCGCGCATCTGATCGGAGAAATTGAGCGAATATGGCAGGATACAGGCGCCCGCCACCCTCTGAAATATTCGCTGGCCGCCGATAATTGGTTGCGGACATATGAGCAGGATCTTGTGCGGGGGCGCATAGTCATGGCCTTCGCCGTTTTGGCTGTGATTCTTTCCGTTTCCGGAATTTATGGCGTGACGCTTTTTGATCTGGGCCAGCGGAAGCGGGAAATCGGCATCAGAAAAACCCTTGGCGCGACCACAAGGCGCATCGCCGGGCTTTTTCTGTTTCAGTACGCCAAACCGATTCTGGCGGCGAATCTGCTGGCCTGGCCGGTCGTCTGGTATCTAATGAACCTCTGGCTCCAGGGCTATACGCAACGCATCAGCCTTGGTCCCGGTTATTTTATCGCGGCGGGTCTGTGCGCTCTGCTGGTTGCGCTCGCAACAATTGGTTTTGAAATCATGAATGCCGCCCGGCAGTCTCCCTCACGCGTCTTGCGTTACGAATAAGTATGAATGCCCCGCAAAATAAAGCCGTCAGGGTCTTTATCCGGGGCCGGGTGCAGGGCGTATGGTTTCGTGCCTGGACCAAGGAACAGGCGGATCAGCTTGGCCTGACGGGCTGGGTCCGCAACCGGCGGGACGGGCGGGTTGAGGCGCTGTTTGCCGGGCCGGAGGACAAGCTGGGGCTGATGCTGGAACTGTGCCGGAGCGGCCCGCCCGCGGCGCTCGTATCCGCCGTGAAAACGGAACCGGCCAAGGGCATGGCCGCGAAACGGTTCGATATCAAATCGACAGTGTAGGGTCCGGCCCCTAAGTGTGATTTTATAAGCAAAGCCATCCAAAATGCATTCCTTATGATTGTAATACATCTCCCACCGAACGCGGCCGAGCGTCTGTTCCCCACAGCATGATAGAACAGGGATGAGTCCAGCCCTTGGATATAGGATTTCCGCCCCATTTTTCTTTGTTAAATTGTAAAAGATGATTTAGGGCGTGTTAACACTAATGATATCGATGATGAGGGCGAATTGTATGAAGGCCCTGAACATGATGTCGAGCTTCTCGAAGCGTGAGAAGATGCGGCGGAAGCCTTTCAGCCTGCGGAACAGGCGTTCGATTTCATTGCG
>JAJFIV010000035.1 GCA_021774625.1 Alphaproteobacteria bacterium | reverse complement strand
CGCAATGAAATCGAACGCCTGTTCCGCAGGCTGAAAGGCTTCCGCCGCATCTTCTCACGCTTCGAGAAGCTCGACATCATGTTCAGGGCCTTCATACAATTCGCCCTCATCATCGATATCATTAGTGTTAACACGCCCTAGATTCCTGACCCAAACCTGTTTAAGGTGGGCGGAATTTGAAACCGTAAAAAATAAAAGGGGAGTGTGTTATGGCTGCAGCATCCGGGGAACAATGGTCATCCCGTTACGCCTTTCTCATGGCGGCAATCGGGTCCGCTGTCGGGCTGGGTAATATCTGGCGGTTTCCGTATCTGGCCGGAGAAAATGGCGGCGGCGCCTTTGTCCTGATCTATATTGCCTGCGTGGTTTTAATCGCACTGCCGGTGCTGGTGGCGGAACTGATGCTGGGTCGCCACGGTCATAAGGATCCCATTGCGGGTGTCGCCGCGGTCGCGGAAGAATCAGGAAAAAGCAGATATTGGGGCATTGTCGGCGGCCTTGGAGCGCTTTCCGGCTTTTTGATCGTGACTTTTTACAGTGTGATTGCCGGCTGGGCGCTGGAATATGTATTTGTCACCGGGGCCGGGACCTTTAAAGGCAAAGGATCGCAGGAAATTGCGACAACCTTTGACGGATTGCTGGCGGACCCCGTGCGGCTTACCCTGTGGCATACCATCTTTATGGGCCTGACGGTCTTTATTGTCGCCCGCGGTGTTCAGGGCGGCATTGAAAAGGCCGTCAAAATTCTGATGCCCGCTTTTTTTGCCCTGCTGGCCATTATGGTCATTTACGGTAGTCTCAATGGCAATCTGGGTCAGGCGCTCAATTTCCTGTTTGCGCCGGATTTCAGTAAAATCACCGGCCCGGTTATCCTGACCGCCATCGGCCAGGCCTTTTTCTCGGTCGGCATCACCATGGGGATCATGATCACCTATGGATCCTATCTGCCGAGCCATGTGTCGATTCCCCGCGCGGCGGGCATTATTGTGGTGGCGGATACCGGGGTCGCCCTGCTGGCCGGCCTGATGATCTTTCCCATCCTGTTCGCCGCCGGTCTGGCGCCGGGTCAGGGCAGCGGGCTGGTGTTCAAAACCCTGCCCATTGCGTTTGGCAGCATGACGCTCGGGACGGTCATCGGCACCGCCTTTTTCCTGCTACTGACCTTTGCCGCGCTGACTTCCTCCATTTCCATGATTCAGCCTGCGGTTTCCTGGGTGGAGCGGAAATGGACTCTGTCCCCGCGCCGGGCCGCCATCTATATGGGTCTTCTCGCCTGGGCAATCGGTCTGACTTCGGTGATGGGCCTCAGCATCTGGTCCGACCTCAAACCTTTGGGCTTTATTGATTTGTTTGCTGAGACCAATGTGATGGATACCTGGGACGGGATCACCGCAAAGATCACCATGCCGCTGGCGGGCCTTTTCGTCGCGATCTTTGCCGGCTGGTTTATGCTGGAGCGGATCGGCAAGGGTGAGTTCGGTGAAAAGGAAGGGGCCTATTATAATATCTGGCGGTTCCTTTCGCGCTTTGTGGCTCCCCTTGGAGTGGCGGCGGTATTGATACAGGTGCTGTTGCTGTAATAGGCTCGGCGTCCTAATAATAAGGAAAAGTACGTATGTCTTCGGTCATTAAGCTGGATGGCCGCCCTGTTTCGCTCGCCGATTTACGCTCGGCGATGGCGGCAAAGGGCGGGGTTGCATTATCGGATAACGTCAAGGCCGGAATCGGGCGCGCTCAAGCCACCGTGGCTGAAATTGTCAGGGCTGACAAGACGGTTTACGGCATCAATACCGGCTTTGGCCTTTTGGCCCAGACCAGTATCCCGAAAGACCGGCTGGAGATTTTGCAGAAGAATCTCGTGCTGTCCCATTCAGCCGGTCTTGGCGCTCCTTTGCCCGATAACGTGGTGCGGCTGACCCTGATCCTGAAGATCATTTCCCTGTCCCAGGGCTATTCCGGCGTCCGGCTGAAGGTCATCGGCGCCCTGAATGCGTTATTGGAGCGGGAAATCTATCCGGTTATTCCGGAAAAAGGATCGGTGGGCGCTTCCGGCGACCTGGCCCCGCTCGCGCATATGACTGCCGCCACGATGGGAGAAGGCCATGTGCGGATTAAAGGCCAGATCTTGCCGGCACTGGAAGGGCTGAAAACGGCGGGACTGGAGCCGCTGGTTCTTGGTCCCAAAGAAGGGCTGGCCCTGTTAAACGGCACGCAGGTCTCGACCGCGCTTGCCCTGCATGGCCTGTTCCAGATTGAAAATATATTCGACGCGGCGGCCGTGGCCGGGGCCATGTCGGTGGATGCCATGAAGGGCTCAGACGCACCCTTTGATCCCCGCATTCATGCCGCCCGCGGCCAACCCGGCCAGATCGTCATGGCGGACTGTTATCAGCGACTCCTGTCCGGCAGCGCCATTCGCCAGTCTCATCTCGACTGTGAGCATGTGCAGGATCCTTATTCGCTGCGCTGCCAGCCGCAGGTCATGGGCGCGGTTCTTGACCTTCTGACTAATGCTTCGCAAACCCTCCGCATCGAAGCCAACGGGGCAACGGATAATCCGCTTGTTTTTGCGGCGGAAGGCGAGGTGATTTCCGGCGGCAATTTCCATGCGGAGCCGGTGGCATTCGCCGCCGATATACTGGCCATGGCGGTTGCGGAAATCGGCTCCCTGTCCGAACGCCGGACCGCTCTGCTGGTTGATCCGCATATGAGCGGCCTACCCGCATTTCTGGTCAGGGAAAGCGGACTGAATTCCGGCTTTATGATCCCGCAGGTGACAGCGGCGGCCCTGGTGTCGGAAAACAAAACCCTGGCCCATCCGGCCAGCGTCGATTCCATTCCCACTTCGGCCAATCAGGAAGATCATGTCTCCATGGCGACCTTTGCCGCCCGACGGCTGACTGATATGGCGGAAAATGCGGCGGGGGTCGTCGCCATTGAACTGCTCGCCGCCGCCCAGGGGATAGAGTTTCACCGGCCGCTGAAAAGTTCCGCCCCAATCGAGGAAGCGCACGCGCAGATCCGGGAAAAAGTCCCGCCCTATGATCAGGACCGTTTCTTTGCCCCCGATATGACCGCGATCAGGAATCTGGTTCTTGGTGGCGCTTTCCGCGGCTGTACGGACAATTATCTGCCAAGCGCATGACCGATATTTTCAGTTTCCAAAAGGGCGGCAGTCCGCTTCTGGTCAGCATGCCCCATGACGGCACCCGGCTGCCTCGGGAAATAGCCGCGCGGATGACGGCGGCGGCGAAAAGCCTGCCCGACACCGACTGGCACGTCAGACGGCTGTATGACTTTCTGGAAAATATGGATGTCAGCATCATCGCCGCCACGCATTCGCGTTATGTGATAGATTTGAACCGTCCGGCGGATGGCGCGGCCCTTTATCCCGGTCAGGATGAAACGGGGCTTTGCCCCGTCACCACCTTTGCCGGTGAGGCGATTTACCGGGAGGCTGCCGCACCCGGCGAAGCCGAAATCAGGGCGCGGATAAAAATCTACTGGCGGCCCTATCATGATGCCATTGCGGCGGAACTGGCGCGCCTCAAAAGCTGCTTCGGTTATGCCATATTGTGGGACGCCCATTCGATCCGCAGCCGGGTTTCCCGTTTTTTTGAAGACCGGCTGCCCGACCTTAATCTCGGCACTGCAGACGGGGCGAGCTGTGCCGGCGCGCTTGAGGCCAGCCTTTTCCGGATCGCCGGACAGTCAGACTACGGCACTGCCCTGAATGGCCGCTTCAAGGGCGGTTATATTACCCGCAATTACGGCGATCCAGCCAATGGCATACACGCCGTCCAGCTGGAAATCGCCCAGGATACCTATATGGATGAAGACGCGCCCTTCGCTTACAGAACGGACAAAGCGGCCCACCTGCAGCCGGTTCTAAAAGCCATGATACAGACTGCCATGGCTTTTCGGCCCTAACTTAAGGGCCGGGTTCGTTTCAAAAGCGCATTGACCAGCTTGCCGATCACCACATGGGTAATATAGACCGCGACCGGCATATTGATCAGTGCCACGGTCAGGAAAATTGCCGGCGCGGTCCATGCAAGAGACTGAAGGGCAAAAATCATCCCGCTGGCGATCACCATGGCAAGGGCGTTCAGAATATTGTTGGCGGCGATCATCCGGGCGCGTTCCTCGGCCCGGCTGCGTTTCTGAATCATGGTATAAAGCGGCACAATATAAATACCGCCAAATCCGGCGATCCCCAGAAGGTCGATCATGGCCCGCCAACCGGCCGGATCGCTGATAAAAGTGGCAAAGCCCATCAGATTGGTGGGATCAGGCGTAAAACCCTGACTGGCAAAATAGAGATCGATACCGAAGGCGGTCATACCAAGCGCGCCAAAAGGCACCGGAATATCGCTGACCTGGCCCTTGGTGATTTTATTACAAAAAAGCGAACCAAAACCAATGCCGACGGTAAAAATCGTCAGAAGAAAAGCCAGCACCTGTTCATTGCCGCCGATTACGTCCCGGGCATAGACCGGCAGCAGAATCAGAAAAACCGACCCTAATAGCCAGAACCAGGAAATGCCGATCACCGAGCGGAAGGTGACAAGATCGCGCCGCGCCATTCCGACAATATGGAAAGCTTCAGCGGCGAAATTAAGATTGATTTTCAGGGACGGCTCACCGGGTTTGGTGGGAGGCACGCCAAAGCTTGCCAGTGCCCCCATAATGGCAACCGCAATAATGGCGATGGAGACAACCCAGACACCGCCATCGAGCCGGATCAGAAGCGTGCCGGCAATAATGCCGGCCAGTATGGCCAGGAAGGTTGCCGCCTCCACCAGGGCATTGCCGCCGATCAGTTCCTCCTCTGCCAAAAGGTTCGGCAGAATTCCGTATTTGATCGGGCCGAAAAAAGCCGACTGGGCGCCCATCAGAAACAAGACGCCAAGCAGAAATCCGGCGCTTTCCATGAAAAAGCCAACCGAAGCCAGAATCATCAGAATAATTTCCCAGACCTTGATGATCCGCATCAGCTTGGTTTTGTCATATTTATCGGCAAGCTGGCCCGCCAAGGCGGAAAACAGAAAGAAAGGGAGGATGAAAATCCCCGCGGCGACCGTCACCAGTTTTTCACTTTCCAGGCCGAATGCGATGATCCCGGAATAGGTGATCAGCGTGATCATCGCCTGCTTGAAGAGATTATCGTTAAACGCGCCAAAGGCCTGCGCCAGAAAAGCCGGAGCAAAACGTTTCAGTTTCAGAAGATGGAACTGGGAGTGTTTCACCGCGCTTCCTCCACCAGTTTTGCGGTTGCCGTCTCGATTATCTGCTCAAGCCGTTCCATAAAGGCGTTCTTATCATACCCCGCCGGGATCGGGGGCAGAAATTCGACGACGGCACACCCAGGAGTTTTTCGCCAGTTCCGCTGGGACCAGCATAATCCGATATTGCTGGCAATGGGGACAACGGGCAGATCCAGGTTGGCGTAAAGGTGATAGATGCCGTTTTTATAAGGAGCTTTTTCACCGACCGGCACCAGCTGTCCTTCCGGATAAATCAGAATCGGCCGGCCGCGCGCATAGGCTTTTTCCGCCCGTTCGGCAAGACCATTGCGCTCCTTGCCGCCGCCGCAGGTGTCAACCATGATCATCTCAAGCTTTTTCAGCATTGACCCGATAATGGGATATTTCAGCAGTACTTTAATGGCGACAACTGCGATATCGGGAATGACCGCGAGCACCAGGATGCCATCCGCATAGCTTTGATGTTTTCCCGCCAGAAGCGCAGGGCCCTTTGCCGGAATATGGTCTTTCCCGCGATATTCAATACGAATACCGGCAAGCAGGCGCATCAGAAGGACAATCCCCTTTGCCCAATAATGCAGCACCAGAACCAGCGGCTTTCTGGCCGGGATAATCAATAATGGCAAACAAAGAACGGCAATCAGCGCCGTAAAACCGTAAAAAGCCACATTGAACAGAAATGAACGCATAAACGGCTCCTTTGATTGGCGGAAAATTTCAGCCTTTCAGTACGACCCAGACATGGCCGGCCAAAAGATCCGCAGCGCTGCCAAGTTTTCCACGCATACGCCCGTAAATTTTATGGACGGCAGGCTGCAGCACGACGCCCAGCGCCATAGCCGCCAGCAGCGGCACCGGGCGCTCACGGATTTCCCCGGCTTTCATCCCGTCCCCGATCACCCGTTCAACAATATCCACCGGGTTTGGGGCGCCCTTCGGCGCCTTTTGCAGCAGGCTGTGCTGGTTCAGCAGATGAAAACGAAAGGTGAGCCAGTCCTGATCCGCCTTCCTGCAGTAACACCGAACAATGGCCTCTGCCTTTGCACGAAGGCCCTTACATGGCGCCTGCGCCGCTTCAAGGGCTTCGGCAAGGGCAAGATGGTGATCATAAAACAGCGCCCAGACCAGCGCATCCTTACCCGCGAAATGCCGGTAAATGGCGGCTTCCGTAATTCCGGCCCCTTCAGCAATTTCCCGGGTTGTGGCGGCGGTAATCCCTTTTTCAACAAAAAGGGCCAGCGCCGACGCCCGGATTCGATCTGCCGTATCCTTTGTATGCACCCTTTTCCAGTCCCTAAAAGTTTATTGCAAAGCAAAGTCAGTAATCACTTACTTACTTTTTGTCAAGTCCAATCAAAATATGCTTATCCCTATGCTTTGAAAACGATCGAGGGTTTTTGAATGGGGAAGGGTTTTCGGGTATCCGGAAAGCTGCACAGCTGCGTGCATTTTGGCCTGCCGCGCCTATCGGCCTTTCGGCGCATAGACGGCATCGAAGGTGGTGCGCCAGGTATCGTCTTCATCTTGGGAGATTTCGATCACCTGCCGGACCTTTCCGCCCTGACCGGTCAAGGGCAAATCCCGATTATTTTCGGTAAAGCTTGTTATTGGCTGGGCATTTCCTATGATGCCCGGCGAAAATCAAAATGAGTTAAGACAGCTTTTCCGATGCGCGTTGTATTGTTTTTCTTCCTTATATCCGTCTCCGTATACGCCCCTCCCGTTTTCGCACAGGATGAGCCGAAAGAAGTGGTTCTGCGGGATCTTGCGGAAATTGTCGTGCTGGGGCGCCGGCTTGATGCGGTCTCTGCGGAAACTCAGCAGCGGATCCCGCTGGATGAAATTGCCCAGACCGGCGGCTCCGCGGTGGCCGATATTTTGCGGCTGGTGCCTGCGGCTCACATTCAGACCAATTCCCGCGGCGAAACCCTGGTTTTCCTCCGCAACGCCGGTGAGCGGCAGGTAGCGGTCTTTTTCGATGGCGCGCTTCTTAATATCCCCTGGGACAACCGGATCGATCTCAGTCTCGTTCCGGCCAGTGTGATTGGCGGCATGACCGTCGCCAAGGGGGTGACCTCGGTCCAGTATGGCGCCAACGTGGTAGGCGGCGCCATCAATATCATTTCCCGTACGCCCGACAGCGGCAAGAATGTCACTGAATTTTCGGCGCGCGCCGGTTCAGAAAATCTGGCGGACCTTTCCTTTCTGCATATGGGAGAGGCGGGCAGGGTCAGCTATCTGGCCGCGGGCGGCTATTTAAGCCATGACGGCATTCCTGTTTCAGATAAGGCCGATCTGGCCTTCAACCAAACCGGTGAGGACCGCCGCACGAATACGGATCAGGAGCAGTTTAATGCGCTGCTGCGGCTCGGGGTAAAGGCGGGCGATACGGTCGATCTTGGCCTCAGTTTTCTTATTATCGACGCCGAAAAAGGCATTGCGCCGGAAGGCCATAAGGATCCGGATATCTCCAACGTGCGTTTCTGGCGCTATCCGGAATGGCGAACAGTGATGGGAATCCTCAGCGGCGATGGCCGCATCGCAGAGGCGACATTCTGGAAAAGTTCGGTCTGGCTGCAAAGTTTTGAGCAGACGATTGACAGTTTCGCCTCCAGCCGCTTCGAGTTGATTGAAGACCGTCAGATCGATGATAATCTGACAGCGGGCGCCCGCGCTCTGCTGGGACATGAATTTGGCGATGATACCCTGCTTTTCAGCCTGAACGGTCTTTTCACCAGTCATAAACAGCGGGAACTGGAATTTACTGACGGTATCGCGCCGTCCATTGGGGATGCGCCGCGGCAGACCTTCAGTGAGCGTCTGCTCAGTTTCGGTCTGGAATATGAAGCCGCACCGGTGCCGGGGCTGACTCTCACCATCGGCGGCAGCGTGGACTGGTTCGGGACGCCCAAAACCGGGGACAAGCCGGGCCGTGACGATTTCACGGCTGTCAATGCCACGCTGGGCGCGACCTATCGTCTGTCGGACAGCTGGCGTATCCGTGGCGCGGTCGGGCGCAAGGTGCGGCTGCCGACGCTCAGGGAACTGTTCGGCGAAGCAATCAACCGCTTTCTGGTCAATCCTGACCTCTCATCGGAAAAGGTCTTTCTCGCCGAAATAGGCGCGGCCTGGCAGCAGGGCGCCGCAAGTTTTGAAATCACGCCCTTTCTCAGCATTACATCGGATACGATTGACCAGCAGAATGTTACCGTTGACGGCAACCGCCTGCGGCAGCGCATCAATCTCCGCGGCAGCCGCATTTTGGGGCTGGAGGCCACCGGATCGTATCAGCTCACGGAAGAAATCAGCCTTTCCGGCCATCTGACCGCATCCGATAACCGGCGCAAACCCGCCTTCGCCGGCGATTTCACCCGGCTATCGGAAAAACCGGACCTCCTGCTCCGCGCTCAGGCGCGTTATGAACACCCGTCCGGCTTTGGCTCCTCCCTGGAATTGCTTCATACCGGACGCGCATTTTCGCTCAATGACGATGACGTTTTTGTTCCTCTCAATCGCTCAAGCCGCCTGAATCTCAGGCTCTCCTATCGCCTGGATGTGCTGAAAGGCGCAGAAATTTATCTGCGCGCGGATAATATTACCGATGCCGTGGAAACACCGCAGCTGGGACTGCCCGGCGCCGGCCGCTGGATTTCCGGTGGAATAAAAGCTGCCTTTTGACTTGTGCCGAATCAGGTCATCTGTCCCGTATTCGGATAAGCATCAGCGAAAATTTAATTAAAATTTTAACGAGTTTTATGATCATAGCCGGAGTTAGGTTTGAAATCATGTGCCATTTTTCTCCTCAAAAACAAAACCATGCTGCAACGCAACATTAAATGGTTGACAATTTGTTAATAAGCCTTACCTTTCCGTTAAGATTACAGTGGAACGCGCAAAGCATAAGAAGGCCGGAGCGTTATCACTTTGTAAAATATAGAAAATATACCGGCTCTGTTGTTTCGGCTGAGTTTTGAGACAGATGACCGCAGGGAATAAAAACAGCAAAAAATCCCGCTAAAAACAATATTTTCAGGCCATCAGGCGTTAAGGGCTTAGGAAAAAAGCCAGGCAAAGTGGCATGCCCCTTGCTTGGTAATTGGAGCAAGACCGTAATTTTGCCTTATGGCAGGAAATGGATTTTAGGTGAAGACATGAATAAGTTTTTAGGATTGTTTCTAGCCATGCCGCTGATGATTCCGGTGATATTGCCGTCGCGCGATATTCCGGCGCCGTCTTTTCACGCTGATCCCGTGGAAACGGCCGCGGCAGACATTGAAGAACTGGCTGCGCCCGGCACGCTTCAGGAACTTTTGACTTTTGTTGAACCTGAACTGAGGCAACTGACCGTCTCTGATCAGCATAAATGTCTCGCGCAGGCGGTTTATTTCGAAGCCCGCAGCGAACCGCTCGAAGGCCAGCTTGCGGTCGCCCAGGTCGTCCTCAACCGGGTCCGGGATGCCCGTTATCCCAGCACGGTTTGCCATGTTGTGTTTCAAAACGAACATTGGCGCAATCGCTGTCAGTTTTCCTTTGCCTGCGACGGCCGTTCTGACAACCCCAAGGAAGCCAGGGCCTGGCGCCGGGCACAGAAAATTGCCTTTATTGCCGCCACCGGACGCTGGAATGATCTGACCGAAGCGGCCACTCACTATCATGCGGATTATGTTAATCCTTATTGGAAGGTCGCCTTCAATCAGACGGCGCAATATGGCCGCCATGTCTTTTACCGCGACGGCGCGTTCACGGCAGCGCCGTAGTTTCGCCCGGTCTATTTTATCCCATAAATACCTCACCAGCCTCTTCGTCCGGTAAAGGGTTTGCCGGTGATCAGCGTTATCAAATGGGCGGCCATCAAAAAAACAATAATCAGGCCGACAAATTGCAGTCCATTATAGGGAAGCCAGGGCAGCTTGCCGGGTTCGTAGGGCTGACGGGATTTATAATTGGCAAACCCGGTCACGATAGCAGCGATGCCCATAATAACAAGGGTGGTGGTCATATCCATCGAGGGTCAGGGCCTTTGTTCACTCACTGCTCGGGAAAGACCCGGTCCGACATTTGCACCAGCGCCTTTTCCAGCCGCGCCATATGCTTTGGCGTGGAAAGCGGGATGCCTTCCCACGTCTCGTGACGGTCGCGATAGAGAACAAGAAAATGGACCGCCGCTTTCAGGATGGCCTTGGCCGCCTCGGCGTCAAAGTCCTCCCGGGATGAGGTCGGAAGGGCGGTTTCATTTTTAGCGAGGTCTCTGCGAATGCCGGCATCAGCAATTTCCCAGACGGCGAAATCCCGTTTCAAACGATCATTCGCCAGTGCCCGGCCATAGTGAATAAGGTCCATCACCGCGTTGCCGGTCTCGGCTGGCGCAGCGACGGCCTCCTCTTCTTGGATGCGCACCAGCAGCGCCTCGACAATGCCATCAAAACCACCAAAGTACCGGTAAATCAATGGCTTGCCGATCCCCGCCTCAATGGCCAGACTGTTGATTCCAAGCGACTGAAAACCATCCCGTTCCAGAATACGGCAGGCGGCATCGAGGATTTTTTCTTTGGTCCTGGCGGCGTTTCTTTGGGCCATGGGTCTACTCCTTCACACTTTATGTTACTTATGGTAACGATAAAAAGATGTAAAGATAAAAATAGGCCCTGCCAAGGTCATGCTTTCACTTTGCACAAACAGGCAATTTCGTTATAAGGCTTGCGTGAGATGTCCGATGGATGCATCACCAGCCCTCTCCCCCGGCCCAACCACCCGACAGGATACACTAAGCGGGTGGTTGGGCCGGGGGAGAGGGCTGGCCAGGAAGTTTATTGGACAAACAGGGGCGCGTAGCTCAGTGGTAGAGCACTGTGTTCACATCGCAGGGGTCGCTGGTTCAATCCCAGCCGCGCCCACCATCGTTTGATTGTCGCCGCTCGCAGGAACCCGCGGCCGTTATTGAACGCGTATGGCCTGATCTTGCGGCTCGGGCGCTGGCGTTATTTTTCAGGCGTCAGCGCCGGAGACTGATAAGCCATCTTTCCATTCACCACGGTCAGGACCGCCTCCGCGCTCATGATCTCGCTTTCCGGGATGGTCATCAGGTCTTTGGAAAAAGCTGAAAGATCGGCGATTTTCCCGACTTCTATGGAACCCAGATCATTTTCCTGAAAAGCGGCATAGGCGGGCCATAGGGTGAGCATTTTCAGCGCTTCCTCGCGGGTCACCGCTTCCTCGGCATGCCAGTCTTCGTTGGAAAACCCATCGATGCTTTTGCGGGCGACGGCGGCGTAAAATTCGATGCGGGGATCACCAACCTCGACCGGCGCGTCCGATCCGGCGGCGATGATATTCCCTTCGTCAATCAGGGTGCGCCAGGCATAGGCGCCGGTCAAACGGTCCTGTCCCAGCCGGGATGGGGCAAAGTAAAGATCGCCAATGGCGTGGGAGGGCTGCATGGACGGGATCACGCCCAAGGCTTTATAGCGCGGGATATCGTCGGCATGGACAATCTGGGTGTGCTCGTCCCGCCACCGGGGATCGGCAATTTTCCGCTCGGCTGCCGGAACCGCATTGAAGGCTTCTTCATACCAGTCGAGCAGCAGCCGGTTGCCGCGGTCCCCAATGGCGTGGGTATTGACTTGAATACCGGCTCTGAGCGCCTCGGTCAGGATCGGCATGACCTCCTCTTTTTTTGCGACCACAAGCCCGGATGTTTCAGCATCGCTGTAGGGTTCCAGCAAGGCGGCCCCGCGCGAGCCCAGCGCTCCGTCCATGTAAAGCTTGATGGCGCGGGTGGTCAGAAGCCCGTCCGCAGCATATTGCGGGCCGGACGCCAGAAGGTCACGGACAGCCGGATTATTGCCATCAATGGAATTATAGACCCGAAGCTGCATGTCGCCGCTTTCCAGGAGCCCCTGCATGATCGGCACATTGGCCGGGTTGACCGACATGCTTTGAATCTGGGTCCAGCCGCGGCTCACATAGACTTTTGCCCCTTCAATATAAGCGGCGCGCTTGTCGTCTTCCGACGGCGCATCGATCAGCGGTTCGATCAAACCCATGGCGTTATCCACCAGCACACCGGTTGGTGTGCCGCGCGGGTCTTTCAGAATTTCCCCGCCAAAAGGCGTTTCTGTGGCCGCCGTGATGCCAACCCCTTCCAGCGCCCGGGTGTTGGCAACCAGCGCATGGCCATCGGCGCGGCGCAAAATCACCGGATTGTCGGGAGAGACGGCATCCAGATCATCGCGGGTCGGAAAGCGCCCTTCCGGCCAGTGGGTTTCAATCCAGCCCCGGCCATAAAGCACTTCGCCATGAGCCATGCCGGCGAGCCGCGCCTCGACCTTTGAAACCAGATCGGCAATGGAGGCCGTTCCTTCCAGATTCAGGGTCAGTTCCCGCTGGCCGATACCGAGAAGATGAGCATGGGCATCGGTAAAGCCCGGATAGAGCGCCGCACCTTTCAGGTCGATGCGTTTTGTTTTTCTGCCTTCCCATTCATCCGCGCCCTCATTGGCTCCCACATAAATGATCCGGCCATCCCGGATGGCAACGGCTTCTGCAGTGGGAGCCGCCTCATTCAGGGTATGGATGATACCGCCTTCGATGATCAGGTCGGCGGTCTCCTCCTCCGGTTTTTGCTGGCAGGCGGCAAGAAAAGATAGAATGGTAAAAATGATCAGAAAACGCATGACGCTTCATCCTCCCGAATAATGATGTCCGGGATATTCCAATGCAGGGCGGCATATTGCAAGACCAAAGGCGGTAAAATATGCTATCATGCCCTCCGGTTGTTGGATGATGGATGATATGTTGATGCGGTTTCCGTTCTTCCTGGCGCTTTTGGCCCCTATGATAATGAGTGCCTGCACGCTGCCCGACCCCTGCACCAAACATTCGCCGGGTGAAATGGCGTACACGTCCTGCCGGGCCCATCAGGGCAATATAAGCGCCCAGCTGGCTCTGGCCAATGCCTATTTCGAAGGCGATGGCATGGAACAGGACTATAAAAAAGCGGTGCGCTGGTACAAACGGGCGGCGGCCTACCGGTCCGGCACCACTTATGTTTATTCCGCTCCGGTGGGAGGCGAAAACCATGGCCGGGTCCTGCCTGTTCAGACCGGAACGGCTTCCGCCGGCAGTCTTGAGGCCAAATATCAGCTGTCCCGCATCTATCGGGAAGGCATCGGCGTCGAGAAAAACGAGGAAAAAGCCAGGAAATGGCTGGAAAGAGCGGAAAGACAGGGTGTCGATCCGACTTATCTGTCCCAACAATAATTTAATCGAGTTAGACTGTCGGCTCCAGAAGACCGTGTTTCTTCATGGCATGACGCAGCTGATCATAGGTGAGATTAAGATGCGTTGCCGTCTGCCGCTGATTGAACCGGTTGGCGGTCAGCGCCCTTTCCAACAGCCGTTTTTCCGTTTCCGCGACGGCCTCCCGGAAATCCAGGGGGTGGGAAGCATCCGGTATCCACTCCTCTTTTGTTGCTTTTTCGGGGCCTTTCTGTCCCGCCTCTTTGGCTCCGGGTTTTTCAGGCCGCCATGGGGAATCGAAGGGATCAAAAATGATTTCTTCAATCTTTCCGCCCTCGCTGCCATGGCGGTAGACGGCCCGTTCCACCACATTCTTTAATTCCCGGACATTGCCGGGCCAGGGATAGGCAATCAGCTTCTTCTCCGCTTTTTTGGCAAATCCGGGAAAGCCGTCCCAGCCCAGTTCACGCGTTATCGCAATGGCGAAATGCTGGGCCAGTTCCAGTATATCCGGGATCCGAACCCGGAGCGGCGGGACGGTCAGCACATCAAAGGCCAGCCGGTCAAGCAGATCAAAACGGAAGCTGCCATTTTCCGCGCAGGCCGGCAGATCGATATTGGTGGCGCCGATTACCCTTGTATCAACCTGCAGCGTTTTCGATCCGCCGAGCCGTTCAAACTCGCCATATTCAATGATGCGCAGCAGTTTTTCCTGCGCCGCCATGCTCATGGTGCCGATCTCATCGAGAAACAGCGATCCCTGATCGGCCATTTCAAAGCGGCCGGCCCGCTGCCGCGCCGCGCCGGTAAAGGCGCCGGCCTCATGGCCGAACAATTCGCTTTCCAGCAGACTTTCCGGCAGCGCGGCGCAATTCAGTTTGATAAAACTCTGATCCCAGCGGGTGGAAAGATAATGCAGCCGGGCTGCAATCAGCTCCTTCCCGGTGCCGCGCTCGCCGATTACCAGCACCGGCCGGTCCAGGGGCGCGGCGCGGGAGACCTGATCCAGAAGATCAAGAAAAGCGGGCGACTGACCCAGAATCGGGGTCTGATCGGCGGATATAGGGGTCAATATTTTATCCTATAATTTAGTAATATAAACCAATATATAGGATAATTTTTATTATTCAAGATCATCCTGTTTTGTGGGAATCAAAAAAAATCATACAAATCAACGGTCTATCAAATATCCAAAAACTGGCACACCCCTTGCAAATATGTTGACGTTACCAATATTTAAACAAAAGGCAGAAACCATGAACATTTTGAACCGTATTTCTGATGCCATCGGCAGCGTCCATGACGCCGACCAGGAAAGCCAGGCCATCATTGCTTTTTACGGTGGAAGCCGGGGGATTTCCCAGGGACGCGCGGCGCCGGCTTTCGGACCGAGAGATCGCCGCAGAGAGCGGGCGCGCCGCGAGATAAGCCTTTAGGCGAGCACCAGCAACCCCGCAGTTTGGAACAACAGAAACAAGAGACCGAACGGTCCGGGTCACGGCAGACACAACAGAGAAAAACAGGATAAGATTATGGGTATTTTTTCACGATTAACGGACATTGTTAATTCCAACATCAACGCCATACTGGATACGGCGGAAGATCCGGAAAAGATTATCCGGCTGATGATCCAGGAAATGGAAGACACGCTGGTTGAAGTCCGCTCCTCCGCCGCCAAGGCGATTGCCGACCAGAAGGATGTGGAACGACGTCTGGGACGGCTGGCCGACAGTCAGAAGGACTGGGAAAAGAAAGCGGAATTGGCGCTTTCCAAGGGCCGGGAAGATCTGGCGACCGGTGCGCTGATCGAAAAGGCGAAGCTGGCCGATATGGCAAAGGCGCTGGCAAAAGAGCTGGATCATCTGAAAGAAGCCCTGGGCAAATATGAAGAGGATGTGGTCAAGCTTGAGGCCAAGCTTCGGGAAGCCAAGGCCAAAAAGGCAACAATCGATGCCCGCCACAAAACGGCGACCAGCCGGCTGAAAGTGCGCAGGAACATACATTCCACCCGCATTCTTGATGCCTTCGAGCGGTTTGACAAAGTGGAAACCCGGCTTGACCGCATTGAGGGCGAGGCAGAGGCCTATGACCTTGGCAAGGGCAAAGGACAGTCGCTGGCCGATCAGATCACACAGCTGGAGGCGGAAGAATCCATCCAGAAGGAACTGAAAGCGCTGAAATCAAAAATGCAGAAGGCGGCCGCGCCAAAGAAAGCGGCGGCTAAATAAAGATAAATCCCAACAAAAGGGAGCTGAAGGTGGACATGGAAACCCCTCTCATACTCATCCTGGTTATTGTCGCGCCGCTTTGGATCATTCTCCATTACGTGACGACCTGGAAAAAGACCAAGGGCCTTTCGGCCGAAGACGAGACCAACCTGGGCCAATTGCGGCGGAATGCCGAGCGGCTCGAAGACCGGCTTCACACCCTGGAACGTATTCTGGATGATGAAGTCCCTGACTGGAGGCAGAAATTCAATGACTAGGCGCAGCGCACCGACCCGGCTTTATAAAGACCCGCAGAATGGCCGCATCATGGGTGTCTGCGCCGGTGTGGCCGATTATCTCGGCATGCGGCGCTGCATCGTCCGTATCCTGACCGTGGTTGCCATGTTCATGCTGTTCTTCTGGCCCATCTTTATCGGCTATTTCATTATGGGCTTCGTTCTGGAAAGCAAACCGGAAGATTTATACGAGGATGACGAGGAAGAGGACTTCTGGCGCGACGTCCGCACCCGGCCCGACTATACGGCTGTTGATCTTCGCGAGCGCTTCCGGGAAATCGAACGCCGCACCCGGAATATGGAAGCCTACATGACCTCCAAGGAATTCCGCCTGAAACGGCAGCTCAAGGAACTCGAAGACTAAGGCATTACCCCCTGTGCGGGGCGTGATTTAACAACCGGACCGTTCCCCATGGTCTGCCCCGCACACCCCACGCTCACGTTCTCCTTCGAAGGGCGGCTCAGGGCCGCCCTCTTTTTTAGCGCTTTCGGTTGACATTTCAGGGCCATGCCGTCACATGAGCCTGATGAACGACCTTGCCGGCACCAGCCTCGCAGATGTAATGGAGACCTTCGAGCTTCTCGACGATTGGGAAGAGCGCTACCGTTATGTCATCGAGCTCGGCCGGAAATTGCCGCCACTGCCGGAAGCGGCCTATACAGAAGCCAACAAGGTCCGTGGCTGTTCCAGCCAGGTCTGGATGATCATGGAACAGGACGGCGCCGGAAAAATGCAGATCCGCGCCGATTCCGATGCCCATATCGTCAAAGGATTAATTGCCGTCCTGCTGCTGATTTTCAGCGGCAGAAGCCGGGAGAAAATCCTGGCAACCGACGCCCGCGCCATCCTTGATCAGTTAGGTCTTGCGGGGCATCTTTCCCCCATGCGCACCAACGGCCTCTTTTCCATGGTTCAGCGCATAGGCGAACTGGCTGCAAAAGATTAGGGCAGAAAAAAGGGGGCCGAAAGCCCCCTTTTAAAGAAATGACAATGCCGTTTAGGGCATCAATCCCCAGACAATCACAATGATCAGAGCAACCGGGCAGACATATCTCACAAGGATATGCCATAATGAGAACAGGCCGCCTTCCGGCAAATCCAGTTCGTCGCGCATGGCGGCGCGGGTCACGAACCAGCCGGTAAAGATAGCAATCATCAATCCGCCAACGGGCATGATGATGTTGCTGACTGTAAAATCAATAATCGTGTAGAAGGTCGCCGGGTTGCCATTAATCACCTCAATACCCAGGAAGGACAACGGCATGACGTCCGTCCAGATATTAAAGGAAAAGACAGAAAGAAGGCCGATTAGGAAAGCGGCGCCACCGGCAAAGAAACAGGCTTTCCAGCGTCCAAAGCCCTGCTTTTCAACAAAATAGGCGACTGCGGGTTCCAGCAGCGAGATGGAGGATGTAATCGCCGCCACCGCCAGCAGCACAAAGAACAGGGATCCGAAAATGACGCCGCCCGTCATCTGCCCAAAAGCGATGGGCAGGGTGGTGAAGATCAGGCTCGGGCCTTCCGCCGGCGTCAGGCCATACTGGAACACCAGCGGGAAGATAGCTAAACCGGCAATCAGCGCGATCCCGGTATCAGCGGCCGCAATAATACCGGCGGATTTTGGAATACTCATATCCTTTTGCAGATAAGAGCCATAAGCGAGCATGGTGCCCACCGTCAGGCTGAGCGAGAAAAAGGCCTGACCAAGAGCCGTCAAGGCAACGCTCATATTAATTTTGGAAAAATCCGGGGTAAACAGGAACGTGACGGCGGCATTCATATCACCTTCCGCGATGCCGTAACCCAAAAGGACAAGCAGAATAAGGAACAAGACCGGCATAAGATAGGTCACGGCCTTTTCAAGACCGGCATTGATACCTCGCCCAACGATATAAATGGTCAGCGAGATGAAGGCCAGGTGCCAGAACACCATCATACCTGTATCGGCGAAATGCTCATCCCGTATGACTTCGGCCGCACCTCCGGTCACGCCGGTGAACATGCCGGTCGCCGCTTTGATGATATAGGCCAGAACCCAACCTGCAATCACACTGTAAAAGCTGAGAAGCCCGAGACCGCCGCCGAAAGAGCCGAGGGCGCCCACCCATTTCCAGTTTTTCGACCCGCCGCTTTCCACCGAAACCTTTTCCATTGACCGGATCGGGCTCATTTTGCCGCGGCGGCCAATGGCAAGTTCGGCGACCAAAACCGGCCAGCCGATGAAAATCACGAAGGCTATATAAATAAGAATGAAGGCGCTGCCGCCATTTTCCCCGGTAATATAGGGAAAGCGCCAGATATTACCGAGGCCGACGGCGCTGCCGACAGCGGCGAAAATAAAGGCGGCGCGGGACGACCAGTTTTCTTGGACAGGTGCAGACATATATTCCCCCCGGAATGAGTATGAAAATTTAAATTATTGTTTCAGTTTGCGGCCCGAAGTCTAACGATCCCGCGCGGAACGTCAATCGGGAAATTCACCGGTATTTTTCAGACTTTTCCTGCAAGAGCGCGTAGGCGGCGCAGACTTTGCGGAAAAGATGTTCCGATTCCTTGCTGCCGGCATTGGCATCGGGGTGATGACGTTTAGCCAGTTTCCGGTACTGCGCCTTAAGTTCCGCATCCGTGGCGTCCGGTTCCAGTTCAAGAACGGCATAGGCATCCCGCTCGACTTTGCTGACGCCGTCTTCGTCCATAGCGCCCCCCCAGCTCCAGGTGTTGGCCTGGCTGTAGCCTTCCGCCGTTCTGGTCTCTTCTTCGGCAAAGGCCTGCGCCTCGGCGTCGGTCATGCCGGTGAAAAAGTTCCAGTTGCGGTTATATTCGGCGGCATGGTGGGCGCAAAAAAACCATTTTTCATCGGAAAAGGGGGATTTGGGCGCCCGGTGTTCCCCCAGACTGTCGCAGCCCTGATAGTCGCACATGCGGACCGTCACGGCATCCCTGTCCTGCCCGTAATCCCCCCATTTGGGGAAACCCCAATTTTTCCGTGTGCGCGACATATATTCTCCTCAATCGCACATTCTATCAGCCGCTTGGTAAAGAGCCGTAAAAAAAGCGAAAATCCGCTGACAGGGTATCAGGCAACTTTAGGAGCCGCGGCCCGGACATCGGCGTCCACATATTCTTCAAATTCAACGAAATTCCGGATGAAGAGATCAACAAGGTAACGCGCCTTTTTGTCATAGGCCTCCTTGTCGGCCCAGGTTTCCCGCGGGTTGAGCATTTCCGGCGGCACGCCCGGGACTTCGACCGGCACCGCAAAACCGAAATGAGGGTCGGTCCGCATATCGGCATTTTTCAGTGTGCCGTCAAGGGCCGCATGCAGCAGAGAGCGGGTGGCCTTGATCGGCATGCGGTGACCGACGCCATATTCACCGCCGGTCCAGCCGGTGTTGACGAGCCAGCAATCCACACCGCTCTCGGCAATTTTTTTCCGCAGAAGATTGCCGTAAATGCTGGGATGGCGGGGCATGAAGGGTGCGCCGAAGCAGGTGGAAAAAGTCGCCTGCGGTTCCTTGACGCCTATTTCCGTACCGGCGACCTTGGCCGTATAACCCGACAGGAAATGATACATGGCCTGTTCCGGTGTTAGCCGGGCAATGGGCGGCAGAACGCCGAAGGCATCGGCGGTCAGCATAATGATATTGGCTGGCGCGCCACCGCGATTTTCCTCGCTGGTATTTTCAATAAAGGAAATCGGGTAAGCGCCCCGCGTATTTTCGGCGAGGGAATTGTCGTCAAGATCCAGCGCGCGGGTTACCGGGTCCATCACCACATTTTCCAGAATGGTGCCGAAACGTCTGGTGGTCGCATAAATGTCCGGTTCGGCTTCTTCCGAAAGGCGGATCATTTTGGCATAACAGCCGCCTTCGAAATTGAAGACCGAATCATCGGTCCAGCCATGTTCATCGTCACCGATCAGCTTGCGGCGGGCATCCGCCGACAGGGTCGTCTTGCCGGTGCCGGAAAGACCGAAAAAGATAGCGACATCGCCCTCCGGCCCGATATTGGCCGAACAATGCATCGGCATGACATTTTTATCCGGCAGCAGATAATTGAGGATGGAAAACACGGATTTCTTTATTTCGCCCGCATAAGCCGTGCCGCCGATAAGGACGAGTTTTTTAGCAAGATCAACGGCAATCACGGTTTCCGAATTGGTGCCGTCGGTTGCCGGGTCCGCCTTAAAACTCGGGCTTTGCAGGATAGTGTATTCGGGCACAAACTTGCCCAGTTCTTCCGGGGTTGCATCGATCAGCATGGTTTTGGCAAACAGGCTGTGCCAGGCCGTTTCCGTCACAACCCGGACCGGCAGCCGGTAGGCGGGATCGGCGCCGCCCCAAAGATCCTGGACGAACAGCTCCTTCCCGTTCAGATGTTCAAGAAAACGGGCGTGCAGGCCATCGAATTTTTCCTGATCCATCGGACGGTTGATGCGGCCCCACCACACGGTCGCATCCGATTCCGCGTTTTTGACGATGAATTTATCATTGGCGGACCGTCCGGTATGTTTTCCGGTTTCCACAACCAGCGGACCGAAAGCCGCCAGTTTCCCCTCCCCCCGAAGGATTGCCTGTTCATAAAGCGCGGGGGTCGAAAAATTCCAGCGAACGGATTTGGCAGAGTGAATGCCGTGATTTTTCAGGTCAAAGTGACTGATATGCGCGCCGTATATGTCCAATTTATCCTCCAGAAAAAAGGGTAAGAGAAAAGCGGCCCCGGGCGCCCGGGCGCTTGAGGTCGTTTCCCGATATTTTAATCCCCGATGGGTTCCAAGCGAACCTGTTTTGATAAAACTTTCTTACAGGCTGGCTTGCTCAACGGCGGAAATCAAGCCCTATCCACCCGAAGGCAGCAATATTTCTTCCAGATCATTGATCCTGAAAGCATAATTCAAATTTACGGCTTGCAGAAAAACCCGCCGGTTCGCCGCCCGCTGAGGAGAGATTTCCGCCCGGATATTTTCCTGATTCGCATAAAATGCTGCCATTCGTCATTATTTCGTCTTAAAAGCTTGATAGCGCAGGTAAAATCGCAAATGATCGGGATGGCATGATGCGCGAAGATTTGAGGGGAGCGGCAATGAGTGCGACCATAGCGTTAGTTGATGATGACCGGAATATTTTAACATCCGTTACCATTGCGCTGGAAGCGGAAGGGTTTCGTGTCCGCACCTATCCGGATGGCGCCCGGGCTTTGGCAGCCCTGAAGGAAAAACCGGCGGACCTGGCGGTGCTTGACATTAAAATGCCGCGCATGGACGGGATGGAGCTTCTGAGAAGACTGCGTCAGGTGACCGATATGCCGGTTATATTTCTGACGTCAAAGGATGAAGAAATCGACGAGGTGCTGGGTCTTAAAATGGGCGCCGATGATTATATCGGCAAACCCTTTTCCCAACGATTGTTGATCGAGCGGATCCGGGCGGTCTTGCGGCGGACGGAAATGTCCAAAAATACCCCTCCGGCCGAAGAAAATGAGGAGATTATCCTGCGGGGCAATCTGGCGATGGATCCGGTTCGCTATACGGTGAAATGGCGGGGCAATCATGTCACGTTAACGGTCACGGAATTTTTGATCCTCCAGGCGCTGGCTCACCGGCCGGGCCATGTCAAAAGCCGGGACCAGCTGATGGACGCCGCTTATTCCGACGATATCTATGTGGATGACCGCACCATCGACAGCCATATCAAGCGGCTCAGAAAAAAATTCCGCCTGACGGACGAAAATTTTTCCGCCATCGAAACGCTTTATGGCGTCGGTTACCGCTATAGCGAGACTTAAACTTTTTTCTCCCTTATAGTTTTGTGCACAAGCATGGAGAGAATTGTTCATGGCCGAAGCGCAGCTTAAAAAGCATTGGGGATTTTTCTCCCCATTAATGCGCCGCATTATGGCTTTGAATGTGATTGCTCTCGGCATTCTGGGCGGCGGCCTTTTATACCTCAACCAGTTTCGCGGCAATCTGATCGAACAACGGCTGGCGGATCTGCGCATTCAGGCGGAAATTATTTCCGGCGCTATCGGCGAATCCGCGTCCGGCGGACCGGAATCCACCGAGATCGAAAGAGACGCCGCCGGCCAGATTATCGGCCGCCTGGTTGGCCCGACCAGCAACCGTGCGCGGCTTTTTACCAACAGCGGCGAAATGATAGCCGACAGCCGCTATATGATTCTCGGGCGTTCCGTTTTTGTCGTCCCGCTGCCGCCGCCCGGCGAGCCGGTCAGTCTCAAGAGACGCGCCGTTAGGTGGATTGATTCTGTGCTTGATTCGCTCACCGCCGACCCTGACGTCTCCTTGTATCAGGAAAAGCCCGTGCAAACGGCAAGTGACTATATCGAAGTCGCAACCGCGCTGACCGGCGAAGCAGACAGCCGGACCCGCGCCCTGGAAAACGGCGATCTGATTCTGACGGTTGCCGTTCCGGTGCAGCGGTTCCGCCGCGTTCTCGGGGCGTTGATGCTTTCGGCGGATACCAGCGATATTGAAAATATCGTCTTTTCCGAACGGATTCTGATCCTGAAAGTTTTCGGCGCATCCCTGGCGGTGACCCTGCTGCTGTCCTTTTTTCTGGCCGGCACCATCGCCCGGCCGATCCGGAAGCTGGCGGCGGCGGCTGATACGGTGCGCCGTGGAATTGGCCACGCTTCAGCCATGCCGGAATTTACCACCCGGCGGGATGAGATTGGCGATCTGTCCCGTGTGCTGCACGATATGACCCTGACCCTTTACCGCCAGTTGACCGCCGTTGAAAGTTTTGCCGCCGACGTCGCCCATGAACTGAAAAATCCGCTTAGTTCGCTGCGCAGCGCCGTGGAGACCCTGCAGCGCACGGAGGATAAAACCGTGCAGCGGAAATTGCTGGACATCGTGCAGGAGGATGTCAAACGTCTTGATCGTCTGATTACGGATATTTCCGATGCCTCGCGGCTGGATGCCGAGCTTTCCCGCGGCAAAATGGAGCCGATGGATATGACGCTTCTGACCCGGGGAATTACCGATGCCTACCGGGCGGCGGAAAAACCTGGTCAGGCCTCTATTGTTTTCAGCCGGCAGGATGAGACAGGCGCCTATATCATCAACGGGATAGAGGACCGGATCGGCCAGGTGATCCGTAATCTGATCGGCAATGCGCTTTCCTTTACCCCGCCCGACGGCCTGATCACCGTAAGGCTTGAAAAATATGCTGACAGGGTCCTGCTGATTGTCGAGGATGAAGGGCCGGGCCTGCCCGCGGGCGCCCAGGAAAACATCTTTAAACGCTTTTATTCCGAACGGCCGGTAACGGAAGCATTCGGCACCCATTCCGGCCTCGGCCTCAGCATTTCCAAGCAGATTATCGAGGCGCATGGGGGGGCTATCCGGGCGGAAAACAGGGTTGAACCCAACCCGCAAGAGCATGATCAGAGTGAGCCCAAAATTCCTGGCGCACGATTCATTGTCGAACTTCCCGCCGTTTAGCGTATAATTCATACAAAGAATAATTTCCCAGGGCGCTATATGGCATTAATCCATGGCACATGTGTGGCGATCGGCGGCAGGGCGGTTCTCATGAGAGGCCCGTCCGGCAGCGGAAAATCAGATCTGGCTTTAAGACTGATTGATGGCGGCGCACAACTGGTAGCGGATGATTATGTGGCGGTTACGGCAGAAAAAGATCGTTTGCGGGCCGCATCGCCGCAGGAAATTGCCGGAAAAATGGAAGTGCGGGGGTTGGGGCTGGTCGAATTGCCGTATCGCGGGAATGTTGTAATATGTCTTGTTGCGGATCTTTGCGGACTGGATAAAATCGAGCGCTATCCGGATCCGTTGCAGACGGAAATAGAAGGCTGCGCTGTTCCTTTGATCCGCCTTTGGGCGTTTGAAGCCTCGGCGGCCGCAAAACTTAAAATGGCTTTGGCCCAACAGCATGATGATGCGGATTTAGACGAATGAGCCCTGACCCTCACAAGACAAAAGATACGCCGGTGAAAACAAATGTTCTGATTGTCACCGGATTGTCAGGCGCCGGCAAAACATCGGCGCTCAAATGTTTTGAAGATATGGGCTATGAAGCCGTCGACAATCTTCCACTGACACTGCTGACAAAATTGATCAGGACGGTAGACGATAATCCCGATCATGACGAATCCCGGCCCCTCGCGCTCGGGGTCGATACCCGGACACGGGCCTTCAAGGCCGAGAATTTTCTCCGGGAAGTCGAAAATCTGAAGAAAAAAAAGGATATCGATCTCAGCCTGCTGTTTTTTGACTGCAGCGATACGGTTCTGGTCCGGCGGTTTTCCGAAACCCGGCGGCGCCATCCTTTGTCCCAGGACCGGCCGGCTGCAGACGGGATCGCCAAGGAGCGGGATATCATGACGCCTCTGAGAATGGCGGCGGACGTGATAGTCGATACCACGGACCTGACCGTTCATGATATGCGGCGGCGCCTGCGTGACGACTATGTGTCGGACCGCGCCGAAGGGCTGACAATTACCTGCGCCTCCTTTGCCTATGGCCGGGGCCTGCCGCGGGACGCCGATATTGTTTTTGACGTGCGTTTTCTCAGAAACCCGCACTATGATGAAAAACTGCGGCCCTATTCTGGCCGGGATGAAGCCGTCGCCGCCTTTATCGCCGCCGACCCGGATTTTGATCTTTTCTTCAGTCAGTTATCGTCTTTGCTGTTGGGTCTTTTGCCGCGGTACCAAAAGGAGGGAAAATCCTACCTGACTTTTGCCACCGGTTGCACCGGCGGCCGGCACCGGTCGGTTTTTGTGACAGAAATGTTGGCAAAATTGTTGGAAAAAAATGGTTTTCAGGCAAATATCATTCATCGGGATATCGAGCAGAAAAACTGAACGCTTTTACGGTGAATGAGGAACAGGAGGAATCGATGATAGGCATGGTTTTGGTGACCCATGGACGCTTGGCGGAAGAATTTGTCGCGGCGACGGAGCATGTGGTCGGCGCCCAGGAAGAGATTCGCTCCATCTGTATCGGCCCCGACGATGATATGGAACAACGCCGCAACGATATTCTCGAAGCGGTGGCGGATGTGGATTCCGGCGGCGGCGTTATCCTGCTGACCGATATGTTTGGCGGGACGCCGTCCAACCTAGCCATTTCAGTTATGGATAAGGGCGATATCGAAGTGATCGCGGGCATCAATCTGCCGATGCTGATCAAACTGGCCAGTGTCCGGGCGTCCGCAAGCCTCGAAGAAGCGGTCGAAGCGGCGCAGGAATCGGGGCGGAAATATATCAATATTGCCTCCCATGTATTGTCCGGCCAATGAGCAGACCTTCTGAATCCGGCCTGTGAGTCTGTATGCCCTCCAGCCCCTTTGAGCAGCAGGTTACCATTGTGAACAAGCGCGGATTGCATGCCCGTGCATCGGCGAAATTTGTCCACGCCGCATCAGAATTCGACTGTGAAATCAAGGTGGCGAAAGATGGCATGACTGTGCTGGGAACATCGATCATGGGATTGATGCTGCTGGCCGCCGCCTGTGGCGATCAGATTATGATCAGCGCATCGGGGCAGGCTGCTGAACAGGCACTGGAAACACTGGTTAAGCTTGTCGCCAAAGGTTTTCATGAAGAGTGATTTTTGTCTGCAAGGCTGCCTCGCCGGCCCTCTCCACCCGGCCAACCATCCGGCCCAACCACCCGACAAGATACCATGAACGGGCGGAAGATGGCCGGCGGGGGCGCATTCCCGCGCATATTCAGACCATCTCGGCCATGCCGGTCTGACGCAGCAATTCTTTAAATTCCATCAGGGCGCGACTTTTTTCAGCGCCATCGGAAGCGCCGGCAGAGACCGCTTTGACAAAGGCCGGGTTTTTAATGAAGGTCTGCACTTTGCTTTTCGCTGCGCTTAAAGCTTTGCCCTCGGTGAAATAGCCGGCCTTGATCATTTGCAGCAGGCCCTGGCTTTTTTCCGTTATATGCTTGCCGCTCTTGTCAATCCGGGTAAACAGGTCGCTCCTCGTCAAAATTCCGGTGCAAAAATCATCAAGCACTTCCGCCAGCTTGCGTTTATGCATTTCCTGGAAGTCAGATTTGAGAATACGCCGTTGCAGTTTTGAAATTTCCGGCATTCTCTCCATATATTTGCCGTCCGTTGCACAAAAATAGGCTTCATTTTCCTGGCCGGTAAGGATGGGCATGATGTAATTGGCGAGACTGCGTTTATTTTTTGCCCCCAGAACATGGTCCTCAAGATCAAGCAAAAGACTGAGCTGCTTCCCCGGATCAGGCGCGGCGGCAATATGCTCGCCGATGGTCTGCGAGTTTAACAGGCGGCCGCAGCGTTCTTCCGCGCTCTCCACAATGGAAAGGCCGCCGATCATTGAATCATCGGCCTTATGCATGGCGGCAATGACCTTTGCGATATAGGAGAATTCTTCGGCAAGCGTCCCTTCACAAAGCCTGCGGCTTGATTTCAGACGGGTCATCAACTGTTGTTCAAGGGCAATGCGGCAATAAGGCAGCAGGGATTTCCCGAGGAAATTATTCAGATTTATCAGATCGTCCGGCACGGCATTTTGGTCTGCCGCAGTGGCTTCCTCCAGCAGGCCCTGACTCAGTTTCGCAATGGCGGTCAACTGTTCGCCGTGATTTGGCCGCTCGCCCAGTATATCCGACAAGGTATCCCATTGTGAAAGCAGTTCTGCGGCAAACACATCGACAATTTTCAGCACCCATTTTGGATGATCGGCGCGTATCAGAGTAAAGATCCGGGTCAGTTTTTCCCGTAAGTTTTCGTGCTTCGACAGATCTTTCACGATGGCCGAAGTCAGCAAATAACTCTGGTCGCCCGCATTGCCGAGCTTTTGCACCAATGTATCGAAATGGCCCTCCCTCCACGCGCCGATAACACCGGTTTCCCAGTCCGTTTTAACCCGGTCAACCGCCAGTTCTATCAGGGAGAAAATCTGTTTCATTCTCTCCTGCACGCTCTGACCGGTATCGCTAACCTGAGCAACGGCGGCGCGCTGAACGGCATTCTGCAGGAGTGTTCCCGCTTCATTGAGGCGATAATAATAATCCGGGCAGTGAATCAGTTCCGTCGCCGTCAGCTGCCAGTCCGCAAACGTGGATTCCAGCAGGTGGGCGATGGTGCGCCGCCCTTCATAGGAATAGAAATCGCCAGGTTTCCAGCAGGCGCTGACACGGCTCTCCTCATCAATTTTCGATGTTTTTCTCTTTTTGCCGCGATAGAATAGTTCGATTGAACTGAACGTCGCGCTTTCCCGGTCATAACGTTCGCGAATAACCTTGACCGCAATATATCTGCCGCTGTCCCAGGCTTGCTCGCCTTTCTTAAGCGCCTGTTTCTCATCATATTCTAGTTCGAGGATCGTCCAGCTGGTTCCCCGCCGGGCATGAATCTCGAAGTGAATATTCTTACGTTTTTGTGGATGCCCGGACATGACCGTCACCGTGACTGGGTCCGCCAGCGGTGGATAACTTTTGGAACAAATTCGCTGTCCTGGACATCCTGCTGCCAGCTGACAGAAAAGTCCGGATCATCGCTTGAGGGGCGAAGGCCGTCTGCAAGAATATCCAGTTTCACCCGCACCGGCGCCGTCACGCCCTCGCCGCAGATAATACATTCGCGGCCACCCAGCGAGGACAGACTTTCCAAAAAGCCCTCCGAGCCTTCCGGCATGGCGCTTTTGACATATTTTTTATCGCGGTCATTATTCATCCGCATGGAGATGATGGTGCCGCACTGGGAAAGAACCGATTCCGACAGATCCGACGGGCGTTGAGAAACCAGTCCCAGCGACACGCCGTATTTCCGCCCTTCCTTGGCGATGCGCTCCAGCGACTTCCGGGCGGCGCCGAAGCGGTCATTATGAGCTTCCGGGACATATCTGTGGGCTTCTTCGCAGACCAGCAGCAGGGGCCGCGAGGTCTCCTTCCTGCTCCAAACGGCAAAGTCGAAAACCAGCCGCGACATGACTGAAACCACGACATCGACAATATCGGAAGGTATGCCCGAAAGATCGAGGGTCGAAACCGGCTTGCCGACCGCCGGAAACCGTAAAAGCCGGGAGACGATATCGCCGAGGCTGTCGGAAATCAGAAGCCCGGAAAACATAAAGCTGTAGCGGGCGTCATTCTTCAGTTCCTCAATCTTGTTTTTAAGCCTGAGGAACGGCATCAGCGTTTCGGGCTTTTCCAGTTTGCCCATATTCATCTCAATTTCATATAACAGATCCGCAAGCCTGTAAGGGACGGGCGTATCGACCGTCACCTTGCTGACATCGCCTTTATTGATGCCCTTTTTGCGGGCGGTCAGCAGACAGCGTTTCAGGATGTCAATTTCGATTTCCCGGTCCGCGGTCCGGCTGCGGACAAATATTTCGATATGCTCTTCCAGATTCATCAGCCAGTAGGGCAGGGATAAATTCTCCGTATCGAAATGGACGCCATGGTCTTCAAAGGCCTCCGCATATTCGTTGTGCGGATCGAGAATCAGGACATGGCCGTTGGGCAATTGTTCGACAAAGCGATGAATGAGCAGGGCGACGGTGCAGGATTTGCCCGTTCCCGTACTGCCAAGAATGGCAAAATGCTTGGCCAGGGTCTGGTCGGTCAGCAGTGTCGCCGGAACATTATGTGTTGGATACACGGTGCCGATCCGAATATGCGCCTTTTCCCGCGGTGAAAAAATATGATCCAGATCATGATCGGTGGATGTTAAAACAGACTGGCCAGGGACAGGAAATTTGGAGATACCGCGATTGAGAATACCGAGACCGTTGCCGGATTGTGTCTGTTCGCACTGACCGACAAAATCCATATCGATATAAAGCAGGTCCGCCTCGTCGCCAAATGCGGCCGCGCCGTTGAGGCCCAGGCTGCGGACCGCGCGGACAACGGCATAGATCCAGGACCCTTCAACCTGAACCTTGACGATAGATCCGATCTGGCCTGTAAGCGCTTTCCCCGTTTCCCCTTCGGTGATGGCATGGGCGCGCGCTTCCGCATCGACAACCGCCACCGCGCCGGCACCCGTTACATCGACTATTTTTGCAATAATCCAGGCTTCGCCCGACAGGGGAGATGAAGAAGGGGCAGGGGCCATTACGGCTGTCCCGCCTTCATCCTTTGCCGGGCGCTTATAAGTCGGGTAATCCTGTTCCAATATATCCTGGGCCAAAAGCCTGCCTCCGCCAGCAAATTGATAGGTCGAATTTAGGGCTTGCAGGCTTAATATTTGATGAAAATGCCGCAGAATCAGTGTTATTAAACGCCAGAGCCTGACCTCAGATTGCGCCTTTTTCCGCCAGCCACCGATAGCAGTCGATCAAGGCAGTTTGCAGCGGCGGAGGATTATACCCTAACTCTTTTTCGGCTTTTGCAGAGTTTAAGATATGGTGCTGGCAGACAAACCGGGCGGCGTCCAGGCTGATTGAAGGGTTTTTTTTGGTCAGCCGCGCGCAATATTCCAAATACCAGGCATTCATTTTTATCAGAAAACCCGGGGTTACACCGGAAGGCATATCTTTCTTTAAAAGCTTGCCGATTTCATGAATCAGTTGCGCAAATGTGAAATGAGGCCCGCCCAGTATGTAATTTTCTCCGCTCCGTCCCTTCTCGGCGGCGGCGATATGGGTTGCCGCGACTTCCTTTGCGTGGGCAAAGGAACCACTGCCAGGCGGAATACCGGGCAGAGTGCCATTTTTTATATGTAAAAACATCCGGGCCCAGCCAGCCTGGTCATGCCGGCCGATAATATGACCGGGATTGCAAATCACCGCATCAAGGCCCCGCTCAGCCGCCATCCGGACAGAGGATTCTGCCTGGCTTTTCGTTTGAATATAATGGATTGGCGAATGCTTGCCGCTCTGTTCCGTTTCTTCGTCGATCAGACTTTTGTGGGCGCCATATACTGAAGCGGTTGATGTATAAACGAACCGGCGGACCCGGGCATTCAATGCTGCGGCAATGATGTTTTTTGTGCCATCAATGTTAACGGCTTTTTGCCGGGTCTGGTCTTTTTTCAAAACCGATGTATCTGCGGCCATGTGAAAGACATAGTCGGTTTCCGGCACAAGGGCGGCGCGCAGGCTCAGCGGATCAAGGATATCGCCTATAACGGTTTTGACGCCGGATGCCTTGAGGACGGATAGATCTGATCCCGGTCGGTGCAAAGCCGTCACATCCCAGCCTTTCCCCGCCAGGCATTCAATCAGATTCAGGCCCAAAAATCCCGTCGCCCCGGTTACAAATACGCGCGCCATTCCCGATCCCCGAATTGAGTTTGCTTTGAGTAAATCATGCCATTTTTAGTTGCAAGATAATTCTTATGATACTGCAAATAATGAGAAAGAAATTAAGTGTTCCGGCTTCCCCTGTATTGCATGTCACAATATAGACAAACAATCATTGAATATGCCGTGGCCAGTGACTATGAGTGGCGGAAAAAAGTAAGTCAGGAAGGATAAATTGTGATCATTCGGATCATTTTCATTAGCGCTCTGTTGAGCGCCTTGGTGTCTCTGCTCGCGCCGGCAAGTGCCGATGAGGAGGTTCTCCCGCCATCGATAGCCGCCATTATAGAAAAGGCGGCTGTCCGGCAGGGGGGCGCAGGCTTTGTTGATGCCGTGCTTCTTGTGATGGACGCGCAGCCGCTCATAGCTGCCGGCATTTATGCCTATGCCGTATCAATTGCGCCGGCCCGGGAAGAAGAGTTAGCGGCGGCGGCATCCGGCGTTTTTCCGGAACTGGCGGCAGCGGAGCCGGTGGTGCCGCCTCCACCTCCTGCCGGTTTGTTCGACCTCGCCGCCTGGGACGGCAATCTGGAGCTTGGCGGCAGCGTCTCAACCGGCAATACGGACGAAGAGGCCATTGCTTTTGGCGTTGGCCTGACAAACGACATCAATGATGTCTGGGATCACGCCGTCAATGTGCGCTTCGATTATGCCCGGCGCACCGGCGTGACCACCAAACAGCGCTTTCTTGCCGATTATCAGATCAACTATCATCCATGGTCGCGGACCTATGTCTTTGGTTATCTGCAATATGATGATGACCGCTTCTCGGGTTTTGATTACCGGTTGCTGGAAAGTGCAGGGGTCGGTCATACCCTTTTTGACAATGATAAACAGAAATGGAAAATTGAGGGCGGCCCCGGTGTGAGGCAGAACAAGATTCCCGGCCAGTCGCTCGAAGTGGAGTTTGTCGCTGTGCTTTCCAGCAATTACCGCTACTTCTTCAATGAGAGCGTCAATGCCGGCGATACTGTGAAGGTTTTTGCCGGTGCGGACCGGACAACCATCGAAAATACAGCCGATATGGTTGCCAAGCTGAATGCCGCCCTGTCGGCGAAGCTTTCTTTCGGCGTCAAATATGACTCCAACGTGCCGGCGGGGAGCGTGAAAATGGACACCATCACGAAAATCAGCCTCCTGTATGATTTTTAGCGGGATCCCGCCCAGGCAGTCGGTCCGATCATTCCTGCCGGATGAAGAATTGGGCAAACGCAGGAAGGCTTGCCATTCGCAAAAAATCACGCCACAAATCGGGGATCAAAAAAACAAATGCAGGAACCAGCAGGAGGACAGCATGAGAAAATTATTGATCGCGGTATTGATTGCCCCATGGCTTTTGGCGACGGGCAGCGAAAACACAGATAACGAAATCCAGCAGGCGATCAACCACCCGGACAGGCCGGCCGCAGACCGTGAGCGCGACGCCAGCCGCAAACCCGGCGAAGTGCTCGCCTTTTTCGGCATCACGCCCGGGATGGCCGTGCTCGATGTTTTTTCAGGCGGCGGCTATTATGCGGAGATTGTATCGCATCTGGTCGGGCCGGACGGCACAGTCATCATCCACAACAACGACGCTTATATCAATTTTGTAAAGGATGAGCTTGCGCAGCGATACGCCGGAGGCCGTCTCGCCAATATCACCCCCATTATTGCCGAGGCCAATACTCTTCAGCTGCCGGAAGAAAGTATAGATGCGGCATTGCTGATTCTCGGCTTTCATGATTTTTACTATCGCGATAAGGACTGGCCGGAAATTGATACCGCCAAAACACTTTCCAACATTTTCCATGCGCTGAAACCGGGCGGCGTTTTTGGCGTTGTCGATCACCGGGCCGAGGCCGGTTCCCCGCCCGAAACAGGCAACACCCTTCACAGGATAGACCCTGCTCTGGTTACCATGCATGCCGAAGCCGCCGGATTCATACTGGAGGCGGAAAGCGATATCCTGCGGAATCTGGACGACAGCCTGACCCTGCATATGGGGGATCAGGCTATCCGCAGCAAAACGGACCGCTTTGTCTTCCGCTTCCGCAAACCTTAGGGTCTGTCTGCGGATTTGCCTGGGTCCAGGAAAATGAGCTAAGCCGCGCCATTCATCCTTTCGGCAAAAACCAGATAGCGCAGCTGGCCGCCAGCAGTCATGCCATCAAAAGGGTAACAGGTCACCAGCCGGGAGGCGTTCCGCTCGTTGGAAAGGGTGACGGTTGCGGTTTCAATGGGCCGGGTAATACCCCCTTCAAAGGCGCCGATTTGAGCAATATTAGTCGATTATTTACTTTTACCCGGAAGATCGTGATACCGTGGCGCTATAGAGCGACGGGAACGGTACCTCTACTGAATGTCAGATGAGAAAGGCTCTTAAGTCGCCTGCTCCAGAATAATGTCTAACCGAATAATTTACCCATGCGCTGTTTTCAATTTCGATTGGAGGCGGGCGGTCAAAGCGTTTTGCTTCGCCGCCATAAGCAACCGCCCGACAGCGGACCGGGTTGCCGGCCCCGGCTCAACTGCCCGCAGCAAGCGCCGGCATCCGATGCTTCTTCAAAAATGGAAAGGAAACCGATATGTCTAAGTTTGTGAGGATAAATGCTGAGGAAAAAATTGGATCGCGCTCAGTGCTTGTAAGCAGCCGAACGCCTGAAGCAGAGGCCGGTAAATGAATCAGCTGACATTGGGTGTCGTCGGAACCTCGAGAAAAAAGAATGAGAAGCGCGTTCCTATTCATCCGGATCATCTGGCTCGATTGCCGGAGAATGTCCGCCGCCAGTTGATATTTGAGGAGGGCTATGGCACCCCCTTTAATTGGTCCGACGCTGATATTGCCGCGCAGAGCGGCGGCATCGCTACACGTCACGAAATCCTCGCCGATATTGGTTCAGCGATCATCGCCAAGCCGATACAGGCCGACCTTGAGGAGCTGTGCGAAGGGGGTATTCTCTGGGGCTATCCGCATTGTGCGCAACAGCGAGACATCACGCAAACGGCCATTGATCGCAAGCTTACCCTCATTGCCTTTGAGGATATGTTTGTGTGGGGCCCTGGGGGTGAAATCGGGCGGCATACATTTTACAAGAATAATGAACTCGCCGGTTATTGTGCCGTGTTGGATGCTTTGCGTTTGCGCGGAATCGATGGCCATTATGGCAATCAACGCAAAACAATTATCTTTGGATTCGGTGCGGTCAGCAGAGGGGCGATCTACGCGCTCAAGGCGCATGGGTTCCGGGACATTACGATCTGTATTCAGCGTCCCGATCATGAGGTTCGCGAAGAGGTGCTCGATTGTCACTATGTCCGCCTTCGCAAAGGCGAAAGTGGTGCCGCGCGTATGATCGTTGTTGAGCACGATGGCGCCGAGAGACCACTTTGTGAACTCGTCGCTGAATCAGACCTGATTGTCAACGGGACTTATCAAGACCCGACGCACCCCTTTCTGTTCATCGCGGAAGATGAGCAGTCTTGCCTGCAGCCCGGCACGTTGATTATCGATGTCAGCTGTGATGAGGGCATGGGGTTTTTCTTTGCCAAACCAACCACGTTTGACGATCCGATAATCAGAGTCGGTGCGGTCGACTATTATGGCGTGGACCACACACCGAGCTATCTCTGGGAGAGTGCGTCTCGATCAATTTCCGCGGCTCTTGTTGTCCACGTCCCGACCCTTGTCGCCGGGCGGCGAAGCTGGCAGGGAAGCGAGACCATCCGCCAAGCGGTTAATATTGATGAGGGGGTCATTCAGAAGCCGGAGATCCTGTCTTTCCAAGGGCGTCAATCCGCCTATCCCCACGCCGCACTTTGCTAGAGTATATTCCGATCTTAGGGAATCGTTTGGCAGGATATATTTTACCCCGAGGCAAAAGAATCCGGCGCTCCGTATGGGGCAAATCGGCGTCTAGCGTGCGTTGCACCCTTTGCCCGCGGATCAGGGCGCGGGTTTGCAGATCGAGAGAGGCGAGACGGGGCATGGGAAACTCCTTATCTGAGGTGCGGGAAGAAGGATCGCCGGAAAAAAAGGCGGCAAGTGGGACCCGAATCAGGTCATTTCATGATCAATTGCGATGAACGCGCCACAATTTGGCGAAAAAATGCCGGGTTACGGATTGTTGAACTTGATTTGTCTTGTGAATGTCTGGCTATTTGGGCATTAAACTGGTTATTCCCCTGCAAATCAGGCACAAGACTAAATCTATTTCAACCAACCTTGAGGAGACATTCCGTGGCGACCTTCGGACAGGATAGTTTAAACACCCGCCGTTCCCTGACTGTCGGGGGGCGCAAGTATCATTATTACAGCCTGAAGGCCGCCGAAGACAGGCTGGGCGATGTTTCGTCCCTGCCTTTTTCCCTGAAGGTGCTTTTGGAAAATCTCCTGCGCTTTGAAGATGGAACAACGGTCACGGTCGCAGATATTGAAGCCATTGCGCAATGGCTGAAAAACCGGAAGGCCGGTCGGGAAATCGCCTTCCGCCCGGCCCGGGTTCTGATGCAGGATTTTACCGGCGTTCCCGCGGTGGTTGATCTCGCGGCCATGCGCGATGCCATGGCGGCCCTGGGCGGTGACCCGCAAAAAATCAATCCGCTGGCCCCGGTCGATCTGGTCATTGATCATTCAGTTATGGTGGATAAGTTCGGCACCGCGGGAGCCTTTAAGGCCAATGTGGAACTGGAAATGCAGCGCAACAATGAACGCTATGAATTTTTGCGCTGGGGTCAGCAGGCCTTTGATAATTTCCGGGTGGTGCCGCCGGGAACCGGGATCTGTCATCAGGTCAATCTGGAATATCTGGCCAAGACCGTCTGGTCGCGGGATGTGGACGGCGAAATGTATGCTTATCCTGATTCACTGGTCGGTACGGACAGCCATACCACGATGATCAATGGACTTTCCGTATTGGGTTGGGGCGTCGGCGGGATCGAGGCGGAGGCCGCCATGCTCGGCCAGCCGATTTCCATGCTGATCCCGGAAGTGATCGGTTTCAAGCTGACCGGCGGTCTGAAGGAAGGCACGACGGCGACGGATCTGGTGCTGACAGTGACGCAAATGTTGCGGGCAAAAGGCGTGGTCGGCAAATTTGTCGAATTTTACGGTCCCGGCCTTGATGATCTTTCGCTGGCCGATCAGGCGACCATCGCCAATATGGCGCCGGAATATGGTGCGACCTGCGGCTTTTTCCCGGTGGATAACGCAACGCTGGACTATCTGAAATTTTCCGGCCGGGAAGAGGAAACCGTGGCCCTGGTGGAAGCCTATGCGAAGGAGCAGGGCCTGTGGCGTGACAGCTCAACGCCGGACCCGGCCTTTAGCGATTCGCTGGAACTGGATATCGGCACGGTGGAGCCAAGCCTCGCCGGGCCCAAGCGGCCGCAGGACCGGGTTTTGCTTTCAAAGGCCGCAGCCAGCTTCGACGAACAGCTCAACGGACCCTTTGGCAAGAGCGGAGAGGCCGGTATTTCTGCCGATGTTGCCGGTGAAGATTATTCGCTTTCCCATGGCGATGTGGTGATTGCCGCCATTACCAGCTGCACCAATACTTCCAATCCTGATGTGATGCTGGCAGCCGGACTGATCGCCCGCAACGCCCTGGCAAAGGGGCTGAAAGTCAAACCCTGGGTCAAAACCTCGCTGGCGCCGGGATCGAAGGTGGTCAGCGACTATCTGGAAAAGGCAGGCTTGCAGGATGATCTCGATGCGCTTGGTTTTAACCTTGTCGGCTATGGCTGCACCACCTGTATCGGCAATTCCGGCCCGCTGCCGGACGCCATTGCGAAAACCATCAATCAAAATGATCTCGTCTGCACGTCGGTGCTGTCCGGCAACCGCAATTTCGAGGGCCGGATCAGCCAGGATGTAAAGGCCAATTATCTGGCATCCCCGCCTCTGGTGGTCGCCTATGCCTTGGCCGGATCCATGAAGATCGATATCACCCGCGATCCGCTCGGCGAGGATACGGCGGGACATCCGGTTTATCTGAAGGATATCTGGCCGTCCAATCAGGAAATTGCCGAGACGGTAAAGCAGGCCGTAACATCGGAAATGTTCCGGGAACGCTATGCGGATGTCTTTACCGGTGATGAGGAATGGCGCGCCATTCAGGTTTCCGAAGGGCTGACTTATGACTGGAACGCGGAAAGCACGTATGTGCAGCATCCTCCGTATTTTGAGGGCATGGCAAAAGACCCTGGCGCAACTAAAGATGTGACCGGTGCGTACATGCTGGCGCTTCTGGGGGATTCTATCACCACGGATCACATTTCACCGGCCGGGGCGATCAAAAAAGACTCGCCCGCGGGTGCGTATCTGACGGAGCACGGCGTGGAACGAACCGATTTCAATTCCTACGGATCGCGGCGCGGCAATCATGAGGTGATGATGCGCGGCACCTTTGCCAATATCCGCCTGATAAACGAAATGGCGCCGGGAACGGAAGGCGGGTTCACCACCTATATTCCGTCCGGTGACGTGATGCCGATCTATGATGCGGCCATGAAATACATTGCCGACGGGACGCCGCTGGTGGTGGTGGCCGGTAAGGAATATGGCACCGGATCATCCCGCGACTGGGCCGCGAAGGGAACATTGCTGCTTGGTGTGAGGGCGGTGATCGCGGAATCGTATGAGCGCATTCACCGGTCCAACCTGATCGGTATGGGCGTGCTGCCCTTGCAGTTCAAGGACGGGGTCGACCGCAAAAGCCTGGGGCTCAGCGGCAAGGAGCGGTTTGATATCAACGGCATCGCCAACGGCCTGAAACCCGGTCAGGAAATTGAATCCATTGTGCATTTTGAAGACGGGAAAACAGCGACCGTTTCCCTGCTCTGCCGGATCGATACGGAGAATGAAATGGAATACTATAAAAATGGCGGCATTCTGCACTATGTGCTGCGCAATCTGGCCGGATAAATATTGAAAAATCCGGGGGCCTTTACCATATAGGCGAGAGATGTTTGAAAGCCGGGGCAACCGCCTCGGCTTTTGATTGGGAGCGAGACACTGGACGCGATCCGTCAGTTTCTGAAGCTTGAATCGTCCGCCGGCATTTTACTGATTGCGGCGGCGGTGCTTGCGATCATTCTGGATAATTCACCGTTCGCATGGCTCTATGACCAGCTTCTCACTCTGCCCTTTTCTGTCTCTATCGGCACATGGGGTCTGTCCAAACCGCTGCTGCTGTGGGTCAATGACGGGTTGATGGCCGTTTTTTTTCTGCTGGTTGGCCTTGAAGTCAAACGGGAAATCCTTGAAGGCGAATTGTCGTCAAAAAGCCAGATATTGCTGCCCGCAATCGCCGCGGCGGGGGGCATGATTGTGCCAAGCGGTCTTTATGCGGCGTTGAACTGGGGCGACCCCGTCGCCATTCGGGGCTGGGCAATCCCGGCGGCAACCGATATCGCCTTCGCGCTTGGCATTATTTCGCTGCTGGGCTCCCGGGTTCCGGTTTCCCTGAAAATACTGCTGACCGCCATTGCCATTTTTGACGACCTTGGCGCTATTATTATCATTGCCGTCTTTTATACCGCCGATCTGTCCCTCCTGTCTCTTGCTTTTGCAGCGGTCGCTATTGCCGGCCTTTTTATTCTCAACCGGATGCGGGTGACCCGCCTGGCCCCCTATATTCTGATTGGCATTCTGCTTTGGGTGTTTGTCCTGAAATCCGGCGTTCACGCGACCCTTGCCGGGGTTGCCCTGGGCCTGGCCATTCCGCTCAGGGCGAAGGATGCCGAGGGTCATAGCCCGCTGCGGCATCTTGAACATATCCTGCATCCATGGGTTGCCTTTGCTATTTTGCCGCTCTTCGCTTTTGCCAATGCGGGTCTGCCGCTTTTTGAGATGAGCTTTGCTGATCTTCAAAACCCGGTTTCGCTGGGGATTGCGCTCGGCCTTATTGCCGGCAAGCAGTTTGGCGTGTTTGTCCCGGCATGGCTTGCGATCAAATCCGGCCTTGCGGAATTGCCAGAGGGGACAAACTACCTTGGGCTCTATGGCATGAGTGTTTTAACCGGGATTGGTTTTACCATGAGCCTCTTTATCGGCTCCTTGGCCTTCAATGACCCGGCAATGGCCGGTCCGGTGCGTATTGGGATTCTTTTGGGATCTATTGTCTGTGCCTTGTTGGGATATATCATTTTGCGCAAAGCCTTTGCTAGGCGCTTCACCCGAGCGTGATTGGCTATTTTAGCCGATCAGACGTATAGAGTTCAGATGGTGAAAAGATTTTCCGGCCTTTTATCTCTCGTGTTTTTTCTTGCTGTTCCGGCCAGCGCCCAGGAAAGCCTGACCGTTGTGGAGCTGTTCACAAGCCAGGGCTGTGAGTTGTGCCCGCCCGCCGATAAAATTCTCGAAAAAATTTCCAGGATGGATGATGTTCTCGCTCTCAGCCTGCCGGTGGATTACTGGGATTATATGGGCTGGAAAGATACCTACGGGTCGGAAAATAATACCGCCCGCCAGGAAGCCTACAACCAACGCCTCGGCAGGCGGGGCGTTTATACGCCGCAGATGATTGTCAATGGTGTGTATGATGTGGTGGGCTCCCGCGAGGAGGAAGTGGCGGCTGTTCTTGATCAGGCCAGGCAAAATAGCGGTGGTTCTATTGCCGCCGCGCTAAAGGGCACGCGCGATCATCTTGTTTTGGAGCTTGGCGAGAGCGAACTGGCCCGTAATGCTGTTCTGCGCTTTGTCTGGTATGATTCAGAACAGAAGGTCGCGATCAAAAAGGGGGATAACAGTGGCCGCTCCCTGCGTTATATAAACGTGGTGAGAGGCGCGAAAATTATCGGCGAATGGGAGGGTGCGGCGTTGACGATGCCGCTCGATCTCAACGCGCTTGATGAAAGTGGCGCCAACTGTGCGGCCGTGATCATCCAGGACGGCCCCGACGGCCGGATTCTCGGCGCGGCAAAAATCATTTTCAGCAACTGATAAATTCTTAAATTTTGTATCGGTACCAATACCACAGGCGGCCGATATATTCGTGCGAGGCGAGGGCGGAATTCATCACACCCTGCCGGCCCGGGAAAAATGTCCAGGCTTCAGAGGAAGGATCGCCGGTGAAAGCCGTTGGCGCCGCGACAACCTTCAAGCCGGCGGCTTCAAAGACAGCGGCGGATCGCGGCATATGCCAGGCATGGGTCACCAGATAGACGGTTTCTATATTCGCCGCTTTTAAGATTTCGGCGCTATAGAATGCGTTTTCATAAGTGGTCCGCGATTTTTTCTCCAGCCATCCTGGCGTGATGTTGAAATCCGTTCGCAGGCTTTTATCCATCATCGACGACAAAATGCCGGCGCCCGGATCAACTTCCCCGCCGGAGGCGAGAACAGGATACCCGGTTTGCCTTGCAAGGTAAGCGCCATATCGCAAACGTTCCAGTGTAAGGGCGCCTACGGTTGGCCCGCCGCCATACTCCGGGGCCGTATAATTGCTGTCGCCTGCCAAAATAACAATCGCGGCATTGGCTTTGGCGTCCAGCCTGGCAATATCCAGAGCGGGGAAGGTTTCCAGGCTTGCGAGAAGGCGGTCCCCAACCTGTGCGGTGGAAAAAAGATAAAGCAGTAAAAGTGAAGTGATCTGAACCGTGGCGCAAAACCGGGGAAAACGGGAACGGAACATAAAGGCGAGCAGAGCCGGTAATATAAAAACAGCGGGCGGCAGAACCAAAAGACTGATAACCTGATACATTCCGGTCTCTCCGATCCTTGTCCGGCTGTTTAGCGCCGCTGCCAGACCGGGGCGGTCAATCGGCGTTTGCCGTCATTTGTGAGCGCGGCATTATTTCCGTCAAGCGCTTCACGGTCCCATAATTTACAGGTGACCTGTTTGTGTTTCTGATCCAGGCCCTCGCAATAATTGGTATATTCACAAAGCCGGACGGCTTCCCCCTGACCCAGGCGCAATTTTAGAAACCAGTCGGGGTCGGCCAGTGTCTGACGGGCGGCGCCGATAATATCAGCCTGCCCTTTTTGCAGGATATTTTCCGCCTGCTGAAAATTATGGATGCCGCCGGTGACCACGACGGGCGTCGCAAAACCATTGGACCGGACGGCTTCCCGGACCTTGGCTGTGGGTTCAATATTGCGCCCGAACGGTCCCCCGGCGTCGGAAATATATTGCGGCATGCATTCATAGCCGGATGGCCCGGTGTAGGGATAGGCGGCCCAGCCAATGGCGGGCTGCCCGGCATCCTCAAATTTACCGCCCCGTGACGTTGACAGAAAATCCATCCCGGCGCGGGCAAATTCCGTGGCGAAATAGGCTGCATCCGCAACCCTATTGCCGCCTTCAATACAATCCTCGGTCAGAAAGCGGCAGCCGACGGCAAAATCACTGCCAACCGCCTTGCGAACCGCAGCATGAACCTCCAGCGGCAGCCGCACCCGGTCTTCGCGCGGGCCACCATAACCATCCTCCCGGTCATTGAGAGCGGACAGGAAAGACGCCATGGTATAGGCATGGGCGTAATGCAGCTCGACCCCGTCAAAGCCGGCTTTTTTGGCCCTCAGGGCGGCGCCGGCGAACAAGCCGGGCAGCACCCCGGGCAGGGACCGGATATGCGGCAGGTGGGTGTCCGTGACCCTTTCCCGATAGCCGTAACGGAGGCTCTCTAACTCCCTTACGGTCAGGATTTTTTCAATTTCATCCCCGGAAAGACCGGCAAGACGGGTTCTGATTTTTTCTTCCGGCCAGTCTTTTGCACCCAGAATGTCCCGGTGCCGGCCGGTGATTTCCAGATAGCGGGCGAAGAATTTCTCCGGTTTGGGCCGTCTGCGAATATTCAGAAAATCGATAAGCTGGATAAAAAGCTTTGTTTCACCGTCCGATCCTTGCCGGACAGTTTCAACCAGGTCTTTCAGCCCAGGCAGGAAACGGTCGTGACCAATGCGCAAAAGCGGCCCGGAGGGAATATCGCGAATGCCGGTGGCCTCGACAACGAGGGCGCCGGGCCGGCCTTCCGCAAAGCGCCGGTACCAACCAAGAATTTCCGGCGTAACAAACCCGTCTTCACTTGCCCGCCAGGGCACCATAGCGGGCACCCATGTTCTTTGCTTCAGCCGGACAGGGCCGATGGCGACGGGTTGAAACAGGCGGGCGTTTTCTGCTGTCTCGCGGTCCGGCACTCTCCCCTTTTTGGCGAAATGCTTAATGCGCTCGGGAGGTTTCCACATGCCGTCTTCAGTCTTTCAGATCAGACGGCGCATCAAGGGACAATGACAGGGGAATTTTATCCAGCAGAGACAAAAGCAGGACAATTTCCTCGGTGCTCAATTCGGCAAAAACATGATCGATCCAGTCTTCATGCTGCCCAGCCATTCTGGAAAATTCCTCGCGGCCCTTTTTGGTCAGCTGCGTCCGGTAGGTTCTCCGATCTTTCAGCGGGGCCGACCGGCTGACATAGCCTTCCTTCTCAAGCCGGCTGACAACCCCGGTAATATTGCCGTTTGAAACAAACAGGCGTTTTGAGAGATCCCCCATGGACAGATCATCTTCGGCCCGGTCCAGCGCCGCGAGCACATCGAAGCGGGGCAGAGTAATATCAAAATCTTCCCGGAGGCGGTTTCTCAGCTGTTTTTCGATCACGCTGGTACAGGTCAGAAGCTTGAGCCAAAGCCGCAATGACATTTTGCTGTGAGGCGCCCCGCCCCACTTTTCCGCGACCTTTTCACGCGTCACTATCTTTGATGTTGTCTGACCCATTGCCCGTCCGATCTTACAGTCCCCGCACTCCGGCAGTTTAAATTTGAAATAACCGGCAAATCAAGGGTTCGTGATCTTATCCTATAATACACAAATTAACAGAAAACATATATTTTAATCTTAAAATATATGTGAGAATTGATAGGCTTGCCTGACCCTAACCGTCTGTCTGGTTTTTCCGGTGGGTTGCTGCGATACGGGCAGCCTGTTCATAAATGCCCGACATTAAATCGAGCGTCAAGGAGCTTGCTTGCAGTTCCTGCTCGAATTTGGCGACCGACCGGGTAAAGTCCATCAAAAGATTGCTCCGAAGCTTGGCGTAATCGTCGGTTACCTTCCGGCCTTTCGCCGTCGCCTGATAGGTGACGCCCTTGCGTTTTGCCGCCGAACCTATTTTTTCAATGAGATTTGTCTTTAAAAGCTTGCGGATGGAATATTGAATATTGGGGAAATCATCCCGGTTCATCAGGCGGCCGATTTCCTTCAGTCCCTTGGGCCGGTCCTTCATGCGGATCACATGCAAAATCGCATTGTCGCTGCCATTCATATCCATCCCGGTGACGGCGGCGAGGCATTCGGTCTGCCAGTGGCCGAAGGCCTCAAAGGTGCGGATCAGGGAATATTCGAATTCAGCCACGGCAATTTCGTGATCGTTCGACGCCAGATGCCAGCGGCGGTCAAGACCATCATATTGTTTTGCATCTTTAGAATCTTCGCGGCGGCGGCTTGCTGGTGCCCGTGTCATTACCCCATCCTTATTCATAATGATTTCTCCGCTTTCATAGGTATCAGATCACTCACTCCTGTTCAATTTATGATAAAACCCATTTAAAAAAACAGTCTTTTATTATATAATTTTATATGTAAAATTATACTTTAATATGAAGTGTAACAAATAGATGGGAGGCTGTATGTCCAAAACCAATCTGATGTTTGATAAAGAGCAGTTCAAGCTCGGTATCTTCGCCCCCAACTGTTCCAGCGGCATGGCGGTGACCAAGGTGGCGGAACGCTGGGACGGTTCCTGGCGGAATAATCTGCGCCTCGCAAAGCTGACCGATGAAGCGGGACTGGATTATCTGCTGCCCATCGCCCGCTGGGTTGGTTATGGCGGCGAAACGGATTTTCACAGCCATGTTCTGGAAACCATCGCCTGGGCGGCCGGTCTGCTGGCGGCGACCAGCCGCATCAATGTGATTTCCACTCTGCATACGGCGTTTAATCACCCGGTGGTCGCGGCAAAACAGATCGCGACCATTGATCATATCAGTGGTGGCCGGGCCGGGCTCAATGTGGTGTGCGGCTGGAACAAGCCGGAATATGACGCCATGGGGGTCCAGCTGCCGGACGATCACGAAACCCGCTACGGATACGGCCAGGAATGGTTCGATGTGGTGAGAAAACTGTGGACGGAGGAGAAAGCCTTCGACTGGTCCGGCAAATATTTTAATCTGAAGAATGTTTACAGCCTGCCCCATCCGGTCAACGGCATCCCGCCTATTGTCAATGCGGCGGGGTCGAAACAGGGCCGGGAATTTGCGACAAGAAATGCCAATTTTCTATTCACCCCCGCCATAGATCTGGCGCGGTCCAGGGACGAAGTAGCCGAGCTGAGGCAGCAGGCGCAGGATCAGGGCCGGGAGGTGGATGTCCTGACCTTCACCTATGTGGTCTGCCGTCCGACCCAGAAAGAGGCCGACGATTATCACCGGCATTATGCCCAGACCCACGCCGACTGGGCGGCGGTGGATAATCTGATCCGTTTGCAATTCGCCCATGCCCAGTCCTTCCCCCATGATCTCCTGAAACTGATCCGCGACCGGTTTGCGGCGGGTCATGGCGGCTTTCCCCTGGTGGGCACGCCGGATGTTGTTGCCGATGGCATCCAGAAAATTCATGACGCGGGCTTCGGCGGCACTGCGCTGGCCTTTGTCGACTATGCCGAGGAATTCCCTTATTTCCGCGATACGGTGATACCGATCCTGGAAGAACGCGGCATCAGGAAGCCGGTCTAGTGCGAAAGTGCGGACCCAATCGCCGGGAAATTCTGAAAGCCGGGACGCTGGGGCTGCTGGCGTTCAAGACCGGCAGTGTGGTTCAGTTGTTGAGACCTGCTGCCGCCCGGGCTGCGGGCATTCCCTATCAGACTTTGACAAATGAAGAGGCGCTGCTTCTGGAGGCCTTTGGCGAGGCTTTGCTGCCCGGTGCGAAAGAAGCCGGTCTTGCCCATTTTGTCGATCAGCAGATTTCCGCTGATCCTGCCAACAGTCTTCTGTTCCTGCGCTATATGGATGTGCCGCCGCCTTATGCAGATTTTTACCGGGCCGGATTGGCGGGGCTGGACACTTACTCCAGACAGAGCCAAAATGCAGCCTTTTACGACTTGGGTGCCAATGAGGCCCATGGGCTGATTGGCGAAATCGCCGGCACAAATCCCCCCGGCTGGCAGGGGCCGCCATCGCCTTTCTTTTATTTTGTCGCCCGGGCCGATGCGGTGGATGTGGTCTATGGCACTGTAGACGGCTTCAAAAATCTGGATATCCCCTATATGGCGCATCTGGAACCGGAAACAAAATGGTGAGCCCCGGACAGACTTTAGTGACGGCAGATGTGGTGATTGCCGGCGCCGGGGCTGCGGGGGCTTTTTATGCGGCGCGCCTTGCCAAAGCCGGAAAAAAAGTCATTGTGCTGGAAGCCGGGCCGCCCTGGACCATGGGCGATTTGACCAGTTCGCAAATCTGGTCGCGGCGGCTGCGCTGGGGCGGGCCCCCGGTTACGTCCGGCGGCAGTCACCCCTTCGGTTACGGCTTTAATGCGGGCTGGGGATTTGGCGGCGCGGCGCTTCATCATTACGGCACCTGGCCGCGTATGCATCCCGAGGATTTCAAGTCGCAAAGCCTGTACGGCAAAGGCGCGGACTGGCCGATCGCATATGATGATCTTCGGCCCTATTATGACCGGATCCAGCAGGAAGTTGGCCTCTCTGGCGATGCGCGTCTCGAAATCTGGGGCGGGAAGAAAGCGCCTTACCCCCTGCCGCCGCTCCGGCAATTCAATCAGGCGAAGCTGATCAGGCGGGGTTTTGATGCGCTCGGCATGAATACGGCGCCCATGCCGATGGCGATTTTGTCTGAAGACTATAATGGCCGTCCCGCCTGCCTGTATGACGGCTGGTGTGATTCCGGCTGCCCCATCTATGCGCTCTGGAACCCTCTGGTTTCCGATATGCCAATGGCCGAGGAACATGGTGCGGAATTCAGAGCCTACAGCCATGTCACCCGGGTGCTGCTTGACAAAAAAGACCGCGCGAAGGGGGTGGAATATTATGACAGCGGCGGCAACCGGCATGAAATTCATGCCGGTCTTGTGATTCTGGCGGCTTCCGTCGTACAGAATCCGGTAATCCTGTTGAATTCGGTTTCTGATTTTTACCCCTATGGCATCGCCAATGACCGGGGTCTCGTTGGCCGGAATTTCATGACCCATATCGTCTCTCTCACCTATGGCCTGTTCCGCGAGGAAACGGAAAATCACATGGGTGTCACCGGGGCGCAGCTCACCAGCCGGGATGGGTATGACAAAGTGCGGGACGGCGGTCCCTATGGTTCCTATCAGTGGCTGATTGCCCCGGCCATCAAACCCAATGATCTGCTAGGCATCGCCACCAGCCGGGTGGACTTATACGGCCCCGCCCTGAGGGATTTCATGGAACGCGCCGCCAGGCATCTCGGCCATATGATTTCGATGGGTGAAGAACTGCCGGACCCTGAAAACCGGATTGCGCTGACGGACAGGAAAGACCGGTTCGGCGCCCGCACACCAACCCTGATTCACAGTTTTTCCGAAAACAGCCAGGCCTTGTGGCGGCATATGGTGGATGAGGGCCGGCGTGTTTTTGAAGCGGCAGGAGCACAAGATATCTGGACCGGTCCGCTGGCCTCGGCCCATATGCTGGGCGGCACCCCCATGGGGGATAGCCCCGCAACTTCCATTACTGATTCCTACGGCCGCGTGCATGGTATGACGAATCTTGTTATCACCGGATCGGGCCTGTTCCCGACAGGCGGCGGGGTCAACCCCACTTTCACGATTTATGCCCTCAGCTTGCGATCGGTTGAAAATCTGCTCGAAAACTGATCCTGAATCGCTCGGTGGAAATAGAAAAATAAATCCGGTTTTCCGCTCCCTGACGGCAAGGAAAACACGTTTATTGCACAAACAGCAAAAAATATGGTATTATTTTTCTTTTATAGGCGCGCTCAGGGAATGTCTAGGTAACATAGACAGGTGCCGGTGTCTTTGGAGCAGGGGGCAATGCTAGACAATATCCGCATGGATATTATCCGGGCCCGGCAAAAAAATCATGCCGGGCAAAAAGGTGTGCTTGGGTTTTTCGCGCCCTTTACCCATGCCGGGACTTTGGCTGTTCTGTTTTATCGTTTCGGTCATTTCGCTTATATTTTACCTGTTCCGGTTATTAAGCACCTGCTGTTGATGATATATTATCCGCTTAAATTTATTTTCAGTTTTATCACCGGCATTAATATTCCAACGGCGGCGAAAATCGGCCCGGGGCTGGTTGTTCATACGTGGGGCGGCGTTTATTTACCCTGCTGCACCATCGGCCGGAACGTTTATTTTCAGCACGGCGTTGTTGTCAGCTACGGCTGTAAGGGGATTGGCGACAATGTCTATTTTGGCCCCGGCGCAAAGATAATCCGCAATGTCCGGATCGGCAGCCGGGTCAAGATTGGGGCCAATGCGGTGGTCATGACGGATATACCGGACGATTGCACCGCGGTGGGCGTTCCGGCAAGAATTGTAAAGGCAAAAAAGCCGTTTCTTCCTTCATAAAATTATTTTTACTTTTAATGATCGAAAATATCTGCTCTTCATATAGGGGCGGTTAGCGTATAAAGTTCTGCATATACAATTTGTGTTGCGGGTTTCGGTTGCATTCAGTTATTCAGGAACGGGCCCCTGTTCCCCCATTGAAAGGACACCACCGGTGACCAATCCATTGATTGCTATTCGTCAGGCCCTGATTACCGGCCCGCTTCTCAACTGGGTGCGGGGCGTTCTGCCGCCTTTGTCCGATACCGAACGGGAAGCGCTGGAAGCCGGAACGGTCTGGTGGGATGCCGAGCTTTTTTCCGGCAAACCCGACTGGGCGAGGTTGTCCGCACTGCCGACCAATGTGCTGACCGAAGAGGAACAGGCCTTTGTCGATGGTCCGGTGGAAGAGCTTTGCCGTATGCTCGATGACTGGGCCATCAATTTCAAAATAAAGAAATTACCGCCTGAAGTCTGGAGTTTCCTGAGGGAAAAGGGCTTTTTTGGCATGATCATTCCCAAGGCCTATGGCGGCCTGGAATTTTCCGCAACCGCCCATTCTGCCGTCGTGACCAAGATTGCCACCCGCTCCATCGCTGCTGCGGTCACGGTCATGGTGCCAAATTCCCTGGGGCCGGGCGAACTGCTGCTGCATTATGGAACGGACGAGCAGAAAGACTATTATCTGCCACGTCTAGCGAGCGGGAAAGAGGTTCCGTGTTTCGGCCTGACAAGCCCGGAAGCCGGATCGGATGCTGCCGCGATGAAAGACCGCGGGATTGTTTGCTATCAGGATGTTGACGGCAAAAAAACGCTCGGAATGCGGGTCACATGGCAAAAGCGGTATATTACGCTCGGGCCGGTCTCCACGCTCCTTGGGCTTGCCTTTAAATTATACGACCCCGATCATATTCTGGGAGAAAAGGACTATGTCGGCATTACGGTGGCGCTTGTTCCCACCGATACGCCGGGTGTCAATATCGGGCGCCGTCATTATCCCGCCTTTCAGGTATTTCAAAACGGGCCCAATTCGGGTGACGATGTTTTTATTCCCATGGACTGGGTGATCGGCGGGCAAAAGCAGGTCGGAACCGGCTGGAAAATGCTGATGACGGCGCTGTCGGCGGGCCGTGCGGTGTCGCTGCCTTCCCTCAGCACCGGCGCCGCAAAATTGGCCGCGCGGACCACCGGCGCCTATGCGCGGGTGCGGGAGCAATTTAACGTCCCCATCGGCAAATTCGAAGGGGTGCAGGAGGCATTGGCCCGGATTGCCGGCCAGGCCTATCTGATCGAATCCGGCAAACGCATTACCACGGCGGTGATCGATCAGGGCGGCAAACCGGCGGTGATGTCGGCTATTTTGAAATATCACGCCACCGAAGGCATGCGCCAGGCCATCAACGACGCCATGGATATCCATGCCGGGAAGGGCATTATCGACGGACCGCGCAATTATCTTGGCAACGCCTATCGGGCGATCCCGGTGGGCATCACCGTTGAGGGGGCCAATATCCTGACCCGCAGCCTGATTATCTTCGGCCAGGGAGCCATCCGCTGCCACCCTTATCTGCTGAAGGAAATTTTCGCCGCGCAAAACCCGGACCGCAAACAAGGCGTAAAGGATTTCGACGCCGTCTTTTTCAAGCATATGGGGTTTCAGATCGCCACCTTCTTCCGGGCGTTCTGGCATAATCTGACCGGCGGCCGGTTTGCCGGTTCTCCCAAGGCCGGGTATACGGAAAAATACTATCGCCAGATCAGCCGTTATGCCGCATCTCTGGCCTTTATCAGTGAATTTATTCTCATCAATCTTGGCGGCGCGCTGAAACGCAAGGAAATGCTTTCGGGCCGCCTCGGCGATATCCTGAGCGCGCTTTATCTCTTAAGCTGTGTTTTGAAACGCTTTGAGGATGATGGTCGGCCGGAAGAGGATCTGCCGCTGGTTAAATGGTGCTGTGTGGTCGGTTTTTATAATATCCAGGAAAGCCTGGATCAGGTGTTACAGAATTATCCGTCCCGTTTCATGGCCTTCCTGATGCGGCTTGTGGTCTTTCCATTAAGCCGCCACCGCCGCCCGGCATCCGACGAACTGTCACAGGCCTGTGCCGATCTTCTGATTGAGCCTTCGGCTACCAGGGACAGGCTGACATCGGGTATTTATCTGGGGGAAGGCAAGGATCCGATTGCAGAGCTTGACCGGGCCTTCGAGAGGGTAGCCGCCGCGGCAGATATCCAGCGGCGCCTGAAAGACGCGAAAATGACCGACCTTGATCAGGCCGTAAAAGCCTCTATCCTTACCCCCGATGAGGCGGCGGCGCTAAAGGAAACCAGAGATCTTGTCAAAGCCGTGATTGACGTCGATGACTTTGCCCCTGAAGAATTAACCGGACCCAACCGAGGTTAAGGAGAGCCGCCATTACCGAGCAACAACGCCAAACTGCGGATCGGCCCGTCTATATTGTGGACGGCGCACGGACACCTTTCATCAAGGCGCGGGGCAGACCCGGACCCTTCACCCCCGTCGATCTTGCGGTACAGGCCGGCCGGCCGTTATTATTGCGCCAGCCCATCCCGCCAAATGCCTTTGACGATGTGATTCTGGGCTGCGTCAATGTTCACCCGGATGAGGTCAATCCGGGACGGGTGGCCGTTTTACGGCTTGGCCTTGATACCGGGACATCGGGCTGGACCGTCCAGCGCAACTGCGCGTCCGGCATGCAGTCCATCGACAGCGCGTTCCGCGCCATCCAGGGGGGTCACGCCGATCTGATTCTTGCAGGCGGGACCGAGGCCTTAAGCCATTCGCCTATCCTTTTCCGCCCAATTATGGTGGATTGGCTTGCGGACTGGAATAGCGCAAAAACGCTGGGCGCCAAGGCTAAACTGGTGGCAAGATTGCGGCCCGGCCATTTTTCACCCTCGTTCGGCCTGCTCCGGGGTCTCACCGACCCTGTGGTGGAACTGAATATGGGCCAGACCGCGGAAGTGCTTGCCCATCAATTTGGCATTTCCCGGCTGGCGGCAGATGAATATGCGGTGGAAAGCCATAAGAGGCTTGCGGCCGCTCATGCAAACGGACATCTGGAGGAGCTGGAAATCATGATCGCGCGGGATGGCCGCGCCTACGATCATGACGATGGCGTCCGCCCCGATAATTCGGTAGAGCAGCTGGCGAAACTCCGGCCCGCTTTCGAACCGCCTTTTGGCAAGGTCACTGCCGGCAACAGTTCGCAAATCACCGACGGGGCAAGCTGGGTAATAGTGGCTTCCGAAAAGGCGATAAAAAAATACGGCCTTAAGGTTCTGGGACGGATTATTGACAGCCAGTGGGCTTCGCTGGACCCCAAAATTATGGGGCTGGGGCCGGTTCTGTCCTCCACGGCCATGATGGTCCGCAATGATCTGGACATGACCGACATTGATTATTGGGAAATCAACGAAGCCTTTGGCGCCCAGATTCTTTCCTGCCTTGCTGCCTGGCGGGATGAGGATTTCTGCAAATCCATCCTTGGACTGGACGGCGCTTTTGGCGCCCCTTCCCAGGACCGGCTGAATGTGGATGGCGGAGCCATCAGTCTCGGCCATCCTGTGGGCACCAGCGGCACCCGCATTGTTTTGCATTTGTTGCATGTTTTAAGGCGGAATGACGCAAAGCGCGGCGTTGCAACGGCTTGTATCGGCGGCGGCATGGGTGGTTCCATGCTCCTGGAAACGGCATAGGGGAGCGGGACATGACCATGCATACCACTACAAAATTTGCTCAAGAGCAGCTTGAAACCGGTAGCGATACTGTCCCTGTAGCGGGAAAATGGCGGCATTGGAAACGCCGGCGCGATCCCGGCGGCGTTGAATGGCTGCTGTTTGACAAGGCGGATGCCAGCACCAATACGCTCTCAGCCGATGTCATGGCGGAGCTGGATCAGATTTTGCAGAATATCGAGGCGGAACCGCCCAGGGCGCTTGTCATCCGCTCGCTCAAGAAAAACGGTTTTATTGCCGGAGCGGAAATCAGCGAATTTACCGGCTATGGCGAAGGGGAAGACACCGAAGACGTGGTGCGCCGCGGGCACAGCCTGTTTAACCGGCTGGAGGGGCTGAAATGCACCACCATTGCGCTCATTCACGGCTTTTGCCTGGGGGGCGGGCTTGAGCTGGCTCTGTGCTGCGATTATCGCATTGCGCGGTCCGATTCCCAGCTTGGCCTGCCGGAAGTTCTTTTGGGTCTTCATCCCGGGCTTGGCGGCACGGCGCGGCTGACGCGGCTGATCCCGCCGGTCGACGCCATGACCATGATGCTGACGGGCCGCGCGCAGCGGTCGAAAAAGGCAAAAGCGCTTGGACTGGTAGACTATGTAGGGGAAGAACGGCTTTTTGCAGCGGCGGTCGGGGCGGCGGTCGAGGGGAAGCTGAAAACCCGGCGTGCCGGTAAAAAAATTTCCCTGATGAACTGGGGGCCGGTCCGGCGTTTTCTGGCGGGAAAAATGGAGCAGAAGACCGCCTTAAAGGTCCGGAAAGACCATTATCCGGCGCCTTTCAAACTGATTGATCTCTGGTGTAAATATGGTGGCAGCAAAAGTCAGATGCTGGAGAAGGAGCCTGCTTATTTTGCCGGGCTTTTGGGCAGCGATACGGCGAAAAACCTGATCCGCGTCTTTTTTCTGCGTGACCGTCTGAAGGGATTGGGAAAGGACAGCAAGGCGGCCATCTCCCACGTGCATGTCATTGGCGCCGGCACCATGGGCGGCGACATTGCCGCCTGGTGCGCCTTTAAGGGTTTTGAAGTGACCCTGCAGGACCGGGAAGCAAAATATATCGCCCCGGCCATGAAGCGCGCGGAAAAGCTTTTCCGGCAGAAATTCCGCGACAATGGCCGGCTTGCCAAAGCGGCCTGGGACCGTCTTGTGCCTGACATCAAAGGAAATGGCATTGCCCAGGCGGATCTGATCATTGAAGCCGTGCCCGAGGATTTGAAGATCAAGCACGCCGTTTTTTCGGATGTCGAAGCCAGAATGAAGGACAGCGCCATCCTCGCCACAAATACGTCGAGCATTCTGCTGGAACATATGCGGGATGACCTGAAGCGCCCTGACCGGTTTGTCGGCCTCCATTTCTTTAATCCGGTCCCGAAAATGATGCTGGTCGAGGTGATTGAGCATGATACGCTTGATCCCGCCGTTATGGCTGCAATGATGGGATTTTCCGCGAAAATCGACCGGCTGCCCTTGCCGGTCAAAAGTGCGCCGGGTTTTCTCGTCAACCGCGCGCTGATGCCCTATCTGATGGAAACCATGGTGTTGCTGGATGAAGGGGTGGCGCCTGAAGCCATTGATGCGTCCGCCGAAGCCTTCGGCATGCCCATGGGACCGGTGGAACTGGCCGATCAGGTTGGCCTTGACGTCGCACTGCATGTGGCGGGCGTGTTGAAGCGGGATCTGGAACAGGATCTGCCCGATATGCCCGGCTGGTTCGCCAAGAAGGTCGAGGACGGCCATCTGGGCCGCAAGACCGGCCAGGGACTATACAGTTACGAGAATGGCAAACCGGTGAAAAACAAGGAGCAGAGCAAGGTCGATCCCGCCATTGCCGACCGGCTGATCCTGCCGCTTCTCAATACCTGCGCCGCCTGCCTCAGGGAAGAGATTGTCAGCGATGCCGATCTTGTGGATGCCGGCATGATTTTTGCCACCGGTTTTGCGCCCTTCCGCGGCGGCCCGATGAATTATGCGCAAACCCGCGGCATTGACGATGTGGTTGACGCCCTGAAATCACTGGAAGAAAAACACGGCGGCCGCTTCACGCCCGATGCGGGCTGGGCGGGTCTTAAGAGGTAAGATACTTGTTTCAGATCAAGGCCTGCCGCTGGCTTGGAGAGTAAAAACAGGCTGTCGAGTTGTCTATTGAATAAGGGAGGACAATATGCGGACGGGCAGCCGCTTACGGCGCTCAGTTTCATTTCTTGCACTTTTCAGCGCCACAATTATTCTCTCGCCGACCCTCGCGGCTGCGGATGAGACAATCGAAGCGGGGCGCGCGGATTTTGAACGTCACTGTGCCGTTTGTCATGGAATCAATGCCGCCGGAAACGGGCCTCTCGCTTCTTATCTGATCCGTAAACCTGCGGATTTGACCATTCTGCAGAAAAAGGCCGGCGGGGAATTTCCGGGCGATCTTGTGTCGGCGGCCATTGACGGCCGCGCCGATGTCGCTACCCACGGCCCCCGTGAAATGCCGGTCTGGGGCTACCGCTTCCGGGATACGCCCGACCGCAATCCGGAAAAAGGCAGTGCGGACCAGCGTATTCGTGCGATCACCCGTTATCTGGAAAGCCTGCAGATCAAATAAGACCGTGCTGGGCGGGGGCGTCAGGCCTGAAGTTTAAAGAGGTTTTTTTTCAAGCCTCACCCGGTCTTAACGGGATCACAAAACAAAAATGACCGTTTGCCCCGGGCCCTTCGACGCGCTCGGGCCTGTCCGGGCTTCAACCGGGCCAGCCCGAACGGAGTTTTATCAAAGGGGCTCTCTGGCAGGAAAATATATTATTCTGTATTTTAGAATATTCCAATATAGAAGGCGGCCTCAAGCGGTCGCTCGCTTCGTATCCTCTCGGTCAGAAGAGGCATTGCGAAACTTTCGTAAGGTTTATAGTCTAACGTCATGACGGAAACGGAATTGCACGGATATTGCTATAGCGTTTACACATGGATCGCTAGATTTGCGTTGTTCGAAAAAGGTGTGGAGTATCGCCTCATCGAGGTGAACCCTTTTTCCGAGACAGGTCATCCGGCACACCCATTTGGAAAGGTACCTCTCCTTATTCACAATGGCTTCCAGGTCTATGAGACAAGCGCCATTACGCGATTTCTTGATTCAGCCTTTCCGGGGCCGTCTCTCCAGCCAGTAGATGTTCAAGAGCGCGCCCGGTCCGATCAAATCATCAACATCATTGATAGCTATGCGTATTGGCCATTGGTCAGGCAGGTATCAAGTCATGGCTTTTTCAAAAAGGCATTCGGTTTGGAAGCAGATCAGTCAGAGCTGGCATGCGGGTTAGATGCTTCTCCGAAAGTGCTTGCTGCTCTAAATGAACTGGTCACGGAGCAAGGGCTCCTGAAAACAGGTCAGTTGTCTCTGGCCGATATTCATCTGGGACCTATGATTTCATACTTCGAAATGGCGCCAGAAGGCGCGAAACTCCTCAGGTCCTATTCCAAACTCTCTCAATGGTGGGAAACAATTTCAAAACGGCCAGGAATTGAGCAATCCAAGCCGAAACTTCCCCGATAAAATTCGACGTTTACGTCCCGTTCATCGCCGATTGCGGACATCATGCGAGCGGCCTCTGTGCACGCCCGCCATTACGCTTGATCTCGCGGGCGACCGTGGACGGGGCACGGCTGATGCGGGTCGCCAATCCACGGGAAACCTCTTCGCGATCCGGCGTGAAAACCCGCCGTGCTCTTCTCGTCATCTTGCAAACGCTCCTTCCGTTCGTTCAAACAATAAGCGTTGCGGCGACCGATTGAGGTCACCAATAATAGCGGAACAAAAGATAAAAGCCGCAATTTTTGCAAGAATGATTTCGGCGCTCTATCCGCCAAACATTTGCGATCATATTTCCGGTACAGCTTCCCGCAAAAGCCGTCTATCATATTCGCATTGAGGGTCGGGCCCGATGGAATGGTAATGCGACGGAATTCTGCAAAAACGCTTTTGAAAGACGTGTTCGGATACGAAGAATTTCGGGGCCGGCAGGCCGACATCATAACGGATATTGCTGCCGGAAAGAATGTCCTGGCGGTCATGCCGACCGGGGCGGGAAAATCGCTGTGTTTCCAGATGCCGGCCCTGATGGGCGGCGGCCTGACCATCGTTGTATCGCCCCTGATTTCCCTGATGCAGAATCAGGTGCAGGCGCTCCGCATACTGGGCATCGAAGCGGCAACCTTGAATTCCAATAACAGGCTCGAAGATGATCAGGATATCTGGCGAAAGATACGCGAAGGGGTATTAAAGCTGCTTTATGTGTCGCCGGAAAAACTGATGACGGCGCAAATGATGGAAACCGTTGAGAATATCAAGGTTGATCTCTTCGCCATTGATGAGGCGCATTGCATTTCCCAGTGGGGGGCGGCTTTTCGCCCGGAATATGAGGCGCTTTCCGGGCTCCATAAAAGATTCCCGCATATCCCGATCATTGCGTTAACGGCAACGGCGGATCAGGCGACCCGCGAACAAATCTGTGAAAAGATTTTTTCGGACAATGTCCGGACTTACCTCACGGGTTTTGACCGGCCCAATATTGCACTGAATGTGGAAATCAAAAGGGGCTGGAAGCAGCAGTTACTGAGGTTTTTGAAAGACCGGCGGCAGGAGAATGGCATCATTTATTGCCTGTCCCGCAAAAAGACCGAAGAAGCGGCGCGCAGTCTGACGGAAGCGGGCTATAACGCCCTCACCTATCATGCGGGGATGCCGGCCGGACTGCGCGAAGAGCATCTCAACCGTTTCATGGCGGAGCCGGACCTGATCATGGTGGCGACCATCGCTTTTGGCATGGGCATCGACAAAGCGGATATCCGCTTTGTCTTTCACACCGACCTTCCGGCATCCCTGGAAGCCTATTATCAGGAAATCGGCCGCGCCGGCCGCGACGGGGCGCCCGCCGTCGCCCACATGCTCTATGGCATGGAAGATATCCGCATGCGCCGCATGTTTATCGAAAATGAAGACGCCGCCGGAAGTCATAAAAGGCGCGGTCATCAGCGGCTGAACGCTCTGCTGGCTTTTTGCGAAGCGCCGGAATGCCGGCGGGTTTCCCTGCTGCGCTATTTCGGTGAGGAAGTGGGTTTCACGGCCTGCGGCAAGTGCGATTTATGTGACCATCCGCATGAGACGGTCGAGGCGATGGAGCTGGCGCAAAAACTTCTTTCGGCGATCTACCGCACCGGCCAGAATTTCGGGATCGGTCATATTGTCGATATTGTCCGCGGCAGTAAAACCGCGCGGGTGGAACAGCTGCGGCATCACCTTCTCCCCACATTTGGCGTTGGAAGCGCGTTGGGCGTTAATGAATGGAAGTCCATTGCCAGGCAGCTCATGGCCCGTGGATTTATCATTGCCGATATGGAATATGGCTCGCTGAAGATTACGGACCCGGGCCGCCATCTGCTGAAAGGCCAAGCAGACTTTCGCTATCGCCCGGACGTTCTTTCAAAGAAAGCCGGGACGCTTAAACCGAAGAAGTCACGCAGGCAGCGGGCAGCGGCAATGCCGGAAAGTGCCGAGGCCCTGTTCCTGGCGCTCAAAGAATATCGCAGAGATATTGCATCGGAACGCTCTGTCCCCGCTTATATTATCTTTTCGGATAAAAGCCTGGTGGATATGGCCGTTCGCAAACCCGCGGATCTCGATCAGTTTGGCGAAATCTATGGCGTCGGCGCAGCCAAGAGGGAAGAATTTGGCCCCCGGTTTATCAAATTCATCCGGGACCATGGCATAGCCCTCTCGTAAATCTTGTATATCCAGTCTTTTCGATTGATGACATCTTGCTGAGGCTGGCAGGAGAAGTTACGCTGCGCCGATTTCGCGGCGCAGGGAGGCGATCAAACCCTCACAACTGGGGAGGTGATCTTTTTCCGTATCCAGAATGGCGTGAAAGAGACGCCTCTTGAAATTATCCACGTCAATATCGACGTCTGATTTTTCCCGGACCGAACTCATAACGATATCCACCAGCCGGTCCGTCGCATGCAGCCGCCCCCAAAGATAATCATTCTCCCGGTCCTTCCGGCTGAAAAAAGCGCCAAAATGACCGAGCCGGATGCCGCGCAATGTCGCCTTCGCGCCGCCTTTACGAATTGCGGTGGCATCTTCAGGGCTGATACGGTCGACATTGATTTCGTCAAGCTCGCTGACTTCCTCCCACTGCATGGTCGGAAAGGTCAGAACATCAAAAAAAGCGAAACCGATATAAATCGGAATCAGTTCCTTGCGTGCTACTTCGGGCAGATAATTAAGCGCCATGACGCTGAAAATCTCATCGATCTTCAGGTCCAGCTCTTTCAGAGTCATATTGTTTCCGGTCTTTTCCACAAGGTCATTCAGAACACTGAGGTCCTTATTTTCCAGCAATGCCTGCGCTAGGCCGCCGATGACCTTCTGATGAAAATCGCGGCGCCATCTTTGCTCAAACAGATCAAGGATTTCATAGAGGGTCGTTTTAAATTCATTCAGACAATCGGAATCAACGATGCAGGCTTCACCAACGGGGATTTCGTGATAAAGTTCGTTGAGACGGCGGATCACCAGCCGGATCCGGCGAATACGGAAATTCACATCAAAGCTGCGTAAAAACCGCACCCAGGGAAATTGTTTGTCAGGATCAATAATTTCGTGATCGGCCGGCACGTTGCCGACGGGGAGTATTCCCTGATCATGCGCCCATTGTTCCAGCATGATGCTGAGTTCCCGCCGCCTGCTTAAATCATGGATACAGCCGCACTGGTCGGCAATCAGCTTGGTCAGGCTTTCCAGGACCCCCATAATTTTGAGATGCACATAGCTCGAATAGGCGTAACCGGCCTGCTGGGCCGCGGCGGTGTTGGCGTCCGAGCGCCATTTTTTAAAAGTGTCCTGGTTGGGCGCCCGCATATCGGCGGCATCAATCAACCCCTGCACCAGGGACGTAATATGCGGACGGGTGCTTTCGAAGACCTGGCGCACCCGTCTGACCCTGTTGCTGAAAGTGTTGATCCAGGCAAGCTCGTCGCGGATCGGCTCATTCCGGGGAATATCAGAAAGAGCGCCGCGAAGGGTGCGAAAAAAACCGGGCGGTTTTGCCCCAGGCTTCGGAATGCTGCGGTCAGGATTGGGATCAATATAGACGATGCGGCGATCAACCTCGCGATGCGCCGGGCGGCCGCTTAACGCGCTTATGGCTTCGGCAAATGGTTTGTTATTGACCACACTGCCGTCGATAAAGGAGGTGGTGAGTGGATTATCCCCCGCAGCATGCAGCGGCTCAAACTTGCTGGCGAGGAAGTCTTCCCGGGTTGGCCATTTTTTATTCTGCTTTTTTAATACCCGGTCGATTTCTGATATCTGTACCGGCGGAAAAGCCCCGGGAAAGGAGGAGGTTGCCCGGGCGGCAAACACCAGGCCAGGTATATAATTGCGGTTAAACTCGCTTTGCGCCTCCTGCCCCGCCGGTCTGCGATAGACGAATTTCAGAACATGACGGTGTTCCCGCTCCCGGATGGTTGGCGGATCATGCAGAGGGATGGAATCGCCATAACCATAAAAATCCGTCACACTGACAAAAAGATCGAGCCTTTGACCAGAAGGCAGAAGGGAGGAGGCCTCTGTCCTGCCCTCGCCCATGCTTTCGCAGGCATCCAACAAAATTTTTGTCATATAATCGCCGGAAAAGGGCGGCTTGAACCAGCGGGAGCGCAGAAAGATCGAAAGCTTTGTGCGGGTTTCGATATCGGGAGCAACCCGGCCAAAACGCCGCCAGTTCATCAGCCATAAAAATGGCTGCATATAAATCTTGCTCCAGCGCCCTGCGATCGCGTTCTGGTCCATCAGTTTCAGGACGTCGGCGCGCTCCAGCCACATTTTCCGGTGACTGTCGAGAGGAAGGTCATGAGCCAGCGCCCTAGCCAGGAAAATACCATTGATACCCCCCGCGGACGCCCCGGCGACCACGTCGACAATGATACGAAAATCAAGAGACTTCCCTATTTCGCGCAGAAAATCGAAATAGACGGCCTCGGTATCAGTTTCGCGGGCCGGATCATCATTCATTTCCCCGTAACCTTCACGGGGAGGTCTGTCAGGGGCGGCATGGTAAATCTTGGATGCCCGGGCGAGCTTTTGGATTTCCTTGGTAACCCCGTGCATGTAAACGGCAAGCGATACGCCGCCAAAGCAGACAAGGGCGAGCCTGAGTTCCTTTTCCCGCATACGCTGGACCCGCTCCTTATTTTTCCCGGCCGCCAATGCCGTCCGTCAATGACTTCAGACCATCAATAACGGGCGTGTCACTCAACATCGCCGCGACAAGCCGGGCGGCATCGTCTTCGCCGGTCGTGATGATGGCTCTGATCATATGCCCGCTCCGGTATTTCCGGAAGACTATATCAGAGAAACCCTCAGGCTCAATCCTCCATTCTTCGAGACGGACGGAGAACAGGTTGCTTCGCCACACGCCACCATTCACTATACTGTCACGATAAACCGGGATGACAAGTTTATCAAAAAAAGGATAGGCTTGCCGATAGATTGAGGCCGGCATCACAAACAGAAAGGGAACTATGCGTGGCAGAGGACAAAAAAGAATGGTTTCGGGTGGCCGCGCGCGATGAACTGGGTGAAGGGCGGGTCATAACTGTCACCGCCGGGACGAAGTTTCTTGCCCTGGTCCATTTCGATGGCCAATTTGCGGCAATGGACAATCACTGCCCCCATCAGGGCGGCCCGCTGGGTGAAGGAGCCATCGAAATAGGGGAAAATGAGGAATGCTGGCTGCGCTGTCCCTGGCATGGCTGGGATTTTCACCCCTTGACCGGAAAGCCGCCGGGCGGGCACGAAGACGCCGGACAGCAGATGTTCCCGGTCGAAGTGCGCGAAGACGGGATTTATGTCGGCATCGAGCCGGAACCGGAAAGCCCCCGGACCATCAGCGATGTCATGGCGGAAACAATGGTCAACTGGGGCATCACCCATGTTTTTGGCATTGTCGGCCATTCCAATCTTGGGCTTGCGGAAGCTCTCAGGCGCCAGGAAGCCAAGGGTAAACTGACCTATATTGGCGTCCGCCACGAAGGCGCGGCGTCTTTCGCCTGTTCCGGCTACGCCAAACTGACGGGAAAACCCGCGGCCTGTTTTTCCATTGCCGGGCCGGGGGCAACCAATCTTTTGACCGGGCTTTGGGATGCGAAGGTTGACCGGGCACCCCTTCTGGCGCTTTCGGGTCAGATAAATACCCAGGTTATGGGGCCCGGCGCGTTCCAGGAGGCGGATCTGAAAGCGGCCTTTGCGCCGGTATCCGACTTTAATCATGTAGTGTTGAATGACAGCAGCCACGCGGAACTTATGACTTTGGCGCTGAAAAAGGCAATCACCAACCGCCAGGTTTCCTCCCTCATCTTTCCCGACGAGATTCAGGTTATTCCTGCGGTCGAGGGGGCAAAAGCCACCGGCCCTGAAGGGCGGATGCCCGACAACCGCATAGCGCCATCAAAAGAATCAGTAAATGCAGCCATTGTCCAGATCCAGAAAGCCAAACGGCCTTTGATCATTGTCGGTTATGGCGCCCGGGAACGCATGGATCAGGTGATTGCGCTGGCTGAAAAACTACGGGCGCCCATTGTCACGACATTTAAAGGCAAGGGCCAGATTCCGGACAGCCACCCGCTGGCCGCAGGCGTGCTCGGCCGGTCCGGTACGCCGATTGCAAGCTGGTTCATGAATGAATCGGATTTGCAGCTCGTTTTCGGGGCGTCCTTCTCCAACCATACCGGAATCGAGCCTAAAAAACCCACCATCCAGGTGGATTTCGACCCCAATCATCTCGGCAAGGGCCATCCGGTGACTGTGCCGGTCTGGGGCGAAATCGGGGTCACTGCGGATCTGATAAAAGATAATTTGCCGGCAGACCTTCCGGCGATTGATCAGCGCGAAGAACTTGCCGGCCGCTGGAAGATTTGGCGCAGTGAAAAGAAAAGCCGGCTTTCTGATGACCGCGGCAAGGGACTGAATTCCGCCATCATTTTCGATGCCCTTTCACGGCTTGTGCCTGAGGATGCGGTCATTGCGGTTGACGTCGGCAACAACACCTATTCCTTTGGCCGTTATTTTGAATGCCAGCGTCAGTCCGTTCTGATGTCGGGTTATCTGGGTTCAATCGGATTTTCCTTTCCGGCGGCCATGGGCGCGTGGGCGGCAACGCAGACCGAAGGCCCGCATAAGGGCCGCCCGGTCATCTCGGTCAGCGGTGACGGCGGGTTTGGCCAGTATCTCGCGGAATTTACGACAGCGGTTAAATATAAAATGAACATCACTCATTTTCTTCTGAATAATTGCGAACTGGGGAAAATTTCAAAGGAGCAGATGGCAGGCGAATGGCCGGTCTGGCAGACCACGCTTCATAATCCGAGTTTTGCCGCCTTTGCCAAGATATGCGGCGGCCAGGGCTGGAAAGTGACAAAGTCCCGGGATATCGACGCCGCCGTCAAGGCGGCTCTGGCGCATGACGGCCCGGCGATTGTAGAATTTATGACAGACGTTTCACTGGTCTAGAAAAGGACGCACGCCATGCCTGATTTTACGCATATCATGCTGGGTTTTCTCGTTGCCCCCGGGATCGCGCTGCTGGTGCTTTCCTCCGCCTTCCGGTTTCAGCAGCTGGAAAATCAGATCCAATTGGTGAGCCAGGGGAAAATAGGGTGTAACAAGAATTATCTCAAAATAATGAAAGGACGCGTACTCCGGTTTCGCAGGGCCTTCATCGCTCTTTACAGCGCCCTTGCGCTGATTGCTCTCGGGGCGGCGCTGGCCGTGTTTGATATCTGGCTTCAGGCCGATCTGACCGTTATTATTGTAAGTTTGATATTTATCGCGGTGCTGGCGGTGCTTTTTGCTATTTTGCAATTGCTGCTGGAGGCCCTGCGTTCTGCCGATGTTATTTTTGAACAGATTGAGGGGGCGGAGCGTCATCGCCCCACCCGGCAAAAAAGCAATGAGAAAGAAATTTCAGATGGAGCATCCCATGCAGGATCATAATAAAATAGGCGCGGTCAATCCCGGTGATCTTGTCCAGGCGCGCCTCTTTGCTCATCAGGCGGCACAGTGGCTGGCCCGTTTCGGGTATGCCTATATTGATCCGGCAAGCGACGACAGCCATGCTGCGCTGGCATGGGATTCCGGTCGCAGGGCGCTGGTCACCAGAAAAGCGTCAGCAAAATCCGGCAATGTCCGGCTGGGGTTGAATTTTGATAATTTCTCGCTGTCTCTCCGGCAGGATAACGAAAAGGACCCGGACCCCTTGTTGTTGGACGGTTTGAATGATGGCGACATCGGCCAGTATTTGCACGGCCAGCTGTCGCTTCTTGAACTGGATTCCGAGAAATTATTCCGCAAGCTGCCCTATGAATTGCCGGCCAATGTAACGGGAAGGCAGACGGCCTACCAGATCGGAAAATCGGCCGGTGAGCTGACGGAGCTTGGCCGCTATTTCGATTATTTTGCCGGGCTTCTGGAAGATATTCGCCAAAATCAGGAGGGGGTGTCGCCGGTGCGGTGCTGGCCTCACCATTTTGACATTGCCATATTGATTGAACTGGAACCAGGCGGCGGGGAGGACGCAAGATCGATTGGCGCCGGGCTCTCACCCGGTGATGACAATTATCAGGAACCGTATCTTTATGTCAGCCCCTGGCCTTATCCGGAACAGGACATTCTGCCAACCCTACCCGAACCCGGCATCTGGCACCGCGAGGGTTTTACATCGGCAATTGGCACGGCAAGCGCCCTGACGGCGACGGGGGATTTTGTCCGGCACACAGAAAGGCTGATGAAAAGCGCCATAGAGGCCTGTAAGAAACTGCTGGTCAAAGATTTTTGAAACGGTCCGTCACCGCCACCAATGCCCGCGCAATTTCAGGTTCGAAAGCGGAATGGCCGGAGGCTTCGATGATTTCAAGCCTGGATTGCGGCAGGGCTTTGTGAAGCAGGTAGGCTGAATCGGACGGGCAGATCACATCATAGCGGCCGTGGAGGATCGCGGCTGGAATATCCCGGATTTTATGTGCGTCTTCCAGAAGCCGGTTATCCCGTTCCAAAAAGCCCTTATTGATAAAATAATGGCACTCGATACGGGCAAAGGCGTTGGCGAAAGCCGGGGCTTTCATCTGCTCTGCCGCTCCTTTGTCGGGCCGCAGGGCAAGAGTGTCCGCTTCCCACATCGCCCAGGGCCGGGCGGCGGCGGCGACAATTTCAGGGTCATCCGCAGTCAGACGACGGTAATAAGCCGCAATCATATCCGCCCGCTCCTCCTCCGGGATCGGGGCAATGAATGCCTGCCAGGCTTCGGGAAAAAAGCGGCTGGCGCCGCAGCGGTAATACCAGTCGATATCCTGCCGCCGCATCAGAAAAATGCCGCGCAGGATCAGTTCCGTCACCCGCCCGGGATGCGCTTGCGCATAGAGGATGCCCAGCGTCGAGCCCCACGAGCCTCCAAAAATCTGCCAGCGGTCAATATTCAGATGGCCGCGCAGCGCTTCGATATCGTCGATCAAATGCCGGGTCGTATTATTTTCAAGCGAGGCATGGGGCCGGCTTTTGCCGCATCCCCGCTGGTCAAACAGAATTATGTTATAGATTTCGGGGTCGAAAAAGCGCCGCTGCAGAGGCGAGGTCCCGCCGCCCGGCCCGCCATGCAGGAAAAGCGCCGGTTTGCCCTGCCGGTTGCCGGAACGTTCATAATAAATCTCGTGTCCGTCCGGCGTCTGAAGATACCCGGCATCATAAGCCGTAAGGGCGGGATAGAGAATCCGATCAAGCATGCTCTATTCTTCAATCTTTGGACCAGAAGGGCAAGTGCGTAAAAATACCTTTCTGATTTAGCGTTCGTCACGTTAGTATTCGAAAAATTGCAGACCGGAATACATATGGCGACCATTGCGCAGGAAAAACCGTGGCTCAGCGTTGAGAGGAAGGCGGACGTTACCTGTATCAAAGCGGGCGGGCCGTGGCATGTGATGAGCCTGCATTGGGCATATGAAGAGGTGGAAAAGGCGGGCAGTCCCAACACCGGGTCCGTCGAACTTGATCTTCAAGCCGTCGATAAAATGGACACGGCCGGGGCGCTGCTTTTTTTTGACATGATCAGCATGTGCGACCGGTCAGGGGTAAATGTTTCCTTTTCCGGCATCAGTGACGAGCAAAGACTGCTTTTGAAACAGGTCGAGGAAAATTACGAACCCTGCGCCATTGAACCCCCCCGGAAAAATTCCCTGATCAAACAGGTGGAAGAGATTGGTGTCGCCACCGTCACCATTGTCGAGGGCTTTGGCGCGCTTCTGACCTTTCTCGGGCTGGTCCTGATGCGTCTTTTACGGACAATTATGCAGCCGCGCCGGCTGCGCCTCACGGCGCTTGTTTTTCAGATGGAACATGTGGGGTTGAAGGCGATCCCCATCGTCGGCCTGATTTCCTTTCTGATTGGCGCCGTGATTGTCAATCAGGGAGCCATTCAACTGCAGAAGTTCGGCGCCGACGTCTATGTGATTGATATGCTGGCTTTTTCACAGCTCCGCGAATTAGGGATTTTGTTGACTGCGATCATTGTCGCCGGACGTTCGGGCAGCGCATTCACGGCTCAAATCGGCTCTATGAAATTGCGTGAGGAAGTGGATGCAATGGAAGTGATTGGCCTCGACCCGGTGGAGACATTGGTGCTGCCCCGTCTGATTGCGCTGATTCTGATTTTACCGATTCTCACTTTTTACGCCGACCTGATGGGATTGCTGGGCGGCGGCCTTATGGCCTGGGGAACCCTTGATATCTCACCCGGTACATTTCTGGCCCGCCTGCGGGAAGCCGCGGATTTTTCCACATTTGCTGTCGGCATGATCAAAGCACCGTTTTTTGCCATTGTTATCGCTATTACGGGTTGTTTTGAAGGCTTGAATGTTTCGGGCAGCGCGGAAAGTGTGGGCTTGCACACCACCAATTCCGTCGTTCACTCCATTTTTCTGGTCATCGTTCTTAACGCCTTTTTTGCCATTTTTTTCACGACGGTCGGCCTATGATAAAAGAAGAAACCGGCGTGCTGTCTCAGGACGATATTCCGGCCATCCGGATTCGCGGGCTGCGGACCCAGTTCGGTCTCAATGTTATTCACAAGGATTTGGACCTGGATGTCCGGCAAGGAGAAATTATCGGTGTTGTCGGCGGCTCCGGCACCGGCAAATCCGTTCTGTTGCGCACCATAATCGGGCTTATTAAACCGGTCGAGGGCCATATTGAAATATTGGGCATAGACCGGTCCAGACTAACCGGGGAAGATGAAGAGACCCTGCAGCAAAAGCTTGGGGTTCTGTTTCAGGACGGTGCGCTTTTCGGCTCGCTGACAGTCGCGCAGAATATCCAGGTGCCGCTCAAGGAACATTTCCGGATTCCGCAGAAGCTTCTGGATGAAATTGCCGCCTTCAAGATCAGTCTGGTTGGATTGCCGGCGGATGCCGGGCCAAAATATCCGTCGGAGCTTTCGGGCGGCATGCGAAAGCGCGCCGGTCTCGCCCGCGCCCTTGCGCTCGACCCCGCGCTATTATTTCTTGATGAACCGACCGCTGGTCTTGATCCCGTTGGCGCCGCCTCTTTTGACAGGGTGATTGTGGAATTGAAGAAAGCGATGAAGCTGACCGTATTTCTGGTGACCCACGATCTCGATACGCTAAGCACAGTGTGTGACCGCATTGCCGTGCTCGCCAACAAACAAGTGATTGCGGTCGGCACTATGGATGATATGTTAAAAATCAATCATCCATGGGTAAAAGAGTATTTTCATGGTCCCCGGTCCCGCGCCGCCGGGATTTCAGCGGCATAGACCATGGGGGCGCGAATAAAGACGATGTTGGGAATATAGATGGAAACACGGGCGCATCATTTATTGATTGGCGGCTTTATGCTGCTGGCGGTTATCGGACTGTTTGCCTTTGTTATCTGGCTCGCCAAGGTCGATATCGATGCTGAATTTCATGAATATGACATCTATTTTGATGAATCGGTCGCCGGTCTCAACCGGGGGGGAGATGTCCGCTATAATGGCATTCCTGTCGGCCAGGTGACGCGTATCAGCATTGCCCCCAATGATCCCAGCAAGGTCCAGGTCACCGTCAGGATCGGCGGCACAGTCCCGATCCTGACGGATACGGTGGCTGTTCTGGAAACGCAGGGTCTGACCGGGGTCGTCTTTGTCCAGATTGAAGGGGGGCAGCCGGGAAGTCCGCCCCTGGTGGCAGGGCCGGGTCAGGAACGGCCGGTGATCCAGTCCAGACCGTCAACCTTTCAGGAGCTTTTTACCAGCGCGCCGGACCTCATAAATCAGGCGGCGATTGCGCTGGTAAATATCCAGTCGCTGCTCAATGAGGAAAACCGCGGGGAAATTGCTAGCATTCTCAGAAACACCAATGAGCTAACCGGCGGACTGGCGGACAAAACCGATGATATCGGCGCGCTGGTTGTAGAATTGCGCCAGGCGCTGACGGACTTTCGTATGACCGCGCAAACCCTCACCCGGACCGCAGACAGTGCCGATAAACTTATCACCCAGGACGTAAAGACACTGCTTTCCGAGTCCCGCGAAATGATCGCCAGCCTAGATCAGTTGTCGAAGGAACTGCAATTGACGGTCAACGAAAACCGCGGCGCGGTCTCTGCCTTCACAAGCGGCACCCTGCCGGAAGTTTCCCGGCTTGTACTTGATGCCAGGCGCATGGTGCTGGCGTTGTCCCGCTTGGCTGAAAAATTTGAAGACAATCCTTCGGGGGTCATTTTTCCCGGCAAGGAACCGGAATATAAATCGAAATGACAAAGAGAAAAAGTATGGCCGGAAAATTACCGTCGCTTTCCCATCTGATATCTTTGGCGCTTTTATTTGCTCTTGCCGGCTGCGGGCCGCTGGTTGAATTTCCCGGACAGGGCGAGGAGGCGCCGGTTTATTATGAATTGACGCCAGACCGGCGGCTTGTAGTGAAGAATGCCGAAATACCCTGGATGGTTTTTATTGAAGAGCCGTCGATGGCGCAAAGCCTGCGGCGCGAGCGGATCGCCGTCAAACCGGAGGCGGACAGACTTGAATATCTCGCGGGGGCGCAATGGAGCGACCGGGCGCCGGATATGATCCGCCGCTTCGTTGTGGAATCTCTGGAAAATTCCGGACTGGTTACAGCTGTTGGGGCTGAATCCCTCGATTTACCTACCGAATACCGGCTGCGCATGGATGTCCGGGACTTTGAAGCGGTCTTTTATCCGGACCCCGCCCGGCCAAAAATCAATATTCGCTTCGCAGTTATGCTGATCCGCACCGCGCCGGTGGAAATCATCGACACCCGCACGTTCCAGACATCTGTTTCGGCCGATAATAATAATGCGGACGCGATTGTTTCAGCCTTTAACCGCAGTATGAACAGCATTATGGGCGATGTAACAGACTGGATAGGCGCTCTGCAAAACGCATCCTAAGATCCGGTTTTCTGTCCGGATGCCCAGGTGACGCATATAAGACAGAGCCCGGCTCCGATCAGAAATGGCGTGTCGACACCCAGTTCCAAAAATATGTAGCCGGCAAAAACAGGTCCGATAATGCGGCCCAGCGCCCCGGCGGAATTGGCAAGGCCAAGGGCGGCTCCCTGATCTTTTGCCGGCGTGCTGAGGGACAGGATCGTCGTGACCACCGGGTTGCCAGCGGCAATCCCAGTAATCAGCAAAATGAAAGCGATCACAAAAATCCATTCCGTGTGAGTGAGGCTTATGACCAAGGCGCCCGCCAGAGTCAGGGTGATAAAAAACAAAAAAATCCGCGCCTCGCCCCAGCGTTTAGTCAAAGGACCGATAGCCAGGGTTTGAACGCTGGCCGTGACAATACCCAAAGCCGCACTCAAAATCCCGACACTCAGATGGCCCCAGCCCAGAACCGCATTGGCCCAGAAAGGGAAAACCCCATAGATGCCGCTGCCGATAATATTCAGCAGCAAAAACTGGGAAAACAGAAAAAGCTTTGGTCCGGAATTGATAAATTCAACAAATGGTTTGTGCGCCGCCGGAACTTTTGTGCCATCCGCCCTCAGTTCATCGGCCGGTTTCGATTCTCTGACAAAAAAGACGGCAAATATCGCGGCGATCAAAGAAAGACCGGCGGCGACAAGGGCCGGCAGCATAAAATCAGGGGCCGCCGGATCCCCTGCGAGAAAGGCGCCCAAACCAGGGCCGATGGCGAACCCGACCCCGAAGGCGGCGCCGAAATACCCCATGCCGCGGGCGCGGTTTTCCGGCGTTGTCAGATCGGCTATCATGGCGTTGGCGATGACAATATTACCGGCCATGATCCCCGAAACCGCGCGGGCCAGGAACAGCAGCCAGTAATTGTCCGCGAAGGCAAACAGAATATAGGCGAGGGCGGACCCGAATAGGGTGGCGATGAGAATAGGCCGCCGGCCGATTTTATCCGCCAGCCGTCCCCAAAATGGGCCGCCCAGAAACATCATAGCCGAATAGACGGCAAGCAGCAGCGTTCCCTCGACCGGATCGCCGCCAAATTGCAGCACCAGAAAGGGCAGGATCGGAATAATGATGCCGAAGCCGATCAGGTCGATCACGATGGTTAGCAAAATGACGGGCATGGGAGCATTTCCGGTGCAAAAGCAAAATGTTGCTCCCGCTTATCCCGTTGCCGTCTACCGCACAAGAAAAGAGTCCGCTATTTTTTGCTTAAACTGGTTATCTGTTCCTGAAGGGCTGCCAACTGGTCCTGCAACGCCTGAATTTGAGCACCTTCACCACTCTTTTCTGGCGCCCGCTCGTCCCCTTTGCCTCCCGGCATAAAGGGCGAGAACATTTTCGCGGCATTTTCGAACATGGCCATATTCTGTTCGGCCAGTTTGGTGAAAGCCTGAATGGATTGTTCAGGATCGAACGCGGCGCCATAAGACCGTTTCAACTGGTCCTGATTTTCGGCGAAAGCGTCCATCGTGGCCTGCAGGTAATTGGGAACCACGCTTTCCAGCGTATCGCCGTAAAAACCGATCAATTGCCGAAGAAAAGGGACCGGCAAAAGGGTTTGGCCTTTACTCTCTTCCTCGAAAATAATCTGGGTCAGGACGGAACGGGTGATGTCCTCGCCGCTTTGGGCATCCCTGACGACAAAATCCTCACCGTCTTTAACCATCTGGCAAAGATGATCCAGCGTCACATAACTGGATGTGCCCGTATGATAAAGCCGCCGGTTGGCGTATTTTTTGATGGCAACCGGCTCGCCGTCCATGCGGTCTTTTTTCTTCGCCATGACTCAATCCTTATGCCTCTCTATATTGCACTGCGGCATCAGGGCTATAGTTGCGGCCCTGCCGGTAAAGTGCAAGTCATTTGTGCAGGTCCGACGGTTTCCGCTAGGTGGCCGGCCTGCAAAATCATATAATCCTTCCATGGAGAAAAACAAAGATATGACCGGTATGGCATCCCGGTTTCTCGATCTCTGGCAGCGGAATCTGACGGCATGGGCCATGCAGAAAGCGGCGGAAAACCTTGCAGCGCCTGAAAAGGACAGGTCTGCCGGGAATGAAAAGACCCTGGATGAGGAACGCGGATGACCGACAATGGGACCGTCAAGCGGGTCGGACCGCGGCCGCTTCCCCTGCATCTGGCCAATGCGCTATCCACCTGGATGAGTGCGGCAGCGGCCTTGCCCGGTGTAAGAAGCGGGGAAGCCCACTGGCATCCGGGCCTGAAGGCGGCGGCGGAGCGGTTGCTGAAGGCGATCCCGGACCCGTCATGGCCGTTATTTGAAAAAGCGGTTGCCGAACAGAGTGCGGCCCGCATTCAGGACATGATGGATGGCATCAAATCCTACCAGAATCATCCCTATCATCGAAAAATGCGCGCACCGGAAATCACCGCCGAAGACGGATCATCCCGGCTCTATCGCTATGCGGAAAAAGGCCTGCCGGTTCTCATCGTCCCCTCCTTGATCAATCCGGCCTATATCCTGGATCTGACCGAGGAACGCAGTCTCATTCGGGGGATCAAAAGTATGGGCCTTTGCCCTTACCTTGTCGATTGGGGCCGGGTAGGGGAGGCGGAACAGGACTTCGGCCTGACCGGCTATGTGCTGCGGCTTGAGCGCTTTCTGTCCCATATACGAGAGAAATTCGGAAAGGCGCCCTCGGTCATCGGCTATTGCATGGGGGGGAATCTGGCATTGGCGCTGGCGGCGCGGCAGCCGCCGGGCATCGGAAAACTCGCCCTGCTGGCAACGCCCTGGGATTTTCATGAGGGGAAAAGCCGGAAATTTCCTGAACTTGAACCGCTGGTTCCTATCATTCAATCCATTTACGAAACAATCGGCTGTGTGCCGGTCGATATCCTGCAGATTTTCTTTGCAAGCCTTGATCCATCCCGCACAGAAAAAAAATTCCGCCAGTTTTCCCGCCTTGACCCGGATGACAGGAAAGCCCGGCTGTTTGTGGCCGTCGAGGACTGGGCCAATAGCGGGGAGCCGCTGGCAGGCAAGGTCGCCATGGAATGCCTCGAAGGCTGGTATCTAAAAAATGAACCGGGAAGGGGTGTCTGGAAAATTGACGGAGAAACCGTCAACCCGGCCGCCATTCGGACCCCGGTCTTTATGGCGGTGCCTCAAAAAGACAGGATAGTGCCGGAAAAATCAGCTCTGGCTCTTGCCGGACAGCTGCCTCAAGCGGACCTTTTAAGAACGCCGTCCGGTCATATTGGTATGATTGTGGGAAGCCGGGCGCGGCAGGGATTATGGCGGCCGCTGGCGGACTGGTTCTTAAAAAATTAATCACAGGAATCATTTCAAGCGCGCGATGCTTTTGCTATGGTCGTGGTATCAACGATAAAATCGGGAAAGGATTGTTTATGGAGCGCGTTGCAATTGTCACCGGCGGAACCAGAGGGATAGGCGCCGCCATCTCCGTCAGGCTGAAAGAGGCCGGATATAAAGTTGCCGCTGTTTATGCAGGCAATGACGAGCGGGCGAAAGCCTTTACGGATGAGACCGGTATCCCGGCGTATAAATGGGATGTGTCGGATTATGAGGCCTGCCATACAGGGTGCGTAAAGGTTGCCGAAGATCTGGGTCCGGTTGGTATTCTGATCAACAATGCGGGGATCACCCGGGATGCGACGCTTCTGAAAATGAGCCGGGAGGACTGGCAGAAGGTCATCGATACCAATATCGGTTCCTGCTTCAATATGTCGAAAGCGGTTTTCGCCGGCATGAAGGAAGCGGGTTTTGGCCGCATCGTCAATATCGGTTCCATCAATGGGCAGGCCGGACAATATGGACAGGTCAATTACGCCGCAGCCAAGTCCGGCATCCACGGCTTTACCAAGGCGCTGGCGCAGGAAGGCGCGCGGTCCGGCATCACCGTTAATGCCATTGCCCCGGGTTATATCGACACGGATATGGTGGCCGCAGTTCCCGATGCGGTTCTTGAAAAGATTATCGCCAGAATTCCGGTCGGACGTCTTGGCAAGGCGGAAGAAATTGCCCGCGGCGTCCATTTTCTGATCACTGACAATGCCGGATTTATTACCGGCTCCACCCTTTCCATCAATGGCGGCCAGCATATGTATTAAAGGCCGCCTTATAGACGAAAGCCGTCATGTATCAGGATGTGAAAGGTATGATCGATTTTTACCGGCGTCCTGCCGGGCGCCTGGCGGCGATCGCTCTGTCCCGCGCTATTCGGGATTTGTGGCCCAATGTGGCCGGTGAGCATATAGTCGGCATTGGTTATGCGGTTCCCTTTCTGGATGTTTTCAAAGGTCAGGCCGCCAGCCGCGCGGCTTTGATGCCGGCCCGTCAGGGAGCGGTGGCCTGGCCGCATGGGGAAGATAATTGCACCCTGCTGGCGGACGAAGGACAGCTTCCGTTTCCCAATTCAGGTTTTGACCGGGCTTTGATTGTTCATTGTCTGGAACACACCAGTCAGGGAGAGACGCTGCTGCAGGAAGCCTGGCGGATATTATCACCCGGCGGGCATATCATATTGATTGCGCCCAACCGCAGTGGATTCTGGGCGCGCAGCGAGCATACGCCCTTTGGCCATGGCCGCCCGTTCAGCCGCAATCAGTTGACGGCCTTGCTGGACCGGAACCTGTATACGATTGTTGAATGCAGAACCGCCCTTCATATGCCGCCGCCGAAAGGTGTGGGCCGGGGCCGGGCTTATCTGTCGCTGGAAAAAACCGGGCGCACCCTGTGGCCCGGACTGGGCGGGGTGCAGATTATCTGGGCGGAAAAGCGCATGCGCGCCCTGCCGCCGGGTGAAAAGAGCGTAAAACAAAAAGCTGTATCCGCTGCAGCCATCCCCGCATAACGCATCTTTCCTTTGATTTTGCCCTGCCTCGCCATTACTAGAGACTTTTGCGTTCAAATGGTTCCAATTGAACGCAAAGTGCTCTAGTAACGGCACAGGCAATCAGGACAGGCGCGATGACCGGCCCCATTCCCCATCAATGGATCAAAAATCTGCCGCGCTATGAACCGGGAAAAACGGTGGCGGGCACCGCTAAAAAAGCAGTCAAGCTGTCCTCCAACGAATCTCCCTTTGGCCCTTCGCCCGAAGCCCTGGCCGCCTATCTGGAGCAAGCGCAGCTTCTCAGGCGCTATCCCGATGCCGCACACCGGGATCTGATCGCTGCACTGGCGGAAAAGCACGGGATTGAACAGACCCGGATCATATGCGGTGCGGGCTCCGATGAAATTCTATATCTTGTGGCCCGGGCCTTTGCCGGGCCCGGCGATGAGATCATTCATTCCGAATATGGTTTTATGATGTATCCCATCATCGCCAAGAGTGTTGGCGCCAGGCCCGTTCCTGTGCCGGAGCAAAATTATCGGGCCGATATGGACGCTATTCTGGCTGCAGTGACGGAGAGGACGCGGATCGTCTATCTTGCCAATCCCAACAATCCGACCGGAACCCATGTTCCGGATGCCGAAATCCGGCGGCTGCATGCGGCTATGCCGAAAAATGTTATTCTGGTGCTGGATGCCGCCTATGCGGAATGCGTGGCGGCGGACGATTATGAACCGGGCCTGGCGCTTGCGCGGGACGCGGATAATGTTCTGATGACCCGGACTTTTTCCAAACTATACGGTTTGGCGGCGTTGCGGCTTGGCTGGGGCTATGGCAGTCCGGCGGTAATTGATGCCATGGACCGGCTGCGCTCGCCGTTTAACGTGACGTCGCCGGCGCTTTGCAGCGGAGCGGCGGCGCTTCAGGATGACGCTTTCCTGCAAAAGGTCCGGGACCATACGATCTGTTGGCGCACCTGGCTGCGCGATCAGGCTTTGACCCTGGGTCTTCAGGCGCCCGAAACCGAAACCAATTTCATTCTGGTCGATTTTACGCCTGTTTCCACTGCCAGTGCGGAACAAGCCAATCATTATTTAACACAAAAGGGCTATATTTTACGCTGGCTTCCCGGCCAGGGCCTCGGCCATTGCCTGCGGCTTACGGTGGGTACGGAAGAGGAAAATCGCGGTGTTATCACCGCCCTGCAATCCTATCTTTCCGGGCTTGAATCATGACGGATACACATTTTAACAAAGTTGCGGTTATCGGGTTTGGCCTGATCGGCTCTTCCCTGGCGCGCGCTATCCGGCGGTTTGGGCTGGCGCAGGAAATAACCGCATGCGATCACAAAGAAACCGCTCTTGAAAAAATAACGGCATTGGGGCTGGCAGACCAGGTTACAGCGGATCCGGCGCTTGCTGTCCAAGACGCCGATCTTGTTGTGCTGGCGGCGCCGGTGGGTGCTTATGAAACCATTGCCGGACTGATCGCGCCGGCGCTTTCAAAAGGCGCGATACTGACCGATGTGGGGTCGGTCAAAGAGGCGGTAATTAAGGCGGTGTCCGGACATATTCCCGCCGGTGTTCATTTCATTCCCGGCCATCCGGTGGCGGGCACCGAACAATCCGGGCCAGAGGCGGGCTTTGCCGAACTGTTTGACGGCCGCTGGTGTATCCTGACGCCGCCAGAAGGGACGGATCCGGCAGCCCTGAAAAAACTTTCTAACTTCTGGCGGGCGGTCGGCAGCGATGTGGAAATTATGGCGCCCCGGCATCATGATCTGGTGCTCGCCATCACCAGTCATGTTCCCCATCTGATTGCCTACAATATCGTCGGGACGGCGTCCGATCTGGAAACCGTCACCAATTCGGAAGTCATTAAATATTCCGCCGGCGGCTTTCGCGACTTTACGCGGATCGCGGCCTCCAATCCCACCATGTGGCGGGATGTCTTTTTAAACAATGCCGATGCGGTTCTGGAAATGCTGGGCCGTTTCAGTGAAGATCTGACGGCGCTGCAGCGGGCCATCCGCTGGAAGGACGGCGATGCGCTGCATGCGCTTTTTACCCGGACCCGCGCCATCCGCCGCAGCATCATCGATGCCGGTCAGGATTCGGCCGTTCCCGACTTTGGCCGGCCCCATGGCCCCGCGGACAAGAAAGAACCTAACGGGGCCGAATAACCGGATCAATCTCGGCGATGGGGATGGGCCCGGCCGAAATGACGCCGTCCTGAATCAGAATGGGAAGCTCCAGCGGCTGATCCTCACCGCCCGCCGCCAGCTGCATGAAAGTAAGACTCTCTCTGGCGATCACGGCATTTTCTGCGGAAATCATATCCCTGGCGGCGAGATGGCCGATCAGCGCATCCGCCCCCTTGATATGCAAGGTAACAGCACCGAGCAGCCGGAAGGCTTCGTCGAGCGCAAAATCGCCATCGGCCTTGATAGAAAGCCTTCCCCATTCCAGCGCCAGCCGATTGAGGTCCAGCGTGCCGCCGCTGTCGCGCCAGACCGCCAGCTCCTCCGCCGACCAGGCCAGCGGGCGGGTGCCGCGGAGAGTGGTATCGAGATCGAATTTTGCTATTTTTTTACCCAGGGCGGGCGAGCCCTCGCCGCTGATAACGGCATTTCTGAGGGTGAGCGCGACATCGGCGATCTTCGCTTCAAAAAGCCCGTCCTTCGAGGGAGTGTCCGCTCGTTCAATATGGGTCCGGCGGATATGAATTTCCATTTTTTCCACTTCCATCGGGCGGAAGGATTGCGAGGGCGAAGAAAGGGTGACATTCTCCATTTCTATACCTGTGCGGGCGAGCGCGCCGTCGATAAAAACCAGACTGCCGCGGATCAGGGAGGATTCGCTGACAATTTCCAGAGTTTCCGAGCGTTTCAGGACCAGATCGGTGCGGGCTTTTTCCGCAATCACGATCCAGTGATCCGGCTTCCATGGCTGGGTGATTGCCTGCAATAGCGGCGTCTCTGCGCTCAGCATGCCATCCCGGCCCTTGGATTGCAGCCGGGCATCCCCCATCTCCACGACAAAGCGGTAGGGATAGCCGGAAACCGAAACATCCTCATAATCCAGGTCATAGCCGCTTGCCTTGAGATCATGGCTGACCCGCGCCATCCGGTCTTCGATGGTGCGGGCGATATAATACCAATAACCGCTATAGGCCAGCGCTGCGATCAGAACGACGGTAAAAAGGGTCTTTATTTTCATGATGCAATGAGCCCTGCCCTAAAATAAGCGTACACGAAGGAGACTGATGAGATACTTGTTATATTCCCGGATCAGCGGCCATAAACCGGCATCTTCCGGAACCGGCTCTGCATAAAGTCTGATGCCCGGCATGGCCTGTTGAAATTCAATCAGGCTGCGCGGCATATGATAATCTGTGGTGATCACCAGCAGAGACTGGAACCCGTTCGTCTCCGCCCAGGCGGCGGATTCGGTTGCATTGCCGCGGGTATTCAAGGCTTCCCGCCCGAAATCAATACAGCAATCGAAGAGCGGGTTATCAGCGTCAATGGCCTGACGAATGGTGTCATTGGCTAGTTCCTGATTGACCCCGGAAATCAGAAGCCGCCCGCCCCGCCGGGCCGCCAGCACGGCCAGACCGGCGGAAATACGCCCCTGTCCGCCGGTCAGGACCACGATGCCATCGGCCGTAGCGTCCGCTTCCTTGTCCGGCTGCGGCAGCGTGCCGGCAAACCAGACCAGCCCGCCAAGCCAGATGAAAATGAGTGCCAGAAACGCCCTTGGCAGGCGTTTTAAAACAGCTTTTGCGCCGGTCCTGAAAGCGCTTCTGCGGCGCATGGAAAAAACCATCGGGACTCCTACATCATTTTTGACAGGGCGCGCATTACCGTCAGCCGGGCCGTCCATATGGCAAGCAGGGCGGCGAGCAGCGGCAGGGCCGCCAAAATCGCCCATTCCCATATCTCTAACCTGAATTGCGGCATTAGTCCGTCGCCAAGCTTACCGGCAAGTTTTGTCAGCAGCAAGACGGTGCCGGCGGCAAGCGCCAGTCCAATTACGCCGCCTTTTAATCCGTGAATCATAAAACGATAACGGAATTCCGCCCAGATGGTTTTATCTTCCGCGCCGATCAGATGCATGATTTCGATACTGCCGCGGTGCGCCGCAAGGCCCGCCTGTGTGCCCAGCATAACAACGGCAATGGTTGAAAGCACGATCAGCAGAACAATACCGGCGGCCGTCCATTCCACCGCGCCGGCAAGATCGACCAGCCGGCCAATCCATTGCTGGTGATCATCCAGCCTAGCATCAGGAGCCACGGTCCGGATATGGGCCGCCAGTGCGCCGGTATCGATTGTGGTATTGGGCGCAAGCGTGACATCAATCATCGCCGGAACCGGCAAATCATCGGTCAGGTTGCCACTGCCGAGCCAGGGCTCTAGCAGATCGGCAAGCTCGCGGTTGGTCATGGCGCGGGCTTCTGCAATGCCGGGCGTGTCCGCCAGCAAGACAAGCGCCGCCCCTGTCTGGCGCTCGCGTTCCGCTGAATCCGTATGGGATATCTGGATGCTGAGACTCTGGGTCAGTTCTCCGGTCCAGCCGGAAAAGGCGTTTTTCACGCCGAAGCCGCCGGCCAGCGAAAGCCCGCACAGATAAACCATCACGGCAATCACCCAGGCCAGAAGGCCGCCGGTTTCCCGGCCCCTGGGGATAAACTGGATGACAGGTTTCAGCGTCATGGCGCAGTCATCCTTGTCAGGGGATCAACCGGGATGCCGCCGGGAGTTCGCCCCAGTTCCAGTTCACCGCGCCGCAGTCTTAATTCCGGCGCCCGCACCGCATCAACAAGAACCCTGTCATGGGTCGCGATGACCATGGTGGTGCCGATCTTGTTCAGTTCGACAAACAGATGCATCAGCCGCCGCGCCATATCCGCATCCACATTGCCGGTGGGCTCATCGGCCAGAAGAAGGTCGGGCCGGGCAATCACCGCCCGCGCAATGGCCAGCCGCTGTTTTTCACCACCTGAAAGCGTCGGCGGGCGGGCATTCATCCGATCTGAAAGCCCTACCCAGTCGAGAAGTTCCCGGGATTTTTTCAGGATGGCCGGTTCCTTGTCGCCGGCAATTCTCAAGGGCATGGCGATATTTTCCAGCGCCGTCATATGATCAAACAGGCGAAAGTCCTGAAAGACCACGCCGATGCGGCGACGCAAAGCCGGCAGCTCTTCCCGCCGTGCGGTCACAATGTCTTTTCCGAACAGGGTGATCAGCCCGCGGGACGGCCGGTGCGCTAGATAAAGCAGCTTTAAAAGCGAGGATTTCCCGGCGCCGCTGGGGCCGGTCAGAAAATGAAACGAGCCGGGCTCAAGGGTCAGGCTGATGTCTTTCAACACCTCGCCCCCCATGCCATAGCGCATGCCTACATTTTCGAATCGCACCAAAGTCTGCCAATCCTTTACCGGCCGGATAGAATGCTGACCGCGCTAACATTGCATAGCTTTCGCCAGCCGTCCATAATCTACAGCCCTTGAAAATACTAGACTTTTGGTGCAATTACCGCTTTCTTCTCTTGGGGGAAGGAAATAACGGGTCCGGGCATCGGAAAATTATGATATTAGGCTGTCCAAATTGCGCAACCAGGTTTGTTGTCCCGCCTGCGGCCATCGGGCCGGAAGGCCGACGGGTGCGCTGTGCAAAATGCAGCCATGTCTGGCATGCGGAGCCGCCGGAAGAGGAACATGAGATTGTTCCCGAGACAGCCTTTGCGCCGGAAGCCCATGAGGAAGAAGTGAGCCCGGACAGTAATCCAGACGAAAGATCGGATGAGCCTGAAGAGGATATAGCCGGCGCCAAATCCGCACAAGAGGCAAATCCGGATGAAATGGAACCGGTGGCAGAGCCGGTCCCGGAAACAACAGCCAAACAGGATGCCATTGACGACATTCTTTTGCGGCGAAAACAAAGGGACCGGGATAACGGAGCGGTCCGTTCCAATTTGCCGGTTTTGCCTTCGAACGAGCGGAAAATGCTGATCATCGGCTGGGGCGCTCTGGCAATTTTTCTGCTGCTGACAGTCACGGCATTTTTTGCTTTTGAAGACTCCCTGCGCACCGCGTGGCCACCCAGCAATACACTTTATGACCTGCTGGGCATGGGGGCTGATGGGATGGATGACGGGCAGGATACAAACGCCGCTCCGCCCCATCCGTCTGAATTTGTTTCGGTGCAAAGTTCCGGCGAACCGGTCTTTGCCAATGGCACCGTTGTGCTCACTATAACAGGCGCTATCCGCAATCAAGGTCCGGTGACGGTCAGCCTGCCGGAAATTCGCGGGGTTCTGCGTGACGCCAATGGCAACGAAATCCATGAATGGCATTTCCGCACCCGCCAGCGCATGCTGGCGCCGGGCGGTAATATCACATTTCGCACCGACGTCGCCGACCCGCCAGACGAAACTGCGGAATATGTTCTGACCCCGCTGTGGCCGACTGCGGAACAATGATGGCATCAAATATTGAACCGCTGTTTGACGCCGGAATGATTCGCGGCCGGGTTGACGATATCGCCGGTCAGATAGCCGCACAGGGGCAGGGGCCTTATCTTGCGGAAATTATTCTGAACGGCGCTGTTATGTTCGGCGCGGATCTGGCGCGGGCCTTGAGCGTACGGAATATTGCGCTGGAAATGGACTTCATCGCGCTGTCCAGTTACGGCAGAGGCACACAAAGCCGCGGCGCTATCGAACTGGCCGCCGAGGCGCGGGGCGCCATCAAGGGCCGGGACGTTCTGATTATCGACGATATTCTGGAAACCGGCAAAACCCTCCTGTTTGCAAAAAATTATTTTCTGAAGCGCGGCGCGGCCCGTGTGACGACCTGTGTTCTGCTGGACAAATCGCTCCGACGGCAACCGGTTTTAAAACCGGATTTTGCCGGTTTTGACTGTCCCGATATTTTTGTTGTGGGCTATGGCATGGATCACGCCTATCGTTACCGTGAATTGCCGTATATCGGTCAGTTGAGTGAGGAGAGGGAATAATGGCGGAAATTCTTGTGGCGGATGATGAAGAAGCGGTCCGTGCGCTGGTTTCCCGCGCTCTGGAAATCAGGGGCCACACAGTGACGCTCGCTTGCGATGGCGGCGAAGCTTTGGCGCTCTTGCAGACAAAACCCTACGATCTTCTGCTGACTGATATTGTGATGCCGGTGATGGACGGCATTGCTTTGGCCCTTAAAGCCAGCGTCGATTTTCCCGCCCTGCCGATCCTGATGATGACCGGCTTCAGCGCCGAAAAACAGCGGGCGCACAATCTCGATATGCTGATCGATGACGTGATTGAAAAACCGTTTGCCATTGAGGCGCTGGTGCGGACGGTGGAAAAAGCGCTTAAAAACGTTTGAGAAGCCGCCGGAGATACTCCCGCTCAACTTCCGGGCGGTTCGGATCGCCGATCCGCTCCTGAAGCATCCGCAGGATTTGCCGGACCCGTTCCCTTTCGGAGGCGGAGGGAAGTTCCACATTGCCGTGGCCAAATGGCGAAGACCGCCCGAAAGGATCGATGCCGCGGCTCATGGCCTGGCTCTGTTGCATGCTCTGGCTGAGCGCGCTTTCCAGTTCCGATAGGGCACGGCCCAATGCGTCAAGCGCCTCGCCCTGGCCGCGCACCGCCTGGCGGCCCGATCCTTTGCCAAGGGATGTGGAGGCGCCCTGCATGGCGCTGCCGGCTTCCGCCATTTCTTCCGGTCCCTCCATACCGGCTTCCCCCAGTTTTTCCGCCAGCCCTTTCAAGGCTTCCTGCAGATCCGCCTGTTCCCGCGACAGCCCCTGCATGCCCTGCTTCGGCTGACCGATTTGTTCGCGCATGGCGTTCAACAGGCTTTCCCGCGCCGTGCGGTTCATCAATTCCTGCTGGGCCTCCTGTAATTGCTGCAGGCCGGCGAGCGCTTCGGACGCGGCCATCATGCGTTCGTAATCTTCCGCGCTCATGGGCTCATTGCCGGTGGCGAGATTTTCCATAATTTCGCGTAAAGTGTTCAGCATTTCCATCGCCGCTTCAGTTTCCCCGGCAGCCGCCAGATCGCGCATCTGCTGGATCATCTGCTGCAGCATATCGGAACCGATAACCTGGCTGTTCTGCTGCGGCATGCCGGAAGGCGGCGGTGCGGACGATTGCCGGTTTGCCATCTGGGCGGAAAGAAAATTCTGCAGGCTTTGCTCCAGAGCATTCGCCAGTTCGTCAAAAGCACTGTCGGTTTCGCCATCCTCAAGCGCTTCTGATAAATCTTCGAGCGCATTGCGCAGATCCCGCTCGGCCAGCGAAACCATGCCGTCTTCGAGACGCAGCGCCGTATCCCACAGAAGATCGGTCACTTCGCCGAGAGCTGCTTCCCCGTCATCCCGCTTTAACCGCCAGTAAGCCGACCGCATCGCGGCGAACACCGTCAGATCGCCATTGAAGTCATTCGGCCGCCGCGCCTGAAGCTGAAGCCGGCGCGCCGGGCCATTCCGGTTGGCGGGATCGGCAAAAAGCGATTTTCGAATATTAATGATATTGCGGGCCACCAGATGGGTGAAGCTGCGTTCCGGCAGGCTGAACTGAATCTGCTCGCTTCGGCCCGTTTGGCCAAGAGCATCGGTTGCCGTCAGAACGGCATTGACCGTCCATCCGGCCCAGGGGTGAGCAGTTAAATCCTGATAGGCCGTGCGGCTAACGGCCTCGCCGCCCGGGGCGCCGCTCAATTCTATCTCCAGCGTGTCCGCTGCCGCCCCGGGTTTGCTAAGCGACAGCAGGGTTGATGTCACACCGAAGTCATCCCGGATAACGTAATCGACCCTAAGGGAATGCCGTGCCGTGGCTTCCGGGGTTTGTGAAAATTCCGCCTGCGGGGCACTGTCCGGCACAATCTCGATGGGCCAGGTCCCGCGCAGCCTGGAACCCTGGTAAATTTCGAGGCTGCCGCCGGTCCGGATTTCCCCCGATACCTCATAGATCTCATCGGCAATTTCCTTGAAGGCGAGCGTGCTGCCGCCGACCGTCAATTCCGGTGTGCGCCAGCCCCCCTGCAGCCGGGCGGTGATTTTACTGCCGGCAATAATTTGCAGGGCCGCCGGGTTTTCATTTTTCCTGCCGATGGCTTCCCTGGCGATCAGCGCAATGGGCTGGCGGTTGGTATAGTCCGGCGGACTGATCCAGATATCAAGAGCAACCTGTTCCGGGCTGCCGCCAAAATTAAGGCTGAAGGCGTTATCAAGCCGCCGGTTCCAGTCCGCTCCCGCATGGACAAAACCGACCAGCAGCAGGATCAGGATCAGTGCGCGGAGAGCCCTGGGGTCGATCAGGGAAAAGCGGGTATTGGGGGCTTTGGCTTTCAGTTGATCGAGGCTGGCCGCCATTCTTTTCTGATGCAGCCGCCACAGGGTTTCCGCTCCGCCGCGGCTCTTTTGGGCCGGCTTATCCTGCACTGCATCAAGGGGCCTGTGGCTGATATGGTTTTGCCGTTCCAGTCTGCGGCTGGCATCTTCAATGCTCGGCCAGCGCAATTGCCCGACGCAGCGGCGGAGCGACAGATAGCCGATAATGATCACAGTCAGCAAGGCTGCGGATTGAACCCAGAAGGAAAGAGCCCTCCATGGATCAAAAAGCGCGACCGCAATATAGAGGCCGAGAGCGGCGAGGCCGGGCCAGACCAATGGCCATAGCCGTTCAAAAAATACAACAAAACGCGTTAGCCGGATGCGCCGGGCTGTTTTTTGATCGAACTCGCTGCCGTTCGTTTGTTTTTTTATCATCTCCGTCAAACAGTAAACCCCGGAGTTATTCTTATTGCTGCTATTATTCCAGCCAGGACGGTATTTTGTCCAGTCCCAACAGTATATCATAATTCTGCCGGGGGCGAATCACTGAATATTGATCCCCCTTTACCAGCGTTTCGGGTACCAGCAATCTTGTATTATAGGTCGAAGACATTACCGCACCGTAAGCGCCTGCAGATTTTATCGCGATCAGATCCCCTTCCTGAAGCGGCGGCGCGGGGCGGCTTTTGGCGAACAGATCCGCGGTCTCACAAACCGGACCGACAAAGTCATATTCCTCCCGGGGGCTGTCGGGTTTTGGTTCCGCCACAGGCAGAATGCCGTGATAGGCGTCATAAACAGCGGGCCGCATGAGATCATTCATGGCCGCGTCCAGAATGGCAAAGCGGCGGTTTTCACCCTCCTTGATATAGAGAATGCGGGTGAGGAGAATTCCCGCATTGCCGGCAATCAGGCGGCCCGGCTCCAGAATCAGCTGACAACCGAGATTCCCCACGACCTCGACAATCATGGCGCCATAAGCCGCCGGCAGGGGCGGCACTTCGCCGCCCTCGGTGTAAGGAATACCGAGACCGCCGCCAAGGTCAATGCGCTGAATGGAATGACCTGCCGCCCGCAGCGACTTGACCAGCTCGACCACCCGTTCAAATGCAGAGCGGAAGGGCGCCAGTTCAGTCAGTTGCGATCCGATATGCACATCAACGCCGACCACGTCTATATGCGGCAGCGACGCGGCAAGCCGGTACGCTTCCATGGCGCGGGACCAGGGAATGCCGAATTTATTTTCCGCCTTGCCGGTGGAAATTTTTTCATGGGTTTTCGCGTCAATGTCGGGATTGATGCGCAGGGAAACCGGCGCTTTCACCGCTTTCGATCCGGCAACGCCGTTCAGTGTTCTTAATTCGGTTTCCGATTCCACATTAAACTGGTGAATTCCGGCCTCCATGGCGAAATCCATTTCTGCCGCAGTTTTCCCTACTCCGGAGAAAACGATCCGTTCCGGCGGAATATCTGCGGCCAGGGCACGGCGCAGTTCGCCTTCGCTAACCACGTCGGCGCCGGCGCCGGCCCGGCCCAGCGTTTTGAGAACCGCCAGATTCGAATTGGCTTTGACTGCAAAGCAGATCAGCGTGTCCGCATAATCAAAGGCGCCGGAAAAGACCTTGAAATGACGTTCCAGGGTGGCGGTGGAATAGCAATAAACGGGGGTCGCCACCTCGGCGGCAATGCGCTCAAGAGACACGTTTTCGGCATGTAATATGCCGTTTTTATACTGAAAATGATCCATGTTTCAGCGCTGCTTTTCTTCTTCCGTCTGCTGCTGATCTTCATAACCGGCAGGCGGCCTGAGATCGCCGCGTTTGCCGCAGGCGCCAACAAGGAGGAGGCCGAGAAAAAGCATGATGCCAACCGTTCTGCTCATAAAAATTCCTTTCGTGCCGTCCGGGCTGCGGCGCGGACTTTAACCGGCGCGGTGCCGCCAAGGCTTCTACGGCTTTTCACCGAGTTTTCCACGCTCAGCACCGAATAGACACCTTTATGAATGCTGCCGTCAACGGCCTGCATTTCGGAAAGCGGCAACTCGTCAAGCCGACAGTTCCGTTCTTCCGCCCGTTTGACGATCCGGCCGGTCACGTGATGAGCTTCGCGGAAGGGCAGGCCGAGTTCAATGACAAGCCAATCGGCCAAATCCGTTGCCGTCGAATACCCGGCGCGGGCCGCGTCCAGCATGGCCTCTTTATTGACGTTAAGATCTGCAATCATGGCTGTCATGGCGGCAAGACACAGTTCGATACTGTCCGTCGCATCAAAGACCGGTTCCTTATCCTCCTGCATATCCTTGGAATAGGCCAGCGGCAGACCTTTCATCACTGTCAGCAGGGCAATCAGGGCGCCATTGATGCGGCCGGTCTTGGCGCGGGTGAGTTCCGCCGCATCCGGGTTGCGTTTTTGCGGCATGATGGAGGAGCCGGTGGAGAGCCGGTCGCTCAAGGTGATAAAACCGAACGGGGCGGACGCCCAGAGGATCAATTCCTCCGCCAGCCGCGACAAATGGGTTGCGGCAATGGCGAGCGCGGAAAGATAGTCCAGAGCAAAATCCCGGTCGGAAACCGCATCCATGGAATTCCGCATGGGCCGGTCAAAGCCCAGAATTTGCGCCGTTTGTCCGCGATCGATGGGATAAGGCGTTCCGGCCAGCGCGGCAGCCCCCAGCGGGGATTCATTCAGCCGCTTCCGGCAATCCCGGAGGCGGCTTCGGTCCCGGCCCGCCATCTCCACATAAGCCATCAGATGGTGGCCAAGGGTCACCGGCTGGGCAATCTGCAAATGAGTAAAGCCGGGTAGAATGGTCTCGGCATGGGTCGCCACCTGATCAAGCAAGGCTTCCTGGAAATCCCGCAGAGCGGGGTCGATTTTATCGATGGCGTCCCGCACCCACAGCCGAAAATCGGTCACCGCCTGATCATTGCGCGACCGCGCGGTGTGGAGTTTTCCGGCGCTGGGGCCGATCAGTTCGGTCAGACGCGCCTCCACATGCATGTGAATGTCTTCGAGCGCCGGATCGAAGGAAAAGTCGCCCTTTTCGATTTCCTGCCGGATTTTGTTGAGGCCGCCGACAATTTTTCTAGTCTCGCCCTTCGTCACAATATTCCGGTCTCCCAGCATTTTCACATGAGCGATGGACGCCCGGATATCCTGCGCATAAAACCGGCTGTCGAAAAAAATCGAAGCGTTGATGGCCTGCATAATTTCCGATGGCGTTGCGGCAAATCGTCCGCCCCACAGGCGGTTTGATGCTGCGCCGGGCCGATTTTTGTGGTCTTTTCTTTCACTGGACATAAAATGACCTCGCTTCAGCTAATCAGGACGAAGAAAATGCGCCGGACTGCCATCACAGCTATTGTATCCCTTGGCGCTGCCGCTTTTGCCGCAGCATACTTATTGCTGGGAAATACGCAATCCCTGGACGGATTAGATCAGTTTATGACGGGTTCAATGGCGGCATTTGAGGAAAATAAACAAAGGCCACTGGCGCCGGAATTTGAGTTTTCGGATGAACAGGGCCTGCCGCTTACCCTTCATGATTATCAGGGTAAAATACTGCTGGTAAATTTCTGGGCGACCTGGTGCGCGCCTTGCGTTTATGAACTGCCGGCACTTGACCGGCTGCAGGAAAAGCTAGGCGGCGATGATTTTGAAGTTCTAGCGATTTCCATTGATCTCCAGGGGATGGAACGGGTTCAGCCCTATCTTAAAAATCTCGGGATTCACACCCTTCAGCCACTTGCCGATCCATCAAACAGTCTGGCCCGCGCGGCGGGCGCCATCAGTCTGCCGACAACGCTGTTGCTTGACCGGCGCGGACGTGAACTCGGCCGTATCACCGGTCCCGCCGAATGGGATGACCCGGAGGCGCTGGCATTCATGCGCCACGTGGTAGAACAAACCGAATAGTTTTTTCAGAACTCTTTCCCCGCTCAAAGGAGAGACTTTTGGGGAGCGGCCTTCAAAAAAGCGGCGCCGATAAAGCGCCGCTTTTCAATTTAACCCTTATCAGACCCGGCGTATTATTTGGCGGCCTGAGCCAGTTTCGCCAGCCTGTCTTTTTCTCTGGTTAAAAAGTTAATCCATTGCCGGGCATCCTTGGCGCTCCGCTCATCACGGGCGGCGATACGGAAATCCGCGATGGCCTCATCATATTTTTCCAGATTGAAATTGGCGGTGCCGCGCAGCATGCGGGCGGTGTCTTCCCGGTCAATGCCCTTTTTGAGGGCGGCGTCAACAGAGTCGATGGATTCCTGCCATTTATCCTTCTCGGCATAAACCCCGGCAAGCCGCATATAGAGATCGCCGTCCTCGGCAAGATCAGCCGCGATGGTTAAGGGATCGATCGAGTCATCAAGCTCCTGCGCCATGACGAGGCTTTCGGCGTATAATTTATAATTATCGGCGTTTTTTTCCAGGAATTCATCCTTAAGCGCCTTGGCCATGACCTTGGAGGCTTTATAAGGCACCCGTTGAAACATATAAATCTGAGCAAGCAGTTTCACCTGGGCCGGCCTCTCCAGATAGCCCGCATGATAGGCCACTTCCAGCACCGCAAGCTGTTTCATGTCTTCTTCCAGCTCGCCGTAAACCTGGGCAAGCTCCAACCAGTAACCCGGTTTCGGGTATTCGACGACCAGAATTTCCAGTATTTCCTTTACCTTCTGCATTTCCTTCTTTTCGAAATACATGGACCGCAGAATAGCATACCAGTTTTCCTTGACTTCCTCTCCCGCCGTCTGCGCCAGTTCGATGGCTTTCAGAATTTGCGGGATGGCGTTGTCAAAATCCCCATCGGAATAATAGGCCTGCCCCAGAAAGACGTAATGCAGGGCCGTTGGCGTGGTGACGGTATCCGGCGAGTCCGCCAGACGAAACCAGCGCTGAAGATAACCAATGGATTTCTTATATTCTTCGGTGGTAAAACTTAACTGGGCAAGGGCATAGAGCGTGTTCATCTCCACCTGCGGCTGGATTTTCTCCAGACCCAGAATCGTTTCATAGGATTTAATAGCGGCTGGCGTGTCTCCGGTCTGATACTGCAGATAGGCCCGGAAATTATAGACGGTCGATGTCTCGAAATCATTCTTGATGACCGGTCTTTTGCCATTGAACAGATCGTTGATAATTTCAAGGGCGCCCGCCATATTATCCAGGTCCACTTCGGCCTGCGCTTCCTGCAGAGCCTCCACCACTTTGAGGCCCAGCGTTTCCACCTGACGGGTTCTGCGCCGCGGCTGCTCCTCTTCCTTATCCTGCGCATAAACAGGACCGAAGGCCGAGATCAGCCCGGAAGGAGAGACATGCAAACTATAGGTGATGCCCGCCACGGCCAGCGCCAGGCAAATGGAAGTCACTTTCGACGGATATTTCATAACCATTGTTATTCCCAGTTTTAAACAGTGTGGCTGCCAATGCGTTTCAGATGAATTCAACGGCCCTGATCCATATTGAAAGTAAACATGGTCTGAACGCCGGTTACGTCAATGGGTTCGCCATTCACGACCTTGGGCTTATATTTGAATTTTTCCGCGGCCTTGCAGGATTCACGCTCGAAATACCCTTTCGGCTCGGCCTGAATAACGACGCAATCCTCAACGGTCCCAAGCCGCGTCACCGTGAATTCCACAACGGTTTCGCCCTCGATGCCGCGTTCCTGGGCGCGCCGGGGATATTGCGGTTCGATCCGCACGATGGGCAGATAATCGCCGTCGGTCGGCGCGCCAAAACCCATGGCGCCGAGATTGACGTCCGTATCAACGCCCGCCATGGAAAGGTTGATGCCCTCCCCGGTCGGCTTCAGGGACGCCGTTTGCGGCAAATCAATTTCCGGCGGCTCTTCAGGTTCCGGCGGCTTTTCCGGTTTGCGGTCAATACGCTCGATCACTTCGTCCTTTTTGACCCGGATCATGTCGATTATCCGGGTGGACTTGTCTTCCGAAAGTTCTACATTCTCATTGGTGATCAGAAGATGCATCAAATAAAAGAGCCCGAACGTAATGGCCGAAGCGACCAGAATGGAAGTTCCAAAACGAATAATCATCTCTTAATACCCACTTTCTATTGAACAGATGAGATATTCCAATAAACCGGATATATTCCACGGTATATTATACCTCAATTTCGCTCTGCCGTTAACCCTCAGTTTTTATCGTTTAACTTAAATGTGAACATATGCTGGACGCCCACGACATCCACACCCTCGCCGTTAATAGTCCGGGGGGTGTACTCAAAATTCAGCGCCGCGGCGCAGGACGCCCGGCCGAGGCCGCCAGCGGACGGATCCTCAATTACCTTGCATCCCTCGACAGTCCCGTCGCGGGTGACGGTAAACTCAACCAGCACATCCCCCTCGATGCCGCGCATCCTCTCACGCTGCGGATATAAGGGCGGCACTTTAAAATGCGGGATCATCTCGCCATCCATATGCGGAAAAGCCCCCTCCCGGTCAGGGATGCCCGGGAGCCCGAATGCCGGCGCAGGACCGGGAATATATTTTTCGCCCGGCAGCCTTTTTGTTGGCGTCCTGTCCGTCGGGAAGGCAACGGGGTTCGCCGGCGGGGGAATAACATCGATTCGCTCAGGCAATTCCGTGCGGTGATCGGGTTCCGGCGGCGGCGCTATGTCGGGGCGGAAAATCGTCCAGCTCTCCTCTCCAGGCGGCGGCGCTTTAATATCGTTGGCGACCAGCGCCTGCATGACAAGGAAAATCAGGAAGACCATGCCGGCCGCCGGCATAGCTGAGGAACTATAGCGTCTGATCGTCATCGCCTCTCTCCTTTGATATTCCCCGAAACGGCGCTCAAGGCGGACATGGTCAGGGAATGACTGCCGAGATGGACACGTCGGGCACACCCGCATTCTGGGCCGCTTCCATTACCTGAAGCGTCAGGCCGGCTTTTGCCTGCTGGTCCGCCTGAATAACAACGGAGCCCAGGGGGTTTTCCGAATGCAGCCGTTCGACAATCGGCCGCACGGCCTTCAGTTCCACCTGTTTCCGGTTGATCCAGATTTGATCATTGTTTGTCACGGCAATCAGAATGCTCGCCCGCGGCTTTGAAATCGCCGTGACCGCGATGGGCTTTTCCACAGTCTGCCCCGCCTCTTTAACGAACACGGCCGTGACGATAAAAAAGATCAGCATAATGAAAACGACATCCAGCATAGGCGTGAGATCGAGTTCAGCTTCTTCCGTCTGGGATTGTGAATGGTCTCTCATAATCTTTCTAAAATTACATATTTTTAGTAATTATATCACAAAATATATAATTTTTCTCCTAGTTTGTTTCAGCAATTGCAATATTGGTAACATTTGCCAATTGTGCCAGATCATAAATATTAACCAGCAGGGCGGTGTGGGAAACAGGGTCCGGCCGAATGATCAGGGCGCCCGCCTGGTTAGGGACAGACCATTGTTCAATATTGGCCCGCACTGATCGAATATCGACCATCCGGCGACCCACAAAAACCTGGTTGCTGGCGTCAATGGAAATAACCAGATTTTCCGCCTCTACCGGATCTTGCGGGCCGGGGCCGGGAAGATTGAGGTTCAGAGCATCTTCTTTTGTAAAGGCCGCCGTGACGATAAAGAAAATCAGCATGATAAAGACAATGTCAAGCATAGGTGTTAAATTGACGCTTGCCTCGTTGCTTCTTGCTGATTTTCTCATAATCGATCCCATCGCTTCGTGATATTTCTGTTATAGTATCACAAAATAAGGGTTTCTCCAAATACGGTTAATTCGGTTCTGCAATGGAAATGTTCGCTACACCAACCTGCTGGCCCTGGTCATAAATCTGCACCACAAGCCCGGCATGGGAATCCGGCTGCGGCTGTATCACCAGTGTTCCGGTCGGGTTGGCGGCATACCATTGCTGGATATTTGCCCGTACCGAGCGGATATCAATCAGCCGGACCCCAACACGAATTCTGTTGTTGCCATCAATGCGGACCAAAAGATTTTGCACTTTATCGTCGGGCGGCGGCGGCGGCGCATCTGGCGGCGGCCGGTTCATATCCAACCCTTCTTCGCGGGTAAAAGAGGCGGTGACGATAAAGAAAATCAGCATGATAAACACGATGTCGAGCATCGGCGTCATGTTGACTTCCGCCTCATCGGCTGCTTTTGAAAATTTACGCATGGCACATACCTTGTTTTAGTGTTCCATGGTCAGGCTGTCTTCAAGCCTCTCCGCTTCCCGTTTGGCCTTACGCTCGATATAGGTGCTCATAAACAGGCCGGAAAGCGCCGCGACCATGCCGGCCATCGTGGGAATCGTCGCTTGCGACACACCGGCCGCCATGGCGCGGGCATTGCTGCTTCCCATGATCGCCATCACTTCGAACACTGTGATCATACCGGTTACGGTCCCCAGAAGCCCGATCAGGGGGCACAGCGCAACCAAAGTCTTGATCATGCCGACGCCCTGATTGAGATTTTCGCTCACCTGCGAAATCATCGCGGCTCTGATTTTATGGGCATACCAGGACCGGGTGTCGGTCCGGGCATTCCATGCATCAATGACCTTTTTCGCTTCGCTCCTGTAGGTCGCGCGAAAATACCACAGTCGTTCGATGATCAGCATCCACATCAGGAACGTGACGATGAGAATCCCGTAAAGGACATCACCGCCCGTTTCCATGAAATCGCGAATCGCCTCAAAAGCTTCATTCAGCGGGGACATTCACATTCTCCTTTTCAGCATGCACCGCGATAATACCGGCGCTTTGCTCTTCAAGAATGTGGATAATCCGCTTGCTCATGCCAGACACGAAACTGTGGAGCAGAAGCGTCGGAATGGCGACGACAAGACCAAGGACCGTCGTCACCAGGGCCTGCGAAATACCATTCGCCATCAGCTTCGGATCACCGGTGCCGAACAGGGTAATCGCCTGGAAGGTCGCGATCATACCGGTCACGGTTCCCAGCAGACCCAGAAGCGGCGCCACGGCCGAGATCAGCTTGATCAGGGTCAGAAAGCGTTCCAGCGCCGGGGTTTCTCTGAGAATGGCCTCGTCAAGCTTCAGCTCAAGCGTCTCCACATCAACATTGCGGTTCTCGTCATAAACCATCAGGACACGGCCAAGCGGGTTGTTCTTGCTGGGCGTATCGCTGCGGATCTGCCGGCGGACCTTGCTGCCGACCAGTGCGAGATAGATGAAGTGAATAATAGCGAACAGGCCGCCAAGAAGACCGATGCCAATGATCACATAGCCGACTTCACGTCCCTGCTGGATCCGCTCCCACAGGCTCGGCGTCTGGACCAGGGTGGCCATCAATGATCCCCGCGTCGGATCAATGCCAAAGGCAACAATCTCACCGGGCGCGGCTTCCTGCAGATCGGCGGCGCTGGATGTGAAACGGCCGGCGGGCTGCCGCGGCAGTTCGACAATCACGCCATTTCCCTCCTGACGGTTGAAATATTTCCCGTCAGAGACAAGGGCATAGTCGCCAACCCGGACCAGCGGCAGTTCAACCTGCTCCCCGTTAAGGGTGACAACCTGCTGGTTAAACTCGACCACGCGGCCGGATTCGGTCATCTCACGTTGAAGTTCAAACCACAGACCTTCGATTTCTTCGATGGTCGGCAGCTGCGATCCCTCCCCTGTTTTTTCAATCAGGATCTCAAGAGCAGCATCGCGGTCGGGGAACTGGGCGCTGACAACCGATCCCTGAAAGATGCCGCGCGCGTCGCCCGCCACCTGCTGGATAACGCCAAAAAGTTCGCGAAGGTTGCCAAGCCGATCTTCCAGTCTCGCCTGGAGATCGACAAGCGCTGTCTCGTTGGCCTGGAATTGCCGCTCGAGACGTTCGCTGCGCGCTTCTTCATTGGCCTTGGTCTGGCGGGCTTCCTGAAGAAGCCGCTGCTGCTGGTCGCGCTGATTAATAAACTCCTGTTCGCGGCGGCGGTTCTCCTGGGTTTCACTCACCCGGCCTTCCCGCACCTGCTCCAGAAGCTGGTCAAGACTGTCGGCCTGTTCCGCCGGCGGGGAGACAGGCTGCTGCGTGGTTGAATCCTGGGCCAGGGCAAAAGAAGCGCCAGCCGTGAGAAGGACGGAAAGTGTTGCTATTATCTTTTTCATTGTGCTTTCTCCGGTCCTGGAATGGGAAGCAGAAGGACTTCTGCTGGAATTTGCGCGGAAGCAATACGGATGCCGTTGGAAACAGCTTTGCCGTAGGAATCGTCAAGTTCTTCCCACTGTTTTGTGCTTTTATTCCAGACGCCATAAGTCTCGCCATCAAGACTTTGATACATGAATGCGACGCGGCCCCAGCGCAGAAAATCCACCTGCTGGCCGCTATTTCCCAGCGTGCCCCGATAGGTTTCAATGGTGCGGCCATAATCGCCCTCAATCTGGTAGGCTTCAAAGACGCGGCGGAATTTCTCCGAGGGCGAAACATCGTCCCGGTCCATCATTTCACGCAAGGTGCTGATCCGATCATCCCTCTCATTGAGAAGGAACGGAACGTCAAGCGCGACAAACTGTTCAAGGCCGTCAATCATCCTGATCATCAGGGGCGTAATCTGCCGCTCGATCAGCGTGACCTGTTCGATCGATGTCCGCAGCTCGTTCATTTTTTTATTCTGACCATCGATCTGCCGCTGCAGTTGCGCGTTATAAACCCGCAGGCCTTCAATCTCTTTCAGCAGGATCTTATATTGTGAAAGCAGGTCGGCGGTTTCCTCAGCGACTTGATCGATACGAACTTGCGAGGCTTGCGATAGCTGATTGGTTTCCGCAACCAACCGGAAGATTTCATCAAGCCGATCATCTGCATTCGCGCTCCCGGCTCCCAGAAGGAAGGCGGTCGCTGCCATGGCGCAGAAAGCTAATTTTCTTTTAATTCCCAACATTTATGTTTTCCCACAGGACTTGGAGATTGTAATCGGTATTATGCGGATTTAGGCTAAATCTTCTAACCAAGCCAGAGCCGGCATGCTGATTTGCGCATGACATCGTGAAGGCTCCGGATATTGGCGGTTTGATTTGAATTTTCAGCTTAACATCAAAACTGGCATGTATTGTGGCACATGCCCGCAAATATCAATCATACGCACTCCCAGTGTTCCAATTTCAAGATGCGTTTTCACATCTCACGTTTATGACCGCTTGCTCTTCCCCCTCAATTCAAATGAGAAGACACGGCTTATATTTACTTTTACCCGCTTATTGAAAATCACACAAGCGGGCTGACAAAGGCTGATACTGCCTTTCCCACCTATGTTTCAAGATTTTTTCGGAATTCCAAGGAAAAAATTTCAATTCCCTGCTCCAAAGCGAAAGAAACGCTCATTTTCCCGGCGGGGAATCACACTAATTTGATGACAGCTATATACATTACGCCCATCGCGCGGGAAGGGCGCGGGCAGAACCGGATAAACCGAAAAATACCATAAACTGCAAAAATATATTTTTTGCTATCTCAAGAACAGCCGAATCGGGCTTAAAACCTATTCCGATTCGCCTTCATGGAATCTGATGGCCGCAAGGACATTGTCCCACTGATTGCCAACACAGACGCGTCTGGCTTCGTGAATACCAAGATGCCGGACAAGTTGCGCGGCGAGCGTTTTGGCATGATGCGGATTGGTTTCAAGTTCGCCGTTATCAACCACGGCTTCAACCTGGTCCGGGTGGGGCTGGCGGGCTGTAGTACCCATAATACTCTCCTTACCGCCGGTTTTTCCATCCCGCCTTCGGACCGGAAACCCGGCCAGCCACTGTCGCGCGGCTTGCCAACAATAAGCCGTCCCCTTGGATAACGGCACTGACAAGCGAATGATAACAAACAAATCTGAATGTCCGCTTAATGACAGAGGGGCGAAAAATGGGATCATGTCCGGCTCAGGCGGACCGGGCATAATCCGCGAACGCTGCTGGCGGTCAGAATTTCGTCACAGTCCAGCAAATCCTCCACCGTCAGGATTTTTTCCCGCACCGTCCGCCCGCTGCTTTTCAGCAGGCTTTCCCGGAAGGTGCCGGGCAGCAGGCCGGAGTCTACAGGCGGGGTAAGCAGCAGACCGCCGCGCCTTATAAAAAGATTGGCAATGGCGGTTTCCGTCAGCTGGCCCTGCCGGTTCTGAAAAATCACGTCATCACAGCCATGATTTTCACGCGCATCGCGGCGGGCTGTATCATAGAATTGCCGACGGGTGGTTTTGTGATAGAGAAACGGATCATCGCGATTGACCGGAACCGGGTGCAGCCGGATTAAGTCCGGTTCTGTTCCGGCTGTGGCTTGCTGTTTTATGGGCTGTGCCGTAACCGAGACATTGCCGGACCGGGACAGGAGAAGGCGGACGCGGAATTTATCCGGCGGGTGCAAATCCGCGGCGGCGTTTTCCAGTTCGCTCGCTATGTAATTCCGCCTGAACTGAAAATCGAAATATCTGGCGGAGGCCGCCAGACGTTTCATATGCAGGTCAAAAAGCCGGTATCCTTCATTCGGCCGCCATAGCAGGGTTTCAATCAGATCGAACCGGGGCATGCCGCTGGTCAGAAAGCGGGCTTTTAACCGGCATTCCTGATATTCCAGCGCCGGGTCGCTGTCGGCCACCACACCGCTGCCGATGCCCATATGGCATTCGCCCTTTTCTCCGGAAATGAGGGTGCGGATCGGAACATTGAAACAAAAGGCGCCATCAGGGGCCGCATATCCGATGGCGCCGGTATAGATGCCGCGGGGCTGCCGCTCCAGTTTTCTTAATATCTCCATCGCTGATAGTTTCGGGGCGCCGGTGACCGAACCGCAGGGAAACAGCGCCGCCAGACTATCGCTGAACCGGGTGCTGTTAGGAACCTCGGCCTCGATATCGGTGGTCATTTGAAAAAGGGTGGGGAAGCGTTTCACCCGGAACAGGTTTTTCGTCTGAACCGGACCGGCATTTGCAACAGAACTCAGATCATTGCGAATCAGATCGACAATCATCAGATTTTCGGCCTGTGATTTTTCATCCGCCGCCAAATCCCGCGAGATTTTCTGATCCTCCACCAGGGTAAGCCCGCGCGCCGCCGTCCCCTTCATGGGCCTTGCAATCAGTTTGTCTTTGCTGCGGGCGATAAAAAGTTCCGGTGAACGGCTGATGATCCGCCATGCGCCGGTATCGATATAAGCGCCATATCCCACCGGTTGCGCCTCGCGCAGGCGGGCATAAAAACTGACGGGATCGCCGATCAGATCGAACAGCAGTCGAAAGGTGTAATTGGCCTGGTAAATGTCGCCCGCCGCAAGATGCGTCTGAATGGCGTCAAGGGCTTTGAGATAGCTTTCTTCCGTTTCGGATGCCCGCAAATTGACCGCCAGTGCCTGCGCCGGCCTATCCTCGCTGTGTGCCGCCAGCGTGTTCGTTATCTGGTTTTTTGTCAGAAATTCAGGCTCCCGAAACACCCCGAACCAGATCAGGGGTTCGCCGGAAAAGGACAGATCCGGCGTCTGAAGTCTGGCTTCAAAGCCGGCCGCCGCCTCATAGGAGATCCAGCCCGCAATATAATATCCCTCCGCAAGGGCATGATCGAGATCCCGCAGGCATTTTCCACACTCCGCCGGCTGCCGGCAGCTGATCAGCGAAACCGGATCCGAAAACAGCAGGGCGCCGGTTTCATCCGCCGCCGACAGATTGTCTTCCAACAGCAGAAACGGGGTGGTATTGAAAATATCGGACATGAGCAGGAGTGCGGCCTATAACAATAACGGTCTTCACCATCGGCATATCCATCAGGTAAAGATCAAAGTGTCAACAAAGACGGTGATAAAATATGCGGGGCTATTCTGCTTATGAACGATTCTGGATGGTCCTGATTCTGCTGATGGCGGCGGTTCCGCTCTTTCTTGCCCTTCAGGCATTTTACTGGCCGGAGAAAAGCTTTGAGGCGGCCATTATCATTGACCGGTCCCGCGAAAAGATATGGCCTTACCTTGTCGAGCCGACTTTCCGCACCCGATGGGAAACCGGCCTCACCGATATTTTACCGTCGCTGGGAGAACCGGGAGAAAGCGGCAGCAGGGCCTTCGCCATTTTTTACCTGGATGGCGCAAGACTTGAGGCAGAAGAGGAAGTGATTGCCATTGTGCTGCCGGAAAGGCTCGAAAAAATCACTCATTTCGGCCCCTACACGAAATGGTCCCAGTTTGGCATGACCGAAGACGGCGGCCGTAAAATCACTTACCGGGAACGCATCCGCTACCATTCTTTCGCAGACCGGTTCTGGGCGCCTTTTAAGCTTTGGGGCCACAAGCGGGAAATTGAGAATATGCTTGGGCGCCTGCAGCGCCTGATCGAATCCTCTCCCCGCGGGCCGCAATAATGTCAGGACTGGAACCTGGAATTGCTCTTTTCCCTATTTCCAGCCGCTGCGGTCGAAAAGCTGGACGGCAAGGGTTTGATTGCGGCCGAGGGCTTCGGCATTGACCGTGTCCTCCTTGAAGGCGCCAAGCTTAGCCACCGGTCCGGAAACGGGGATTGAGGCGACGACCGGATATTCATTGTTGCCTTCCGCAAGCAGCTTCTGGGCAAATTCCGTCGTTAAATATTCAAGGAATTTAACCGCGTTGCCCGCGTTAGGCGCATATTTTAAGACACCGGCGCCGCTGATATTGACATGGGCGCCGCGCCCGGCCTGATTGGGGAAAATAACCCCGACCGCGTCTGCAACCTCACGGTCCTCTTCCTTGTCCGAGCCGAGCAGCCGGGCAAGATAATAGGTGTTGGCAATGGAAATGCCGCATTCGCCCGCCGCCACGGCTTTGATCTGAGCGGTATCGTTACCTTGGGGATCACGGGCGAAATTCTCCGTCACCCCGCGCGCCCATTCTGCGGCGCCATCCGCACCATGATGCTCCACCAGTGACGCCATCAGCGATATATTATAGATGTTCGAGGAGGGGCGCACACAGACCTGGCCCTTGAATTTGGGACTGGCGAGGTCTTCATAATCATTGAGCCCGGCCGGTCTGCCGTCCGCTTTACGATAAATAATGATCCGCGCCCGTTTGGACAGGCCGAACCACAGGCCGTCCGGGTGCCGCAGATGCGCCGGGATGCGTCTCTGCAAAATATCGGAGGAGGTGCTTTGGAATATCCCCCGGTTTTCGGCCCGCCACAGCCGCCCCGCATCGACGGTCACCAGAATATCCGCCGGACTGAATTCCCCTTCATTGACGATCCGCTCAATCAGCTGATCGCTCTCCCCTTCGATCAGATTGATCTTGATGCCGGTCTGGCGGGTAAATTCCTCATAAAGCGCCAGATCCGTATCATAATGGCGGGCGGAATAGATGTTCATTTCCTGCGCAGCGGCGGAAAATGAAAACAGGGCAAGGATTGCTGTTAAAATTATTTTCGACGGCATGGGCTGGTTTCTTTCCATAAATAAGAATGATTCTTAACTGAACGCTAGCAGAGACAAATAAGGAAGTCCAGAGGCTCCTTTGCCGCAGGCATTATCCGGGGAAAACAAAGACAGCGGCCGGATCGAATCTCACATCGACCTTCGCCCCTGTTTCGAATGTCTGGCCCGGCTGCAGCCTGACGCGCAAAGGCTTTTGGCCATGGTTTCCATCAATCGGCAGAATGTAAGCGAGTTGCGCATCCCCCCGAAAGCGCACATCAATCACATGGTGGCGGGCTTCACCTTCGCATGGATGCAACGTTACGGCATTGGGCCGCAGAATAATGTCAACGGCGGCGTCTTCCGCTTCGCCGTCCCAGTGAAAGCTGCCGAACGCCGTTTCAATGCGATTTTTGCGGACCGTTCCGGCAAGACTTTGCGCTTCACCGAACAGCCGCGCGACTGCCGCCCTGGCCGGCTTTTGATAAATTTCCTGCGGCGTGCCGCACTGTACGATATTACCATTGGCAAGAATGGCGATCCTGTCCGCCAGTTCCATGGCTTCCTGGGGGTCATGGGTCACCAGGATGGTGGTGACGCCTTCACTGCGGACCAGATAACGGGTCTGTTCCCGCAGCGCCTGCCGCAGGGTCACATCAATGCTGGCAAAGGGCTCGTCCATCAGCAGAACTTTGGGGTTGGGGGCCAAGGCCCGGGCCAGCGCCACCCGCTGCTGCTCGCCGCCGGACAGGGTGTGGGGATAGCGCTTTTCAAAGCCCTGCAAACCCACAGCGGCAATGCGCTGTTCAATGACGGTTTCACGTTTGGCGCTGCCCAGTTTCTTCAGACCGAAAGCAATATTCTCCGCAACCGTCATATGCGGGAACAGCACCTGGTCCTGGAACATCAGCCCGACAGGCCTTGATTCCGGCGGCAGACAGGCTCCGGGCTCGGCCAGATAGTCGCCATCCAGCAGTATCCGACCGTTCTGCAGTTCTTCAAGACCGGCGGCAAGCCGTAACAGCGTCGTTTTGCCGCTGCCGGAATTTCCCAGCAGGCAGAGAATTTCTCCCGGATGGGCAGCGAGGGAAATGGATGCCAGAATATTATTCTGTCCATAGCCGTGCCGGATCTCTTGAAATTCCAGGGACATGCTGCTTCATTCGTTGTAAGTGTCGTATCCGGCTCCAAAACAGGCCGGACCCGCAGCATGTAAACGGAGATCAAGGGTGAGCGCAACGCCAATAATGCCGGCAGACCGTGAAAGGGGACGGGCGTTCTTTCCGTCAAGGCCACTGTGGACGGCGGGAGCAACACTGATTGCGCTTGTTTGCGCCCTGCCCATCGCCGTCGTGTTTCTCAGCCTGTTTCAGCCCTCCGGTGAGGCTTGGGATCATATCCGGCAGACGGTTCTGCCGCGGTATATTCTGAATACGGCGGGACTTATGCTCGGGGTCGGCATTGTCGCCACCATGATTGGTGTGGGAACCGCCTGGCTTATTGCCGCCACCCGCTTTCCAGGCCGTAATTTTCTGAGCTGGGCGGTAGTCGCACCCTTTGCCGCACCGGCTTATGTGATAGCCTATGTCTATACGGATCTGCTGGATTATGCCGGGCCCGTGCAGACCGGTCTCAGGGCTCTTACCGGCTGGTCGGCAAGAGATTACCGGTTCCCGGAAATCCGGTCTTTTGGCGGCGCGATTATGGTGCTGGGTCTTGTTCTTTACCCCTATATTTATCTTTTGGCCCGCACCGCTTTTCAGCGTCAGGCGGCGCCCCTGTTTGAAGCCGCGCGCAGCCTGAATGCGGGCCCCTGGACCGCCTTCTGGAAAATCTCCCTGCCGGTGGCCCGCCCGGCCATCGCCGGTGGTCTGGCGCTCGTCCTGATGGAAACGGTGGCCGATTTCGGGGTCGTTGAATATTTCGGCGTCCAGACCTTCACCACCGGTATTTTCCGGACCTGGTTTGCCCTGGGCGATCAGGCGGCGGCGGCGCGGCTGGCGGCCTGGCTTTTTATTTTTGTTGCGCTGCTGATCCTGCTGGAAGCCTTTTCGCGGCGTGGCCGGACCGCCAACCCTGCCATGCGGGCGGAAGCCGCAGCTCCGTCTTACCTGAAAGGCTGGAAAGCGTTCGGGGCCTTTTGTTTTTGTGCGGCACCGGTGCTGCTGGGTTTTGTGATTCCGGCCGGGCTTCTGCTATACTATGCCATCACGTTAGGGGATCCTCTGTTCGGCCGGAATTTTCTGGATTTTGTCTGGAACAGTTTCAAGGTCGGCGGGCTTGCCGCTCTGATTGCGGCGCTGTTTGCCCTTGTCCTGGTGTATGCGGTGCGGTTGCAACCGGCGCATGGCGCCTCCCGTCTGGTTACGCGGCTTATGACGCGGATTGCGACATTGGGTTATGCCTTGCCCGGGGCTTTTCTGGCGGTGGGCATTCTCATTCCTTTGACACGCTTTGATAAAATCCTCGCCGTCTGGTCGCGGGACCATCTGGATGAAAGCTGGGGCCTGGTTCTGACCGGCACCACGGCGGCCCTGATTTTTGCCTATGTGGCGCGGTTTTTAACGGCGGCCTATAATTCCTGTCACAGCGGGCTTGAAAAAATACCCTCCAATATGGATGGCGCCGCGCGCAGCCTTGGCGCACCGCCCTTAGAGGTTCTCAGGCATATTCATCTGCCCCTGATGAAACATTCCGTTTTCGTCGCGCTGCTGATTGTTTTTATCGATGTGATCAAGGAATTGCCCGCCACATTGATCCTGCGGCCGTTTAATTTTGAAACCCTGGCAACCCGGGTTTACCGGCTGGCGGCCGATGAACGGTTAGCCGAAGCCTCGACAGCGGCCCTGCTGATAGTCCTTCTGGGACTGGTCCCGACCATCCTTGTCAACCGCATGGTCAATAAAGGCTGACAGCGCCCGGGACTTAAGGTCAGAACTCTAATCCTCCGTCCACATATGAAGCAATTTGTTGCGGATATTCAGGATCTGGCGGCGGGTCTCTGTTTTCGCTTCTGCTGTTTTCAGGGCACCCAGCGCCGCATCCAGCCCGAAGAGGATTTCCCGTTGTTCGTCGCTGCGGATATAACTTCTCACCCAGCCTATTGCCGCAAGGCGGATTCCTCCGGTTACTTTTTCCACCCGGTGCAGTGTGGTTGCGGGGTAAAGAATCAGGGATCCGGCGGCGAGCTTTACAGGCTCCTCTCCGCCCACGCCGTCAATGACCAATTCCCCGCCTTTGTAGTGATCGGGCGGGCTGATAAACAAGGTGAAGGAAAGATCCGCCCGCTGGCCTTCGATCAGCGGATTATCCACATGGGTCCGGTAGGCCATGCCGGGTTCGTAACGGCTGATCAGAATACGGGGAATGGATTTGGGAATGGCCGCCGAACGGAACAGAGCATGATTTAAAAGAACGGCTTCAATCTTTTTTATGACGCCCGAAACCGACGGATGATTGTGGCGGGCCTGCAGATTGTATTTTCCGGACTTAGCCAGACCGGCAGCCGTTTCGCTTCCATCGGCAAAAAGCAGGTCGTCGGCAAGCGCTTCCTCAATGGCCGCCAAAACAGCCGCATCCAGTATTCCCGCGAGTCTGATCAATTTGATTTCCTTTTGCGAATAATAATAAATTGCAGAATATACTCTCCATTGATATCATCACGCCTGGATATTCTGTTCCGGGAAGCGGAATTTAGCAATGCGGGCAAGAAAGGCGACAGAATTATGAAAAAACGCGTGAAAATATGGACCGGCCTTGGCGCCGCTGCACTGGTGAGCGCCACGGCACTGGCAGGATGCAGCGAAGACGGCAATGAGAGCGCGGCGGAAAACACATCCCTGAATGCCGGCGAGCAATCCGTCGATTCCGAAAGCGCGGTTTTAGCCGGCAATCAGGGAGAAGGCGAGGGTGAAGGAGAAGGAGAGGGCAGCTCAGCGGCGATTTCCGCAACGGACGATATCGCCTATCTCACCCAGCTGGGTTTGATGCGCGGCCATCTTTTGGTCGGATTGGAACTTTATCGCGCCGGCGCGCTTGATCAAGCGCGGACACATATGAAGCATCCCTCAAGCGAACTTTACTCCGGTATCGCAGACTCATTTGTTGCCCGTGGAGCCGCCGGTTTTTCCGCTGAACTGGCGCAGCTCTCGGCCGCGGTTGAAGGAAATGCCGGGGCCGAGGCTGTTGAAGAGGCTTATGCCGCCGTTTTGAAGGCCATTTCGGAATCTGAAACTCATGTTTCCGATGACACGGGCCGGTCCCTGGCCGCGGAGCTGCGGGTGGTGGTGAATCTGGTGCGCACGGCCGCCGATGAATATGCCATTGGGGTGAAGGACGGCGTTATCGTCAACGTCCATGAATATCAGGACGCCTATGGTTTTACGCAGGCAGCAAAACAGATTATTCTGTCGCTGGATGCAAAGGGGAATGCTGAAAAGCAGCAGGCGCTTGCGGCGATCAGGAATCATCTGGAGGGTTTGGCCCCGGTATGGCCGGGCGTTGTTCCTTCTGAAACCGTGGACGGCGATGCGGCCCCGCTTTACGGGGCGGCCGCCCGGATCGAAATTCTCTCGCTCTCACTCGATTAAAACCGTGCCGGCACTGGGGTCCGGGCTCTATATGCCAAGACAGTTTGCGTGATGCTTCAAGTGATCGTCCATGAAGGTTGAAATAAAATAATAGCCATGATCATAGCCTTCGTGACGCCGGAGATTGAGGCGCTGACCCGCTTCAACACAAGCCTGTTCGAAAAGATGGGGGCATAGTTCGCTCTCCAGAAATTGATCCTTTAACCCCTGATCAATGAGGATTTCCGGACGCGTGGCGGCGTTCTTTGATGCTTTGACAATTTCGGTTGCATCATAAGCCCGCCACGAGTCCCGGTCAGGACCCAGATAATTGGAAAAGGCTTTCTGTCCCCACGGAGATTGCATGGGCGCGGTGATCGGCGCAAGGGCGGAAATGCTTTTGAATATCTCCGGATGTTTGAAGCCGATGGTCAGCGCGCCATGTCCCCCCATCGAGTGGCCGAAAATGCCCTGCCGGTCCGGATCGCCGGGAAAATCGGCCAGCGCTTTTTGCAGATCGCGGGTCACATAGGAAGCCATATTATAGTGTATCGCCCAGGGCGGCTGAGTGGCATCGAGATAAAACCCCGCGCCGCTGCCGAAATCCCAGTCATTATCTTCGCCGGGCAGAGTCAGGCCGCGTGGGCTGGTGTCCGGTGAAACCAGCATCAGGCCCCGTTCCGCGGCGGCCTTTAAAGCCCCGCCCTTGATCATGACGGTTTCTTCGGTGCAGGTCAGGCCGGCCAGATAGGTCAAAACCGGGAAAGGCCCGGTATTATGGCCGGCCGGCACAAAGGCGGAAAAACGCATATCGCATTGACAGGCATCCGACCAGTGCTGGTAAAAGCCGACCATTCCGCCAAAGCAGCGGTGTTCCGACAGGGTTTCCAGGACCGCACCCATCATCAGAAAGTGACGACGCTGCGGATGGATTTCCCCGCATGCATCAGATCGAAGGCCCGGTTGATATCGTCCAGTGGCATAGTGTGGGTGATCAGATCATCGATATTGATCTTGCCGTCCATATACCAGTCAACGATTTTCGGCACATCGGTCCGTCCCTTGGCGCCGCCGAACGCCGTGCCGCGCCAGGACCGGCCGGTGACCAGCTGGAAAGGCCGGGTGGAAATTTCCTGACCGGCGCCGGCGACACCGATAATGATGCTTTCGCCCCAGCCCTTGTGACAGCATTCCAGCGCCTGGCGCATGGTGGTCACATTGCCGATACACTCAAAGGAATAATCGGCCCCGCCGCCGCTCAGGTCGATAATGGCTTCAACCACATTATCCACGTCCTTCGGATTGATGAAGTGGGTCAGGCCGAATTTTTCGGCGAGCGGTTTCCTGGATGGATTAAGATCGATGCCGATAATCTTGTCGGCCCCCACCATCCGCGCGCCCTGAATGACATTCAGCCCAATCCCGCCCAGGCCGAAAACGGCGACCGTGGCGCCGGGCTCCACCCTGGCCGTATTGATCACCGCGCCGATGCCGGTGGTTACGCCGCAGCCGATATAACAGACCTTGTCAAAGGGGGCATCGCTGCGGATTTTGGCAAGGGCGATTTCCGGCACAACCGTATGATTGGAAAATGTGGACGTGCCCATATAGTGGTGGAGTTTTTCGCCATTGATGGAAAAACGGCTGGTGCCGTCCGGCATCATGCCCCGGCCCTGGGTTTCGCGGATAGAGGAGCAAAGATTGGTTTTGTGCGACGTACAGAACTTGCATTCCCGGCATTCGGGAATGTATAGCGGGATAACGTGATCGCCGGGTTTCAGGGACCTGACATCCGGCCCCGCTTCCACAACAACCCCGGCCCCTTCATGCCCCAATATTGCCGGAAACAGGCCTTCGGGATCATCGCCGGACAGCGTAAAGGCGTCCGTATGGCAAATTCCGGTAGCCTTGATTTCCACCAGCACTTCGCCGGCCTTCGGCCCCTCGAGATCAACGGTTTCAATGCGCAGCGGCGCGCCGGCCTTGTAGGCGACTGCGGCACGGGTTTTCATCGGATATTCCCCTTGTATGTGTCTATTGGCAGATTTTTAGCCGATTTTATCCGCTCATCCAACCGGCTTGTGGGAAAACAACTCTTCCCGGCCGGCTTTCCCGGCGCGGTTTTATCATTCTTATCCTTGACACATCGCGGATAGATGCTGGTAGTGTTCGGCAGGGAGACGCCTATGACCGCGACACGACGACGCAGAAGTTTGCACTATAAATCCTGGGCGCCGCCGGGCACCGCGCCCGGTACGCTGCGCGTCAATCCCAATGCCGTCCAGTCGGAAATCAGCGCGATTGGTTACGGCCCCAAAGTCATTGAATCGCTGGAAATAAACTCCGCGTCAGAACTGCCGGCCTTGCAGGAGCGCTTTCCGGTCTTGTGGGTGAATATCAACGGATTAGGGGATACGGAACTGATACAGGAAATTGGCGACGTTTTTCACCTTCATAGTCTGGCGCTTGCAGATGCGGTCAATGTGCATCAGCGCCCCAAGGCGGATGTTTACGAAAATCACCTTTTTGTTGTTGTGCGCATGATCAATTGCGGGGACGCATACAAGGATTCCGAACAGGTTTCCCTGTTTCTTGGCGACGGTTTTGTCATTTCCTTTCAGGAGCGTCCCGGCGACTGTTTTGCGCCGGTGCGGGAAAGACTGCAGCTAAAGGGCGGACGGCTTAGAAATCATCAGGCCGACTATCTGAGTTACGCCCTGATTGATGCGGTGGTGGATGCCTATTTCCCCTTGCTGGAACAGTATGGCGAGGAACTGGAAGAGCTGGAAAGCCGGGTGGTGGATTATCCGGAAGAAGCCATGATCAGCGAGATTCACAATATGAAGCGGGAACTTCTGTCCGTAAGGCGCAGCGTCTGGCCGCTCAGGGAAATGGTCAACAGCCTGATCCGCGATGAAAGCCCCTATATCAGCGACGCCGTACGCCCCTTCCTGCGCGACGTCTATGATCACGCCATCCAGCTGATGGATATGGTGGAAAGTTACCGGGAGGTGGCGTCCGGCCTGCTTGATGTCTACCTGACCAGCGTCGGCAACCGGATGAATGAAATCATGAAGGTGCTGACCATTATCGCCACCATCTTTATCCCCCTGAGTTTTGTTGTTGGTCTTTACGGTATGAATTTCGATACATCCTCGCCCTATAATATGCCCGAACTTGGCTGGCGTTACGGATATTTGACAATTCTTTCTCTGATGATTGGTATCGTTGGGGGCTTTCTCTTTTATTTTCGGCATCGCGGCTGGATCGGCCAGACGCGGCGGCGCAAAAAACGTTATCTGGCCAGAATAACGCAATCGTTAAAGGACGGCAGGCGTTAAATCCTGTATTTTACCATTATGCGGAGAGTTTTAAGCCCTGCAGCCATTGCCCTGGTATTTCTGATTGGAACCGGGTGTACGGTCTTGCTTGCCAAAATTGTCCCGAGCCACAATCAGACATTTGACGCATCCGATATCCCTTCCGGGCGTTATATTCTTGATCATCCTCATGCCAGCATTCATTTCCGTACCGACCATATGGGCTTTTCCAGCTTTGTCGGCCGTTTCAACAGCTTTGACGCCGCTCTTGAATTTGACAAACAGCGGCCCGAAGAAAGCAAACTGGGGGCGATCATCACAACGGCGAGCATTGATTCCAATTCCGAAGAGCTTGATGAAATCCTGCGCGGGCGGGAGTTTTTTCAGGTGGAAAAATTTCCGGAAATCACCTTCACCTCGGATGGCATTGAAATCACCGGCGAGAAATCAGGCATTCTCACCGGTGAACTGACCCTGCTTGGCGTTACAAACGAACTGCGCCTGGATGTGACTTTCAATGGCGGCGCGTATAATATGCTCAACAGCCGCTATACGCTGGGATTTTCCGCAACCGGCACCCTGAAACGCTCCGATTTCGGTATGAGCGCCTATATCCCGCTGATTGGCGACGAGGTCCGTTTTGAAATAGAGGCGGAATTTAAACGCGATAAATAGAAGGCTGTTTCATGAAAATATTCTGGCGCAACAGTGAAGTCCGCTATGGCCTGGTCGCCATGCTGCTGCACTGGCTGATTGCGCTGGCGATCATCGGCATGCTCGGACTCGGGCTCTATATGGCGGAATTTGCGCGCAAAGGAAGTCTCGCGCAGTTCGAACTTTATCAACTCCATAAATCCATCGGCATTACGATCCTTCTCCTGTCAATATTCCGGCTCGGCTGGCGGCTGGCGAATCCGGTCCCGGCCTATCCTGACAGCCTGAGACCGTGGCAGAAACGGCTGGCGAAATTCAGCCATCTGGGATTTTACGCCCTGATGATTGCAATGCCGCTGTCCGGCTGGGCGATGGTGTCCGCTTCGCCTCTGAATATCCCGACTTTTCTTTTTGAGGCCGTGCCCTGGCCGCATCTGCCGGTTCTTTCGGTACTGGAAAACAGGGAAAAAGCGGAGGCAATGTTTAAAATTCTTCATAAAATCCTAGCATCCGGCATTTTTTTTCTGCTTCTTTTGCATGTTACTGCCGCTTTCTGGCACCAGTATGGTTTAAGGGACAATCTGTTGCGGCGCATGCTGCCGCCGGAGAAGGCGGTTGATGCGTAAACTGATTTTGACTTTTGTGATTCTCTTCCTGCCAGCGGGCTTTTCCGATGCGCCGGAATGGCGCGTGAACAGGGAGACCAGCCGGATTGCATTTTCCGGCCTGCAGGCCGGAACAGCATTTGAAGGCAGCTTTCCGGCTTATGAGACGGAGATAAGATTTGATCCCGAAAAACCGGGCGTATCGGAAGTGCGCATTGTGCTCGATATGAAAAGCGCCGTGACCGGCAATGATGACCGGGACGCCATGTTGCTGGGGCCGGACTGGTTTGAAACGGAGATTTACCCGCGCGGTGTATTTGCGGTTCAGTCCTTCCGCCATATCGAAGGCGAACATTATGTGGCGGAGGCAATTCTCACCCTGCGGGATAAGGCAAAAACGGTCACATTGCCCTTCACATTAACCATTGCGGAAAGCAAAGCATATGTAACAGGACAGCTGACCCTGGACCGCCGGGATTTCGGCATCGGCAGGGGCCCGCAATGGGAAACGGACCAGTGGGTCGGCTACCCTGTGGCGGTCGCAATCGAAATTGAGGCGGAGCGTATGCGCTGATCGCCAGGCGTCGGGATTGATTTCCCCGGCCTGACCCCATATACGGGCTGCAACAGAACAGGAGTATATGAGCCTGACAGGCTTGAAGGTATTTTCTTATGAAAAAGAGCATGGTTATCGGCGGCGGTTTGGCATTGGCCATCTTTGCGGCCCTCGCCTGGTTTCATTTTGTAAAATTACCGGCCATGATCGCGGAAGGTATGGCAAATTCTCCGCGGCCGCTGATCACGGTTTCCGCGGCGGCGGCGGAACAGCGGACCTGGCGCCCCACCCTTTCGGCCATTGGCACCCTGAGGGCGATCAACGGGATCGATATCGCAGCGGAGGTCAGTGGCCGGGTCTCTGAAATTTCCTTTGAATCCGGGCAGACTGTTGAGCAGGGCGCAGCGCTGATAAAGATTGATGACAGTGTCGAACAGGCGGATCTGAAAAGCAGCCTGGCCTCGCTCGCCAATGCCAGGCTGGTTCTGGCGCGCGGGCAGGAACTGAATAAAAAGGGGGATTATCCGCAGGCCAATGTGGACCGGGACATTGCCGCCCGCGATCAGGCTGCGGCGGCTGTCGAGCGCACCCGTGCGCTTATTGAAAAGAAAAACATCCGCGCCCCCTTTGCCGGACGCATCGGGATTCGCCAGGTCGATGATGGTGAATATATCGAGGCCGGCAAGGCCATTGTCACCTTGCAGGCGCTTGATCCCATCTATGTGGATTTTTCCATGCCGGAACGCCATTTGGGCCGGTTTGAGGCCGGCTCGCCGGTGATGATTGAAGTGGATGCTGCGGGTGGAATCAAAACTGCCGGTAAAATCACCTCGGTCGACGCGCGGGTCAACCGGGAAACCCGTAATATCCTGGTGCAGGCGACCCTTCCCAACCCGGACGAACGGCTGCTGCCGGGCATGTTTGCGGATGTCCGGGTCGGCCTTCCTGAAAAAACCGGGGTGATCACAGTCCCGCAAACCGGCATTGCCTACAGTCTTTATGGGGATGCCGTGTATGTTCTGGCCGAAACGGAACAAAAGGCGCCGGACGGATCCCCTGTTTATACCGTTCATCGCCGCTTTGTGCAGACCGGCGATGTCCAGCGGGGGATCGTCGAAATAAGGGAAGGCCTTGCGGCAGGCGAAATGATTGTGACGTCCGGACAGCTCAAGCTGCAGGACGGCATGCAGGTGACTGTGAATAATTCCGTCAGATTATCGACGGATGGGGAATTAAAGCGGCAGTGAGCCGTTTTGAAAGGATCAGGCCATGGGCTTCACCGATCATTTTATCAAGCGCCCGGTTCTGGCGACCGTGGTCAGTCTGCTGATTCTGCTTGTGGGCGCTCAGGCCGCGCTCAATCTTCCGATCCGGCAATATCCCGAACTGTCCAATGCGCAGATCACGGTAACCACCACCTATCCCGGCGCCAATGCGGACCTGATGCAGAGCTTTATCACCAATCCGATCCAGCAGGCTATCGCCAGCACGGAAGGCCTGGATTATATGACGTCCTCTTCAGGGCAGAGCATCAGCACCATCACATTGACTTTGCGGCTGGATGCCGACGCCGATGCGGCGCTGACGGAAGTGATGGCCAAGGTCAGCCAGGTCAAGAATATCCTGCCGCGTGAAGCCAACGACCCGATCATTCTGAAACAGGTGGGCGATGGTTTTGCGCTGATGTATCTCAGCTTCAATTCGAACGTGATGACCGGCGCGCAGATCACGGATTATATCGTCCGCGCCATACAGCCCCGGCTCGAAACACTGGATGGCGTTTCCCAGGTGCAGATTCTCGGCGGTCAGACTTTCGCCATGCGCATCTGGCTGCAGCCGGACCGGATGGCGGCACTGGGTGTCACCGCCTCTGACGTGCAGCAGGCGCTGATCGCCAACAACTTCACGTCCGCCCCTGGTGAAATCAAGGGGGATTACATCCAGACCACGATCAATGCGGAGACCGACATTGACGATCCGGCGGATTTCGAACGGCTGGTGGTGCTGGTAAGAGATGACACCCTGATCCGGCTGGGCGATGTGGCTGAGATTGAACTGGGGCCGGAGAGTGCCAATTCCTCCTCGGTTTTTAACGGACAGAAGGCTGTTTTTCTAGGGGTTTTTGCCGCCCCTGACGCCAATCCGCTGGATGCCATTCAGTCCGTGCGCGACACGATGCCGGAAATCGACCGCCAGCTTCCGGTCGGCCTGACATCCACTATTGCTTATGACGCCACGGAATTTATCAAGGCTTCCATCAGCGAAGTGCGGACCACGATCATTGAGGCCGGCATCATCGTCATCGTTGTCATTTTCCTGTTTTTGGGAACCGTTCGCGCAACCATTATCCCTATCGTGACCATTCCGTTATCGCTGGTGGGGGTTATGGTTTTTTTGCTGGCGCTTGGCTACTCGCTCAATCTTCTGACCCTGCTCGCCATGGTGCTTGCCATTGGGCTGGTGGTGGATGATGCCATTGTCGTGGTGGAAAACATCACCCGGCATATCGAGCAAGGTATGCAGCCGTTCGAGGCCTCGCTCAAGGGGGCGAGGGAAATTGCCCTGCCGGTCATATCCATGACCATCACCCTTGCCGCGGTTTATGCCCCCATCGGCTTTGTTGGCGGTCTTACCGGCACATTGTTTCAGGAATTTGCCTTCACCCTGGCGGGCGCCGTCATCATATCCGGTGTGATCGCCCTGACTCTCTCGCCGATGATGTGTTCAAGACTGCTGCAGAGCAAAGGCAAGGAGAGCCGGTTTTCCCTGATGGTCACACGGGCCTTTGACCGCCTGAAAGACCGGTATGAAAGCCGCCTGCACAAAATTCTGCGCGGTCGGGCGACCATCTTGTTCGTTTCTGTTGTCATTCTTTTGTCCTGCGGTCTTCTTTATGTCGCGACCCAGCGGGAACTGGCGCCGTCGGAGGATCAGGGGGCGATCTTCATGATCACCAAGGCGCCGGAATATGCCAATCTTGATTATCTCGAAGCCTATACGGACGAATTCAGCGAGATATTTAAAAACCTGCCGGAAACTGCGCATTATTTCGGTATCAATGGAGCGGGAACGGTGCGCGACGGCTTTGCCGGCGCCATCCTGAAACCCTGGTCTGAGCGGGAGCGCTCCCAGGACGAGGTCATGGCTGCAATCCAGCCCGCGCTCAACAATATTGCCGGCATTCAGGCTTTTGCCTTTCCGGTTCCCTCCCTGCCGGGTGCGGCGGGTGGACCGCCGGTCCAGTTTGTCGTCACCTCCGTCGGTGATTTTGAAACGCTTTACAGCGTGGTGCAGGATTTGCAGACGGCGGCTTACCAAAGCGGTCTGTTCATGTTCGCCAACAGCGATCTGAATTTTGAAAAGCCCCAGGTGGAACTGGCCATTGACCGGGCCAAGGCCAATGAGCTTGGCGTCACCATGCAGGATATCGGGGCATCGCTTTCAACCCTGCTGGGCGGCAACTTTGTTAACCGGTTCAACCTTTACGGCCGCAGTTATCAGGTCATTCCGCAGGTGGCGCGGAAATACCGTTTTGATGCGGAGCTGCTCAAAGACTATTATGTTCGGACGGCCTCCGGTGATCTGGTGCCGCTTTCGACCATCATGACAGTTGGTCAGTCCGTCCAGCCCAGTGCGCTGACCACCTTCCAGCAGCTAAATTCGGCAACCATTTCGGCGGTTATGTTTCCGGGACGGTCCCTGGGAGAAGGCCTTGATTTCCTTGGCCAGAAGGCGGAGGAAATTTTTCCCTCCGGATTCAGTTATGACTTCCAGGGGGAAAGCCGTCAGTTCGTTCAGGAAGGCGACACGCTGGCCTATGCCTTCCTTTTTTCCCTGGTGGTGATTTTTCTTGTGCTTGCGGCCCAGTTTGAAAGTTTCCGCGATCCGCTGATCATCCTGATTTCCGTGCCAATGTCCATATTCGGCGCCCTGCTTTTCATGAGCTTCGGCGCTGCCACCATCAATATTTATACCCAGATCGGCCTTGTGACGCTGATCGGCCTGATTTCTAAACATGGTATTCTGATGGTGGAATTTGCCAACAAACTGCAGGAAGAGGAAGGACTCAGCGTTGCCGCCGCCATCGAAAAGGCCGCCGGAACAAGGCTGCGCCCCATCCTGATGACAACGGCTGCCATGGTGGTCGGCATGGTCCCGCTGTTGATAGCCGATGGCGCGGGCGCCAAAAGCCGGTTTGATATCGGTTTTGTCATCGCCAGCGGCATGATCATCGGCACGATATTCACTCTGTTCGTGGTGCCGGCCATGTACACATTCCTGGCCCGCGACCATTCAAGGGCGCATGCTGCAGGCGCCGCCGTAAAACCGGCGGAAACCCCCGCCGAATAGCCCCGGCAAAAACTTGACTTAACAACCGGGGCGGGTTACGCTTTCCATTATGATGAGAATGATAATCATTCTTCATTATGCAGCTTTCGTCGATTACATTCCGTGCGCCCTGGCTCGTGATGGCGCGTTCGGGCCAGCCTTAACCAGGCTGGCCCTTCTCGTTGGGCTTGAGAAGCGTGAAATTAAATTACAATCCAGCCTTGAGAATTGTAAATATGCTGTTATCTGCCGGTTATCAAAGAAAGCACAATTCTTGTTTTTAAGGCTATGATCCTCTTTATATTTGAATGATTGTCAGCACCGGTTAAAGTCTGAAACCGCGTCATGGTCAGAGCGGCAAGACAGTTGATCACAAGCAACAATGGGTTGAGAGGGGACGCGCTATGCCGAAAAGCGCCTCGTTCGAGGTTGAATATATCCAGTATCTGGACGAAAAAGCCAAGCCGGCCAATGATCTTCCGGACTTTGCCGACGATAAAGACACGATGGTCGGCCTTTATCGCAGCATGCAGTTTGTCCGCACCTTCGATGCCCGCGCTGTGGCCATGCAGCGGACCGGTAAAATGCGGACTTACCCCTCATCTCTCGGCCAGGAGGCCGTGGGCGCTGCCGCCGGTTCGTGCCTGACCGCCAGGGACGTTCTTTGCCCCTATTATCGCGGGACCGCAACCATGCTGGCGCACGGCATCAAACCCCATGAAATTTTACTTTATTGGGGCGGCGATGAACGGGGCAGTGATTATAAGGACCCGATGGCCAGGGAGGACTTTCCCATCGCTGTGCCCATCGCCACGCAGATGCTGCACGCGGCAGGCGTGGCGACAGCGATTAAAATCCGCAAGCAAACAGGCCGGGCGGTACTGACAGAAATCGGCGAAGGCGGCACGTCCGAAGGAGAATTTTACGAAGCGATCAATGCCGCCGGGGCCTGGGATCTGGGCGTGGTTTTCCTGATTAATAACAATCAATGGGCAATTTCGGTCCCCAGTGAAGCGCAGACCGCCTGCGAAACCTATGCGCAAAAGGGGATTGCCGCCGGCATCCCGAGCATCCAGGTCGATGGCAATGATCCCATTGCGGTGAAGGATGTGACGGGGAAAGCGCTGGAACGTGCCCGCAACGGCAAGGGCGCCACCCTGATCGAGGCCGTGACATACCGGCTTTCGGATCACACCACCGCCGATGACGCCACCCGTTATCATGATCCGAAAAAACATCAGCAGGCTCAGAAAAAAGAACCGGTCGCCCGGCTCGGCAAATATCTGATGATGCGGGACTGGGTAAAGGAAAAAGATCTGGAGGCACTGGCTGCGGACTGCAAAACCGAAGTTGAGCGCGAAGTCAAAATCTATCTCGATTATGTGGAAAACAAACCCCAGCCGCCCGGAGCCATGTTCGATTATCTTTATGCGAATCTCCCGGAAAAAACCCTGCCGCAGCGGGAAGAGGCTATCAGAAGGGGGACGCGCTGATGGCTGCTATTACCCTGATTGAGGCGGTGACCTTGGCGCTGGGCCATGAGATGGCGGCGGACAAGGATGTGGTTCTGCTGGGTGAGGATATCGGCAAGAATGGCGGCGTGTTCCGCGCCACCGACGGCCTGCAGGCCAGATTTGGTGAAGACCGCGTGATGGATACGCCGCTTGCGGAAGCCATGATTGCCGGGATTTCCGTCGGCATGGCCGCCCAGGGCATAAAAGCCATTCCAGAAATGCAGTTTATGGGCTTTATGTTTCCGGCCTTCAACCAGATTGTCACGGCGGCCGCCCGCATGCGCAACCGCACGCGGGGGCGAATCAGTCTGCCTATGGTCGTGCGCATGCCTTATGGCGGCGGCATCCATGCCCCTGAACATCATTCGGAAAGCACCGAGGCGCTGCTGGCGCATATTCCGGGCCTTCGCGTCGTGATCCCGTCCAATCCATCGCGGGCCTACGGCCTGTTGCTGGCGGCAATCCGCGACCCCGATCCGGTGATCTTTCTGGAGCCAAAACGGGTGTACCGCATTGTCAAACACGATGTGGAGGACAATGGCGAAGCCTATCCGCTGGATACCTGTTTTGTTGACCGGGATGGAACCGACATTACGCTTCTCAGCTGGGGCGCGATGATGCATGAAACCCTGATCGCTGCCGATCAGCTGGCGAAAGACGGCATTTCCTGCGAGGTTATCGATGTGGCGACCGTCTGTCCGCTGGATATGGCGACGATCATTGAATCGGTGGAGAAAACCGGCCGCTGTGTCATTGTCCAGGAAGCGCCGCGGGCGGGCGGCATCGGTTCGGAAATCGCGGCGGAATTGTCTGAAAAGGCGCTGTTATCTCTGATCGCTCCCATCGGCCGGGTTGCGGGGTATGACACCGTCATGCCCTATGCAGGCATGGAAAAACAATATATGCCTTCTGTTGAGCGGATCACCGACGAAGTCAAAAAAGCGATGCAATTCTCATGACGGTTTTTCATCTCCCCGATCTCGGCGAAGGTCTGCCGGATGCTGAAATAGTCAAATGGCTGGTCAAGGAAGGCGACGCCGTCGAACTGGACCAGCCCATAGCGGAAATGTCGACCGCCAAAGCCGTGGTCGAGTTACCGTCCCCCTATAACGGCACAATTGTCAAGCTGCATGGCGGTGAAGGTGATGTCATCGATACCGGCGCGGCTCTGATCACCTTTGCGGTCGACGGCGAAAAAACGCCGGTGATGGAAGAAAAGACAGCGCGGGAGCCGGAGAGCGCCCCGGAACCGGCGGCGGAGGAAACATCTCAAACCCCCGCCGGGGACACACAAATCTTCAAACTGCCGGATCTTGGCGAGGGCCTGCCCGATGCGGAAATCGTCAAGTGGCTGGTCCGGGAAGGCGATCAGGTCGCAGCCGATGACCCCATGGTCGAAATGTCGACCGCCAAAGCGGTGGTCGAGGTGCCATCGCCCTTTAGCGGAACCGTCCTCAAGCTTTACGGCGCGGCAGGCGATGTCATTGATACCGGCGCGCCATTGATCGAATTTTCCGCCTCCGGGGCGGCGGCCGCGAAACCGAAGACAAAAACCGAACCGATCAAGGAGAAATCCGGCGATTCCGGCACCGTTGTCGGAGCCGTTCAGGTTGGCAACGAAATTGTCTCGGAATCCCAGGTTGGTGCGGATGGGGTCCGGGCCGGCGCTGCGGTCCGGGCGCTGGCGAAACGGCTGAAGATTGACCTCAGCCGCATTTCCGGCAGCGGCGCTGACAAGGAAGTGACCCTCAAGGATGTGCGCGCCTTTGCCGATCAGGGGAATGCGCCAGCCGCGCCTGTTCGAAAACCGGCTGGCACCGCGATCATCGGCCCGGCGGCGCGGACCCTGGCGGAGGCCCTGGGGATTGACCCCGCAGCGATTGCCGGCAACGGCCCCAAAGGCTGCGTGACCAAGGAAGACATATTATCGGCGGCCCGCGATCAGTTGGCAAATGGCGCCGCAAGTCCGGCTGTTCCCTCTGTTTTGATTTCCGACGCCAAGGATATCAAGGCGGCGCCCAAGGTGCGGGCGGCGGCCCGCGAAAAAGGGGTTGACCTTCGAACCGTCAAACCCAGCGGCCATGCCGGGAATGTCACTCTGGAAGATATCGAACGGGCTTTCGCAGCGGGCCCGGCCCGCACGGCAACCGCCTCTTCCATCCCTTCCGCTCCTTACCGGCGGCCCGAGCGAAGCCGTGACGTCAGCGGGCAGCCGGAAAAAGTGCGTGGTTCACGTCGGATCATGGCGCAGGCCATGACAAAGTCAAACACAGAGGTCACCAATACATCAATCTTCGACGAGGTCAATATCGGCCACTGGCCCAAGGGGACCGACATCACCGCCCGCATTATCCGCGCCATTGTCGCGGCCTGTTACAAGGAACCGGCGCTTAATGCCTGGTTTGACGGCGAAAAGGGCGAGATCACCTATCACCGGACGGTCAATCTCGGCGTCGCGGTGGATAGCCCAAAGGGGCTTTATGTTCCGGTCATTCATGACGCGGATAGAAAATCCATGGCGGATGGGCGGGCAGAATTGAACCGGCTGCGCACGGCGATCGCCGATCAGTCCATCAAGCCCGCTGAAATGGCCGGGGCGACGGTAACGCTCTCCAATTTCGGCATGATTGCCGGCCGCTATGCGACTCCTATCGTCTCGCCGCCGGAAGTCGCCATTGTCGGCATTGGCGGGCTGTTTCACAAGCTGGTAATGACCGAACGGGGGATTGAGAACAGCCGCCATATGCCGGTTTCCGTCACCTTCGATCACCGGGCCTGCACCGGCGGCGAAGCCGCGCGGTTCCTGGGCGCCATTCTGGAAGATTTGGCGCTGGAAAGTTAGGGGGGCCGCCCTTCGACAAGCTCAGGACGAACGTTTGTATCCAGCCGTTCGTGCTGAGTAGGGCCGAAGGCACGTATCGAAGTGCGGGATTACGTTAGAGTCTTTTCGGAATAGCTTGACGCAATTTGATGACCGGAAAGGGCTGTTCGGTCAGGCGCGGCCTGCAGTGCGATGCGGCGCATCGGGCAAAGGCCGCAACGCAGCCGGGCAGCCCTCTCCGGTCATCAAATGGGTCAAGCTATTCCGAAAAGACTTTAGATCAGTTCATCCGCCAGATGGCGGCATTGAGCACAGCCGCGAAGCTGACCCACAGCGTATAAGGCACAAACAGCAGCCCCGCGAGTGGGTTCAACCGCCAGAACAGGATCAGAGTGGTGAGGATGGCGGAAAACAGCACGAGAATTTCACCGAACGCCAGCCCTAATTCCTGAAGGCCAAAAAAGAGATAAGACCACAGGAGATTAAGGCCAAGCTGCACCAGAAAGGCGAGATGAGCGATCCAGGCGGCCTTGACGCCGTGCGCCCGCCAGACCAGCCAGCCGGCGATGGCCATCATCCCATACAATGTCGCCCAGACCGGCGCAAAGATCCAGTCCGGCGGATTAAAGCCGGGTTTCGCCAAAGTCTGATACCAGCCGTTCACCGATCCCGCCGTGATGACGCCGCCAATGGAGGAGACGCCGAAACACAGCGCAAAGAATCCCACCAGGACAAAATATTGCTTCTTTTTTTCCGGTGTCATAACGGCTATCTATAGCGGCCCTTCGAAAAATTCGAGTGATTTCGTGCTGCGTATATTCAACAAACTGCCAGATAAGTTACTGGAGACGCAAGTGTCCGATCTTGCGGCGCTTCTGGGCGGGCCGTCGCTGATCCATTTGCCGGGCGAAAAAGAACCGGCGCTTTTTGTTTCGGTCCTGCAGCACGGCAATGAACCGGCGGGCTTCGAGGCGATCAGGCGGCTGCTGAAACGCTATCAGCCGGGGGGTGGCGGCAAGCCCTTACCACGATCGCTTTCCCTTTTTATTGGTAATGTCGAGGCGGCAGCCTGCAACATGCGCCGTTTGCCGGGTGGCGTCGATTATAATCGTATTTGGCCTGGTTCGGAACTCCCGCTCACGCCCGAACACGCGGTAATGGCGGAAATCGTGACCGCGATGCATGAAAGGGGGGTTTTCGCCAGTATCGATATCCACAATAATACCGGACAGAATCCCCATTATGGCTGCGTGAACAGACTCGAAGGCCAGTATCTCGATCTTGCCGCACTTTTTGCCAAGACCATTGTCTATTATCTGAAACCAGTGGGCGTTCAGTCCATGGCCTTTGCCGAACTTTGCCCTTCCGTCACGCTCGAATGCGGCAAGCCGGGCGATGAAGACGGCGTTCTTCACGCATTCGATTATCTGGATACCTGTCTTAATCTGGCGGCTGTGCCCTCGGCGCATGCAATCCGATCAGGGGCGACACTTCTTCATACATATGCCGTTGTAAAAATTCCGGACGGTCTTGATTTTAGCTTTGACGATCCTGCGGCAGATTTCCAGCTTTCACCGGATTTGTCCCTCCTGAATTTCAAGATCGCGCCTGCTGGAACCCTGTTTGGAAAGGTAAAATCCGGGGCCCCGTTTCCAGTCCGGATCGAGAATGAAACCGGAGCGGATGTAACGCACGAGCATTTTGAGATTTTGGGCGGGCGGTTAAGGACAAAACAGGACATCATCCCGTCCATGCTGACGCGCGATACAACTGTTATCCGGCAGGACTGTTTATGTTATCTGATGGAGCAGATACCGCTGGTTTAAGAAAAAGGAGCACAGGATGGATCTGGGTCTGAAGGGAAAACGGGCAATTATCACCGGCGGCACCCGCGGCATCGGCCGGGCCATTGCGGAGACGCTGGCGGCGGAAGGCTGCGATATCGCGATCTGCGCCCGCAATGCGGATCAGGTGACAGAGACCGTCTCCGCTCTGAAAGCGGCGGGCGTCAACGCTTATGGCGCAGCGCTGGATGTGCGGGACGGCCCGGCTTACCGGAACTGGATTGACACGGCGGCGGGCGCGCTTGGCGGGCTCGATATTTTTATCCCCAATGTCTCTGCTGCTGGTGGCGGCGGGGAAGGCGAGGAGAACTGGTACGCCACATTCGAAGTGGATGTGATGGGCTGCGTGCGGGGGGCGGAAGCGGCGCTCCCGCATATTGGGGCCGCCGGTGGCGGCGCTGTTGTGATCATCGGTTCCATTGCCGCAATTGAAATGTTTTATCAGCCTCAGGCCTATAACGCCATGAAAGCGGCGCTGATTACCTATGGCAGCCAGCTGGCACAGGCGGTGGCGTCAGAAGGCATCCGGGTGAACACGGTTTCCCCCGGTCCCATCGAATTTCCCGGTGGCTCGTGGGACATGGTGAAAAAGGCCATGCCCGACGCCTATGAGGAGGCCCGGTCCAAACAGCCCGGGGGGCGGATGGGAACGCCGGAAGACGTGGCCGGCTGCGTAGCCTTTCTGGCCAGCCCGCGAGCAGCCCATGTGACCGGCGCCAATCTGATTGTCGATGGCGGCTTTACAAAACGGGTCCAGTTTTAGCAGCGAAATAGGCCCTTTACGCGGGCCGATTGTCCATTAAGATGCCCGCAAGCGGCTTTCAGAAATATGAGGGGATAATCATGACACGGATCGCATTGATAGCAGTGTTTTTACTGACGCTGATGGGCAATGCGCTTGCCCAGAATGACCGGAACAGTTTTTATCTGGACGGCGTCGCGTATGACCCCGATATCCCGAAGGTGGAGGATGTTCTGGGCTTCGAGCCGGGCGATCATACGATCCGCCACCATCAGCTGGTTGATTTTTTAACCCGCACGGCGGCGGCGTCCGACCGCATCACCCTTGAGACCATCGGTTACACCCACGAACGCCGGCCCATCCTGTTTCTCACCATCACCTCACCGGAAAATCACGCCCGCATCGATGAAATCAGGGCGCAGCATCTTGCGCTGACCGATCCTGCATCTGACAGGGAGCCTGCCGCTGATATGCCGGTGATCACCTGGCTCAATTACGGTGTGCATGGTGCGGAATCGAGCGGCATGGATGCAGCGCTGCCCACCGTTTATCATCTGGCGGCAGCCCGGGGACCGGAAATCGAACAGATGCTGCGGGAAAGCGTGATTGTCATCACGGCCATTTTCAATCCTGACGGCCACAGCCGCCGGGTGGCCTGGGTCGAACAGAATACCAGCGAGGTCAAAGACCCGAACCCGGATGCCCGCATCCATAACACCTACTGGCCGGGCGGACGCACCAATCATTACTGGTTTGATCTTAACCGCCAATGGCTGCCGGTAACCCAGCCGGAAAGCCAGGCATGGCTCCGGAAATTTCATGAATGGCGGCCCAATCTGGCGGTCGATTATCATGAGATGGGGTCGAACGCGACTTACTATTTTCACCCGGGTGTGCCGAGCCGGACCTATCCCGGCGTGCCCGACGTGGCCATCGATCTGATCAATGAAGCGGCGAATTATCCATCGAAGGTTCTCGATGAGGCCGGTCTGCTTTATTATACGGAAGAGGGTTTTGATAATTTTTATATCGGCAAGGGCTCGACCTACCCCTATATGAATGGCGGCATCGGCTTTCTCTATGAGGCGGGCCGGGCGGCCGGCGGCCTGATCGACAGTGTGAACGGGCCCCGCACCTACCGGGAGAATATCTGGAAGCATTTCCGCACCTCGCTCGCCAGTATCGAAGCGGCGCGCGCCATGCGGCCCCGGCTGCTGGATCATCAGCGTAAATTCTATCAGGATGCTTTGAAGCTTGCCGATGACGAGGCCATCAAGGCCTATGTGTTCCAGGCGCGGGGTGATAAAGGGCGGATGTTCCATTTTCTCGAACTTCTGAGTCGGCACCGCATTACCTACCACCGGCTTGGCGAATCGCTGGCTATTGACGGCGTGCAGTATGACCCGGCCGAGGCTTACATTGTCCGTCTCGGCCAGCCGCAATATCGGCTGATCAAGGCCTTTTTCGAAATCATTACGGAATTTGAGGACAGCACTTTTTACGATATTTCAAGCTGGACTCTGCCCCATGCCTACGGGCTGGAATTTACCGGCCTCAACGCCCGGCGTTTCAAGACGGGTCTGGTCGGGGAAGCCGGCGCCCCAGTGCGGGTGTCGGCTCCAAGCCCGGATAAAGCAGCGTTCGCCTATATTTTCCCCTGGTCCGACTATTATGCGCCGCGCGCCCTGCAACGGATTGTAGGCGAGGGTCTGTTCGCCAAGGTGGCGACAGCGCCTTTCACGGTACTGACCACGACCGGGCCAGTTGCCATGGAGCGCGGCGCGATCCTCATTCCCCTTGATCATCAGGAACAGCACCGGGACAGAATTGACGGGATTATGCAGACCATTGCGGCGGAAGACGGGATCGAGGTTCATGCCGTCACTTCGGGCCGGACACCCGATACCGGGGTCGATCTCGGCGGCCCGTCCTTCCAGCCGGTTACGGCGCCAAAGGCCCTGCTGGCAGTGGGCGAAGGGGTCACGGCCTATGATGCGGGCGAGGTTTGGCATCTGCTGGATCATCGGATGAAAGTCCCGGTTACGCTTCGCGACCGCCGCTATATCGTCCGCGGCGGTCTGGACGGTTACACCCATTTGATCCTGCCGGGTGGCAATTACGGCAATATGCCCAAGGCCTTCAGCAAAGAGTTGAAAAACTGGGTGCGCGCCGGTGGCACCATTGTTGCGATCAATCAGGCCGCCGAATGGGTCAATGACACCGTGCTGAGTGAAGAAGATGAGGAAGAGGGCTCCTCCGACAAGGGGGAAAAGGAAGATGGTGCGGACCGCATTGATTATGCGGAAAAGAATGCCAAGGAAGCCGAAGGCATTATCGGCGGCGCGATTTTTGGCGGCGATCTTGATATCACCCACCCGCTGGGCTTCGGTTATAACCGGCGCAGCATCGCCAGCCACCGGGACACCACCCTTGTGTTGCCGCGCCCGGAAAACCCTTATGCGACGGTGATCCGGTATAATGACCCGCCGCTGATTTCGGGCTTCACATCGGCCGCAATTCAACAGAAAATTGCCGGTTCGGCCGCTCTGATTGCCGAGCGCATGGGCCGCGGCAGCGTCATTCTGTTTGCCGACAATCCCAACTTCCGCGGTTACTGGTTCGGCACCAACAAGCTGTTTTTAAACAGTCTCTATTTTTCGCGGGCCTTTAATGCGCCCAGTGACGGGGACGAAGCGGAATGAGGCCGGCGCCCCCAGCTCAGGAAGTTGAAGACTTTGCCGTCCGGCTTGAGGGGCTGATTGCCAAAACCCCGGTTTTTGACTGGGAAAGCCCCGGCCTCAGGGAAATTCTTGAGGATGACACCCGGGTCACTCTCAAACTGGAGTTGCTGCAATTTACCGGCACCTTCAAAGTGCGCGGGGCTTTTTCATGGATGATGGATTTTACCGCGGAACAGCGGCAGCGGGGCGTAACGGCTTTTTCCGCGGGCAATCACGCCATGGCGGTGGGTTATGCGGCCAGGACACTCGGGATTTCCGCCAAGGTCTGTTTGCCGAAAAACGCCAACGCCTACCGGCTGACGCAAATCCGCAGGCTTGGGACGGAAGTGGTTCTGTGCGATACCATCGAGGAAGCGGGAGCCACAGCCGGGCGTCATGTGGAGGAAGAGGGCCGGGTCTTTGTCCATCCTTATGAAGGACCAGAAGTGGCGCGGGGCACGGGAACCGTGGGGGTCGATATCTGCCGGCAAATGCCGGATATTGACGCGCTGATTGTTGCCATAGGCGGTGGCGGCCTGATGGCGGGAATTTCCAGCTATATGAAGCAGAAAGCGCCCCATATAAAAATTCTCGGTGTCGAACCCGAGGGGGCGCAATCCATGTCGCTGAGTTTTGAGGCCGGAAAACCGATGCCGGCCGGGCCGGTCAAGACCATTGCCGACAGTCTGGGCCCGCCGCGGGCGGAACCCTATAGCTATCGCCTTTGCCGGGACAATGTGGATGAGATTGTCCGGGTTAATGACAAGGCCCTAAAAAGCGCCATGGCGCTTTTATACCGGGAAACAAAATTTACCGTGGAGCCGGGCGGAGCGGCTGCGGTCGCGGCCCTGTGCGGACCTTATAAAGGGCAGCTTAAAGGCAAAAAGGTCGGCGTGCTGATGTGCGGATCCAATATCGGAGCGCAGGATTTTGCGAACCTGATTGCCGCTATCGATTGAGTTCCCGAGATAGCCCCCGCTCCTGCCGGGCGGATGTTCAGGCCCCAAGAAATCCCATAATTTCATGGGTTTCCCGAAGGACCGGCGCGGCAAGATCGCGCGCACGGCCCGCCCCGTCATTCAGGATACCATCGATATGGGTGTGATCGGCCATCAGGCGGTTCATTTCCCCGGTAATGGGCCCCAGTTTTTCCACCATGAGAGCCGTCAGGACTTTCTTGAAGTCCGCAAAACCCTTGCCTTCATATTCCGCGCAGACATCGTCACGGGATTTTTCCGCTAATGCCGCAAAAATAGCGACCAGGTTGGCGGCTTCCGGACGGTTCGCCAGGTCTTTGACCCTGACCGGCAGGGGTTCGGCATCCGTGCGCGCCTTGCGGATTTTCTGGGCAATGGCATCCGTATCATCCGTCATGTTGATGCGGGAATAGTCGGACGGGTCCGATTTACTCATTTTCTGCCGCCCGTCACGCAATGACATGATGCGGGCCGCTTCCTGTAAAATCAGCGGATCGACCAGCGGAAAATGATCAACGCCGAAATCATTATTGAATTTCTGGGCGATGTCGCGGGTCAGTTCCAGATGCTGGCGCTGGTCTTCGCCCACCGGCACCAGATTGGCCTTATATGCAAGAATATCCGCCGCCATCAGGTTCGGATAAACATAAAGCCCGACGGATGCTTTTTCCTTGTTTTTGCCCGCCTTATCCTTGAATTGCGTCATGCGGTTCAGCCAGCCGATGCGCGCCACACAATTGAAAATCCACGCCAGCTCCGCATGGGCCGCGACCCGGCTCTGGTTAAACAGAATGCTTTTTTCAGGGTCGATCCCGGATGCAATCAGGGCCGCTGCCACTTCCCGTGTGGAAGCCCGCAGGGCCTTTGGATCCTGAAACACCGTAATGGCATGGAGATCCACCACACAATAAAGGCACTCGTAAGAATCCTGCAGTTTGACCCAGTTGCGGATCGCCCCGAGATAATTGCCGAGATGCAGCTGGCCGGTCGGCTGGACGCCGGAAAACACCCGGTTCCTTTTTTCAGGGCTCTTCCCCATTATCATCACTCCTCAGACTAGAGGCGGCTTTATGGCAAGCAGCCAGTCTCCGGTCAAGAGCGGCGCTTTAAAAGTGCTTTCACTTCGCCGGCCGTCATCGCCCCGCTAAGCTGGGCAAGGACCAGAAAGCAGAGAATCCCCGGCAAAATAATCGCCGCCAGACCGAGAATTTTCTGCGCCAGCGTTCCTGTCAGATACGGTGTCAGGACTGACGCCAGAAACCAGACCAGCGCCGCCATAATGACAGCGCTCAGAACAACCCGCGCCAGACGGCCCTTCAGCCGCCGGTCCATGCGGAAATGGCCCCGTCTGACCAGCATGATATAAAGCAGCGCCACATTAAGCCAGGCGGAAAGGGCGGTCGCCAGCGCCAGCCCGACATGCTGCAGCGGGATCATCAGAATAATGTTCAATATAATATTTGCGGAAAGAGCGATCAGGGCTATTCGCACCGGCGTTTTGGTATCTTTCCGCGAAAAATACGCCGGCGCCAGTATCTTTACCAGCACATAGGCGGGCAGACCGGCGGCATAAGCCGTCAGCGCCGCCGCCGTTGCCGCGGTATCCGCCCCTGAAAAGGCGCCACGCTGGAAAAGAACGGCAATCAGGGTGCCGGGAATAACCATCAGTGCGAATGCCGCCGGTAGGGTCAGAAAAAGCGCGCTTTCAATGGCCCGGTTCTGGCTGGTGATCGACCCTTCCAGATCACCCGCCGCCAATTCCCGCGACAGCCGCGGCAACAGAACCGTGCCTACCGCGACCCCGATCACGCCGATAGGCAGCTGATTGAGCCGGTCGGCATAAAACAGATAGGAAAGCGAACCGTCGGGCAGAAAGGACGCCAGAATGATATCGATCACCAGATTGATCTGAACGGCTCCGGCGCCGATGGCCGCCGGCGCCATCAGAATGGCAAGCTCCTTTACCTTGGGCGTCAGTTTGGGCATTCGGATCCGGAGGGTCCAGCCTGCCCGGGACAGGGCATAGAGCAGCCATAAAAACTGCGCCATACCGGCGATGGTGACGGCCAGCGCCAGTGCTTCGCCCGCCAGCCGGTCGGTTTCATGAAAGAAGAGAAGCGAGCCGATCAGGCAGACATTGAGCAGAATGGGCGCCGCGGCGGCGGCGGCAAACCGCTCGACGGAATTCAGCATGCCCGCCATCAGGGAAACCAGCGAGATCAGCATCAGATAGGGAAATGTCCTGCGGGTCAGCAGAACCGCAAGATCAAACTTATAAGGGTCATCGAAGCCCGGCGCGAGCAGATGCATGATCCATGGCATCGCCGCCTGCATAGCCGCGGTAAAGATTAAAAGGATGGGCAGCAGCACAGACACCGCCTGTTCCGCAAAATGGAGCGCCCGCGCTTTACCGGCCGGCCGGCCGTCCCCCAGCGCTTCACAGAAAATGGGGACAAAAGCCGCATTAAACGCTCCTTCCGCAAACAGCCGCCGGAAAAAATTGGGCAGCTTGAAAGCGACAAAAAATGTGTCGGCCACAAGGCCGGCACCGAGATATTTCGCCATCAGAATGTCGCGGGTAAATCCGAAAACACGGCTGATCAGCGTCAGCCCCCCAACGGTCGAAATCGATCGGATCAGGGTCATGATTTATCCATTCGCCAGGGCCGGCTTCCGGCTGTCCTTTGCCGGATTTCCTTCCGGCCTGCCAACGGCCGCCAGCATCAGCTTCTGCTTGACATTACGGATGCGAAGCGGATGGGTGATTTTTGTGCCGTCCCGGTTCTGCACATAAAGAACATCCACGGCCCGCTCCCCATAGGTCGCCGCATGGGCGCTGGAAAGGGAGACTTTCAGCCGGTAAAAAGCGCGGCTAAGATCATGCAAAAGACCCGGTCTGTCCCGGGCGTTCACTTCAATCACCGTAAAGCGGCGGCTGGCCCGATTGTCAATCAGCACTTGAGGTTCCACCCGGAAAACCTGAGAGCGCTTTTTCAGGATTGTTTTCCGCTTTGCCAGGCCCTCATGGGGTTTGATTTTACCTGTCAGGGTCGCTCGCACCGTTTCTTTCAGATGCAGAATGCGTTCGGGCTCGTCCAGTGCGTAATCTGACGCCGACTGCAGAGTGAAATTATCAAGCGCCATATCGTCTTCCGTCGTGAAAATCTTTGCGTCCACAATCGAGAAGCCCGACAGCGCTATGGCGCCGGTTATATCCGCGAAAAGGCCCGGCCGGTCCGCCAAGTAGGCCGTCAGCCGCAGGGTCTGGAAAACCTCATTCACCTGAACGGAAAGACCGGCGCTCTCCAGCGATTTTCCGGTTGCGCGCACAAGGTGCGCATTGTGGATATGGGTTTCTTCATCTTCCGCAATCCAGTAGGCGTCCGGCAGGCGGCTGACATACGCCTCGAACTCTTTCCGCTTCCAGTTTTTCAGTTGAGCCTTAAGTGCCGCCTTCCTGACCAAAACCCGTTTTTCGCGGCCAAATTCAAGATGGCCCGCCACCATAATTTCTTCGGCAGCATAATAAAGATCGCGCAGCAGCTGTCCCTTCCAGGCATTCCAGACCCCCGGGCCGACGGCCCGGATATCGACAACCGTCAGAATCAGCAGCAGTCGCAATCGCTCCGGGCTTTTCACCGTAGCGACAAAATCGGCAACGGTTTTCGGGTCGGATAAATCCCGTTTAAACGCAAAACGGCTCATCAGAAGGTGGTGGCGCACCAGCCATGCTGTTGTTTCGGTTTCTGACGGCGTGAGGCCCAGCCGCGGTCCGAGCTTATGGGCGATTTTTTCGCCGATTTCAGAATGATCGCCTCCGCGTCCCTTGGCAATGTCATGCAGCAGGACCGCAAGATAGAGCACTTCGCGGGAAATCACCTTATGAATGACGGTGGTGGAAAGCGGATGGTCTTCTTCCAACTCGCCCTTTTCGATTTTTGCGATCAGCCCGATGGCCCGGATGGTGTGCTCATCGACTGTATAATGATGGTACATGTCATATTGCATCTGCGCCACCACCCGGCCGAAATCCGTGACAAAGCGACCAAACACACCCGCTTCATTCATCCGCCGGAGATAATTTTCCGGGTCATGTTTTGAGGCCAGAACGGCCATGAAATAACCATTCGCTTCCGGATCGCGGCGCAATTTTGCATCGATCCGGCTCAGATTCTTGGTGATCAGGCGAAGCGCATCCGGATGGATGTCATAACCATGTTCATCCGCCACTGCAAAAATCTTCAGCAGCTTTGCCGGGTCCTTCTTGAAAACATTTTCGTCGGGCGCCCTTAGGCGACCGCCATCCAGCTTAAAACCCGCAACACTGCGCCGGGCGATGCGGGGAAGGGTAAAAAAACGCCTTTTCTGGTGCCTTGCCTCAAGACAGGCGCAAAAGGTCCGTGTCAGGTCCCCGATCTGCTTCGCCACGAGAAAATAATGCTTCATGAAGCGTTCGACGCCGGAAAGACCGGGATGGTCCTTGTAATGCAGACGTTTCGCCAGTTCCGGTTGCACATCGAAGGTCAGTCTTTCTTCTGCCCGACCCGCAATCAGATGAAGATGCACCCGTACCGTCCATAAAAACCGCGCGGCCTTGCGGTAGATTTCATATTCCTCGCGGTCGAGCACGCCCTCATCCACCAGGTCCGCCGCTAATTCGGCGCCATAGAGATAGCGGCCTATCCAGTAAAGGGTCTGCAGATCCCTGAGGCCGCCCTTGCCATCCTTCAGATTGGGCTCCACCACATAGCGGGAATTACCCATGCGCTCATGCCGCTGATCCCGTTCCGCCATTTTTTCCTCGACAAAACGCGGGCCTGTTTTGGCAACAATGTCCTTCTGAAACTTTTTTTTGGTTTCCCTGTAAAGTCCCTCATCGCCCCAAATGCAGCGGCTTTCCAGAAAGGCGGTGCGGATTGTCAGGTCCTTTTTGGAAAGTTTGATACACTCCACCAATGTGCGGCTGGCATAGCCCACCTTGAGGCCAGAATCGAAAAGGGCATAGAGAATAAAGGCGCTGATTTCCCTGGTCTGATCGGCATTCTTCGCGGGCAGCAAAAACAGAATATCGATATCGGAATAGGGCGCCAGCATGCCGCGGCCATAGCCGCCGGTCGCAACCAGCGCAAACCGCGGCGAAGGCTGTTGTTTTTTATCACCCGGCGATAACAGCGAAAAGGCAAAATCACTTAAGCGGCGGATCAGCTCATCCATTATCGCGCTGGCCGCCTTGGCTGCGGCAACACCGCCCATGGCTTCTTTTTCCACCCGGCGCCGGATTTCCTTGCTAGCCCTTTCATAGGCAGCCTTAAAAAGGACCGTGGATTTCTGCTTCCCGGCGTCAAGATCTCCTTTCAAAAGCCGTTTGTACTGCCGCGCCAGCTTTTCGCCGTCAATTCCGATCAACTCGTGTTTTCTTCGCGCCATCATGCCGCCGGTCCTTTTTCCGCAATGAGCGCTTTCAACCGGTATAAAAACTCCAGAGCCTCCCGGGGCGTCATATTGTCGGGGAAAATGTCCTGCAATGTCTGTTCGATTTCGCTCGCGCCTCGCCCGCTGTCCGCACCGGTCTGCTCCAGTCTTTCGCCAAAAAGCGGCATATCTGCGGCCAGCTCCGCCATGGAATTTTTGGCGCCGGCGGATTCCAGTTTTGACAATACCTCGTGGGCGCGCCCGATCACGGCCGCCGGCAGACCGGCAAGTTTCGCCACCTGAATACCATAGGACCGGTCCGCCGCGCCAGCCGTCACTTCATGCAGAAAGACAACGTCGCCCTTCCATTCCTTAACCCGGATTGAATGCAGCGACAGCGCATCAAGAGTGGCTTTCAGGGCTGTCAGCTCATGATAATGGGTGGCGAACAGGGTCCGGCAGCGGTTGACGTCATGAAGGTGTTCGACAGCCGCCCAGGCAATGGAAAGCCCGTCATAGGTCGCGGTGCCGCGGCCGATCTCGTCCAGGATAACAAAGGCCCGTTCGCCGGACTGATTGAGAATGGCGGCGGTTTCCACCATCTCCACCATGAAAGTGGACCGGCCATGGGCCAGATCGTCCGAAGCGCCAACCCGGCTGAACAACCGGTCGATGATACCGATATGGGCCTGTTCCGCCGGGACGAAAGATCCCATCTGGGCCAGGATGGCAATCAGCGCATTCTGCCGCAAAAAAGTGCTTTTGCCCGCCATATTGGGCCCGGTCACCAGCCATAACCGCTGTTCCGCGGAAAGGTCGCAGTCATTCGCCACAAAGGGCGCGTCATTGGTCAGCCGCAGCGCCGCTTCGACCACAGGGTGGCGGCCGCCGCTAATGGCAAAGGCAAGACTGGTATCGACTTTGGGGCGGCTATAGCGTTCCGCTTCCGCAAGTTCCGCCAGGGCGGCCGCGACATCAATCAGGGCAAGGGCTTCCGCCGCCGACGTGATTTTCTGCCAGTCCTGTTTTACCTCCTTCAAAAGTCCGGCGAATATTTCCTGTTCCAGGGCCAGGGACCGGTCAGCGGCATCAATGATTTTTCCAGCGAGCCCGGCAAGATCGGCGGTATTAAACCGGACCGAATTGGCCAGGGTCTGGCGATGAATGAAAGCATCAGACAAAGGCGGCTGCATCAGTTTATCCGCATGGCGCGCCGTCACATCGATATGATAGCCAAGCACATTATTGTGCTTGATTTTTAGGGATGGGACGCCGGTTTCCTGCCGGTAACGCCCTTCAAGCGCGGCGATCAGCCGCCGGCTTTCGTCGCGCAGCATGCGCAGTTCATCAAGCGCCGCATCATAGCCCTTGGCGATAAAGCCGCCCTCCCGGGTCAGCATGGGCGGTTCGGCGATCAGGGCGCGGGTGAGGGTATCAATCAGCCCGTCATGGTGACCGAGACAGGCCGCGGCCTGTTTCAGAAAAGCCGGAAGGCCGGTGATAAACTCCGTCGGTTTTTCCAGCCTGACCCGGATATCCCGCGCCATGATCAGCCCGTCGCGAATCGATGCCAGATCGCGCGGGCCGCCGCGGCCCAGCGTCAGGCGGGAAAGGGCGCGTTCGAGATCCGGCGTTTTTTTCAGAAAGGCCCGGATATTGGCCCTGAGGCTTTGTTCGGACAGAAAAAACTCCACCGCGTCCTGGCGGACGGAAATTTTCCCCGCATCGGTGACTGGAGCCGAAAGCCAGGCCGCAAGCCGCCTGCCCCCGGCGCCGGTCACCGTCCGGTCGATGATGGAAAGGACGCTGCCCTTGCGGCTGCCATTAAGGGCCCGGTCCAGTTCCAGATTACGCCGGGTCGCCACATCAATCAGCATGGTCTCGCCCGTGCCGGCAAGCCGCGGCGCCTTCAGGCGGGGCAGGCGGCCCTTCTGGGTTTCCTCCATATAGGTCAGTAGCGCGCCGAGCGCACTGAGATCCGCCCGGCTAAAGGCGCCGAAACCGTCGAGGGTCGAAACCTGATAGATACGCCGCAAAGTCCATTCGGCCGCCAGGCTGTCAAATGCTTCGGCCGCCAGCGGCACCATCGCCGGCTGCCAGTCGGCAAGCGGGGATTTGAGCGCCGGGTCATCGCGCAGCTTTTCGGTGACCAGAATTTCCTCCGACGATAGCCGGGCAAGTTCCGCCGGGATGTCGCCTTCGGCAACCGGACCCACCGCAAGGTCGCCGGTCGATATATCGGCAAAGGCGATAGAATACTTCCCTTCGGCGCGGGCGAGAGCGGCCAGAAAATTATGCCTCCGGGCATCCAGCAGCGTGTCTTCGGTGAGAGTGCCGGGCGTGATCAGCCGCACCACATCGCGTTTCACTACCGCTTTATAGCCGCGTTTTTTAGCCGCGGCCGGATCTTCCAGCTGCTCACAAACGCCAACCCGGAAATTTTTACGGATCAGTCTGGCAAGATAATTTTCCGCCGCATGAACCGGCACCCCGGCCATGGGAATATCCCTGCCCTGATGCTTGCCGCGCTTGGTCAGCGCAATATCCAGCGCTTCCGCCGCCTTGACTGCATCGTCGAAGAACAGTTCGTAAAAATCCCCCATCCGGTAAAACAAAAGACAGTCGGGATATTGCGCCTTGATCTTGAGATACTGGCGCATCATCGGCGTGACGACCTCCTTGGCCGCCGCCGGCTTTTTGCCGCCGCCGTCCTTCCCCTTCTCCGTCACTTTTTTTACGTCATCCGGCATTGCCCGGCCATCATATGAGGGACGCGTCCAATCGCCAAGAGAAGAGATGGGGAATCAGATGCTAAAATAACAAAGAGGGTATATCAGAGGCCCGCAGCGGCGGCCTGATCCGTTTCCGCCGGGTCGTTGGCGAGCCGGGCCAGTTCGAAATGACGGGAATACCGCTGGGTCACCCGTTCCACCGGTAGCAGGATAAAGACATCGGTGGTGCCGAACTGATGATCGACAACGGCGCCATCGCCGATAAAACAGCCAAGCCGAAGATAGCCCTTGATCAGGGGCGGCAGCGCGCGCCGCGCATCGCGGGCGGTATAGTCTTCCGGGCGGAGCAGATCCATCGGCTCGAACAGCAGAGGCTGCGCCCGGACCGGAAAATCATCGGGCACCAGATGTTCGTGATAAAGATAGGAAAGCGGCAGCTTGTGGGCGGCGGGGTCGGTGCCGGGAAGGCTGGCGCAACCGAACATATAGGCGATATCATGTTCCACCAGATATTCCGATATGCCGCGCCACAGAAGATTGATGGTGGAATTGTTCCGGTAATCCCTGTGCACGCAGGACCGGCCAAGCTCCAGCAATTGCCGGCCCTTACCCATATGATCGCGGAAATCCGGTGTCATCAAAGGGGCAAGATCATATTCGCTGGACGAATAAAAGCCCTTGAAACGTTCCGCCACGTCCTGGCGCAAAAGCCGGTAGGTGCCGACCACCGCATTCTTGGTCTTGCGTGAATGATCGATCACCAGAAGATGGTCGCAGACCATATCATAGGCATCCACATCCCGGCGCGCCAGCTTCATGCGGGCGGATGGCGAGGCATTCATCTCCTCGTAAAAAATCTGATAGCGCAGCCGCTGAGCGGCCTTGATCTCGCTTTTGTCCCGGGCCAGGCGCACTTCAAGCGTCCCCGCTTTCGCATAATAGGGCGCACTCGCCAGCGACTGCGCAGCGATCACCTTCCATTTCAGCTTGGAATATTTCATAGACGCCTGCCCGTTATTTTTGCAGGGATTATGACACTTTCGTAACACTTTCGCGAGTCAAACATGGTGATACCCATTTTCCCTAGAAAAAACATGGATTTATGACGCCCGTGTGACAGGATATGGTTAAACTTTTCCCCCGGGAGAGCGGATAGCATCGGTGGCGAACCCTCGCCGCCACATGATGAACAACAGCACAATGCCAGGAATGGCAATGGCCGTGGTAAATAGAAAGAACCCGACCCATCCAATCTGTTCCGCCAGATAACCGGAAGGAGAGGCCAGAAAGGTCCGCGCCAAAACGGCAAGCGAGGCCAGCAATGCATATTGCGTTGCCGTATAAGCAATATTGCAAAGGCCTGATAAATAGGTGACGAAAACAACCAGCCCCAGACCGGAGGCAAAATTTTCCAGGCCAACCGCTATGGCGAGCGCTATCGGATCATTCCCCTGTACCGCAAGCCAGGCAAAAGTCAGATTCGTCACCATCATAAAGACGCCCGTGATAAGGAGCGCTCTCGCCATACCGGTTACAATAATTAAGGGTGGACCAAGAATGGTGCCTATAGCCAACGCCCAAAAACCAACGACTTTGTTCGCCCAAATATATTCGGCATCCGTAAAACCAAGCTCAACAATAAGGGGCGAAAGCATCACCTGGCCCATGGCGTCGCCGACCTTATAGATTGCAACAAAAAGCAGGATCAGCAGAGCGCCATCGCGGGTAAGAAATTGCTTGAATGGACCGATAAAAGCTTCGTTCAACCATTGCCCCAAACCATCCCATCTCAATCCGTCCCTTTTGTTTGAAAGTCCCCTTTCCCCTTCAGGTTCCCCGAGCAGAAGGGCCGCGACACTTCCAAACAATACACACAGAGCGGTCAGAGTGTAGGCGGTGGACCAGCCATAAAATCCGGCAACGGCTATCGTGCCCGCGCCGGCAATCAGATTGCCGACGCGATACCCCCACGTAGCCATAACAGAACCGAAAGGCAATTCGTCGTCAGACAATATCTCAATTCTGTAGGCATCGATAATGATATCCTGCGTCGCCGACAAAAAAGCGACCGTCAAAGCCCACCAGGCCAAGGCAGCAATATTTTCATTTGGGTTCGTGCTGCCAAGAAAAATAACCGCCAACGCTAACAGGATCTGAACTGAAAAGAGCCAAGCCCGTCGGTGTCCTACCAATTTAGCAAGGAGGGGGATTTTCACACGGTCAATTATGGGAGCCCAAAGAAATTTTAGGGTGTAAGGCGTGGTTGTCAGCAGTAAAAGGCCAATCGTTGATTTGTCGATTCCCTCTTTGCGGAGCCAATAACCCAAAGTCGCTAGGAGCAGTGTTAGAGGAAAACCGCTCGCGATCCCGAGGCCAATCACACCCAGTGGGCGCGGGCGAAGATAGAAGGCAAATGCTTTGAAAAATTTCTGAGAACGCGTCATATTTTACACCGTAAAAAATCAAGCATAAGCAAGAATTTACGGCTTGCCAGCAAAAATCGCCCGGCTGTTTCTAAAGTGGGATGATCCGACGGTAGCTGAGGGCCTCGGCGATGTCGGCGCGGCGGACGGCGTCGCGGCCGGCAAGATCGGCAAGCGTGCGGGCAACCCGCAGCACCCGGTGATAGCCGCGGGCGGAAAGCCGCATGCGGCCGATGGCGTCGGATAGCAGCTTGCGTCCGGCTTCATCCGGGGTGGCAATCCGTTCCAGCAGCTTCCCGTCGGCTTCCGCATTGGTGCGGATCAGAACATCGTTTGCCTGTTGGTTATAGCGTTCCGTCTGAATGGCGCGGGCGGTGGCGATCCGTTTTGCCACATCGGCCGAGCCTTCGGCGGGGGGCGGCAGGGTCAGATCGGACGCGGAAACCGCCGGCACATCCACATGAAGGTCTATGCGGTCAAACAACGGTCCGGAAATTTTGCTCTGATAGTCGGCGGCACAGCGCGGCGCACGGGGGCACGCCAGAGCAGCATCCTCCAGATAGCCGCAGCGGCAGGGATTCATTGCCGCCACCAGCTGAATACGCGCCGGATAGGTGATATGGGCATTGGCCCGGGCGATCACAGCCTTCCCGGTTTCGAGAGGCTGGCGCAGGGACTCCAGCGACTGCCGGGAAAATTCCGGCAACTCATCCAGAAACAATACGCCGAGATGTGCGAGCGAGATTTCCCCCGGACGCACCCGGTTGCCGCCGCCGATCAGTGCCGGCATGGAGGCGGAATGGTGCGGACTGCGGAAAGGCCGGGCGCGGCGGATGCGCCCCTCCGCCAGCTCGCCCGCAACGCTGGCAATCATGGAAACCTCCAGCGCCTCCGCCGGGGAAAGCGGCGGCAGGATGCCGGGCAGACGCGAAGCCAGCATGGATTTTCCGGCCCCCGGCGGACCGATCATCAGCAGGTTATGACCGCCCGCCGCCGTGATCTCCAAAGCCCGTTTGGCGGTTTCCTGACCCTTAATGTCCCTGAGATCCGGCTGGTCCTGTTCGGTGAGTATTTCTCCGGGCTGGGGCGGCGACAGGACCTGGGAGCCCTTGAAATGATTGGTCAGTTCCAGCAAATCCGCCGGCGCGAGAATTTCTATCCCGCCCGCCCACGCCGCTTCCGGGCCCGCGCTTTTCGGACAGATCAGCCGCAGCCCCTGTGCGGAGGCAAACATCGCGGCGGGCAGAACGCCGGGGACCGCCTGCAGTCTGGCATCCAGGCTCAGTTCGCCAAGCGCCAGCGCATCCTCCACATCCGCCATCGAAAAAACCTCCATCGCCGCCAGCAGGCCAAGGGCGATGGGAAGATCGAAATGGCTGCCTTCCTTCGGCATATCGGCAGGGGAGAGATTAACGGTGATGCGTTTTGGCGGCAGGGCAAGGCCAATGGCGGAAAGCGCCGCCCGCACCCTTTCCCGCGATTCGGCAACGGCTTTATCGGGCAGGCCGACGATGGTGAATGCCGGAAGGCCGGAAATAATCTGCACCTGCACATCCACCGGCTTGACGTCGATGCCGGAAAAAGCAACCGTTTTGATATGCGCTACCATCCCTGACACGCCCCTCATCTAAGCAATTAAGGGTTGCAGAGCCTAAAGGGGATTCGAGGCGAGGTAAATAGGGATTGTTTTTTGCCCTATGGGCGGCGGGGGGGAGCGGGGTGATCACCCATGCGCTTCAGCGCAAAACTCAGAAATGCCGGGTGATTTTCAGCTGCAGGAAATCATCATCGGCAAAAGGCGCAAAGGGATCGCCGGCGGGAAAGCCAATGAGAAGCCGGGCATCCAGGCTGATCATCCAGTCATCGCCAAGACGGCGCGATGCTTCAATATTGATAAATTTGGCGGATGTATCGAGATCAAAGATCGCGCCCGCCAGCAGGGTGGTTGAGCCCACATCATTGGCGGTCCAGCGGAAGCCGGCGAAAAGATCACTTTCAAATGGCGACAGAGCGGCCGCCCCCCGATCATCATAAAGATATTCCATCAGGACGCCGAGATCCGAGGATCGGCTGCCAATATTGAAGAACGTATATTCAAAACCGACCGCCGTCGCATAAAAATCATCGAAATCATTCCATTGATGGAGAGCTTCGCCTTTCACCAGAAGCCCGCCAAAGGTCATTTGTATATCGACGCTGGCCTGATCGATCAGATTATAGCGCGGAATCAGCACCGGCTGGCCCTGATCGCTCACCCCGGGCGACAGCACAGGATCGCGGGCAACGCCGGAAAAAAAGCCAAGGCCGACATCCACCGGACCCAGAGCATGGGACCAGCGAAGCGCCCAGTCGGCATGCCAGTTGTTATCGCCCGACTGATACTGGGTCTGACTGCGATCAACCAGCAGAGGCCCGCGCGGCCGTCCCTTGCGGCCGGCAAATTCCCGCTCCCTGAAATAGGGCAGGAAATAGCCGGTAAAAAGCCCGACGTCCGTATCGAGCGAAATAGCCGCCATGGGCTGGCCGAGCTTGTCTTCCTGATCGATATCCTCAATGGCGTCGTCCTGATTGATGATATCCACCAGATGAACCGATTCCGTGACCCCCCAAAACACCTTGTCCACACCGAGCTTCAGGGACAGCCGGTCAAAAACCCCTACCCATTTCATCTCGCGGACATCCACATGGCTGCGGTGACTGTCCGCACTGTCGGCCCGCGCGAAAAGCTCCAGGGAAAAAATGGAATCCCCGTCGTCCCAGAAAATATCCAGCCGCGGTTCAGCCGCCACTGAACCGGTCCATTTGGACGGTCCCGGCTCGGTTGAGCCTGCCGGATAAAACCGGCCTTCCGCCTCCAGCATGCCGGAAAAATCCGTTGAGATTTTCGGTTCGGCACGGCTGCGGCGCACCGGCTCGCGATTGACAATGGCGGGTTCTTTATCGCCACCCGGAAGCGGGGCCGGAGGGCTTTCCGGCATCACGGGCTTCTGCTTGGTTTCCGCCGGCTGATCGGCTGGCAGGTCGGGCGGCGTTCCGGCCTTGATGCCATTTTGCGGCAATGGGCCGGCTGCAATCTGCGGCGAAGTCTGAGGCTCAATCAGGGTCTGACGTTTAAATTCCGCGGCAGCTATGGTTTCCAGATCAAACACCAGCCGGTGCGGCTTATTGCCGTCAGGGCGGAGCCGGAAGACCCGGTGCAGCTTGGCGGGCCCGCGCAAAAAAATCACCAGCCGCGCCGGACGCAGCGCATCCGGCGGCTGCCATTCGGCCGATTGAATGCTGCCCCGGCCGAGCGAGCGCAGAATTTCATTCACCCGCCCGTCGGGCCAGGTGGCATCAGGCAGGGTGATGATCAGACGATCAGGGTCTATGGCAAATTCATAGTCATACGGCGCCATCTCGCTGAGGTCGATCACCAGCCGTGTCCAGCCTGGATGACGGCCGCTGCGAAGGTCCAATATTTCGGAATCCGCCGCCGCTTCCTGTGGAAAAGCGGCCAACAGCGCCACGGAAACAGCAGCGGAGGCAAACAACCTATTGCGCAGCCGGGAGGTTAAACCCCGACTATTTCCCTTATTATAAGTATAGATCAAATTAATCCGCCTGATATTGTATTTATCGAACAAATGATCCTATTTAATTGTATAAATAGGATTAAGTATTTGATATAATAAAGTTATTAGTTTTCTTTTATTTATATAAAAGTTGAATCGAAACGAATAAGAATTTCCTGCTGTGAACATGGCGCGTTCCTTACCCGCAGATTGCCGCCAATGCGGAAATCTTAATGGTTTGTTAACCATAAAGCAAAAAAATCAGAGGAGCAAATAGCTGTTTTTATATAGCCGTTTAAGCGGAATGGCTCTTTCAGCTATCCGCAGGAGGACGGATCGAGCGGCGCGATTCAAAATATAATTATCTGACCCGCAGGAGGCTGGCGCGGCTGAAATCGCTGTCATTCAGCCCAGCGCGGAAACGGAATTCATCCCATAAGAGCCGCGTGGTCTTACCCGTCAGATGATTTTCCATAAAGAGATCATGGGCGCGCCAGTGCTTATTCAGATAGAGCCGGTGATCACTGGCATAAAGCGTTTTAAGGAGCGAATCCCGGCGATCATAAAACTCCACCTTAAACGTGCGGAATTCTTCCTGATCCAGCCAGACAATCTGTCTGGTATAACCGGAATATTCATAAAGCGGAATCCGTTCGATCACATAACAGGTCAAGTCTCCGCAGGCCTCGTCGCGCAGGTAAATATGGCGGTATTTCCCGACTTCCTGAGAGGCCATGTCTTCATAAGCGAACTCGCTGCCCACAAAGGGGCCGGACTTGTTAACCGATGATATGCGCTTGACCCGCTTCAGGGCCGGTAAAAACATCCATTGTTCGTCGGGCTCCAGAATATTGGAAAATGTCAGAAGCGCGGTTCCCTTCACGTCCCGCGGGCGGTCAAAAACCGCCATACTCTTATCGCCCCGGCCTTCCTCATTCACTTCCAGTGTTTCGATGCGCAGGTTGCGGATGCTTTCATCCCCGTTGCGGTTGCCAAGCACCATGGTGAGATCGGCTGCCGAATCTTCAAAACCCATATCGCGGAGGTCCGCCTCATTGGCAATAGCCAGCCCCTTTTCTTCAGCCGTCATATCGTCCGTCAGCACAAAATCCTGGGCGAAAACAGGATTGCCTGACGGACCTGCCGTGAAAAAAACTGCCGTGAAAAGAATAACGATCCATCTATGCATCTTTTGGGGTCCCGCTTAGGCCTGAGGCCGTTCTTTCCTGTCGATCAATAAAAGAATCGCAGGTAGAAGTAAAAAGTCGGTAACGAAAGCAATAACGATTATAAGTGCGGTCATTATTCCCAGATTTGCGTTCAGGATAAAATCGGAGAAAGCGAGCACCATAAAACCGGCAAAGAGCACGAAAGAGGAAACCCAGAGGGCCGAGCCGACCGTGGAAAAGGCATAGCGGACGCCATCCTCCGGTGACAGGCCTTTTTCCCGCCGCGCCCGCAGATATTTGCTGAGAAAATGGACGGTGACATCAACGATCAGGCCGAGCGCCGTAGCCGTCACGACTGAGGCATAGAGGCCGATTTCCCCTACCAAAAGCGCCCATACGCCAAAGGCGATCACCGGCGGGGTGATATTGGGGATCAGACTCATCAGGCCGATTTTGACATTGCGCAGGGCAAAAACCAGAACCAGAGAGATCAGAATGAAAGCGATGCCGGTTCCGGTAAGCATGGCATAAATATTGCGCTCGGTGAGGTAAGCAAAGATGATGCTGATACTGACCCCGGTCGCCTGCATGGACGCCGGCGCATTCGCCGCAAGCCATTCTTCTGCTCGAATTTTTAGATTTTTGAGGGCCGAGGTCGAAATATTATCCACCGTTGCAAACACGCGGCTCGCACTTTTTCCCACATCAATCTGATTGTTGAGATCAAGCCCGTAGGGCAGCGACATTTCATAAAGCAGAAGATATTGCGCCGCCAGCTCCCGTTCTTCCGGCAGGGCGTAATAAGCCGGGTCATCGCCATGCATATTGCGGTTGAGACGCTTCATGACCTGCGCCAGATGCTGGACATGAACAACCTCGGGCTGAGCCTCAAGCCAGACCGCAAACGCCTCCAGCCTTTCCAGATAGGCCGGGTCTGCAACACCGCCTTCCTCTCCGGAACCAAGCGAAAAATTGATAAAATAAACGCCGGGAAGATAGGTGCTGACAAAATCTGAATCGTCGCGGAATTCGGTGCCCGCCGCGAAAAATTCGACAAATTTGTCATTGATGACAAGGCGCGGCAGAAAAACCGCCAGAACAAGGCTGGCCAAAGCAAACCCCACGACAATTTCCTTTTTGCGCGTGATGGAGAATTCCGTGATCATTTCAATCCATTTGCGTTCCGCCGTTTCCTGGCGCGGCGTTTTAAAAGGAAGGATGCACAAAAGCGCGGGCAGCATGGTTATGGTCAGAAGCCAGGCGGCAATGGCGCCAAAAGCCGCCAGGTTTCCCAGTTCCCGGAAGGGCGGGGAGTCGGAAAAATTCAGGGATAAAAAGCCCAGCGCCGTAGTGATGCTGGTCAGAAAAACCGGCTGCATATTGATGCGCAGACTTTCAATAATGGCGTCCCGTTTTGCCCGGCCATAGGCCATTTCCCGAAGCGTAATCACCAGAATATGAATGGAATCAGCCACCGCAATGGTCAGAACAATCACCGGCACGACACCGGTGGCCGGATTCAGTTTCATGCCAAGCCAGCCGGCAAGGCCCATGGTCACGCCGGTGGCCAGCCCGACGATAAAAAGCGCCGCCATTGAGCCTGAAACGGATCGGGTGAAAACGATCATGGTCAGAGCCAGAAACAGCACCATCAACGGGATCAGGGTCGCAAGGTCGTGCCGGGTCGCTTCCTGAAAAGCATTGGCCAGCATAACCGCGCCTGTGAGCGCCACTTCCAAATCAGGATTTTCCCGCTCAAAGTCCGCTGCAAGGCCGCGGACAAACTCGGCAACCTCCCGCTGCGGTCCTCCGGCTTCATCGGGAAACTGCAAGATGGTCGCGACCAGCGTGGTTGTCGCATCTTCCGATATCAGATGATTTAGAATTGCCGGTTCCGACAGCGCCACCGAGCGGATATAATCGATAGCGGAGGGTGTCAGATTATCAGGATCCAGAACCAGATCCTCGACAATCAGATCATCTTCCTCGGCCCGGGTATGCTGGTAGTTTGTCAGGGAATCGACGCGGATAACATAGGGCACCTGCCAGGCCGCTTCCGTTAACCCCCTGAGCGCAATCAGGGACTGGCGGGTCAAAATCGTGCCCTCTTTGGGCCTGATCACAAAGGCGACGTTATCGACGTTGGTATAGGTTGCCTCCAGCGTTTTCTCGGCCGCAAGCTCCGGATTGTCTGGACCGAAAAACAACCGGTAATCGTTGGAGAAAGTAAGATCGCGGGAGCCCGTGAGAAATATTCCCGAGAGAATGATTCCACCCAATACAACCACCCAGCGAAACCGGACGACCGTGCGGGCAAAGGCAAGCGTGCGTTCCTGGCTCATAAAAGCTCTTATATTAATAGCGCCGGAAACACTTTACCTGTTATCGGCGCGCCTGATCCAACCGCACTATGCCCTTACCAGGTGATCCGTTCAATCCCCTCAAACGCAATTTCTGTGCCGTCATCCAGCACAATGGTGCCGGACGCGTCCTGGGTAAGCTCCATATAATCGCCGCCTTCGGAAGTGACGGTCGAACCATCATCCAGAACGAGGGTCCAGCCCTGCCCGGCATTGAGGCCATCAAAACCGTCAAGCTGAATGGTGTCGGTCCAGCCCGTCCCGCCATCGACGGTGTTTTGCCCGTCGCCTTCGGCAAAGATGAAAAGATCATCGCCCGCGCCACCCGTAAGAACATCGTTTCCGGTGCCGCCGATCAGCGTGTCATTTCCGGTATAACCGTCGATCGTATCGGCGCCCGAGCCGCCATAGAGCGTATCATTGCCGGCGCCGCCGAAAATGTCATCATTCCCGGCGTCACCGTAAACCGTGTCATCGCCCCGGTCCATCCAGACCGTATCGTTGCCGTCTCCGGCCGTGACCGTCATGTCTGCGTCGGTGATAATGCTGGTATGCACCATATCGAGAATGTCATCACCAGCCCCCAAATCGACATTTTCTATGCTCTGGATACGGGCCTGCGGTTCGTCATTATAAAAATCACCGCTCGTATTGGCCTGGAATATGGCGTCATCTCCGTCGGTCGCCACCAGCGTATCCTCGCCTTCGCCGCCAATAAAAATATCGCTGCTCATGTTATGGCCGGCCAGGGATTCCGTGGCGCCGGTAATATTGTTCCAGGCGGCGGAGCCGGTCCAGACCCCGTCGGCATTGAAATACAGCGTATCATTGCCGGCGCCGCCATCAATCAGGTCAGCGCCATCCCCGCCAGCCAGTTCATCATCTCCGTCACCGCCGACAATATGGTCGTCCCCCGCGCCGCCAGGCTGGTCAATTTCATCGGAAACGTTGATCGTAAAGCTTTGCGTCGTGACATTGACCCCATCCGAAGCCTCGACAATCACCGTGTGGCTTGCAGCCGTCTCGTGATCAAGCAGCGACCCGTCCGCAACCGTAATCTCCCCGGTTTCGGCATTGATGGCGAAACGGCCGCCGGCATCATCGGCAAGACGATAAGTGACGATTTCCGCGTCCGGATCCGTGGCCTGCGCCACGATCCCGACGACCGTCCCGTTCGCCGCGCCCTCAGCCACCGTGTCCGGGTTTGAATCGGTATCAACTGGCGCGCCCAGACCGTCATCCACACTCATTACATCAATAACGGCGGAGGCTGCTGCGCTTTCCGTTCCATCACTGATAGTAAAGGAAAAGGCCACATCATCCCCATGATAATTTTCTGCCGGCTCAAAAGTCCATGTGCCGTCGCCATTGTCCGTCAGAATGCCAATCGCGGGATCGTCCAGCGAAAGGGCCGTGACCGAAAGCGCATCCCCGTCCTGATCACTGCTGTTGGCCAGAAGCTGCGCTTCGGTAATGACAATGCCCGTGTCCTCGTTCGTCGATCCCAGATCAACAGACCCGGCAACCGGCCCATCATTGGCATCCGTTACAGAAACCGTAACATTCGCAACGTCCGTTCCACCCTGACCATCACTGACCGTCACTTCCAGGACTCTTTCTGCAGCGGTCTCATGGTCCAGCCGGCTTGAATCCGCGATGGTGACTTCTCCCGTCACAGGATCAATCGAGAACGCACCATCCTCGTTGCCTGCCGTAATCGCATAGGTCAGACTGTCGCCATCAATGTCGCTCGCCGTTATTTCCCCGACGGCTGCGCCATCGCCAGCGGCTTCCGAGATGGAGAATTCCAGCCCCTGTCCATCCGCAAGGGGGGCTTCGGCGACTTCGTCATACCGCAGCTCCTTGATTGCAAAATCATGATCAGACCACCCGTTGGCGCTCTCATCCGCGGCCTCGATCACAATCCTCGAAATCGGCACATCCAGGTCAATAGCGAACAGAAATTCATTACTTGCGTCCGGTCCCGTTCCCGCCGCTTCATCCGGGTCAAGCAAACCCTCACCGATCAGGTTCCCCTCGGCGTCATACGCTTTCCAGACCCCTATCTCATGCACGCCCGAACCGCCCTCATTCAGGAATTGCCGGTCTGTCATGATTTCAAGATTGGTGACAGGATTGTCGAAGTTCAGGACCAGCTGCTCGCTGGTGCCCGTGGTAGGATCATAGTCGATTTGCGAGGAGATATCGCCGCTGGCGTTTGAGTTGATGCCAATCCCCTGGGAACCAACGGTCAGTTGCGAAGCGTTTCCGTCCTCGTCAATGGCTTCAACGGTCACATTATCGCCCCAGCTGGCTGTCGATCCTCCGCTATTGATGACAAAATCACCGGTGTTAAGCATGAAACCTTCGCCGCTGCCCTTTGTGGTGATCTGCGGCCCGTCATTGGTTCCTGTGACGGTCACCGTGACACTGGCCTGATCGGTTCCGCCCTGGCCGTCATCGACCGCATAGGTGAAGCTGACATCCCGGCTTTCCCCCACCCCCAGATCCTGGAAGTCCGAACCCGGATCAAAACTGTAGGACCCGTCCGCATCCACCGTCACCGACCCCTCGGCCGGGCCGTCAACAAGACTGAAACTCAGCGCATCGCCGTCAATATCCGTCGCCGCAAGCGTGCCGGAAATAACGGAACCGTCCTCAGAGGCCCCCGCCGTG
>JAJFIV010000034.1 GCA_021774625.1 Alphaproteobacteria bacterium | reverse complement strand
AAATCCGGGCCGGATATTCCCCCGCAGCATGTTTCGGTTTCCGTTGAGCCCGGCGCAATTTCGCTATTTTGATCATACTGATTCAATCAAGGGTGTGCGCATGGTGTTTCAGGGTCAGGGTCCATCAAATTCATGCAATTCCGCTTCGGACAAAGCGTTCAGAGGGAAAAAAACCGGGTGAAGAGCAGGCTTAAAGACTGTTTTGGGCGCCGATGGGCGTCTTGCGCAAAACCCCCGGACACTCCCGCCATTGGTGCGCGGCCTTGAAAATGCGGCGCATTTGCTGCATCCTTCGCCGGCCCGGAAATCAGTGACCGGACGCAGTAGGGATGAATTGAACAGGGTCTGACCCCAAGGAGGCCAACAATGGAAAAACTCTATCCGATCTTTAATTTAGCGGCGCGCGTGTTTCTGTCGTTTATTTTTATTTTTTCAGGCTTTGGTAAAATCACCGGCTATGCCGGGACGCAGGGCTATATGGAATCGCAGGGAGTCCCGGGCATTTTGCTGCCCCTGGTCATCCTGCTGGAGGTCGGCGGCGGCCTTGCCGTGCTGCTGGGCTGGCAGGCCCGCATCGCAGCTTTTCTGCTGGCCGGATTCAGCCTGCTCTCGGGTTTGCTGTTTCATTTTGATCCGGAAAATCAGATGCAGATGACCATGCTGATCAAAAATGTCGCGATTGCCGGCGGGATGCTGCTGATCACCGTCCACGGCGCCGGCGCTTATTCACTTGAAAAAAAAGTGATTTAGGGTCCTGACCCCAGGAAGCAAGACCGGACAGGAGGCCGCAGGCCAATCCGCGGCCTCTGTCACCCGATAGCGGCAGGCTGGAAAACCGGCTGATTATAGAGTAGTCTTTTCGCTATGACAGTCAGAATGTTTTTGTTCGCCGTGACGGCAGCGATAGTGTTCACGGGTATTTTTTTGTTGCGCCAGACGGTCGGGTCCGGGTTTTTTTCAAATTCCGCTACCGTTGCCGTCATGACGACGGCCGATCAGACTGTCCCGGCCAAGAAGCAGGACGAAAGCGATTTCATAAAAAATATGGCGGCGGCGCTGGGGCCCTGGCAGGAAGACGCCACCCGCCAATTCAAATCGATCGGGCTCAAGACTTACTGGAAGACCGAAGGCGGCGACTGGTTCGATGCCGGAGGCGTTGCCCGCGGCCCCCGCCCGTTCGCCGCTGTTTCCATCCCCGATATAGACGCCGTTCAGACTGTCGAAATCAATGTGACGAACTATGTCAGGGAATTCGGCGGTGATTTTGCGCTCCGCACTTTACGCGGAACCTTGACGTTCCTTTCCCGGGAAAGCGAAGACGGACCCATGCTGGAAGTTGACGGCCAGCGCTATAAGGCTATCGCCGACACGATGATCAATCCGACCACTGTCAAGCCCCTGGGAAAAGGCAAGAAGCTGGGCTCACAGGATCTGATCCTGATCAGATTCGATGTCGGGCCGGGAGATTATGGCGCGGCCAGATTGACCTTGACCACCACCGACAAACAGTATGGCAATATTGATCTGGGCGTATTCAGGTCTGATAATAGCGGGCCGGACCTGCCGCCCCGGCGGATTGAGGCCACGCCGCTGAGCGAGCGGACCGATATTTTACTGCATGTGAAGGATGCCGAAACCTGGAAGGCCTTTCAGCGCGGCAGCGGGCACATCCCGGCCAAAACGACGGAAGACGGGACCCTTTACGGGATAATGCCGAAAGGTCTGCGTCAGGAAACCTTTCTCAATCTGATTTATAAATTTGAAGAGCATGGCATTGACCCGCCGGACCATGCCTTTTTCCGCTATCGCCTGAGGATAAAAAACTGGTCGACCACAATGGCGGGAAAACTGCCCGGACTGGCGGGAACCTATGGCCGCGCCGGCTGGGGCGGGCGCAACGATCAGAGCGGCACGAAAGGATGGTCCTCCCGCGGCTTTATGGACAAGGTTTCCGCCGGGAATAATCTGCTGCCCATCGGTCAGTATATCTACCATATGGACGCCGGCGCATGGGGGGATGTCTCAAGAGCCGAACTCCCCCTGCCCCAGGACCGCTGGGTCTGGATCGAGCAGGAAGTGAAACTGAATTCGGTCGGAAAAGCCGATGGCCTTGTCCGCACATGGATCGATGGTTATCTGATGCAGGAGCGGCGGAATCTGCGATTCCGTTCCGTCGGCAGCATCCATATCGACCGGTTGTGGATGAATATTTATTTCGGCGGCACTGGCTATGTCGCCGACGCAACCCACGAATACTGGATTTCAGACGTGGCCGTCGCCCGCGCCTATATCGGGCCCGGATAAATCTGGAAATTATCCCTGTCCCAAAAAGGCCGCAGGTTTGTCCTGCAGCCTTCAGAGTCTTTTCGGAACAGATTGACCCATTTGACCGGGATGATTTTGGTCTGTGGCAAGGCGTCTTTCTGAAACCGTTGCGGCGCATCGGCCAAGGAAGGCAATACAGCCAATCACATGCTTTCGCTCTTACTCACATAGTCGCTGAGAATAATTTCAGCCTCATCACCGGCCCGGTCCGGCGACTTCTCGCCTCTGGCGATGTCCCCGGCGAGGCCTGAAATATGTTCCCAAAGCGCCTTGCCGTCCCGTTCCCTGGCGATTCTGAATGACCGGTTTTGCCGTTTGATTCCCGCCCAATCGGCGCGCACGGTGCGCCAGTAATCCGCCGTCTGCCGCCAGTAATTATCGGCCACCGCGGTCGCAAAACCGTCAAACTTATCATAAGTATTCACCCCCAGTTCGCGGGTGAGATAATAGGATTTGCCGTCCCGGAGCACCAGCTTGGCATTGTCCTGTTCATGACTCCAGCCGGTGGGGGTAATGGTATGCCGGTTCACGGCCACCAGCACGTCATAATCGTCGCGTTTGGTATAGTCCCGCCGCGGTAAAGGCCGCCAGCTTTCACCCGACGTCCAGGTGGAATTACCATTGGCATGAATCCATTTGCCGACGCCGGCGTAGCGCGGGCTGTCATCCACCTGCCAAACCGATTGCGACCAGGCGCCACGGCGCTCATTTTCCGCCAGATCCCGGCTTTGCCAAAGATTATGTCCTTTATATTCCAGCAAGCTATCCGGTTCATATATCCAATCCTGCCGCCAGTGTTTGACGGGATATTTTTCATCGCCGCCAACAACAAGAATATGCTGCAGGCTGATAAAATTGCCGGTATCTTCAATCACCCGGACAATTTCCTCTGCCCTAGCTTTATAGGGCTCTTTCAGTTCATAGCCGTCATGGAGCGCCAGCGTCTCCTGGAAATTGAACCCGACCCGGTAATTTCCCGCCATAGCAAGAATCGCCTGCCGGTCCGCTTCGAAAATCGCATTGTCAGCAGGCGGATATACCGCCATTTCCTTGCCACCGGCGCAGGCTGTCAGCAGCATTGCCAGGCCCGCCATAATGGCGGCCTGAAACCCAAATCTGTATCCCGTTTTCATGTCCTGATCTCCTCAATTGAAAGTGAGTCTTATTTGCATTTAATGCTTTACATAAATCGCTTTCTTATATTATGCAACTGATAATGATTCGCAATTACAATTTTTTAGGACCACTGTGGTTCGTCGGAACGGCTTCCGATTAAGGTGAGAAAAATATGAAAAAGTTTCTGACTTCCTGCGCCTCTATGCTCGTCCTGACTCTTGAGACACACACATCGGCCCAAGCCGCCGAGGAACCGGTCGATCAGATCACCGTGACCGCGACCAAAACGGAACGGCTTATATTCACCACCCCTGCAGCCGTTTCGGTGATCGAATCAGAAAATATCGAGACCCTGCAGCCCTTTGCTTTTCAGGATATTTTCGAAACTATTCCCGGTGTGGAAATTCAGGGCGGTGGCCGCCGCATCGCAGAAGAGCCTAGCATCCGGGGCTTTGCTGATGAACAGGTGGTGATCCGGCTGGACGGTGCCCGGCAGAATTTCAATCTGGCGCATCGGGGCCGCTTTTTCACCGACCCCGACCTTTTAAAGCGGATTGAAATAGTCAAGGGCTCATCCTCTGCTCTTTACGGGTCCGGCGCGCTGGGCGGCGTGATTTCCATGGAAAGCAAGGGTGCGCGGGATTTTCTGGCCGCTGATGAAAGCCTCGGCGGCCGCATCAAGGCGGGCTACCAATCAAACGGCAATCAGCCGTCCGTTTCTGCCGGACTTTTCGCTCGGACAGGCAATGTTGATGCCTTCGCGAATGTGGTTTACCGGGAGGTATTTGACGATCTGGAAGATGGTCGGAATAATGCCATCATCGACAGTAAGGACCGTGTGCTGAATTACTTCGGAAAAATCGGCGCCAATCTTTCGCCGCACAGCCGGTTCGAACTGATTGGGGATATTTTCGACAACGAAGGCCAAAACCCCGCCAATGCCAACGATATTTCCTCTCCCACGACCGTGGTCGGCAGGGATACGGAGAGCAAAACCATTCGCGGGCGCTATACATATGATGATCCCGATAACCGCTGGCTAAATATCAGCGCCACTGCCTATCACACAGCCGTTGACGTGACCGAGGACCGGATCATTGACGCCCGTGCCGACCGGTCGAATTTCAAAACCACTGGGATTGACCTTTACAATGTTATGCGGCTGACTGAAGAGCAGGACCTGAATATCCGCATCGTTACCGGCTTTGAATATTATGTGGACCGGCAGAATGGTGTGCGCGACGGTGCTGCCCGCCCGCAATTTCCTGATGCGGAAATGCGCTTTGCCGCCGGTTACGCACAGGCGGAAATCACCGCCTGGGACCGGCTGACCATTATTCCCGGCCTGCGCTGGGATAATTTCAACCTTCAGCCTCAGGGCCCCTTCTCCGAACGCACTGAAAGCGAGGTCACGCCCCGTATATCCGTCGGATTCGAGGCTCATGACGACATCTATTTCTGGGGCGGCTACAGTGAAGCCTTCCGCGCCCCCAGCCTGACGGAATTTTTCGCCGACGGGGTGCATTTTGTGGTGCCGCTGGCACCCGGCCAGATCGTGGTCAATGAATTTATTCCCACCCCCGATCTCCGGCCTGAAAAAGCCACGACCTATGAGATTGGCGCCCGTTTCCGACATGCCGGGATATTTTCAAATAGCGATTCCCTGCAACTGGAGGCCAGCTATTATCGTTCCAAGGTTGACGATCTGGTCGATCAGTTCGTTATCTTCATTTCCGGCCCGCCGCGTTTCACACCGCCCTTCGGTCCTTTGGTCTTTCCCGGTATTACCTCCAACCGCAATGTCGATGCCCGTATTCGGGGCGCGGAAGCGGCAATTCAATATGACTCCGCTTATTTCTTCGCCAGTGTCAGCGGCCATGTGATCGACGGGGACAATCGCGATACCGGCGAGGGCCTTGCCAGCATCCCCGCCAAACGCCTGAATATGCGGCTGGAAAGAAAGCTGCCGGCACAGAATCTCCGGATCGGTTTTCAGGCAACGCTCGGCGATAGCAAAACCGGCGGCCCCGCAGGCACACTGGCCACCCCAGCCTATGAAACCGGCGATCTATACTTGAGCTGGGCGCCGGAGAAAGGCATTCTTGCCGGCATGCGCCTGACCGCCCGCATTGATAATATCTGGAACGAGAATTACACCATCCATCCCTCGGCCGTCCCCCAGCCAGGGCGGTCCTTCCGGCTCAGCATCGGCTACCGGTTTGCAAGCTAGAAGGAGGCGGTCGCGGCTTACTCCACAATCCCCAGCACTTCGATCCGGATGACGATGTCATCGCCCACAGCGCCCATGGCGAGGGTATGTCCATAATCGGAGCGTTTGAGCCGGGTGTCGGCGCTGAAGCCGGCTGCTTTTCTCTTGGCGGCCGGTTCCGTCCCGATTTTATTGAGTGTGGCGTCCAGTGTAATGGGTTTGGTGACGCCGAGCAGGGTGAGGTCCCCTGTCACTCTGGCCGTCTTTTCCCCGGTTTTTTCAATGGCGGTTGATGTAAAAGTGATAGCCGGGAATGCTTCCGTGTTCAGCCAGAACCGGCTTGCGACAATTTCATCCCGCTCCGGATTGCCGGTATAAAGACCGGTTGTATCGATGGAAATCGCCACCTGGCCGTTTTCCGGATTGGCTTCATCAAGGTTCATGGACCCTGTCACCTTGTCGAACGCGCCAATCACGTAGTTGAAGCCAAACCTCTCAACGGTAAAGGTCACCTGCGTGTGCCCGGGATCGATGATGTAATTGTCCGCCCGGCCGGCCTGCGCCATCAGCGGCAGTGACAAGACGGCGCCAAACAGCGCCTTTCCGAATGTGTTCATAAATGCTCCCTAATGAAAATATGCCGGGAAAGACTGGCACAAACGGTCGTTCCCGGCGAATAAATTTATGTAAAGAAATGTAAAGAAGCCGGCGATCAGTAATTAACGGCAGGCGATCCGGACGGATAAAAAACGCCCATCAGGCGCATACCGTCTTCGCTCGTGCATTCCAGACTATGAGCCTGTTTGCACGGCAGAAAGATGATATCGCCGGCCCGGACCGGGGTTTTTGTGGCGCCGGTCCACATAAAGCCTTCCCCGCGCAGGACCAGAATGGCTTCCTCATAAAGATGGCGGTGATGTTTGGCCCGCGACCGCGGAACCTCGCCGATAAACTGGGTGACAGCTGATCCGGCGACTTTGCCGTCGACCAGAACCTGATAGAAACGGTCCGCCATCATCTCCCGATTTGCCGGATCGACACCGATGACCCGGGCGGGGCAGGACGCATCAAACCGGCGCGGCATCTTTTCCAGCACCTTTATGTCCGCGCATTCCGGACAGACCGTGAATTCGACCCGCACCGGCGTATCGCCGTCATTGACCAGCCGGAAAGCTTCATCCGGCCTGACGGCAATGCCGCTTTCGGCCGCGGCGTCAAAAATGCGGCCGCCAATTTCAACCCTGACCGGGCCGTCCACCACAAAAACAGCAATATCCGAACCGGGAAAGGCGAGAATATCAGAGGCGCCAGGATCAATCCTGCCGGTATAATGGCTGAGATGTCGCGCCCCGGTCACACCGATGATCACCGGGGCTATGGCCAGCGCGCCATACTGCTCACAGGCTTCTCCGCTTACCCGCGCCACATAACAGCCATTGTCGAGGGCGGTGGCGGAAAAGCCGGGGAATTTTTCTTCCCATGGCGCAATACTGGCACTGGGGGCAGCCTCATCCTCGGGGGCCGCATAATCTCCGCCATCACCGAGATTATTATGACTGCCATCGCAAACGGGCTGATTTTTGGTATGTTTGCAGGCGCACAGCAGCACCTCGCCATCCACCGCCGGCATATATTTTACCGGCTCGAACCCCGTCCCTTTGTGACTGCCGTCACAAAATGGCTGCCTGGTGGAACGGCCGCACGAACACCAGAATATAGCGCGGCCCGCCTTCACCTGAACCAGGGCAGGCTTTCGGGCGGCAATCACCGGCTCGATCATTTTTTTTCTCCTAAAACCGGACGGCGGCAATCTTATCGCCGCCGTCCGCATTTTAACAGCCCCGGATGGTTAAAAACGCTTGGAGGCGTTAATCCCGAATGTCCGCGGCCGGACCGTCAGAAAAGCCAGCGGGTCCTGACTGGAATTGATGGCGTCCACCATGGCCCTTTTATCGGTCAGATTATGAACAAAGAGATTCGCCTGCCATGTCTCACCTTCTATCCCGATTTTCGCATTGACCAGAAGATAATTGTCAAGATGCACATTGAAGGGACTGTTTGGCCGGAACAGGGTATCACGGGAGCCCTGATAGGCCAAATCAAAGCGCGCAACACCGTCGATCTTATCATTGACCGGCTGGGTATATTGTGCGCCGCCGGAAAACTGGAATTTGGGAACATTCGGGATATCATCCCCTTTGCGGCCTAGAACTTCACCGTCGGGGAAATCCTCCCGCAGCCGGGCATTCTGGTAGGATGCGCCAAAGAAGATATTGAGTTCCGGCGTTGGCCGCGCATTCACCTCGATTTCAAAACCGTCAATACCTGCCTTGCCGGCATTCTGCACGAAGGGGAACGGCGATGACGGATCAAAATCCCCGACCTGGATATCCTTCCAGCGGATGAAATAGGCCGCGCCGTTCAAAGTCAGCTGATCATCAAACCAGGCGCTTTTCCAGCCGGCTTCATAGTTCCACAGATTGTCGGGTCCGAAAGTGACCGGGACATCCACATTGCCGGGATTGATGGCATTGTCATTGGTGCCGCCAATCCTGAAACCCGAGGACGCCAAAACATACACAAGCGCATCTTCGGTGACCTGATAATTGGCGCTGATTTTGAATGTCGTCTTATTCTGGGTGTCAGCCGGTACGGTAAAAGCCGGATTGTCAGTAGGGGGAAAGCCTACAAACGGTTTGGTTTCCCGGGCCGCAGAGGTGATTTCCGCCTCGAAATAGCGGATGCCGAAAAGGAGCTGCAAATCTTCGGTCGCATCAAAGGTCGCCTCGCCAAAAAAGGCATATTGTTCAAAATCATCCTCCTTCTGTCTGCCAAAGATTGCCGCCCCTTCGGGACCAACAAAGAAGTCGGTGCTGGTGTCAAACGGACCAAGCGGCAAGCCGAGGTCGTTGGCGGCGATGACCTGGACTTCAAAATCCTTCTTTTCCTCCATATAAAAGCCGCCGGCGACAAATTGCAGCGGCCCTTCGAAATTGGAGGCAAAGCGGATTTCATTCGACCAGACTTCGCGGCTTTGCGGCTGAAAAGTCAATGCAGCCGCAGGAGCGCCGAAAAACAAAAGAATGGGCGTGGAGTCAAACCGGAAAAGAACATCGCGCTCAAAATAGTTGGTGGTGGCCAGGAAGCTGCCCCAATCCGTATTATATTCCCCCTTAAAACTGTATAGTTTCAGATTTTCGTCCCAACTATTGACCGTGAATTCCTGATTGGTCAGGTCGGCAATCGGAAATACGTCAAAATCATTATCAGTCAGAAGCTGCTGGAAATTGGGTTGCAAAGCGCCGCGATTGAAGCGGGAACTGCCCCCCACTTCCCGGTCCTGGACCAGAAAAGATGCTGTGAGGGTGAGCCGGTCCGTGGGCTCGAACTGTGCGGCAAGGCGCACCCCTTCCACATCATTGCTGTTGATGTCTTTCAGGCCCAGACGGCTGTTATCGATAAAGCCGCCATCGCGGGTGATCCATCCGACCGCGCGGAGAGCAAGTTTATCCCGCACGATGGGCACATTGATCATGCCGTTCACGTGATAATTACCCTCGCCTTTGCGGGTCGTGGAGGCCGTGCCTTCAGCCCGCCCCTCAAACCGTGTCGCATCCGGCGCATTCGGAATAAAACGGATGGTGCCGGACATCGAACTGGCGCCATAAAGCGTGCCCTGCGGGCCTTTCAGCACTTCAATCCGTTCCAAGTCATGCAGTTCAATATCGGCCTGCCGGCCGCCGCCATCCTGTTTGTTGCGGGCGGTGATCACCGCCTCGTCATAATAAACGCCGGTCGTCGCCGTGCCGCGGGAATTGACGCCGCGGATAATATATTCCCGGTCGCCCGGTCCCTGATCCTGAAAGGTCAGTCCGGGAATGCGCAGCGCAATATCGCTGAATTCCACAGCGCCGAGGTCTTCGAGCATATCCTGCGAAAAGGCCTGCACGGCGCCCGGCACATCCTGCAGGTTTTGCGCCCCCCGTTTCGATGATGTGACCACTATCTGGTCAACAGGACCCGCAGCCTGATCCTGCGCCCAAACGGTGACCGCCGGCAACTGCAAAGCGACGGCCGCCACACTTGTCAATAAAACTCTCTTTCCGACTTGCCTCATTTGATGTTCCCTCCTGAATGCTATTTTTTGACATGTCCGGATGTATTTTTATTATTTTATTCTTAAAGGCTCCGAACGTTACCCATATCCTATGATCATATTGTTTTTAATCTCAAGAGGTATTTTAGATTTAAAACATTATTACTCTCCGCCCCGGGTCAAGGCCCTTGACGGCAAGACGCCGCGGATGCGGAACACAAAGAAAGAGGCCGCCGGAACGGGTCCGGCGGCCTGATTTATTTCTGTAACGGTTGGCGGGTGGCTTAGAAACCCATGCCGCCCATGCCGCCCATGCCGCCCATATCGGGCATGCCGCCACCGGCACCCGGCTTGTCATCATCCGGGTATTCGGCAACCAGGGCTTCGGTCGTGATCAGCAGACCGGCAACGGAAGCCGCGTCCTGCAGAGCGGAGCGGACAACCTTGGTCGGATCGATGATGCCGGCCTTGACGAGATCCTTATATTCCTCGGCCTGGGCATCGAAACCGAATTTGGTGTCTTTCGATTCCAGCAGTTTGCCGGCAACCACCGCCCCGTCATGACCGGCATTTTCTGCGATCTGACGAACCGGAGACTGCAGGGCGCGGCGAATAATATCAACGCCACGATTCTGATCGTCATTTTCGCCTTTAACGCCATCCAGAGAACGGATCGCATAAAGAAGGGCGGCGCCGCCACCGGGAACAACGCCTTCTTCCACCGCCGCGCGGGTGGCGTGGAGGGCGTCATCGACGCGGTCCTTGCGTTCCTTCACCTCAATTTCGGTCGCGCCGCCAACCTTGACAACGGCGACACCGCCGGACAGCTTCGCCAGCCGCTCCTGCAGTTTTTCCTTGTCATAATCGGAAGTGGTGGATTCGACCTGGGCGCGGATCTGTTCGCACCGGCCCTTAATGTCCGTCTGCTTGCCGGCGCCGTCAACAATAGTGGTGTCGTCCTTGTTGATAGTGACTTTCTTGGCGGTCCCCAGCATGTCGAGGGTGACATTTTCCAGCTTGATGCCGAGATCTTCGGAAACCACCTGACCGCCGGTCAGAATGGCGATATCTTCCAGCATGGCCTTGCGCCGGTCACCAAAGCCGGGGGCTTTGACGGCCGCAATCTTCAGGCCGCCGCGCAGCTTGTTGACCACGAGGGTCGCCAGCGCTTCGCCTTCCACATCCTCGGCAATGATCAGCAGCGGCCGGCCGGACTGAACAACAGATTCCAGAAGCGGCAGCATGGATTGCAGGTTGGAGAGCTTTTTCTCATGCAGGAGAATGTACGGGTTTTCCAGTTCGGCAACCATCTTCTCGGCATTGGTGATGAAGTAGGGGGAGAGATAGCCGCGGTCGAACTGCATGCCTTCAACGACATCAAGCTCGGATGCTAGGCCCTGGGCTTCCTCGACGGTGATGACACCCTCTTTGCCGACTTTTTCCATCGCTTCCGCAATCATTTCGCCGACATCACGGTCGCCATTGGCGGAGATGGTGCCGACCTGTTTGATCTCATCGGAGGATTTGATCGGCTTGGAGGTTTTTTCAAGATTGGCGACAACCTTGGAAACGGCCAGTTCAATGCCGCGGCGGATATCCATCGGATTCATGCCGGCGGCAACCGATTTCATGCCTTCGCGGACAATGGATTGCGCCAGAACCGTTGCCGTGGTGGTGCCGTCACCCGCAATATCGTTGGTTTTGGAAGCCACTTCGCGCACCATCTGCGCGCCCATATTTTCGAACTTGTCCTTGAGTTCGATTTCCTTGGCGACGGTCACACCGTCTTTGGTGATGCGCGGCGCGCCGAAGGATTTTTCGAGAACCACGTTGCGGCCTTTGGGACCGAGGGTCACTTTAACGGCGTTGGCCAGGATATCGACACCCTTCATAATGCGGTTCCGGGCATCGGTATGAAATTTTAATTCTTTAGCAGCCATGATAATTTCCTTTTTTCAATTCTGTGCGTTGGTTAGGCAGCTTTTTTCTTGGAAGACTTTTTCTCGATCACACCGAGAATGTCTGATTCCTTCATGATCAACAGCTCTTCGCCGTCAACCTTGACTTCGGTGCCGGACCATTTGCCGAACAGAATGCGGTCACCGGCTTTGACATCGAGCGCAATCAGTTTGCCGGAATCATCGCGATTGCCGGAACCGACGGAAACCACTTCGCCTTCCTGCGGTTTTTCCTTGGCAGTGTCGGGAATGATGATCCCGCCTGCGGTTTTTTCTTCACCTTCCAGGCGGCGAACCAGAACCCGGTCATGTAATGGACGAAATCCCATATCGAATATCTCCTTTGAATGTTTGCACCTTATCGGGCCCCCGTTAAGGCGCAGGATAAGCACGGTAAAAACTGGATTACTTTGTTAGCACTCTGCTTCTGTGAGTGCCAACTGTGCCGGATATGGGTGAATTTACCTTCGCTGTCAAGGGAACGCGATGCAAAAAAATTATTTTTCTGCCCCAATCCCGGATTTGGCGATTTCTCTCTTTATTCCCACCAATAAATGGCTTTAAGCTGGTTTCAGCATAGGCGTTTGGAAGGTCACGTGTGCCCACACTTCATGTTGCGATTATCGGTTCCGGCCCGGCAGGATATTATACGGCGGAAGCGCTGGCAAAACGGGGCAATGTCCATGTCGATATTATCGACCGCCTGCCGACGCCGTTCGGCCTCATCCGCGGCGGGGTCGCGCCCGATCATCAATCGATCAAACAGGTTTACCGGCGCTATGAAAAGACCGCGCTTTCCGACAATGTGCGCTTTGCCGGTCATGTGGAGATCGGCCGGGATGTCAGCATTGCGGAATTAAGGGAACTCTACGATGCCGTGGTTCTGGCAACCGGCGCCGGCGAGGAACGGCCGCTCGGCATTCCCGGTGAGAACAAGGCGGGCGTGATCGGCTCCGCCGCCTTTGTCGGCTGGTATAACAGCCATCCGGACTTTGCGGAGCTTGCGCCCAATCTCAACATCCCGTCGGTCGCGGTGATCGGTAACGGCAATGTGGCGGTGGATGTGGTGCGGGTGCTGGCCAAAACGGAACAGGAAATGGCGGCGTCGGATCTTGCCGCCTATGCGGCAGAAACCATCCACCCCGCCCCCATCCGGGATATTCATATGTTTGGCCGCCGCGGACCGATGGAGGCAAGTTTTACGCCGAAAGAACTGGGCGAGCTGGGGGAAATGACGCGCTGCGTCGCCCTTGTCGATGCGGATCAAATTCCGGAAACAGTGGATACAGAAGGCCTGGAACCCAAGGAAGCCAATGTCCGTGTAAAAAATCTGGAGCATCTGAAAGCCTTTATCCCCAACCAACCGGAAGACAAGCCGGTGCGGCTGCATATCACCTTTTACGCCCGCCCCGTCGAAGTGCTGGGGGATGCGAAGGTGGAAGCGCTCCGGATGGAAAAAACCAGGGTGGAAGCGGGCCAATGCGTGGGAACCGGGGAAATCTATGATATCCCCTGCGGCCTTGTGGTGCCATGTATCGGCTACCGGACAGCGCCCATCAAGGGGGTTCCCTTCGATGAATGGAGCGGCCGCTTCCTCAATGAGGACGGCCTGATTGCCTCCGGTCTTTATGCGGTGGGCTGGGCCCGGCGCGGCCCCACCGGCACCATCGGCACAAATCGGCCGGACGGGATCGGCATTGCCGAAAAAATACTTACGGAAATGCCCCCGTCGGGCAAGCGGGGCCGCGAGGGTCTTGACGAATTACTGGTTGAAAGAAGTGTAAAAATAGCCACATTCCAGGACTGGAAAAAAATCGAGGCGGCGGAAATGGCCGCCGCCAAAGGGGCGGCCCCTCGCTCCAAGTTCGCCGACATTGATGAGATGATGCGGATTGTGCGCGGGCAAGCCTGAACCGAAACATCCTGTTAGTCGAGAGATGAATGAAAAAGTTTTTTAGCAATGTATGGCGCGGCATTCAGTTTGTACAAAATCTGATCGTCACCCTGATTTTCTTCTTCCTGGTTTATGTCTTTATCAGTTTGATCAATACCGGCGGACTGCCCATTGTTCCGGAAGGCGCGGCGCTGGTCATCGCGCCGGAAGGCGATATCGTCGAACAACGGACGGCGCGGGACAGCCTGGCAGCCCTCACCGGTGATTTTAACAACATCCCGCCGGAGACACTGTTGCGTGATGTTGTGGGCGCCATTCGCGCCGCCGCCCAGGATAAGCGGATCACCGTTCTTGTCCTGTCACTGGACGATATGCGCGGGGCCGGTCCCAGCAAGCTGCAATATATCGGCACTGCGCTCCGCGAGTTTAAAGAAAGCGGCAAAAAGATTATTGCCTATGGTGATTCCTACAGCCAGCAGCAATATTATCTCGCGGCCCATGCCGACGAAGTCTATCTCCACCCTTATGGTTCGGTGATCCTTACCGGCTATGGCTCTTATCCAACCTATTATGCCGGGGCCCTTGAGAAAATCAAAGCCAGCGTCAATGTCTTCCGCGTCGGCGCCTTTAAATCCGCCGTCGAGCCCTATTTGCGGGATGATATGTCCGATGAAGCAAAGGAAGCCAACCGGGTTTTGCTGAACGACCTTTGGGGCGGGTATCTCCAGGATGTGGCGACAGTCCGCGCACTTGATGCTGCCATCCTTGAAAATGACATCGGCAACATGCCCGGCCGGCTGCGCAATGCCGGAGGGGACTTTGCAAGACTGGCCCTTGAGAGCAAGCTGGTGGATGATATCAAAACCCGTGACGAGGTCAGGGCTTTATTGATTGAACAAGTCGGCGCCACAGACGACGGCGCAAGTTTCAAAAGCATCGGCATGGGCACTTATCTAACCGCCACGCAGGCTGCACAAAAAAAATCTGCCAACCGGATCGGCGTTGTTATCGCCCGCGGGGAAATCCTTGACGGTGAACAGCCGGCGGGCCGGATTGGCGGCGACACGGTTGCCCGGCTGATCCGTCAGGCCCGGGAAAATGATGCGGTCAAAGCCGTGGTGCTGAGGGTCGACAGCGGGGGCGGAAGCCAGTTCGCATCCGAGATCATCCGTCGGGAACTGGAATTGACGCAACAGGCCGGGAAACCGGTGATTGCTTCCATGGGCTCGGTCGCCGCATCAGGCGGTTACTGGATTTCCGCCAGCGCCGATGAAATCTGGGCGGCTCCCACCACCATTACCGGCTCAATCGGCATCTTCGGCATCCTGATGACCTTTGAAAATTCCCTCGATATGATCGGCGTCCATGCGGATGGCGTCGGGACAACGCCGCTGTCCGGTCAGGGCGACATCCGTCTGCCCCTGTCACCTTTCGCCAGGGATATTTTCCAGCAGTCAACGGAAAACGGCTACCGGCAGTTTATCAATCTGGTAGCCGAACACCGCGGCATGACGCCCGCGGAGGTCGATAAAGTCGGTCAGGGCCGGGTCTGGTCAGGGGCGCGGGCCAAGGAATTTGGTCTGGTGGATGAACTGGGTTACCTGGATCACGCGCTTGACGCCGCCGCCAGACGGGCCGGGCTTGACGATTATTCCGTCATTTATATCGAGCCCGAGCGCACCTTTGAGGAGCGTGTGATCGATTTCTTTTTTGGCGCTGCCGTGAAGAGTGATGATATCGAGCCGAAACGCGGCCCGTCACAGTCCGATTTACTTTTGAACTATGCGCGGGAACTGATGCGGCCGCTTGAACTGAACGATCCCAGGGGGCTTTATACCATTTGCCTCGAATGCGAGGTCAGATAAAAGAACCGCAATGATCAGGAAAGTTGAAAAAAGCGATGAGGAATGGCGGCGAGAGCTGACCCCCGACCAGTTCTGGGTGTGCCGTCTGAAGGGAACGGAAGCGCCTTTTTCCGGCGCATATATCAACGAAAAATCACCCGGCATCTATGCCTGCGCCGCCTGCGGACAGGACCTGTTTCATTCCGCCGGCAAATATGATTCCGGCTGTGGCTGGCCGAGTTTTTTTGAACCCGTCGCGCCGGACTGCATTATCGAACGGCACGATTCCAGCCACGGCATGACCCGGACGGAAATTGTGTGTGCGGCATGCGAAAGCCATCTGGGTCATGTTTTCCCGGATGGGCCGGTGGAGGAAAGCGGTCTCCGTTACTGCACCAATTCCGTGGCGCTGAATTTCAAGAAAGAGGATGACCGCGCGTGAAATTCGGTTTTCTCGCCTTCGATGATTTTGAGGAACTGGACCTCATTGGCCCCTGGGAAATGGCGGGCATGTGGCGGGAAAAAATACGGCCCGATCTCGACATGTTTATCGTCAGCGAAACCGGCAAACCGGTCACCGCCCGGAAAGGCCTGAAAATTCATCCTGATTATGATTTTGCCGCCTGCCCCGCTCTCGACCTCCTGCTTGTGCCCGGCGGTCAGGGCCGGAAGCGGGAAGTCAATAACCCGGCCCTGCTCGATTTCGTCAAACAACAGGCCGCAAACTGCCGCCACGTGCTCTCCGTCTGCACCGGCGCCTTCCTTCTGCAAAAAGCCGGATTGCTGACCGGCCTGGAGGCCACCACATACTGGAGCGCTCTGGATGAACTCCGGGCAACCGGCACCGCCGTCCGGGAAGACCGTTTCATCAATAACGGCAAAATCTGGACCGCCGCCGGGGTTTCCGCCGGCATCGACATGATGCTCGCCCTGGTCGCCGAAATGGACGGGGCGGAGGCCGCTGGCCTGGTCCAGTTAGCCGCTGAATATTACCCTGATGGAAAGCGCTACGGGACGGCGCATCTCGACCCCGAAGCTCCTGGTTATTTGCGTTAGGGTCTTTCCGGTCAAATGGCTCGAATTAAGGCCGGAACGGCCCTAAAGTTCCTGCAGGCCCCAGGCGAAGGCGGCGAGGAGGATGATGCTGAGGGCGATGGCGTAGAAAAATGAGATGAAGAAAAATTTGAATGTGGTGCGGATCCAGCCCTGCTGGGACATGACTTTGAGGCCGATGAAAAGATAAAGCGCGACGGCGCCTAGAAAAACCCAGCCGCTGACGGAGCCGGGAAAGAATATTTCCGCGACCAGAATCACATTCAGCAGAAAAAACATGAAGGTGTGAAAATGCAGGGAAAAAATCAGCTGATTGAACAGATATCTTTTGCCCCTGCCCCAATAAAACAGCCTGAGAATCAGCGCAAAAACCGGCAGGATCAAAACCATGGCGCGGGGCAGCCAGCGCTCGAACAGATCGTTGAGCCGGGCGGGATTGGAGACGGCTATTTGCATGCCCTGCTCAATCCTGTCGCCAAAGTCCCGCTCCTCGGGACTCTCGTCCCGGTCTGCCGTGAAGAAATCGTCCGGAAGCTTGGCCGTGTCCTCACCATTGCCAATGGGAACAAACATTTTCACATCGAAATTCGAGCCGCCGCCCTTCCCTTCCTCCACATTTCTCAGGGCCGCCTCTAGCCCGCGTTTGACGCCTCTCTGGCCCGGGGTCATGTCCTCTTCATTTTCCGGCAGTTCGGCCAGCGCGGTGTTCAACTCATCAATCCTCTGCTGTCGCCCGGCGGCCTGTTCTTCCGCAGTTTTCGGGTTGATTGTGACGGCCCCGTCTTCAGAACTGACCTCAAACTTCACGATCGCAATATCCGCAACGCCGGCAATGAGGAAAAAAAGCAGGGAGGTCACCAGATAAAGCCGAAGCGGCGGGACATAATGCGCCCGCCGGCCCTCCACATATTTTTTTGTCATCAGACCGGGCTGAAACAGAAGCGGCACGATGGTGTGAAAAAACCGGGTATCAAGCTCAAGGATATCCTCAAAAAAATCCTTGATAAAAACCCAGAACGGCCGCCGCAAATCCGCATCCCGCTGGCCGCAGACGGCGCAGAATTTGCCCCTGATTTCCGCCCCGCAATTCATGCAGGTTTCGTGCTGTATCGCCACCCCGGTTTCCATGGCGGGACTCTAGCCGTGCGCCCGGCTGTTTGGCAAGAAAGAAGGAATGCCGGCGCGGGCGTGAAAGACGGAAATCATGGTAAAGGCGCCGGGCAAGTTTTACCGCGTTCCCGCTTCTAAAAGAGCCTTCCTTCCAGGAATTCACTGCTGCTAAAAACAGCAAACGGCGTGGGCGCCGGAAAATTCAGGTATATATTCTCATTGAATATCAAATAGATAACATAAATATTGCATCTATATTTTATTACACTTCACCACGGGAAATATTAACTGTTTTTTAACCATACTGGTTTACCTTTTCATTGTCCCCGGGAGGTAAAGCTACGCTGCTCTCGCACCTCCCACCACACAAAGCTGACGCTCTATTCCCTTAGGTTGCCCAACCTAAGGGAATTTTTTGGCGCTATTGCCGCAGGGATTGTTTGATGGCGGCACAGGCGGCATCCTGTTGATGGGCTTCCCGTAAAAAGCGCCGGACGGTTGGATCCAGCCGATCCGCCTGTTCCAGCGCCCGGTCCAGATATTCCAGGGCTTTTGCGTCACACGCGCCGGTCAGCAGCGTGCCCACATAGCTCGATAGAAAATACGCATCGCGGTTTTCGCCAAGCGTGACCATGTCCCCGGATATTTCCGGCATCAATTCGGCCTGTAAACCGGACTGATAACTGGGAAAGAGTGAGAATATGACCGCCCGCTGACGGGAGAGCGGCAAATCACTTGCCGGATTCTGAAGCTCGGCAACCCAGCCCCGTTTGACAGAAATATCCGGCATGGAAGCTTCGGCTGCCAATGCCTGCAAAATGCCGGCATCGGATATGTCCCTGGCCCTTTCTTCCGCCAGCAGATCCTCCACACCTGAATAGTCGAAACTGACCAGTGTCTGGATCAATGTCCAGCGTTGATCCTGACCAATTTCCATGCCGGGCAAATGAATCTCACCTTGCAGTAATCCATGCAGGTTATCGAGCCCCTCACCGCTCCGGACCGCGCTGACATAGCTGTTATACCAGAGCCTTCTCAGCGGCGTCTCAATGTCCGCCGCATTCAGCCGGCCCCACATCATCGCCTCAAGTTTTGGACCATAGCCGGAGACGGCGTCATCGGCATAAGGCGCCAAACGATCCAGCAGAGCAATCGCAGCAAGCATAGACGCGGATACCTGCTGCAGAACCCGCCGGTTTTCTTCCTGCGGCAAATTTGCCAGCACCAGGTCGAAGAAAGCCGGGAAGGACAGCTCCGTCTTCTGCGTCATTTCCCACAGGCTTTGCCAGAGCATGGAGCGTAACAGCGGGTCCTCAATGGCCGACAGGCGCGTTCCCAGATTTTCCAGTGTAACGGGGTCCAGGGTCACCTGTACATAACCCCAATCCCGGTCATTTGGATAAACCAGATCAGGGCAGACTTCGCCAAGCGCATCGGGCACGCCGGTTTCCGGACCGGAAATTTCAACGGGAATGCGGGCAATGGCTTCGGCATCCCCGCCATTCAGGTCATAGAGTCCGGCCTCAATTCGCTGTTGCCGCAGGGTCGGCAAATCCGCCGGCGCCGTCTGATGAAGGCTAAAATCCGAGATCTGACCTGATCTGCACTGAAAACGGGCCTCGATCCGGTTCACGCCCGCCTTATAGAGCCATTGATCGGCCCAGGGTTTGAGATCCCGCCCGGACGCTTCCGACAGGGCCGCTATAAAATCGCTCAATTCGGTATTTTGGTAGGAATGCTTCTTCAGATACGCCGATACGCCCGCACGGTACGCATCCTCGCCGATATAATGGGCCAGCTGTTTCAGGACCGATGCCCCCTTGCCGTAGGTGATGCTGTCAAAGACGGAAAAGAAATCCGCCGTGCTCGGCACCGGCACTTCAATGGGATGAGTGGTCACCAGATTGTCCGCCCGAAAGGCGCTGAGTTTGCTCGACAGGAAAAAGCCGTGCCAGCCGTCATTGAACTCCGTCGCTTCGGTCAGGGCAAGCGCCGCCATATAAGTGGCGAAACTTTCATTCAGCCACAGCCCGTTCCACCATTTTTTGGTGACCAGATCGCCGAACCACATATGGGCCATTTCATGGAGGATGGTGCTGGCGCGCCCTTCCTGCTGCGCCCGGCTGGCCGGCCCGCGCTGGATAAAATTTTCGGTAAACGTCACCGCCGCGACATTTTCCATGGCGCCGATATTGAAATCGGGCACGATCAACTGGTCATATTTGTAAAAGGGATAGGGGATGTCGAAATAATCACGATAAAAGGCCAGCCCCCGCTTAGTCACATCGAACCATTCTTCCGCCGCCACATAGTCCGCCAGCGACTGCCGGGCAAACAACCGGACAGGTATATCGCCGGCCGTATCTTCCCAGACAGCATAGGGTCCGGCATGCAGCGAAAAAATATAGGTGGAGAATTTTTCCGTTTCCGCAAAGGACCAGAACCGGTTGCCGCCTTCCTCCCGGATAGCGGTTTCCTTCGCCGCGGAGACCACAGACCAGTCTTTTGGCGCGCTTACCTCAAGGGTATATGCCGCCTTCAGGTCCGGCTGGTCAAAGGCCGGAAACAGCCGGTTGGCATAATAGGGCCAGAGATAGGTATAGAGATAAACCCGGCCGTCCACGGGATCGGTAAAGCGGTGCAGGCCGGTGCCGTCCCTGCTGTAGGAATGGCGGTATCGAATATGGATGCGATTTTCGCCAGCCTGCAGATTTTTCTCCGCAACCGTAATAAAGGATCCGTTATATTCGAACGGGCTGCTGCCGCCATTTATCTCCAGATGATCCACTTCGCCGCCGCCGAAATCGATGGTCAGCGGACCATGGCCCGGCGTGAAATCGAAATGCAGCTCCACCCCCCCGATATACATCTCCGCCTCGCCGAGAGCGAGAAAGATATCGTAGGAAATATTGGCGACCTGCTGGCTGCGGATTTCCGCCTGGCTTTGATCAAGCCAGTCGCCGTCCGGGCGGCGCGTTGAAGATTGAGCGGCGGCAGCGGTCTGCCAGAGCAGGCCGCCACAAACAAGCATGACAATAAAAGTATGGATGGTCTTCATTGATACCTCCAGGGGACGCGGATTATCCATTCGCGCAGGATAGTGTCACAGCTCCGGAAGGGATGCAAAAGCAATTCGGGGGATGGCTGGGGCGGCAGGGATCGAACCTGCGAATCACGGGATCAAAACCCGTTGCCTTACCGCTTGGCTACGCCCCAAGAATTTCGCGCCGCCCATAAAGCATAATGTAAAGGCGGCTGTAAAGACCGGATATGGCGGTTATGACTTTGCCGGGGTCCGCCTGACGATACGCCGCGTCAACAGCAGATAGAGAAGCGCATAGCCTAAGGTGATTATCAGCGCCAGCAGCGGTGTGATTTCCGGCAGCAGAACGGCGAAGACGGCGGGAATCCCGACCATGGCCAGGTAAATGGCAAGGCCGTAACGCCATAATATCTGGGCGGCAATCAGATGGTGCAGGTGATTGCGGTCGCCGGAAAAAGGCGAGGTGCCCCGAATGACGCGGCTGACCATAATACGGATACAATCCAGCACGGGGAGAAGAAACCAGAGCGCCACCATATCCGCCGACAGATCGGTGAATTTCTGGTTATAAACATAGATGGCCAGGAGACCGATCAGCACGCTTAAGGAATAACTGCCGGCATCGCCCAAAAACAGTTTCCCCTGAAGATTGAAAACCAGAATAATTCCCAGTACAATCATCAGTGTAGTCAGCAGCGGCTGCAAATGCGGCGGAGCATAGAGAAAGAGCAATACTGTCCAGATCAGGCTCTGGCCGATCACCAGACCGTTTTTACCGTCGGCCATATTCACGGCGTTTTGCAGCCCGACAATGCACAGCACCGTAAACAGCACCGACCATTCGTCCAGAAACAAAGTGTAGGGCAAAAAGCTAAATCGCAGAAAGCTCACTTCAAAAGCCGGCGCATAATAAATGGCGACCCAGGAAGCGACGAAGCTCAACAAAAGGCGGGCGCCGGGCCGGACATGCCCTCTGTCATCGGTGAATCCGAGCATGAAAAAAGCGGCATACAGTCCCAGCAGAATAAAATTCTGAGTGCCTGGATTGATGAAAATAAGCGACATTGAGACAGCGGCAAACACAGCAAGTCCGCCGACCAGCGGCGTCGCCTCGCCATGGCGCTTGCGCCCGCCAGCACCGTCCGGCAGATCCACAACCTTGAGCCATCGCCCCAAAGGAATGGCCAGCAAACAGACGCCCAGACTGGCGAGGCCGAACAAAACACTTAAAAACAATTCACCGTTCATTGCGACTGGACCTGAAAACACGATAAGAAACCATATGTTTCAAACACGCCTGTTTACTTATATGGTCTGGCTACCTTAATAGAAAACTAAGATACTCCGCACAAGCCCGTTTATCCGTTGACCACATATTTATCTTTTTACCATATTGCGATGATAAAAAATCCCGGGAACCGGGAAAATAAGTTTTAGGACCAGAACAGAATGACTACTCTTGTGACCGGCGCCGCCGGATTTATCGGCTACCACACCAGCCGCCGCCTTCTTGACCGGGATGAACGGGTGATCGGAATCGATAATCTCAATGACTATTATTCCGTTGAGCTTAAAAAATCACGGCTTCAGCAATTACAGGGAAATCGTGATTTCGCCTTCAAACAGGTGGATTTTTCCGATTTTAAGGCCCTGAAACAGGCTTTAGAGGGGGAAAAGGTCCGAAAAATTGTCCATTTGGGGGCCCAGGCCGGCGTCCGCTACTCGCTGACCAATCCTTTCGCCTATGCCCAGTCCAATCTGATCGGGCATCTGAACATGATAGAATTCGCCCGCCATGCGGATGGCTTTGAGCATATTGTCTATGCCAGTTCCAGTTCGGTCTATGGCGGCAATACGGATCTTCCCTTTTCCGTCGATGACCGGGTCGATAATCCGGTTTCGCTTTATGCCGCGACCAAAAAATCCGATGAGCTGATGAGCCAGTGCTACAGTCATCTCTATAGAATGCCGCAGACCGGCCTGCGGTTTTTTACGGTTTATGGTCCGTGGGGGCGCCCCGATATGGCGCTGTGGCTGTTCACCGAGGCGATCCTGGCCGGCAAGCCGATCCGGGTTTTCAATCATGGCGACATGATGCGGGATTTCACCTATATCGACGATATTGTCACCGGTGTCGTGTCCTGTCTGGACAACGCCCCGGCCGATGACGGCACCCGGCACACCAAAGGATCGGATGCGCCACACCGGGTCTATAATATCGGTAATCACCGCTCGGAAAAACTGACCCATATGATCGAAATTCTGGAAGATGCCTTGGGGCAAAAGGCAGAAAAGATTTTAGAACCCATGCAGCCCGGCGATGTGAAGGAAACCTACGCCGATATTTCCGCGATCCAGAATGATCTGGGCTTCCAGCCAACCACCCCCATCGAAATCGGCATCCCCAAATTCGTCGAATGGTTCAAAAAATACCATAATTTATAAGACCCCAGGATCAGAAATCATATATGTGCTCAACCTCAATATTTTCTGATATCAAAGCACGCAAAACTGCCGACAGAGAAGTTATTGGCACTTTCATTAGATAGCGGGCTTTTTGCGGTTGCGTCATGACGGGTTGGCTGAGCAGCATAGTGCCAAACTGGTCTTCCGGACTCCATGCCGCCGGAGCGATAACACTGATAAGAATTTCATCCTGATTGCCGGCAATTTCAGTAAATTCAATTCCCTGACTGGAAAGAGTGAGGGCTTCGGTCGTGAAAGCCTGATAGCGCGGCAGCAGAATAAGGGCTGTGCCGGTTGCGGCGTCCTTTTTAAGAATTTCCATCTGCGCAGCCGCCCATGAATCCTGATTGGAAGGTGCAACAACGATTGCTGCGGTCACATGCTTGGGCGCTTCATATCCTAATCCGGTCGCTTTGCCGATAAACCAGCCGTAAAGCGCCTTGGCGGCATATTCAGTGGTGAGCGCATATTTACGTTCCCACTTTCGGAACATATTGGGCCCCCAGAATCCAGTATCCATCCAAACCTGAGCAAGCCTTTTGCCAAAGTCGTATTTGTACCATGGGTCGATGCGGATGAATTCAGCATAATCCCGTGCGACGTCCGCTGCAAGTTGGTCCTCGGCAGTCAGTTCATCACTGCTTATCAGCAGGCTGATACGCCCGACCAGAGTTTCATAGGCAGATTTCACACCATATTCGATGGTTGTACTGACCCCGATGACGGAAACCATCACATGATAAGCCAGATTTACCGGATAACGGTCGCGGGTTTCTTTCCAGACTGCGCGGTAGCTTTGCCAAAATTGCCTGACATGTCCTAGGAAGGGAAAGGCGTCGGGTGTTTCGCATTCCAAAAAATCCGCATATTCAGCGGGGCTGTGCACCAAATACCACTCAGGGAAGGTCAGGTAGGTTTGTTCGGGTGGCCGTTTATGCTCGTCGGGTATAATCAAGGGCGCAGAACTAGCAGAAGATACTGCCAGAATGCAAAATACAATTACAGCCGGTCGGAGCAATTGTTTCATAAGGCCGGCTCCTTCACAAAAGCCATCAAGGTATTTGCAGAAGGATCGTTTTTTTGCAGCAGCCTGTGCCTTTTGTCTCTTAGACCCGCTTTTTCCAGCGCTGCAACCCAATGATCAAGCGCATTAAAATACCTCGACTCTGCAACATTTTCTTCCCATGAAACACCCGTTCCAGCATTAAAGACCGTGTGAACCAGCGATACAAAATTGTCCATTTCCGGATTTGGCGCATCATGATCCCGCAGGATAAACATCCCTCCCGGTCGCAGGATGCGTGTGATGGATTGCACGAATGCATCCAGCCGCTCCGGGACTATATGATGAAGCCCGATGTAGCACGTGACGAGGTCCGCGCTGGCATCGGGAATATCATCTTCCCCAATCGGCGCATAATCATTGAGAGGGATGAAATGTCCCAACTTTCGGATACGCCCACGCTCCAGAATATCGGGAGGCGAATAACCGGGCGCACGGTCATCCACAAGGCTAAGTCGGCCAGAAACAGACAGCTTCTTACGAAGTACGCTGATATAGCGGCCTGAGGAGCCAATTTCCACATAACCATTGATCGACTTGTAGTCCCCGAGCAACTCAAGCGTCTGGCCCATCATCTCACGCTTTTGTTTGCGGAGTGCCGGAATGCCATAGGTCAGGTCGGACAGGGCAGGTTTAATACCCGGCAGAGCCTCCTGAATGGCCCGGTAAATGCTTTCGTCATCTTCATATTTATCGCAGGCATCCTTGATCAGAGCGTGGAATTTGTCTTCCGGCTGCAGCCTGAATACCGTTTGCAAAAAATGAAAAAAAGCATCCCGCCACTTTATGTTGCTATAAACTTGATGAAATTCTGTATTTGATAGCGCCACTTTTTCTTCCTGCTGAATTGTCGGCAAATAATAACTGTCCCAAAGAATATTGCGCAGCCGGCAATCGGGATCATATTTCGCTTTGAGGGCAAATATCTCTCTAGCACCCGGATATGCTGCGTGGAACTGCTCCGCCGTGGCGTGGGCCTGATACGGCAGATAGTAGGTTCCACCAACCGACAAAGCAGCATCGATTAATTCCCTTGTCCACACCGCCACATGCTGTTTGGCGCTTTCCCTCACCCACTGTTTATAATAGAGGACGAAAGCAAAAACCTCTTCTTGCGCCCAGGCTAACTTGGATCCAGGATCAGCCAGGGCATGGCGAATGGAAATATTGACCATATTCACCTTGTGCCGGCGCAATATCTCTCTGATTTTTGGAACAAATTCATCAAAACGCGCCACAGGGACAAAATATTCCTGCAAGACGTAAGTCCGCCTGTCGCGTGAAGGCGGTTCCAATTCGGCAACATCATATCCTGCCTCATAATTTCGCCAATGAATCTTCTTTTTTGTATAGATCAAAGGGTCGAGGATATATTGACGCCGCCATTTGCCAAAGGGCAGCTCGGTGATTGTCCACATGAAATAGGCTGCGAGCGGATGCGCCCGGTGAATTCTTTGCAGGCGTCGGGGTGTGGTTGCAGGTTTTTCCGTTTCAAACCATGTTACCGAGCGCACATTTTCATATTTTGGCGGATAGATATCGGCATTATGAAAAACGGCTTGTGAAGAATGCCTAACCGTTTTGCGAAAGTGCTGTAAATAATCCGAAACCGGCATCTTTTTATCCGTTCGCTCAACTCTTTTGTTTTCGGCGAGTTCCAATTCGGCCTCAACAATCACGCCAAGCCCGCCATACCCACCGATAACACCGTAAAAGAGGTCGCGTTCCCGATCCGGGCTGGCTTCGACGATCCGGCCATCCAATAGGACAACGGCAATCGATTTTACAGCAAGGATGACCGGCCCAAGACCGACATAACGTCCATGGCAGTTCACACTCAGTGAGCCGCCAACCGTAAAGTTGGCATATGTCTGCATGGTCTTTACCGCGAGATTATGGGGGTCAACGAACCGTTGGATATCGCACCAACGCGCTCCGCTTTGCACTCTGATAATGCGCTTCTCTGGCTCAAACCGCATTACCCTGTTCAGTTTCCGCATATCCATATGCAGGCTGGATTCGCTCGCCGTCTGTCCGCCCATACTGAAATGTCCACCGCCTATGGATATTGGCCCTTCAGCCCGGCGGATCGCTTCGCAAACCTCTTCAACGTTGGTTGGTTTGACACAGGCCCAAACCGAAACCGGGTTCAGGCCGGTAACATCATTGATGATGAAAGTACCCCTTGCCATAATTTAGTTCACCACCAAATAATCAGGGCTGGTTTTTGGATCCGGGCCATACTGGTTGTCGCCGTCTGTCCCCGTACGAAAACCGAGAGTAATTGAAACCCAAATAGGGCCGATCAAAGGAATCAGTAAAAGCAGCAGCGACCATACTGATTTTCCAATATCGTGATAGCGGCGGGCGCATATGACAAAAACGGTCCAGATATACGGTGGGTAAATTATGAAGGAAACCGGGGAACCCGCACCGAAAAACCCTTTAATAAAACTAAAAAGGACAAAAAAGCTGCTGGCGGCAACCGCACCGATCAGCCAAAATTTCAGTCGGTCCATGCGACCCTGCGGTGAAATCATACCCAATAGTATATTCAGATTACCGCGTCTTTGTAAGTGCTGCACAGTTCCCCCTCCCGATTGACTGTTATTTTATCCTCAATAACAACCAATAGATGATATTTGCTTAAACTATGTCAATATGATCGTTGGTGGCCCCCAGAGGAGAAGCTGTGAGTGCGAGAGGATCTACGAAAAAGCTGCGGCCCTGTGGCTTCTTCCAGAGGATGCCGTCTTAAGCAATCAGAAAAAATTGGGAGCGGACCTATGACACTTCGCAAACAAACTTTGATTGAATGTGGAGAAAAGGGTACAGTGACTCTACAGGTTCGAGGCCATAATTTTAACACGCTTATTCAAAATTCTACGTTTATCACCATGGCGAATGCCGGCCATATTCCTCATATGAGAGGCTCACACTTTCAAAAATAGCATTGGAAACACTTTTTAGACCGGAGCGGCGCTACAACTCCCAGCGGCGTAGGCCTTCGGGCAATTGAGTATTGCGCCACATGCCTTTGATGTCGGCGACAAGACCGTCTTTTTTCAGCAGATTGGAAAAATTTGTCGGGCCGAACCCGGCATAAACCTTATGGGGAACGGCGCCGACGATACAGGCGTATTTCCGGCCGTTGCCATCGGGATGACTGATCCTTGGCAGCAATTCGACACCGTAATGGTCTTTGGCCTCTTCAGGATCCGCCAGTGGATCATGCACATCGACCTGGAATCCCCGCTTTTCGAGGCCCCTGATCACATCAATCACCTTGGAATTTCTCAGATCCGGCACATTTTCCTTGAATGTCAAACCCAGGACCAGCACCCGCCCCTCAGCCTCCAACCTGTCGGCAATGCAACCTGCAATAAATTTGCCCATATTGTCGTTGGTGTTGCGCCCTGCAAGAATAATTTCCGGATGATGGCCCAGCTGCTTCGCCCGGTAAGACAGGTAAAACGGATCGACCCCGATGCAATGCCCGCCCACCAAACCGGGCGTAAAAGGCAGAAAATTCCACTTGGTGCCGGCGGCCTCCAGCACGTCATAGGCAGACAGGCCCATGCGCTGAAAAATCATGGTGATTTCATTGACGAAGGCGATGTTGATGTCGCGTTGGGCATTTTCAATAACCTTGGCCGCCTCCGCCGCCATAATATTCCGCGCACGGAAAACACCGCCCGAAGTTACCGCGCCGTAAAGCGCCTCGAGTTTATCGACAATTTCTTCGGTCTGGCCGGAGATCACTTTGGTAATTTTATCGACTGTATGTTCCCGGTCGCCGGGGTTGATCCGTTCCGGCGAATAACCGAGATGGAAATCCTCGCCGCATTTCAGGCCGGATGCCTTTTCCAGCGCGGGCCCGCAAATTTCTTCGGTCACGCCCGGATAGACCGTGCTTTCAAAAACAACAATGGCGCCCTTTTCCATGAGAGGGCCGATAAGACGGCAGGAACTTTCAATCGGACCAAGGTCCGGTTCATTATCCTCATCCACCGGGGTGGGAACGGTGACGATATAAATATCGCAGCCTTTTATTTTTTCCGGAACAGTCGCATAGCGAAGCGGGCACGCCAGCAGCCGTTCTTTTTCAATCTCATCCGTGCGGTCCCAGCCGTCTTTCAGTTCCCTGATGCGGTTTTCGCTGATATCGAAACCGATACAATCAAATTTATGCGAAAGAGCCACCGCCAGCGGCAGACCGACATAACCAAGTCCTACGATCGCAACTTTCGTGGAAGAAGGAAGTTTCAAGTTTGTCATTCCAATATTTCCGTATGATTTTGTCCGTTTTACCAACAACGTGGTTACGGAACGGTTATAGTTGAAAAAGTAGAAAACCGGTGGAGATTATTATTTTTTTCAAAACAGTGGCGAGGCTGAATATTTCTTCCTGCCGTTCTATCCCGCGAAGGGATTTTAATCATTAGATGCTTGCCGGCCGCTTCAATGGAAGAATAGAAAAAATTATCTCTCTCTAAAAACAGGATATCTGCCTGACCCGCTATCCGCTGCCATTTCCTGACGTCCGGGTTCACATATAATGCCCGGCCGTCTATATCAACCGCCAGGGATTTTATCCCCTGGTTTTTTCCCAGCATACCCGACAAACGCATGGTCATTTCCGGGTAATCAGCTTCTGTTAAATCGTCGCCGGTTACCCGCAAGGTTCCATCGGCAACGCTGATTTCGCGGATATTTTTCATCCAGCCGGGGGGGAAATCCTCCGCCGGGTTTCGAAAAGCGGACGCGGTATACAGTCTCGCGCTGCCGCTCCGGGTCTCTGTTTGATCATCAAGCTCAATGCGGCGGACAAACGGGGGCAGTTCGTCAAATAAAATGACCGCCGCCGCTTCCGGCCACGCCCGGTCATTGTTCGCCGGCATGGGTGACGCCCGCACGTGAACGGATAACGGTTTTACAATAAGCGAGGATACCGAAACACCGATCAGGTCAAGCCTGTCATAAAGACTGATATAATCAATAGACCGGCAAAGCTCGGCAGACCGGGCTTCCCGCCCGCAAACCAGGATAAAAATCAGATAAAATGAAACCAGTCTTAACAAAGAAGGGCACCGTCATCTGTTATCCGAAATGACTGCGATAGAGGCCGCTGACAGAGCGAGCTGCGCGACAATACCGGTCACTTCGCGAACGAGTTCAAGTGTACGGAAGGGATTGACGTCTTTTGGCACGATAACGGTGCTGCCAGGCGGTATTTTGCTGAGCGAGCGGCTCCAGGCAGAAAAGGTGACCGGCTCGGCGACGCCATTCGGATAGACCACAAACACGCGTTTTTTATCGGCGGATGAGGAAAAACCACCCGATTCAACAATATAGTCTTTTACCCGCTTTTTTGGCGTGAACTGTTGGGCGCCGGGATTAAGCACGTCTCCGGCGACCAGGATATAATTAGGGCGTTTTGGCATTTGAAGCGCATCGCCGCCCTGAAGAACGGTATCAAGATCTGAGCGGGAATCCAGGACCAGCGGGTCGGCCTCGACAACAATGCGGCCGGGAGCCTCGACTGCCGCAAAATCAGCCGCCAGTCCCCGTGCGGCCGCAATGGCGTCGGCGCTGACTTCTTTCTTCATGGAAGCCAGAATCAGAGCATTGTTCAATTCCCGCGCTGTCCGCTTGAAACTTTCCTGCTGCTCCAGCTTGACACTCACCCGGGTAAACACGGCGCCGTAAGGATAGGCCTGATCTGTCAGCCCCCCGGCCCGTTCAATCAACTGCGACAGTTTTTCTCCTTTGGTTACCGAATATACACCCGGCCGCACCAATTCGCCGGTGAGTAAAATCGAGCCTGATTCCTGATCCGTAAGAAGCGAATTGAAACGGACCGAACTGCCGGACGCCACCTGAACCTGCTGCGGTGAAATTGTGCTGATATCCACATAGCGCCGGCCGATTGACGCCGCACGTTCGCCGCGCAGTCCGGAATATGTCAGTATTTCGATATTGGATACGTCCGCTGAATTGCTCACGCCGCCCGACGACGCAATCAAAGAATTGAGCGAAGTCTCATCCGCAACAGGATAGGCTCCCGGCCGTCTGACAGCCCCGGTCAGTGATACGGTATATTCGAGGACAAACGGAAGAAGGTCGCTCTGCTCATTAAAAATTTCCGGGCAGATTATCCCTTCTTTCGCGGTTTGCTGCAGGTCGCTTCGCGTCAATATTTCAGATGTTCCTAGGGTCGGGATGGGCGTTATATCGCTGTTGCCGCCATTGTCATTATCCGCATCATCCGCTGTGACAAAAACGCTCCGCAAAACAGCCGCAAAACGGTCCGACCGGATCGAGGAGAGCGATGATGCCAGATTTTTGAGGGCCGGGCAGGCATTTTCCTGGGCTGAACCGGTAAGGATGGTATTGCGCAGGGCTGGTTCAGACAAGAATTCAAGGTCCCCGGCGCTCAGGATATAAAGATGGTCCTGATTCTGCAAAATAATGTCTTCTGCGCCCGCCAGTATTTTCTCCAGATTTACGGGCTTTAATATTCTTGCCCGCGTCACCGGGTCTGATCGTTCGAGCACGGCCATCAGCAGATAGGGCCGCTGATCCACCAGATTACCGCCATCCAGCAACGCCGCCAAGGTGGGAAAAGATTCGAGGGAACGGGAGCCCGGCACCCTCACGTGACCACTAATGGAAACTTCGCCAAGGCGGAGATTGTTGCGGGAATTGACCAGCAATATGTCGCCGCTCTGCAACATGGAATCTGTTTGATCCGCCGCCACCAATATCTGGCTACCATCGTCTTCGATGCGGTTAATCAGAAAATTATTTCCCCGTGGCCGGAGCGGGCGACCCGACCAGTTGAGAAGCTGCGATTGCGTGACCTGCTCTTCGCCGGCCTTTAACTCATAAATTCCGGGGCGCACCACGGGCCCGTGAACAGCAATGGTGGGACCAATTGGCGGAACAACAATGCGGGTTCCGTCCGCAATATCCGCATCCACACCCTCCCCCGCGGCAAGCAGGGCATAAAGATCAAAATTCTGCCTTTCGTCCTCCCCTTCTATACGGATATTCCGTAAACTCCCGGTCTTCTTAACCCCCCCCGCCATTGCCAGAGCATCAAGGGGTCCAGAAAGACTTGGTATAAGATAGAGACCGGGGCGTTCCACTTCGCCCAGAACATAAACCGCCATAAGCCGTACTGAACCTATAGATACAAAGACCTCGGTTCCCAGCAAGGCGTTCTGGACACGCCGGACCAGATCCGCTCTGAATTCATCAAAGCGGCGGCCGGCCGCAGCAATCGGCTGCAGGTCCGGCAGAATAACCTGACCTTCGCGATCTACTTTTATGGTCACGGTGCGGTCCGTGGAGCCAACAAAAGAAACGACCAGTTCGTCACCGATGCCCAGGATATAACGGTCCGGGACGCGCCCCGATGCCAGTCCCTGCGGCGGCGTGAGGCGCGAAAATATGTCATAACCGAATTGCAGCAACAGAAGCTGATTCGAAAACTTGCCCTGCGGTTCGACAGGCAATACCGGAATACCCTCAGAAAGCTGACGGTTATTACTTGCTTGAATGTTTCTTAAGTGCTGTCTCAGCTCATTTTGCCCCGCCCGGTTCTGGTAATCTAGTTCGAGGCTGGAAAAACTTTCAATTTGTTCATTTTCAAACCTGGGAATACCCCCTGTATCCGGTTGGCCGGATTGTTCCCGGGATTGATCCAATGGCGAAAAAATCTTTTGGTTTTGCTGAGTTTGCCGTTCCCGCAGCTGTTGTAAAATTGTATTTGGATCCGCATCCTGCGCGAAAACCGCACCACTTAAACAACATAATGCCAGCAGGAACAAAAGGGGGAAGAGCTTCATTTTTAGAATGATCCCATATGATGAAATGCGCACGAGTAATCCGTAATGCGTTTTTAATTGCCTAGCACATACCCGCTTCAGACCGAGATCACAAGACCGAACCACAGCCGAACATAAACATGCCGCCTGTCAACAGCAAGAAATTAGCGGCCAATCAAGGACGGGATGAATTGATTTACTGGATTTTTGAATCTGATGCTTCGCGGACAAGGGAAATGACATGGCCGGCAACCCGGTCATGATCCGGACTGCCACCAATATTAAAGGCGCCCATACTGGCATCGCTGACGGCCACAATCGACGGCGAAAGCACCGTCGCCATGACAAAGGCAAAACCAAAAATAAAATGAGTTATTTTTTTCAACGGACGCCCCAATGGAAATTTTAATGCCAACCTGCCGCAGCCACTAGATGTTGTTGAAAACAAGCATTATGACACCGGCACAAAACACATACCCGCAATTAATTACGGGATAGTTAATATAATACGTATTTATCCGAACCGCCCTTCGTTTCCCCCATAGAAACGAAATTCCTGCATCAAGCTCAACTCTGTCACCCTTATTGTCCAGACTGATTGCAAAATCAAGAAAAATATCAACCGGTTTATAGCGTAAATGCCAATTTATCCGGCCAAATCCACCAATGGGGAAAGGATTTTTTCAGATACTTGCCGGCGCGCCGCATTGACTCCTCATCTTCAAATAATGCGAAACAGGTAGCGCCGCTGCCGGACATCCTGACGAATGCCGCATTATTCAGGGAGTTCAGGACGTCCAATACCCTGTCAATGTCCTGCTCCAGCGAACGCGCCGGTATTTCCAGATCATTGCGCGTTTCCTGTAATATCCCCTTCAGGCCTGTTGCCGCCGAAAAATTCTCAACGGCCCTCTGCGGCGAAAAACCGCAGGCGGATTGCGCAAAATTCTCAAAAACAGCTTTGGTCGAAACGGCAATCCCCGGATTGGCCAGCAGACACCAGGCCTGCGGAAAATGAGGAAGCGGCGTAATTTTTTCGCCGATGCCTTCAACCAGGCAGGGCTTGGCGTAAAGACACGCCGGGACGTCGGCGCCCAGCGACAGGGCAATATCCGCCAGTTCCGTTTCACCGGCCTGAATATGCCAGAGCTTCGCCAGCGCCCGGATGGCCGCCGCCGCATCGGAAGACCCGCCGCCAATTCCTGATGCAACCGGCAGATTTTTTTCAAGCAGGATATTTGCGCCCATTTCCGGAGCGCCAAGACGCTCCCGGAGCAGATACGCCGCCTTCATGACAATATTCTGATCCCTGCCGGCTTTTTGATCCTGCAGACAGCTGGCAAACGGCCCGGTAATCTCCAGGGACAGGGCGCGCGCCGCCTCGACGCTGATGATGTCACCCTTTTCGGAAAAGGCGAACAGGCTCTGAAGCAGATGATAGCCATCCTCCCTGCGGCCCGTTATGTGAAGAAAGAGATTGAGCTTCGCCGGCGCTTGTTCCGTAATGACCGGCACCGGCTAACGCTGCTCTGCCCCGGCAAGCGCCAGGCCGAAGCTCAGCTTGTCCCTGATCCGGGCTATCTGATCTTCTTCCGGTTCCAGCGTAAGCGCATGATTCCATTGGAAACGAGCCTCAATGGTGCTGCCGATCTGCCAGAGGGCGTCGCCAAAATGATCATTGATTGTGGGGTCCGATGGCTGCAGCAGGACGGCGCGCTCCAGCACTTCGGCGGCTTTTTCATACTTGCCGCGGAGATAAAGCACCCAGCCCAGACTGTCGACGATATAGCCGTCATTGGGCCGCTGTTCGACCGCCTGTTCGATCATGCCCTGCGCCTCATCCATATTCATCCCGCGGTCAATCCATGAATAGCCGAGGTAATTGAGAACCTGAGGCTCTTCCGGCTGAAGTTCCAGCGCCTTCAGGAAATCAGCCTCAGCCTCCTCCCAGCGGTCAAGCTGTTCGTAAGCGATGCCCCGGGTAAAGAACAGGAACCAGTCGCCCTGCGCCGGCTCGCCGATTGCCTCGACTGATTTATTATACTCGACCAGAGCCTCCTCGAACCGTTCCTCCGTGCGCAGAATATCACCCAGTGTCGAGCGGATATCGGTATCTTCGGGATCGACTGCCAGATAGTCCCGGAGAAGAGCAATGGCTTCATCGGTCTGCTCTCCGCTGTCAAGCGCCCAGGCCTGACGCAACCGGGCGGCCGACGCCAGCGGACTGTCACTGGGTATTTCCCCGAATGCCCGGAGCGCGGCGGAAGTAAATCCTTCCGCCGTCAAAAGATTGCCGAGCAAGAGATAGGCCTCTTCCAGGCCAGGATCGGCGAATGTGGCCAACCGGGCATAGAGGATGGCCGGATTGCGGGCATTGTCGGAACTCAGATCCGCCGCCGCCCTGAAAAGCGCCGCCGCCAGCGCGGCGGCAGGCTTGTCGGCGGGACTGGCAATGGCTCTTCCGCTTTCAAGGCGGGCCAGACTGATTTCAAGAAAACGGTTGTCCGGGAATTTTTCCAGAAAACGGTCATAGAGGTTGCGGGCATCGCCGCGGCGCCCTGCCCGGTCAAGAAAGGCGCCGTAGGCGAGAACCGGCTGCAATGACGTTAAATTCTCATTGGACACCAGGGCTATATAGGCATTTTCCGCTTTCTCATTTTCCTTGGCGAAATCATAAAGATAGGCGACATGTTCGGAACGGTAGGAATCGAAAACCGCAATACGGGTCAGGGAATCCAGTGCTTTCTGCGCCTGGTTCATATCCCCTTTTCCGGCCTCCACCCAGGCGCTCATCAACGGCAGAACCAGTGTATCAAAACCGGTTCCCTTGACATAAACAAGGCGATCATTCGCCTGCGCATAATCCCCGGTCCGGACATCTTCCAGGGCCAGCAGCATTTGCGCGACGCCGGTATTGGGGGAAATTTCGACCAGCCGTTCGGCCAACATGAGCGCATCCCGATACCGCCCGTCGGTAATCATCAGGGAAAAGGCGTTGCGCATCAGGCTGATATTCCGGGGATCCCTTTTCAGGGTTTCCAGATAGTGCCCGGCCGCAATATCCGTATCCCGCATGTGGCGGGCATGCTGACCGGCGACGTAACTTTCGAAGGCGCGGAAATCGAAATCCTCGACAGGATCCGCCGCGACATCAACAACTTGCGGAACTTCCCGGCCAACATCGGTGGCGCAGGATGCCAGAAAAAGACAAACCGCCGCAACCAGCCCTTTTTCAAACTTTATCAAAACACACCTATTCTCAAGCCAATTCGCAAAGCGCGATTATAGCATAATATCTTAATATGGTACGAATGCGATACAAAAACCAGTGATCTGAGAAACAGGTCACATATTGGGATAATTGGGCCCGCCGCCGCCTTCCGGCACCACCCAGTTGATATTCTGGGTCATGTCCTTGATATCGCAGGTTTTGCAGTGCACGCAGTTCTGGGCATTGATCTGCAGTTTCGGGGAACCGTCCGCAACACCGATAAATTCATACACGCCGGCCGGGCAATAGCGCTGTTCCGGCCCGGCATAGTCAGCAAGATTGACCTCCACCGGCACCGACTGATCCTTCAGCGTCAGATGGGACGGCTGATCTTCTTCATGGTTGGTGTTGGAAAGGAAGACAGAGGACAGCCGGTCAAAGCTGAATATACCGTCGGGTTTCGGATAGCTGATTGGCTGGCAGTCCGCCGCCTTTTCCATGCTTTTATGATCGGGCTCATGACCGAAGGTCCAGGGGACTAGAAAACCCAGCCCCAGATTATTGAGCCACATATCAATGCCGCCATAAAGGGTGCCCCAGAACACACCGAATTTCTGCAACGCAGGCCGGACATTCCGCACCCGCCGCAAATCTTTATGGATCCAGGATTTCGCCAAAGCCTGCGGATAAGCTGTCAACCCGGCTGTCCCGTCCGCGCCCGCCTTCAGCACATCAAACACCGCTTCCGCCGCCAGCATGCCGGATTTCATGGCGTTATGACTGCCCTTGATGCGTGGCACATTAACAAAACCCGCCGAACAGCCGATCAGCGCCCCGCCGGGGAAAGTCAGTTTGGGGATCGATTGCAGCCCGCCTTCATTGATGGCCCGGGCGCCATAGGCGATGCGCCGGCCGCCTTCCAGTATGGCCTTGATCGCGGGATGGGTCTTGTAACGCTGCATTTCCTCGAATGGCGACAGAAAGGGATTGGCGTAATCCAGCGTCACCACAAAGCCGATGGCGACCTGATTATTTTCCTGATGATAGATAAAGCCGCCGCCCGCCGTCTTCTCCAGCGGCCAGCCCTGGGTATGGATCACGGCGCCGGGTTTATGGTTTTCGGGTTTCACCTCCCATAATTCCTTGATTCCGAGGCCAAAGGTCTGGGGTTCCGCATCCTGCGCCAAATCGAACTTTTCCATCAGTCCTTTGGTCAGCGACCCCCGCGCGCCTTCGGCGAAAAAAGTATATCTCGCATGCAGCTCGATCCCCGGCTGATAACCGGGTTTTTGTGAACCATCCTTGGCAATGCCGAAATCACCGGTGGCGACGCCCCTGACCCGTCCATCCTCATGATAAAGCACCTCTGAAGCGGCAAACCCGGGATAGATTTCCACCCCAAGCGTCCCCGCCTGTTCCGCCAGCCAGCGGCAGAGATTGCCGAGACTGAGGGTATAAGCCCCCTTATTGCTCATCAGCGGCGGCATCAGGAAATGCGGAAAGGATGTTTTCCCATTCGCGGAGAGAATCCAGTGCTGATTGCTGGTGACCGGCACTCCCATGGGCGCCCCTTTATCTTTCCAGTCCGGGATCAGTTCGTTGATTGCAACGGGATCGACCACGGCACCGGAAAGAATATGCGCGCCGATTTCTGACCCCTTTTCAAGGACACAGACAGAAACATCGTGACTGCGTTCCGCGGCCAGCTGCTTGAGGCGGATGGCCGCCGCCAGCCCTGCCGGACCGCCGCCGACAATCACCACATCAAATTCCATCGCTTCCCGTTCCATACTCCGCCTTTCTTAAACCCGGTGATCTCACCACCCGTCGCATCAGCCCGCCCCGGGCCCGGGGCGGGCAGTGTCCCGGAGTATCCGTTATGATCGGGCACCGGTCAATTTGATTAAACTTGTTCCCAATATTTAAGACAGCCGTTACTGTTTATAGCTATAAACAGGTTTGAGCAATGGGACGAGCAGCGGAATGCAGTCGGAAACAGACAAACAGATGGACCCTGCCGCGCTTCTCGCGTGGCAGGTCGCCATGGGCGCCGATGAGGCTGTTGGCGATAGCCCGGCCGACCGGTTTGCCCTGTCTGAAAAAGCCAAACCCGCAGCCAGACCTGCTATACAGGAACGGCCGGTGGCGCAGGCAGCCCCGGTGGCGCAGACTTCCGGGGAATCGGCAATCCTGGCCCAAAAAGCCGCCGCAGCCTGCCGCAGCCTTGATGAACTGCGAACGGCCGTTGAGGTTTTTGACGGCTGCAGCCTGAAGCGCACGGCGACCAATACGGTTTTTGCCGACGGCAATCCGGACGCTCCCCTTATGTTTATCGGCGAGGCGCCGGGGGCGGACGAGGACCGGATTGGCAAACCCTTTGTCGGCGCCAGCGGGCAATTGCTGGACCGCATGATGGCCGCCGTCGGCTGGCGGCGCGATCAGGATTATTATATCAGCAATATTCTGCCCTGGCGGCCCCCCGGCAACCGTAAGCCGACACCGGTGGAAACCGCTATGTGCCTGCCGTTTATCGTGCGGCATATCGCACTAAAGAAGCCAAAATTACTGGTTTTCCTCGGTGGAACAGCTGCCGGCGCTCTTCTCGATACGACCCTGGGCATCACCCGGCTGCGCGGCCGCTGGATGAATTATCAGTTAAGTGCGGAAGAAACCATGCCCGCCATGCCGACCTATCATCCGGCGTTTCTGTTGCGCCAGCCGGCACTGAAGGGCGATGCCTGGCGGGATATCCTGGAAATCAAGTCAAGACTCGAGAGGGCGAATCAGGTATAATCAGCGGTTGGGGCTATTGCTGATTGCGCCTGAATAACAATGAACCGGTGAGTGTAAAAACGAGGATGTTGCGTCAGATGGCCGTATTAAGAGGGGTTTTAGCAAGCTGCATATGTATAGCCATGATGGGGCCGGCCGCGGCCTTTCCAATTTTCCCGGTTGCCGACCAGCAGGACTCCGATCCGGTTGCGGCGGAAGTTTCCCTGGAAGCCATCCGAATCCTCAACGCCGAAGACCAGCACCTTTATGCCCGCATTTTTGAAATTCAGGAGGCCGGTGACTGGAAAGCCGCCGATCAGCTGATCAACCAGCTTTCCAGTGATGTGCTGATGGGTCATGTCCGACATCAGCGGTATATGCACCCCACCAAATACCGCTCGAAATATGCCGAATTAAAAGACTGGCTGGCCAATTACGCCGATCATCCTGATGCCCACCGGCTTTACCGGCTGGCCAAAAAACGCCAGGGCCGGGCCGGCGCGCCAAAGCGCCCGCTGCCCGTTGGCCTCAGGGGACCCGCCGCTGAAATCAAGGAAGAAATCAAACCGGTTCCCCGTTCAAAGGATGACCGCAAAGCGGTGGCGCAGGCCGAAGCCGTGATCCGGCGGGAAATCCGTCTCCGCCGGCCCGAACGGGCGGAAAAACAGATGTGGGCCTTTGAACGGCGGGCCATCTGGACTGATCTGGAACTGGCGGAAAATCTGGGACAGCTAGCCACCGCTTACTTCTTTTCCGGTAATGATGAAAAAGGTCTGGCGCTCGGCGTGATCGGCGCGGAATTTGCCGGTGGGGAACTGATTCAGCCGGCCTGGATCGCCGGCATGTCCGCCTGGCGCACCGGTGACTGCGTCCTTGCCGCCAGACATTTTCGTGAGGTAGCCAAGTCCAGGGCCGGTCCCTGGACCGTTGCGAGCGGGGCCTTCTGGGCCGCCCGCGCTGAACTCGCCTGCAGCAACCCGGCGGATGTCCCGGGTCTGCTGGCCCAGGCGGCCTCGTACCCCGAAACCTTTTACGGCCTGATTGCAAGCCGGCAGTTGGGCCTTGATCTTGACCTTGACTGGTCGCTGCCTTCTTTTACCATTGATGATCACGATTCTCTGAGTGAAATTGCCGGTGTCCGGCGCGCCATCGCATTAGCGGAAATCGGCAATGTGGAAATGGCCGATGAAGAAATGCGCCTGGTTTGGGGCCGCTATGGTGAACCGGTCCGGAAATCACTGATCTCGCTGGCGACCCGTCTGAATCTGCCGGCGACCCAGATGCGTCTCAGTCGCGCCTCGAACGAAGACGAACCTGCTTCCTTCAGCGCCCTTTATCCGATGCCGGAATGGCAGCCCGAAGGCGGCTTTACAATGGACCGCGCGGTGATTTACGCCTTTATGCGCCAGGAATCGGAATTTCGCGCCGCCGCCCGCTCAAGGGTCGGCGCCCGCGGTCTGATGCAGGTGATGCCGGCCACGGCAAGTTATATCACAGGCGATCGATCCCTTCGCAGCCGCAGTGACAGCCGGCTCTATGATCCCGCGATCAATATCAAGCTGGGACAGACCTATATGGAATATCTGCTGGGCCAGGACAATACCGAAGGCAATCTCTTCATGCTGGCCGCCGCCTATAATGGCGGGCCGGGCAATCTGTCCAAATGGCATCGCACGGTGGATTTCAAAAATGACCCGCTGCTGTTTGTTGAAACCATTCCATTGCGGGAAACCCGGCATTATGTGGAGCGCGTCATGGCCAATCTCTGGCTTTACCGTATGCGCATGGGCCAGCCGACGCCAAGTCTGGACGCCACCGCGGCCGGCGCATGGCCGCTTTACGAGCCGCTCGATCCGAAAATCCGCAATGTCGCCGAACTGAACCCTAGACGCGCCGGGCCCTGATCAATTAATACATGATCTGGCCGGGGGAGCGGGCCGCTGATACCGTTCACAGGACAGAACTCATGGGCAAAATCGACGAAACCAGAAAATTTCTGCCGGTGCGGATCGCCATTATGACGGTCTCCGACAGCCGCACGGCGGAGACGGACAAATCCGGCAATATCCTGCAGGAACGGATCGGGGAAGCGGGTCATATCCCGGCTGCGCGAACCATCGTGAAGGATGATCAGGCGGCGATAATCGCCCAACTGAAAGACTGGATCGCTGATCCCGGAATTGACGTGGTTCTGGCCACCGGCGGCACCGGCGTGACCGGGCGCGACGTGACCCCCGAAGCCTTTCATGCGGTATTTGAAAAGGAAATTCCCGGCTTCGGCGAACTGTTCCGCATGCTGAGTTATCAGATCATCGGCACCTCAACCATTCAGTCCCGGGCGACCGCAGGAGTTGCCGGCGGCACCTATCTGTTCGCCCTGCCCGGATCGCCCGGCGCCTGCCGGGATGCCTGGGACGGCATACTCAAAACCCAGCTCGATTCCCGCTTCCGCCCCTGCAATTTCGTCGAACTGATGCCCAGGTTGAAAGAGCATCTATAAGACGGAGCGCGGAGCAGCCGGATAAAAACTAACCGGCAACCAGCCGCCGATAGAGATGCCAGGTGGCGTGGCCAAGGACGGGGAGCACAAGGGCCAGCCCAACCAGGAATGGCAGTGAGCCAATCACCAGCAGCGCCGCCACTATAAAGCCCCAGACGGCCATCATGGCCGGGTTTTTCAAAACCGCGCGGGCCGAAATATGCATGGCCTCCGCTGCACCCACCCTGCGGTCCAGAAGCAGCGGAAAAGATACGGCCCCTACCATCAACGCCACCACAGCAAAGAGAAAGCCGACGCCGGTGCCGGCAATAATCAAAGTCCAGCCGGCCGGCGTTGTGAGAACCGCGCGCAGAAACGCCTCGACGGAGGCCGGGACCGCACCGCCGAATGTGTAATCGTAAATCATTAATGCGACCGACAGCCAGACAACAAAAATCGACATCAAAACCAGACTGACAAGGATAATGGAGCCTATGGCGGGGGACCGCAGCACACTGAAGGCCTGTTTCCAGCCGGTCTCCAGCCCCTGCTCCCGGCGGCGGCTGAGTTCATAAAGGCCGATGGCCGCAATGGGCCCGACCAGGGCAAAGCCGGAAATCAGCGGAAAAATAATCGGCAGCATGTCATAGCCGAAAGCGAAGCGGCTCAGCAGCAGCCCGAGAATGGGATAAATGATGCTGATGAACACAACATGGCTCGGCATCGCCATAAAGTCTTCGCGCCCTTTGGCAAGGGCTTCCCTGATATCCGCCATGTCAATGCGCCGGATAATCACGTCATTTTCATTTGCCGCCTGATGGGCATGGGTATGGATATTTTCGAGCGCCATAATACATTTCCCTAATATGGTTTGATGCGGATGCGGCACAGATGAATTTTGAACCGTCGCAATCCGCAACGATCCGGCGATTATACATTAATTCCTGCCATTTGTCGCGCCACACAACCAAATCACCGCAAAATGATCTTCCAGGCACACACATCGTTTAAAAGAAGGAGATCTTACACTGCGGGTCGGATCACTTATTCTTTCCGCCATCTGCATATTTTTCTTCATGCCCGGCGCAGGTGTTGATCAAGAGGTCGCCGGTGCTCTCGGCGCATGCGCATTACGCACATCGCCGTCAACAAAAACAAAATCATTAAAGGCGACCCCGTACTGCCCCAGCCAGGGTTGGCCGGATTGTTGCTATTCCCGTCTATCGAATAACGGCCATTGACAGTGAGGGATGAAAGCGGGGTGGCCGCTGCTTCATGTCCGGGAAACGGAACAGCAAGACACAGCCCGGCGGCCACTGTCAGGGCCAGACCTTTATTACTCATGATATTTTATCCTGCACGCAACCAGGCTGTCTTTGCAGCCGGTTATTAAAAAGGGAGTTTCAAATCCCTCACTCCATTAAAGCATAAAACCGGGGAAAAGTGAATTGGTGTAAATGGCTAACGGAGAGATTGATCAGCTCTTCCAGCACGGCCAAATCCACGTTATCCAGTTTGTTGATGTAAAGATAGGAGACCCCGGTTTTATGCTTGCCAAGCCGGGTATAAGGGTGTCGGAATTCTTTACAGTTTAGAAGTCGTCATACCAGAGCATTTCACCAACCACTTGTTTTGCAATAGATAATTTGTATGGCATGAAATTTGCTTGAGGTTAACAACAGGTTTCCGGGCAAAGTAGTAGGAGGGATAAATGATAGGCATAGTAAAGAATCTGGCGGCTGGTGTTGTGGTGGCGCTGGCCATGACGGGCACCGCCAATGCGGGCCTGATCGGTGATGAGGTTTTGTTGCAGCACCAATCTCCGTCACTCGGCAGCGTTCCTAATTTTGGAAATACGAGTGTCTGGGTTACTGTCGAGGCGGGGACAGGTGATTTAACGTCCATTAATAATATTTGTGGCGTTGCCTGCTATACGGTCGATATTGAAGAAAGCTCTATCTGGATTGAATTTGCTGGGCTTGATGCTAGCTGGTTTGTTCAGAATTTCAACGGACTGGTGATCAGTGATCTGGATTGGGTCGATGGCCCCGGCATTATTACCGGTCTGACAATCACGTCATCGGTGACCGGCTGGAACGACAGCCGCGCCAATTTCGGTGATGACTTTATCCAACTGAATTTCGCCGGCCTTCCGATTGAGGGGTCTCTTCACTTGCTGATCCAGGCGCAGCATATTCCGGTACCGGCCACATTGGCGTTGTTTGGTTTCGGTCTGCTTGGTCTTGGGGCGATACGCCGGCGCAAGACAGCCTGATCCTGTTTTACTTTCCAGAAGTTAGCCGCGGTTCTTGGAGCCGCGGCTTTTTGTTTTATATTGGCCATGCTTTTCTATTAGGGCCATGTCCCATTAAATTCAGCCATATTTCTCCCTCATGCGCTTGACGGAGAGATTGATCAGCTCTTCCAGCACGGCCAAATCCACGTTATCCAGTTTGTTGATGTAAAGACAGGAGACCCCGGTTTTATGCTTGCCAAGCCGGGCCATGAGAGCGTCATAATTCTTGAACCCCGGCATGATATAGACGGTGAGTGACTGCTTGCGGGGCGATACGCCGGTGAGAAACCAGTCGCCTTCCCGGCCGCTGTCATATTTATAGTGGTAGCTGCCAAAGCCGATAATGCCCGGCCCCCACATGGTGGGCGGCTCGCCTGTGAGGCGCTGCATCATCTCCTTGATGGTTCGCGTCTCCCTGCGGCGGCGCTCATCCGGGATGCCCGTGAGAAAATCATCAACACTGGCATCATTCGGTTGCGTCTTAAGCGCCGCCAAAACAATTAATCCGTTTCGGATTCAGCGCCACTATCATCCGGGACCGGGAAACCACGGTCCCGCATCAGGGCTTCGATATTGGCATCCCGGCCGCGAAAGGCGCGGTAGGCTTGCGCCGGATCAACCGCATTGCGGACCGCGAAAAGATGATCCACCAGCTTTTTGGCGACATCCTTATCGTAAAAGCCGCCGGGCGCTTCAGCGAAGGCTTCCGCCGCATCCGAGGTCAGGACATCGGCCCACATATAGCCGTAATAACCCGCCGAATACCCCTCGCCGGAAAAGATATGGCTGAAATGCGGGCTGCGGTGCCGCATGACGATTTCATCAGGCATATTGAGGGCGGCAAGCGCCTCCCGCTCGAAGGCGTCCGGATCAATCCCGGCGGGATCGGTCATATGAAAACGCATATCGACCAGGGCGGAGGCGAGATACTCAGTCGTCGCAAAACCCTGATTGAAGGTTGCCGCATTCTTGATTTTCTGCACCAGTTCCGCCGGCATGGGCTCGCCGGTTTCGTGATGGACGAGATAATTCTCGATCACCGGATCGGTCGCCAGCCAGCGTTCCAGCAATTGGGAATGAAACTCGGTATAATCCCGAACGCCGCCATTCAGGGTGGGATAGACCACTTTTGACGACAGCGAATGCAGCGCATGGCCGAATTCATGGAAAAAGGTTTCCGCGTCGTCCCAGGAAACCAGAATCGGCTCGCCGGGCGCGGCCTTGATGAAATTGGAATTGTTGGAGGCCAGCACGGTTTCCCTGCCGTCATAGGTGGTATGGCTGCGGTAGGACGTGGCCCAGGCGCCGGAACGTTTGCCGGGCCGGGCAAAGGGGTCGATATACCAGAGCCCGATATGCTCGCCCGAGGTCTTGTCGGTCACCTCGAACACATCCACATCTTCTTGGAAGACCGGGACGGCGCCTTCAGGCACCGGTTCAAAATTAAAATTGAACAATTCGCCGGCGACAAAGAACATGGCTTGCTGTAATTTATCCAGTTGCAGATATTGCTTCACTTCATCGGAATCGAGGTCGTATTTTGCCTTCCGCACCTTTTCCGCATAATAGCGGTAATCCCAGGGCGCGATTGTGATTCCGGCCGCTTCGGCATCGGCTATGGCCTGCATGTCGGCGACTTCTTCCTCAACCCTCGCAATGGCGGCGGGCCAAACGGCTTCCATCAGCGCAAGCGCGTTGGCGGGTTCTTTGGCCATGCGGTTCTGCAGACGCCAGGCGGCATAATTCTCATAACCCAGCAGTTTCACCCGCTCGTCCCGCAATTGGAGAATTTCCGCCATGATCGCGTTGTTGTCGTGCTCGTCGGCATTGTCGCCGCGGCTGTAATAGGTGCGCCAGACCTGTTCGCGCAAATCCCGCTCATCGGAAAAGGTCAGGAACGGGTCCATCGAGGAGCGGGTGTTGGTGATGGCGTACTCGCCGTCATGGTCACGCGACGAGGCTGCGGCGGCGGCCGCCTGAACGAAGGAAGCCGCAAGCCCGCCAAGCTGATCTTCGCTGATATAAAGGACATAGCCTTCCTCATCGGCCAGAACATTATTGGCAAATTTTGTATGCAGTTCCGCGAGCCGCTGGTTAATGGCGGCGTAGCGTTCCTTTGCCGCGCCTTCCAATGTCGCGCCATTGCTGGCGAAACCGTCATAGGTCAGCCACACCAGCCGCTGCTGGTCGGGACGGAGAGACTTCATCTCATCGCTTTCATAGACCGCCTTTACCCGCTCAAACAGCGCCTGATTCTGGGTGATTTTGGACCGGAAGGCCGAAAGTTTCGGCGCCATTTCCCGCTGGATTTCGCGAAATTCCGGCGTCGACATATTGGCGCTCCAGATACCCCAATAGGTAAAGGTCCGGCCAAGTTCGTCCCCGGTCCGCTCCAGCGCCACAATCGTATTTTCAAAGGTTGGGGCTTCGGGATTGCCAGCGATGGCGTCAATCTCGGCAAGGTTCACTGCCATGCCCGCCTCAAGCGCCGGTTTCAAATCCGCAAGCTCCGCCTTGTCAAAGGCCGGAACCCCGCCATAAGGCCCGGTCCATTCCGCCATCAGCACATTGTCATGGGTCATACTGTCGGCATCCGCCATTTCCGTATCCGCCGCCTCATTTTCAGCTGTTTCATTGGTGGCTGACTGCTCGGAACAGGCTGCGGTTAGTGTCAGAGCCAAAGCACTGACCGTAGTAAGTAGAGTATTGCGCATTTGAAGTGTCTCCCCGCTGAGGTTGAATTTTCCTGCCCAAGCCTACCAGCAGCCGCCCCAAATCTGCAACCGGGAATCGACGGATTGATGATATGGAGCGATTGCTGGCTCCCGGTAAGATTCACCCTTATGGCTATTTGCTTAATTTAAACCAGTCTGTTAAACTGGTTTAAATTAAATAGGTAAATATCATGACAAAAGTCGGGGCCTTTGAGGCCAAAACCCATTTATCCGCCCTTTTGGAGAAAGTGGCGCGGGGCGAGGAAATCACCATCACCCGCCATGGCAAGGCCATTGCGCGTTTGGTGCCCTTTGAGCAGGCCGCGCACGCTGATATGGACGAAACCATCTCCGCCCTCAGAAAAAACAGGGCCGGCGCAACCCTTGGCGGCCTGTCCTGGAAAGAATTGCGGGACAAGGGCCGGGCATGAGCACGGCATTTATTCTCGACTGTTCCATTGCCGTATCCTGGTGTTTTGAGGATGAAGCCACAACAGAAAGCGATGCCCTGCTGGACCGGTTGAGGGATTATGGCGCCATCGTGCCAGTGCTTTGGATGCAGGAAATTGCCAATGTCATGGTGATGGCGGAACGGCGGAGGCGGATCACCCGGACGCAGATGGCTAATAATCTGGAACTGCTGGCCGCGCTGCCGATTTCAATAGAGGAAATTGCCGGCACCAGGATTTTCGGGGCCATTGCCGAACTGGCGAGAACTGAAAAGCTCAGTGTGTATGATGCAACCTATCTGGACATCGCCATGCGTCTCAATCTGCCGCTTGCCACACATGATAAAGGCCTGATCAGGGCTTGCCGGACTGTGGGCACCGAACACCTTCCTGAGTAGGGTCCGGACCCAAATGCCGCATGGACGCGCGGTCAAAATCGGAGTAATATCCCGGCAATAAAAGCCAAAAGACAGCGACATGAAGGGCTTCGGCTCTGCAACGGGGATATTATGATCCATTTTTCACGGCGGTTTTTTCTGAAATCAGCCTCGGCTACGGCTCTGGCTTACTCTTCACTTGGTTATCTGGCGCAACAGGGCGGCGTCCTGCGGGCACAGGAGAGCGGAGCGCTTTCTCCAACACCGGGCGGCATTCTCGATTTGCCTCCAGGATTTTCCTATACGGTTTTTTCCGAGACCGGCGGCACAATGTCGGACGGGTTTTTCCGCCCGTCAAGTCATGACGGGATGGCCTGTTTTGCAAATCCGGCGGATGCCAGTAAATGCATTCTGGTGCGCAATCATGAAATACACCCGCGCAACAACAGCGGCGGCGCCTTTGGACCCGATCATGCGCTTTTGTCCCGGTTGACGGATGCGCAGCTTTATGACCGGCGGAACGATGGCACGCCCTTCCTTGGCGGCGTGACCATTGCGCATTACGACCTTGGCAACCAGAAACTGGATCGCGATTTTCTCGCCCTCGCCGGCACCTCCACCAATTGCGCCGGCGGGCGGACGCCCTGGGGCACCTGGCTGACCTGCGAGGAAAATATCGCTGCGCCCGGCAGTGGCGCGATGAAGCCGCACGGCTTTGTGTTCGAGGTTCCCGCCAATGCGACGGGCCCGGTGGATGCCGTCCCGCTCAAGGCCATGGGCCGGTTCGTGCATGAAGCCGCCGCGGTCGATCCGGAAACCGATATTGTCTATCTGACGGAAGATTCCTCCGATGCGCTGTTTTACCGGTTTCTGCCCAACACCCGGAAAGACCTTGCGCAGGGCGGGAAATTGCAGGCGCTGGCGCTTCGCGGCTGGAAATCGGCAGACACCCGCAACTGGCCGATTGACTGGGGGGCGGCCGGAGAGGACCGCATCGCCGCGGGGCAGACCTTCGAGGCCAACTGGATCGACCTCGAGGATGTCGAAGCGCCCGATGCCGATCTCCGTCTCCGTGGCCATCAGGCGGGCGCGGCGCTGTTTGCCCGCGGCGAAGGCATGGATTACGGCCGTACCGGGCCCAATTCGCAGGGCGAAATATACTTTAACTGCACCGCGGGCGGGCCCAAAATGCTGGGGCAGGTATGGCGCTACAGGCCGGGGCCCGAGGAAGGCAAGACGTCCGAACGGAACGCGCCGGGAACCCTGACGCTCTTATATGAAAGTCCCGGCGCCGATACACTGGATATGTGTGACAATCTCGCGGTCGCCCCGTGGGGCGATCTGATCCTGTGCGAAGACGGCCGCGGCGAGCAATATCTGCGTGGTCTGACGCCGACCGGTGAAATCTACAATATCGCCCGCAACGCCCATGCGGACAAAAGCGAGTTCTGCGGCGCCTGTTTCTCGCCGGACGGCGGCACTCTGTTCGTCAATGTCCAGTCGCCCGGTTATACCCTCGCGATCCGGGGGCCATGGAAAAATTTGCGGGGTTGACGCTTGTTTCCCAAACGTCCGGCCGTGGATCTTAAAGTCTATTCTTGTGGAAAGCGCCCGCCTTCATAATGACGCTGAGATGTGCGCCCTGATCCTGCAGAAGATTGAGGTCTTCCAGCGGGTTGCCGTCCACAATCAGAATATCGGCAACGGCGCCCGGCGCAATAACGCCAAGCTGCCCTTCCTGACGCAAAATTTCCGCCCCCACGCTGGTTGCCGAAGCGATAATTTCATGGGCCGGCAGGGCTTCGGCCCGGATCAGGAATTCACGGGACTGCAGATCATGGGTATCGCCGATCAGGTCGGTGCCGAAACCCATTTTAACACCGGCGGCCCGGCAGATTTCCAGCGAGCGCAGCCCGGCCTGTTTAACCTTATCAAGCTTATCCAGCATGGCGGCGGAATAGCCTTCCCGTTCCGCATACATTTCCAGCGCCTCATAGGCGACGAGTGTCGGCACGACATAGGCGTTCTTTTCGACAACCAGTTTTGCCGCATCTTCATCAATCAGATTGCCGTGCTCGATGGAACGCACCCCGGCCCGAAGCGCCCGTGTAATCGCCTCCGCCGAATAGGCATGGGCCAGTACATAGGTGCCCCAGCGGGTGGCCTCGTCAACGATGGCTTCCAACTCCTCCATGGAATACTGGCAACCTTCCAGCGGATCGTAGGGCGAAGACACCCCGCCCGAAACCATGACCTTGATCTGATCGGCCCCTTTTCGCATTTCATCACGCACGGCATGGCGCACCTGATCGACGCCGTCGGCAACGCGGGACGTCAGATTAAGGGCGCTGCCGCAACTGCACATCATGGAATCGTCGGTGCGGCGGCGGAAATCGCCATGACCGCCGGTTTGCGACAGGGCGCGGCCGGAAATGAAAATGCGCGGGCCTTCCAGCAAACCTTCTTCAACAGCCTGTTTGAGGCCCCAGTCGCCGCCCGCGGCATCGCGAATTGTGGTAAAACCGCGATCCAGCGCCTTTTTCAGGATACCGGTCGCCTGCGCCGTGACCAGTGTGATGGGGGTGTCTTCCAGCGCCGAAAGTTTCATTTTGGTCAGAAAGGGGTGGATATGAAGATCGATCAGTCCCGGCATAATGGCCCGGCCATTCAGCTCCAGAATCCGGGCCCCCTTTGCGGTGAGAGGCTTGTCCGAGACGTCCCGGATGCGCCCGCCTTCCACCAGCACATCAACCTCGCCCGCAGGCTCCGGCCCGGAGCCGTCCACCAGCAGACCGTTTCTGAACAGGATCAAGTCATCCGCCACGCATTGTCCCCTTCGCTGCTTTTCCAGCTTTATACAGGACGAAGGAACTTAGGGCCAGGATTCATAAATTCGTTCATTCTGCGTCCCATTCCGGCTTTCCGGAAAGGCTTTATTCATAGCGCAGGGAATGAACCGGATTTCTGCGGGCGGCGATAATGGCATGCCCGGCGACGGTCGCCCAGGCAAGCAGCAGCGCGATCAGTCCGGCGGCCAGAAATGGCACAATAGTCATTTCAATCCGGTAGGAAAAGCGTTCCAGCCACTGGTCCAGAAAGTAAAAGGCCAGCGGCCAGGCGATGAGATTCGCAATCAGAACCGGCTTTGAAAATTGCCACAACAGCAGCCGGACGATTTTCAGGACCGAGGCCCCCAGTACTTTCCGCATGCCGATCTCCTTGGTCCGCCGTTCCGCGGTAAAGCCCGCCAGACCAAGCAGCCCGAGACAGGCGACAAAGACAGCGAACCCGGCCAGATACATAAAGACCTGCTGCATCTGTTTTTCCCCGTTATAGAGGGCCGAAAAATTATCATCGATGAAGCTTCTGGCGACCGGTTCATCCGGGGCGGCGGACTGCCAGATACGGTCCAGTCCAGCCAGCGTGGCATCCAGACCCTCCGGCCGGATATGCACCGTCATGGCGCCAAAGCCCTCTTCGCGCACCACAAACATCATGGGAGGAATATCCACATGGATCGAATGAAAGTGCGCATCGGGGATCACGCCAATCACTTCGGTCAGGGCCTGCGGCCTGTCACCCGGTATCAGGGCGCGGAAGGTCCGGCCCAGCGCCAGTTCGGGGCTGACATATCCCAGCCGTTTGACCGCGCTTTCGTTGATGACAACCGCCTGGGTCGGTATTTCCTCTTCCGCTTCCGGGACGATCAGCAGATCTGCGGCCCGGTCCTGACTGAAAAGACGGCCCGTGACCGGTTCCATCCCATAGGTGTCAAAATAATCAAAATCAACGGTCACCTGCTCGACAATCAGACTTTCGCCGCCGGGATTTTCCGGCAGTTCGATAATATTATTGGGGCTGCCGATAATCGGCGGCACGCTGGACGACCGGGTGACAGAGATCACCCCCGGCAGTTTTTCGATTTCCTGCTTGATGGTGTCCGATGATTGCGACGCCTGCGTCCGGCCAAGACCGGCCAACACAACCATCAAATCCTTGTTGAACCCAAGATCTATCATACCTGCGTAACGGGTCTGCAATCCGACAATGGCGGTCGCGGTGATCAAAGCGATCGAGATGGAGAACTGAACCAGCACCAGAAAAAAGCGGAATTTCTGCGAACTGTCGGTGGAGGACTGATTGGATTTCAGAATTTCCCCGGGCCGAAAGGCAGAGAGATAGAAAGCCGGATACAGCCCGCCCACCAAACCAACGAGAATGGCCAATGCGGCCAGAAAAGCGGCCAGTGGCATATTTTCCAGAAAATTCAACGAAAAATCCCGCGACAGGAAGTTATTGTAATAGGGCAGAATCAGGCGCGCGAGAATCAGCGCGGCAATCAGCGCCAGCACGGCCAGAAAAACCGATTCCGCCTGAAACTGAATGATCAGTTTGCTGCGTTCTGCGCCAACGACTTTGCGCAGGGCCACTTCCTTTGCGCGGATACTGGAGCGCGCGGTCGATAAATTCATGAAATTGATCGAAGCGATGACAATGATCAAAAGGGCGATGGCCGAAAAGGCATAAACCGTATTGATGTTGCCGCCGGGCTTCATATTGCCCCGGCGCTCGGACTTTAAATGAATATCGGTGACCGGAATCAGCCGTAATTCGGTGATATCGCTGAGCGCCACGTCGCCAAGACCGGGCACCTCGGTGGTGGCGTTGCGCCTGAAGAAATCCGGCAGGGCATCACGGAGGGCCGCCGCGGCGACGCCCTCCCGCAATTTCACATACGTATGGAAAAAAACGCCGGCCCAGGTGTCAATGACCCCCGGATTGGCCAGTCTTTCCCGCTCCAGCCGGGCGATCAGCGTCATATCGAGATGACTGTTGTCCGGAATATCCCGGATCACCGCGCCGATGCGGTAGCTGATATTATTGTCAAAGGTGACGGTCCGGTTCAGTGCGGGTTCGGAACCAAAATATTTCTGCGCGATGCTTTCCGTGATCACCAGTGACGTCGCCTGCTGCAGCGCCGCTTCGGGATCGCCGGAAACGGCTTCCAGTTCCAGTATGTCGAAAAAGCCGGGATCGACATAATTAACGGTTTCGTTGAACCGCTGATCATCAATGGACACGGTCGCCCCCTGCCGACCGATGCGGGCGGCGGCTTCTATCTCATTCGGAAAGTCACGTTCCAGCGCATCCCGCACCGGCCCCATGGTGCTGGCGAATTCCAGAATGCCCCGGCCCGGCGGATAAAAGGTCGTTTCCAGCCGATAAACCCGGTCAATATTCGGCAGCCAGCGGTCATAGGAAAGCTCATCCAGGACAAACAGCAAGACCAGCGTCGCAACGGCCAGACTGATGGCCAGCCCGCCAATATTGATGAAAGAATAGAGTTTATTGCGGAGAAGATAGCGGGACGCCGTCTTCGTATAATGCAGCAGCATACATCCTCCGTATCATGTCTTTTGTTTTATGTAAAAAACCTACGGTAAATGGAGAGAGATTCAAAGCATTGGTTTATTCATATCGCAGCGCAATGGCCGGGTTGGTGCGGGATACGCGGATGGCATGGCCGGCAACCGTGATCCAGGCAATCAGAAACGCAATGACACCGGCGATAATAAACGGCGCCGGAGTCAGGTCCATGCGAAAGGCAAAACCGTTGAGCCAGTCGCGCATGAAATACCAGGCCGTCGGCCAGGCGATCAGATTGGCGATCAGAACCGGCCTGGAGAATTGCAGCACCAGCATCCGGATAATACGACCATTGGTGGACCCCAGAACCTTTCTGAGGGCAACTTCCCGAACACGGGCCTCGGTCGCCGCTGCGGTCAGGCCGAACAGCCCGAGGCTCGATACGAACAGTGCAAAAAAGGCGAAGCCCGCCAGCAGAAGCCCGCGCTTTCTATCCGTTTCATAAAGCGCCAGCAAATTATCGCCGAGATATTCTATCGCAATGGTTCTTTCCGGGAACAGATCCTTCCAGATCTGATCAATATGCGCCCGGACAGCGGGCAATTCAGCGGGGTTGTAACGAAGGGAAACGGCGTTGGCGTTGGCATCCAGTAAATAGATTTCATCGCGAATATCCAGATAGAGCGAACGGTAGTGAATATCCGGTATGACGCCGACAATGGTGAAATCAACCGGCGCGCCAAATCTGGATTGCAGGTGTTTGCCGATGGCGTCATCCGGCGTCGCAAACCCCAGCCGCGTGACCGCTTTTTCATTCAAAACCACCGATGCGGTTGGCCGCGCAGCCGTCTCGCCGGCGCCAAACAGCCCGTCTCCCTGCATGACCTCGGAAAAAACCCGCCCGGCAAGGGGCGCAATCTCATAAGTTTCGAAAAAATCATGGCCGACTCTCTGAAAGCCGACTGCAACCGGCGACGGCTGCCCGGGCGCGATAAATGTTGCGTTGGCTTCCGATGGATCAGATGGCACGGTGAGCGAATGCCCGACGGACACGATAGCCGGATGCCGGGAGGCTCTTTGAATAAATGTTTGTAATTTATTAGCTTCGGCAGCACCGCCCACATCCCGGACAATCATGATATTCTCCGTCTGATATCCCAGTGGCTTGGTGACGGCATAGTGGGTCTGCTGATAGATGATGGCGACGGCGATCATCAGGGCGATGGATATGGAAAACTGGGCCACCACCAGAAAGGAACGGAACCGTCCGCGCCCCCTTTTTATCCGGTTGGCGTCCTGTAAAATCACCGATGGCCGGAAGGAGGACAGATAAAAGGCCGGGTACAGTCCGGCCCCCAACCCGACGACTAGGGCAAGACCCGCAAATGCCATAATCAACGCCGGGTCCTCAAAGAAATTCAGCCCGGGAATTTGCGCGAAAAAAGCCCGAAATCCCGGCAGGGTCAGTTCTACAATACCGAGCGCCAGCACCAAAGCCACGGCCGCCAGCCCGCCGGATTCCAGCAGGAACTGGCCAACCAGATGCCGCCGCCGCGCGCCCATGACTTTGCGGACACCCACTTCCCGCGCCCGCAAAGCCGCCCGCGCCGTTGTGAGATTGACAAAATTGACGGCGGCAATCACCAAAATCAGAAAGGCAATCAGGGCAAAGACAATAACCGTTTTGCGGTCGCCTTTGGCTTTCATGGCAAGATTGGGCGCGCCATCAAAATAAAGGTCCCGCAGCGCAATCAGATTGAACTGGTAAAGCTCATTGGGCGCGATATTGATGGCCCGGGAAAAGTCCGCCGGGAAATGCCGGTCTAAAAAGGCCGGGAAGCGGTCCTGAATCCGCTGCGGATCGGCATTTTCATGCAGGCGGATATAGGTTTTGAACTGAGGATTGCCCCAGTTATCCATGATCGCGACCAGCGCTTCCGAAAACCCGCGATCCATACGAATGACCATATCGAAAGCCAGATGACTGTTTTGCGGGATATCGTGAAAAACCCCGGCCACCTGAAAATTTCTGGGCTCGGGCATCAGGAGCGTCATGGTCTTGCCGGCCGCCTCGACCGTTCCAAAATATTTCCGGGCATAGGCCTCGCTCAACAGAATATTCCGGTTGCCGCCAAGCGCGCGCTCCGCCGTTCCTGCGGCAAAGGGCAGCCTGATAATGTCAAAGAAGTTTTCATCCGCAAGCGCGACCTGTTCCTTGAATTCCGCGCCCTGCCGTGCAACGGAAAACGGCATCATGATCATCCGCCCGGCGTCGGCAATTTCCGGGAAATCGGTCAGCAGCAGATCCTTTATGGCGGCCGGGGCGCCCGCCACATCAATCGGAGTTCTGCCGGGCACGGTTTCCACGCTGTCGATCCGCCAGATCTCATCCGCATTCGGCAAAAAACGGTCATAGGAAAGCTGGTCCCGGACATAGAGCAGGATCACGATACAGGCGGCAAGGCCGATCGCCAGCCCGCCGATATTGATCCCCGAATAAAGCGGCGAACGTGACAGATTGCGGATGGCGACCGTTACGTAACTCTTCAACAGACTCATACAGATGACCTCTTTTGCGGCTTATTCATATCGCAGCGCAATGGCCGGGTTGGTGCGGGCGACGCGGACGGCATGACCGGCGACCGTGGTCCAGGCGATCAGCAGCGCGGCGAGACCGGCCAGGATGAAGACCAATGGGCTCAGGGATATGCGATGGACAAATCCTGACAGCCATTCATTCATGAAATAAAAGGCGACGGGCCAGGCAATCAGATTGGCGATCAGGACGGGTTTGGAAAACTGCCAGACCATCAGTTGCACAATGTTGCGGACCGAGGCGCCCAGCACCTTGCGGATGCCGATTTCCCTTGTCCGCCGCTCCGCAATGAAGGAGGCAAGCCCGTAAAGGCCAAGACTTGAGACCAGGATAGCCAGCAGCGCGAAGACCGCGAATATCCGGCCGCTGGTTTCCTCTGTCTGATATTGGGCGGCGATATTATCATCCAGAAAAAAGCGGGTGACCGGCGCATCGGGCACCAGGCCGCGCCAGGTCTGATCGATGAAACCGAGCACGGCGCCGGTGTCGTCGGAGCGGTATTTCAGGCTGAGAAAATTCTGGGTCTGTTCATCGACAAAGAAAATCTCCGGACTGACGGTATCGCGGATCGAAGAAAAATTGATGTCGGGCAAAACCCCGACCACGGTCGCCGTTACCTCGGCGCTGGTATCATTGCTGTCAGCCAGAAATCTGAAGCTTTTGCCGATAGCCTCTTGCGGCGTGCCAAGACCCATGCGGACCGCGGCGATGGAATTGATGACGACCGAGCCGTCATTGACCGCGCGGCTGTTGCGGTCACGAATGATATCCGTCCCGAAATCCCGGGACAGGCTGCGCCCGGCAATGGGCTCAATACCGTAGGTATCAAAAAAACCGAAATCAATCGGCCGCATCATCAGCACGATGGGCTCCGGATTGTCTGGTACAAAAGCCCGCGTGCCGTTGCCGATGGGAAAACCCGGAGTAAGGGAGGAAAGCGTCGCACTTTCAATAGCGGCGTGGCTCAACAATTCCTCCCGCAGGGTATGGCGAAGCGGAAAGACCTCCGCCCGGTTGATGCCGCCAAGGACAACGACATTTTCCTTTTCAAATCCGGGATCGAAATTACGGGCAAACTGCATCTGGTTATAGACAATGGCGGTCGCCGAAATGAGCGCGATGGAAATGGCGAATTGCAGAATGACCAAAACCGTACGGAGCCGGGGCGACGGCCCGGCTTCCGACTTGCCGGATTTCAGAACCTCCGCCGGGCGGAATTTGGAAAGATACGCCGCTGGATAAAGCCCGCCCATCAAACCGGCGATAACGGCAAGGCCTATAAAGGTCAGCCCGACGGCGGGATCGCTGGCATAATTGAGGGCCATTTCCGTGCCCAGAAACCGGTTATAGAAAGGCAGGATCAATTCTGAAAGCGCCATCGCCAGCAGCATCGCCAGCCCTGCGAATATCACCGATTCCCCCAGGATCTGGGAAATCAGCTGCCGGCGGCTGGCGCCCAGAACCTTGCGCATGCCGACCTCGCGGGCGCGATGCAACGCCCGGGCGCTGGAAAGATTGGTGAAATTGATCACCGCGATCAGCAGGATCAGGACCGCCACCGCCGTAAAGGTGATGACAATGCCGAGGCTGCCTTTGGGTTTAATGCTGAACCGGCTAAAACCTTCCAGATGAACGTCGCGCAGGGCGACCGTCACCAGGGTGGCGATTTCCGTTGCGCTCTCGACCGGCATCTGAAATTCCAGGACCTCCGGCGTCGCCTGACGGTCGATGATATCGAAAAATTGCGGCGCCAGAACCGTCGGGTCGGCGCCCGGTTCCAGCTTGATATAAAGATGGGTATTCCCCGCCATCCAGCGCTGCAGCAAATTGGGCTGATCGGCAAAATCCGGCGGATTGATCATAATGGCGAGATCAAACACCATATGGCTGGTGACGGGCCAGTCTTCGACCACGCCGGTCACCACAAAATCCTCATCGCCGCGCGTGGTGGCAATGGTCAGGGTCTGGCCGACGGCGCCGTCCGCCCGGCCCAGATACTTCCGCGCCATGCTTTGGGAAATGACCACGGAGCGGGTATCCTGCAAGGCCCTTGCGGCATCGCCCGCCACAAACGGCACGCCAAAAAATTCGAAGAAATTGGGACTGGCATACATCAGATTTTCACTGAAGATATTGGCATCCCGCTGCACTGTGGTCTGCCGATAGAATATCCGCGCCACATCGGTGATTTCAGGCACCAGCGCTTCCAGTTCATCGTAAGCCCTGCCCGGCCCGGTCGCCCAGTAAATCGTATCACGGCCCGGGGGGCTTAATTCCATCTGGATTTTATGAATATCTTCCGTCCCCGGCACATGCCGGTCATAAGATAACTGATCCCGCACAAACAGCAGGATCAGGATACAGGCCGCCAGACCGACCGCCAGACCGACAATATTGATGAAGGAATAAAGCTTGTTCTTAAAAAGATTACGCAACGCCGTCGTGACATAATTGGCAAACATGATGATCTTTCCATTTATTATTCATATCTCAGCGCATGGACCGGATTGGACCGGGCGACGCGGATGGCGTGGGCGAGCACTGTGGCAAGGGCAATCAGCGCAGCCCCAACGCCGGCGATCAGGAACGGGCTGAGGCCGAGATCAATGCGATAGGCAAAGCCCGTCAGCCACTGATCCATGAAATAAAAGGCCAGCGGCCAGGCGATCAGATTGGCCAACAGGACCGGCTTCAGGAAATGCAGGGAAACGGCGCGCACCAGCGCCGGCACTGATGCGCCATGCACTTTGCGGATGCCGATTTCCTTGGTGCGCTTTTCCGCAATAAACGCCGCGATTGAGTAAAGGCCAAGACAGGAAATGATAATGGCGAGCAGAGAAACCACCGAAGACAGTTCCAGACTCCGCTGTTCGTCCGCATAAAGCGCCTGATAATCATCGGCAATGAACGTTGTCCGCAAGGGATAATCGGCAATGACCGAACTCCACACCCCGCCGATATGGTCCAGAACGCCGGCCATATTATCGCCGCTGGTTTTGATGGAGATCATCGCGCCACCCGGCGCATTCATATAGGCCATGGGGACGATTTCGTTGCGGAGCGAGCGGAAATGGACATCACGCGCGATGCCCACAACGGTAAAAGCCATGCTTAACTCCACACCGTCATCAGTATAGTTCGTAAGGAGCGTGCGGCCGAGGGCGTCCTGCGGATTGCCCCAGCCCCAAGTTCGCAGGGCCGTTTCATTGAGAATAACGGTCGTTTCAATATGGGGGTTTTCGGCATCCGGAAAAGGCGCCCGATCATTGCCGAAGGCTTCGGAAAAGGCGCGTCCAGCCGCCATTTCAATGCCATAGGTTTCAAAAAAATCGAAATTGACGAAAGCGGCGCGGACGCTCAGCGTTTCTTCTTCCGACCCGCCGGGTTCGGTAAAACTCCAGCCATCGGACAGATCGCGGGTCGGCGCGATGGAAGAAGAGGTGACGGAAACCACATCCGGATAGGTCAGAAACCCGGTTTTCAGGGTCACGTAATTTTCCCGGATGATGCGACGGTCCATGGGGATCGTGATAATCTCGGACCGGTCATAACCCAGCGGTTTCTCCATACTATATTCCACTTGAGAACGAATGACCGTGGTGGCGATGATCAGCCCGATGGCGATGGCAAACTGGATCACCACCAGCCCGGTGCGAAGATGGGCGCCGCTGCCGGTGGAGAAAAACTCTCCCTTGAAGATTTTCGCCGGCAGCAGTCCGGCCAGCAAAAGCGAGGGATAAAGGCCGGAAATCAGCCCGACCAGAAGCGCCACACCGACAAAAGCCGGCAGAAAAAGCCCACCGGTATGCTGGAACAGGGAAAACCGGACGCCGGATAAATCGCCGAACCAGGGGGCGGCAATTTCCGTCAATATCAGGGCGGCGGCAAAACCGAACAGCGCCAGAAAGAGGGATTCGCCGATAAATTGCAGGGCGATATCATTGCGGGTGGCGCCATTGACCTTGCGGACCGCCACTTCCTTCATCCGGTGGCTGGCCTGGGCGACCTGCAGATTGATGAAATTGATCGAGGCAACCACAAGCACAAACAGTGCCGCGATGGCCAGAATATAAATATTGCTTTTTTCGCGGAAACTTTTCACCGCCCCAGTGATCCCATCGCGTTCCGGCAGTTCATTTTCCAGATTGGGCGTGAAATGAATATCACCCAGCGCCTGCAGCCGGTATGAAATAAATTCGCTGCGGCCATCCATATACCGGTCAATAAAGTCCGGAAATTTTGCTTCCAGTGCAACCGGATCGGTGCCGGGCGCCAGCAGCAGATAGGCATGCAGCACGTCCGAACCCCAGCGTTCGAGAAATTCTCCTCCAAAGAGCGCGGCGGCAGTTTCCATCGGAGCAAGAAAATTCATAGTGAACTGGGTAGTGGCCGGCATATCGGCGATGACCGCCGTGACCACCATATCCTGCGAACCGCCGAGCGTCAGGGAACGGCCCATAGCGGACTCGTCACCAAAATATTTTTCCGCGGCTGATTGCGTGAGCACAATAGAATTGGGATCAGCAAGAGCGTTTGCCGGAGAACCTTCAATAAACTGAAGATCAAAAAGCGCAAAAAAATTATTTTCGGAAAAATATACGGTCTCAAACGCCTGCCGGTCATCTACCGACAGCAACATCTCGCTCGTGGCGAGTCGGTTGGCGTCCAGCACTTCCGGAAAATCCTTCGCCATTGCGGGGCCCGCGGGATTATCGACGGTTCCAAACCGGTTGCCGGTGGTCTTGCTTTCCCAGGTCAGGCGGTAAATCTGATCCGCTTTGGTAAAACCCTGTTCAAAGGAAAGCTCGGTCCGGACAAAAAACGCGATCAGCATGGCCACGGCAAAACCGATGGCAAGTCCGAATATATTGATGAAGGAATGAAGCTTATGCTTCAGAAGATTACGGATCGCCGTTATAATATAATTTTTGATCATCTTTTTCCTCCTTTGGCTGTTTATTCGTACCGCAGCGCATGGACCGGATTGGACCGGGCGACGCGGATGGCGTGGCCGCCAACGGTAATCCAGGCAATCAGGAGTGCGGCAAGCGTCGCGCCGGCGAAAATGAAAGGATTAAAAGCCGAGATGCGCTGTTCGAAGCCTTCGAGCCAGTTCTGGCTAAGATACCAGGCGACCGGCCAGGCGATCAGGTTGGCTATCAGCACCGGTTTTGAGAACTGCCACAGCATCAGCCGGACGATATCCGGAATATCGGCGCCCAGAACCTTGCGGATGCCCACTTCCTTGGTCCTTTGCACAATGGCGAAGGAGGCAAGGCCGAACAAACCCAACGAGGCCACCAGAATGGCAAGGCCGGTGAAGAACAGGAACACCGTGGATTGCCGGTCTTCTTCCGCATACTGGCCGGTGATCAGATCATTGAGAAACGTATAGGTAAAGGGCGTGCGCGGATAATTCTCCCGCCACATCGCCTCGATCTTGTCGATAAGGGCCGGGGCATTGCCGCCGTCAAAGACAATGGTCAGATCATTCAGCCGGGCCTCGCTGCGGAAGTAAATGGTCGGCCGGGCGTCATATTTTACGGAACGCATTTGCAGGTCCGGAATGACGCCGACAATTCTGTGCTCAATGGGGCCCGCCTCGAAAACATCAGAGCGCAGAATGGCGCCCAATGCAGCCTGAGGATCGGAAAAGCCCAGATGACGCGCGGCCGATTCATTGACCAGGGCGGAAACGGTTTGCACAACCCCTTCCTCCGGCGGCAGGACAATATTGTCGCTACCAAACTCCTGCGATAAATCCCGTCCCGCCAGCAGATCAATACCGTAGGCCTCCATAAAGCCATAGTCGGTCGAAATGATATTCAGCGCATAATTCCGGGCGCTTTCATCCCCTGCCAGAGCAAAACCATTGTTGTTTTCATTATTGTCGGTCGGCACATCGGAGGAAAGGACCGCCGCCCGGACTTCCGGCAATCGCCGGACTTCATTCACAAAAGCGGTGCGGCTGTCGGCATTTGCTCCGTCCCTCACACCCCGCAAAACCAGCCGGTTTTCCCTCTCAAAGCCAAGCTCCACCGATTTGGCGTATTCGGTCTGGATATAGACCACAGCGGTAATGATCAGCAGCGCCACCGTGACTGAAAACTGCACAACCACCAAAGCCGTTCTGAGCCCGCCCATTTTCGATGAGGCGCTGGACTGGTTGGCGGCAAGAATCCGCGCCGGCTTGAAGGCGGAAAGATTGAAAGCCGGATAGAGTCCGCTGATGGCTCCAAGAAGAGTTACCGCCGCGACAAGCGCCGGAATCAACACCGGGTCGGTGAAAAGATTGAGGCTCAGTTCCAGATTCAGAAAATTATTATACCAGGGAAGCGTCAGTTCCACCGCCACAATCGCCAGGATCATGGCGATGGCCGTTATAATGAAGGATTCTCCCAGAAACTGCTGCACCAATTGTTTTTTACTCGCGCCAACGACTTTGCGCAGACTGACTTCCCGCGCCCTGAGGCTTGACCGCGCCGTTGACAGATTCATGAAATTAATCGATGCGATGATCAGGATAAGAATTGCGGTAGCGGCAAAACCGATGACCGAGGTCATACTGCCAAGGGGTTTGATATCACCCACATCGGACGCCTGAAAACCGGCCCGCAAATGCAGGTCACGCAAATTCATCAGACTGAGTTTCATAAAGTCCGAAGTTTTGCCGACGCCGGCATCCGGATTCGGCGGGATTTTTTCATCGATAAAGGCGGGCAGGCCCGCTTCAAAAGCTGCAATATCCGTACCCGGACGGAATTTGATAAAGGTGTGATTATTGACCGATGTCCAGCTTTCAAACATCCAGGGGCTTTGCCGGAACGCTTCCTTGTTGATCAGAATGAGCGCCTGAAAATCCAGGTGCGAATTGTCCGCAATATCTTTCAGCACCCCGGTGACTTTCAGGTCGATGGTTTGGCCCTGCAGGCAACAAAAGACCATGGTTTTTCCGAGAGCGGGCTGATCGCCGAAATAACGCTGCCGGGTACTTTCCGATATCAGGATTGAACTGAAATCCCGCAAGGCCCCCTCAGGCGTTCCTTCCGCCATGGGCAGATCGAAGACATCGAAAAAACTGGGATCAACCATTGTGACTTGTTGATTGAAAGCCTCGCCTTCATGCAGGATGGTCGGGCTGATATAATTCAGGCGCACAATGGATTCGATTTCCGGAAAGCTAAGCGGCAGATTTTCCGCCATCGGGCCGGATGATCGAACCGTCCGGAACGGGCTGCGGCCCGGTATTTCATAGGTGCTGTGCAGCCGGTAAATCCGCTCTCCGTCCGGCACCCATTGATCGTAACTGAGTTCCCAGCGCACAAACAGAAAGATCAAAAGCCCCGCCGCCAGGCCCACTGTGAGGCCGAGAATATTGATGGCGGAATAAAGCTTGTTCTTGAAGAGATTCCGCAGCGCTGTCGTGACGTAATTTTTATACATTTTCTCTCCCTATTCGTATCTCAGTCCAAGGACGGGATTGGACCGCGCCACGTTGAAGGCGTGGCTGCTGACCGTGGTAATCGCGGTAAAAAGGGCTATGACGGCGGCAAAGACAAAGGGCAGCAGCGTCAGGTCAATGCGAAAGGCATAGTTTTCCAGCCAGTCGGACATGGCATAATAGGCGATCGGCCAGGCGATCAGGTTGGCCAGGATCACCGGCTTTGAAAACTGCCAGACCAGCAGGCGCAGAATATCGGGAATAGAAGCCCCCAGAACCTTGCGGATGGCAATCTCCCGGGTGCGTCGCTGCGCGGCAAAAGCGGCAAGTCCGAACAGGCCTAATCCCGCCACCCCCATTGCGAGCACGGCGAAGACCAGCAGGACCGTGATCAGCGTGTCTTCCGCCAGAAAAAGCTGTTGCATCATATCGGAGAGAAATTGGCGTATAATTTCCTGATCGGCGAACACCCCGTTCCACACTTCGTCAATATGGGCATAAACATCATTGTTATGTCCGCCGCGCAAATGCAGGGTCAGGTGCACGATCTGGCTGCGGTCCGAATAGAAAATGATGGGCTGGACAGGATCAAGCGCCGAGCGCCATTTGAAATCCGGCACAACGCCGACAATCGTGAATTCATAGCGAGTCCCGTCGCCCCGATTTTGCCGGACGACCTGGTCGATGGCCACCTCGGGCCGGGCAAAACCCAGTTGCCGGGCGGCGCTTACATTGACAATGACAGCGGCGGAGTTTTTGGGCGGCGCAGTTGTGGGCGCCGTCAGATCGTCGGTGGAAAAGTCACGTGAAAAGAGACGCCCCGCGACTGGATCAATGCCGAAAGCCTGGAAAAAATCCAAGCCCACAGACAGGGTGCTGAGGGTAAAACTTTCCGCCGCATCGCCATTGGCCCGTTGAAAGACGCCTGTGGCGCGAATGGCCTGTGAGGGAATGCTTTGCGAAGCGGCAACCGTCAGAATATCCGGATGGCGCAAAAGCTGTTGCGTCAGAGTGTCTGTGTTATAAATTGTTTCATCCGGTCCGCGCTGAATACCGGAAAGAACCAGCCGGTTTTCGCTTTCAAATCCCAGATCAAGATTTTTCGCATAATTGATCTGCTGATAAATCACCGTGACCGCAACGATCAGTACGATGGTGATGATAAACTGAAAAAATACGATCGCCGAGCGCATCAGGCCAGGTTTAAGAAAAGCTGATCCCCGCTCACCCAGTGTTGCCGCCGGTCTGACGGATGACAGAAAGAAGGCCGGATACAGACCTGCCGCCAGCGTCGTCAGCGCGACGAAAAAGATCACCAGACCCGTATTCAACGGTGTCAGCAACATCTGGATGGTAAGCTCGAGGCCAACCAGATTATTGAACCAGGGCAGCGCCAGTTCACTCAGCACAAAAGCGATAAGGATGGCGACCGACATAAAAAGGCCCGCTTCACCCAGGAACTGCATGATAAGGTCTTTGCGCCCCGCGCCCAGCACCTTTCGAAGCGCCACTTCCTTGTTGCGCAGCGTATAGCGGGCCGTTGTCAGGCCGACAAAATTGACGATGGCAATAGAGAGAATAAGAAACGCAATGCCGGTAAAAAGATAAACAATATTGGGGTTGCCACCGGGTTTCATATTATTTCCCGATTTGGAAAAAAGATGAATATCCCGCACCGGCACCATGCGTAATTCAATCACATCTTCGCCGGGAATACTGGCGCCCTGCAAATTGATCTCGGGCACGAATGTTTCGATAATCGTGTTGAAGCGATCAGTGACAGCTTCCGGCCTTTCGCCATCCGCCAATTGTATATAAGTCATCACGGACCCTCTGTCCCAGCGCGTCTCAATCCGGTCGCGGGAATAAAAAGTGGGGGCGGAAATCGGGGCAATGATATTCAGAAGAAAATGGCTGTTATCCGGCAGGTCCTCGATCACCGCATCGACGGTAAACGGTACATCGCCATCGACAATAATCGTTTCGCCCAGCGCCGGCGCGCCGCCAAAATATTTTTCCTTCAGGCTGCGGGTCAGAACAATAGACGTCGGGTAGGTCAGCGCTCGTTCCCTGCTGCCCTCCAGATAGGTGAAATCAAAGAAATCCAGAATGTCGGGATCGGAATAAACCGCCTGTTCATTGAACAGGATATTGTCCCGCGACAGGGATATCCAGAAAGGCGTAAAACGGGCGATATGATCAATTTCCACCCCCTGCTGTTCCAGCGCGGAACGCAGGGGCGCCATGGAATAGGCGGTCACAATCGGCTCCCGCCCCGGAACATGAAACGTGGTTTCCAGCCGGTAGGTTCGATCCGCCCCCGGCAGCCAGTCATCATAGCTCAGTTCAAACCGGACAAAGAGAAAGATCAGCAGACACACCGTCAGCCCAATGGCCAGCCCCAGCACATTGATCGTCGAATACAATCTGTTTTTGATCAGATTGCGAAAAGCGGTGATGACATAGTTTTTATACATGGCGCCTTCTGTGGCTCCTCCCTGTCTTATTGCGCCGCCCGCAGATTCTCCGTTACCACCTGGCCGTCCAGAAGATTGATGGTGCGCTGGGCATATTGGGCGTGGTGATCGGAATGGGTCACCATGACGATGGTCGTCCCTTCTTTGTTGAGCGCCGTCAGCAGGTTCATAACCTCTTCGCCGTTGGCGGAATCGAGATTACCGGTCGGCTCATCGGCCAGGATCATATTGGGGTTGGCGACCACGGCGCGGGCAATGGCGACGCGCTGCTGCTGACCGCCGGAAAGCTGCGACGGCATGTGTTTGGCGCGATGCGCGATGCCCATTTTATCCATGGCGGCTGTAACCCGCTCCTTCCGCTCCTTGGACGAAACATCATCATGATAGAGCAGCGCGAGCTCGATATTTTCCCCGACCGTCAGTTCATCGATCAGATTAAAGCTCTGGAAAATAAAGCCGATATTTTCCTTGCGGATTTTGGCGAGTTTCGATTCCGGATAGCCCGCCACATCCTCATTGAGGAAAATATAAGCGCCGGATGTCGGGTTATCGAGCATGCCGACAATATTCAGCAGAGTTGATTTCCCGCAGCCCGAGGGACCCATGATGGCGACAAACTCGCCGGCATTGATATTGATATTGACCTTGTTGAGTGCGGTTGTTTCCACTTCATCCGTGCGGTAGGCCTTTGTCAGGTCTTGAAGTTTGAGCATTATTCTTGTCCTTTTATTATTAAGCTAACGCTGTCGTGTCTCAGGCCGGGATTATGATGATCCGAGTTCAAGCCGGTCCATATTGAGATAGTTGGTATAGGGGGACGTCACGACCCGTTCGCCGGGTTCCAGTCCGTCCAGAACTTCGATAAACTGCAGATTGCGCCGCCCCATCCGGACATTGCGGCGGATCGCCTGACTGCCATCGGATGACACCACAAACACCCAGTTGCCGCCGGTATCCTGATAAAAGGCGCCGTTGGGAATCAGCAGCGCTTCCGAAGGGTCGCCAAGCTGCAGACGCATCTGCAGCGTCTGGCCGCGGCGGATATTGCCGGGCTGACTGCCGTCTGCAAACACCAGGTCCACTTCAAACTGGCCGTTATTCACCTGCGGATAGACCTTGCTGATACGCAGCAGATAGTCAGCGCCGCCCAGGGTCAGAATGCCGATCTGATCGATATCGACCCGGCCAAGGTAAAATTCATCAATATCGGCGGATACCTTGAAATTGTCCGGATCATCAATCTGGCCGATCCGTTCGCCCGGGCTGAGGGACTGGCCGACCTCGAGATCAAACGCCGTCAGTCTGCCGGTCACCGGAGACTGGACATTCAGGCCGTCGAGATTTTTACGGGCGATGGTAAGATTTTTCTCAAGCTGTTCGGTGGCGAGACGCAACTGGACCTGCTGAGCCTTTTGCAGCCGTTCATCGGTTGCCTGGCTTTCCAGCCGCACCACTTTAAGATTGGTGTAATATTCAAACTCGTCCTGGAAATTTTCCAGCTCGCGCACCGGCGCATTGCCTCTCGCGACCAGTTCCTTGCGGCGTTCCACTTCCCGCCCCAGACGCACCAGCTGGTAATTGATTTCGACCAGTTCGCGCTTGTGGCTCAGCCGGTTCTGTTCATGCGCCAGTTCCAGGCTGCGCAGGTTATTGAGCTGCTGGGTTACTTCCGATTCGCGGGCGATCACATCCAGCTGCAATTGTGTATTGGAAAGCTCCACCAGCAACTGGCCGGGCGCCACCGATGCGCCATCCTCAATATGAATAGCCTCGACCTGGCCACCCTCGACCGCATCGAGAAAAATCGTTTTCAGGGGCTCGACCCGGCCGCGAACGGGGATAAAATCATCAAACTGGCCGCGGGTAACGGTGGAAACCACAATCCGGTCATCATTGACTTTGAGGGTGCGGCCCGCTTCCGGGCTTAAGGTGATGGCGCCAGCAATCAAAACAATCGCAGTCCCGCCGCCAATAATAGCCGGCTTCATCCATTTGGGATATTTGCGTTCGATTTTCCGGTCCATACTCATGAAAAGTCACCCATCGCATTTTTACATGCCCATACGCAGCAAGAGCCATGCCAGGTATGAAAATTGCTAGGAAATATTCCAGGGCCCCGGAATTCTTAACGTTTCTTAAGACTTGACAGGAGGGTGGACTCAAAAAAGTGTACGAAAACGGACAGGTTGTGTGCGAATATGAACAATCCGCACGGATCACGGTGATCCGGACGTCCGCAGCAGGATGCAGGAGTGAATAAAATGGTGACCCGGTCTCCCGGCCATATTTTAATCGTTGATGACAGCCTCGACATTCAGACTGCGGGCAGGCTGTTGCTGAAACAGCATTTCGCCTCGGTCTCCACCATCAGCGATCCTGAGGATATCCCCGGCCTGATTGCCGAAAACCCCGTAGATGTCATCCTTCTGGATATGAATTACGCCATCGGCGAGCAGTCCGGCAGGGAAGGCTTCCTCTGGCTGAACAAAATTCTCGAGATTGATCCCGATGCCGTGGTGATTCTTATTACCGCCTATGGCAGTGTCGATGCGGCGGTCAATGCGATGAAACAGGGGGCTACGGATTTTATTATCAAACCGTGGCAGAATGAAAAACTGGTGGCGACCGTCCATTCGGCCCTGCGGCTGCGCGAAAGCCGCCGCGAAACGCAGCAGCTCAAATCGCAAAATCGGGAACTGACCTCCCAGCTTACAAAACCGCAGCAGAAAATTCTCGGCCAATCCCGTGCGGTCCGCGAAGTGCTTTCCATTGTCAATCGGGCAGCCCCCACCGAGGCCAATGTCCTGATTCTGGGTGAAAACGGCACGGGCAAGGAACTGATCGCCCGCGAACTGCACGCGCAATCGCACAGAAAAGATGAAATTTTCATGGCTGTCGATTTGGGAGCGGTGTCCGAAAGTCTTTTTGAAAGCGAATTATTCGGCCACAAAAAGGGCGCCTTTACCGATGCCCGGCAGGACCGGATCGGGCGCTTTCAGGCCGCACATGGCGGAACGCTTTTCCTTGACGAAATTGGCAATATCCCCCTCCATATGCAGGCAAAGCTGCTGACTGCCCTTGAGCAGAGAGAAGTGACGCCGGTGGGCGCCAATGCGCCGGTGGCAATTGATGTCCGGGTCATCTCCGCGACCAATCTTGCGGCTGCTAAATTGCGCGATGAAGCAATCTTCCGCCAGGATCTGCTCTATCGCCTCAACACTGTGGAAATTCCCCTGCCGCCCCTGCGGGAACGGGCGGAAGATATTCCGCTTCTGGTCAGGGCGTTTATTTCCGTCTATTGCAAAAAGTATAACCGGGCGGAAAAGGAAATCAGCCCGGCCACCTTGTCCGAGATAACGGCCTATGCCTGGCCGGGAAATATCCGGGCGCTGCGGCATGCGGTCGAGCGGGCGGTGATTTTATCGGATGAAGACCAGATCATGGCAAAGGATTTCAACCTCAGCGAACCTGCCGCCATGCCGGCCTTAACGGCGTCAGAACCGGTTTTGGACACTCTCAATCTCGACAGCCTGGAAAAAAGGGCGGTGGAATCGGCGCTTCGCAGACATCAGGGGAATGTCTCCCGCGCAGCCCATCAGCTCGGCATCACCCGGGCCGCACTTTACCGCAGGATGGAAAAACATGGGCTTTGAAAATTACAAGCTCGGGCTTCTGGTCCGTCTGGTCTTTCTGTTCGCCTCATTGGCGCTGCTGTCTTATCTGCTGATCGGACCGGGATATCTGGTGACCAGCCTGGTTCTCAGCCTGATTATCCTGTTACAGATTTTTTCCCTCCTGCACTATCTGGACCGCACCAATATCGAGGTGACACGGTTTCTCGACGCCCTGCGTTATGAGGATTTTTCCCAGACCTTTTCCCTGGAAAAACTCGGCGGCAGCTATAAAGGCCTCGGCGCGGCAATGGAGGATATTTCCGGCCGGTTCCGGGAAAGCCGGAAAGACAGCGAAGCGCAAAACCGTTACCTTAAAGCCGTGGTCGATCATGCTCCGGTGCCGCTGGTGGCGCTGCATCAGACCGGGCGGGTTGACCTTCTGAACCATACGGCCCGGCAGTTATTCGACGCGGCCAACATCAGGGGCAGCGAAGGCATGGCCCGTTATGGCGCGCGCTTTCAGCGGGACATCGCCCAGATCAGGCCGGGCCGGCACCGGCTGACGAAAATACGGATTGATGAGGTTGACCAGCATCTGATTTTATCGGCAACCCAGATTACGATCAAAGGGGCGCAGCTGAAACTGATTGCTCTGCAGAATATACAGCAGGAACTGGACGCCACCGAACTGGCTTCCTGGCAGGAATTCTCTCATGTGCTGACCCATGAAATCATGAATTCCATCACCCCCGTCGCTTCGCTGGCGAAAACCGCCTGCAATCTGGTTGACCGGTTGGCGGATGCGCCGGATGACGCGGAAAATTTTCAGGATGTGAAGGACGCTGTCGAAACCCTGGCCCGGCGCAGTGAGGGCCTGATCCATTTTGTTCAGGCGTACCGTAAACTGATCCAGATGCCGCCGCCCAACCGCAAGGAATTGAAGCTGGATGTCCTGTTTTCCCGCCTGAAAACCCTGTTTGAAGCGGAGTACGCAAAAGCGGGCATTGAACTGATAATTGAGATCGAGCCCAAAGGATTGCCGTTGTCCGCCGATGACAGCCTTTTGGAACAGGCCCTGATCAATCTGTTGAAAAACAGCGCGGATGCCTTATCGGAAACGGACCGTCCCAAAATCCGGCTCAGGGCCATGCGCAATGCGCGCGGCAAAATCGCAATCGAGGTTGCCGATAACGGCCCGGGTATTCCGGAAAGCAAACAGGACCAGATTTTTATCCCCTTTTTCACCACCAAGCAGGATGGCTCAGGCATCGGCCTCAGTCTGGTGCGCCAGATTGTGCTGACCCATGGCGGAGTTATCTCGGCCGGGAACGCCCCCGAAGGCGGCGCCCTGTTCCGGCTTGTTTTCTAAATGTCTTTTTCAAAAATAGCATCACCGGCCCGCTCCCCCGGCCCAACCACCCCTTCATGGTATCCTGTCGGGTGGTTGGGCCGGGGGAATGGACCGGCAAGGCAGTTGACCCTAAGACCGGCTGATGGGAAAAACGCCGCCTAATATCCAGACGTCGCTTTCATCCCGGCTGAGAACCGGCGCGTGAACAATTTCAAAATGCTGGAAACTTTGCGACCAGCCGGCTTTGCAGCCGGATGCGATCACGGCGCTGCGCCCGGCGGCGACCTGTTCGCAGAATTGCCGGTAGGAAGCATGATACCCGCCCAGAATATCGATTTCCTGAAGCCTCAGGGCGGTAATATCCTTATCAAGGATGGTTGTTATATAAGTTCCCGCAAGCCTGACCCGCCAGTCGCCGCCGCAGGCAAGCCGTTCCAGCAGAAAAATATGCGGCAGGATTTTGGGTATTTCCGCCGGCAGGAATGCGGCAAAGGATGGCGGTTGTTCCTTGTCCGCACCGGCGCGCCGTAAAGCATGCCAGTGGTTCAGCAGATCCAGGGATTTCTGTAATTGGGCGGCGATGGTCCCAGTGCCGTCCCAGAAGGCCGCATGACGCGTCAGCGTCACCGCCTGCGGTGCAGTAAATTTAATCATGATGGCGCAATGATTCCCGGCGCCCGGCTGCGTGCAGCGGCGCGCATCAAAAATTCAAAGAGAGGCAATCAATATATCCGGACGCTTCTCGCCGTGCGGAATGATTGCAGATCGAGCGTTGCATAATCAATTGCATAAACAATTACAACCCTAAAATTATAATTAAAATATCGCGAAACATAGCCGCTGGATGGTATATTTTCCTGATGATATTGACCTCGATACTGGCTCAATATTTCCATTGCGGCAAAAAAAGGCATTCACGGCATGGCAATTGAAGGCAAAAATGCGGGAATCAGGCAGAGTTATCCGGATGATTTTATCCGCAACAGCCTGCCGCCGGTAGAAAACTGGCCGGATTTCATCAACATATCGCCTGCCCTGAACGGTGACACACTTAATGTTGCGACCGAATTACTCGATAAGGCCGTCCATGGGGGTTATATGGAAAAACCGGCGATCCTGACATTCGGGAAAAACTGGTCTTATGGTGAAATTTATGAGGCCGCCAACAAGCTCGCAAATTTTCTGGTTGAAGAGTGCGCCCTTGTCCCCGGAAACCGGGTGCTGATCCGCGCCGCAAACAGCCCCTGGGCGGTCATTTCCTGGTTTGCCGTCCAGAAGGCGGGGGGCGTGGCCGTCACCACCATGGCGATGCTGCGCGACAAGGAAATCGCCGCGATACTGGAGCTTGCGGCAATACAGATTGCTCTTTGTGATCACAAATATGCGGATGAATTGGAAAAAGCGGCAAACAGCATCCGCCCTTCCCTCCGGCGGCATTATTTTGGCGAAGGCGGCGGACTGGAAACGGCCGTTGCTTTAAAAGCGTCCGAATTCACCAACTATCCCGCCAGGCCCGCCGACATCGCCATCCTCGCCTTCACGTCGGGAACAACAGGCGCTCCCAAGGGCGTTATGCACAGCCACCGGGATATCATGAGCGTTTGCAGAAGTTATTGCGACCACTGCCTGACGCCGGCCGAAGATGATATCCTGCTCGGCACGCCGCCCCTGGCTTTTGTCTATGGCATCGGGGCGCTCTTATTCTTCCCGTTCCATGCCCGGGCCTCGGTCGTGTTGCTGGAAAATAACGCGCGGAAACACCTGGTGAAAGCGATACGGAAATTCCAGGCCACGATCCTCTTTACCGTGCCGACGGCCTATAAAGTTCTACTGGAACATCTTGAAGAGTGCGATCTGTCCTCCCTCAGGAAGTGCGTTTCCGCCGGAGAAGCCCTGCCCGCGCAAATTGCCGAACGCTGGCGGCAGGCGACCGGGATCCGGCTGATGGATGGCATCGGTTCAACGGAGATGCTGCACAGCTTTATTTCCGCCGCAGAAGACACTCCTTTCGGATCGCTGGGCAGACCGGTCACAGGTTATGAGGTCCGCATTTTGGATGACAGCGGAAAGGATGTTCCCGTGGGCAGGGATGGCAGGCTGGCCGTGCGCGGGCCGACCGGCTGCCGTTATCTTAATGGTATCCGGCAAAAAGACTATGTGAGGGACGGCTGGAATATCACCGGCGATATCGCGTCCATGGATGACAATGGCAATGTCTGGTTCAAATCCCGCGCCGACGGCATGATCGTCTCGGCGGGCTATAATATCGCCGGGCCTGACGTGGAACAGACCCTTCTTAAGCACGAGGCCGTCGCCGATTGCGCCGTGATCGGAACACCCGATGAGAAACGAGGGAAAATTGTCACGGCCTTCATTGTATTGAAAAACGGCTATTCCGCAGACAGCGCCCTGGCCGAGAGCCTGCGGAGTTTCGCTAAAAAAACTGCCGCACCCTATAAATACCCCAGAAAAATTCACTTTCTTCCCACCCTCCCCCGCACCAATACAGGTAAGATTCAGTATTATAAACTTCTTGAAATATATACTGAATAAGGGTTTCCAGCATTTTCTGACAAATAATTAGCCATTCATCGAAATAAATTCTTGACATCAATTAGATGATTAGCTAAATGTAAAAACATGAACAAGATATTCAAAGCTTTATCGGACCCGACGCGGCGGCAGGTGTTGCAGCTTTTGCGTAAGGGTCCGCTGACCGCCGGGGAATTGGCGGCTCATTTTTCGGTCTCCAAGCCCACCATGTCGGCGCATTTCCTGGTCCTGAAGGAAGCCGGCCTTGTGGACACCAAGAAGGATGGCAAGACGGTGATTTACCGCCTCAAAATATCGGTGCTTGAGGACGCGCTTCTGGGTTTCGCTCAGATATTCGGAATGGAAAGCAGACCGGGGGAAGAAAATATCCCCGCCAACAACACGGAAAATAAGGAGACATCATCATGATGAAAAAAAGCAGCCTCGCCTATCTGACCATGCTTCTGGTCATCATCCTCGGCTCTTATATGTGGTATCTGCAGCCGGAACGGGCCCTTTCATGGGCCGCCGCCATGTTTGTTTTGCCGGCCGGGACAATTTTTTTGCTGTTCATTCAGAAAATCGAAAATCCTGAAAAAAGGGTAAAGTCCGCCAATAAAATCCATCTCGGCATGATTGGCGGCGGGCTGATCCTGGCAACGGCCCTGCTCGCCGGTATTGCCGATCATCTCACTCTGTTCAATGCGGAGGCAGGTGAAATTTCGGACCGGGCCATCGGCGCGATTTACGGTGTTATACTGGCGGTCTATGCCAACTTCATCCCCAAATCGGCGGCCTCCGCCAAAAAGCAATCCATGCTGCGTTTTGGCGGCTGGGTCTTTGTGCTGGCCGGGTTGGGATACGCCATTGCCTGGATGATTTCGCCGTTTGAAAATGCAGATACGGTTTCGGTGGCCATTATGGGAAGCGGTCTGGCGCTGGTCCTGGGACGGGTCGGCTGGGCCTACATAAAAAAATGCGATTCGCCCCCCAACCCCGGTGCCTAGGATCATGATCCCCGAAAGGTTTTAAGCAGAATTATTCAAGACTATCCGATCGATCCTGCTAATCTCGCTCTTTCAACAAGCGAGGAAATGTCATGGCTGCTTATCTGATCGCCGAAATTGTAGTGGATGACCCGGATCTCTATGAAGCCTATAAGCCAAAGGCCGCGCAAAGCATCGCCGATTTTGGCGGCCGCTATCTGGCGCGGGGCGGCGATACGGAACGACTGGAAGGCGGCGGCGCGCCCAACCGCATGGTCGTCGTCGAATTTCCCGATATGGCAACTGCAAAGGCCTGGTACCATTCGGACCAATATCAGGAAGCCCGCATTATCCGGGCGCCGGTCTCACGGGGAACGCTGACGGTTGTTGAAGGGATCGTTTAAAAATAGCGCCGGCTGTTTTGTCGCTCCCCCTGTTGTCCCGCCCAGGCCACAGTTTATCTCTGCCACCTCACTAAAACTTGTCCCCCGCCTTTATGGCCATTATGCTATCCGGAATGGCGGGGTAGGGGATAACCCCTTTATGCAGTCCGCGCAACAGCTTATGGAGGCCATCCGTGGCGAAAGTTCTTCCCTTTGATTCTCATGAGATCAGCCCCTCGGAGCGCGACCCCAATATCAGCCTGCATGCGCTGTTGTCCCTGGTTTCCGATGACATGCGCAAGGTGAATGAGATTATCCTGCACCGCATGGAAAGCCCGGTGGCGCTGATCCCGCAACTGGCCGGGCATCTGATCGCATCGGGCGGCAAGCGGCTTCGCCCCATGCTGACCATCGCAAGCGCCAAACTTGTGGGCTATGAGGGCAAGCGCCATGCCAGGCTTGCCGCCTGTGTGGAATTTATTCATACGGCGACGCTGCTGCATGATGATGTAGTGGATCATTCCAATCTGCGCCGCGGTCAGGAAACCGCCAATGTCATCTGGGGCAACAAACCCAGCGTTCTGGTCGGTGATTTCCTGTTTTCCCGCGCCTTCGAGCTGATGGTCGAGGACGGATCGCTGAAGGTTCTGAAGATATTATCCGGCGCGTCGGCCATCATTGCCGAAGGCGAAGTCCTGCAATTGATGACCACCAATGACACGGAAACCTCCGAGGACGCCTATCTTGAGGTGATCAGCGCCAAAACGGCCGCCCTGTTTGCCGCCGCCTGCCAGATATCCGCTGTTGTTGCCGAACGTCCGGAAGGCGAGGAAGCGGCGCTTGCCAGTTTCGGCCGCAATCTCGGGATCGCCTTCCAGCTTGTGGATGATGCGCTTGATTATTCGGCCCGGCAGGCCACGCTGGGAAAATCCATCGGCGACGACTTCCGGGAAGGCAAGATTTCGCTGCCGGTCATCCTTGCCTACCGGCGGGGGACAGAAAATGACCGTATTTTCTGGCGGCGGACCCTGCAGGATATGGAACAGAAAGACGGTGATCTCGCTCATGCCATCGTACTGATGGACCATTACGGCACCCTGACCGATACCATCGACCGCGCCCGCCATTATGGCGCCATGGCCCGCGACGGACTGGCGATTTTCCCGGACTCAACTGCAAAAAAAGCCCTGCTCGGCATCATTGATTTCTGTATTGAACGGGCTTATTAGGGGGTTTAAGTGGGTTACGGTAATGGTGGCACAGCGATGGCACCAGCTCCGGTGTCAGCTTTCTGGCGTTTCTCCGGCAATCAATTTTCTTACTGTTGCCATCGGCAGGAACATTCTCAGAGGATTGGACTCCATTGCCTGAAAGCCATAGCCCTTATAAAGCGCCACTCGTCTTTGCGTACGATCAGGATCGCCGCAGTCCAGAACATCCAGTATGACGACAGATAAACCTACATTTTCGGCAGCAACCGCTATGCGGGTCAGCGCATCGACAAGCAAGTCAGCGCCATAACCGCCACCTCTGAATTTTTCATCGCGGCCGATCATTGAAATATAAACGGCCGGTATATTGCCATGAGCGGGGCGCGTCCGGGTATATTTTTTTGGCAAATCAGCATAATTGACGGCGTGGGCGTTAAGGGCATAAAAACCCATGACCTCGGCATCCGGCGTTGTCATTACAAAGAGCCGGATATTATCGACTTTGTTGAGTTTATTGGCGGTTTTTTTGAAATAGTTATCGACCTGCTCTACGCCACAGGAAAAAGCCGTACGATCATGTCTGTCTGGATCGAACGGCTCTATCAGTTTAGGTCCGGCTTCCGCCTTACCCATCAATTGGAGATGACCCGGCGGCGATATTGATCGGCAGCGGCGCGAAGCGCATCAGTAGGTGCAGGCGGATTATCAAGCGCTGCAAAAAATGTTGCATGATCCTCGGGTTGCAGCACTGTGTTCTCATGGGCTGCAATCGTCTCCATTGCAGATTGATAAGCCGCATTCATGGTGAAGACAGAATCATCAACACCGGCGAGCGCCGCCGCGCGCTGAATAGTTTGCTTGATACGAGGCTTCGTGCGAAAATTCATTCGCTCGGAACTGCGCTCCTCAATCTCTTTCGTTTTATCTTCAAAGCCCCGCATAACGGCCTCCATATCCAATCTTGATTGGTGATAAATGTACGTCATATAGGCGTACATGTCAAGTTGTTTCCCTAATCTTCCGCAAAATCCTCAGAATCGCCGGCCAGCGGCCTTGAGAAGTTGCCGTTAAAATCCTGTTCCCGCAAACCCAATGGCGATTCCTTGTCAAACGGGCGGCCAAGCCGCGGCAAGGCAGGGTTGCCTTGAACATTTCCATTATTTGCGAAAATTGCTTTCAGGTGTAAGCTGGTAAAAAGATCAGGAGAGGGAAAATCATGCTGCAATTTCTAAAAAATCTGCCGAATCTGTCCATCGCCGCCTTTATCGTGCGCTGGATATTGGGCGTTCTGTTTGTCATGGCCGGGTATTGGAAAGTGTTTATCCTGACGCCCGCCGCGCATACGGATAATTTCTTTATCACGCCCTATGCGGACAGCTGGATCCCGCAATGGCTGCTGTGGCCGCTGGGCATGGGCATCCCGTTTCTGGAACTGATCGCGGGCATTCTGCTCTGTCTCGGCCTTCGCGTGCGGGAGGCGGCAACGGCGCTGGGCCTGCTGCTGATTCTCACGACCTACGGCCATGCGCTGCAGGAACCCTTGTTCGATATTGACGGTCACACCTTTACCCGGCTGGCGCTGATCGTCTTCCTGCTGATGCTGCCGGCGGGCGCCGACAAAATCACCCTTGATCACTGGCTTTCGCGAAAGGCGTCATAAGGTCATTCCGGGCTTGCGATAGGGAAACAGCGGCGCTATAAGACCTCTCGCTTTGGTCCATCGCCATTAAACCACTTCTTTCTGGCGGGGGGTAGCTCAGCCTGGTAGAGCACTGCGTTCGGGACGCAGGGGCCGGAGGTTCGAATCCTCTCTCCCCGACCAAAAGACTCTAGCGCTCAAAAACCATGCGGCAGCCGACAAAGTCGCAATCGGGATAGATGTCGGGTTTGGCGGTGGCGATTTCGGCGCGGACGATGGCGGGCTGGGCGAAGCAGAGCCTGGCGATCTCCTCGCACAGGGTTTCCTGCAGATTAAACTGCCGGTCTTTGGTGAGCGCGAAGATACCGTTCCGCATGAAATCATAGTCGATCACGCTTGTCACATCGTCGCCGGCGGCAAGACCGTCCTGATCAAGGCGGGTGGTCAGCAGAATATCGACCACCACACGCTGTTTGGCGGCCCTTTCATGGGGGTGGAAGCCGATCAGACAGTCAAATTCAAAGCCGTTCAGGATAATCTGTTTTTCACTCAGCTTCACGGGGGCAACTCCAGCTTATAAATAGGCAACGTCGCGCGGCAGGCCGGCCAGCGACACGCCGCCATCAAGCGTGATCACCTGCCCGGTTATGGAGCGGCAATCAAGAATAAAATGCACGGCCTTCGCAATATCTTCCGGCGTCGATGAATGGCCCAGCGGATTGATCTTCCGCGCCCGTTCAAACTGTTCCGGCGTCTGATCGCCACTGACCAGGGTGATCCCGGGCGCAATGCCGCAGACCCGGATATTTGGCGCAAATTTCATGGCCGCCATTTTGGTCGCCGCCAGCAGCGCCTGCTTCGACAGGGTATAGGAAAAAAAATCCGGATTGAGCGCATTCAGCTTGGCATCCAGCAGATTGATGATCACCCGGTCGTCATGCCCGGTTTTCTGGCGGGCAAAATGATCGGCCAGTAAAATGGGGGCTTTCAGATTGACCGCCATATGCCGGTCGAACAAAGCGCCCTCCACGGCATCCGGGGCATCATATTCAAAAATCGCAGCGCTGTTGATCAGCGCCTTGAGTTTGATGCGATGCGCCTCCAGCCAGGAAAATATTTCCGCAGGGGCTCCGGGGCTGCGCAAATCCGCCTGGCAGGCCAGAAGCTGAATTTTGCCCTCCCTGTTGACTGCCGCCTGAAAAACCTCCGCATGCCCGGCCGAGCCATTATAATGGATCACCACATTCCAGCCCGCATCCAGCAGCGATGCGGCAATGGCGCGGCCAACGCGCCGGGCGCCGCCGGTTATCAGGGCGGCCGGCGCATCGGCGGTAAAACAGCCGGTATCCTTATGTTGTGTCATTTTTGCGGTCCATCAAAAGGCCGCCGTCCCTACCATAAAGAGCGAGGACTGTGCAACAGGCACTCAGTGAGCACCGCTGCCTTTCTTCGACGCGCCTATGCTTTCCCGGACCGTGCCATACTCACCTCCCCACTTGTCCGTCATCTTGAAGCGGATTTCCCAGAGGGCGGGAAAGAAACGGGTCCGCATCCCGTCCTGCAGCAGTTCCACCGAACGGCCTTTCAGCGATTTGGCCTCCATGCCGATGGAGCGGTGAATCAACTGGATATGATGAAAGCGGAATTTCTGGAACAGTTCGTCAAATTCGACCAGACATTCGGCCACCATATAGGCGTCATCGTGGGCGTATCCGGAATTATAGACATGCTCGATGGTGCGCCCGTCGGGTTCCAGATAGGCGGAAACATAGCTATCCCACAGGTGTTTCGGCATTTTCAGCAAGGTGCGGAAGCCGGGGCTTTCCTGGCCCGACCCGTTGCCAAGCTGAAGGCGGATTTCCTGATATTCCTTGGGCGACATGGTTTCCAGCATCCCCAATTGCGTCGTCATCATCTCGATAATCATCTGGACCCGGCGGAACAGTGTCATCACCCGGTTGGCGTTCCGTTCCCGGATGAAATCATCAATATCCAGCAGCGTGTAAGCCGCCAGCTTCATCCATAATTCCTCCACCTGATGGATGATCTGAAACTGCAGCTCATCGCGGTTGCAGAATTGATCAAACGGTTTTTGCGCCGAAAGGATTTTTGGGGTGTCGAGATAAAGCTCGTAATCCAGCTCCCCGGTCCCGTTCATGATGGAATAAAAATAGTCTCTGTCCATAATTGCACCTGCATTCGGGCCGGTCCACGGAGCCCGGCGCTATGTTTTAAGTTTAAAAGATTGCCGTCATGGTATTTTATCAAAAGAGTCTTGTCGATAGCACGCGTCGCCGCAGATAAAAAAAGTGCGGCCCAAAGGCCGCACTCTCACGAATCTCAAGAAAACCGTCAGCTTAGAAAGCCGTCGTCGCCGTAAAGAAGAAGGTCCGGCCAAGCTGATCATAACCCGAGGAGGTCACGCGGTTACCGCGGTTGGAACCGGCGCCTGCGCTGACAAATGGCGGATCCTTATCCAAAAGGTTGCGCACACCGCCGGTGAACACAATATTATCCAGCCGGTAGGTCAGCGAGGCATCATGATACCAGCGGCCCGGCGCCGAGCACAACGGTGCGGTCGGCGTTGTTCCTGCAATGCTCAGATTGTCTGAAAAAGTATTGCAGTCCGCTGATATTTGAATGGTATCGCTGGACTGGGTACCGCTGATATGGCGGGTTTCATAAATGAACTCGAACCGGTCCAGACCCAGCGACAGGTTCGATGTCAGGCGGCGTTTGGGGACACCAAAATCGCCGTTCAGGTTGTCGAACGGGTCGCCGGCAAAGATCTGCTCGTTGCGTTGGGTCTGGAATGTGATGGCGCCGGCCCAGGCAATGCTCAGGGTTTTACCAGCCACATCCTCAATATCGGTGCGGAAGCGCGCATTCACATCGATGCCCTGCGAGTTTTCCTCACCGAGGTTGATGAAGGAATCGTCGATAAAGTTGACGAACTGAAACTCCGGCTGTCCGCCCTGTGTCCGCGTGAGGCGGTCACAGAAGGGGCTGGCAAGGCCGGGCGCATCCTGGAAACAGCGTGCCAGTATCGTCTCTGGCGCCAGGGCACGGACCGTATCCTCAACCTTGATATCGAAGAAACTGACGGCCAGCTCGATGTCGAACTGATCGCTGATCGGCGGGGTCACCTGAACCGTCGCGGTAAAGGTCCGCGAGGTTTCCGCCACCAGATCATCGGCGTTACCGCCGACCGTCGCCGGGATATTGATATTCGCGATCAGTCCCAGCCGTGTCGGATCGGCCCCGTCCAGAATACAGTTATCGATAACAACCTGCGGACGCGTATCCTGCGTCGGGTCAAAAACGCCGCCGATATTGGCTTCCGGCGGCACGCCGCACGGATCGGCATTACTGGAAACGCCGATCAGCTGGTCAGCAAGAAATTGCTCCCTGAGATTGGGCGCGCGGAAGGATGTGCCGTAGGAACCGCTTGTCTGGATCCAGTCAACCGGACGGTAGATAAAACGGGCCCGGTAGGTGGTCTCGGAGCCGAAGTTTTCTTCTTCGGTATAGCGGACGGCGCCTTCAACGGCCAGATAATCGGCCATTTCACGATTGGCCAGAAGCGGCACGTTCAATTCGGCGTAAAGATCGAAAATATTCCGGCTGCCGAAGGTTTCACCTTCCGCCAGTGGATTTTCCGCCGCATTCAGCGCGTTGGAGCTGAGGAAGTCGGCGGCCGAAGAGATGGAATCCTTGCGGAATTCCGCGCCGAATGCCAGGCCGACGGTGCCGCCGTCCGGCATTTCAAACAGATCGCCGGTGAAATAGGTGCCGGCAAGGAACTGTTCGACAACCGTGCGGTTGGTCCGCGTGCCGAAAAGGAAATCATTCTCCTCTTCCGTCGCAAACTGCCCTTCCCCATTGGGTCCGCCCCTGAAGACGGAGTCATTGAAAAAGTCAAGGGGCACACACTGTTGAGGCGTCAGGAAACCAAAATCATTATTATTGACCGGCACACCGCAGACCGGATTACCATCCGCATCCAGACGCAGGGTTTCAAGCGCCAGAATAAGATTGGATTCATTCAGCAGGGGCTGGGAGGCAAAACCGGTCCCGCGATCATAACTCGTGAACAAATCGTAGCTCCAGTTATTCTCGGCAAGCCAGTTATCCCCCCAGAAATCGCCGCGCAGGCCGCCAACGAAACGGGCCTGTTGCAGTTCCACCCGGCGGTCCTGCCGCAGCACATCCAGAGTGATAATTGGCGAGGCATTTTGGCCAAACGGGTTCAATGGGTTTGGCGCGAGAATCGGCGCACCTGAGCTGTCCACGACGATATTTCCGTTTGCGTCTTCCTGCGGGATATTACCGGGGATGGTCGGAAAAATCTGTTCCGAAGAACCGCGGACACCGGAATGCCGGTTGAAATAATAGGCCTCGTAATAAATTTCCGAATCGCCGCCCAGAAAGTCCGGCTGATAGGACCCGAGACTGACAAGCGAAAACCGGGTCTGGGGCTGAATCAAATCCGCCGCCAGCCGCTCATCCTGGTCATTAAAGAACGGGATGAAGGGAAAACGGCAGCGCTGATCGGTCCGTTCACAGGCGGCGCCATCCGCCGTCGGGACCGGTAAAGCCAGGGCGTTGGAGAAATTCGGCACGCCGATATTGGTTTCGCCCGGCGTGTAGAAAACGCCGAGAACATCGCCATTCAAGCCCAGGGAAGGCGATCCGTCGGTTCCCGTGCCGATCACATTGTCGAAAAAGCCGCTGTTGCAGAAGGACGTGATATTGCCGTCCGCATCGCGCGCAATCACCTGCAAACAGTCAACCCGCGAGCCAAGCGAGGCCCGCTGCTGTTCAAAAAATTCGCCGGAAAAGACAAATTTCGCATTGCTGGTCGTGGCGCCGGTGATGAAAGACGTCTGGAAAATCTCGCCGCCGCCGGCTTCGGGAAGTTCGATATTGCCGGAAACTTCAAAACCTTCAAAGGAATCGCGCAGCAGGATATTGACAACCCCGGCCACGGCGTCGGCGCCGTAAATCGAAGACGCGCCTTCGGTGATGACTTCTATGCGCTCTACCAGATTCAGCGGCAGCAGGTTGAGATCGGGCTGCGAGGGCGCGCCGCGCACGCCGGCAGAACCAAGCCGCTTGTTATTGATCAGAACCAAGGTCCGTTCCGAGCCCAGCCCGCGCAGGCCGATATTGGACGAGCCGACACCACCGATGGGCGGCGGTTCAGAAGCATTGGAATTGCCCGCATTGGTATTCAGCGTCGTATCGATCTGCTGACCGTTGGCGATGGTCGTCCGCTGCAGCAATTCGCCGATGGATGAAATACCAATCTGGCGCGCGGCGTCGATATTATAGGTTTGCAAAGGCGCCGGACTTGAAAATTCGTCACGGCGGATCCGCGAGCCGGTGATGACGATCTGATCCACATCGCCGCTGTCGTCGGCGGTCTGATCAGCCTGTTGCGCCTGAACGGCAGACGGCAGAGCCGCGAGCGAGGCGCCGAGAATAAGGGCTGAGGCGCTGCCTTTCAAAAAACCCAGCAGACCCTCCCCGATAGTATTCGACATATGTTCTTCCTTTATCTTTAAGACGTTGCATCATGATAGGTTAAAAGGAAAATGAGAAAATGCATTTAAGCTGTTATTAGACTTTACTCATTTTCTTTTTTTGGATGATAGATAATTCAAAGTGACGAATTGCCTAAACCAGTTACACAAGAATTAACCGGCCCCCCTGTTGTCAAGACACAACCCTTGCAAAGGTTAGTCCGGAAAGGAATTTTTCGAAGAAATTTCTGATTATGTGACATCTTTACCACAATTTCTTCATTATCCCCTGCGGCCGCTTGCAAATGTCAGGATTTGAACTTCAATCGGCTATTCTTTTTCAGATCCGGTGGCGGGCGCCGCCAAATCGGCAATTATCTGATCGCGCATAACGAATTTCTGGATTTTTCCGGTCACCGTCATCGGGAAAGCATCGACAAAACGGATGTGTTTTGGAATTTTATAATGGGCGATCTGGCCATCACAAAAGGTCCGAAGCTCCTCCTTGCTTAAATTCGCGGCTTCCTTTAATTTCACCCAGGCGCAGAGCGCTTCACCGTATTTTTTGTCCGGAATGCCAAAGACGGCCACATCCTCGATTGCCGGATGGTGGAAGAGAAACTCCTCGACTTCCCGCGGATAGATATTTTCACCACCGCGGATCACCATATCCTTCAGCCGTCCGACAATTCTGCAATAGCCGTCCCCGTCCAGGGTCGCCAGATCGCCGGTGTGCATCCAGCCGGCGGGGTCTATGGCCTCCGCCGTTTTATCCTCATCCCCCCAATAGCCGATCATGACCGAGTAACCGCGGGTCATCAGTTCCCCCTTTTCGCCGGGCGCAACGACCCTGCCCGCCTCATCGACGATTTTGACTTCCACATGGGGGTGGATGCGGCCAACGGTCGAAACCCGCCGCTCCAGACTGTCATCGGGATGAGTCTGAAAACTGATCGGGCTGGTTTCGGTCATGCCGTAGGCGATGGTGAAATCGCCCATATGCATGTCGCCGACCACCTTTTTCATCAATTCGATGGGACAGGCGGCCCCCGCCATAATGCCGGTCCTGAGGGATGTCAGATCATATTTTGCAAAATCCGGGCGCTCCAGTTCGGCAATGAACATGGTAGGCACGCCGTAAAGCGCCGTGCAGCGCTCATCATGAACCGCCTTCAGAGTCAGTCCGGGATCGAACCCGTCATTGGGATAGACCACCGCCGCGCCATGCATGAGCGCCGCCAGATTCCCCAGAACCATGCCAAAACAGTGATACAGCGGCACCGGCACGCAAATACGGTCCTGTTCCGTGATCCGCATGCTGGCCCCGGTAAAAAAACCGTTATTCACGATGTTGAAATGGCTAAGGGTCGCCCCCTTGGGCGAGCCGGTGGTGCCGCTGGTAAACTGGATATTGATGGCGTCATCGGGATCAAGGCTCGCCGCGATCCTTATCAATTCTTCCCGGCGCCTGTCCCGGCCCAATTCCAGGATATCACGATAACGGTAATAGCCCGGGACAGGTTCATCCCCGAAAAGGATCAGATGCTCCAGCGCCGGCAACCGCGCCAGCTCCAGACAGTTTTTTTTCTGTCCCTTCAGCTCCGGGGCCAGTTCCGCCATCATCGCGACATAATCGCTGGATTTGAAGGCGGACGCCAGGGCAAGCGCCTTGCAGCCTACTTTATTCAGGGCATATTCCAGTTCGGAAATCCGGTACGCCGGATTGATATTGACCTGGATCAGCCCAGCTTTGGCGGTGGCGTACTGCATCACCACCCATTCCGCCGAATTCGGCGCCCACACCCCAACCCTGTCGCCTTTCTCAAGACCCAGCGCGACAAGACCGGCCGCGGCTTTTTCAACCTCAGCCGCCAGCTCCCGGTAAGTCCAGCGGATGTCCTGATGGCAGACGACCAGGGCTTCCCGCTCGCCATAATCCCCGACGATCCGGTCAAAGGCTTCGCCGATGGTCTCATAGGTCAGCGGATGCTCGCCTGCTCCGCTGACGTAACTTTTCCTCAGTTTGTCCATGGCTGCATTACGGCAAGAAATGACCGGAAATGCAAGCCGGATCGCCGGGATCAGGCAAAAGAAAGACTTTCGGAACGGGCCGTCCTCTGACAGTATGAAGAATGGCCAACGGGGAGCAGACTGATAAAGACGCCCTCTAAAAAATTCGAACGGCTGGTTGAGGATTATGCGACCAGGCCCGTGCCGAAAGAAAAAACCGTCAGCGGCGTTCGGATCGGTCTGGTGCTCGGCGGGATCGGCATTGCGCTGCCCGCCATCCTGAGCGGCATAGAAGTCGGCCGGGCGCTGGGCTTTACTGAAAGCGCCTATGCCTTCCTGCTGGCCGCGATCGCCGTCACCGTTATGGGAGCTTTTTCGGCGCTGGTCGGCGCTAAAGCGCGGCTTTCAACCTATATGCTGATCCAGTTTTCTTTCGGCCCGATGGGCTCGAAACTCGTCAATTTTTCCTTCGGTCTGACACAAATCGGCTGGTTCACGGTCAATATCTATATTTTCGGTTCCTCCGCCGTTGAAGTGGGCGATCAGGTTCTGGGCCTGGAACTGGGGCAAAACGCCTATATTATTCTCGGCGGGTTTCTGATGACTGCAAGCACAATTTTCGGCTTCAAAGCGCTTGACAAACTGGCGCTGTTTGCGGTGCCGCTGCTGATCACGACCCTTGTTTACATGATCGCCGCCACCTTCAATCTGGTCTCGCTTGATGAACTGATCGCCATTCCCGGCACCGGGACCATGAGCCTCGCCACCGCATCGACCGCGCTGGTCGGCGGCATCATGGTGGGCGTGGTTCTGCTGCCTGATCTCACCCGCTATGCCCGCAGCCCGCGGGACGCCATTATCGCCATTCTGATCGCGCTGGCGATCATGGAGCCGCTGGTTCATCTGGCCGGCGCCATGCCGGGCATCGCGACCGGCGAAGATCTGGTGTTGAATATTCTGATCGCCGTCGGCCTCGGTCTCTTCGCCGGGCTTATACTGATCTTTACCAGCTGGACAACAAACGCCGTGAATCTTTACGGCGCCGGCCTTTCCATGTCGGCCGTCTTTCCGAAATTCGGTGAATGGAAGATCATCGCGCTCGGCGGAATTGCCGGAACCGCTGTGGCGCTCTGGGATGTGTCTGATCTTTTTATCGACTTTCTGGTTTATCAGAGCATTATCTTTGCGCCGGTTGTCGGTATTTATGTCCTCGATTTTTTTGTCATAAAGCGCCGCCGTTATGATTTGGCTGACCTGTCGCGCTCTCCCGCAATAGGCTGGCAGGCTTTCGCCGCATGGACTGGCGGCAGCGCCATAACCTATTCCGGAGAACAGGAAATATTGAATCTCAGCGGGATTCCAAGCCTCGATGGCGCGCTTGTGGCGGCTTTGTTATACTTTCTGCTGATGAAGCTTATCCCCTTGAAGCCAGCGGAGCAGGTTTGAAATGAGATTGGGAATAGATGTCGGCGGAACCCACACCGACGCCGTTCTCATGGATGGCGGCGATGTCTGCGCCAGCCACAAAGCGCTTACCACGGCCGATATTTCCAGCGGCATCATCGCCGCAATCAATGGCGTCCTGAAGAATAAAAAAGACCTGTCCCCTTCAGCCGTCACCGCCGTGATGCTGGGCACGACCCAATTCACCAACGCCGTTGTCGAGCGGAAAAAACTGGCGCAAGTCGCCGCCATCCGCATCGGCGCGCAGTCAACATCCGCCCTGCCGCCCTTTATGGACTGGCCCGGCGACCTGACAAGGGCTCTGGGCGGGCATTGCCACATGATTGACGGCGGCCATGAATATGACGGCAGCGAAATCGTGCCTTTTGATGAGGCGGCTTTTGAAACTGCGATCACAGACATCCGGTCCAAAAATCTGAAAGCCGCCGCCCTCTGTTCCGTCTTTTCGCCGGTCAATGCGGCGACGGAGCTGCTGTGCCGGGACCGCCTGCAGGACGCTATCCCGGGCATTGAGGTGGCGCTCTCCCATCAGATTGGCAAGATCGGCCTCTATCAGCGGGAAAATGCGACCCTGCTGAACGCGGCCCTGATGGGTTTTGCCAGGGATATCGTCGCCGCATTCGAAAGCAGTTTCGCCGGCCTCGGCATCAACGCCCCGTTTTTTATCAGCCAGAATGACGGTACGCTGATGAGCGCCGGCTTTGCCGCTGATTTCCCGGTCCTGACCTTTTCATCGGGACCGACCAATTCCATGCGCGGCGCGCTTTATCTCAGCGGGCTAAAGGATGCCATGGTGGTCGATGTCGGCGGCACCACCAGCGATATCGGCATGCTGATGAACGGCTTTCCCCGTCAGTCGGGCACCTCGGTCGAGATTGGCGGCGTGCTGACCAATTTCCGCATGCCGGATGTGCTCGCCATCGGGCTTGGCGGCGGCAGTCTGGTTGCGGAAGACGGCAAGACAGTCGGCCCGGATTCCGTCGGCCACCAGCTTATCACCGAAGGTCTGGTCTTTGGCGGTTCCAGACTGACCGCGACCGATATTGCCGTTGCGGCGAAACATGTCGCCATTGGCGATGAAAGCCGGGTGGCGGCATTGAAACCCGATACGATCCGGCAGGCCCTGGAAACCATGCGGGACCTGCTGGGCCAAAATATTGATAAAATGAAAACCAGCGCCGGCGATCTGCCCCTTGTCGTGGTCGGCGGCGGCGGCTTTCTGGTTCCCGATGATCTGCCCGGCATATCGGAGGTCATCCATCCCAATCACGGCAGTGTCGCCAATGCCATTGGCGCGGCCCTGGCGCAGGTCGGCGCAGAAGCGGAGATTGTCTATACCCGCGGCGAGAGGGAGCGCGGCGACGCCCTGGCCGAGGTGCAGAAACAGGCAAAGGACAATGCCGTCAAAGCCGGAGCCGATCCAGCGCATATCACGATCACGGAAATTGAGGAAACCCCCATGAGCTATATGGCGAAGCCCACAATGCGCCTGCATGTCAAGGCGGTCGGCGATCTGGCTCGCGGAGCGAAGGACGGGGCCAGAGCATGATCATCAGCAAGGATCAGATCGCCGACATCGCCATGGGCGGCGCATTTCTGGCGACGGGCGGCGGCGGCGACGTTCTGGTCGGCAAAATGACAACCGAGGAAATCCTGCGCCGTCACGGCGATGTGGAACTGATGCCGCTGGAGGCGCTGGATGACGCCGCAACCGTCATCGCCATCGGCAGCGTCGGCGCCCCAACCATCATGCAGGAAAAAGTTTCCAACGGCATGGAGGCCCTGTGGGCGCTGCAGGCATTGGAAGCGTATCTGGGCCGCAAAGCCGATGCCTTGATCGCCTTTGAAGCGGGCGGGCTGAACGCGCTGGTGCCGTTTCTCGTTGGAGCGCAGCGAAAACTTCCGGTGCTGGATGCCGACGGCATGGGCCGGGCGCTGCCGGAACTGCAGATGGAAACCTTCAGCATTTATGGCGTCAAGGCAACCCCCTTGTCCATGGCCGGCGATCTGGGCGATAACGCCGTCATCAATACCCGCAATTCGGCGGTCGCCGAAAAACTTGTCCGCCAGTTTGCCATTCATGCCGGCGGCGGGCATTGCTGCAGCGCCGAGCATGTGATGGACGGCAAAACCGCCAAACGGGTGTCGGTCCCCGGCACGATCAGCCTGTGCCACAGGATCGGGGCATCGCTTGGAACACATTACGGCAAGCTCGATCTTTTTCTGGCTGATCTCCAGACCATCCTCAAAGACACCCATTACGGCAAAATGAAATGTCTGTTTGAGGGCAAAATCGCCGATGTCGCGCGCCGCGTCGAAGGCGGTTTTGATATGGGGGATTTGCGGCTGGAAAGCTTCGGCGCTGATAAAAAAGAAATGCGGATCGCCATTCAGAACGAATATCTGATCGCAAAACTTGACGGCGAGGTTGTGGCGACCGTGCCCGACCTGATCATCCTGATCGATCATGAAACCTGCCGCCCCATCACCTCCGAAACCATTCATTACGGCCACCGGGTCGCAGTAATCGGCATTGGCGCGCCGCCTATCATGACCACGCCTGAGGCCATGAAAGTCCTCGCCCCCCGCTGCTTCGGCTTCGATACCGATTACAAGCCGCTTTAAGACAGTTGCGCCCGGCCCGAGAGATGGGCGGCACTTTTGCCTTTTGGCGGGGAGTGTTGGCACCATCAAAAGACTCTAATTTAACGCAAAACGCTGCCAGGCCTCAATAAATTGCTCCACCGTTCCAGCGCCCCGTTCCGTGTTCCAGTGCTTTTTCCAGTAATCCGCCAGGCCGTCCAGATCATCCGCGGGCGGCAAGGGTTCCGGCTTTCTGAAATATTGCAGGCGGGCGACGGCCGTCGCATAGGTGAAATTCCAGATGAGTTGATCGCTCTGTGGCTCATACGGCGTGGTAAAGTCCGCCAGCTTTGCCAACAGGCGTGGGCGGAAATTCAGATAATTTTCATAAAGGTCGTGGTGAGTATCCGGCTCCATCTGATAGGGGCCGAGCGCCGGGCCGTCCGGCAGCTGCCGGATATATCTGAGCCCGCCGGATTCATGAAGCGCCGTGCCCAGAAGGAGATTGGCTGCGGCTTCGGAATAGAGTTCTATTCTGCGTAAAGTCGGCGCGATCACCAGATCGCGAAATTGTATGGGGTCCACGAATAAACTTCCGATTTAAAAAATTGAAAATCATACCATATTTTCGTGTATAATTGAACGCCAATCAGATAAAGGTTGCAACCGCCATGAAAAGGACAAATGGCGGCGGCGCAGAAAATCTGTTAAGCTGATGCTGTCATCCCTTTCACCCGCAATTGTCATGAGGAACAGGCTCCATGATCAAAAATCCGCACCGCACCCTGCCCCTTTCCGCCGTCTTTCTGGTGTTCGGTCTTGCCCAGGCCGGCGCGCAGGAAGCATCAACGCTTTATCACTGCCAGATGAATGGCGCCGAGCGGACTGTTGAACTGCGGGAAAATCCCGGCGGTTCGCCCGCCTGTGAAGTCTGGTACGATAAATCCCGCGAAGGGGCGGGCCGCAGCCTTCTGTGGAGCGCCAATAACGACGCCGGTTATTGCCGGGAACAGGCCGCTGCATTTCTCGACAAACTGGCCGGCTGGGGCTGGTCCTGCAGCGAACAGAGCGCGGCAATAGAAGAAACCGAAGGCGGCGGCAACTGACCATGCCCAAGGCAAAAACAGCTATCCGGGATAAGATTATCGACGTCACGCTGCAACTGGCGGCGGACCATGGCTGGCGCGGCGTGAGCGTTGCCGCCATCTGCGAAAAGGTCAAAATAGAAAAGAACGGCTTTTACCGGGAATTTGATCACCCGGCCGCAGTGATCGCCGCCTATTCCCGCAAAGTCTCGGCGGATATCCTCGCCGCATCCGGTGATTTTTCAGAAGAGGACAGCCCGCGCGACCGGCTGTTTGATGTCCTGATGCAGCGTTTTGATGCGGCCGCCCCTTATAAGGCGGGCCTGAAAGCTGTTCTGGAAGGCGTGCGGTTCGATCCCGTGCTGGGCCTGACCCTCGCCTGCACGCTGCCATCCGCCATGAAACGAACCCTACAGGCGGCGCATATCGGCACATCCGGCGCGCCGGGCATTCTGCGCAGCAAGGGACTGGCCGTCATCTATCTGTCGGCCTTGCGCGTCTGGGTAACGGATGACAGCCCGGATATGGCAAAAACCATGCCGCATCTGGACAAAGCCCTGGGGCGGGCTGAACGGCTTGCAAACGTCATAGAACGCTGTTCTCCCTTGAAAACTGACCACCGATGATATATTATACACATACACATACACATAAATTTGAGAATGATTTATGAAAACAGCCCGCTTAAATCTCCTGATTTCACCGCAGGAAAAAGCCAACATAGACGCCCGGTCTGCGGCCTTGAAAATCAGTGCGAGTGAACTGGTCCGCCGCGCTGTCAATGTTTATGATCCCACGGCTGAAACAGGTGCAGATAAAGAACTGCACGCCCTGTCCGGCGAACTGGCAGACGCTGTCAGCCGGACAGGAAAAAAGCTTGATGCAGCCCTCAAGAAATTTGATCACTTTCAATCGTTGATGAATAAAAAAGAAACGATGCGCACGGAGGCGCGGAATGAGCTGATTGCAAAAGGCATGTCCTGGCCATTTGCAACCCGGCAAAGTGAAGCCGCCAAGACATGAGCGTTTGGGCCGAACTGAAATCCAATCTTCGCAAGATTATCCTGATGGAAGACCGGATTGCGCGGCTATCGGATGCCCTTGACAGTCTGACAGACCAGGCACTGGATCATGAAAAAAGATTAATCCGGATCGAAACCATGATCGAGATGGCGCAACAGAATATGCCTGCCCGGGGAAAACTCGAATAAAGGTTATTTTTTTGCCGTGAGATAATCCAGCCCGATATCCACCGCCGGGGCAGACTGGGTAATGCGGCCGACGGAAATATAATCGACGCCGGTTTCCGCAATGGCGCCGATGGTTTTCAGGGTAACGCCGCCAGACGCTTCCAGCGGAATTTTTTTCCCTGCCAGCGCGGCTGCGGTCCGCAAGTCCTCCAGGCTCATATTGTCAAGCAGCAGACTGTCCGCCCCCGCCTCAATGGCTTCTTTTACCTGATCAAGCGTATCGCACTCGACCTGAATGGCGAGGCTGCTTTTGGCCCTGACAGCCTGAACCGCGGCGGCAATCCCGCCCGCAGCCACGATATGATTATCCTTGATCATGACGGCGTCATAGAGACCCATCCGGTGGTTACGGGCGCCGCCCATGCGCGTGGCATATTTGGCAAGATCGCGGTAAAGCGGCAGGGTTTTCCGGGTGTCCAGCAACGTGGCGCCGGTGCCGTCGATTTCAATCGCATAGCGCCAGGTCAGCGTTGCAATGCCGGACAGATGCTGGATCAGGTTAAGCGCCGAACGTTCCGCCGTCAGAATGGCTCTCGCCTTGCCACTGATGGTCATAATTTGCCGGCCCGCCTTGATTTGGCTGCCCTCACCGGCCAGATTTTCAATCTTTACATCCGGATCAAGTTTGCGGAAAAAAGCGGCGGCGATGTCCGCCCCCGCGACAACCATTGTCTGCCGGGCGACCATCGCGACGGAAAATGCCGCGTCCTGGTCAATACAGGCTTCGGTGGTCGCATCGCCGGCGCCCACATCCTCTTCCAGCACGGCCTCAATAAAGGCGTCCAGTTCTTCGCCCGTCAAAGGCGACGCCCCGCTCATTCGGCCTGAATCTGTTCGTGATGCTTGATCACTTCACGAATAATAAAATTGAGGAATTTTTCGCTGAACTCCGGATCAAGTTTGGCCTCCACGGCCAGTTGCCGCAGGCGGTTGATCTGTTCCGCTTCCCGCCCTTTATCGGACGGCGCCATCTGCTGGTCTTTTTTATAACACCCGACTTTCTGAGTGACCTTGAACCGCTCGGCCAGCAGGAAAATCAGCGCCGCATCGATATTGTCGATGCTGTCACGGAACTCCTTTAACACGGGGTCGTCCTGTTCAGCCATCATGCCCTCGATCTATAAGCCGAAACGCGACCACATAATGCGCGCCTCGATGGCGGCAATCAGACCCTCGGCCCAACTGCCATTCTCGTCCGGGACCTCATCAAAGCCCCGGGTGAAACCCAGAAGGGAGGACAGCCGGCCTTTTTTATTGCTGACAAGGCGGATTTTGACCTTTTCCCCGAACCGTTCCCTGAGAATCGTGCGCAGATCGCCGATCCCGTCAATCAGGCCCATTTTCTGCGCCTGGGCGCCGACCCAGACATCACCGGAAAAGACTTTCGCCCGCGGCCCCTTGAGCCGCCGGCCCCGCCGTTCCCGCACCACCGTCTTGAAGAAGTCATGGATCTGCACCTGAATATCCTTGATGCGCTCAATATCCTCCTGTTTTTCCGGGCTGAACGGATCGCCGATGGCCTTGCTTTCCCCCGCCGTATAAAGCCGGCGGTCGACGCCCAGTTTTTCCATCACGCCGGTAAAACCGAAGCCGGAATAAATGACGCCTATGGATCCGATAACCGACGCATCATGGGCGTAAATTTCATCGCCGGCCAGCGCCAGCATATAGCCGCCGGACGCCGCCACATCCTCGGCAAAGGCAATCACGGGAATATCCTTTTCCTCGGCCAGGGCCCGGATGCGTTTCAGGATCAGCGCCGATTGCACCGGCGATCCGCCCGGCGAATTAATGGAAAGCGCCACCGCTTCGACGCCATGCATGGAAAAGGCTTCATTGATGGCTTTGGCGGTCGAGGCCATGCTCAGGCCGGGCTGAAAGCGGGACACTGCCCCGATCGGGCCGCTGAGCCGCAATACCGCCACTATCGGCGGCGGATGCCGGAAGCGCTTGAAAGGCAGATAAGCGAGATATTTTCTCATAACACCGTCACAATTCTGAACATACCCGTTAGATGGCGTTTTTTGATCCAGCCGTCAATGGCAATCCGGATTTGCCCTCAACCGCCTCTTAAATCCAATGCCGCGCCGTGGCGAAGAATGACTTCCGCCTCTTTGGAATAACGTTCCTTCTCTCCGTGCAGCGCGATGCCCGGCAGCAGACAGGCCACACCATGAACTCCTTTCCGGCCCTGTATAATGACCCGTTTTGCCGGAACGCCGGGGCGGGGCCACAGCGGGAATATTTTCAATTCCCCGACCCTGCCATACAAAAGCCCGATCAGTGCATCCACATGATCGGCCCGGTGAATGAAGGACAGAGTGCCCCGGTTCCTTGCCATGGTGAGGCAGAATTTCACCCAGTCCTTCAGCGTGGCGGAGGATTCCATGAAAGCCAGACCCTTGCTTTCCGACGGCGGACGGATGGCGCGGCCCGGCTCCAGATAAGGTGGATTGGCCAGCACATGGTCAAAGCTCTGACTCACAAGACTGTCCGGCGGGCGGGTGATGCAGCCCCGCACGATATGAACCCGTCCCTGCAGATGATTGAGCGCGATATTCTTTTCCGCAAGGCCGGCCATGCGGTCCTGTATCTCGATGCCGGTGACATCCGCGCCTTCGACGCGCCTTGCGATGCAAAGCGCCGCGCCGCCGGTGCCGGTGCCGGCCTCGAGCACTTTTTCACCCTTTTTCGCCGGAACGCAGGCCGCCAGCAGAAGGGTATCCGTGGTCACGCGATAGCCGCTCACCGGCTGGATGATCCGAACGGCGCCGCCCAGCAGGTCATCCAGGCTGGTTTTACCGTCCGGACCCGAAGAGCCCGAGAAAGCCTGATTGTGCTGGTTTTTCCGGCTCACAAAGTTCGTCTTCCAATCCCGCCGCCGCCAGGAGACCAACAGCGCGGTCATAATCATCGTCACTGACGGCCACCCGGCGCGGCAGGATGCCGATGCTGCCCTCGATGATACTCGCATTGGCGTCCAAAATCACTACCGCAATTCCCTCGCCCCGCAGCAGGGCATCCAGATAGGAAATCAGAGCCGGATTGGTGGTTTTTACCAGGGTTTTCATGTCGGATCCAAATTCATCAAAAGCAGCGGCATCCGTGACGGCCACGGACCCGAAAGGAAACTGCCGCAATCGCCGCGTCATTGCAATGACAGACTTGCCGTTCCCCGCACCCATACGAATAAGGAAAGATGACATTCTCCGGGCGGGTGCTATAGTACAAGAACGGATACGGGATGGAGTTCAAAACCAATCACCAAAACAGGAACGAGCCATGAGCAGCAATGCCAAAAAAATCAAAGCCGCCTATGATGACATCCAGACTCTGTTCGCCCTCATGGCGCCAGATGTGGAATGGCACGAAATGGAAGGCTTTCCCTATGGCGGCGTCTATCACGGACCGGAAGAGATTCTGGCCAATGTTTTCCAGCGCATCGGCGAGGACTGGGACGGTTTTGCCGCGGCCGCCGATACAATCCTGTCGGCCGGCGATCATGTGATTTCCCAGGGATATTACACGGGTGCCTTCAAAAAGACCGGCAAACAGATGCGCGTCGCCTTCGCCCATGTTTTCGAATTTCGGGACAATAAAATCGTGAAATTCCAGCAATATGCCGATACCGCGCTGGTCCGGGACGCCATGGCGTCAGGGTAATATATCGGCTTGGCGTGGGCAGCTTTCTCTTCCGCGGCCGGCGCGTCCTGAGCCTGTCGAAGGGCGCTTTTTTATCCCTTATCCCTCAGCAGGCGGGCTTTTTGCCGGTCCCAGTCTTTTTGTTTCTGGGTTTCCCGCTTGTCATGCAGTTTCTTGCCCTTGGCCAGTCCCAGCTCCAGCTTGACGCGGCCCTGCCGGTTGAAATAGAGGCTGAGCGGGATAATGGTCATGCCCTGGCGCTGAACGGCGCCCTGCATGCGGCCGATTTCCCGCTTTTTCAGCAGCAGCTTGCGGGGGCGCTTCGGTTCATGGTTGTTGCGGTTGCCGTGAGAAAATTCCGGAATATGGGCATTGATCAGCCAGACTTCGCCGTCTTTGACTTCGGCGTAGGATTCCGCAATGGTCGCAGAACCGGCGCGCAGCGATTTGACTTCGGTCCCCTGCAGAACGATCCCGGCTTCAATCGTATCTTCGATAAAATAATTATGGCGGGCTTTACGGTTTTCCGCAGCGACCTTAGTCTTTAGACTTGCCGCCCGCCCCTTCAGTCCTGCCATGCGTCAGGTTTCTATCAGGGCTGGCGCAAGACCGGCTTTAGCGATAGCCGCCGCTACAATCGCCTTGCCGGCATCGCTTGGCTCCACCATGGGAAGCCGCAGGGCGGGTTCGCACAGGCCCAGAAGATGGACGCCAAATTTCGCCGGACCCGGACTGGGTTCAACAAACATGGCGCGATGAAGGGGCAAAAGCAGATCCTGGAGCGTGAGCGCCCCGGCGAAATCACCGGCGAGACAGGCGTCCTGAAACTGCGCACAGAGTTTGGGGGCGACATTGGCGGAAACGGAAATGCAGCCGACGCCGCCCATCGCATTGAAAGCCAGCGCCGTCGCATCCTCGCCGGAAAGCTGGCAGAAATCCGGCCCCATGGCCGAGCGCTGCGACGCCACCCGGTCAAGATTCCCGGTGGCGTCCTTCACGCCGACAATATTCGGCAGTTCCCAAAGCCGCGCCATCGTCTCCACCGACATATCCGAGGCCGAGCGGCCGGGAATATTATAAATGATGACCGGCAGATCACCGGCGTCATGCACCGCCTTGAAATGCTGGTAAAGACCTTCCTGGCCCGGTTTGTTGTAATAAGGCACCACCACCAGCGCGCCGTCGGCGCCCGCCTTTTTCGCGTGCTGGATCAGGCTGATACATTCGTCGGTCGAGTTCGAGCCGCAGCCGGCGATCACCGGCACCCGGCCGGCCGCGGCCTCGATACACAGCTCCGTCACCCGTTCATGTTCGCCATGGCTCAGGGTTGCGGATTCCCCGGTCGTCCCGCACGGCACAAGACCGTGAGAACCTTCCCTGACCTGCCAGTCAACGAAAGTCTGATACGCCTTGTCATCCACATGACCCTCCCGGAAGGGCGTGACCAGCGCGGTAATGGAGCCTTTAAACATTGGTGCTATCCTTCTGCCATATAGACATGGCCTGTATTTTGCGCACACTAATACAAATCACGTTTTTGTCAAAGAGAACGACTGGCGGACAGAGGCGACTTTATATAGGATGATATCCAAATAACGGCAGTGAACATGATAAAATTTATCGTTTCCGGGGGACTTTGTCTTGCGCTTTTGTCTGGCGCAGTATCTGCACATGCGGATGTTACTTCCCCGCCGGTGGCCAGCGCCGCCGAAACCCATACCGGCCAGCCGTTCACCAATGCGGAAAAACAGGCTTTCACCGAGGCCTTTAAGGACGCCAGAAGGGCCCGGCTTTCGGATGCCCTGGCAAAGGTCCGCATCTATGACCGGCCCGGCCTGAAGGACACGCTTCGCTGGGCCGCCTACCGGGTAAAAGGCGGCCGCCTCCCCTTTACGGAAATCCGTGATTTCATCGCCGGCCATCCGGACTGGCCCGGCCTGGACCTGCTGCGCCGGCGGGCGGAGGAAGCCATCAATGCGGACACCGCCAATGATGCCGTCCTTGACTGGTTTAATAACAATCCGCCCGTTACCGGCAAAGGCATGATCCGCTATGCCGAAGTGCTGATGGCCGACGGAAACAGCGAACCAGGTACCCATTTCCTGAAACAGGGCTGGGTGACCGCCAATCTGACCCTGGCCGAGGAACGGCGCATTTTACGCTCTTATCCCAGCATTTTGAGCCTTGACGATCACCGGGCGCGCATCAACCATTTTTTCTGGAATCGTTCGCGCGGGCCCGCTGTCCGCCTCATTTCCCGTCTGCCGGAAGAGGAACAAAAACTTGCCAACGCCCGCAACGCCCTGATCGCGTTCGCCTGGGATGTGGACAGCCGGGTCGCCGCGGTGCCTCCCCACCTTGTCGCCGATGCCGGGCTGGTCTATGACCGGGTCTATTGGCGCCGTGTCAAGGGTAAGCAGGACGGGGCCCGGGATCTGCTGCTTTCAACCGATATTGACGGCGGCGCTATTCTGCGGCCCGACCGGTGGTGGCGGGAGCGGCATCTTTCCTCCCGCCGTTCGCTGAAGGAAAAGCGCTACCGGGATGCCTACCGGCTGGCGCGGGATCATAAAATTCTCGAAGCGGCGATTGCCGATGAGGCGGAGGATCTGCCGCTGCGCCGCCGGGCTGATTTTGCCGACGCCGAATGGCTGGCGGGTTGGCTGGCGCTGCGTTTTCTGGACCGGCCGGACGCCGCTTTTCAGCATTTCAGGAATGTTCATGAAGCTGTCCGCTATCCGGTCAGTCTGTCGCGTGCCGCCTATTGGCTGGGCCGGTCGGCGGAAGCACTGGGAAATCCGGAAGAGGCAAACCGCTGGTATACCGAAGCCGCCCGCCACGCGGGTTATTATTACGGTCAACTGGCCGCGGAACATCTCGGGCTGCCCGCACCGCCGCAGCCGGTGATTACGGAACCGTCAGATGCCGACCGTCAGTTATTTCTGGCAAAGCCGCTGGTCCGGCTGACCATGGACCTTGCCACTGTCAGGGCTAATCACGAACTGCGCCCGTTTGTAGCGCACCTGGCCAGCACCGCCGCAACCACCCTTGACCAGAAACTGACCGCCGAACTGGGACGGACCCTGGACCGGCCGGATATCGAACTGATGGCGGCCAAAGCGGCAGCCCGCGACGGAGTCACGCTGGATGACCATAATTATCCGATGCTGGTCATTCCCGACGACGCCAAGCTTGCCAAAAATATCATCCTTGCCATCACCCGGCAGGAAAGCGCCTTCGATATTCAGGCGGTCAGCGCAAAAGGCGCGCTTGGGCTGATGCAACTGACTCCGGCGACGGCCAAACGAGTCGCCCGGCAGATTTCCTATCCCTATAACAAAGCCCAACTGACCCGGGACGGCGCCTATAACATGGTGCTGGGCAGTGTCCATTTTGCTGAAGTGATCACAGACTATCGCGGCTCATACATCCTTGCGCTGGCCGCCTATAATGCCGGTCCCGGCCCGGTCGGGCGCTGGATCAGAGATTATGGCGACCCGCGCAACCCGGATATTGACCCGGTCGACTGGGTTGAGACGATCCCCTATTCGGAAACCCGCGATTATATTCAACGGGTGCTTGAAGGCGCCACGGCCTACGCCCGCCTTATGGGTAAAGACGACACCCCACCCAGTCTGAACAACCTGCTGAGAAACGGCCAGCACAGCCGGTAATACGCCGATCACACTTATTCGTTCAATGCAACCCTTTGCATCCGTTTACGTTATTCCCGGATGCCTTCAACATGTATCCCGCTATTTTTTATGCCGGCAGTGGTTTCCTCAAAAAGAAAAGCCCGGCGGTGAAGCCGGGCCAAGTCGGTTAGGGGGAAACATTAATCTTTATTGCGGTCCTTGTGGCGCCTGCTGTGTTTTCCGTGCCGCCGGTCATCCCGGTTCAGAACGCCATCATCGTTGCGGTCCATATGGGCAAAGCGTTCCCTGGATCCGGCTTCACTTTCTTCCCGGCTGATCCGGCCATCGCCGTTGGCATCCAGCCGTTCCATGCGGCGGGCGACCTGCCTGGCGATCCGCTCCCTGATCCGGGCTTCCATCGCGGCATAGGCGGCCTGTTCGGCCTCTTCCGCGGTCACCGCGCCATCCCCGTTCAGATCAGCTTTCTGAAACCGGTCGGCGCCCATGGCCAGAAATTCGCCTTCATCGATGGCCTGATCGCCATTGGCATCCAGTTTTTCCAGCATATGTCCACGGCGGGGGTGGTCCCGTTCCGTCTCCTCCTGAGCGAAAGAGGGGTTGTAAAGCGCCACACCCAGGGCGACGGTTGCCAATAAATTTAAATTCTTCATTCTTTTCTCCAATTCGGTTGTTTTTCACCGCCACTATTGCTTTATACGGTCCTGACGGGATTTCCCTTCGCCGGCGTCTTCCCTGAAAAGTTCACATTCGCCGATAACAATTTCTTCAGATCGCAAGATGAATTCTTGCCGGGACACGGTTAACAGGTTAATTTTGATACAGAATCAAACGGGATCAATGTCTATGCGGGTTTATTTTATACTGATCACTGTCCTGCTGCTGCCGGTAGCGCTGCCGGCATTCGGCCAGGACACGGCCAAGGCGGACGCCAACCAGTTCGCCGCGCGCACAGGCGCTATCGCCGGCGCGGCAACATTCTGCAAACTGGAAGCGGATCTGGTCGAAAATTATATTGACCGCGCCCAGGCGCTGATTGCGTCGCAAACGGATGATGATGTGGGTCTGGTGGTCGCCCGGATCGGTTTTACCAGCAGCTTCAACATCTCAAGCTCAAAGGAGCCTGCCGGCGGCTGCCCGAGATTTGCCAAAGAATTCCCGGCCCTGGTCAAGGCCATTAATGAATGAATGAATAAAGGGAGCGGCCAAGCCACCCCCTTTTCCATTCGTTTATATTCTATTTTCTGTCCTGCTTCAGTTCCACCTCGCTAGCGGTAGAAATGCCTTCCGACCAGGATGGGCCCGGCGACCTTTTCGCCGGGAAACAGCTTTTCAACGCAATCCTCGGCGAACTGCGCCAGAACCGGCCCGACACGGTTCACTTCATCGGTATCCTCAAAGGCAAAATCAGGCCCGTCATAATTGGGGTCATTGGTAAAATTGGGGGAAAGATTGGCGCTCACCTTAAAGCTGCGGACAACCTGGCCCGCGGGGCTGACTTCGTCGACCGTGCCAACGGCGTAGCTGTGCGAACTTCTCAGCCGCGCCACCGAATGATTGGCAACCTTTAACCGCTTGATGGTCACCCGGACCGAATTGTTGTAATTCGCCGGCGCCGCATTCTTTAAATTCTCTGCGATCATGGCGCCCAAAAGCGCATCAACGGTATAATTTTCCAGATCCGGCACCATGGTTTCACCGGCCCATTTTACATTGGGAAAATGGATGCGGGCGAAACGCCGGACGGTCCGGACCGGATGGCGCTGATCGTCGCGATATTCCCGGAAATACATCTCGCGTTCCTGCTCGACGTCATTCACTTTCTCAATCACCCCTTGCAGGGAGTCCGAATAATTGACGGAGACGCCGAACGAACGATCCGAAGCGCCCTGATAGGCCGAAGCCCCCGCCACTAAAGTAAAAGTCGCTGCCGCCAAGACAATAGTACTGATTTTTTCCATAACCTGTCCCTTATAAAAACGTGGCTCCTGCCCTTTGCATTAAGGGCATCATAGCAGGAATTCAAACAGAAAGCACATCAGGTCTTGTCACTTATGGTCAATATATGGTGAGCAACGCCTGACAGCGCAAGCTTTCGATCAATGAAAATAGGAAGCGCCGTTAATATCGAACGTCGCGCCGGTGGCGTGGGTGGCAAGGCCTGACAGCAGGAATGCCACAATATTCCCCACCTGTTCCGGCGGCGCCGCTGCTCCCATGGGCACTTCTTTCAACATGAATTCATTGCCGGGCGTATCAAGCATCGGCTGGATACGATCCGTGCCGACCCAGCCGGGAGCGACCGCATAGGCATAGATCCCTTCTTCCGCATAGCCCTTGGCGATGGAGCGGGTCAGCGCCACCACCGCGCCCTTTGAAGCCGCATAATGAAAGGAGCCGGGCAGGTCGCCCCGAAAGGCCGCGCGACTCGCGATATTGACCATGCTGCCGCCGCCGTTTTCCTTAAAATGACGGATGGCGTAACGGCAAAGATCAGCAACGGCCCCGACATTGACATTCAGGGTTTTCCGCCAGTCCGCCCGCCAGTCTTCCAGGGAATCTTCCGGCGCGGCGGCAAGCATGACCGCAGCATTGTTGACAATTCCGTCCAGCTGCCCTTTCCAGTCGAGAGCCGCCCGCCATAGCTGGTCGACATCCTCCGTTCGCGCCAGATCAGCCCTGATCAGACAGCAGCGTTGTTCGCCATACTGTTCCAGCAAAGCCGCAGCTTTACCCTGACCGCTGTTATAATGCAGGATCACGTCCGCGCCGGCCGTCAGCAGCACCTCAGCCGTCGCCGCGCCGATGCCCCGGGACGCCCCGGTCAGTAAAATCACCTGGCCTTTTAAAGAAATCATGGGCCCACCCCTATTTTGCAAAAATTTGCGTCGGGTCCCGGAAGGTTTTGAACTCCAGAGCGTTGCCGGACGGATCGCGAACGAAAAATGTGCCCTGTTCTCCGGCCTTTCCGCGGAACCGTACGCGCGGCTGAATGATGAAGTCGGCCCCGGCCGCTTTCAGCTTCTCGGATAAGGCCTCCCAGTCATCCCAGTCCAGAATAGCCCCAAAATGCCGGACCGGCACCTGCTCGCCGTCAACGGCATTGGTGTCGGCAGGCTCTTCCTCATTTGACCGCAAATGCGCCGTGATCTGGTGGCCAAAAAAATTAAGGTCAATCCAGCGGTCACTTGTGCGGCCTAAGGGACAGCCAAGAAGGTCATGATAAAATATATGCGCTTTACCGAGGTCATTTACCGGAAATGCAAGGTGAAAAGACGGCATAAGTATCCTCCAGTTTGCAGCCCCAGCAACCTTACCGGCGCGGCTGTCAAAAGCAACGATTAATGCCGGGCGGATGACACAGAACTACTCTCATAAGTTTCATTAACTGCCCATTAATACTACTTATAATATATATTGTGCTGCGCTGCTGCGGCATACCCCCCATCGGTTTTGCTGCACGAACATAACCAATGGCCGCAGCGGCGCCCAATCGGGAAAATAGTTATGCTGACATTAGACAAAACATCCCGCAGCGGGAACAGAAAAGAGGCTGAATTTGACCTCTCGTCCCTGCAGATTCTTATTGTTGAGGACAGCATGTCCATGCGGCTGCTGGTCAAACAGATCCTGCGCGGGCTTGGCATCTCGCAGGTCCGGGAGGCGCCGGAAGGCGCCGCGGCCCTGGAAATGCTGCGAAACTTCACCGCCGATATTATCATAACCGATCTTAAAATGAGCCCCATCGACGGTCTTGAATTTGTCCAGATGCTGCGGACAGCCAAGGACAGCCCCAACCCCTTCGTCCCCGTCATCATGCTCACGGGCCATACAGAATATGAAAATGTGGTGGAAGCGCGCAAGGTTGGCGTCAACGAATTGCTGGCCAAACCCATTTCCGCCGACCGCCTTTTAAGCCGGATCAGGCGCATTCTCAAAAACCCGCCCAATATTCAGCGGGACATCTCCTGATCCCACAAAGATTTTTCACACCAACCATCAGGCAACCCTTATGAAATCAAATTTGATGTTAAAAAGAAAGCGTGCGGACTTTCGCCCGCTCAGCCCACGGTCCTCCTGTTTCGCAACCGGACCAATCCCCCGCCCAAGGCGCTATGCAAAACTGCTGGCTCTCGCTTTTTGTCTGGCCAACCCCTCCTTTGCCCAATCGCAGGAAGTTACGGGGTCGCGGGTTGATGATTTGGAGCGCCGTCTGGAGGAGGCTTTATCTCTGATCGGGGCGCTGCAGGGGGAGATTGCGGGATTGAAGGTCGACCGCTCTTCCGGTTCGGCCGGCGCTGGC
>JAJFIV010000033.1 GCA_021774625.1 Alphaproteobacteria bacterium | reverse complement strand
CGCCGGAAGTACTGGGGGCGTCGTTTCTGGGCTCGCGGCTATTTCTCGACAACAAGCGGAGCGGTGACCGATGATATCATACTTCAGTACATCGAGAAGCATACTCCCAATTCTACCGGCATCAGCCGGTAGTGGTTTAATCCTGTTCCCGCTTGACGGCGCGGTAGCCGATATCGCTGCGGTAAAAGCCTTCCGCCCAGTTGATTTTCTGAATGGCGGCATAGGCTTTGGCCTTTGCGTCCGTCACCGATGATCCAAGCGCTGTGACATTCAGCACGCGTCCGCCGGCGGCGAGGGTTTTTTTGCTGTCCCGTTTGGTTCCGGCATGAAAAATTCTAACGCCGGGCTCTGCCTCGGCTGCATCCAATCCCTCAATGACCGCGCCTTTTTCATAAGAACCGGGATAGCCTTTAGCGGCCATGACCACGGTAAGCGCGGCTTCATCGCGCCAGTTCAGTGTGAGGCTGTCGAGCGTTTCATCGACACTGGCCAGTATGGCTTCCACCATGTCGGATTTGAGACGGGCCATCAGAACCTGGCATTCGGGATCGCCGAAACGGCAGTTATATTCGATCAGGCTGGGACCGTCCCTGGTCAGCATCAGACCGGCATAAAGCACACCCTTATAGGGACAGCCTTCGGCTTCCATGGCTTTGACCGTGGGCAGAATAATATCCGCCATCACCTGCTCGCACAGGGTTGGAGTCAGGACCGGCGCGGGAGAATAGGCGCCCATGCCGCCGGTGTTGGGGCCCTGATCACCGTCAAACGCGCGCTTATGGTCCTGGGCGGTCGCCATGGGAACCGCGGTCTTGCCGTCCACCAGCGCAAAAAAGCTCGCTTCTTCACCTTCAAGGAATTCTTCGATCACCAGTTCCGCACCGGCGTTGCCGAACTGACCGGCCAGCATGTCGTCCACCGCCTGTTCAGCATCCGTCACGCTCTCCGCGATGATAACCCCCTTGCCTGCCGCGAGACCATCCGCCTTGACGACAATGGGAGCTCCCATTTTGCGGATAAAGGCCTTGGCCGCCCCGGCGTCCCGGAACCGGCCATAGGCAGCGGTTGGGATGTTATATTTGGCGCAGATATCTTTGGTGAAACCCTTGGAACCCTCCAGTTGCGCGGCCTTGGCGCTCGGGCCGAACGCCTTTATTCCGGCCTCCGTCAGCCGGTCCACCAACCCGGCCACCAGCGGCGCTTCCGGGCCGACAACCACCAGACCGATATCCTTTTCCCGACAGAAGGCGATCACCGCATCCGCATCATCCGCGCTTAAATCTATGCAATCCGCTATATCCGCAATACCGCCATTCCCCGGCGCGCAATAAAGCCGGTCGCAATGTGAGGACTTCCGAATGGCCCAGCACAGGGCATGTTCGCGCCCGCCCGATCCGATCATCAAGATATTCATAAACGCCCCTAGGATATTTATTTTATGCGCCTGCCAGCAATGCCAGAATTTTCGCCAGACCGAAAGCCCCATAAATGCCCATAATATAACCGCCGATGGCCATCAGTAGACCGACCGGGGCCAGCTGCGCCTGATAGACGCTGGCGACAATGGGCGCGCTGACGCCGCCGCCGACATTGGCCATGGAACCGGTGGCGACAAAGAACAGCGGCGCTTTGAGGATGCGGGCGGCGAGAAATAAAAGCCCGATATGGACGGAGATCATGATCAGGCCGGCAATCAGAAAGACCGGGGTATCCATAACGGCCAGCAGATCCGCCTGCGCGCCGATGGAACTGAGCAGCAGGAAGAGCGCATAATAACCGACAACGGAGGCGCCGGAATTTTCCAGTTTGCGGACCGGCGAGAAGGACAGGATCAGCCCGCCTGTCACCACGATCAGTATGGCCCAGGTGGAGGCGCTGATAATAGTCGGATCGCCGATCACCGGCAGCCAGTTTCCGGCCAGCCGGCTGAGCGCGGCCGCTGTGATGCCCAGTGCGATGATTAATGCCAGTATGGGAACTGTCTGCGGATTTTGTTTCTGGGACAATTCCTCCAGCCGGGCATCCAGTGCGTCAATGGCGCTGCGGTTTGCCCCATTCCAATGGTCGAACCGTTTCTGAATGCCAACCATGGCCAAAAGAATCGCCATCCAGCCATAACCGACCACGGTATCCACCGGGATCAGCGGCCCGAGGATCGAGGCGGGCGCTTCCAGCCCCTGCTGAACCGCGACCATATTGACGGAGCCGCCAATCCAGCTTGCGGCCAGGGCGGCGATGGACTGCCAGCCATGCTCCGGCATAAAATTTTGGAGTATAACAAAGGCGACGACCGAGCCCAGCATGATCCCCGCCGTTCCCACCATTAGCATGATCAGCGCCAGCCGGCCGAGACTGACCAGCGCTCTAAGATCGACGCTGATCGTCAGCAGGAACAGGGAAAAGGGCAAAAAATAATAGGACATCCAGCCGTAAAGCTCATTCGTAGCCGGTAACAGTCCTGCGGTTGTCATGGCCGCCGGAACCAGATAGACCCAGATGATGGGCGGCAGAATGGAAAAGAATTTTTCGAATTTTTTGCGCTTTCCCAGCCAGAATAGAAAGGCTGTTGTTGCGGCAAGGGTAGCGAATAGCTGGGTTGGATCTGTAATCATAAGGCCCCGTATTTTTTTTCTGACCCTAACCAGCATTTTACGAATGCGCAAACATGTACTAGAACGTCATGATGAATGATACAGATCTACCCCCTGACAATGTTCACGAATTCACCGTTTCGGAACTGTCCCGGACGCTCAAACGGACGCTGGAGGAACGCTTTCCCTATGTCCGGGTGCGGGGGGAGATATCCGGTTTCAAACGGGCGGCATCGGGCCATCTCTATATGGCGCTGAAGGATGATCAGGCGGTGCTTGACGGCGTCTGCTGGAAAGGCATTGCGGGCCGGCTTCCCTTCAAACCCGAAGACGGTCTTGAGGTGGTGGCGACCGGCAAGATCACCTCTTATCCCGGCCGCTCCAAATATCAGATTGTGATTGAGTGGATGGAACCGGCGGGCGAGGGCGCGCTAATGGCGCTTCTGGAAGAACGCAAGCGGAAGCTGGCGGCCGAAGGGCTGTTTGATCCCGCCCATAAAAAGCCGATCCCTTATCTGCCGGAAGTGATCGGAGTCGTGACGTCACCCACGGGTGCGGTGATCCGTGATATTCTGCACCGGCTTTCCGACCGCTTTCCGCGCCGTGTTCTGGTCTGGCCGGTTCTGGTGCAGGGGCAGGAGGCTGCCGGGCAGGTCGCAGCGGCGATCCGGGGTTTTAACGCCTTGCCGGCGGATGGAAAAATACCGCGCCCCGATCTGCTGATCGTCGCCCGTGGCGGCGGCAGTCTGGAAGATCTCTGGGCCTTCAATGAAGAGATAGTTGTCCGTGCCGCCTTCGAATCTGCCCTCCCGCTGATTTCCGCTGTGGGCCATGAAACCGATACCACGCTGATTGACTATGTGTCGGATCTTCGCGCGCCGACCCCGACCGCTGCGGCGGAACAGGCCGTACCGGTGCGGGAGGAATTGCTCCATACGCTCGGCGATCTCGACCGGCGCCGGGGGTCGGGTCTTAAGCGTTATTTTGAGCGGCTGGCGGACCGCCTTCTGGCATCTGTGCGCGGTCTGCCCCGCCCGCGGGATTTGTTCAGTCTGCCGGAACAGCGCTTCGATGAGATATCGGATCGCCTGCCCCGTGCTGTAAAACACAAACTGCAGATAGTCCGGCATCGCTTCGCAAGGGCTTCCGGGCTGCTTTCCGACCGCACATTGCGTCACGGTCTGGAAATCAAGACCCAGAAGCTTGAAAATTTATCCGTGCGGATCAGGCGGACCAGAGGACAGGCCGTCAAAAATGACGAAACACGGCTCCAGTCGCTTTCCCGGCTGCTTGAATCCTACAGCCATAAAAATATTCTCAAACGGGGGTTTGCCGTTATTCATGACGATCTGGGCAAACCTGTCATATCTGCCGGAACCGTCAAACCCGGTGCCGTCCTGGATATCGAATTCAGGGACGGGCGGGTCCCGGCTGTGGTGTCCGGCGGAAACCCGCCCCGGAAAAAAACTAAAAAGCCCGCAGCGGACGGCGCACAGGGATCGTTATTGTGAATGGCATCGGCAAAGAAGCGCGGCTTCGCTATTTGCATGGCCAGTTTGATATTCTGGTGCCGGGCGATTATGTCACTTGCGCCATTACCGGACAACCCATTCACCTGTCCCAGCTCCGCTATTGGTCCGTGACCCTGCAGGAAGCCTATATTTCCCCCAGAGAAGCGCTGGAGCGTCTCGAAAATTTTCGCCCCGGGGATGAAACTTAACATTCTCTGCGTCGTTATAAAGCCAGGGCTGTAACGAAAGGTCACGTTGACCCCCAACAAGCAGAGAGGATGACTCCAATGTTTTTCAGGCGACTATTTCTGATTCCCCTTACAATTTTGTTTTTTCCCGGTCTTGCGCTTGCTGACCCGTACCAGGGATTTTATCTTGGCGGTCAGGCGGGATATATCCGCGACAAGCACGATCTCGCACCGGGAGGCGAGGCGGAAGGCGGGCTTGGTTATGGCGGCTATGGCGGCCTTAATCTCCGGATTCTGGAACGTTTCGTCATTGGCGTTGAAGGCGATGTTTTATTCACCGGCAATGATGTCAGTATTGACGGTATTCCCGGCGTGAACGGGAAGATCAATAGCGAGCGCACCATAGGCGCATCCGCCCGCGGCGGGATTTTGCTTCGCGATACATTGCTGGCCTACGCGAAACTGGGTTATGTTAACGGCAAGTTCAGTTCTGCAAAGCTGGACGGCGTGCGTTTTGGCGGCGGTCTGGAAGCTGCCCTCAGTGAAAGGACGAGTTTGCGTCTGGAATATCTTTATTCCAACTTTGAGGGTTTTAATACCAGCCGGCTTGGCAATATTTTAAATGTGGAGCCTCAGCGGCATCAGATTCTGCTGGGTCTTGGTTTTCATTTTTAGAATATATGCGTTCTGGCCACAAAAAGGCCGCAGAGGCAAGGAAAGCTCTTTCAGGTGAGGAGCTTTCCTTTTATTTTACCGGTGAAATATAAAATGCGATCAAAGGAAAGAGTTTGAAAATACGGATTTTTATAGCGGCTGCTATTTTCATGGCGACAGCGGGCAGCGCCTTTTCCGCCGAGCTTTCCGGCGTCCTGACTCAAGGAAGCATGGTGACGGGTAAGGTGGACCCTGGAACATACCTTTCCCTCGACGGCAGGCAGGTTCAGGTGGCGCCGGACGGCCGGTTTGTGTTTGGCATTGGCCGGGATGCGGCGTCCAGGGCCGAGCTGGAAATTACTCATCCTGATGGTTCGGTCGAAAGGCGGACGCTCTCCATTGCCCCCAGGGAGTACGACATTCGCCGCGTTGACGGCCTGCCGGAACGGACGGTCACGGTGCCGCCGGAAGAAGCCGAACGGCGCAAGAAAGAAACCGCCATGGTTGGCGCGGCCCGCGCCGCTTTCAGCAATCAGTTTTTCTGGGAGGAAGAATTTATCCTGCCCGCGGAGGGTCGCATCAGCGGCGTTTACGGTTCGCAGAGTATTCTGAACGGCAAACCGCGCGCGCCGCATTATGGCCTTGATATAGCGGCTCCCGTCGGCACCCCGGTCAAGGCGCCGGCCTCCGGCACCATCGTGCTGGCGGAAACGGATTTCCTTTTTGAAGGCGGGCTGATCATTATCGATCATGGTTTCGGCGTTTTTTCCGCTTTACTCCATCTCAATTCTGTGGATGTAAAGACAGGGGATAAGATTAAACGCGGCGATATTATTGCCACAATAGGGCAGTCTGGGCGCGCCACTGGAGCCCATGTGGACTGGCGCATGAACTGGCAGGATATACGGATTGATCCAGGCCTGCTTGTTGATCTTGAAACAGAATAATCAACGCAGAAAATTTCCATGAAAAAAATAACCCTTATAATGCTTGGCGCGGTCGTATTTTCGCAGGCGGCGCAGGCGCAATCTGTTACGCTGGACGCGGATATCGCCTTCGTTACGCAATATGTGGATCGCGGTATTTCGGCGTCGAATGGAAAAGTCTCCGGCCTTGGGAATTTCACACTTACACACGAAAGTAATTTCTATGCCGGCATTTTTGCCGCCCGGGTCAATAATGCGTTCGGTGATGATGTCGAGCTCGAATATTATGGCGGTTTCTTCAAGCAGCTCGGCGCCTACGAAGTTGATCTGACCATTATTTATGACAGTTTTCCCGGTCATCCCGGATCAGACGGCTTTATAGAGTTTGGCGGTTCCGTCAGCCGCGATTTCGGTCTTGCCTATGTACGCAGCGGTGTTCTCTATGCGCCGGGCGGCCAGAATATTCTCTTTAATAATGATAAGATCTATTTTTATTCCGACCTGGATATCCCTATCCCCACCCTGCCCTGGCTGACACTTGCTGTCCGCGGCGGTTATGAGGAGTTCGGCAACACATCCGATAAATGGGATTGGGGACTGGGCGCCCGCGCAACCTATAAAAGCTGGGAAGCGGGCCTGATGTATTATGATACAAGCATCCGGAATAATGATAACGCGGATGCCCGTGTGGTATTTTCGCTGAAGCGTTATTTCTGATTTTTTGCCGCCCGCCACCGGGCGAGGGCGGGCTGGAGGCGATCCAGAATCGGCTGTTTCAGGGCCGGCGTCGTTGCAATGATGTTTTCATGCCGCGCCCGTTCCTGATTATAGACCAGCGGCCTGCCGTCTTCATCCAGGCAACTCCCGCCGGCTTCCTGTAAAATGATGTCGGCTGCGGCGATATCCCAGTCGCTCTTCGCCCGCACGGTGATCATGGAAGCGTAATCGCCGGACGCCACCCGGGCGATGCGCAGCGCGATGGAGTTGCAGGTCGCAAAATTAAGATCGGGCCAGGGCACGGGCCAGTGCCGGGCTGACTGATAAAAGCCGGCATCCCCCGGCAGCGTGCCGTCTTCAAGTTCTGTGCGCATATCGATAGATATGATTTGACCGTTCAGGGTTGAACCGGCGCCCCGGGCAGCGGCGTAAAAGGCGTTATTGGCGGGGCTTGAAACCACGCCCAGAACCGGCGCGCCTTTTTCCACCAGAGCGACTGACACGGAAAAATCGGTGCGGCCGCGTATAAAGGCCCGGGTGCCGTCAATGGGATCAACTACCCATACCCGCTGCGCTGTAACGCGGCTCTGGTCGTCAATCGTTTCTTCCGACAGCCAGCCATAATCCGGCCGGGCGGCCGCCAATTTTTCCCTGAGAAATTTATCGATGGCGATATCCGCTTCACTGACCGGATCGCCGGGATTTTTTTCCCAGCTTTTCAGCGTGTCCCGGAAATAATTCATGGCAATGGCGGACGCCTCTGTGACCGCTTCTGAGGCGAGGTCAAAATCATCCTGGTAACGGCTGTGGATCAAGAGCCGGCCACCATCATACCGTCGATGCGCAGGGTTGGCGCATTGGTGCCATAGCGGAATTCCAGGTCATTGGCAGGACGCATGTTCTTAAACATATCCTTTAAATTTCCGGCGATGGTGATTTCGCTGACCGGATAGGCAATCTCGCCTTTTTCAATCCAGAATCCGGACGCCCCACGGCTGTAATCGCCGGTCACCGGATTGACGCCCATGCCGATTAGCTCTGTGACATAAAGCCCGCCCGGAATGTCGGCCATCAATTGCCCGGGCGAGAGGGAGCCCGGCGTCAGATAAAGGTTGCTGGATCCCGGCGACGGTGCGCTTGACGTTCCCCGGCGGGCATGGCCGGTGGTGGTCAGGCTGAGTTGAGTGGCTGTCGCGCTGTCCAGCAGCCAGGATTGCAGAACCCCCTTTTCGACCAGGACTCGTTTTTGTGTTCTGACCCCTTCCGCATCAAAGGGTTTTGAGGAAAGACCCCGCGCCATAAGCGGATCATCAATAATCTCGATGTTGGGGCCAAACACCGCTTTACCCATCTGATCCTTTAAAAAACTGGCCCTGCGGGCGATGGATTGGCCGTTTATGGCGCTGGCAAAATGACCGATCAGGCTGTTTGAAACGCGCGGGTCGAACAGGACAGGCGCCTGGCAGGTTTTGACCTTTTTCGGATTGAGCCTTTTTACGGCACGTTCGCCGGCAATCCGGCCAATAACGGCGGCGGGCGTGAGATCGGAAAAATGCCGGGTTGAAGAATAATCATAATCCCGCTCCATTCCCCTGTTCGATCCTGCCAGAACCGAAGCGGAAACAGAAAAGCTGGATGTCCGGTAAGCTTCCTCAAATCCGTCACTGGTTGCCAGATGGATGCCGGTATTTCCGGCGCTGGCGCCGGCTCCTTCGGAATTACTGACCCCCGGAACGGCAAGCGAGGCCGCTTCCGCTTCCTTTGCAATTTCGGTCAGCTGTTCCGCCGTCAGCTCTGTGGCGTCCGTCAGATCCAGATTCGTTGGCGGTGCGCCGCATAAAAATTCTTTATCGGCAAGTCCGCAATAAGGATCCTCCGGCGCCGCTCTTGCCATGGCAATCACCTGGTCAATGAGGGGTGTGATCACCTGCCGGCTGATATCGGAGGTGGAGATAATGGCCTGCCTTTTGCCGATAAACACCCGAAGGCCCAGGTCTCGGCTTTCCGAGCGTTCGATATGTTCAACTTCACCGAGCCGGCAGGAGACGGAAACCGACGCCCCGTCGAAAAATATTGCATCCGCTGCATCTGCCCCCCGTTTGAGGGCCTGTCCGATCACATCCCGGACAGTTTCGTGATAGGCCGTATTCCCACTCTTCATGCTAAACCTGCCTTCATAAATTTAGCAAGGAGGGAAAGCCTGTTTGCAGGCCTCTGTCAAGTTTTGCGGTATCGCGATCATAAAAAAGCTCCCGCTAAAAAGCGGGAGCTGAAGGAGGTGCAGGGAACCATTACGACTTGGAAGTGCTGAACCAGCTCTTCTATGAATGCCGGAAAAATGTTTCCGGATCCACCGAGTGATCAAAAAATGATCGCTTGCATCGAAAGGCACGTTGACTATACATCATTTAATTGATTTGACTGTTCACGGCTTCACTGGTTATGATCACGTTTTTGTGAGATAATGCAAACCTGACTTCTTTCTGGTTATTTTAAACGTGTTTGGGAGCGGTGATTTTCTTTCAATAAATTAAATGCCCGGAGATGTTATGCTGGATGGGAAAGGGAGAGAGAAGTGAATGCGCGTTTATCCAAAAATGAGCGGGCGGGCGTTGAGTTCGCTTCGGATTCGTGCGCCTGTTTTAATCTGCGCAAAGCAGCACGGGCAGTAACGCGTCAATTCGATGAGGCCTTGCAGCCCACCGGGTTGCGCTCGACGCAGGCCGTCATACTGGTGGAACTGGCTCGCCGTGGCCCCATGCCGCTTGGCCAGTTCGCCGATGCGATGGTCATGGACAAATCTACCCTGTCCAGAAAATTGAAACTGTTACGCGGCAAGGGCCTGATTGTTATGAAGCCAGGGACCGGGAGGCAGAAATTGGTATCTATCAGTGATCAGGGCATTCAGACGGTAAGGGAAATTATTCCGTTTTGGAGAATTGCCCAGAAGCAGTTTCTGCAGTCCTTTGGTGAAGAGGGCTGGGATGCCGTTCTGCCCTCACTGACGAAAATAGCAGCACCAGCAGCGGCTTAGAGTCTTTTCTGATTAGGTTGACCCATTTGATCGGAAGGATTTTGCTCTGTGGCAAGGCGCCTTCCGCCGGTCGATGCGGCGCATCGGCCAAGGAAGGCAACGCGGGCCACAGAACAAAAGCACCCGGCCTCCGGTGACCGGAGATGGCTGACCGGCTGCGTTACGGCCTTTGACCGATGCGCCGCATCGCACTGCAGGCTGTGCCTGTCCGGACAGCCACCTCAAGCCATCAAATTGCGTCAACCTGATCAGAAAAGACTCTAAGGTCTGTCCAGACCAAGTGCCGTGCGTTGGTGAGGCTTTCAGTCTTTCCAGATTGGCTTTCCAGCGCCAGGCAACCCGAGGCGCGGCCATTTTTCTGTGATGGTTTCAATGACGTCTCTGGTCATGCGGATTTCCCGGCCCCATTCCCGGGCGGTTTCCGGCGGCCATTTGTTGGTGGCGTCGAGGCCGATTTTTGACCCCAAGCCGGATTCAGGCGATGCAAAATCCAGATAATCGATTGGTGTGTTTTCAATGACGGTGATATCCCGCGCCGGGTCCATGCGGGTGGAAATTGCCCACATAACGTCCTTCCAGTCCCGGGCATTGATATCGTCATCCACCACAATCACCCATTTTGTATACATGAACTGGCGCAGGTAGGACCATACCGCCATCATCACCCGCTTGGCGTGGCCGGGGTAGGCTTTCTTCATGGACACCACGGCGATGCGGTAGGAGCAGCCTTCGGGCGGCAGCCAGAAATCGGTGATTTCCGGAAATTGCCGGGTGATCAGGGGGACGAAAACATCATTCAAAGCCTCGCCCAGCACGCTTGGCTCGTCCGGCGGCCTGCCGGTATATGTGGACAGGTAAATGGGATCCCTGCGCATGGTGATGGCGGAAATGGTGAAAACAGGGAAGGATTCCACAGAATTATAATAGCCGGTGTGATCGCCGTAGGGTCCTTCATCGCCATAGTCTTCCAGCGAGACATGGCCTTCCAGCACAATTTCCGCCGCCGCCGGCACCTTCAGGGGCACGGTCCTGCAATCGGTCAACTCCAGCTTTTTCCCGCGCAGCAGCCCGGCGAATTTATATTCTGACAGAGTTTCCGGCACGGGCGTGACGGCCGCCAGAATCGTTCCCGGATCAGCGCCGATCACGACGGCGGCGGGCAAAGCTTCCGGCCGTTCATTGCCCCAGCGGGCGTGATGCTGGGCGCCGCCCCGATGTTTAAGCCAACGCATCAGGGTTTTATTTTTCCCGGTCACCTGCATGCGGTAAATGCCAAGATTATAATCATCCTCGCGTTTGTCGGACGGCCCCTTTGTGACCACCAGCGGCCAGGTGATCAGGGGGGCCGGTTCGCCGGGCCAGCAGGTCTGGACCGGAAGCCGGCCAAGATCAATCTTATCGCCGGTTAGTACAATTTCCTGACAGGCCGCCTTTTTCACTGTTTTCGGCGACATGGCCATGACCTGCCGGGCAATGGGCATCAGATCGAGCGCTTCCTTCCAGCCGCCGGGCGGCTCGGGCTGGCGCAGAAAAGCAAGCGTTTCCCCAAGCGCGCGCAAATCTTCCGGCTTGCGGTTCATGCCCATAGCCACCCGCTCGACAGTCCCGAACAGATTGACCAGCACCGGCATATCAGATTTTTCACCCTGCCCGTTCTCCACATTCTCGAACAGAATGGCCGGGCCGCCCCCGGCAATCACGCGGGTCTGAATCTCCGTCATTTCCAAATGAGACGACACCGGCTCCGTCACCCGGACCAGCAGATTCTCCCGTTCCAGATGGGCAATGAAATCACGGAGTGATGAGTAGGACATGGCGGGACCCTAGAGGACTGTTTTATATGTGACAATATTTATAACCAATTCCCCGCCATTGCGGCGATGAAGAAGATCATCCCTGCCGGATGGTTGGATCTGAAGGTTTTGAGGCAATCCTCGACATTGTCAATATCAAGGTGGACGATCTGCCAGGCCAGATGGCCGGCGAAGAGCGTGAAGCCGGCGAAATATAACAGGCCCGTTTGGCTCAGTACGCCCGTGAGGGCGAACAGGGCCACGGCCGCTCCATAAAGCAGACTGAGCGCCAGCTTTACTTTCTTCCGGCCGAACTTGCGCGCGGTGGATTTGACGCCGATGATCGCATCGTCCTCGCTGTCCTGCAGGGCGTAGATGGTATCATAGCCGATCACCCACAAAATCGACCCGAAATAGAGCGTGAAGGCCGCCGGGGGCAGAGTACCGGTCACAGCACTCCAGCCCATCAGCGCGCCCCAGGAAAAGGCAAGCCCGAGGAATAGCTGCGGCCAGTAGGTCACGCGCTTCATCAAAGGATAAATCGCGACCAGACCAAGGGAGCCGATGCCCAGCAGAATCGTCAGGCCGTTGAATTGCAGCAGGATCAGGAGGCCGGTCAGGCTGAGCATGACCATAAAGACGGCAGCAGCCCTGACACTGACCTGACCCGCCGGAATCGGGCGGTTTTTTGTCCGTTCCACCCGCGCATCATAATCGCGGTCCAGTATGTCGTTATAGGTGCAGCCAGCGCCGCGCATGACAAAGGCGCCGAGCAGAAACAGCAGAAAAAATTCCCACTGCCGGTATCCGCCGGCCAACGCCACCGCCCACCAGCAGGGCCACATCAGAAGCCACGCCCCGATCGGCCGGTCGAGGCGGGCAAGCCGAAGGTAGGGTAGGGCCCAGGGCGGGGCAAACCGGTCGACCCAATTGCCTTTCGCGGCATCCGCTATATTGATTTCACTGTTGGACATCGGCCCTGCTTTTTCATACTTTCACGGCACCTAACCGTCAATGACACAGGGCTGTCAATCATGGAGTCGCTTTCCGGCATCCGGCTTTTCGTCACCGATGATCTGGCCGCAGGAGAAATTCTGCCGCTCAGCCGCGATCAGTCCCATTATCTCACCGCCGTGATGCGGCGGAAAGCGGGAGATACAGTCCGGGTGTTTAATGGCCGGGATGGGGAATGGTCCGCCAGTCTTGCCACGGCTTCAAAAAAAGTCAGTATTCTGGCGGTGGCGAATCAAATCCGCCCTCAGGCCAAAGAGACGGACCTTTGGCTGGTATTCGCCCCTATCAAAAAAACGCCCATCGATTTTATGGCGCAGAAAGCGACCGAGCTGGGCGTTTCGGCGCTTCTGCCGGTCCTGACCCGGAATACGGCGGTCAGCCGCGTCAATAAGGGCCGCATGGCGGCCAATGCCCGCGAAGCCGCCGAGCAATGCGGCAGACTGATGGTGCCCGAAGTCGGGGCTTTGCGAAAACTGGAGGCCGTCTTATCCGGCTGGCCGCAGGACCGGACCCTCATTTTTTGCGATGAAGGCGGCGATTGTCCGCCTGTCCTGGAGGCGCTTCAGAAAGATCCCGCCGTCGAAAAATGGGCCATTCTGATCGGTCCCGAAGGCGGCTTTACTGAACAAGAGCGGGCAAAAATAAGGAGCCTGCGGCAAACCGTAGCGGTCTCTCTGGGCAAACGCATTCTGCGCGCCGACACAGCAGCCATTGCCGCCCTTGCCGTCTGGAATGCGGTCTTCGGATAATTATTCTTTTTGCAAAAGTTAGAATCTCTTGCTTGCATGCGCCACAAGGATTCATTAAGCGAAGTTATGACAGGCACACCCAATTCATCCCAAACCCGGTCCCGGCCGATTGAGCACAAATCCCAGCTTGTGGAGTTGCTGAGCGCTGGCTGCAAGCCCAAAGAGGCGTGGCGTATCGGGACCGAGCACGAAAAATTCTGTTTTCATCTTGACGGCCATGCCCCGCTTTCCTACCCGGAAAAAGGTGGAATCCGGGATGTCCTGCATGGACTGCAGAGATTCGGCTGGCAGCCGGTTCTCGAGGGTGAAAATGTGATTGCCCTCAAACAGGATGGGGCTTCGGTCTCGCTGGAGCCGGGCGGACAGCTGGAACTATCCGGCGGTCTTCTGGAGACCATTCATCAGACCTGTGATGAGGTCCATACCCATCTGGCGCAGGTAAAGAGCATCGGCGATGTGCTGAAAATCGGCTTTCTGGGGCTTGGCTTTCACCCCTTTCTCAGGCGGGAAGACGTACCCATCATGCCCAAGGCGCGCTATAATATCATGCGCTCCTATATGCCGAAAAAAGGCACGCTCGGTCTTGACATGATGCTCCGCACCTGCACCGTTCAGACCAATCTGGATTTTTCTTCGGAAGCCGATATGGTGAAAAAATTCCGGGTCGCACTCGCTCTGCAGCCGGTGGCGACGGCGCTGTTCGCCAATTCGCCTTTCACCGAAGGCAAACCCAACGGCTTCAAATCCTACCGCAGTCATATCTGGACCGATACCGACCCCGACCGCACCGGCATGCTGCCCTTTGTGTTTGAAGACGGCTTCGGGTTCGAGCGCTATGTGGATTATGTGCTCGATGTGCCCATGTATTTCGTCTATCGCGACGGCTACATCGATGCATCGGGCCAGTCCTTTCATGATTTCCTTGATGGCCGGCTGGCCGCCTATTCTGGTCAGAAACCGACCCTCGGTGATTTCGAAGATCACATGACGACGATTTTCCCCGAAGTGCGGCTGAAAACCTTTCTCGAAATGCGCGGCGCGGATGGCGGGCCGTGGTCCCGACTGTGCGCGCTTCCGGCATTCTGGGCCGGGCTGTTGTATGATCAGTCCGCTCTCGATGCCGCCTGGGATCTTTGCAGGGACTGGACGGTGGAGGAGATGCAGAAACTCCGCATGTCCGTGCCGAAACTGGCGCTCGATGCCCCCTGGCGCGGCGGTACGCTGAATGACCTCGCCCGCCAGGTTCTGAAGATCGCCGATCACGGCCTCAAGGCGCGCGCGCGTCTCAACTCATCCGGCGACACCGAGCAGGGTTTCCTGGCCACGCTCTTCGAAAGCGTGGAAACCGGAAAAACCCCGGCCGACGAACTGCTGGAAGCCTATCACGGGCGCTGGCAGGGCAATGTTTCAAAGGTGTTCGACGAATATTCCTATTAAGATACGGCTCCGGCAAAACGCGGATGGATCGAAGGATGGCTACAGCAAGAAATCAGGCATGCCCCGCCGTTGTCGACAGCATGGAAACATCGACTCCCAGCATCGCCATGGCGCGCGGCCATTTGTCTTCGACATGGGTATAAAAGACGATTTCCTCGTCGGCTTCCGCCGTCAGCCAGCCGTTGGCCTGGATTTCCTGTTCCAGTTGGCCGGCTGCCCAGCCGGCATAGCCCAGCGCCAGCAGGTGATGGCGCGGCCCGCGGCCTTCGGCAATATTGCGCAGAACATCCACGGTCGCGGTTAGCGCCAGGGTCTGGCTGACAATCAGGGTTGAATCATGGACATAGTCGGCGGAATGCAGCACAAAACCACGGCCCGTTTCCACCGGCCCTCCGGCATGCAGGGGGATATCGCTGACCGGCCCTTCGGTTTCGATGTTTAATTGCTCCAGAAGCTGTTCAAAGGTCAGATTGTTTATCAGGCGGTTGATCACCAGCCCCATCGCGCCCTCGGCCGTGTGCGAACAGATATAAATGACTGTCCGGTCAAAGCGCGGATCCGTCATGCCCGGCATGGCGAGTAACAGTTTTCCTTCGAGATAACCGTCGTCAGACATGACTGAATCGATTCAGAGGGAGATAGATCATACCGCTATGATGGGGTGTTTCGCGCCGGGAAACAAGGGGCTATGCATCCATTTTCGCTGGAATCATCACGATTTTTTTACGGGCCGGGCGTAAAAATCCGGTCGTATTTTGCGCAAAGCGTTCTATATTTCCTCTATGAAGTTCACTCTTGCATCTATTGCCGGTTTTTCTTTAACCGCCTTCATGGCGCCCTTTCCCTTTAGCGCCGCTGCGGATGAGGCTTCCGATTGGGTATCGGAAGATGCGGTCAAATCCCGCCTGATCTCAAGCTATAAGAGCATCGCGCCGGACCGGGAATCGCTTTATATCGGCTGGCAGGTGCAAATGGAAGACGGCTGGAAAACCTATTGGCGGACGCCAGGCGAGGCGGGTTTACCGCCGGTTTTTTCCTGGGAGGGATCGGAAAATATCACCGCCGCGGAGGTATTCTATCCTCTGCCGCATCGCTTTACCCTGTTCGGGATAGAAACCTTCGGATATGACAAAGAAGTCATTATGCCGGTCCGGCTGAGTTTTGTTGACCCATTGAAACCGGCCCATGTGAAATTGCGCATGACCTATATGGTGTGCAGCGATGTCTGCATCCCCTATGAAGCGAATTATCAGCTTACCTTGCCGCCTGCCGAGTTTGCCGATGAGCGCACCCCCTATGCCGAGCCGATCTATCAGGCATTGTCTCTGGTCCCGTCAGCGGGCGAAGATACGGGTTCGGGACTTGCCATAGAAACTGCCAGCCTGCGCGGTCCCGCCGGCAACCAGATACTTTCACTTGATATCAAGGCAAACCAGCCGTTGACGGCTGCAGATGTCATGGTGGAAGCAGGGCCGGAATTCGCCTTTGGAAAACCGCAGATTGCCTTGCGCGGTGATGGCGCTGAGGCCCGGGTGGCGGTCAGTGTTTTTGAAGGCATTGCGACACAAGATCTGGCGGGGCATCCCGTCACCATCACCCTGACTGACGGTTTGGGCCAGGCGATCGAGCGGCGAATAACCTTCGATTGATCGAAAAGCCTGATTGTCTTTTTTCACAGTTGCCCTATTCTTGCTTTTGCAGACTCACTCCAAAAACAGGGGATACTGATGACCATACAGACAGGCGATAAAATTCCAGCCGCAACCCTTTCCCATATGACGGCGGAAGGGCCGCAGCCGATTACTACGGCTGAAATTTTCAGCGGCAAGAAAGTCATGCTGTTTTCGGTGCCGGGGGCTTTTACGCCCACCTGTTCCGCCAAACATCTGCCCGGCTTTGTCCAGCATGCCAGTGATTTCCAGGCCAAGGGCGTCGACACCATTGCCTGTCTGGCCGTGAATGATGCGTTTGTGATGGGGGCCTGGGGCAAGGACCAGGGGGTTGGCGACAAGGTCCTGATGCTGGCCGATGGAAATGGCGATTTTACCAGGGCCTTGGGGCTGGAAATGGACGGCAGCGGTTTCGGCATGGGGATCCGCGGCAAACGGTTTTCCATGATTGTCGAAGACGGCGCCGTGACCACGCTGAATATCGAGGATTCCGGCGCCTTTCAGGTCTCCAGCGCCGAGCATGCCCTGACCCAGCTCTAGGCTAATCGCTTGAAATTGAACGGTTAAGTCCCAATATATAATTCACAGCTGCCTGTGGGGGGCGGTCTAACTAAGGAGGGGTTGGATGATTTCGCTTTCAATGATTTTCGTCATTGTTCTGGCTGTTCTGGCAGTGCTCACCGTCGCTATGGGTGTTCGCACGGTCAGTCAGGGTTTTGAATTTACGGTGGAACGGTTTGGCCGTTTCATCAAGGTTCTGAAACCCGGTTTCCATGTGATCATTCCCTATGTGGATACCATCGGCGCGAAGATGAATATGCAGGAACAGGTGCTGGATATTCCCGGTCAGGAAGTCATTACCAAGGATAATGCCATGGTCCGGGTCGACGGCGTGGTGTTTTTCCAGGTGCTGGACGCCGCCAAGGCCGCCTATGAAGTCCGCGAAATGGTGATCGCGATTCTCAACCTCACCACCACCAATCTCAGGACGGTTATGGGTTCGATGGATCTTGATGAACTGTTGTCGCAGCGGGATCAGATCAATGCCCGGCTGCTCAGTGTGGTTGACGACGCCACCAGTCCGTGGGGCATCAAAATCACCAGGATCGAGATCAAGGATATCGTTCCGCCGCGGGATATTGTCGATGCCATGGCCCGCCAGATGAAGGCGGAGCGGGAAAAAAGGGCGACCATTCTGGAAGCGGAAGGCGATCGTCAGTCGGAAATCCTCCGCGCGGAGGGCGAAAAGCAGGCGGCGATCCTGGAAGCGGAAGGCCGCCGCGAAGCGGCCTATCGGGACGCCGAAGCCAGGGAGCGGGAGGCCGAAGCCGAAGCCAAGGCAACCCAGATGGTCTCTGACGCCATCGCCAAGGGCGACCGCCAGGCGATCAATTACTTTGTCGCCCAGAAATATGTCGATGCGCTCAAGGAATTTGCCGTCTCCCCCAATCAGAAACTGGTTTTCATGCCGCTTGAAGCCTCCTCAGTGATCGGCTCCATCGGCGGGATATCCGAACTGTTGCGGGAACTCGGCGGCAAGAGCGCCGGCAGTGCGCCTAAACCGGCCAATCCGGGACGCATCCCTGACAGCGGAGCATAAGACGGGCATGGGTATTTTTGACGATTTCACCCTGAGTTACTGGACCTGGTTTATCGCCGCGGTTGTCCTTCTGGTGCTGGAAATGCTGGTCCCGGGCGTGGTCTTCCTCTGGCTCGGCATCGCCGCTGCGGTGACCGGCGTGATTGTCCTTATCCTCGCCGATCTTTCCTGGCAGCTGCAGTTGGTGATTTACTCGGTACTGGCGATCATTTCCGTTTTCGCCGGGCGGAATTTTATCCAAAAACACCCGACACCGACCAGCGACAGCAATCTCAATCAGCGCGGCACGGCCATGATCGGCCAGCGCTATAAGGTGATTGAGGCTATCGAGAACGGTTCCGGCAAGGTCAAAGTCGGCGATTCCCAGTGGCTCGCCCACGGACCCGATATTGCCGAAGGGACAATCGTTGAAGTCACAAGCGTTGTCGGTGCCGCCCTGCAGGTGAAGGCGGCGGAGAACAGACAAAACAAGTAACAAAAGTAGAATTTTTGTAACTTGTTTTCCTGTATCTATCATGCCAGCCCGCGCGATCTTCCGCCGGACCCGCCCTTGGAAATAGATACTCTCAATCCGCTTCTTGATCAGGTCAATACGGATCTTGGGCGTCTGGATGAAATTTTTTCTGACTGGCGTGATCGAAATGGCGTGCCCAGGCTACTCAGGCGGCTCAAAAGGTTATTCAGCTTTTTAACGCAGACCGATTGCGCATTGAAAATTCCGGAAAGTCAACGGTTAGCATTCTTTCAATTCAAGCTTATTTACTGCGGCGGCTGAATTGACGGCCTATCCTCTATGCCTTTCCATCCCGTCCCGCGCCAGTTGATCGGCGCGTTCATTTTCCGGGTGGCCGGCATGGCCTTTGACCCAGCGCCAGGAAACGTCGTGATGTTGCAGCACGTCTTCCAGATCCTGCCACAGATCGGCGTTTTTCACCGGCTTTTTTGCGGCCGTACGCCAGCCGTTTTTTTTCCAGTTATGAATCCATTTGGTGATGCCGTCTTTCACATAGACGCTATCAGTGGAAAGCTTCACATTGCAGGGACCTTTCAGCGCCTTCAGCGCTTCGATGGCGGCGCGCAGCTCCATGCGGTTGTTGGTGGTTTCCTTCTCGCCGCCCTTCAGTTCCTTTTCATGACCATTATAAAGCAAAAGAGCGCCCCAGCCGCCGGGACCGGGATTGCCGGAACAGGCGCCGTCCGTATAGATATGCACTTCTTTCCGTTTGCGTTTAAACAAAGCCATAGCCGCTCCAGCCGGTGATGGATTGGTGGAATTTCAGCCGATTAAGATAGGCAAGGGGGTCTTTCACAGTCACCAGGGCCTTATCGACCCGATTCAGCGTGTCATACAGCCGGGTCAAAAGAAAGCGCATTGCGGCGCCCCGGCACAGGACAGGAAAGGCGGATTTTTCCTGAACGGAGAATGGGCGGATGGTCTGATAACCATTGATCATGGCGGCGGCGTTTTCCCGGTCAAAATGCGTCTCATCGCCAAAGCACCAGGCGTTCAGGGTAACCGCCAGATCATAGGCATAGAAATCATCGCAGGCGAAATAGAAATCGATGACGCCGGAAAGCTGCGCGTTTTTGAAAAAGACATTGTCGTGAAAGAGGTCCGCATGAACCGCCCCTTTTGGTAAATTCTGCGGCCAGTTCCGCTGCAGAAAATCGAGCTCTTTAGCAATGGCGGCTGCCAGGCCGGGTGCAATTTTGTCCGCCCGGTCGCGGGTCTTTGCCATAAGATCATGCCAGCCGGCAAGGCCGAGATCATTTTTCCTGCTGTGCGCGAAATCCTGTCCGGCCAGTTGCATTTGACCCACTAATTCCCCCGCCTGACGGCAGTGGTCCTCTGCCGGGGGCCAAACAGGCCTGCCTTCCAGAAAACTGATAATGGCGGCGGGCTTCGCTTTCAGACGGCCGATAATCGCGCCGTTTTTTGCTGGAAAGGGATCGGGGCAGGAAATGCCTTTTTCCGATAAATGCCGTGACAACCCGAGGAAATAAGGCAAATCTTCCTCACGCACCCGCCGCTCGAAGATGGTCAGAATATAGGGGCCCCGGTCGGTAACCAGCTTGAAATTGGAATTTTCCACCCCTTCCTGAATCCCCTCAAAACTTTTCAGGGCACCGAGGTCATAGCCTTGCAAAAAACCGCGGAGTTCGCTTTCCGTTATGCTGGTATAGACTGCCATGGAAATCCGGTTTTGATCGCTTGTGCTTGGCGCAGGCCTTCCCTATGATGCCGCGCTTGATTGCGTCTGTGTATCGTCTGGAGCCGAAAATGTCGAATGCGGAAAATGCATCGCCTCCTATCTGTCAGAAAATGCCTTTTAAGGAAAGCGTGGTCGAAGGCAGGACCTATTGGTGGTGTGCCTGCGGGCGGTCAAAAAAGCAGCCCTTTTGCGACGGCAGCCATGCGGGAACCGGATTTCAGCCGGTGGCCCATAAGGCTAAGGCGACAGGCGATGCTTATTTTTGCGGCTGCAAGCGGACGGAAAAAGCGCCGCTGTGCGACGGCACCCATGCCCGTTTGCCTTAAACTGGTCTCATTATTGTGATGGTATTTTGAATGATGAAGTCTATTGCTAAATTTAAAGGCGTTGCCCCCGCTATTGGCCTGTCGCTCTTTCTGGTGAGCTGTAACGCCAACAAAAACCCCTTTGAAGTGACCATCACCCGTTGTCCGGCCGTGGCGATCATGGGGTATACCGGCGATATCACCCTGTTTGAAGGCGAGGGCCGGGACCGGACGGATGTGGCCTATACAGCCTTGATGTCCAATGTCAAAAGCACCTGCAGCCAGGGGACGGATGTTGAAGGAAAGGTTTCCTTTATGGTTTCGGCCATGAAAGGCCCCGCTGCTCAGGGTGATACGGTTACCATTCCTTATTTCGTTACGGTGATTCGCGATAACAATCTGGTCGTGGCGAAAAAAATCTACAACCTCACCCTCACATTTGGCCCCGATTCGCTCCGCGCCCAGTCAATGGAAACCATTTCCAGCTACATTCCGGAAATCGAACAGGCGCGCCGCTACGATTATGAACTCCTTGTCGGCTTTCAACTTTCCGATAATGAAGTGGTCTATAATCTCCTCCGTTAAATTTGATGCGACGTGAGCGTTGACTTGGTTCCCGGCCGCCGTATGATGCCGGAGTGACCGGAAACGGTCATAGCTGACTGCGGGAGAGCCCGGTCCCGACCGGCGCCGAAGGAGCAACCGCCCCGGAAACTCTCAGGCCAAAGGACCGCACCGGCATCTAACTCTGGAAAGCAGGCTCGTTGTACAGAGTCTCACCGAAGGGGTAAGCCTCGCAAGCGAGGTCAAATCTCTCAGGTCCCGTGACAGAGGGGGCGTATGTCATCCGTATTTTGCGGGTGGCTGGCCGTCTTGCACGGGAGAGAGTATGACTTTGGACCCATCCCTGAAGCGCACGCCGCTTTACGATCTGCATGTGGAACTTGGCGGCAAGATGGTGCCGTTTGCCGGCTATGAAATGCCGGTTCAGTTTCCGCTCGGCATCATGAAAGAACACCTTCACACCCGCGAAGCGGCCGGACTGTTCGATGTTTCCCATATGGGACAGGCCTTGCTCAAGCCCGGGACAGATGAAGATGCCGCCGTCCTTCTGGAAACGCTGGTGCCGGGCAATATTGCCGGGCTGAAGCCGGGCCAGATGCGCTACACGGTTCTTCTGAACGCCGAAGGCGGCATTATGGATGATCTGATGGTGACGCGCCTGGCTGTGGATCCGAAAACCCTTTATCTGGTGGTGAACGCCGCCTGCAAGGAAGAGGATTTTGCCCATATCGCTTCTTCTTTGAAGGGAAAGGCCACATTGGAACGGCTTGATGACCGGGCTCTCCTGGCGCTGCAGGGCCCGAAAGCGGCGGAGGTTTTGTCCCGCCATGTTCCCGGTCTTGAGGAAGTCGGCTTCATGAACGCCATCCGGGCTGAAATTGATGGCGCTGACTGCCATATGGGCCGCTCAGGCTATACCGGCGAAGACGGGTTCGAGATTTCCGTCGCGGAAGAAGACGCGGTCCGCATTGTGCGCCTGCTCCTCAGCCATGACGAGGTCGAATCCATCGGCCTTGGCGCCCGCGATTCACTGCGGCTGGAAGCAGGGCTTTGCCTTTACGGCCATGACATCGATCAAAGCAAAAGCCCGGTTGAGGGCAATATCGCCTGGGCCGTGCCGAAAGTCCGGCGCGAGCGGGCCGATTTCCCCGGCGCCGGGCGTATCCTGCGGGAATTATCGGAAGGGGTTGCCAAAAAGCTGGTCGGTATTCTGCCTAATGGCCGGCAGCCCGCCCGGGAAGGAACCGATATTGTTGATGGCGATGGCGCTGTGATCGGCACGGTCACGTCGGGCGGCTTCGGCCCCACATTCGGCGGCCCGGTTGCTATGGGCTATGTGCCCCGGGAATTTTCTGAAAACGGGACGGAAATTGGTCTGTCGGTCCGCGGCAAAATCCTGCCGGCGAAAGTCGCCCCCATGCCGTTTGTCGAAAAACGTTTTTATCGTAAACCTCAATAACCAAGGGAGGAATGAAGGGTGAGCACGACGAGATATTCAGAAGACCATGAATGGATCAGCGTTGATGGCGATGTGGGAACGGTCGGGATCACCGATTATGCCCAAAAGGCCCTTGGCGATGTGGTGTTTGTGGAACTGCCGGATGTCGGCGCGGTTTTCATCAAAGGGGATGAAGCCGCCGTAGTTGAATCCGTAAAGGCCGCAAGCGAAATTTATGCGCCGGTTAACGGTGAAGTGACGGAAGTCAATGTCACCCTGAATGATGATCCGTCGTTGGTCAATCAGTCGGCGGACGACGCCGGCTGGTTTTTCAAAATCAGGATGGATGATGCCGGACAGCTTGATGAATTGATGACCGAGGACCAGTATGAAGAATTCGTCAAAGATCTCGATTAAGTAAGCCGGATTTTGCAGATCACACCCGGCACAAAATTCAGGGAACGACAATCCTGGCAGCCGTCGCGTTATGCGGCGCAGGCGGGATATGTTTCCGCATTGGGGGCTGTGGCGCTGGATTTGCTGGCCCCGCAGGCGGGCGAGCATATTCTGGATATTGGTTGCGGCGACGGGGTACTGAGCGAAAAAATTGTCGCCGCCGAGGCCGGCGTTGCCGGGATCGACAGTTCCGCGGATATGGTTGCGGTCGCGACGGGCAGAGGTATTGATGCCACGGTTGGCGATGCGCAAAATCTGAGTTTCGACGGGGAATTCGACGCGGTTTTTTCCAATGCGGCTTTGCACTGGATGCCGGATGCGGAAAAGGTCGCCGCAGGCGTTTTTCGGGCCTTGAAATCCGGCGGACGTTTCGTTGGTGAATTTGGTGGTCACGGCAATGTCGCCGCGATCCGGGTCGCCGTTCGCGCAGCCTTTGAGATGGTCACCGGCGCCGCCCTGCCGCCCGATCATAAATATTATCCCACGGCGGAGGAATATAGCGCGGTGCTGGAAGGCGCCGGCTTCGTGGTTGATCATATTGCCATTGTGCCGAGACCGACTCCGCTGCCGGCGGGACTGAAAGGCTGGTATGAAACTTTTGGCGGCCGGTTTTTTGCCTCTATAGGGGAAGACCAGCGGCAGGCTGTCATGGAAAAGGCAATCGAATTGGCAAAACCGGACCTGATGGATGAAAGCGGAGACTGGACCGCCGATTATATCCGGCTGCGGTTCAAGGCCGTCAAACCAAAAAAGTAAGATTTTACAGGAGTGGATGGAATGCGTTATTTACCTCACACGGATGCCGACCGGCGGGAGATGCTGGCGAAAATCGGCATTAAATCCGTTGATGATCTGTTTTGTGATGTGCCGGAAAAGGCGCGTCTGAAAGATCTGGTCGATCTGCCTCTTCACGCAGGAGAACTGGAAATTGACCGTTATTTCCGCGGTCTTGGGGAAGAAAACACCCAGGCGGGCGCCGTGCCTTTTTTTGTCGGCTGCGGCGCTTACCGGCACCATGTTCCGGCGTCTGTCGACCATTTGATTCAGCGCGGTGAATTTCTTACGTCCTACACCCCCTATCAGCCGGAAATCAGCCAGGGCACACTCCAGAGTCTGTTTGAATTCCAGACCCAGGTCGCGCAGCTGACCGGCATGGAAGTCGCCAATGCCTCCATGTATGACGGCTCCACCGGCTGCGCGGAAGCGGTTTTGATGGCGCGCCGGGTGACCCGGCGGAAAAAAGCGCTGATCTCCGGCGGGCTGCATGCTCATTATATCAGCGTCGCCCGGACGGAAACCAAACATACCGATGACGAACTGATCAGCTTTGCCCCCAAGCCGGCCGCGCCGGGGGACGATATAGACGCCCTGATTGCCGCGGTCGATGGGGATACGGCCTGTGTGGTGATGCAGAATCCGGATTTCTTTGGCCATGTCCATGATCTTCGTCCTCTCGCGGATGCGGTGCGCGCGGCCGGCGGGCTTTTGATCGTGGTCGTTACGGAAGTGATATCCATGGGGGCCATCATGTCGCCCGGTGAAATGGGCGCCGATATCGTTGTTTGCGAAGGCCAGAGCATCGGCAACGGCCTGAATTTCGGCGGGCCGTATCTCGGCCTTTTTGCCTGTAAACAGAAATATATCCGCCATATGCCAGGCCGCCTCTGCGGCGAGACCGTTGACGCCACCGGCGCACGGGGGTATGTGCTGACCCTTTCAACCCGGGAGCAGCATATCCGGCGCGAAAAGGCGACCAGCAATATCTGCACCAATTCCGGGCTGTGCGCGCTTGCCTTTACCATCCATATGTCGTTGCTGGGCGAAGCCGGTTTGCGCCGGGTTGCCGCGATCAATCACAAAAAGACGCTGGAATTGAAGGCGCGGCTTGCGGATGTGCCGGGCGTCAAAATTCTCAATGAGGCCTTTTTCAACGAAATAACCGCTGTCTTGCCGAAAGCGGCGGAGCCGGTGGTCGAAGCGCTGGCGGCGAAGGATATCCTTGCGGGGGTTCCGGCCTCAAGGCTCTATCCCGGTGACCCCGATCTTGAAAATCTGTTGATCCTGGCGGCGACCGAAATGGTCACGTCTGAGGATATCGCCGCACTGGTTGAGGCACTTAAGGGAGAGCTGGCATGAGCATGAATAGTCAGGGACGGGCCAGCCGTGCTGATAATATTCCGGGCAATGCGGACAGCATTGAAACCTTTACCGGCCATCGCGGGCTCGAACAGCAGGAAAAGCTGATCTTTGAAGTGGGCGATCCGTCGCGCACCGGCGTTGATTTTGCCGATCCCGGCAAATTTGATCCTGCGTTTGGCGGTCTTGAACGGCATGCGCCGATTGGTCTGCCGGGCCTGTCGGAGCCGGAGGCCGTTCGCCATTATTCCCGCCTCAGCCGTAAGAATTACGCCATCGATATGGGCATGTACCCGCTGGGTTCGTGCACCATGAAGCATAATCCGCGGCTGAATGAAAAAATGGCGCGGGTGCCGGGCCTTGCCGATGTTCATCCTTTGCAGCCGCAATCCACGGTGCAGGGATCGCTGCGTCTGATGCAGGAGCTGGCTCACTGGCTGAAAACCCTCACCGGAATGCCGGCGGTGGCCATGTCGCCCAAAGCCGGTGCGCATGGCGAGTTGTGCGGTCTGATGGCGATCCGCGCGGCGCTGGAAGCCCGCGGCAATGCCCGGAAAACTGTGTTGGTGCCGGAATCGGCCCATGGCACCAATCCGGCAACAGCCGCGCTTTGCGGCTATGGCGTCAAAGCCATCCCCGCCGATTCCCGCGGCCGCGTCGATCTCGCGGCGTTTGAGGCGGAACTGAATGAAGATGCCGCCGCCGTGATGATCACCAATCCCAACACCTGCGGGCTGTTTGAAAATGAAATCGCCAAGCTGGCCGATGCGGTGCATGACGCGGGCGCGCTCTTTTACTGTGACGGCGCTAATTTTAACGCCATTGTTGGCCGGGTGCGGCCCGGTGATCTCGGCGTTGATGCGATGCATATCAATCTGCATAAAACCTTCTCCACGCCTCATGGCGGCGGCGGGCCGGGCTCAGGGCCGGTGGTGTTTTCCGAGGCGCTGGCCCCCTTCGCGCCGCTGCCCTATGTGGTTGAGGAAAACGGCGCCTTCAAGATCAAGGAGCACCCGGATGCCGATGACACCGCCTTGGGCCGCCTGACCGCATTCCATGGCCAGATGGGCATGTTCATCCGGGCTCTGGCCTATATGATGAGTCACGGCTCTGACGGCCTTCGCCAGGTGGCGGAAGATGCCGTTCTTAACGCCAATTATGTGATGGCCAGTCTCAAGGATGTGATGACTCCGTCCTTTGACGGCCCGTGCATGCATGAATGCCTGTTCGATGACCGCTTCCTGAAAGGGACCGGGGTTGAAACGCTCGATTTCGCCAAGGCGATGATCGACGAAGGCTTCCACCCCATGACCATGTATTTCCCGCTGGTGGTGCATGGCGCTATGCTGATTGAACCGACGGAGACGGAGAGCAAGGACAGTATAGATACCTTCATCGGGATGATGCGGTCTTTGACCAGGGCTGCGAAAAGCGGCGATACGGCCCGTTTTTCCGGCGCTCCCTATCTTGCACCGCTGCAGCGTCTGGATGAAACCAGGGCCGCCCGTAATCCTGTTCTGCGCTGGACCCCGCCGGAACAGCGGGCCGCCGCCGAATAATTTCACCCGCCTGAAGTCTTTAAAGGGTTCGGTTTGTGTCAGCCGAACCCTTTTCTGCATTAAATTGATATATAGGGAGATTTAGTATATATATGCACATTATGGATTAAGGAATTTCTAATGATAGCATCAAATACTCAGGAAGATAGTGTAACTAATACCATTTTATCGAATAAAAGTGCAGATATAGCAGTATCCGGTTTTATGCGGATTATGGAATTATGGGGCGTGAAGAATGAGGCGGCGATGGTGCTGCTGGGCTCGCCAAGCCGTCGCACCTTCTACAACTGGAAGGCCGGTAAGGTTGGCAGGCTCCCTGCCGATACGCTCAGCCGCATCAGTTATATACTCGGCATCTTCAAGGCGCTCGACATTCTCTATGCCAACGAACAGCTGGCCGATGGCTGGGTGCGGCGGCCAAACCGGCATTTTGGCGGCTGCGCGCCGCTTGACCGTATGCTGGGCGGCGATATCGCCGACCTCTACACTGTCCGGCAATATCTCGACGGGGTGCGCGGCGGATGGAACTAACGTCTTTTCCCCTTACGCCGGTGCGCTGGGCGAAGGCCTGCCGCGTCCTTCCGGCACGCTTTCCCCCGACGCGGATTTTCGAGCGTCTGACCGGTAATCCCGAATCGGCGGACCTGTTGACTGAAATCGAAAGGCTGACCGATCCCCGCGTCCGCCAGGAAATGGGGGCGATCAGCATTGTTCCTGAGGGGGAACGGGTTACCGGCCCGGGCGCAAGCCGGGCCATGGCGCCCTTTATCCATATTAATCCCAATGGTTCCCGGTTTTCCGATGGCCGTTTCGGGGTCTGTTATGTTGCCGACCGGCTGGGGACGGCGGTGCAGGAAAGCTGCTATCATCTCGGGCAGTTTTACGCTGCAGCCAGTGATCCGCCCCATGATGAGGATATGCAGGTGATGGCGGGCACGATTTCCGGAAACTTTCGTAAGCTGGCGGCCGGTCAGGCGGACGATCTTGATCCCGATAAATACAGCGTCAGCCGGCAACTGGGCGAAGCTGTCTATCTGGCTGGTGAAGACGGCATCCTTTTTCCGAGTGTCCGTAATCAGGGGCACCCCGCCATTGCCGCCATGCGCCCCCGAACGATGGGGATCCCAGCCAGGGAACGCTATCTCAGATTTCACTGGGACGGCAGCTCCATCAGCCGTATTTTTGACTATCAGTGGGAAAAATGGGCGGAGCGGGACGTGTTTCTCTAGGATTTATGAGCAGTTCCGGAGAGGCGTATCGAAGGGCGGAGTTTAATGCAGGCGCTTATCGAGGCTGGCGATGGTCTTTTCCACCAGCGCGGCATCGCCTTCTTTGGCGATATGATCGGTAATGACCTGGCGGGCGGCGCGCACGGCGATTTCCGCCGCCACAGCCTGTACATCCTTCACGGCGTTGGTGTGGGCCTGGACGATTTTTTCTTCCGCTATTCTGGTCCGGCGTGCGGCGGCTTCTTCAAACTGAACTCTCGCCTCTTCGGCAAACAGGGCTGCTTCCTCTTTCGCCAGGGAAATGATGGCGGCAACGTCTTTCGCGGCGTCATTCTGCCGGCGTTTGAACTGCGCCAGCAGCGCCTGAGCGTCTTCCTTCAGCGCCCGGGCTTCGTCGATCTGCGTTTTGATGCGGTCCGAGCGGGCATCCAGAGCCGCGCCGATTTTCCAGTGAAGCTTAAAATGCCATAGAATGGCGAGAAAACCAACAAAAGCAACCGCCACCCAGAAAGTCGGATCGTGAAGAACTGCATCCATTATCCGTTTCCCGCATTGGCATTTTCCGTGGCATTATGCACCGCGGCTGCAACCTTTTTACCATCAGCTTTGTTGCCGATGAGCTTGACCACAATAGCCGCGCAGGCATCCTGGGCCACCGTCTCAAGCTCTTTCAGCGCAGTCTCTATGGCCGCTTTGATTTCCGCCTGTGCCGCACCTGTTTTTTCCGCTAGCCTGGCATCAAGCGCCGCCTTTTGGGCATCGATATCCGCCGTGATTTCGGCCCGGGCGTCATTCAGAACCTTGCCGGCTTCCGCCCGTGCATCCGCCAGCGCTTTTTCATAGGCTGCTTCGACGGCCCTGCTTTCTTCCCGCAATTTTTCCGCCTGTTCCAGATCTTCGGCGATGCGGATTTCCCGCTCCTGCAGGATGTTGCCTACCTTGGGCAGGGCTGACCGCGCCATCACCAGATAAAGAATACCAAAGGTGATGATGAGCCAGATGATCTGGGGCGAAAAAGTCGTCGGGTCAAATTGCGGCATGGCCTGTCTATTCCAGGTTTAACGGAACAGAAGCAAAAGCGCGATCAGAAGACCGAACAGGCCGGTCGCTTCCGCCAGCGCAAAGCCGATATAAACGAAACCGCGTTCCTTGTCTGCGGCGGCCGGGTTGCGAAGCGCCCCCTGCAGAAAGCTTCCAAAAATATTACCGATACCGATACCGGCGCCGATCAGTGCGCTACAGGCGAGACCTGCTCCGATAAGTTTTGCTGCTTCAGCGTCCATTTTATGCTCCTTTAAGGCTTTGATTAATTTGATTAATGTGATGGGTGAATGGCGTCATTAATATAAATGCAGGTCAGGACCGAAAAGACAAAGGCCTGCAAAACGGCAACGATGACTTCCAGCCCGGTCAGGGCGATCAGAAAAAAGACCGGTCCGAAACCAAAAATCCCCAACGGGACCACAAAGCCGGCAATCACTTTCAGGATTGTATGACCCGCCATCATATTGGCGAACAGCCGGACCGACAATGTGATCGGCCGGATGAAATAGGATATCAGTTCAATAACCACCAGAAGCGGCAGCATCACTGCCGGGATGCCGGCCGGGGCCAGCAGCCTGAGATAGCCCGCGCCGTTTCTGGCAAAGCCGAATACGGTCACGCCGACAAAAATGAATCCGGCGAGCGCAAAGGTCACCGCGATGTGGCTTGTCACCGTAAAAGTATAGGGGATCATGCCGATCAGATTGGCGAACAGCACAAACATGAACAGAGAAAAGACGAAGGGGAAAAAAGCCCGCGCCTGCGGCCCCGCCGAATCATGCAGCATCTTTGCAATAAACTCGTAGGACATCTCGACCAGGGACTGCCAGCGGCCCGGCACCAGGCTTGCGCGGCGCATGCCGAAGGAAACGAAAAACCAGACGGACAGGACAATTATCACCATAAAGGTGGAGGAATTGGTAAAGGCCGCATCGAGACCTGCAATGGGAATCTCGATCAGGCGCTTGATCTCAAATTGTTCGAGGGGACTATGCTCCACCGGGTTTACTCTCGTCTTTTTCTGTGCCGTCTTTGTCTATCTCATGCGCCTTCGAAGCATGGTCAATGGACTTGGATGCGCGTATCACATTCAGCAGACCCGCCGCGGCGCCGAGAAAAAAGAAGAGGATCAGAAGCCAGGGCGCTGATCCCAGAAGATCATCCAGAAACCAGCCAATCCCCGTTCCAACGGCAATTCCGACAACAAGTTCCGTGACAAGACGAAACGCGATCCCGGCGGCTGTTCCCTGATTGCTTCTTCCTTCGTTTTTCTCCTGCCGCGATTTTTTCAGCGCTTCCAGACGGCGGTCAACGTCGTCGGGTTGTGGCGGTCCGTTCAGATCACCCATATCTTTCCCGTTCTCATCGACAGCCCCGCCCAGAGCAGCTTGCGCGACTCACCCATTCAAAGGCGAGTGCACCATAGTGGCGGCCACTGCCCCTGTCAAGAATCAAACACTTACATTTAACTCATTGTAAATAAATGAGAATTATCGCTAGCCGACGGCTCTTAGTTCCCCTGCTTTCTGAAGATCGACGGACACCAGCTGACTGACCCCGCGCTCGGCCATGGTCACGCCAAAAAGACGGTCCATGCGGGACATGGTCACGGCGTTATGGGTGACGATCAAAAACCGCGTTTGGGTGCGTCGGTTAATGTCTTCCACCAGATTGCAAAAGCGGTCCACATTGGCGTCATCCAGCGGCGCATCCACCTCATCCAGCACACAGATGGGGGCCGGGTTGGTCATAAAGACGGCAAAGATCAGCGAGGTCGCGGTTAGCGCCTGTTCGCCACCGGAAAGCAGGGAGAGCACCTGCAAGCGTTTGCCGGGCGGGCTGGCCATGATTTCAAGCCCGGCTTCCAGCGGATCGTCAGATTCAATCAGGCTGAGATGGGCCTGTCCACCGCCGAACAGCGTTATAAACAACTCGCTGAAATGGGCATTGACGTCCTCAAAGGCCTTCAACAGCCGCTCCCGCCCTTCGCGGTTAAGACTGGATATTGCCTGGCGCAGCCGGGCAATAGCAGCCTCCAGATCTTCCCTCTCCGTGGTGAGATGCTCCGCCTGTTCACTGATCTCCGTTAATTCCTCATCGGCCCGCAGATTAACGGCGCCGAGCCGCTCTCTCTCCCGCAACAGCCTGGACAGCCTTGTCTCCACTGCCTCCAGGTCGGGCAGATCGCCGGCATCGGTCTTTCCGGTTTCCTCCAGGAGCCGGGCCGGCAGACACTGGAATTTTTCATCAATGGCGTGACTGACTTCATCACGGCGCATGGCATGGTGATCCATGGCGGCTTCAATGCGGATGCGGTTCTCCCTGGCTTCAGATAATCTGGTTTGCGTTGCCCGAAGTTCGCGATCCTTTTCAGCCAGTATATTTTCCGCTTCGGCAAGGATATCGGCCGCCTGCTGTCTGCCGGCTTCCGCCTGTTCCAGTGCATCAATCAGGCGTTTGCGTTTTTCCTCGATCTCATCCGGGGCCGATTGGAGGGAAAGCTGTTCCTTTTCCGCTTTCCCTTTCCGCTCATTCAGCCGCTTAAGCTGATCCTCGCAGCCACGGTGGCGCAGGGCCCAGGCGTCGCGTTCGGTTTTAAGATGATCAAGCCGCCGCTTCTTTGCTTCCCGCTCCCGCTTCAGCCCGTCATAAGCCGCGCGGGCGCCGGCCAGTTTTTCCCGCAATGCCTCAACTTCGGTACGGCATTTTGTTATTTCCGCGCTGAGATTGCTGATGTCGGGCACATCTTTCTGCTTTGTGAGAGCCTGGTTCAATTCCTGAGAGCATTCTTCCTGGTTTTGCAGAATGCGGTTCCTGGCTTCTTCCAGGGCGGACAATTGGGAACTGCGCTTTGCGGATTCCTTTTCAAGCCCGGACAAGGCCCTTAATGCTTGGGAAGCGGCGGCTTCGGTCTCTGCCCGGCTGTGCCGCGCCGCCTGCTCCTGTTCGCGGGCCGCGTTCACTTCCGCCTCCGCCTTATCGCGTCCGGCCTGTGCCGTTTCACTTTCTTCCCGGGCTTTGCCGATCCGCTTTTCCAGTTGGGATATCCGGTTGCGCTGCGCCAGCCGCGCCGCTTCCGGTGACGGGGCTTCGGATGTGGCGCTAAAGCCATCCCAGCGCCAAAGCGCCCCTTCCTTTGTCACCAGCCTTTGCCCCGGCAGCAATTGCAGGGCCAGCCCGGATGCGCGGTCCGCCTCGGCTACGGCAATTTGCGAAAGACGGCGGGCCAGGGCGCCGGGCGCTTTGACAAAATCGGAAAGAGCAAGCGTTCCTTCCGGCAGAGTGGGCGGTGTTTCGAGGGGCGGCAGGACATTCCAGCGGACCATACCACTGTCTGCAACCGGCGCTTCCAGATCTTCGCCAAGGGCTGCTCCAAGCGCCTTTTCATATCCCGGTTCCACGGTCAGAGCGTTGGCCACCGGCTGCGTCCCGTCTCCTCTGACGCCCGCCATTAAGGCCTGCAGGCCGTCCCGCTCCGCTTCCAAGCCGACAACGGCGCTTTTTGCGTCTGCCAGGATGCCGGATTGCCCGTCCCTGAAGGCCTGCGCAGCCCGGTGGATTTTTTCTGCGGCCTCTACCGCATCGTTGGCTTTATTCAGTTCGGCATCGGCCTCAGTCAGTGTCTTTTCTGCCTTTTGCAACAGGCCGCTTTCCGATTGTTCGGCTTTCAGGTTTTCCAGCCGTTCGGAGAGCTCGCCATATTCCTCCTTCAGCCGCGCAAGCCGGCGTTCCGCCGATTCTTTTTCGCTCTCCAGCCGTTCTCTCAATGCGTGCGCGTTGGCTTCCTCCCGCATCAGCGAATCAAGGACGCTTTCCGCCCCGCTTGCCTCGGTCTGCGCCGCAGCCAGCGCCGCTTCCGCCACCTCGGCGGTTTCCGCTTCCGAGCTCAACAATTTTTCGATTTCCGCCTGTTCTTTTCCCAGACGCTCCAGAGCTTCCGCAGCGTCCGTGCGGCCCTGTTCCTCGCGGGCCTGATCCGCCGCCAACTGGATGAGCAGGGCCGCGACCCTTGATTTTGCCTGTTCAATGCGGTCTTTTTCGGCGGCCAGCTGATCCCGTTCAACGGTCAGCCGGTGCAGGGCGGCGCCCGCTTCGGACTCCGTTTGCCGGAGGGCAGGGATTTTTGCCGATAAATCCGTCTGTTCGGCGGTCAGCCGGGTTGCTTCCCGGGTCAGGTTCGTCACCCCGGCAACGGCCTTGCTTAATTCCTCGTCCAGCGCGGAAATGGCGGCGTCCGATTCGCGCCATTTCAGATAAAGCTGCGCCGCTTCGGCGCGGCGGATATCGCCGGAAATATTTCGGTACCGGGTGGCCTGCCGGGCCTGGCGTTTCAGGCTTGCCATCTGGGCTTCCATCTGGATCATCACATCCTGAAGCCGGACAAGATTGGCTTCGGCCGCCCGCAACCTGCTTTCCGCCTCTTTTCGGCGGGTATGAAGGCCGGTGATGCCGGCCGCTTCTTCCAGTATGGCGCGCCGGGCGGCGGGTTTGGCATTGATCAGGCTGCCGATATGACCCTGACTGACCAGGGCCGGGGAATGGGCGCCGGTGGCGGCATCGGCGAACAGCAACTGGACGTCCTTGGCGCGCACTTCCTGTCCGTTGATACGATAGGCGGAGCCGCTCTCCCGCTCAATGCGACGGCAAACCTCAATCTCGTCGGCATCATTGAAGGCGGCGGGGGCGCTGCGTTCCGAATTATCGAGCGCCAGGGTGACTTCCGCCAGATTGCGGGCGGGGCGGCTGGAGGTGCCGGCAAAAATCACATCGTCCATGCCCGAGCCCCGCAGGCTTTTAGGCGAGCTTTCCGCCATCACCCAGCGGATGGCATCCAGCAGGTTGGACTTGCCGCAGCCATTGGGGCCGACAATTCCGGTCAGCCCGCCTTCGATATAAAGCTCGGTCGGGTCGACAAAGGACTTAAAGCCGGACAGCCGCAATCGGTTGAAATGCAAGGTGACGAGACTCCTTAACGGGGCCGGTTAAAGATAGCCGGCCAGCACACGGTCAAATTCTTCGATGGACCCCGCGCCAACGATAATCTCTTCCCGGTTGACGACGAAAGTGGGGGTGCGGTTCACATTATACTGCTTGGCGCCCTCATCGCGGCTGATGATAATGGCCTTTTGCAGTTCCTTATCCTGCAGACAGCTATCCACATCGGTTCGGCTTAATCCTGCCCGGCGGACAATATCGGCAATGCCGGTAACAGGGTCGCCGCCGAGAAACTTATCCCGTTCCGCGAACATCAAGTCGATAAGGGCGTAAAATTTATCTTCACCGCCGCAGCGGGCCACCATGGAGGCCGACAGATCGACGGAATTGGTGACGAAGTTGCGCAGGATGAAGCGGACTTTGCCGGTATCGATATATTTTGCCTTAAGTTCCGGGAAGATATTGGTGTGGAAGTGAGCGCAGGCGCCACAGGTCATGGAAGCATATTCGATAATTTCCACCGGCGCGGCGGGCTCGCCCAGGACGACATCGCCGTATACGGTGTTTTCCAGCCTTCCGCCGGAGACGGTTCCCTCATCAGCCGTCTGTCCGCGATCCGATTCGCGGCCTTCGCCGCAGGCGCCAAGTCCCAGAGAGAGCGCACAAAATGCCCCTCCGGACGTGGTTAAAAACTGCCGCCTATTTTGTGTTTCCATCTCTCCCAACTACTATATTTAGCCTGAGATGGGAAGGTGGTATCTGGCAAAATGTTACAGATATTTATCAATAGCGCTGGCAAACTGGTCGAAGCTCTGCGCGCCGACAATGGTATCCTTGCCATTGATGATAAAGGTTGGTGTGGCGTTCACCGTATATTTGTCGGATCCTTCGTTGCGGGCCGTAATGATAGCCTTTTGCAATTCCGTATCCTGCAGACAGGCCTCGACATCGGCCCGGCTCATGCCGGCGCGCCGCACAATGCTGGAAAGGGCGGCAATCGGGTCCTGGCCAACCAATTCCTGCTGACGGGAATAAACCAGTTCCGTCAGACCATAAAAACGGTCTTCGCCGCCGCAGCGGACAACCATCGAGGCCGACAAATCAACCTGGTTCAGGACAAAATTCCGGAAGATGAAACGGACCTTGCCGGTGTCGATATATTTTTCCTTGATCTCAGGATAAATCACCGCGTGGAAATTGGCGCAATGCGGGCAGGTCAGGGACGCATATTCGATTATCTCGACAGGGGCGTCAGGGTCGCCGAGAACCACATCGCCATAGGCGGTGCCGATGTTTTTGCCGCCATTTTCTCCCGCATTTTGCGCCGCTTGCGGCGCATCGCCGGAAATTTCGGTGCGGTTACCGCCTGACTCTTCTCCGCAGGCCGAAAGACCGAAAGCCATTGCGCCAAATGCGAGGCTGGTGGTGGTCAGGAACTGTCGTCTGGTTTGGTTTATCATTGTTCAATACCTTTAATTATCTTTTTTTCCGGCGGCACTTTCAGACAGGATATCACGGCCAAGGCCGAGCAACGCCGCCTTCAGGTCCGCATCATGCGTATTCCTGAGCGCGCTTTCAAGCTCTTCCGTTTCGGAAGCGCCAAGGGGCGCAGTTTTTTTGCTGCTTTGCGTTTCGCCGGCGCGAACCGGTCCCTGCATAATGGCAAGCTTTTCAACGGCGCCATAGCCGAAAAAGCCGTTGATTTTTTCGACGATCAGCGGCTCAAGATGCTGCAATTCAAGGGCAAAACCGGAATTGGCGCGAAGATGGAGCGTTGCGCCCGTCCTTTTTCCTTTGGGGAAATAAAGCCTGACCGGTTCCGTGTGCCGCGCCATCACCGGGCCCATCACGTCGCGCCAGCGCAGAATAATCTGGCTTTGGGGAAAGCCATATTGCCGGAAGGCTTTGCGGGCGATAGCGGGCACAAGATTACGGATTCGGCGCACGCCGCCGCGCCGGTTGTTATTTTTGCCCGGTTTTGCCGCTGGTTGTTCGGTCATGCCATTGACGCCGTGAAAAAAAGACGATCTTACTATGCCATGGTTATGTCCCCGGCTCAAAGACTTCTCGACTGGTTCGATCAAAATGGCCGCTCTTTACCCTGGCGTGCAGAGGCGGGAGTTGAGCCGGACCCCTATCGGGTCTGGCTCGCGGAAATCATGCTGCAGCAGACCACGGTGGCGGCGGTCATTCCCTATTATGAAAGATTTCTGGTTCGCTGGCCGTGCGTTCAGGCCCTCGCGGGTGCGCCCCGCGAGCATATTCTGGAAGAATGGGCCGGGCTTGGCTATTACGCCCGGGCGCGCAATCTTCATGCCTGCGCCAATGCAATTGTTACCGATTGGGCTGGACAGTTTCCCGGGACGGAGAAAGAACTGAAGTCGCTGCCGGGGATCGGCGATTATACCGCCGCCGCCATTGCCGCCATTGCCTTTAACCGGCGGGCGACGGTTCTGGACGGCAATGTCATCCGCGTCATCTCGCGCCTTAATGCGGTTGAGGAGGCGCTACCCAAAGCCCGGAAAAAGCTGTTCAGCCTTGCGGACAAACTGACGCCCGATCTGCGGCCGGGCGATTACGCCGGCGCCATCATGGATCTGGGGGCGACGGTCTGCACCCCTTCATCGCCGGACTGTCCACTCTGTCCGTGGCGGAAGGATTGCCTCGCCTGCCAAGCAGGCCGTCCCGAGGATTACCCGAAGAAAGCGCCCAGGAAAGAAAAGCCGACCCGGCGGGGAACCGCTTTCTGGCTGGAAGCCGGCGGCCATGTCCTGCTGCGCCGACGGCCGGAAAAAGGTCTCCTGGGCGGAATGCTCGAGGTGCCGTCAAGCCCCTGGGAAACAGGTGGTTTTAATAGTTCATTCCTGGCCTATGCTCCGGCTGAGGAAGACTGGAGTCCGGTCACTGGTATCGTCACCCATACCTTTACCCATTTTCATCTCGAATTGCAGGTGATGACGGCGATGGGCGAAAGGCGAAATGATGTTGATGGACACTGGGTTCCCATGGACAGACTGGAAAAATCAGCCCTGCCTTCGGTGATGCAGAAAATCGTCCGGCTGGTGCGCGGCGGCAGGTGAGCGGTGGTTGAACGGATCACTGACCGTTCATGCCGGGCAGGGTCGAAATGCGGGGATCAGAGCTGCATTTCGGCGCGCACCTGCTGGCGCAGCAGGTCGATCGGGATCAGGGCGCCTTTTTCCTCGAAATGCCAGTAAGTCCAGCCGTTACAGGCAGGGGCCCCTTGGACATGAGCGCCGATCTGGTGGATCGAGCCGGAGCGGTCACTGCAGACGAGCGTACCGTCGGAACGGACTTTGGCGACATGACGGCGTTGGGGGGCGAACAACCTGGCGCCCGGCGTAATCAGCCCACGTTCTATTATCGTGCCGAACGGTATGCGTGGCTGGTCTTTGGGCGACGGGGTGAAGGCCAGTTCCTCTTCGCTTAAGGGGGAGACCTGTTTCAGCCTTTCCCGGGCGATTTTTACATAGCGCTCTTCGCGCTCGATGCCGATATAATGGCGCCCCAGCTGTTTGGCGACCGCGCCCGAGGTGCCGGAGCCGAAAAAGGGATCAAGGATCACATCGCCCGGCTTTGTGGAGGACATGATCACCCGGTATAACAGCGCTTCCGGTTTTTGCGTCGCATGGCCTTTTTCGCCATTGATCCGTATCCGTTCATTGCCCGAACAGATGGGGATCAGCCAGTCGGAACGCATCTGAATATCCTCATTCATCGCCTTCATGGCATGATAATTAAAGGTATAGCTTTTTTGATCCGCGGACTTTGCCGCCCAGATCAGGGTTTCATGGGCATTGGTGAAGCGGGTGCCGCGAAAATTGGGCATGGGATTGGATTTGCGCCAGATGATATCGTTCAAAACCCAGTAACCGATATCCTGCAGGGTGGCTCCCACCCGGAAGATATTGTGATAACTGCCGATCACCCAGAGGGTGCCGGTATCCTTCAACACCCGGCGGGCGGCGGTCAGCCAGCGGCGGGTGAAGTCGTCATAGGCCTGGAAACTGTCAAATTTATCCCAGTCATCGGTCACCGCATCGACCTTCGATTGATCAGGCCGGCTGAGGCCGTCTTTTAACTGTAGATTATAGGGCGGGTCGGCAAATATGGCATCGACGGATTTCTCCGGAAGCGTGTTCATTGCTTCAATACAGTCGCCCATCAGGATAGTATCACGGGGGGCTTTTTTTGCAGTCTTTTCAGTGGTTTTTTTCGGTTTTGTCATTGATCCGTCCCTTTATTGCCGCGGCAGTCTGAGTCAAACCGGGACTCGCGTCAATAAAAATTTCATTTGAATCAATGATTTAATTAGGAGTCTTGAGTTAATATATTACGAATAGGAGCGAAGCTTTTGCGATGATGGGGAGAAACGCCTACAAGTTCTAGCGCCTTCCTGTGGGCAGGTACACCATATCCTGCGTTTTTATGCCAATCATAAGCCGGATATTTTTCTGCGAGGGCGGCCATCAAACGGTCCCGGGTGACTTTGGCGATGATGGAAGCGGCGGCGATGGAAAGGGATATGCCATCACCGCGGATTACGGCGCGGGCGGGAATTGTGATGGGCGGAACATCGCGGCCATCGATCAGACAGAAGGCAGGCTTGGGGCTGACTTTTTCAACGGCCCGTTTCATCGCCAGCAGGCTCGCCCGCAAGATATTGAGGTGATCGATTTCCGCGACGCTCGCCATACCAAGCGCCACCGCGGCGGCCCTGTTCATAATTTCGTCAAACAAAGCCGCACGCTGTGTGGCGCTTAATTTCTTGGAATCATTCAGGCCAGCGGGAATATCGGCGGGATCAAGAATGACGGCCGCCGCGACAACCGGACCTGCCCACGGCCCGCGCCCGGCTTCATCCACCCCGGCAACCGGCCCGCCCATGCCCTGTTCCAGCCGGTAAGACGGTGCGGGGTCACGGCCGTTTTTATCGAACAGATTTTCATCCATGCTTTCTGATAAAACAAGCCCCGTAAAAACGAAAGCTCCTTCCGGTGAGGGAAGGAGCTTCGCAGTTCGTCCGGCAGGCCCTTTGTGTGGGGGCGAAGGGTGGGGAAACGGACCGCCGGTCGATCAGAGGGAAAACATTAATTGGGCAATAACCGCTGCTTTTCCGTGCGTTTGACCGCTCTCCGGCGTGCGCGCCAGGCTTGCTTGCCAAGCCTCCGCCGGTTGAGATAGCCCCGTCCGCTGTCAACTTCCATATTCGATTCCGTAAACATCTTTTTTTCCAATCCTCGCGTCGCTGTCGGGCCGCATGAAAAATTTGCTGTCAGTTATTTTGTTCTTATAAATTATAAATAGGCCAGTTATGAAAATCTGCAAGATAGGCACCTACTATTTCGTCGCAGAAAAGAAACGTTTCATCGATATATCGCAAAAATTCCGATTTTTGCATAGGCATCAAGGGAATAAGTCGAGTTGATCGCCCGGTTCGCCCGGCGGGCTGAACTGGCTGATATCCAGCCTGCGGCGCTGTTCATTCAGGCCAAGGCGGCGGCAGGCGGTCTGGAACCGGCTTGCGATCAGCCGGGCGACGGGACCGGTGCCGCGCATGCGTTCACCAAATTCCGCAACATAGGACCGACCGCCTCTGACATCCCTTATCATCTTCATGACCCGGCGGGCCCGGTCAGGCCGGTGTTCTTCAAGCCATTCGCGAAACAGGTCCTTCAGTTCAAAAGGCAGGCGCAGCATCACATAACCGGCGCCGGTTGCGCCGGCCTTGCGGGCTTCCTGCAGGACGGCATCCAGTTCGTGGTCATTCAATCCGGGAATGACGGGCGCAAACATAACGATTACCGGAATGCCGGCCCCGGTTAATTTCCGGATGGCTGCGATGCGCCGGGGCGGCGTCGCTGCGCGGGGCTCCATGGCGCGGGCCAGTTTGCGGTCCAGTGTGGTGACGGAAACGGCAACGGACGCCAGGTTGCGTTTCGCCATTGCTTTCAGGAGGTCCATGTCCCGCGTCACCAGCGATGATTTGGTGACAATGCAGACCGGATGGCTAAAATCATTCAGCACTTCCAGAATTTGCCGGGTCAGCCGAAATGCCTTTTCGATGGGCTGATAACAGTCGGTGACGCCGGACAGCATAAACGGCGCCGGTTTATATTTCGGGTTCCGCAATTCCTTCGCCAGCAGCTTTGGCGCATCGAATTTGACAAAAAGCCGGCTTTCAAAATCCAGCCCCGGCGACAGGCCGAGAAAGGCATGACCAGGCCGGGCAAAACAATAAATGCAGCCGTGCTCGCAGCCGCGATAGGGGTTGATGGTCCGGTCGCCGCCGACATCGGGAGAGTTATTATAGGAAATGATGGATTTGCTTTTATCCGGGATAATAATGGTTTTCAGCTTTTCCGGCTCTTCGTCAACCGTATCCCAGCCGTCATCGAATGCTTCCCGCGCCAGCGGCTCATAACGCCCGCCGGGCCGGCTTGACGCGCCCCGGCCGCGCCGCACATCAGGCCGGACCCATGTCCTGTTTTTCGCTGGCTGTTCCATGAAGGGAGCGTAAAGAAAAATCAGAACAAATCAAGAACATTTTACCTGTCGCCGGGATATTGCAGTTGCAGGAAATTTCGCTATAATCGCTCGCAGGGATAAATAAACGTGTGAGGGGGAATTTCCATGCCATACAAGGCTGATTTTTTTCAGAAAGATTTGCGCCGGATATTTTTGACCGGTTTTGCTCTGGCGTTCATACAGTATTCACCGCTCGCAATGGCGCAGCAGTCCGGTCCTGCCCCGCGCGTTCCCACAGAAATATTTGCGCAGATCCCGGATGTCTCCGCACTGCAATTATCGCCGGACGCCAGGCATGTCGCCTTTTTTCTTAACCGGGATGGCAGACGCTATCTCGGAATTCAACCGGTCAATCCGGAGGAGGGCGGCGGCATTCTACTGCCGCCCGGTGAAAATCTTGAATTTAACTGGCTGAAATGGGCCAATAACGAACGTCTTCTTGCGGCTTATAATTTTGACTTTCTACGGCGTGATTTTTTTGACAAAACCACGGAAACACGCCTCGTGTCGGTGAGCGTCGATGGTCAGGACATCATTAATATGGCGGAACCGAAGAAAATAAAGGGGAGGGGGTCCAATTTAAAGGTCGCGGAAGCTTACGCCCAGATACAGGATGATGTGATCGATTATTTGCCCGATGATCCAGACCATATTCTGCTTGTCTTGAATGAGGATCAGGATTTCCGTTCCGGTTTCACCATCAGAAAAGTCAATGTTAATACCGGAAAGTACACGACCCTGGAACGGAAGGGATGGATGACGGATTGGCGGACCGACCGCAACAGTGAACCCCGTCTGGCCTGGGGCTATAATCTCGTCACCAACAATCAGACGCCCATGATGTATTATCGTGAGCCCGGTGCTGATGACTGGACAGAGATTTCAAATACACCGGTCCACGGCAACTTTACATTCGTTGATTTTTTTGATGATTCCCGGTTCTGCTATGTTTCAGCCTATTCGGCATCGGACAAGCGGGGGTTGTATAAATATGATATGCTCGGGCATGAAATTGTTGAACCCGTTTTTCTGCATGAAAAATATGATATTGAAGGCATTCTGCTCCACCCCATCACGCAGAGGATTGCCGGTGTGTCCTATATCGCCGACAAGGAAAAATTTGTCTGGTTCGATGAGGAACTCGCCGGCCATCAGGAAACCATCGATAATCTTTTAAAGGATTATGAAAACCGGATCACCAATATCACGGAAGACGGGAAGAAACTGATTATTCGCAGTTCGTCCCCCACTGACCCCGGGGTTTATTATCTTTTTGATCTGGAAAAGCGGCGGCTGGATGAAGTGGCGTTGGTCAGCAATGATATCGATCCCGCAACCCTGGCGCCGGTTCAGGCGATTACCTACGAAGCGCGGGATGGTTTGGAAATAGAAGCTTTTCTGACTGTGCCTCTTGGCATGGAAGCCAAAAATCTTCCAACAGTGATCATGCCCCATGGCGGGCCCTGGGCGCGCAGCTATAAAAGCTACCATTACCGGGCGCAATTTCTTGCCAACCGCGGCTATGCGGTGCTGCAGCCCAACTTTCGGGGGTCAACCGGATATGGCCGGAAATTCCGTGCCGCCGGCAATAATGAATGGGGCCTTTTGATGCAGGATGATGTCACCGATGCCACTCAATGGATGATTGATCAGGGAATTGCTGCGCCGGGTCGCATCTGTATTATTGGCGCCTCATATGGCGGCTATGCCTCCCTGATGGGTGTTGTGAAAGAGCCGGACCTCTATCAGTGCGCCGCCAGCATCAATGGGGTGTCTGACCTTATCAGGCTGATTTCCAGCGACAGAAATAATGTCGGTTTTGCCGACTGGATCGAAGCGATCGGCGATCCCGGTGGGGACCGTCAGGTGCTGAAGGAGACGTCGCCGGCGCGGCATGCGGATAAAATCAAGGCGGCTGTTTTACTGATTGCGGCCAAGGACGACACCCGTGTCGACTATGACCATTCCAAAAGTATGCGGAATGCGCTGCAGGATGAAGATAAAGACGTCGAATATGTCGCGATCGACCATGGGGGGCATGGGCTGCAAACGGCGGAGTCCCGGCTCGCAGTGCTGACTGCGCTGGAAAGCTTTCTCGACAGGCATATCGGCCAGGGCAAGGCCAAAAAATCAGCCTCGCGTTAAGCTCCGTACCCGATGAATTCATTCTAACGCTGGAAATCGTAGAGCGCGCCGAGATCGAGAATGCGGGTCAACTCATCAAGGGCGGCGAAACTTTCCTCCATCAGCGCGGGGTCAGCGAAATCCTCGGCGGCCAGCCGGTCCCGGTAATGACGTTCAATCCAGTCATCAAGCTCGCCGAATAATTTGTCAGTCAGGATGACATTGCCGCCGAGGGCCGCCTGCTCCGGTTCGGTCAGAACCACGCGAAGACGCAGGCAGGCCGGTCCGCCGCCATTGCGCATACTTTGCCGGACATCGAGAAATTCGACGTCGGAAACAGGCCCGGCCGATGACTGCAGGTCTTCCAGATAAAGCCGGGTGCTGTCCGTTTCCCTGGATTCCAGCGGCAGAATCAAGGTCATGCCGTCTCGTCCCGGAACGTCCAGCAATTGCGAATTAAAGAGATAGGATTTGACCGCATCGGCCAGGGGCACCGCGTCTGCTGACACTTCGATAAAATGGAAATCAGGCAGTCGATTCGCCAGCCGTTCTTTCAGCCCGGCCGTATCCGCAAAGGCCTGCTGGTGAAAAAACAGCACATTGCGGTTGGCGACGGCCACCACATCATTATGAAAGGCCCCGCCATCAATGGCGTCGGGGTTTTGCTGAATGAAGAATGTTTTTTCAGGGTCGAGGCCATGCAGCCGGGCAATGGCGCGGGAGGCCTCATAGCTCTGGCGGGCCGGGAATTTCTTGGGGCCCAGACCCTTATCAAAAGCTTTTTTGCCGTAAACGAATATCTCGATCCCCTTATCCGCGTAACCGGCGCATAGCCGGTTATGATTGGCCGCGCCCTCATCGCCCATATGCACGCCGCCGGGCAATGGCGGGTGGCGGGCAAAATGGCGGTCATCGGCAAAAATACGATTGAGAACAGCCGCCGTGGTATCGGCCTCGATGGAGCGATGAAACATGGAGGCGAGATTGGCCGGCGTAAAATGCACCCTGCCATCCCGGGTGTCGGCGCTCGGGGATAGGGTGGCGGCGTTGGCCGTCCACATGGCGGACGCCGCATAGACATTGCGCAAAAGCTCCGGCGCTTCTTTCGACACGTCCTCGATAATTTTTTGCCGTTTACCGGAAAAGCCGAGGTGGCGCAGGGTCGGAAGGTGCGGCCGCTGGTGGGGCGGCAGGACACCCTGCATCAGGCCAAGACCGGCCAGATGACTCATTTTGCGAAGGCCCTGTCTGGCGGCTTCCTTCGGGTTTGACACACTCAGCGCATTGCTTGATGAGGCGATATTGCCGTAGGACAGCCCGGCATAATTGTGGGTCGGACCGATCAGCCCGTCGAAATTGGCTTCTAAAGCGCTCATAATGACACCCCTTTTGGCGTCGGAAAGGAATCAACGCGGTTACTGCCGGCTTCCAGTCCGGCCACCGGATAGGCGCAATAGTCTGCGGCATAATATGCGCCCGGCCAGTGATTGCCGGATGCGCCGATGCCGCCAAAAGGCGCCGAACTGGAGGCGCCGGGCAGGGGTTGATTCCAGTTGACAATCCCCGCGCGGATATCCCGGTAAAACTGGTTGAACAGGTCTTCGCTGTCTGACAAAAGCCCGGCAGCCAGACCGTATTTTGTCCTGTTCGCCGCCTCGATGGCCGCTGTGAAATCTTTCATTCGGCTGACTTTCAGAAAAGGGCCGAAATGCTCCTCATCGGGCAGGTCCGCAATATTCGTGACATCCATCAGGCCGGGCGTCAGATAAGCCGGCCCCCGGTCCATCCCGGCCATTTCCCGGATCACTTTGCCGCCCTTTTTTTTCAGCTGATCCTGTGCGGCCAGTAACCCTCCCGCCGCCTCTTTGGAAATCACCGGACCCATAAAGGGTTCGGTTTCATCGTCAAAGGCTCCGATGCGCACGCCGTCAATGGCGGCGGCCAATCGTTCAATCATCCGGTCGCCCCCGGGTCCCTCCTGCACGATCAGCCGCCGGGCGCAGGTGCAGCGCTGGCCGGATGTGATATAAGCCGACTGCATCGTGATCATTGCCGCCGAGGGAATATCTTCGACATCCCAGACAATCAGTGGGTTGTTGCCGCCAAGTTCCAGCGCCAGGATTTTATGCGGGGTCCCGGCGAACTGTTTTGCCAGGACATGGCCGGTTGCCGCGCTTCCGGTGAACAGCAGGCCGTCAATGCCGGAATGCGAAGACAAGGCAATACCGGTGCCTTTGGCCCCCTGAACCAGATTTAAAACACCGGCGGGCAGGCCGGATTTTTCCCATAGCTCAACCGTTTTTTCCGCCACCATGGGCGTCAGTTCGCTGGGTTTGAATATCACGGTATTTCCGGCCAGCAACGCCGGAATGATATGGCCGTTGGGCAGGTGTCCCGGAAAATTATAGGGACCGAAGACGGCGAGCACGCCATGGGGTTTATGGGTCAGCCGGGTCCGCATTGCGCCATTGGCTGCGACCTTTTCTCCGGTCCGTTCCTGATAGGCAGTGATGGAAATATCAAGCTTGTTGACCATCGCGCCGGCTTCCCCTGCGGCATCCCACAGGGGTTTGCCGGTTTCCATGGCGATGGCGCGGGCCAGGTCGTTTTTACCTTCCGCCAAAAGTGCGGCGAAGGCCTTCAAATGGCTGATACGCTGATTAACGGACAATCGGGACCATTGCCCGAAGGCGGCCCGCGCCGCATCAACGGCTGCGTTCACATCCTGCACGGCCGCCGCCCTTCCATCCCAGATTTTTCCGCCTGTTGCCGGATTGATGGAGCCAAAAGCCGGGCCGTTTCCTGGCCGCCACCGGCCGTCGATAAAATGCGATCCTGACATCATTGTTCAGCCTTTGAACGGGACAAATAGAACTTCATCGCCAATCCCGACACCCAGGATTTTCGTAGCATCCGGCGATAAAGTAAGCGCCCCGGCATTGTTTATGTCCAGATTTGCGATCACGGCCTGAAAGCCGCCGGTCTGCGGATTTGCCACCAGATAGGCCGTATCGTCCTCAATATGGGTGATATTGGCGATTTGCATTTGGCTCGCTGTCCGCACCGTTTTTATCTGATCCCGGACGGTGTGCACGCAGGGTCCGGCATCGAAAATGTCGACCGTGCCGCGATAGCGAAAGCCCTCCGCCTCCAGAAGTTTTATGGCGCCCACAGCGTCCTTATTGGGCTTGCCGATGACCTTCCGCGCCGTTTCCGGCAGCAGATTGGTATAGATGGGGAATTTAGGCATCAGGTCGGAAATGAACTGACTGTTGCCCATCCCGTTGATCCGGTCCGCCTTTTCATAAGGCATATTAAAGAAATGGCGGCCGACGGCATTCCAGAAAGGCGACTCGCCATTTTCGTCCACCCAGCCCCGGATTTCCGCCATGATCTGGTCGGAAAAACGTTCCGGGTAGGCGGCGATAAACAGATAACGGGCGCGGGCCAGAAGCCGTCCATTGCCGTCCTTGCGGTAATCCGGATGCAGATACAGCGTGGCAAGCTCGGAATTCCCCGCATAATCGTTCACCAGCTGCAACAGCTCGATATCCACGCGCATTTCCGGCGTCTGCGAGACCTGGGTCAGTTTCATAATGCGGTAGCTGTAAAAAGGCTGGGTCAGGCCGACGGTGGCAAAAATACCTGAGGTGCCGACCACTTTACCGGCCTCTGTATCCTCCAGAACCAGAAAATAATACTCATCGCCGGGCTCGGTCACCTGCTTGGCGAAGCTTTCCACGGATTTGGCAATGCGCTCGCTCAGCAAATCACGGGAAGGGGGAAGCGTCGTCAGGCCGCTCCCGGCATTTTCGGCAAGGTCAAAAAGTGAATCGAGATCACTCGCCGCGACAGGTCGAACCACCATCATATCAATTATATTCCCTCAAGGCTGCCGTCCGCATATTTCATCATCATCAGGGCCGATAATTTCGCCCGTTCCGACAGGCTGTCCACACATAGAAATTCATCCGCGCTATGGATTTTACCACCACGCACGCCCAAAGTGTCAATATTGGGCAGACCGGCCGCAGCGAGATTGTTGCCTTCGCAACAGCCGCCGGTCGGCTGCCAGGCGACGGGAATGCCTAGGGCCGCGCCGCAGGTTTTTAACGCTTCAAACAGGGCTTCATTCGCTGGTGTTAATTCCTTGGGTGGGCGGTTGAAACAGCCATGCAGCACCGCTTCATAGCCTTCGCACCGTTCATATTTTGCGACCAGTGTTTTAATTTCGCCCATCACCCAGTCCTGATCTTCGGTGCGCGGCACCCGGATATTAAAGCGGCAGATTGCAAGATCGGGCACAATATTGGACGGCCCGCCGCCTTCCAGCTTGGCCGCATTAATGGTCACGCCGTCGCGCCTGCCGTTCAGGCCGTCAAGATCGCCGATAAAATCCGCCAGCGCCACCACCGCATTGCGGCCAAGGTCGAATTCCCGGCCGGCATGGGCCGCCCGGCCCCGCATGATGACGGTGAAATTGCCGGATCCCTTCCGCGCGCCGGCCAGGGTGCCGTCCGCCAGCGCCGGTTCATAGGTCATGCCGAAATCAGCCGTTCCGGCCCGTTCCATCAATACAGGCCCGGAACCGACCGAGCCGATTTCCTCATCGGAACTCAGCAGGATTTCATAGCCGAGACGCTCCGCCCATTGCGATTTTTCCAGCGCCTTCAAAGCCCAGAGCATGACGATGATGCCGCCTTTCATATCGGCCACCCCGGGTCCGTTGAGCGTCTTGTCGTCCACCCAGCGGGTTGTCTGAAAAGCGCTGTCCGCGGGGAAAACCGTGTCGATATGACCGGTCAGCAGGATTTTTCGCGGCGCATCGCACCGCTTGATGAAGCGATGCATGGGCCCGTAGGGAAGGGGCCGGATATTACCGCTTCCATCAACCAGTTCGCCATCCGGCAGGTCGATCATATCATGATCGGCGCCAAGCGTTGAGAAAGCGTCTCTGACCCGGTTCCCCATTTCCGCCAGGCCGTCCAGGTTATAACTGCCGGAATTGACACGGGACCAGTCCTGCACAAGATTGAGCATGGCCTGCTGTTCTCCATCCAGCCAATCCAGAATGAACTGATAGGGGGTTAGCTTTCCGTTGATATGATGGCTGTGTGACGGCACTTACGGGCTCTCCAGATGCGGTAAAATAAACGGCGGCGACTTTCTTGGCAAATCAGCGGCCTTCCCGGGCAAGGGTGCGAAGGGGAAAGCCCGAAAACTGCTTTGGCTGTTCGATGATCGGGATGGTAGTGAATTTCGCAATGCCGATGCCGGCTTCCAGCATCCGGTCGGAAAGTTCACGCAGCCGCTGCATGTCCGAACAGATGATCTGCAAAAGATAATCGAAGCGCCCGCTGACCTTATAGCTTGCGACCACTTCCGGCAGCGCGGCAATGGCCGCGTCAAAAGCTTCGAAATCCTTTGGAAAATGGCTGTCCAGTGTAATTTCCACAAAAGCCGTCAGAGTGGATGAAAAAGTATTCACATCCATATCGGCAATATAACGGCGGACATAGCCGGCGGCCTCCAACTGACGCACACGGGCAAGGCAGGCGCTTGGCGACAAGCCAACCCTCTCCGCCAGATCCTGATTGCTGATCCGCGCTTCCAGTTGCAGGGTTTCCAGGATCGACAGATTGATCTGGTCGAGTTTCGGTATGTCTTTGGGCATTTTTCCCTCCACAAAAGCTTAGCAGAAAATATACCGAATTTTATTCGGTATTTTAAGTCTTTGCATCCGTTAATTTTGCTGGAATTCTGTTTTTCGTATTTCATTATTCCAAAATTATGTTTTGTTTATGTAAGCCACTTGTTTGAGGATATTAGAATGATCCACTCCCGCTCAACTGAAACTCTGAAAGAGCTCGATAAAAACCATCTGCTGCATCCGGCGACATCCATTGCCCAACAGCAAAGCGACGGGCCGCGCATTATCGGCTCCGGAAAGGGGATCAGGCTTCGGGATACGGACGGTCATGAATTGATCGACGCCATTGCCGGGCTGTGGTGTGTGAATGTGGGGTACGGTCGGGAGGAACTGGCCGATAGCATGGCGGATGCGGCGCGAACGCTTGGCTATTATCACAGCTTTTCCGGCATGTCGAACCCGCCGCAGATTGAACTGGCGGCAGCGTTGAGCGCGATGGCGCCCGGCAAGCTCAGCAGAGTTTTCTTCGGCTCTTCCGGTTCGGACGCCAATGACACGCTGATGAAGATCGCCTGGCATTATTTTGCGCTTAAGGGCCAGCCGCAAAAACGAAAGATTATTTCGCGCATGAACGCCTATCACGGCACCTCCATTTCCACGGCCAGCCTGACCGGCCTGCCCGCCTTCCATAAAGCCTTTCACTTGCCAATTGATGGCGTGCTGCATACTGATTGTCCGCATTTTTACCGGTATGGTGAACCGGGGGAGGGTGAGCGGGATTATGCGAAACGTATGGCGGCTAAACTTGAAGCCATGATCCTTGCGGAAGGCCCGGAAACTGTGGCGGGCTTCATTGCCGAACCGATTATGGGCGCGGGCGGCGTGATCGCGCCGCCGCACGGATATTTCCAGGAAATCCAGGCCGTGCTCAAACGGCATAATGTGCTGATGATTGCTGATGAGGTGATCTGCGGCTATGGCCGTCTCGGCGAGGCCTTCGGCTCGGATGTTTTCGGGATTGAACCGGACCTGATGGCGACCGCCAAGGGCCTGACCAGCGACTATTTCCCGCTCTCCGCCGCCTTCATCACCGATGAAATCTGGGACGTTCTGAAACAGGGGTCGGAAACATACGGCAGTTTCTATCACGGCTATACCTATTCCGGCCACCCGGTGGGCGCCGCCACGGCGCTCGCCAACCTCGATATTATCAGCCGCGAACGCCTGATCGAAAATGCCGCGAAGGTTGGCGCCTATCTCCATCAGGAATTGCAAAAACTCTGTGAGGCCCATCCCAATATCGGCGAAGTCCGGGGCCGCGGCCTGCTGGCAGGGGTACAACTGATTGCAGACAAGGAGAAAAAGACCTTCTTCGACCCGGCCTGCAAAATCCCCGCCCGGATAGCCGAAGCCTGCTACCGAAAAGGCCTGATTGTCCGCCCGCTGCCGTCCGTGACAACGCTTGCCTTTTCTCCTCCGCTGATCGTCACAGAAGCGGATATCGATGAGATTCTGGGCCGGTTCGAGGCCGGCCTTAATGAAATTCTTCCCTCCTGAGCCTTATTCCCCCGGCACCGACAACGGCTCGCCGGGTTGCAACAGCCGGAGGTCGAGCGCTTCCGCTTCCGTGCGGAAGGCGGCCACATCTTCGGCAAACAGGCGGTTCAGGTCTGGCAGGAAACGCTCCAGCTCCAGCTCCGCTTTCCGAAGATAGTCCATCTGGGCCGGGGTCGGGGCATCCCAGCTTGAGCCGAGGGCGCCAAAGGCGTTGTTAATCTGATCGGCCACGCGGTTGCGCTTCGGAATGCCTTTGGTCTTTCGTGGCGATGTCCACAGGCGTTCCTCCAGTGCATCCAGGCCTTTCTTTAGCTGATTGCCGTTTTTCATCAGCATCTTCACCGGGTCATCTTCCGCCGGTTCCTCATCATCGCTGTCCTTCTGCAAAGCCGTGGCCTTGGCGAGTACGGCGTCGATGTCATTGGCGGCGTCCGCAATGCGCTGAATGGCGTCAATCGTAACCTCACGAAGTGCGATCGCGCGGGCGATGGTGTTCTGCTTGGCCTGGCGGTCCGCATCCGCAACCTCGATACGCGGATCAGGCAAGACCTGGATCACCTGCCTGGCTTCCGCATCGCCATATTTGAGCGTGATCTCGTAAGACCCGGGCATCACCTCAGGCCCGCCAGGGGCGAAGGGCGAGGGAGTCTGGCCGGGGAACAGTTTCAGCGCATCGGGGCGCAAGTTCCAGCTGGCGCGGTTGATCCCCTGATAGGCGGGCACCTTCATGGTGCGGATCAGCTCGCCGTCCGCATTGCGAACCTGGATTTCCACTTGCGGCCCTTCCGGTTTTCCGGGTTTGCCGTTGGCTGGCTTTTTGGCCTCTTCCGAAGGCTTTTCAGTTTTTTTTGCGGCTTTGCGGGCCCGTTCCTTTTCCTCATCCGGATGGATCAAATCATCGCCCGACATCACCCAGGTGATCAGCGCGCCGTAAGCTTCATTCTGTCCGCGAAATTCCTCATTGCCGGGAAAGCGGGATTCGGCGGTCTGGCGCACACGATATTGCTGGGCGGCGGGGATGGAAAGGATTTTTAGCCGTTCCCCGAAATCCGCCTCGCTCAGGTTCCGAAGGCCGCTGATATCATCCAGCACGAAAGCGGCGCGGCCATGGGTCGCCATGACAAGATCATTTTCCCGCATTTGAAAGGCGATATCCTTTACCGGGGTTGGCGGCACGCCATGGCGCCATTTTGTCCAGTTGCCGCCGCCATTCAGCGAGACGTAAAGACCAAATTCGGTGCCGAGAAACAGCAAATCCGGATCGACCGGGTCCTGCTCCAGCACATGGGCGAAACCTTCAATCTCGCCGGTCGCAAGATTGGTCCAGTTGCGGCCATAATTCTCCACGCGGAAAGCATAGGTATTCCAGTTGGAGCGCCGGTGATCTTCCATCACGATAAACGCCACCGAGGCGTCATGGGGCGAGGGTGTGATGCGCGGCACCCACATACCGTCGGGTCCGCCCCGCATGCGGCCTTCGATACTGGTCCAGCTGCCGCCGCCATCACGGGTGATATGGACGCGGCCATCGTCGGTGCCGACCCAGATCACGCCCTGTTCCAGCGGGCTTGGCGCAATGGCAAGGATGGTGGTGAAATTTTCCGCCGCCGTCACATCCAGCGTCAGGCCGCCGCTTTCCCCCTGCTTCTGGTGTTCGGGATTATTGGTGGTGAGATCGTCGGAAATGATGGTCCAGCTTTGACCCCGGTCGGTGGATTTATGGACGAACTGGCTGCCATAATAAATGGTCGCCGGATCGAAGGGATCGAGCGCCAGGGCCGCATCCCAGTTAAAGCGCAATTCCGTATCCGGGTCCGGCGGGGAGGGACGGATCGATTTCCGCTCGCCGGTATGCTGATTCCAGCGGACGAGGCTTCCGCCCTGACTCATGGCATAGCCCTGCATGGAATCCTCGGGGTCCGGCTGGACATCGAAGCCATCGCCAAAGCCCACTTCCTGCCAGTGGAAATTACGGATGCCGCCATTTTCCCAGACTTCGGACGGACCGCGCCACGAGCCGTTATCCTGCATGCCGCCATAGACATTGTAAGGCAGGTCGTTATCGACGGCGATATGATAGAATTGCGCGAATGGCAGATTATGGACAAAGCGCCAGGTGGCGCCGCGGTCGCGGCTGATGGCGACCCCGCCGTCATTGCTTTCGATAATATGCCGGCCATCTTCCGGATTAATCCACATGCCGTGATGATCGGGATGGATGGATGAGAAAGGAATCAGGGTGGAAAAGCTTTTGCCGCCATCGTCCGACACCTGGGTTGCCGATTGCAGCAGATAGACCCGGTTGGGCATTTCCGGATCAACCCGGATATCCGCATAATAAAAAGGCCGGGAGGCGATATTGATATCCTCATTCACCTTGGTCCAGGAATGGCCGCCGTCGCTGGATTTGACCAGCGCGCTCTTTTCCGCCTCGACAATGGCATAGACCACGTCCGGGTGATTATGGGAAAAGCCGACGCCGATACGCCCCAAGTTGCCTTTGGGCAGTCCGTCGTCTTCCGTAAAGCGTTTCCAGTTCTTCCCGCCATCCACGGTCATATAAAGGCCGGAGCCTTCCCCGCCGGACTTGAAGCCCCAGGGCCAGCGGCGATATTCCCACATGGCGGCGATCAGCTTGTTGGGGTTCGACGGGTCGATGACCAGATCGGCGACGCCGGTGCGTTCATTCACATAAAGGACCTTCTCCCAGGTTTCCCCGCCGTCGGTGGTTTTATAGACTCCGCGTTCCTCATTTTCTCCCCAGGCCCGGCCCATGGCGGCGGCATAGGCAATATCGGGATTGGTCGGGTGGAGGACAACGCGATGGATGCGTTCGGTGGCCTGAAGGCCCATCACTTTCCAGCTTTTGCCGCCATCCAGCGATTTATAGATACCGCGCCCGACCGAAATGGAATTGCGGGGATTGCCCTCTCCGGTACCAACCCAGACAATGTCCGGATTGGGCTGAAAGACGCTGATCGACCCGATGGAGCCGATATCTTCCTTGTCAAAGACGGTGTCCCAGGTGATGCCGCCATTTTCCGATTTCCAAACACCGCCCGCGGCGGCACCGACATAGATGATGTTGGGATCGGATATGACCGCTTCCACCGCCGGCACCCGGCCGCTCATGCCCGCGGGCCCGATTGAGCGGGCTTTCATGCCGGAAAATAAATCCGGGTCTGTCTGGGCAAAAGCCGACCCGGAAGCTGCCCCGGCAAACGCCAATATCATCAGAAAACGGCTGATCGGTTGCATTATTTATCCCCTCAAAGTCATTTCAAAGTCTGGGATCATTCGGTCTCTGTCCCCTCTTCCTCCGGCTCCGGCACATAAGGCGGCAGGGGCACGGCGGGCACGCTGTTTTCAGCGAACAGCGCGTTGAAGGCGGCAAGATCCACGTTCACAATCTGATCGCGCTCGGCCTGAATAGGCGTCCATTTGGCGACCAAATCCTGATAGCGGTCCTTGGCGCCCTGCGTCACCGGCGCCAGATTGCCATCAACAACCCCGCGCAGTTCGACAAATTCCGCATCAATCCGGTCGGGCCAGTTCAGCACATCCTGAAAGAACCGCCGGTCGGGACTGATGGTTTTTTCTTCCCAGGCGTCGATTTTTTCAATGAGCGCCTTGCCGGCATCCTTGATGCCATTGTCGATTTTCTGCTCTTTCGCCTGTTTCATGGCTGTTTCAACCCGGTCACGGACGGTGCGCAGGCTGCGGGCGGAGCCGAAAATCTGCTGCAGCGCCTCGTGGATATTGCCCAGCATTTCCTGCCGCTCGCTGATGGCGCCGGCCGTCAGATCGAGACGGGGATCAAAGCGGACCTCCAGAGGCGCTTCCCGGCTTTCCTCGCCCATTTTCATGCGCACCGTGAAATTGCCGGGCGCCACACGGTGGCCGCTGACATCCTGATCAAAACCGCCGCCCAGGGTAAATACACCCGGGATTTTCTTCACGGGGTCGATCCGGAAATCCCAGCTTGTCCGATTCAGGCCCTGTTTGGCGTCCTTCACTTCCATAGTACGAATCATTTCGCCGCTGGCGTCCAGAATTTCGAATTTAACTTTTGCCTCTTTTCCCGGCTTGTCCTTCAGCCAGTAATAGAGCCCCGCGCCGGATGGCGGGTTGGCGCCGTCACCGGACCAGGATCCGCCGCCGCCAATCAGGAGATGCGCGGTTTTGGGCGCGAACAGATGAACGTTCTGATCCGCCAGATCACCGGGCATCTGCCGCAGCGGCGAGACGTCATCCAATATCCAGAAGGCCCGTCCTTGCGTGGACAGCACCACATCATCGCCATGCACCTTGATGTCTGTGACTGGCACCACCGGCAGGTTCAACTGCATTTTCTGCCAGTTGCCGCCGTCATCAAAGGAGATGTAAAAACCCGTTTCCGTTCCGGCATACAAAAGACCCGGACGGACCGTATCTTCCCGCACCACCCGGACAAAAACGTCATCAGGAATGCCATTGGTGAGGACCCGGAAGCGGCCGCCATAATTGTCGGTCTTGTATATGTATGGCTTGTGATCGTTATATTTATAACCAGTCGCCACCACATAGGCGGTGCCCGGATTGTGCGGTGAGACATCAATGGAATTGATCAGCCCCTTATCAAATCCACGCAGCGTTAACTGGTTCCAGTTTTCGCCGCCATCGCGGGTGACATGCAGCAGGCCGTCATCGGTGCCCGCATAAATGACATTGGCGTCATGGGGCGATTCGGTGACCGCAAACAACGTGTTGTAATTTTCTGATACCTCATTGGTGATCGGTCCGCCGCCCGTACCCTGGGTTTCCGGATCATTGCGGGTCAGGTCCGGGCTCACTGCCTGCCAGCTGTGGCCGCGGTCGGTGGATTTGAACAGCATATTGCCGCCGTGATAAATCACGCTCGGGTCATGCTGGGACACCAGAATGGGCGCATTCCAGTTAAAGCGGTATTTGCGGTCACGGATCGGCACGCCGAAGCCGATTTCCGGATAGACGCGGATGTCGCGCACCAGGTGGGTTTCTGAATCATATTCATCAATCTGGCCAAGGTAGCAGCCGGCATAGACATAGCGCGGATTGTCCGGATCAAAGGCCACATGCGCGCTTTCACAGCCGCCGACCGAGTGAAAATCCTCACGGCCGATGCGGCCGTCATAGCCGCGGCTTGAGATGGCGACCGTGGAATTGTCCTGCTGGCCGGCATAGACTTTGTAAGGGAACTGATTGTCTACATTGACCCGGTAAAACTGCGCTGTCGGCTGATTGAAAATGGAAGACCAGCTTTTGCCGCCATCATAGGTAACCGTGGCGCCGCCATCGTTTGAATTGACCATCCATTGGGAATTATCCGGATTGATCCACAGCCAGTGATGATCGCCATGCGGGCCGGAAATGCCGGTAAATGTTTTGCCGCCGTCAACCGAACGATACATGCCGGAATTCAGGACATAGACGGTGTTCTCATCGTTGGGGTCGGCAAAGGTATGCATATAATACCAGGACCGCGCCTGGACTTTCCGCTCGTCATTGGTGCGGGTCCAGTTTTTGCCGCCATCGTCGGTGCGGTAGACGCCGCCTTTTTCCTTGGCTTCCACAACCGCCCACACCCGGTCCGGATCGGCGGGCGAGGGCGCAATGCCGATCTTACCCATTTCGTCAGGGAGACCCTCGGTCAGCTTTTCCCAGGTATCCCCGCCATCGGTGGATTTATGGATGCCCGAACCGGGGCCTCCGGAGCGGATTTCCCACGGGGTCCGCTGATAGTCCCACATGGCGGCATACAGAATGCGGGAATTTCCGCCGGACATTTTCAGGTCGATGGCGCCGACATTCTCGCCGATATAAAGAACCTTCTCCCAGGTGGCGCCGCCATCCCTGGTGCGGTAGATCCCGCGGTCTTCGGTCGGTGCCCAGGGGCTTCCCTGGGCCGCAACATAAACAATGTCCGGGTTATGCGAATCGATAACGATACCGGCGGTCTGGCGGATATTGTCGAGCCCGACATGCTTCCAGGTCTTGCCGGCGTCGGTGGATTTATAGACACCATCGCCATGGGAAGAGGCAACCCCGCGGTAAGGGCTTTCGCCCATGCCGGCATAAATGACATTGGGATCCGAAGGGGCGACGGCAATGGCGCCGACAGAGCCGGTATTCAACTGACCGTCGGAAATATTGACCCAGTCAACGCCGCCATTGGTGGTTTTCCATATTCCGCCGCCGGTTGCACCCATATAGAAGGTCAGCGGTTTTCCGGGAACACCGGTCGAGGTGGTGGATCGCCCGCCGCGCCAAGGGCCGATATTGCGGAATTCCAGACCTTTCAGAAGGTCTGATTCGACCTGCGCCACTGTAACCGGCGCAGAGACCATCAAGAGTGCAAATGAATAAACCAAAGTCAGAAAGACGCGTGTGCGCCCAAGCGGTAACCGGGTCATGGTGTCCCCTCCCATACTAGCCGTGAAAATCATCTGCGGACGGTAGAGCGGGGCTGGAGGCTTGTCAACGCGCTTTACACCAGAGAAAGGGCCAGCTAACTTTCTTTTCCTTTTTATCATACAGGGCGTCGGACGATGAAAAAATTACTGTTGTTATTGGTGCTGGTTGCGGGTTCCTGTGGGGAGCGGGATACGGTCAATGAAGACCTCGCCCGATGGCAGGAACAGGCGCGGAATGTCACAATTATCCGCGATTCATGGGGCATCCCGCATATTTACGGCAAAACCGATGCCGATGCGGTCTTCGGCATGCTCTATGCCCAGGCCGAGGATGATTTCAACCGGATTGAGGTGAACTATCTCAACGCCATGGGCCGGCTGGCGGAAGCGGAAGGCGACGGCGAGATTTACCGTGATCTTCGCATGAAGCTGTTCATCAACCCCGAAGATATGAAAGCCCGGTATGCGGCAAGCCCTGACTGGCTGAAGAAACTGATGAACGCTTTTGCCGACGGCCTGAATTATTATCTCCATACCCATCCCGAAGTGAAGCCCAGGGTCATCACCCGGTTTGAACCATGGATGGCGCTGACCTTCTCGGAAGGCTCCATCGGCGGCGATATTGAGCAGATCAATCTCCGGCAACTGGAAAACTTCTATGGCGACGGCGTGGCGGAGGCCGAACCGGCCGGGACCGCAGCCTTTATCGAAGAGCCCAAAGGCTCCAACGGTTTCGCCATCGCGCCGTCCAACACGGAAAACGGCAATACGCTCTTTCTGATCAATCCCCATACCTCCTTCTATTTCCGCGCCGAAGTTCATATGGTGAGCGAGGAAGGGCTCAATGCTTACGGCGCCGTCACCTGGGGCCAGTTTTTCGTCTATCAGGGCTTTAACGAACGCACCGGCTGGATGCATACCTCAAGCCGCGCCGACGCCATTGATGAATATCTGGAAACCATCATCGAAAAGGATGGCCGCTATTATTACCGGTATGGCGGGGAGGAACGCCCGCTGACCGCAATCCAGATCACGCTGCCGTATAAAACCGCGGCCGGCATCGCTGCGAAGGAAGCGACCGTCTATCACAGCCATCATGGTCCCATCATCCGGGATCAGGACGGCAAATGGGTCAGCATCAAGCTGATGCAGGAACCGGTCAAGGCGCTGATGCAGTCCTGGGGCCGCACCAAGGCCACCGATTACCGGAGCTTCCGGGAGACCATGGAACTGAAGACCAATTCCTCCAACAACACGGTCTATGCCGATGCCGACGGCACTATCGCCTATTTCCACGGCAATTTCATTCCGCGCCGCGATCCGCAGTTCGACTGGAACAGCCCCTTGGATGGCAGCAACCCGGCCACCGAATGGCAGGGCCTGCATGATCTGGATGAAATCATCACGCTCCGCAATCCGCCCAATGGCTGGATTCAGAATACCAATAACTGGCCCTTCACGGCGGCCGGCCCCTACAGCCCGCGGCCCGAGAATTACCCCGCCTATATGGCCAACAACCCGGAAAATTACCGGGGCATCCATGCCGTCAGGGTGCTGGAAGGCCGCACGGATTTCACCCTCGAAAGCCTGCGAAAGGCCGCTTATGACAGCTATCTCACGGCCTTTGATGACCTCCTGCCGCCGTTGCTCGCCGCGTATGACAGCCTCGATGAAAACGATCCGCGGCGGGCGGACCTGATCGAACCCGTTGAGATGCTGCGGGCCTGGGACCGGCGTTTTGGCATCGAATCCGTCCCGACCGCGGTTGCCATTTTCTGGGGTCAGGATCTGATGAGCACGGTGCGGGATGCGGCGCGCGAGCAGGGCGTTTCCGTCTATGATTATATGATCAAGGATGTGACGGCGGACGGCCATCTCGCCGCGCTCAGCCGCGCCGTTGAGAAACTGGCCGCCGACTTCGGCGACTGGCGGACGCCGTGGGGCGAGATCAACCGCTTCCAGCGCCTGACCGGCGATATCGTCCAGCCTTTCGATGACAGCCGCCCCAGCATCCCGGTCGGCTTTACCTCCGCCGTCTGGGGGTCATTGGCCGCCTATGGCCAGCGCACCTTCAACAACACCAAGCGCATCTACGGCACCCGTGGCAACAGCTTCGTCGCCGCCGTCGAATTCGGCGACCGCCTCCGCGCCAAAGCCATCACCGCCGGCGGCCAGAGCGGCGATCCCGCATCCCCCCACTTCAACGACCAGGCCGAACTTTACAGCGCCGGTCAGCTGCGGGACGTGTGGTTTTACAGGGAAGATGTGGAGGCCAACGCCGAGCGGACGTATAGGCCGGGGGAGTAGTCGGGAGTGTACTGTCAAAGGGACGTTGATCGCTGGGCAGCAGGGAGGGAGCATTGGAATGCGTGGGCTAGGGGCCTGTTAGCCAATAAAGTTGTGCGTGAAAGAGCCGGCAACTGGGCGGAACTCGCAAATGTCGACTTCTCGGAATATGCGTTTGATGAGAAAGCCGATTTCAAAGGCTTTATTTTCCCGCATGACGCTCGTTTCTATAGAACGGTTTTCGTGAAAGGTGCCGACTTCTGTGGTGCAACGTTTAGCGGACGTGCGGGCTTCGATCGGACGGAATTCAGGGATGATGTGCTATTCATTTTGGCAAAATTTCTTGGTGAGGCAAGTTTTATCAATGCTCACTTTGTTCGTGGAGCAGGACTCACAAAAGTCCGATTTGAAGGTGCCTCAAATTTTTCTGCTGTGAAATCAGAAGGACCGTTCTTACTGACGGAGTCAGAGTTTTTGCAGGTTCCGGACTTTTTTCGGGCGAGTTTTCTGGCTGGACTCCGGCTTGAAGATATAGCCGTTCCTAAGCCAGACATCTTTTTGTTCACTGGCGAGAAAAAGATAGCTGCGCACTATCGTGCTTTAAAAAAAATTGCGATAGAAAGCCATGACCATAAGCGTGAGCTGGAATTTTTTGCCGGTGAATTAATTGAGCGTCGGGGGAACGACGACCCGAAGTTCAGCGCTGCTTATGTTTTTGGATTTATCTATGAATTGTTAGCCGACTTTGGTCGAAGTCTGATGCGTCCATTCTATTGGTGGCTTGGCTCGTTAGCAGCCTTTAGCTTCTTATATTCCTTTATCGCCAGCCAGACCTTTTCTCTTTATCGTGATGTGTCATCCGGTTTTTGGGGATGTTTGGGAAAGGGCCTTTATCTTTCCTTTCTAAACAGCCTTCCTGTTATTGGATTCAGTGTCGGTGACCGGCGAGAGGGGGTGCTTAAATACCTGTTTGGTGAACCCAACGCTATGAGCCTCTGGATGGATGTTCTGTTTATCTTGCAAAATCTCTGGTCGGCAATCCTGATTTTCCTGTTTTTGCTGTCCCTCCGCAATCATTTCAAAATCAAATAGTTTCCGGCCCTACACTGCGCCAGCACTCCATCTCCCTTGAAGGGAGAGGGTCGGGGTGAGGGTGTTGGCATCCTGAACGACGAGATTGCTTCACTTCGTTCGCAATGACAGTCTTATTGTCATCGCGAGCCGCGTCAGCGGCGTGGCGATCTCATCGAAATTGATCACAATCCTTGTTTGTGTCACTTTTCATGCATGCGCCAGCAGGATTATTTTGTTTACATTTTGACCAACCAGGCAAACCGGGTCCTTTATACCGGCGTGACGAATGATCTCGAGCGGCGGCTAGCGGAGCACAGGGACGGCAATGGCAGCCGGTTCACCGCCAGATATAATGTCCATAAGCTTGTCTATTTTGAACAAACGTCTGATGCATATGCTGCCATTGCTCGCGAGAAGCAAATTAAAGCCGGGTCCCGGGCTAAAAAATTGGCATTGATCGAAACATTGAATCCCGATTGGAGGGATTTGTCGCTCAGTTAACATTTCTGAATAAGGGATATATGGCCAAAGATTGCTTCACTTCGTTCGCAATGACAGTCTTATTGTCATCGCCTGAGCTATCCCAATGGCGGCAGCCGCCGCGCCACCGGCGATGACTGGATGATGGATGTGTTGGTGATGGACCAGGGGATGATTTTGTCGATCAGGGCTTCGAGGTCGGCGACGGATTTGAGGTGGGCGCGGGCGAGGAAACAGTCCTCGCCGGTGATGCGGTCGCATTCGATAACCTCCGGCAGGCCGCGCAGGATATCCGCCACCCGCTGATGTTCGCCGGGCATGGGGCGGATGCGCAGCAGAGCGGCGATGGGCAGGCCGAGCGCCGCCGGGTTGATGGCCGCCCGATAACCGGTGATGATCCCGGCCTCTTCCAGACGTTTGATGCGTTCCGAAACACTGGGCGCGGACAGGCCGACGGTGCGCGCCAGTTCCGCCACGCTGATGCGGGCGTCGCGGGTCAGCGCTTGCAGAATTTTGGTATCGACAGCGTCAATATCGCTATTTTGATATCGAAGGTATTTCATGGGTTGATCCTTTGATTATCTAAATAATACATCAAATTTATATATCTATACCCATATAAATGAAAGAAATTGCCTTGTATATTGCTTTTTTATTTCAGGAGGCGATATGTCGGAATCACATGTCATTCTCAACAGGGCGGCAAAGAATATTCCACCCCATGTCTGGTTTGGGATCAGTGCCGTCTTCCACTATCTTGGCCCGAGTTTTGCCGTGCTGCTGTTTCCGGCGGTAGGCGTGTTGGGCGTCGCCTGGTTCCGGATCGCGTCCGCGGCGCTGATTTTTGCGCCCTGGACAAAACCTTGGCGGACAATCCGCGAGGCCGATCCCGGCACCCGTCTTCTGCTAGTGGGTTTGGGGGCCTGTCTCGCCATCATGAATACCAGCTTTTATCTGGCGCTTGAGCGCCTGCCCATGAGCCTGGTCGCGGCGATGGAATTTATCGGCACCATCGGGGTGGCGCTTTATGGCCTGCGCACCAGCAGAAACTTTATGGCGCTCGCGCTGGCCGTGCTCGGCGTGGTCATTCTGATTGACGTGAAATGGTCGACCGATCCCTGGGGTCTCTTCTGGGCGACGCTCAACGGCATTCTGTTCGTCGGCTATATCATTCTTGGCCACCGGGCGGCGGAAAATGGCGCAAGCGGCGGGGTGGAACGGCTGGGCGCGGCGATGGCCATCGCCTTTCTGTTTCTCATGCCGATCGGCTTTTGGGAAGCCGTGAAGGCTTTCGGTTCGCTCCCTCTGATTCTGGCCGGGATCGGGGTGGGGGTCTGTTCCTCGGTCATTCCCTATATCTGTGACCAGTTGGCCATGTCGCGGCTGCCGCGGGCGAGCTTCGCCCTTCTGCTGGCGCTGTTGCCTGCAACCGCAACCATCATTGCGGCGATTGTGCTGGCGCAAATTCCGACATTGATGGATATTGCGGGTATTGCCCTGGTGATGCTGGGCGTCGCCGTTCATAAACCGTCCGCAGCGAAGATGAGGACCTGACAATGATTTACAAAAGACTGGGCAAAAGCGGCCTGAAAGTCTCTTCGCTGTGTTTTGGCACCATGACCTTCGGCGATGGCGCGGACGAGGCGGAATCCGGCAGGATTTATGGCCTGTGCCGGGATAGCGGCATCAATGTCTTTGATTGCGCCGATGTTTATGCGGACGGCGTCTCGGAACGGATTCTCGGGCGGCTGATCCGGGATCACCGGGACGATGTGATCCTTGCCACCAAAGCCTATTATCCGGTTGGCGGTGGTGTCAACGAACGGGGCCTCAGCCGTTATCATCTCACAAAAGCACTGGAAGGCAGCCTCAAACGGCTCGGCACAGATTATGTCGATGTCTATTACATGCACGCCTTTGACGAAGAAACGCCGCTGGAAGAAAGCCTGATGACGCTCAATGATTTTGTCCGGCAGGGCAAAGTCCTCTATCTCGGGATCAGCAATTTCGCCGCCTGGCAGATCATGAAGGCGATGGCCATCACGGAGGCGCACAATCTCGCGCCCGTCACCTGTATCCAGCCCATGTACAACCTGCTGAAGCGCCAGTGCGAGAGCGAAATCCTGCCCATGGCGCAAAGCGAAGGGCTCGGTGTGCTGCCCTACGGCCCGGTTGCGGGCGGCTATCTGACCGGGAAATATCTGAAAGAGACGTCAGGAAAAGGCCGGTTTGAAACCGATCCGGCGTATCAGAAACGCTATCAGCAGGCGCAGGACCATGAGGCGGCAGAACGGTTCGTGACTTTCGCCAAAGAGAATGGCTATCACCCGGTCAGTCTGGCCATTGCCTGGGTGGCGTCCCATCCGGCCGTGACCGCGCCGCTGATCGGCGCCCGTTCGGCAGCGCAGCTTGGTCCGGCGCTGGCGTCGCTCGATATCGACATGGACCCCGAACTGCAACAGACAGTTTCAAACCTCTCCCTTGCTCCGGCCCTGGCCACCGACCGGGAAGAGGAACGCTGAAAAACGGTCAGTCGAACCGGCCGTCATACTGGGCGGCGAGATAGGCAAAGACGGCATAGGCGGCGGCATTCTGGTCCATGGCTTTGCGGTCGATTTTATCCATTGTGTCATCCGGCGTGTGATGCAGGTCGAAATAAAGGGTGCCGTCCTGGTCCAGCCCGGCGACCGCCATGCCGGCCCCGCGCAACGGGGTCAGGTCGGGGCCGCCGCCGGCTTCATTGCCGCCGCGCTCAATGCCGAGCGGCTCCAGAACGCTGGCGATGGCGTCCATGACGGGCACGGCGTTTTCGGAAACACCGCTGGACAAGCGCCAGATGCGGCCGGCCCCGAAATCGCTTTCCGCCCCGATGATGTGATTGCGAAGTTCACCCAGGTGATCTTCGAGATATTTGCGGGCGCCGACCAGACCGACTTCCTCCGCGGCGAACAGCACGACGCGAATGGTCCGTTTCGGCCGTTCTTCCAACTGGCCGATCAGATGCGCCGCCGCCATTGCAATGCCGACGCCCGCGCCGTCATCAATGGCCCCCGTTCCCAGATCCCAGGAATCGAGATGGGCGCCGAGAATAATGACTTCTTCGGGCTTCTCACTGCCGGTGATTTCGCCGATAACATTGGCGCTGACCGCAAGGCCGATGCGTTCCGTTTCCAGTTTCAGCCGCACCACAACCGGCTGGTCATATCCCAATTGACGCACCAGCAAATCAGCATCCGGGTTGGCAAGGGCGGCGGCGGGAATGCGCGGCGCACCGTCTTCATATCGCATGCCGCCGGTGTGCGGCACCCGGTGATTGTCGGTGCCGATGGAACGGATCAGAAGGGCGACAGCGCCCCGTTTTGCAGCCTCAATGGCGCCGCGGCTGCGGGCCTGCACCGCAGGGCCGTAACCGGAGCCGTCGCGGGTCCGTTCCATGCGGTTGGAAATGAAGGCAATCCGACCGTCAAGCGAACCCAAAGGGGCTTCCATCAAATCCGCCAGCGTCTCGAAATGGGCGATTTCCGCTTCAATCCCGTCTTCCGGCGTAGGCTCGCTCAGACCAAGGGCGGTCACTACCAGTTTTTGCGGAAAGGGCGCGACAATCGTCGCCATTTCTTCGCCCCGCGCCCAGGCGTCGATGGGCACCGGCTCGGTCCAGACCCGGTCGAATCCCAGCTCCTTAAATTTCATGGCGGCCCAGCGCACGGCCTGCCAGTCACCGGGCGATCCGGCCAGACGCGGTCCCACTTCCGTCGTCAGCGAGGCAGCCAGATTATAGGCCTCGCTGCCTTCAAGGGCCCGGTCACGCAAAGCAGCTGCGGTTCCCAGTTCCTGTGGCGCGAAATAACCGGCATCCGCCGCCAACAGAAAAAGACTGCTGATAATCGCTGTTATTCGTATCCGGTTTACCATCTTTACCTCTTATGTTTTTTTACTTTAGCGCATAATCCAGATCGGCAATCAAGTCATCCACATTCTCAACGCCGGCGGAAAGCCGCACCAGACTATCGGAAATACCGAGCCTGGCCCGTTCTTTTTCCGGCACCGAGGCGTGGGTCATAATGGCGGGATGTTCGATCAGGCTTTCAACACCGCCGAGGCTTTCCGCCAGCGCAAACAGATCGCAGCGTTCCAGAAAGCGCCGGGCTTCCGCAAGTCCGCCCGTAAGGACGGCGGTGATCATGCCGGAATAATGGTCCATTTGCCGTTTTGCGAGATCATGCTGCGCATGGCTGGCCAGGCCGGGATAGTAGACTTTTGCGACTTTCGGATGCTGTTGCAGCCACTCTGCTATGGCCATGGCATTGCCAGAATGACGCTCCATCCGCAAAGACAGGGTCTTCAGACCGCGCAGCGCCAGGAAACTGTCGAACGGCCCGGCAATGCCGCCGATGGAATTTTGCAAAAACGCCATCTTGTCCTGTAATTCCGGATTTTCGCCAACGACTGCAACGCCGCCGATAATATCGGAATGGCCGCCGAGATATTTGCTGGCGGAATGCATGACGACATCAAAGCCGAAATCCAGCGGACGCTGGCAATAGGGGGTGGCGAAGGTGTTATCGCACACGGTGACTATGTCATGCTGTCTGGCAATCTTGGTGATCGCAGCCAGATCGACCAGTTTCAACAGCGGGTTGGTCGGCGTTTCCACCCAGATCATTTTGGTTTCCGGCTTGATCGCCGCTTCCAGCTTGGCGGGGTCGGCGAGATCGGCAAAGCTGAAGGTTAAACCGGCGGACCGTTCGCGCACCCGGTGAAACAATCGGTAGGTGCCGCCGTAAAGATCGTCCATGGCGATGACATGATCGCCGGTATCAAGCAGCTCCAGAATGGTCGCGGTCGCCGCCATGCCGGATGCGAAGGCATAGCCCGATGCGCCATTTTCCAGATCGGCGATACAGCGCTCATAAGCCATCCGGGTCGGGTTCTGACTGCGGGAATATTCATAGCCTTTGTGCTTGCCCGGACTTTCCTGCACATAGGTGGAGGAGGCATAGATCGGCATCATAACCGCCCCGGTAGTGGGATCGGGAGACTGGCCGGCATGAATGGTGCGCGTCGCGAAGCCGAGGCGGTTTTTGCTGTTTGTCATTGAGATCATCCTGTCGGATTTAATGGTCGCGCAGTTTTGCCCGCAAATGGTTTACCATGTCAATGCGGGTAATCAGTCCATAAAACTGGTCATTGTCAGCAATAATTGCAACCATGCCACGCTCGAATATCGGCAGCAGGTCGCGAAGACCGGCGGTGGGCGGCAGGGTTTCAAGCTTCGACGTCATGACGTCCGACACTTTGATGGAAAAACGGTCGGGATCATCACCAACCCGCAGCAGGATATCCATTTCATCGATAATGCCGGCAAGTTTTCCGGATTCATCCAGAACCGGGAGCTGGCTGATGTCATAAAGCTTCATCCGGTTATAGGCGGCGAGCAATGTGTCATTTGGCGTTGCCGTCACCACTGCCCGGTCCTTCTGGCGGCGGATAATCAGATCGCGCAGATCGCCGCGCGGCGTCCGTTTGATAAAGCCCTGTTCGATCATCCAGTTGTCGTTATAAGCTTTTGAAAGATATTTGTTGCCGGTGTCGCAGACAAAACTGACCACCCGTTTCGGCGTCGTCTGTTCGCGGCAGTAACGGAGAGCGGCGGCGATCAGGGTGCCGGAGGACGTGCCGGCCAGGATCGCTTCTTTATTCAGAAGCGCGCGGATGGTCATCAGACTTTCCTGATCGGAAATGGCATAGGCTTTCTTGACCAGAGACAGATCAAGAATATCAGGGATAAAATCTTCGCCGATGCCCTCCACCACCCAGGAGCCGACCTCGGCCGCCGGTGTGCCGGTCCTGACCGCTTCCGCCAGGACCGAGCCTTCCGGATCCGCCAGCACCATTTCCGTATCCGGTGAGACCGACTGAAAAAACCGCCCGAGGCCGGTGACGGTGCCACCGGAACCAACGCCGACGACAATGGCGTCCACATTATAGGCCATCTGCTTCCAGATTTCCGGGCCGGTCGTGGTCTCATGGGCCAGCGGATTGGCGGCATTGCCGAACTGATTGACGAAAAAGGAATTGGGTGTTTTGGCGGCAATCGCCAGGGCCATATCCTGATAATATTCCGGATGGCCCTTTTCGACATCGGACCGGGTCATCACAACTTCGGCGCCCAGTGCCCGCAAGTGGAAAATTTTTTCCTGGCTCATTTTGTCGGGGATTACCAGGGTCAGCTTGTAACCCTTCTGGGCCGCCACCAGGGCAAGGCCCAGGCCGGTATTGCCGGCCGTTGCCTCAATCAGGGTGCCGCCGGGTTTGATCTTCCCTTCGCGCTCGGCCGCATCAATCATGGAAAGAGCGATCCGGTCCTTAATGGAGCCTCCCGGATTCTGGCTTTCAAGTTTGAGGAATAACGTGCAGGGGCCTGTGTCAATTTTTGACACGCGCAGCATCGGCGTGTTGCCTATCATCTCAAGGGCGTTTTCAGCGGGCGGTTGCAGAGTGGACATGAATACTTCCCCGACAAGGTCTTTGTTCCCCTCATCACTATAGGGAGTGGTTAAAGAGTTCAATAGCGGTTCATACCGATGAAATATCCGCAAATGAAAGAGAGGCCTTTCAAAGTCAAAAACGGTTAATTTTTCTTGGTTAAGGATCAATTTACCCCCCGCATGGCAATATGCGCTGTCGGGACTGTTCGGTTCCGGTGAGTAACAGTGATTCGGGGGCGTTGTGGGAGATTATCAGCTACAGAACGAGACGGTACTGCCTGAGCGCGGAGTGTATCGCTTGGGCGCGCAAATCTCACCCTTCTCGGGTGAGTTCGCCAATGCTGCCGATGAAACCGTTTACCGCCACGAAATCCGGCATGCTGCCGCCCGTCAGGCGCAAAAGGGTCTGATTGCCGCGGTAATCGTTCTGACCTTCAGTTTCCTGCCGGCTTTTCTGAACGGCGAGGGCGCAAGCGGTTCCATAGCGACGGGATTTTTTAAAATTGCCCTGCTTGCAATCGTCGCCATCCTTATTTTCATTCCCCAAACCGTAAAATCCGTAAGGGTCTTTCAATGGTTGATTGTGGCTTGCGCCATTGCAATGGCTGTCACCGATGCAAGGATAGTGTTTTCGGGGGAGGTCGCCTGGCAGCAATATATGCTGATTGTTGCCATTGAATTGGTATTTTTTACCCTTTTTATTCCCAATAATTTTTTCCAAGTGGTTGTTTCCGGGCTCTGGATTTATGGGTCCTTCGCCGTTTCCGGCTGGCAGGTTGCGGCGGAAAAGCTTGAATTCTTACTTTTCAGTCTGGCGCTTTTTATCTTTGCGGCCTGCTGTTTGTCGTACTCTGTGGGGGCCAATCGCCGGGCCCGTAAAAACTTTTATAAAACCAAGGCGGCGACAGCGTCCCATGAGGAGCTTGAGCAATATGTTCTGGATCTGAGTTCCGAGCGTCAGGCGGTGGAAAACGCCGCTGCGGAAAATGTCATGCTGATGGAAGAACTGACATTCACCCGGCAGGAGGCCGAGGAAAAGTCCATTTTCCTGAAAGCGGTTCTGGAGAATATTTCCCAGGGTGTTTCCGTCTTTGATCGAAATATGAACCTGATGATCTGGAATAAGAATTTCCAGGATATCCTCGATCTGCCGGATAATTTTCTCGTGGTCGGCCGGACCATGGAAGATGTCATCCGTTTCAATGCGGAACGCGGAGAATATGGGGAAAGCAATGTCGATAACATCGTTGCTGACCGGATGGCGCGGATCAAGGACAGGAATGCCATCGAATCCCATCATTATGAGCGCCGGCGCGCCAATGGCACCTATATCGAAGTTCGTGGCGATCCGATGCCGGGCGGCGGCTTGGTAAGCACTTACACGGATGTGACCGAGCGCAAAAAGAGCGAGGAAATTATCCGCCGCATGGCGCTGCAGGATCCCCTGACCGGTCTCGCCAACCGCAATCATTTCAATCAGAAACTCACCGAGAAAATCACCATGTCCCGGCGGGATAAATGCCGCGTTGGTCTTGCCATGCTGGATCTTGACAGCTTTAAGGCCGTGAATGACACTTACGGGCATCCCGCGGGGGATGCTCTTTTAAAACAGGTGGCCGGAATTCTCACCAATGTGGTGCGCGAGGTTGATAATGTCGCCCGGCTGGGCGGCGATGAATTTGCCATTATTTTCCATGGCATAGAGGAAAGAGACGCCATCGATATCCCGCTTGCGCGGATTATAGAGCGGCTTTCCCAGCCGATGTTGGTTGATGGCGCCGAGATTCAGATCGGCGTCAGTATCGGCGCCGGCTTCATCCCCGACGATGCGGAAACCCGGAAGACCCTGATACAGGTCGCCGATCAGGCTCTCTATGAGGCGAAAAACGCCGGCAAGGGATGTTTTGTCAAAGTCGGTGAAGCGCCCGTCAATATAACCGCGTGCGAGGCTGAGAAAGAACCTGTCTGAGAACTTCGGCGCGCCATCCGAGGTTCCCGGCCCGAATTTCTCTTTGGATTATGGCCGCGCCGCCTCATCAGTGAAATTCTTAAGGGCGTTTGCCATGGTCTGAAGGGCCGGATGATCCGCCGGAATTTGAAAGCGCATTGCAAGAGAAGCGGGTTCCTCATAAGCAATCCAGACACTTCCTTCGGCATCCTGCCAGGCGAGAACTTTCATGGGCAGGGCAATGCCTGCCATCTGATCAAGTTGCATCAGCTGCGTGCCGATGGCGGGATTGCCGAACAGCAAAAGCTGGGTCGGCCTGAGGGTTTTTCCGGTTTTCTCCGCGCCCTTCTGATGATCGATCCGCGCCATAACGGCGATGGACCGTTCCTGCAATATGGCCTCCAGCCGGTCCAGGGTTGCCGCTACGCTGTAGCTGCTTTTCTTTTTAACCAGATCGCTGGCCGAGGCGGAAAATGTCCACCCGGCCATTAATATCAATAACAGAAAAGAGGAGATGGTTCGCAAAATCATTATTGGTTTTCCTTTTCAGTTTGGCGCAAATGAGTTTCCAGAATAGTCCGGCGATAGAAAGACCGGTCTTCGCCGATTGATAACCATGCGGCGACAGCCGGTATCTTCTCCCTCCAGGCGAGGGCTTGTGTTTTGGCCGCAGCCGGATCACGGCTGATCAAGCTCCGGATGGCGCCCAGCGCCTGGCTTAATTCCGCCAGTCTGCTGCGCTGATCCTGAAGTCCTTGCGGGCTGAACCGTTCATGCATTCGCCCGAGGATGCCACGGATCGCCACCAGAAGAAAATCGGCTACCGCTGCGTCTTCCTTTTCCAAAGCCATCACCAGGGTTTGCGCGGCGCGGTCTAGATCGGCAATATCGCCGGTCAGGGTAATGGGCTCCGGATCAGAAAAACGGCATAGGGCGGGATTAAGTTCCCGGATATAAGCGACCAGCCCGTTAAAAATGACCGGATGGGGCGGCGCTCCCTGAAATTCATCCTCAATCACACCCCGGGTAAAATTCTCAAGAGAGGGCTCTTTCTGCTCATGGCCGAATGTTTTTTTGCTATTTGCGCCAACCAGGGTCGGGATAGGGACCGGGTTGAAAACACCATCGCCGCGGACCTTGCTGAAAATGCTGGAGGTCGGGTCCACTGTGCCGGGCGCATCCGACAGACCTTCCAGAAAAAAATGCGGGTTGGCGTGACCGTTGATATGGCAGTTCTGGCAACTCAGTCCTTCCCGTGCCGCCGGTCCGCCCAAAAGCGCGGGAGCGCGAAAGGCGACCCGGCCCACTTCTATGGGGTAAATTTTATCGGGATTTGACGGCGGAAACAGGCATTCCGGGGGCGCGCTGGTCAGAAGGGTTGCGACATCGGCATCTGCCGGCAGCCACTTCAGATCGGACAGCGGCTGCGCATGGGCATAAGAAATGGCGGCGGCCAAAAAGACCGCGCCCCAGATGACCCGCCATAACAGGAACCGGAAAAACTTACGGTGCCGTATCAATCAAAACCCGCAGATCTTCTTCTTCGGCGCAACCAAAGGTGCAAATATCACTTAGTTTTGCGAGTTGAGCCCTGGCCTGATCCAGCTGGCCGAGCTGTACGTAAAGTTCACCGAGATATTCGGTTGCCCCCCGATGATTGGGCGCGATGGCCAGCGCCTGCCGGTAATAGCCTATCGCCACGTCATACTGGCCGACTTTCCGGTGGGTGAAACCGAGATAATTGAGGATATCCGGATGCGGACCGTAAATGGCGGCGCTGCGTTTCAATTCCAGAATTGCCGCGCCAAATTTTTCCTCATTAATCAGCGAAACGGCGCTTCGGTAGGTCAGGTCCGCATCCCCTTCTTCGAACAGCAGGGAGCCAACCTGGTCTTCGGTCATGGAGCCGCCTTCAATGGCGGCTTTCAGGGCGGCATGGGCGGCCTCGGCTTGGCTGCGTTCCGTCGGCCGGCAGTCACCGCAATTTTTGACGGCTTTTTCCAGGGCCTGCAGTTCTTTTTCCGCTTTATCGGTTTTATCGAGTTGCAGATAGACCAGGCCCAGTTCCTTGCGGGCGTCATAAAAGGTCTGGTCATACTTGACGGCCTTTTTCAGATAGCGTTCCGCGCCCTTCACGTCTTCCCCGGCGATTTTCGCCATGCCCATGAAATAGTTGGATTTGGCATCCCGCGGCACCACGCTCAGCACTTCCTTGAAATTCTTTTCCGCCGCCCGGTAATCTCCCGCCTTCAAATCCAGCAGGCCCTGCCGGTAATAGGGGGCAGGATCCTTCTTCGGCGTCTGGGGGGCCGAAAGTCCGCCTGCACCGCCGCCTCCGCTGCCGCCACCCGCGGCAAGTGCCGTATAATCCGGCGTCAGACCACTTGCCATAAATGCGGTCAAGCCCAGGACAAGACCAGTCCGGCCCAAAAATTTAATTCTGGCTGATTTCTGCATGTGCGCCTCCCTGGTTCCTGCGAATTATGCATATTTAACGCGTACAATCAAAAACAAATCCCTGTGAACTCTTTTAACCGGTGCGCCAGCCCGGAGAAATCGCATAACAACCACATCTTTACGCATTGTTATGTTTATCATACTAACCTCATAGGTTGTTGATTGTTATTGAGTTTGATGGGGCATCCAATACGGCTTGAATTGCTAAGGGCTGGGTTTACCGGTGTCTGACGATAAAAAGAAAATTAGCTTCTGGCCTTTTATTGCCGCCGCAGGCGTTGTTATTGGCTCTGTCTCTATCTCTATTGGCGCTGTGCACTGGCAGGGGAATGCGACGCTGCACACTCTTATGGAAACAGTGGCCACGACTCTGGCGCTGTTGGTCAGCCCGATCGCGCTTATCCGCTATTACAGCCAAAAAGAACCTCTTTATCTGTTTATTGGTACGGGATTTTTTGGCGCGGCGTTCCTGGACGGCTATCATGCTGTCGTGTCATCCGCTTTTTTTGCGCCACTGCTGCCGTCAAGCCTGTCTTCCATGGCTCCCTGGAGCTGGACCGCGCCCCGCCTTTTTCTTTCTGTCTTGATATTCACGAGCTGGCTGACATGGTGGAAACAAATCGGGCCGGAAAGGATCCGTGAAAGCGCAGTCTATCTTTACAGCGGGTTTCTAACCCTGGCCGTTTTTATCTTTTTTATATTTATCCCGCCGCCTGCGGCTTATTACCCGGATTTTTCTATACCCCGGCCCGGCGAATTGATTCCCGGTATATTCTTTTTGCTGGCGTTGATCGGCTATTTCAGGAAGGGGGCATGGAGGCATGATTCTTTCGAATGTTGGCTGATTATTTTTCTTTTACTCAATGCCGGAATCCATCTGATTGTCATGCCGTTCTCCGAACAGCTTTTTGATATTCGGTTTGATATGGCCCATCTGCTGAAAGCAATCAGCTATCTGTGCATTCTGACCGGTCTTTTTATCAGTGCGTTCCATATATTCCGGCAGAGCAAGGATAATGCTCAACTTCTCGCAATGATAAATGCGAGCATGCAACAGGAAATTGACGAGCGTAAGAGGGCTGAAGCAAAACTTGAGGATAGTTTTAATCTGCAAAAATCCATGAACCGCAAGCTCAATGCTGTCATCAACACGGTAATAGACGGGGTCATTCTGATTGATGAGAACGGCATCGTTAAAACTTTTAACCCGGCAGCGGCGCAGTTGTTCGGGTATCGGCCGGACGAAGTTATCGGACAGAATGTGAAAATGCTGATGCCTCAGTCTTACGCACAGAATCATGACCAGTTTCTAACCAACTATAAGAAAACCGGGCAAGCCAAAATCATCGGCATCGGGCGCGAAGTGGCGGGGCGCAAGAAAAATGGCGATGAATTTCCGATCGAATTAAGCGTCGGCGAAACGGAAATAAACCAGGCGCCGTGTTTTGTCGGGGTCATTCATGACATAACCTACCGGAAACTGGCCGAACAAGAGCGGCAAAAGAATATTAACGAATTGCAGCGTTCCAACAAAGAGCTGGAACAGTTCGCTTATATTGCTTCCCATGATCTGCAGGAGCCTTTGCGCATGGTTTCCAGTTATTGTGATCTGCTGGAACGCCGTTACCGGGACCAGCTGGACCAGGATGCCAGTGATTTTATCGGTTTTGCCGCCGATGGCGCGAGGCGTATGCAAAATCTGGTTTCCGACCTGCTGAAATTTTCCCGGGCAGGGCGGGATAATATTGAATTTGCGGATGTCGATCTGAATGAGATGATGTTGACTATTCACCACAGCCTTGAAAAGCTGATCAACGAATCGCAGGCAACAATAAAATTTGGCAAACTGCCTGTTGTCTTTGGCAGTCAATCACAATTGGCGCAGGTTTTTCAGAATCTGCTTCAGAACGCCATTAAATTTCGCCGAGAAGAACCACCGGTCATTTCCATTGATGTGAAAAAAAACAAAGGTATGTGGAAATTTACGGTCCGGGACAACGGGATCGGCATTGATGAAAAATTCTTTGATCGGGTTTTTCTTATTTTCCAGCGCCTTCATACCCGTGATGACTATGAGGGTACCGGCATCGGACTTGCCATCACTAAACGCATTATTGAACGGCATGGCGGCCAAATATGGCTCGAGAAAAATAAAAACGGAAGTGGTGCAACCTTCGCTTTTACACTACCATTTAATAAAGCCAAAAGGAGTTGATAATGAATTGGCAATCTGTGGAAATTCTGCTTGTGGAAGATAATCCCGGTGATATCCGCCTTGCGAAAGAGGCATTGAAAGAATCGAAAATCAGCAATAATTTACATTGTGTGGTCGATGGCATGGCGGCCCTGGCCTATCTGCAAAAGGAAGGGGAATATTCCAAAGCAGTGAAGCCGGACCTTATCATTCTGGATCTTAATCTGCCAAAAGTCAGCGGCCATGAAGTGCTGGAAAAAATAAAAACCACACCTGGCCTGCGCCGTATTCCAGTGGTTATCCTGACATCGTCAGATGCCGAGGAGGATATTATCAGAAGTTATGACAGGTATGCCAACTGCTATATCCGAAAGCCCATCGGCATCGAGTGTTTTATCAGCGTTGTCAACAATATTGAAAATTTCTGGTTTCAATTGGTGAGATTACCGCCGAAATAGGCTTTGCCGGTCAGTTAACCGAATATAATCTGGGCACCTTTGCCGAACACCGGCTGGATTTAAGACGTTTCTTGGCATCATACATGGCGATATCCGCCCGGTGCAGCAAATTGTCGACATCATCCGCCACGCCATGACCATCATAGGTTACTGCACCAACACTGACAGATACTGGAAAGGTCTGCGTGTCGATTTCGATGGGCGTGCTGAATAATTTGCTTATTTTATCTTTGACCGCATCCGAAACGGACAGGGAATCCTGATTTTCAACAACGACGACAAATTCATCGCCGGAAAGCCGCGCCACCGTATCCCCGTCCCTCAGAACACTTTTCAGGCGATCGGCAACTTCCTTCAAGACAGCGTCGCCTGCGCGATGCCCGGCTTTATCATTGATTGCCTTAAAGTCGTTAACATCCAGCATATAAATGACCATGGGCTGGCGGCTGCGTTTCGCCCGGGCTATGGCATGCGCCATCCGGTCGAACAGAAGCCGACGGTTGGGCAGGCCCGTGAGATCATCATAAAGCGCCTTGCGGGTCAGATCCGCTTCCAGTGACTTGCGTTCCACGGCATACCGCGCGGCCTTTAAAAGAAGGGTGGCGGTCAGATCATTTTTATTGATAAAATCCTGCGCACCTGCACGGATGGCGGCAACGGCCGCCTCATTGTCGCCATCCCCTGTCAGAATGATGACGGGAATATTATGGGCGACCTTCAACATATCCTCTGCGGTGTCGAGCCCGTATGAATCCGGAAGATTCAGATCAAGTAGGATTGCATCATAAGGCTGAAAGCGCACGGCCTGCATGCCGTCACTTAATGAATCGACATGGGTAACCGTAATGTCCGTACCGACGGCTTCATCAAGAAGGGTTTCTACGAAGCGCGCCTGCCCTGGGTCGTCCTCGACAAGAAGAATATTTGTTCGGGTAGCCATATCCTCGTCCCACTCCGGTTAAGGCATACCCCCATCTTTGCCCATGTAGAAAATACAGACGGGCAATATTCATCATCGGTTTCAATAATAAATTTTTTATTAAAAATAACATCATAAGTTGAAAATGTCCGGCTCTACACGCAAAATAGTCGCCGGCCAATAAAATATAGAATATCTATCGGCATGATTTTCTTTAAAAAATTATCTTGCTTGATTATGAAAAAAACAGCATATAATTTTGTAAGTGGCCCGGCGAAAGTGCCGGGTTTTTTAATGGCATATATGACCCGGATTTAGGAATGCGGCATTTTTTGACCACAGGTGATTGGCGGCGCGATGAATTGCAGACCATCCTGGCGATGGCCAGGGATTTTAAGCGGCAACCGATGATGGACGTTCTGAAGGGTCGGTCCATCGCGCTTCTTTTTTTCAATCCCAGTCTGCGCACCCGGACCTCCTTTGAGATTGGAGCCTTTGAACTGGGCGGTCATGCCGTCATTCTGCAGCCGGGCAGGGACGCCTGGCCGCTGGCATTCGACTGGGGCGGGATCATGGACGGCGAAGCGGAAGAACATGTCAGGGAGGCAGCGGAGGTGCTGTCCCGCTATTGCTCGCTGATCTGCGTCCGGGCCTTTCCCAAATTCCAGGACTGGGTCGAGGATCGGCAGGATAAAATCCTTAACGCGTTCGCACAATACGCCACCGTACCGGTCATCAATATGGAGACTATCACCCATCCCTGTCAGGAATTGGCGCATATCATGGCTTTGCAGGAAAAGATCGGCGAGACGGATGGCAAAAAATTTGTTCTCACCTGGACTTACCACCCAAAGCCGCTGAATACGGCGGTCGCCAATTCGGCTCTGCTGATAGCGGCGAAATTCGGCATGGATGTGACGCTGCTATGCCCCGGGAAAGACTATATTCTCGATGACCGCTATATGCGGGCTGCGCGGCAAAGTGCGGAGGAACAGGGAGGGTCGGTGACAGTCTCTCATGATATTGAAAAGGCTTATGGGAATGCGGATATCGTCTATGCCAAAAGCTGGGGGGCGCTGCCTTATTTTGGCCGCTGGGAAGACGAAAAGCCGCTTCGGGATCAAAACCGGCATTTCATGGTCGATGAGAAAAAAATGGCGCTGACCAACAAGGCCCTGTTCAGTCACTGCCTGCCGGTCCGGCGCAATGTGAAAGTGACCGATGCCGTGCTGGATAGTCCCGGCTGCATCGCCATTGATGAAGCGGAAAATCGGCTTCATGTGCAAAAAGCCATCATGGCCCGGCTGTTGGCGGAGGTCTCCTGATATGTCGGACCAGCAGACCAAAGCCATCATTCTGCAGTTGCTGGGCAGCCTTTCGAGCGCCAAGGAAGTGCGGCAATATCTCCGGCGCTTTTCCTCGCCCGGCCCCGGCCGTTTTGCCGTCGTCAAGGTCGGCGGCGGCATTTTGCGGGACGAAATGGATCAACTGGCGTCCTCCCTGACCTTTCTCCACAAGGTTGGGCTGCATCCCATCGTCGTTCATGGCGCCGGCCCGCAGCTTGATGCGGCGATCCGCTCGGCCGGACTCAAGTCGGTCAAAAGGGATAATCTGCGCTATACCTCCGCTGAAATGCTGCAAATTGTCCGCCGGGTGTTTCAGGAAGAAAATCTGAAAATTCTGGAGGCGCTGCAGAAACTGGGCACCCAGGCATCCTCTGTCGTTGGCGGCCTGTTCGAGGCGAAATTCCTTGATTTTGAAAGATATGGTTATGTAGGGGATGTGACGTCTGTTCATCTGGAAGTGGTGCGGGCCAGTCTGCGCCATGGCCGGATTCCGGTGATTGCCAGCCTTGGGGAGACCGCAGCCGGGCAGATTCTCAATATCAACAGCGATATGGCGGCCAATATTCTGGTGCGCGCACTGCAGCCTTACAAGATTGTTTTTCTCACTTCCACCGGCGGGCTGCTGGACGGTGAGGGGGCCATCATCCCCTCAATCAATCTATCGACGGACTTCTCCGGCCTGATGGCCAGTCCCTGGCTTCATTCGGGCATGCAGCTCAAGATTCAGCAGATTCACAATCTGCTGGGGGCATTGCCGCTCTCATCCTCGGTATCGATCACCAAACCGTCGGAACTTGCCAAAGAACTTTTTACCCATAAGGGCTCGGGAACGCTGCTGCGGATGGGGGAGAAGATTCATATTCATCGCAACTGGAAAGCGGTTGATCGGGCCCGGCTGACTGTCCTGATCGAAGAAAGTTTCGGGAAGAAATTAAAGCCGTCCTATTTTGCCGAAACCCGGCTGGAAGCCCTTTACGTTTCAGAGAATTACCGGGCGGCTGCGGTGATGACCAAAGGATCGCAGCATATTTATCTCGACAAGTTTGCGGTCCTGGAGGATGCGCGCGGCGAAGGACTGGGCCGCAGCGTCTGGCAACATATCTGCCGTGACTATCCCGCCTTTTTCTGGCGTTCGCGGATCGGCAATCCCATCAATGATTTTTATTTTCAGGAATCAGCCGGCTGCATGAAGCGCGGACAGTGGACGGTCTTCTGGCGGGGGCTGGAGACATTTGATGATATCGCGCAGGCTGTTCTGGAAGCAAGTGATAACCATATCGCCTGGCAGGACATGGCCTCATGACGGCCCGTCTCGCTCTGGTCGGTGCCCGGGGATATACGGGGGCAGAATTGCTGACGCTGATTGCCGGCCACCCCGGTCTTCAGCTTGCGGCGGCCGGTTCGCGGCAGCAGGCGGGGCAGCCTGTTCCCGGCTTCGACGGGCTGAGCTTTTCCGTTATCGAACCGGCGCATATCAAAAATACAGATGCCGATTGCTGGCTGCTGGCGCTGCCCAACGGCAAGAGCAAGCCCTATTGTTCCGCCATTCAAACCCATGCGCCTGAAGCTGTGATCGTCGATTTGTCCGCCGATCACCGGTTTGATCCGGACTGGGTCTATGGCCTGCCGGAACACCGCCGGAAACTGATTGCGGGCAGCAAACGGATTGCCAATCCGGGATGCTATGCGACCGGGATGCAGCTTGCGCTGCTCCCGCTTGCGGATCTGCTGGCAGGTCCACCCGTGTGTTTCGGTGTGTCCGGTTATTCAGGGGCAGGGACGACGCCTTCGCACCGGAATGATCCGGACAATCTGCGGGACAATCTGCTGCCTTATGGCCTGACGGACCATCTGCATGAGCGGGAGGCGGGCCATTATCTCGGCCGCCGGGTCCGCTTTCTGCCCCATGTCGCCCCGCATTTCCGGGGGATTTTGCTGACCATCCATATGAATTTCAGCCGGGCAATCACGGACAGGGAACTTATGGAAAAATACGCCAGGGCCTATGCCAATGAGCCACTGGTGAAACTGCGGCAGGACATCCCCGTGCTCCGCGACGGACAGAATGTGCATCATGTCACCATTGGCGGCATCAGTGTGGCGGAAGATAGCCGTTCGGCGGTGGTTGTCGCCGCACTCGACAATCTTCTGAAAGGAGCGGCAACCCAGGCCATTCAGAATATCAACCTGGCCCTGGGTTTCAAAGAATTCAGCGGAATCCTCTGATTTTGCCAGCTGCCGGCCAGTTTGCCGCGGACTGCTGAAAAGTCGAACGGTTAGCGCCCTGGCTCACGCTTAGAATCAAGGTGGCCGGTTGGTTGAATCAATGTTACTCAAGCGGGTTCCTTCGGGAATCAATCTTGCGCTCCAGGCCCGTCAAAATCCATTTCAGCAGCCTGCTGGCCAGTCTCCGGTCAGTTCGCAATCAGCTTCCGGTCAGTACCCGGCAACTCTACGTTTGCATAATTATCTGATACGTGATTTTTTCTAACTTAGAATATTCTAATATATAGTAAAAATGAGTAATAAAAAAATCGAGACTATCATGCGTCAGAATAAGCGATATTTCCATGGCCGGGATATCTTGAGGCCGCCCGGTCCGGCGCCTTTCCTGCTTGCTTTAAATTTAAGTCTCTAATAGAATATTCTCACTTTAATTTTAATGGGAGCGGCCCTATGCAGCAGGCAAAATTAATGGTTTTGGGTTATCTGGCGGCGGGACCGCTTTATGGCTATGAGATGGAACGGAAAATCGAGGAAAACAAGATCCGGCTCTGGGCGAAAATCGGCTTTTCCACGATCTATAAGGCGCTGAAGGATCTGGAGCGCGACGGTCACGTCGCCGCAAAGACGGAAGAGGCGGAGCGCGGTATTGCCCGCCGCCGTTATACCATAACCAAAACCGGACGGCGGCTTCTTTCGGAGCAGATCGCGGCCTCCCTGGCCTCGCCAAGCCCCGCCTATTGCGACCGCATACCGGGGATGATTTTTGCCATGCGGCAGGGGGGCGCCAAGGCATCCGCCCAGATTGATACGGCCATCGGCAATCTGACTGAAGTGCAAAACGGCTTGAAACCGGCTCTGAGGAAAGCAGAAAAAGGAGCCGGTAAAATCGCGCTGCAATATTATGCTGATGTGCTGGCCGCAGAAAGCAAGGCTCTCAGAGCCGCCAAAGCCACGATGAAATAAGGTCAGCAGGGCAGATGACCCGCGCGGCCGCTTGAATTCCAAATCAATGCAGGATCCGGCTATTTTTACTATACGTGTTTAATATGTTTTGATTTTATATTCAGCATAGAATATTCTAATATAGTATAAAAATACCGTGTTGGGCGTGACGGTCCGATTATGTTGCCGCCTTCAATATCCTCTCTTCCCCCCGGACGAACATTCGGGAAGCGAAGGAAAGGCGGCAACCCTTGGGCGGGCGACAGATCGGATGAAGTTGACGGGTTTTGGTCCCAGGGTCTTGGTTTTTGGGGTCTGACCTCGGATTCATCCATTCTTGAACGGCCTTAAATGGCGGTTCGTTTATCTTCGGCCTTGCCTTCACAAAAATACCCACTAGTCTGTCTGACAGGCTGTCTGATCATACATTTTCAATGGAGGATTGCATTGCCGGCTTTCATCACCGGCCCGGTGAATGAGCGGGTGGCCAATTAAATGGGGAAAACTTGTAGAGGTCAGCCATGCATAAATTAAAGATTGTAATTTTTACCATAGGGGCAGTGGGGCTGTCCGCAGCCACTTCAGCCGCCGAGGACCATTTTACGGCCGAGGACGTGTTTGAGCTGGAATATGCGGCTGATCCGCAGATTTCGCCGGATGGCAATAAGGTGCTTTATGTGCGCCGGTCCAATGATATTATGACTGACCGCACGCGCTCCAACATCTGGATGGTCAATGCGGACGGGTCCGGGCACCGGCCCATTCTTTCGGGGCGCAACAGTTTTTCCTCTCCCCGCTGGTCGTCGGATGGCAGCCGCATTGCCTATATTTCGTCGGAGGAAGGCAGCCCGCAACTTTATGTGCGCTGGATGGACAGCGGGCAGACCGCTCTTGTTACGAATCTCACCGCTTCCCCCTCGGCGCTTTCCTGGTCGCCCGATGGCCGCTGGCTTGCCTTTACCATGCAGGTTCCGGCGGAGAAAAAAAACCTGGCAAAGCCACGAAAAAAACCGGAGGGAGCCAAATGGTCCGAGCCCGTCAAGGTGATCGACAGCGTTATTTACCGTTTTGACGGCCGAGGTTTCATCGAGCCTGCCTATACCCATATTTTTGTGGTGCCCGCCGATGGCGGCACGGCCCGGCAGTTAACGGAGGGTGCTTTCAATCATTCCGGTCCGCTGTCCTGGACCAATGACAGCGCCCATATCCTGTTTTCCGCCAACCGGCATGACGAGTGGGAGTTTGAAACCATTGAGAGTGATATTTTCCGGATTGCCGTGGCTGACGGGACCCTGACCCGGCTGACCGATGAGCCGGGCGCGGAAAATTCGCCGGAAATGTCGCCGAATGGCCGTCTGATTGCCTTTACAAAGGCCGAGAATAAAGCGCTGGCCTATCGCAATACGCGGCTGGCCACCATGCGGACCGACGGGTCGGATATAAAAGTGATCACCGGCGACCTGGATCGCTCGATCAGCGGCATTGCCTGGGCGGGCAACAGCCGGAATATCTTTTTCCAGTACGACGACAGGGCTGTCCGAAAGGTGGCGCTGGCCGATCTCGCCGGTGACTTTGACGATGTCGCAACCGGCCTTGGCGGCACCACCCTTGGCCGGCCCTATACCAGCGGAGACTATTCGGTTTCGGGCGATGGCACGGTCGCTTACACAAAGGGCAGCCCCCACCGGCCGGCCGATCTCTGGGTCGCCGGCCGGCAACTCACCCATCTCAATGATGACCTTTTCGCGGGGAAAAAACTCGGCGATGTCCATGAAATCATCTATAATTCCTCCTTCGACGGGGAGGAAATCCAGGGATGGTATGTGACGCCACCCGGCTATGATCCGGCAAAAAAATATCCTGTGATTCTGGAAATTCACGGCGGGCCGCATGCTTCCTACGGGGCGAACTTTGCGGCGGAAATTCAGCGTTATGCGGCGGAAGGCTATGTGGTGTTTTATGACAATCACCGGGGCAGCACATCTTACGGCGAACGCTTCGCGCTGCTGCTGCAGTATAAATATTCAAGCCCCGAGGATTTCGCGGACCATATGTCCGGCCTCGACGCCCTGATCGAGCGCGGGATCGTCGATCCCGATCAGCTTTATATCACTGGCGGGTCCGCCGGTGGCATTGCGGCGGCCTATGCGGTTGGCCTGACGGACCGTTTCCGCGCGGCTGCGGTGGCCAAGCCGATCATTAACTGGATTTCAAAGACCCTGACCGGCGATATCTATAATTTTCAGATCCGCCATCAGTTCCCTGGCATGCCATGGGAGGAATTCGAGCATTACTGGCAGCGCTCGCCGCTGTCGCTGGTTGGGAATGTGACGACGCCCACCCTTTTGATGACCGGGGAAGAAGATTACCGCACGCCGATTTCGGAAGCCGAGCAGTTTTATCAGGCTCTGAAACTGCGCCGCATTGATACCGTGATGATCCGGGTTCCCGGCTCCCCCCACGGCATCGCCGGCCGCCCGTCGCGCCTCAATGCCAAAGTGGACAATATTCTGGCCTGGTTTGAGAAATACCGCCCCGACAGCGAGTGAAAACCGTTAAGGCGCAAGGTCCTTTGCAAAAAGGACCTTGGCGTCTCCCTTGTGGTAGAAGTCGGGAATTTCTCCAATTTTTTTATAATTGAGGGCGCGGTAGAAGGCGCGGGTCGGGGCGTATAAATCTTTTCCCGATGTGTCGATATAGATGCGTTTGGCACCCACTTTCGCCATGGATTTCTCGGCCTTCGCCATGAGTTTTGCGCCAAGACCCTGGCGGCGGCAGTCGGGATGAACCGCAATCCAGTAGAGGTCATAGCGGGCATCGGTTCCGGCGATGGGGCCAAAGCAGGCATAACCCGCAAGCCGCCCTCCGCGCTCGGCAAAGACAAAGTCATAGCCGCTGGCTTTTCCCTTTTGCAGCCTTTCGGCAACCAGTTCTGCGGCCAGTTGTGTCTCTTCCTTGTTAAAATAACCGGTGGCGGCGGTCAGGGACTGCACCGCCTCCACATCACCGGACCGGGGATTACTTCGCCAGGCGGTATCGCCATCCGGAACCGCCGGGCTGGTTTTTTTACCACCCTTTTTAAGGCGCGGTTTGGCGGCCTTCAGACCATTCGCAAGGCCGCTGAAAAACCGCCTGGCATTGATGCCGAGGGTGCGGACCCGGTAACCGCCTTCCTGCACAACCAGGGTGGGATAGCTCTGTTCTCCAATCATCCTGCCGATGGCTTCGAAGTCTGCGGCCCGGTTGGACCAGGTGCCGGTAGGGTCGCCCTTGCCGGTATCAAAACCCATTGCCAGAACCAGATAATCCGGGTCAAAGCGGCCGATCCGGCCAAGGGCGGATTTCAATGCCACCCTGTACTTCTCCGGCGCCGTCGTCTCGGGCAGCGGAATGTTGAGGTTAAAGCCGGTGCCGGGCCCTATGCCTGTTTCTTCTTTAAAGCCGGAAAAATAGGGATAGGCGAAGCTGGGATGACCGTGGATGGAAATGGTCAGCACGTCCGCCCGGTCGTAAAAAATATCCTGGGTTCCGTTGCCGTGGTGGTAATCGATATCCAGCACTGCGACCCGGCCATACTGGCTGAGATAGTGGGCGGCGATGGCGGCATTGTTAAAATAACAGAAGCCCCCAAAGGCTTTGCGTTCCGCATGATGGCCGGGCGGCCTGACAAGGGCGTAGGCGGTCCGGTTTCCTTCGATTATCTGTTCGGCAGCCGTCAGCGCGCAATTCACCGCGCCCCGGGCGGCGGCATAGGCATTGGCGTTCAGCGGCGTGAAGGTGTCGATGCAGTAATAACCGGCGCGGATGGCGGTTTCCTTCGGCGGGCGGGCCGCATTCCGAATTGGAAAAACATAGGGATAAATTGATTTTCCCGTGGTGACGCTTTTGCAGGCGCGTTCGATATAATTTACCAGGCCGGCATCATGAACCGCGCGAATATGCCGGTCAGGAAAATGCCGGGCGCCAATCCTTGCGAACAGACCCGTTTTTTCAATTTCCTGCAGGATGGATTTAATCCGCACCGGCGCCTGCACATAACCCCGGTCATTCACATGGTGGATATCGTGACCGTCATTGATCACCAGTGGAATGGAAAAACCCGGCTTCGCGGCCTGATCCGGCGATGTTTTGATATAACGGAAAGGCCGGAGCCGCACGGCCCCTTCTTTCACGGATTTGACCACTTTCTTGACATAATCCGGGGGGCACAGATTGCCGTATTTTCGTTCAAGAATGGCCCTGATGATTGCCCTCAGTTCGCCGGGCGCAGGCAGTTTATCGTGGCCGAGACCGTCAAACACCAGATAGGGCGGGTCGCAATCACCGGGCGTCACCGGCGTTTCGTATGCCGTCCCTTCGATGGGTCGGGCGCCATAGCGCTCGTAAAATCTCAGCCGCGCGGCATTCTGCTTTCGGGTAACAGGATCGGGACTGAGTAACGGATCATCCGGCAGGCATTCGAAATAAAGTCCCTTTGCGCCAAGAGCGGCGGCTTCATCGCGCACCCGGTCGTAAAGGGCGGCCCCCAGACCCTTTCCGGTTTGTTTGATGGCCGCGGATATGGTTTCCAGATAGCAGAAATTCAGATCAGGAGCATAGAGCAGCAGGGCCAGACCCTGAACGCTGCCCTTTGAATTTTCTGCGATGAACAACTCTGAAACGAAACGGTATTTTAAAGGATCACGCAACTGATCCGGAAGTTTGCCGATATCTTCCGGCGGCATGCCGGAAAATTGTGTACGGAGAATTTCCTGTGCTTCGGCAATGGCCGACCGGTTGGCGGGGGTCCGGTCGTCAACAACTTTTCTGATTCTGAGCACGGCCTAGGCCGCCGCCCGAACGCGGCCAACGGCGGCGTCAATAATTGCGCCAATCGCGTCGGTTTCACTCAGCCCCGCTTCCTTTGCCGCGGCCATGAAACCGGCATCCGGCGAAAGGCATGGATTGGCATTGACTTCCAGCACGAACGGATTGCCGTTCCGGTCCACCCGAAAATCAACGCGGGCATAGCCGGAAAGACAAAAAACCCGCCAGCAATCCAGCGCAAGATTGCGCAGTTGGGCCAGTAGCGGCTGATCGGCGGCGGCAAAACTGAATCCCCGCCCCGTCAGGCTGTAGGACGGGGCCTCTTCGTCCCATTTGGCTTCATAATCCACGATATGGGGCACGCCCAGCGGCAGGCTGGAAAAATCTATTTCCGCAACGGGCAGGACTTTGGGACCGTCGGCCCTTTCCAGAATAGAAAGGTTAAACTCCCGCCCTTCGATATAGGCTTCCGCAAACCATTCGCCGCCAAATTGAGTTTTTCGGCGGGACAGTTCCAGGCCACCATGCGCGGCAGAGACAATGGACCCGGCATCAAGGCCGAAGGATGCATCCTCAAAGACGGATTTCACAATCGCCTGTGATCCCGCAGGTAAATCCTCCCCGCTTGCTGACCAGTCCGGCGTCGGAATGCCATTGGCGCGCATCACCCATTTCGCCAGCAGCTTGTCTGTGCTTAAAATCATGGCTTCTGCGGAACAGCCTGTGAACCGTTTTCCTGCTGATTCCAGCAGGGCCGGAACCCGGTGGATCAGCCGCCCGTCGCCCTCCAGTCCTTCCACAAGATTGAAAATCAGCGCCGGGTCCTGCTCCAAAACAGCCTGCAGCACATTCATTTCGTTCCTGACCGGCAGAAGAGATACGGCATAGCCAAGCGTGGACAATATACCAGTAATAAATTCCGCCTGAACCAGTACGTCCGCCTCGTCTGGACGGTCTTCAATATCGCTGGCGCCATGCAAAATCACGGCGCGCGTTTTAGGGGCGGCAGGGGTCAGAGGCTGCATAATGCTGGTTCCACTTTCCCGGTGAGCCCGTATCTTGATTTGGCGGCATCCATAATCCGCGCTATCAGGGCGGAATAGCTGATCCCGGCAAGCGTTGAAAGGATCGGCAGATCCGAATGCGCGGGATGGATACCGGCCAGCGGATTAACCTCCAGAAACATCGGATTGGCATTCCCATCGGAGCGGATATCAACCCTGGCCGCATCCCGGCAGCCAAGGGCGCGGTATGACCGCAGCGCCACCTGACCGGCCGCAATCGCCTCGGCATCACCGGCAAGCGCATAATGGACCCGGCTTTCACACTCTTCCTTGTTCAACAGCGAATAAACCCCGGCGTCCGCCGTCGGCAGCAGGTTGATTTCCATAACGGCGATGATTTCCGCACTTCTGCCGTTGCCGGTAATTCCCACGGTGAATTCACGTCCCGGCAGATAGGGTTCGGCAATCGCCGGCTGATTGAAGCGGCGCCAGATGGACTGCGCGGCGGCTTTCAATTCCCGGGCATTGCTGACTTTAGAGGCCCGTTCGCAGCCCTTGCCGGTTCCTTCGGCCAGCGGTTTTACAAAAACCGGATAGATCATATTGAAAGCAGCCAGGTCTGCAGGCTCCGAGAGCACGGTAAAAGGCGCGGTCGGAATGCCGACATCCCGCACCAGGCTTTTCGCCACGCCCTTGTCAAGGGTTGCCGCGCAGGTCAGCGGATCGGAAAAGACATAGGGGATATTATAGGCCTCCAAAAGGGCAGGGACCTGCGCTTCCCGCGAGCGGCCGGTCAGGCCTTCCGCGATATTGAACACCAGATCCCAACGCCCGCCCGCGACCAGCCTTTCGGCGAGGTGGCGAATATGTCCGATGCGCACGGTTTCATAGCCGAGCGCATTCAGCGTCTCTTCGACAGCCTGAATGGTTTCCGGCGAATCAAACTCGGCAAGCGCTTCTTCGGGATAACCCATGCCCCGATAATCATCGCGCAGGTCGTAGGTCAGTCCGATCAGCATGATCAACGCCCCATGGCCGGAGTTTTGTCCGCGCCCAGCGTCCCATCCGGATCGGGATAACGATAGATGCCGCCTTCAAAATTGGTCAGCAGCAGGTCGTCACCGTCGCGGCCGGCAATATAGTCCGGCAGAAGGGGAATTTTACCGCCGCCGCCCGGTGCGTCGACCACAAAATGCGGCACCGCATAGCCAGTGGTGTGTCCGCGCAGGCCACGGATGATCTCGACACCCTTTTCCACGCTGGTGCGGAAGTGGGATGAACCGGTGATCGGGTCGCACTGATAGATATAATAGGGCCGCACCCGGTGCATCAAAAGACCGTGCATCAGTTTTTTCATGACATCCACATCGTCATTGATGCCTTTCAGAAGCACGGTCTGGCTGCCCAGCGGCACACCTGCATCGGCCAGCCGGTTGAAGGCTTCCGTGCTTTCCATCGTCAGTTCTGACGGATGGGTGGCGTGAATGCTCATCCAGACCGGTTTGTTCTTCCTCAGCACCCGGATAAGCGAACGGGTGATACGCTGCGGCAGCACCACCGGTACCTTGGTGCCAAGCCGGATGAATTCCACATGGCGGATGCCCTTGAGGCGGCCAAGAAGGTAATCAAGCTTTTCATCGGCCAGGGTCAAGGGATCGCCGCCGGAAATCAGCACGTCGCGAATTTCCTTATGGGACGCAATATACTCGATGGCCGCATCCCATTGTTTGGTCGAGAAGTGATATTCGCCGCCCGGATTGCCAACTACGCGCGAACGCGTGCAATAGCGGCAATAGGTCGAACAGAAACCGGTGGACAGAAACAGCACCCGGTCGGGATAACGGTGGACCAGGCCGGGAACGGCGGAATCATGGTCTTCTCCCAGCGGGTCATCGGCCTCGCCGGGCATTCTGATATATTCGCCGCCCACCGGAATATGGGTGCGCCGCAACGCTTCCGAGGGATCCGTGCGGCTCATCAGGCTGGCATAATAGGGCGTAATGCCCAAAGGCAATGAGCCTTTATGGCGGGCAACCGCGTCCATTTCATCAGCGGAAAGGTCAAACGCCCTTTCTAGCTGCGCAAGACTGCGCAACCGGTTGCGCGACTGCCAGCGCCAGTCATTCCAGTCGGCGGTGGCGGCGTCCGGGAAAAGCCGGTTTTTGAAGTCGGCGCTCCGTTTGCTGACCGGGAAACGTTCCACCTTGCGGATGTCACGCAAATAGGACCGTTCGACCGGTACAACCGGCGGCGGATGGAATCCGTTGGATTTTGGAACAAATTTTTCAGTTAAAGAGGATTGTGAATGAGCTGTCAGGCCCGATGGAGGCTCTTCGGCCTCCGCACCACGATCATATTCCATAGGATGCTGGAATCTCCAAATGTCTGGAAGGGCCTTCTTGCGACCATCGCCGATCTCACACGATCCAGACTGCGAATCATATATATGATTTTTCGCAGCTTACAAGCGGCTTGTAAAAAAATTATTACCGGTTTTAAGGCGCCACCACCGGGCCGATGCCGGCGGATTGCAGCAGGCTGTTGAAGGCGGCGATGTCCTCGGATGATATCCGGCCATAGTCCTCCGTCAGCGCGGCCCACTCGGCCTTGAGGTCAGCCAGACGGGTTCGGGCGCCTTCGGTCACCGGGGCGTCGGCGCTGTCGCTGGCGCGCAGCAGATGCACGATCTGGACATCCAGCATATTGGGCCAGTTGATGTCATCCTCGAAGGTTTCGTGGCGCGGCTGGATCACCTGCTCCTCCCAGGCTTTGACTTGTGCGTCAATGGCCTCGGCGGCGGCTTTGATCTCGCCATGCCGGGCATGGCCTTCCGTCAGCTCCGCAAGCCGCAGCGCCTGATCACGCGAGGCGCGGAGCCGTTCCAGCCGACCCTGCAGATCGGTCATAAGACCGGTGACTTCCGCCAGGAATCCGTCGAGTTCGGCGAACTGATCCGCAGGAATATCGACACGCGGGTCGGCCAGAACCGTAAAGGACTGCACAGCCGTTTCCCCGGCGGCGCTTACCCGCACCTGATAATCGCCGGGCATCACGCGGGCGCCCTGCCATCCGGCAAACATGCGCATATGATCAATGCAGGCAAAGCCGTCCCAGCGCAGATCCCATACCCAGCGGTTCATTCCCTGTTTGGGTTCGTGGAGTTTGATTTCCAGCGGATTGCGGGGATCGCTATTGGCCACCATGCAGGCATTGCGGTCATTGTCTTCGGCCCGTTCCGTGCGGATCACAGTGCCGGCGTTATCGAGAATCTCGAAGGTGACCGGGCCGGTATCACCGCCCGGGTCTGCGGCCAGATAATAATAAATGACAGCGCCGGACGGCGGGTTTTTGCCCTGAAATTCACCACTGCCGCCAGTGGACATGCGATAGGCGTTTGCCGGAGCATAGAGATGCAGGGCGGTATCGGCGAAATCTTCGCTGATCTGGCGCAGCGGGGCCGGATTGTCCAGCACCCAGAAGCCGCGCCCCTGGGTCGCCGCTACCAGATCACCCTGGCGCAGCGTCAGGTCGGTGACCGGCACCGGGGGCAGGTTCAACTGTAACGGCTGCCAGTTGCCACCGTCATCGAAGGACACGAACATGCCGGCTTCGGTCCCGGCATAAAGGAGCCCGGCCCGCTCCGGGTCTTCCCGCACCACGCGAACAAAGGTGTCCGCCGGCAGGCCGTCCACTATTTTCCGCCAGCTTCGGCCGTAATTCTCCGTTTTGTAGATCGCGGGCGTGAAGTCATTCATCTTGTAACCGGCCACCGCGATATAGGCCTTGGTCGGATCATGGGGGGAGATTTCAATGGCGTTGATCTGGGCTTCCCCCAGTCCGCGCGGAGTGACATTGGCCCAATTCCCGCCGCCATTCCGGGTCAGATGCACCAGCCCGTCATCGCTGCCGACCCAGATGGCGCCGGCCTCGTGCGGTGATTCCACGATATAGAAGATGGTGTTATAGGTTTCCGCGCCCGCCTGTTCATTGGTGATGGGCCCGCCGTTCCTGCTTTGCTTCTCCTCTTCGTTCCGGGTGAGATCGGGGGAAATTTCCTGCCAGGTCAGGCCCCGGTCATTGCTGCGCAGCAACACCTGAGCCCCATAATAAATGACGTTATAGTCGTGGGGCGAAATGGCCAGCGGTGCGTTCCAGTTGGCGCGGTATTTATGGTCTTTGGGATCACGGCCGAAAGTATATTCCGGATAGGGCTTGATGGGCCGGGTGCGCCGGGTTTCCGCATCGTATTCCGTTAGCGTCGTGTTGATGGTGGTGGCGTAGACAAGGCGCGGATGATCCGGATCAAACACGATATGGGCGCTTTCTCCGCCGCCGACATCATAATAATCCTCGCGTCCGATACCGCCCTCGAAACTGCGGCTGGCGATGGCGACGGTGGAATTATCCTGCTGCCCGCCATAGATATAATAAGGAAAGCGGTTATCGGTGGCGACCCGGTAAAATTGCGCCGTCGGCTGATTGTCCTCCCGCGACCAGGTTTTGCCGCCATCAAAGGTAACCGTCGCCCCGCCGTCATTGGCGTTGATCATGATCCTGTTATTGTCAGGATGTATCCAGTGATCGTGATGATCGCCATGCGGCGTATCGACTGGGGTGAAGCTTTTGCCGCCATCAATGGATTTCAAAAGCGGCGCATTCATGATCCAGACGGTGTTTTCATCCTGCGTGTCGGCGGTGATGTGGTTATAATACCAGGCGCGGGCCTGAATGACGCGGTCAGGATTGATCCGGGACCAGCTTTTGCCGGCATTGTCGGACCGGTAGAGCCCGCCGTCTTCTGCTTCCACAATGGCATAGACGCGCTCGGAATTGGCCGGTGAGACGGCAACGCCGATCTTGCCCACGAGATCCGGCAAGCCGCCCTCCAGCTTTTCCCAGGTATCGCCGCCATCGGTGGTCTTATAGAGCCCGCCGCCGGGCCCGCCGGAACGGATGAACCACGGTGTGCGCTGATGATCCCACATGGCGGCGTAGAGAATACGGGGATTGTTGGCATCCATCGAAAGGTCCGCCGCCCCGGTATTCTCATCGGCGGCCAGCACCTGCTCCCACGTTGCGCCGCCATCCCTGGTGCGGTAGACGCCGCGTTCCTCATTGGCGCCCCAAGGGTTGCCCTGCGCCGCCACATAGGCAATATCCGGATTGGTGGGATGAAGGCGGATTTTGGAAATCTGCCGGGTGGCGGCGAGGCCCATATGGGTCCAGGTCTTGCCGGCGTCCGTCGATTTCCAGACGCCATCGCCATGGGAAGTGGTGACCCCGCGAATCGGCGATTCTCCGGTCCCCGCATAAACCACATTGGGATCGGACAGCGAGACCGCCACCGCGCCAATCGAGCCGACCTTGAAATATTCATCGGAAATATTCTGCCAGCTTGCGCCCGCGTTGGTAGTCTTCCACACCCCGCCGCCGGTTGCTCCCATGTAATAGACATTGGGCTGGGACGGCACGCCCGTCGCCGTTGTCACCCGCCCGCCGCGATAAGGGCCAACCTCCCGCCATTCCAGCGCCTGATAAAGCGCCGGATCAATCGGATGGTCATCGTCATCCTGCGCTCTGACAGGCGCGCTGCTGGCGATGGTGACCATAATGACGGTCAGGATGACTTTCCGGATTGTTGCTTGCTGAAACATGATCTGCCCCTGTGCCCTGATGGATTTATTAAGCTAAGCTTAGCGTTAACCCTGCAAAAAAAGCTATTTTTTTAACATGCCTATTCAGCAGATTATTTTCACCGCAATATTCACATGAGGGGCGGATAGGAAAGAAAGTCCGCTGTGTCGGGCCCTCGGGTGAAGACCAGAAAAAACAGATAGCCCCACAGCGCGCCCAAGATGACGGGCAGGCCGTAAAGAAAGATATAGAGCGACCAGTCGCGGTTCAGGACGCGTAATCCGGTGTATTTTTCAAAGGATTTACCGGCGTAAATCCCGCTTTTAAGGGCCGTCTGAATTCCGGTGAATTCCGGCATAAGGTGATGCGTCGCAATGACCGCCACCCGCATGTCGCGGTGCTGCCGGCCGTTGATCAGCGCCCAGATGACGGATATCAGGATGCCGAGCACGGCCACGGCGAACAGGGCATCCTGCGGCAGCCGGTCCCAGCCCGAAATATAGGCGGCCAGCATCATGGATTCCGAAACCAGGAACAGGTTGGATCGCTGGTTCATCATGCGCTCTTCATGCAGCGCAAGTTCCCATGCCAAACGTCCGTTATCGTCTGCCGCTCCGGGGGAGGCGGGATTGCTTTTCTTTTCTGCTGCCGTGGCCATTTTATCGTACCCCTGGAATCAGTAGCCCTTAAATTGAACCCGTCTTTCTATGACATAAATTCCCGTTCATGCAAATTGCCTCTCCTTTAAAAAAATACCGGTCCCGCCGGAAGGGTTATTTATAAATATCGTATAGAATATTCTATATTAGAAATAATTGACAAAAGAGAGAGAGATTCTTGAGGCATGGCCGCGAACGAATGGGCCGCGAACGAACAGGCCGCGCACGGATTAGACGGAAACGGCGCATTCCGCAAATATCTGAACAGCCGGGCTATTTTCAGGTTGCGTTTGCAGCTTGACAAAAAAACCCGGTGGATTTACACAAGGTTTAATTGACTGGTCAGTCAGTCATTTTAAATATTCATTATGAGATGGCCGCACATGAGACCACAGCGGGGAAAAGATAAAATTTTACAGGCGGCGGTAAAATTATTTGCCGAGAATGGCTTCCACTCGACTTCAGTCAGCCGGATTGCCGAGGCGGCGGGTGTCTCAAAGGGTCTGGCCTATAATTATTTCAAAAGTAAGAACGCATTACTTTTGGCCATTATTGATCAGGCCAACGAAAAAATATTCGGGGTCGCCGGCAGCCTGTCGCCGCAGGGAGAGTATCAACAGGCTCTGCGTGACTTTCTCGATCAGTATCATCTCGCATTAAAAACAAATAAAAACTATCTGTCCTTTCAACTGAGTCTGCTTTTTCAGCCGGATCTGAAGAAAATCGTACAGGCGCCTCTTCAAAGGCGGGCCGCCCGCCTTTTGTCCCTGACCGAGGAAATGTTTCGGGACGCCGGCATCCCGGATCCCAATCTTGCCGCCCGGCGGTTCATTACTGAACTGGACGGCATTGCCCTGCACTATCTTTCTGTTTTTAAGGACTTCCCCCTGGAGGAAATGCTGCAACAGGTCTTTCGCAATTATAAGGATTTGCCCGGATGACAAACCATCGCTTCATAAGAACGGCGCCCAACGAACTGACGGGCCTGAAACAGCGCTATCTTCGACAATTGGCGGCGCCTCTCGACGGAATGTGGGAGTGTTTTGTCACCCTTGCCGATCATTATTCCATTATTTGCGGGGATGAGGTGGTCGGCTATTGTGTCATAAATTCCGAGCAGAGGCTTCTGCAGTTTTATGTTGCCGGCGCGCGGGATGCCGGCCGGATTTTCAGCCGGGTTCTGACCGAGCTGAAAGTGACCGGCGCTTTTTTATCGACCGGGGACGGGCAATATCTGTCCAACTGCCTTGATCATCAGAAATCCGTGGCAGTGAACGCGCTGCTCTATCACGTCGAAAAGGACTATGAGATAAAAAAGGCCGTCTTCCCGGCGCAGTCACACTTCAGACCCGTTAAAATCAATGAACTGGAGGCAACGCTCGATTTTGGCGTCCAAACCCTGGGCGCTGATCCGGACTGGCTGAAAGCTTATTTTTCCGAACGCATAGCGGGCGGAGAGCTTTTTGGCCTATGGCAGGGTAACCAACTCATGGCGACGGGCGAATGCCGGCCGAGCAGGACACAAAAACCCTGCGCCGATCTCGGCATGGTGGTGGCAGAAAATCACCGCGGTAAAGGGCTTGCGACCAACATCCTGCGTTATCTTCTTCAATATTGCCGCGAAAACGGGCTGACCGCGATCTGCTCCACCGGGCACGACAATCTCGCCGCCCGAAAAACGATAGAAAAATCCGGATTTATCTGCCATCATAGAATTCTGGAGATCCTGTTTTAATAGAGCCGGATACAAAGCGCCGTCTGCTGGCTGTCTCCTGTTTATGGCTACACGTTCCCGTCATTTTCCTCTATGAGTACGCTATGACCCTCACAGACGAAAAAGCGGCGTTGCGAAAAAAAATGCGGATGGTTCGAACGCGTCTTTCCGAAACCGTTGGCGTTGCCGCCGCAGCGGCGCTGGCGGCGCATGTGACCGATTTTATCCAGGAGAAGGCTCTTTCCGGTCCTGTTTCCGCCTATTGGCCGGGGACAGGAGAGATGGACTGCCGGCCGCTGCTGAAAAGGCTGGATGCGGCCGGCATGACCTGCTGCCTTCCGGTGGTGGGCGGAAAGGGACAGTCTTTGATCTTCCGGCGCTGGCGGCGGGGGGACGTTCTGGTTCGGGATCGGTATGGACTGGATAATCCGATTGAGGATCAGCCGGAACTGACGCCTTCCCTGGTGCTGGCGCCGCTTGTCGCTTTCGATGCCGGCGGCAACCGGCTCGGGCAGAGAGGTGGCTTTTATGACCGCACCATCGCGGCTCTCCGGCTGAAAGGGCGCCCGATTGTCATTGGTCTGGCTTTTGCCGGGCAGGAGGTGGACCGCGTGCCAATTGATGTGTATGATGAGCCGCTGGATGCGGTTGCGACCGAGCAGGGCATCCGCCGGTTCAAGAAGAGTCGTCTGTGAAAAGTCTTATTCGCGATCATCGTGCCGGGCGTCCCGCCCCGGGATTTGACATCTGCCCCGCAATTCTTGCCGGGAATTGCAGATGAGTTTTCTGAAATCTGCCCCCGATGCTGATCTGAAGGCCGTTTTAAGGATCGATCCCAAATTGGGCATGCCGCTGGCTGAATATCATGAAGCGTTGCTGCGCGGGTCTTCGCCTTTCTCGGTGGCTGAACGGGAGTTGCTTGGCGCCTATATTTCCGGTCTGAATGGCTGCGGCTTCTGCTGCGATGAACATGCCGCAGTGGCTGAGCGTTTCGGGCTTGACGGTGACCTTGTCGAGGCGCTGCTGACGGATTTGAAAACGGCGCCGATAGAAGAGAATCTGCGGGTCATACTCGAATTTATGACCAAGCTGAATAATGAGCCGGGCAAGATAACAGCAAAAGACGCGGACGCCATTTTCGCTGCCGGATGGGACGAGACCTCGCTTTATCATGCCGTTTCAATTTGCGCTCTGTTCAATCTCGCCAACCGTTTGGTCAACGGCCTTGGTATCCCGCCTCATGGCCGCGAAAAACTGGCGGCAACCGCAGAGCGTCTTCACAAAAAAGGGTATGCATCGACCGCCGATTATATCCGCAACAACTGGGATGAGTAGATCGTTGCTCTCTATATTTACCTGTAATGGGCGGAAAGGCTCTCATTGTGAAAATTCTCTTTGTCGGTGATATTGTCGGGCGGTCGGGCCGCACGGTTCTGCTGGAGCATCTGCCGCGTCTGCAATCGGACCTGGCGCTTGATTTTACCGTGGTCAATGGAGAAAACGCGGCCGGCGGTTTCGGGATCACGCCGAAAATTGCCGACGAACTCTTTGCGGCCGGGGTTGGCTGTATCACCACCGGCAATCATGCCTGGGACAAGAAAGAAATCATGCCCTATATGGATCAGGAACCGCGTATCCTGCGGCCGATCAATTATCCTTCAGGCACACCGGGAAAAGGCGCAGGCAAATATGAATTATCCCGTGGGCGGACAATTCTTGTGATGAATGCCATGGGGCAGGTTTTCATGAATGATCTGGATAATCCGTTTCCGCTGGTTGATCAGGAACTGAACAACAACCGGCTCGGCGTGGCGACCCATGCGATCCTGATTGATATTCATGCGGAGGCGACGTCGGAAAAAATGGCGATGGGGCATTTCGCCGATGGCCGGGCGAGCCTGGTGGTCGGCACCCACAGCCATGTGCCGACGGCGGATGCGCATATTCTGAAGGGCGGCACCGCCTATCAGACCGATGCCGGCATGACCGGTGATTATGATTCGGTGATCGGCATGGAAAAGGAGGAACCGCTCCGCCGCTTTACCCGCAAGATCGGATCAAGGGCTTTTTCACCGGCGCTGGGCAAAGGGACATTGTGCGCGGTCTATGTGGAAACCGATGACAAGACCGGCCTTGCCAAACGCATTGAGCCCGTCAGGATTGGCGGCATGCTGCAGGAAACCGTGCCGGTTGTTGGATGATTGCTTGGCTGGCCCACTCCCCCTGCCCAACCACCCGCTCATGGTATCCTATCGGGTGCTTGGGCAGGGGGAGTGGGCCGGTGATGAGCGTTTCAGCGCCCCAGATAGCCTTCCATATTGTCTAGACAGCTCGGCCAGCCTTCACCGTGTTTGACTGCGGCTTCCTCGTTTTCGTGACCCGTATGCAGGATGTTGACCTGGGTGCGGTCCTTGCCGAGGGCTGTAAGGGTCACCGTCACCAGGCTTTCATGGCCGGGGGATCCGTCTTCCTGTTCCCAAGCCCAGGTATAGACGATCCGGGATGGCGGAGATATTTCCTGAAAGACGCCGCCCACAATGAAATTTTCGCCTTCCGGTGACGTCATGACGGTGCGGAATTTGCCGCCGACCCGGCCATCCAGATCGCATTCCGAAATGTGCACGCTGGTCGGGCAGGCCCAGTGCTGATAATGTTCTTTTTCAACAAAGCAGGCGAAGACCCGTTCGCGCGCGGCATGGATGGTGCGGCTGACTTCCAGGCTGGTATTATCGACTTTTACAGCGGTTTGGGCACTCATTTTTTGCTCCTTTCGTTGGCAAGATAGTGTTCGAGATTGTCAAGGGTCGTATTCCAGAAACGCCGCTGTTCGGCGATCCAGTCCTCGGCGTCCTTCAGGCGCGCCGGGTTCAGCCGGATGCGGCGGAACTGGGCCTCCACCCTGCGTTCCACCAGCCCTGCCTTTTCCAGAACCTTTAAATGGCGGGAAATGGCGGGCGCTGAAATTTCAAACGGCCGCGCCAGATCGCCGACAGTGGTTTCGCCGAGTGAAAGCCGGGCAAGGATGGCGCGCCGGGTTGGATCGGCAAGGGCGGCATAGGCAGTTGAGAGGTGGTCCATATTTTACTCATTTATTAATTAATTTATTGGTTAAATAATAAAAACAAATCTATCTGTCAAGGCGTATCAAAAAAATGAGAGAAAATTGAACCGGAATGCGAGAATGCGCCACCTAATACTCTAAACGCACAAACCAAGGGGCAGGGGAAGCCAATGCAGCGGACGCCACGGCGCATTCTTGATGAATATCTGGTGGCAAACGCCGCAGCCGGCGGGCCGGGCGCGTTTAATCCGCTGTTCGCCAGATGGCATCGCAGTTTTTTGCGTCATGCCTTTCGTTTGCTGGGAGATGCGGACCTGACGAAAGATGCCGTCCAGGATGCGTGGCTGGAGATTGCGCGCGGCCTGCCCCGTCTAAAGGATCATACCGCTTTTCAGGCCTGGGCGTTTCGCATTGTCAGCCGGCGCTGCGCAAAGACAATCAACGGCCTGCAGCGAAACCGGCAAATAAAAAAAGCGGCAACGGAGGACCCCGGCCCCGGGATGCGCGCCGCCAGTCCTACGGAAACAAATCTCGATATGCGTTCCGTAAAAGCGGCCATTGCAACGCTTTCCAGTGAGCAGCGCGCCGCCATCGATCTGTTTTATCTGGAAGAATTCAGCGTTGCGGAAATTGCCGTCGCGCTCGACGTCCCGGCGGGCACGGTCAAGACCCGCCTGATGCACGCGCGGAAAAAACTCCGCGCCATTTTAGAAGGAGACAGAAATGACCAAGGATTTTGATCAGTTAATCGGCGAGGCTCTGAATGATGAGGAACGCGAGCTTTTGGCGAAGATCGGTGACGAGCCGGGATATTTCGCACAGGCCATCAGTATCTTCCGCGGCCCGCTGGCCTGGGTGATCTGGCTGATATATCTACTGGGCATCGGCGCATTTGCCGGTTTTGTCTACGCTGTATGGCAGTTTTTCGGAACAACCGATCCTCTTATGGCAATCCGCTGGGGTTTTGGTGCACTGGTTCTGTTTAAAATGGCGATCTTTTTCAAAGGATCCATGGGCGCGCACGGCGAAGCCAACCGCATCATGCGGGAAATCAAGCGCGTCGAACTACAACTCGCCCGCTTGCAGGCAAAGGAAGCCGGCCAGCCTTAAAACAGGCCGGGCTGCCGCGGGGGAGGCTGTTGAACCGGCGCAGTATCCGCAGGTTCAATACATCCCGGATCATCATGGCGCGCGTTCGAGACATGGCGGCTGACCGTAAAGCTTTCAAAGGCGGCATCAGGATAACCCGGCAGATGAAAAACTATTTCCGGGTCAGGCAGGTCGTCCCCCATCCAGAGCGGAAATTCGTCAGGGGTCAGGATCACCGGCATGCGGTGATGGATGTGGGTGATGGCCGGGTTGGCAGGCTTGGTGAGAATGGCTGCGCCTTCCAGCAGGTTGTCGCCTGCGGGGCCGGACCAGCATTCCCAGAGGCCGGCGAAGGCGACCACCGGCGCGTCCTTCACCCGGATCAGATAGGGCTGTTTGGGGCTTGGCCCGTCCCGCCATTCGAAAAAGCCTGAAGCCGGGATCAGGCAGCGGCGGTGGCGATAGGCGGCGCGGAAGGAGGGCTTTTCCAGCACCGTCTCGATCCTGGCATTGATCATCGGTCTGTCCGGCATTTCCTTGCGCCAGGCAGGCACCAGCCCCCATTGCAAAACACTGAGTTCCCGCTCTTCCCGCTCATTTTTGCGGAGCGCCAGGATGGGCTGGCCGGGGGCAATATTATAGCGCGGCGCCAGCCGGCCATTCAAGGGCAGGCCAAACAGGGCGGAAATATCCTGCAAGGGCGTTTTCAGAAAAAACCGGCCGCACATGCGCTCGCCCCCAATTCCGGCCTATTGCATGGCCTTCAGGCCGTTGAAATCAATGGCTTTGAAATAGGCTTCCAGATCCGCCTTTTCAACGCGGTCGCCTTCAACCTGAATCAGGTAGCGATTGGCGATGATGCTGGAAATGCTGAGATCGCCGCGGTCCTGCCGCACAATTGCCCGTTGACCGGCAATGACTTCCAGCCTTGCGCCGGTTGAGGAAACGATCATCGGATTGGTCATCATCATTGACATGGACTGTAATAACGGCGAATCAGCCAGGATACGCACTGTGATGGACCTGCCGCCATTTTCATACCGCCGTTCCGCAGCCAGTCCTCCGCCAAACATGGCAGCGCCCACGGCCGTGGTTTCCGTATCTTCCGCCGTCCAGCCGTCAAGAGGCTCCGGCAGGAACTCTCCGACCTGCTCGCCTTTCATCTGGCGGATCATCTGGGATGCATAATCAAGCGTCGTCGCGGCTTCGGAATAGTTGCCGGCGTCATAAAATTCCATGGCGTCCCTGACCGCATCCTTTACGGCATCCTCTGTGGCGTCCTGGGCGAAGGCTGGCGGCGTCAACACGATCACCCCCGCGGCAATCACGATCATTGTTCTGATTAACATTTTGGTTCCCCGGTTTCTAGGAGTGGACAGCCCATCATAACCATCTTATTGAGAAAACCAATATGAGTCCCGATCCTAAAGACAGACCGCTGATTGGCGTCGGCGCGATTGTGCTTCATGGCGATGACGTGCTGCTTGTTCAGCGCGGCAAAGCGCCTAAAATCCATGAATGGAGCATCCCCGGCGGCCGCCAGCGGCTCGGGGAAACGGTCGCCGAGACTGCTCGCCGGGAAGTTCTGGAGGAAGCAGGCATCGCAATCGAAATTCTCGGCTTTGTCGATGTGATCGATTTTATCGATGGCGATGAGACGGCAGGCTTTCGTTTTCACTATACGCTGATTGATTATGCCGCCCGCTGGGTTTCCGGCGACGTCCGGGCGGGGGGTGACGTTATCGATGCCCGCTGGGTCGCATTGACGGAATTGGACGGCTATGAACTCTGGTCTGAAACCCGCCGCGTCATCCGCCACGCCCGTAAAAAATGGCCGCCCGCATGATGCGGCAGAAGCATACCCTTAAAGGCCATCTCAAAACGGTGCTGATCGCCTTCTTCTTCGGGATGGCGGCCTATGGACTGATCCATATCCTGCTGTATCTGACCTCATTCATTTAAAGCCGTGTGCCAGCTGCGGAGGCTCGGGGCGAGCGGCGTATTAGAAGGTACGGAGCGCTGCCACAAGCCGGTCGATATCCGCCTCGCTGTTATAAAGCGCCGGGGTCACCCGCACGCAGTCGCCGGCGGCAATGCCGGTGCGCCAGACCGTGAAGATATTGTGTTCTTCCGCAAGTGCGCGGACAATGGCCTGATTGTCTTCCTTGGCGGTTTTGCCTTTGAGACGGAAGGACGTAATGGCCGCATGCATGGCGGGATCGTCCGGGGTCAGGATGTCGAGACCGGGATGGCCACGAAGCGCGTGCACCCAGCGGTTCCTGAGATATCTGAGTCGGGCTTCCTTGTATGCCGGACCAATTCTTTCATGAAAATCAAGGGCTGAGGGCACTGTGAGATAGGCTGCGAAATTGGCGGTGCCGGAATGAACACGGGAGCGGATATCATCCGCGGGATTGTTTTCATCGGCCATGCAAAGGTCAATATCCGAAAGCCGGTCCCGGCGGATATACATGGCGCCGACACCGAGCGGCGCGCCGATCCATTTATGAAGATTAAACCCGGTAAAATCGACGCCCAGTTCTTTGGTCTTGAATTCAAACTGCCCCCAGGAATGGGCGGCATCCAGAATCACATCCGCGCCGTTTTCACGGGCAACCGCGGCAATTTCGCTGACCGGCATGACGAGACCGGTGCGGTTGGAAAGATGGGTCAGAAGCAGCAGACGAACGCCGGGATTTTGCGCAAACGCCTCCCGATAGGCGGTGATAACCGCCTCACGGGTTGCCGGTTCGGGGATCGCAAAACGCACCACTTTCACGCCACGGCGCTCGGTCAGCCAGTTCATGCAATATTGCATGCTGTGATAATCAAGATCGGCATACATGACCGTATCACCCGGCCTGAGCCGGTTATAGCCGGTAATCAGATTTTGCAGGGCCTCCGTCGCCCCCCTGGTCAAAGCGATTTCATCCGTAGAAACGCCAAGGGATTTCGCGACGCGGGCGCGGACCGCGTCCTCTTCCTCATTATAGCCGCCGCGGGCGAACATGGAATTTTCCGCATTCACCCGTTCGATCTGACGTTGATAATCCGCCAGCACAGGGTTCGCCATGATGCCCCAGAAGCCGTTTTCCAGATTGGTGATCCGCTCCGTCACATGATATTGGCTGGCAATTTTCTCCCAATAAGCGCTATCTTTCGCATGAATATCGGGCGCAATATCCGCCGGTGTATCCGGCATCGGCCCTGCTTTTGCAAAATCCGGCGCGATGGCAGCCAGACCGGCAAGTCCGGCCCCTTCCAGAAAATGTCGGCGGCTTAAATTCATGACCTCAACCCTCCCGCACCGTTGGCAGCGTATAATCCTTAAACTGTTTGCGCAGTGTCATTTTATGGACTTTGCCGGTGGCGGTGTGCGGCAGTTCCGTAACACAGGCAACATCATCGGGCAGCCACCATTTGGCCACCTTGTCCTCTAGAAAATCCAGCATCCCCTGCTTCGTCACCGTTGCGCCTTCCTTGGGCACAATGACCAATAAGGGCCGTTCATCCCATTTGGGATGAGGAATGCCGATCACCGCAGCTTCCGCCACATCCAGGTGCGCCATGGCGGCGCTTTCAAGTTCGATGGAGGATATCCACTCGCCGCCCGATTTAATGACGTCTTTCGAGCGGTCGGTGATCTGCATAAAACCGTGCTCGTCTATGGTCGCCACGTCGCCGGTATCAAACCAGCCATCCTCATCGGTGATCGAACCGCCGGCGCCGCGGAAATAGGCCTGCGCAACCCACCACCCCCGGACCTTCAGATTGCCGAAGGTCCTGCCGTCCCAGGGCAGGTCGGCGCCCTGGTCATCGGTAATTTTCATTTCAACGCCATATACGGTGCGGCCCTGTTTTGATTTCAGGGCGATTTGCTGTTCCCCGGAAAGTCCAAGGGTCGCGCGGACCGGCGTATTGACAGTTCCGAGCGGGCTCATTTCCGTCATGCCCCAGGCATGAAAAACCCGGACATCATGCTTTTTCTCGAAGGCCTCAATCATGCTTTCCGGGGCGGCGGCGCCGCCGATCAGTACCCGTTCCAGGCAGCCAATCCCGGTGCCGGACTGTTCCAGATAATTCAGCAGCATCAGCCAGACGGTCGGCACGCCCGCAGTCATGGTCACCCCTTCGCTGGTGATCAGTTTCTGCAGGCTTTCCCCGTCATGGTGCAGGCCCGGCATCACCAGTTTGGCGCCCGTTGCACAGGTGGCATAGGGAATGCCCCAGGCGCTGGCGTGAAACATGGGAACAATCGGCAGCACCGTGTCTTTCGCCGATATGGCAAGCGTGTCGGTCAGCGCACAGGCGAAGGTGTGCAAGACTGTGGAGCGGTGGCTGTAAAGCACGCCTTTCGGATCACCGGTGGTGCCGGATGTGTAACAGAGGCCCGACGCCGTGCATTCGTCAAATTCCGGCCATTGGTAATCGCCATCTTCCGCTTCGATCAGGGATTCATAACTGACGGCATTGGCAAGCTGCGTTTCCGGCATATGGGCGTCATCGGTGAGTATAACATACCGTTCGATGGTCTTTAAATGATCTGCCACTGCTTCGATCAGGGGGATGAAGGGCAGATCAAGAAACAGAATCCGGTCTTCCGCATGATTGGCAATGAAAATGATCTGTTCGGCGAACAGGCGTGGGTTGATGGTGTGGGCCACGGCGCCCATGCCGGCAATGCCATACCACAATTCCACATGCCGGTAGGTGTTGAGCGCCAGGGTCGCGATGCGGTCGCCGATCCCCATGCCGAGCCGCTCCATGGCCTGGGCCACTTTCTTCGATCTTATCCTGCAATCGGCATTAGTATAGCGGTGTTTACCGCCTTCAACCGCCAGGGTGACAATCTCCGATGTCCCGTGGTAGGTGGCAGCATGTTCGATCAAATGTGAAATCAGTAACGGCCGGTCCTGCATCAGCCCCTTCATTTTAACTGCTCCCTGGTCCATTGCCCTGCCGGCGAAGGCTAGCATGACAAATAATGCCGTGTCATATTGAAACCATAATGATGCGGTTGATTGCTGTCCATCACCGGTTCATAGTGATATTCCGTTAACCCCAGTCCGGAGAGAGCTTCCATGCGACCTGTCTTTGTATTTCTCGGTTTTCTTTTGTTGATTTCCGCCCCGGCCACTGCTCTGGAAGAGCCGCAACCGGGCGAAGAGGATACCTATGACCAGGAAACCGTGCTTGAAGAGGCAAAGGGCTTTTTTGGCGACGGCGCCGAGGGGCTTGGCAAAGTCATTGAAAAGATTTTTGCCGATCTCGGCCGGCCGAACGGCTATATCATGGGCGATGAAGCCGCCGGCGCTTTCGTGGTGGGTCTCAGATACGGTAATGGCGAACTGATCCACAAAATCGAAGGCAAACGGGAGGTTCACTGGACCGGCCCGTCCGTCGGTTTTGACGTTGGCGGCAACGCAGCCAGGGTTTTTACCCTTGTTTACAATCTGTATGACACCGAAGACCTTTACCGCCGCTATCCGGAAGTGGAGGGAACCTTTTATTTCATCGGCGGCTTTGGCGTGAATTACCAGCAGCGGGGCGATGTGATCCTGGCGCCGATCCGCCTTGGGGTCGGCCTGCGCGCAGGCGCCAATATCGGCTGGATCAAATACACCAAAAAACGGAAAATCCTGCCCTTTTAGGATATTTGCCCCCCCCTTCGGAGGAGAGGGTACGGGGTGAGTTGAATCACTTTTCCACGCGCCGGAGTTCCGACGCCACGATCTTGCCGTCCCCGGTCTGTGACAGGGCGAATTCTATTCTGTCGCCTTCATCAAGAAAATCAAGCCCCGCCCGCTCCAGGCTGGAAATATGAACGAACACATCCTTATCCCCGTTATCGGGGACAATAAAACCATAGCCCTTTTTGCGATTGAACCATTTGACCGTGCCTAACGCCATACGCCTACTCGCTCACAATCTGTTGTTGCTCGAACCGTCTGCCCGCCACATCATCGAAAAACCGGTAGGCTCTGGTCAACGGCTTTTTTTTCTCACCCAGACCGGTGATGAGCCATATCCAGCCGGGATATGCGGCATCCTCAAGATCCCGGTCCGATGGGGCCGCTTCACCGGTCGGATGGGAATGATATAGTCCGATCACCTGTTCTTTGCCATCGCGCAGTTTGCGCTGCCATCCGATATGCAGGCCGGGGTCAATTTCAAAACGGTCATTGCCGTTTGCCAGATTTGGGCTCGGAACCAGCCGGGTGACAGCGAGATCCGCTCCGACCAATAATCCGCAGCATTCTTGCGGCAAGGCCGCCAGCGCCTCCCTTTCAATCTTCTCCCGCAGTTTTTCAGGGAGCCGGATCAAGGATCGCGCACGGCGACGGTGGCGCGCACGGCCCCTGTCGCAAGACTGACCACAATGATCCGGTCGCCTTCATCGCCGCTTCTGAAATGCAGATAAAGGAGATCGCCGCTTCCGGTCGCCGCCACCAGTTCAGCCCCCCCTGGCCGCACAACTTCCACCATTTCAGCCAATATTTGGTCGCCCGGCGGGGCGGAAACGGCTTCCGTCGTATTTTTATCCTTCCAGTCCGGGTTCGCAATGCGGTAAGCAATGGTGCCGATGACAAAAACAAAGCCGACAAAAAGAATGACGCCCAGCACAATCACAACAATTCGCATTATCCGTTCCATGCGGGAAGGGACATGCCGGTCATTAGCCGGTTCTGACATTTTTTGCATCGGCTTCATCCTGTGACATCCAGTGCAGACATGCTTAGCATTCCGGTGGCGGAAGGAGAAGGGGGCATCCGCCTTGATAAATTTCTCGCCGCGCGGATTCCGGACCTCTCCCGCAGCCGCATCAGGCAGTTGATTGAGGAAGGAGCCGTTGTCGCCAAAAAGCATCCGGTGACGGATCCGTCCTATAAAGTGAAGACCGGGGAGGCCTTTGATATTTTTATGCCGGATGCCACGGACCCCGAACCACAGGGCGAGAACATTCCGCTGACTGTGGTCTATGAAGACGATGATCTGATTGTTATTGATAAACCCGCCGGGCTGGTTGTCCATCCCGGCCCCGGCAATTTTACCGGCACCCTGGTCAATGCCCTGATCCATCATTGCGGCGCAAGCCTGTCCGGCATCGGTGGAGTCAAGCGCCCCGGTATTGTCCACCGTATCGACAAGGATACCAGCGGATTGATTATAGTGGTCAAGAATGACGCTGCGCATCACGCGCTGTCCGAACAGTTTGCCAGCCATTCCATCGAGCGGCTTTACGGCGCCATTGTCCGCGGCGGCCCCACGCCCTTCAATGGCCGGATCGAAGGCAATATCGGCCGGTCCGCCCAGAATCGTAAAAAAATGGCCATCCTGAAAGATCGCGGCCGGCATGCCGTCACTCATTACCGCACCGTTGAGCGTTTCGGCGCCGGCACCGCCCCCGTTGCCAGCCTGATCGAATGCAGACTGGAAACCGGGCGCACCCACCAGGTCCGGCTGCATATGTCGTCCATCGGCCATCCGCTGATCGGCGACAGGACTTATGGCCGGCCGGGAAAAATCTCGGGAACGGCGACTGTCAAAATTCCGTCACATATCCGCGATATAATAAGACAGTTTCCGCGTCAGGCGCTGCATGCAAAAAAGTTGGGGTTTTCCCATCCGAGGACCGGGGAACTCTTTACATTTACCAGCGAAGTCCCAAATGACATGGAAATATTGCTGCGGGTTTTGCGGAACTTTGAGGTCTGAGATTGCGTTTCCCTTTGCTTGACAGCTTGTAAATCCGTCTTTAATATATCAGAATGATATAATATGGATGAGCCAGGACAGGAACGTCTTATGAGCAACACCTTAACCGTCCCCGTTTTATCGCCTGAAGGCAGCCTCAGCCGCTATCTGCAGGAAATCCGTAAATTCCCCATGCTGACCCAGGAAGAGGAATATATGCTCGCCCATGCCTGGCTGGATCATGATGATACGGAAGCTGCCCATAAAATGGTGACCAGCCATCTGCGCCTGGTGGCCAAAATCGCCATGGGCTACCGCGGTTACGGACTGCCGGTGGCGGAACTGATTTCCGAGGGCAATGTCGGTATGATGCAGGCGGTGAAGCGCTTTGATCCGGAGAAGGGGTTTCGCCTCGCCACCTATGCCATGTGGTGGATCCGGGCGGCAATGCAGGAATATATCCTGCGCTCCTGGTCGCTGGTGAAAATCGGCACTACGGCCGCCCAGAAAAAGCTGTTTTTTAACCTCCGTCGCATGAAAGGCCAGATCCAGGCCATTGATGATGGCGACATGCACCCCGATCAGGTCGCCCATATCGCCACTCAGCTGGGTGTGTCAGAAGATGATGTGGTCAGCATGAACCGCCGCATGACGGCGCCCGACCATTCGCTGAACGCCCCGATGCGCATCGACGGCGACGGTGAATGGATGGACTGGCTGGTCGATGAAACCCCGGATCAGGAAACCCAGGTTGCGGAAGATGAGGAACTCGGCATCCGCCGCGACCTGCTGGAAGAAGCCATGGCCGGGCTGAACGAGCGCGAACAGCATATCATCCGCGAACGCCGCCTCAAAGAACCCCCGGTGACGCTGGAAGATCTCTCCAAAGTCTATGATATCAGCCGCGAACGGGTCCGCCAGATCGAGGTCCGGGCGTTTGAAAAACTGCAAAAAGCCATGAAAAACGCCGCCTTTGAGCGCAATCTCGGCCGCGACGCTGTTGACGATTAACCCGGACAGGCTGTGCGGGCCTGTGACGGTTTCAAACGGGATTGCCTCACCCGGCTTACAATTCTATGCCCCGGTTATCCTCCTTGTTGCACTTTGAGCGGCACTTTAGTATCTAGACAGCATTCACGAAAATTCATTTCAGCGGAGCGGATTATGAGCGAAAGACTGGCCGATATTGCGAATGCGATGGTTGTCCGGGGCAAGGGGATTCTGGCGGCGGATGAAAGCACGCCCACCATGAAGAAGCGTCTCGATTCCATCAACGTGGAAAGCACAGAGGACAACCGGCGGGACTACCGGGAAATGCTGTTCCGCACTCCGGCCATGGCCGATCATATTTCCGGCGTGATCCTGTATGACGAAACGCTGCGCCAAAAAGCCGCCGACGGCACGCCGCTGGTCGATATCATCAAATCTCAGGGCGCTATTCCCGGGATCAAGGTTGATAAGGGGGCCAAGGACCTCGCCGGGGCGCCCGGTGAAAAAGTGACCGAGGGGCTGGATGGCCTTGCCGGCAGACTGGAAGAATATCACGGCCTTGGCGCGCGCTTCGCCAAATGGCGGGCGGTCATCAATATCGGCTCAAGCATGCCGAGCCGTTACTGCCTCAATGGCAACGCCCACGCGCTGGCCCGCTATGCGGCGCTCTGTCAGGAAGCGAATATCGTACCCATTGTGGAACCGGAAGTGATCATGGATGGCGGCCACGACATTACCCGCTGTTTTGAGGTGACCGAGGCCGCGCTGAACGCGCTTTACGCCGAGCTTTACGAACACCGGGTGGAACTGGAAGGCACGATCCTGAAGCCCAATATGGTGGTTTCCGGCACCGAAAATCCGGCCCGGGCCGGGATCGACGAAGTGGCCGAGCAGACGGTGAAATGTCTGAAACGTACGGTGCCCGCCGCCGTGCCTGGCATTGTATTCCTCTCCGGCGGGCAGTCGGATGTGGATGCCACCGCGCATCTCAACGCGATGAATGCGGGCTATGACATGCCGTGGGCGCTCAGTTTCTCCTATGGCCGCGCCTTGCAGGCCGCCCCCTTAAAAGCCTGGGGCGGTCAGGCGTCGAATGCGCCTGCGGGTTCGGCCGCCTTTGCCCATCGGGCGCAAATGAACGGCCTGGCCACTCTCGGCAAATGGTCGCCGGAACTGGAACAGGACGCGGCGTAACGCCTTCTCATGGATAACCCCCGCTGCCGCCTTTACCTGATATCACCGCCGGATTTTGACATTCCGTCCTTTACGGACGATCTGGAAGCCGCCCTGTCCGGGGGGGACGCGGCCTGTCTGCAACTCCGCATGAAGGGCGTTTCCGATACCGCGATTGTTCAGGCCGCGGAAGCGTTAATGCCCATCTGCCACGCCCATGGCGCTGAATTTCTGATCAACGACCATGCGGATATCGCCAAACGGGTCGGCGCGGACGGCGTTCACCTCGGGCAGACGGACGGTAACGTGAAAGACGCCCGCAGACTGCTGGGCCCGGACGCTTCCATCGGCGTGACCTGTCACAATTCCAAACATCTCGCCTTTGAAGCCGGGGAAGCGGGGGCCGACTATGTGGCCTTTGGCGCCTTTTTCCCCACCGCCACCAAACAGACTGAATACAGCGCTGGCCTCGATCTTCTCACCGAATGGTCCGCTATCGCCGAAATCCCCTGCGTCGCCATCGGCGGCATCACCGTCGAGAATTGCGCCCCCCTTATCGGGGCCGGCGCCGATTTCCTCGCCGTCTCCTCCGGCGTCTGGGATTACCGCAAGGGCCCGAAACAGGCGATCACGGATTTTAATACTGTTATCGAATCAGCCATTGGCCCAAACGCCGATTGAACCCGGCTCTGCACTCTGATAGGGTCCGCGCGAAATTTGCGTTTCCATTTGATTAAGAGACTTTCCCATGAAAATCGGCGGCAATACGATTAAGCCCGGCAATGTGATCGAGCACAAGGGCGGGCTGTGGCGGGCGGTGAAGACCCAGCATACCCAGCCCGGCAAGGGCGGCGCCTATCTGCAGGTGGAGCTGAAAAACCTGCGCGACGGCACCAAAATGAATGAACGCTTCCGCTCCTCCGAACGGGTGGAGAAGGTGCGGCTTGAGCAGAAGGACTATCAGTTCCTCTATCGCGAGGGCGACATGTTCACCTTTATGGACAGTGAGACCTACGAGCAGATCAATCTCTCCGCCGCGGATGTCGGCGAGGATGAAGCTTTTTTGCAGGACGGTATGGTGGTCGCCATTGAATCCTACGAAGGCGAGGCCATCGGCATGGCGCTGCCGGAAAATGTGATACTCAAGGTCACGGAAACGGAACCTGTGGTGAAAGGCCAGACGGCGGCGTCTTCCAACAAGCCGGCCATTCTGGAAAATGGCGCGCGGGTGATGGTGCCGCCTTTTGTCAATATCGGCGATGTGATTGTCGTCAATACAGCGGAGCGGGCCTATGTCCGCCGCGCCGATTAAGGATTTATTATGGCCCTCCGCTCACCCCTTATCAATGTGATGGCCGGTGCGGCCCTCAAGGCGTCCCGCAAGCTTAACCGCGATTTCGGTGAAGTGGAAAATCTTCAGGTGTCGCGCAAGGGCCCGGCAGATTTTGTCTCCAATGCCGACCGCAAGGCCGAACAGACCATTTTTGAGGAACTGTCCACTGCGCGGCCCAATTTTTCCTTTCTGATGGAAGAACGGGGCGAGGTGAAGCGGGAAAATGCTCAGGGCCGGTGGATTGTCGATCCGCTGGACGGCACCACCAATTTTCTGCACGGCCTGCCGCATTTCGCCATATCCATCGCGGCCGAGGAAAAAGGCAAGCTGGTGGCCGGGGTGATCTATGATCCGATCCGCGATGAAATGTTCTGGGCCGACCGCGGCCGCGGCGCCTATCTCAATGATCGCCGGCTCAGGGTCTCCGCCCGGCAGACACTGAATACAGCCCTGCTCGCCACCGGCATTCCCTGGTCCGGACGGCCCAACCATGATCTCTTTACCGCCCAGTTGAACGCCTTCATGCCGGAAGTTGCCGGTATCCGCCGTTTCGGCGTCGCCTCCCTCGACCTCGCCTATGTGGCGGCGGGCCGCTTTGACGGCTTCTGGGAACAGGATCTGCAGCCCTGGGACATGGCGGCGGGCATCCTGATCGTGCGCGAAGCAGGCGGCTTCGTCACCGATTTTGGCGGTGGCGAAAAAATGCTGCAGACCGGCGCCATCGTCGCCGTCAATCAGGATCTGCAAAAGCCCGTGCTGAAAACCCTGCGCCAAGCCGCGCGCAGCCAACGAAGTCAGTCTTAGCGCCTTTCCGGCAACAGCATTGAAGATATTCTACGGCCTCTTTTCCATGCGGATCAGCGGCACGCGGACGCCTGACGCGAATTTCTCTTCAAACTCTTCCACGGGCTCATAACCGCAGGCGCGGTAAAGCGGTTCGCCGGACAGGGTGGACGCCAGTTCAAACCGGGCAAAACCTTCCCGGAGTGCTGCCTGTTCGCTGAGTTCAAGAATGCGCCGGCCGATGCCGTTGCGGGTCCATTCCGGATGGGTGTACATGGCGCGGATGCGGGCGGCGTCTTTTGCGGGATCGAGCAGGTTGGCATCGCGGCCCGTCGTATGATCGACGCCAAACAGCGTCGCCCGCCGGCTCCAGCCGCCGCAGCCGACAATCCGGCCTTTATTCTCAATCACATAATAGGTGCCGTCCTCAACGAGCTGCGTATCCAGTCCCATGATGCCGAAAGCCGCCTCAATCTGTTCGGGGCTCAGATAGGGAGCAAGCAGGGCCGGGATGGCCTGGCCCATCAAATTTCCAATGGCCGGAATATCAGCCTTTGCGGCAACCCGTCCGCTGAAGCGGCGCTGTTTTTCTACATCACCCATTTATAGATCAGGGTCCCGAGCGATCCGAAGAATAGTACGGCCTGAACAATCTGGGTGACGAAAAAGGGCGGCAGCCGCTTGTCTTTTTCCTTTGCGTAGCCGCGGGCATAGAAAATCCGGGCAACGCCCCAGATCATGCCAAGAATTCCCGCCGCCAGATCGTGGACCAGGATGGCGAACAGCCACATCAGCGGCAGCAGGACAACGATCCATTCCAGTGTATTCTGGTGGGTTCGCTGCACCCGGTCAAAATCCGGATGGCCGGACATGGCAGGCAGGTCTACACCGTATTTGGCGCGCGCCTTGGGTATTTGCAGGACAATCCAGAAATAGACGGCGATCACAATCAATGTCGCCAGCATTGTATAGGGATAAAGGAGGGAAATCATGATGCGGATTCCTTGGCTGGTTGGCTGATAACGGGTTTGTTTTCCTGTATTTCGCCGGATTTCACCCGGGCAAAATAGGATTTCAGTTCGGCCTTGACTACCGGCGCCAGTAAATACAGGCCGATCACATTGGGCACCGCCAGCATAAAAAACAGACTGTCGATCAGATCGAAAACCTGGGTTGCCGTAAGCACCCCGCCCGGGATCAGGGCGATACTGAAAATCGTCCTGAAACCGTAAATGGACCATTTGGTTTCGCCAACAACAAAGGTCCATATTTTTTCCGTGTAATAACCCCAGGAAATAATGGTGGAAAATCCGAACAGCAGGACAGCAACCATCAAAAGCCACTTGAACCAGGGGATGACCGAGGTGAAGGCGGCCGACGTGATCTGGATATCGTCATAGCCTTCAAGACGGAGCTGATAGGCCCCGGTCAGGATAATCACCAGGGCCGTAATCGTCGAGACCACGATGGTGTCGATGAAAGGTTCCATCAGGGCCACCATGCCTTCCGATGCGGGTTCCCGCGTCTTCGCCGCCGAATGGGCCATGGAGGAGGTCCCGAGCCCGGCTTCCGTCGAATAAACCGCCCGCCGCATGCCGACAATGATGACGCCGAGAATTCCTCCCTCGACCGCCTCGGGACTGAAGGCGCCGGTAATGATGGTGAGAACCGCATCGGGCAGGCCGCCGATATGAAAGGCGATTACCCCGAGCGCAGTGATAAGATAGATGCCCGCCATAAAGGGCACCAGCCTCGCCGTCACTTTGGCGATGGATTTGATGCCGCCCAGGATCACCGCCGCCGTCAGGGCGGCGAGAATAACACCAAATACCGCGCCCGACTGAAAACCGGTTGTCAGTCTGAACTGGCTGAACATCTGGTTGACCGTCGCCCACTGCAACAGCGTGGGTATGCCCACAATGGCATAGGAAAAGGCGAGAAAAAGACCGAGTTTCGGCCATCCCCGCGCCTTGAGACCGTTTTTGAGATAATACATCGGTCCGCCGGAAACGGTGCCGTCCGCATGCTCTTCCCGGTATTTCACGCCCAACGTGGCTTCAGCGAATTTGACCGACATGGCGCCAAGGCCGATCAGAATCATCCAGAAAGTCGCGCCCGGCCCGCCCCAGGCGATGGCAATGGCGACGCCGGCAATATTGCCGATGCCAATGGTGCCGGAAAGCGCCGTTGACAGCGCCTGAAACTGCGTCACTTCGCCGGGTGCGGCGGGATCATGATAGCGTCCCCGTAAGACTTTCCAGGCCTGTTTGAAAGAACGCGGCTTGATATTGGCAAAACCGAAATAAATGGTCAGCATAAAAAGCGGGATCACCATCCAGATCACCACCAGCGGGATAGCCACCCCGTTGACCTCGATTTCGTAAAAGACAAAGGAAGAAAGCGCGGAGCCCAATGGGGCGAAAATGTCGCTTAATGTCTGGTCCAGACTTTGCGCCGCTACCGGGCCGGTGAGGGCCAAGAGTGAAATAAACGCCAGCGGAATAACAGAGGCAATCCTCATACACAACTGTTTCACAAACAACTCCCTTTTATCATTATTATCGTGTCAAGCTATCCGTCCCGGCGCGATGTGGCAAGTGGTTGTAGGACGAACGTTTTTTTTGCAGCTTTTTTTCGATATTTTGTGGTATGGCAGTGAAATTCCATTTGCATGAGCCGTGTTATGTCAATGAAAAAAGATGTTAGCAATTCTTCCCCGTTTGTTTTTCCCGATAGTGCCGTACTAACGCAATATGTTTCACAAAAATCCACCGCGCAAATAGAAGCGGATATGGATAAGGCGCAGGACTTGTTTTACGAAGCCTGCGACGCCGCGAGCAGGAAAAGGCGGATTGATCTCGCGCATCAGGCCATCATGGCCTCGCCGCTCTGCGCTGACGCCTATGTGCTTCTTCTTATAGAAAGCAATCTTACGGATAATGCGAGCTGTGAGCATTTGTCTGTGGCGGTCGAGGCAGGACGCCTTGCCCTAGGAGATGCCTTTGATGATTATGTGGGGGAATTCTGGGGTTTTCTCGAGACGCGCCCCTATATGCGCGCCCGGCACAGCCTGGCAATGACCCTCTGGCGCCTTGGCAGGCAGGAGGAGGCAATGGCCCATTACAGGGAAATGCTGCGGCTCAATCCAAATGATAATCAGGGAATTCGCTATCTGATGGCGGCCTGCTATCTGGAATTGGAGCAATATGATCTGCTCAAGCGGTTATTGAAGGAATATGTGGAGGATGCAAGCGCCTTCTGGCTTTACACCAGAGCGTTGCTGCATTTTAGCGCGTCAGGCCCAGAGGGTAAATCGGCTAATAAGATATTGCAGGAAGCGAATGAAGCGAATGAGCATATACCGGCTTTTCTGCTTGGCGCTTCACCGTTACCCGACACGGAACCCGATTATATGACAGTCGGGGGCGAAGATGAGGCGGCAGACTATGTGCACGCCTGCGGGGCCGGCTGGAGGAAAACTCCCGGCGCACTTGATTGGCTTGACGACCGTCTGGTCAGCAAATGAAAGCTATAAAGTGGAGGGGTTTTTAACGCCCGCCGCTGTCGCCGCTTCGTTCAAAATTCAGCAGATCGCCGGGCTGGCAATCGAGATAATCGCAGATTTTTTCCAGGGTTGAAAAACGCACGCCCTTGACCTTGCCGGACTTCAGCAGGGAAAGATTGGCCTCGGTAATCCCGACATATTCCGCCAGATCTTTCGATTTGACCTTGCGCCGGGCCAGCATAACATCAAGGCTGACGGTGATAGGCATTCCGGCTCCCCTAAACGATTTCCGAGAGATCTTCACGCTGTTTCTGGCCTTCGGCAAAGACCGAGATCAGGACAAGAAACAGAACGCCAAACAGCAGAAAGCCTATATCACTTAATTCCAAAGTTAGAGCCAGCATCCGCTCGCCGGGCGGATTCTGTATGGTCAGGATCACAGACAGTAACGCACGGTCGATGACATTGGCGATGGCAAAGAGAATAAAGAGAATACCGGCGGTGTGAAGACGGCTGATTGTTGGGGCGTCGAAGAATTTTCCCGCCTTAAGGGCGCCAGCCAGCCGGCTGACCTGCCACAGACCGGCGCACAGAAACGTGGTCGGAATAATATCGACCATAAAACCCGCAAACCGTTCCCCTATACTCAGTGCCGCCGGATCAGAAAATATCGAAACAGCCTGATGAGAGAGGAACGGCATGCCAGCGGGCGAAACCCAATAGCCGGTCACTATTACGGGAATGGCGAACACCATGACAAGTGACAGCCATTTTACAAAACTGCATGCGAGGGCGGTCTTCCTGTTGCTCACCAGCCGGCTCCGTCTAATCAATTATTGTATAACAATAATTGCTGCATGCCTGTCAGGTCAAGCGGCATCTGCTCAGAATATTATATATTATTGTTTTGCAAAAATTTTTGGACAGTTATAGTCTTAAGCCACTGATCGGCGGGTTTTCCTCATGCGGCATGTTTTTTCCTTATTTTTATTAGGCCTGTCCGGCTTGCTGGCCGTTACGGGAAATGTTTGGCCGCAATCCCAAACTGCCCCGGCGGGTGATGCCCTGTCAGTGACCATTACCCCTAAACCCAGCAAGAAAGTCATTGAGGATTTTCGGGATGCCTATGTTGATCTGGGTGGCGGTAAATTCATCCGCTTTTCCGACTGGATCACGCGCGGGCTCAATAAATCGGATCTTGGGGCCGGGAAAAGCGAACTGGATGAAATGATTGCGCGCGGCGATGTGGCGGCCGCCCTGATGGGAGAAAAATTTGAAAAGGGTGGGGACGCCAATATTGGCATGGTCATTGGCGGGCAATATAAAAAAATGTCCTTTGAGCAGATTGCCGTCGCCTTCGGTGTGGATTTACTGGCCCGCCAGCCCGGTGCGCCCCCGGGCCGCGGATTTTACGGAACGGGCGATCCCAATGTTCTTTATGATCCGGGAACCTTCATGCTGGGCGATATCGATTTTTCCGGCTATCCCAGTCTACTTGATTATGTAAACAGAAACCGCGAATAGAGCTCTTTCCGGCCATCAACTTGCGTCAATCTGTTCCGAAAGGGCTCTAAAGGCTGGTGTCGGGCTGTTTGGTCAAAGTGCCGCGGTTATGTTCTTTCAACAGCAAGGCAATATTTTTTTTGTTGGATTTAAAAGCAAAGTCGAAAATATCACCGGCAACAGGAATGGCGCCAACCAGCAGATCCAGCCCCATATTGAAACCCATGCGCAACAGGGTTCGTTTGCGTGCGCCCGCCCGCCAGGCTCCGGCAATCAGATAAGCGCCCAATGCACCGGTAAAAGCGTCGCCGACGCCCGGGATCAGGCCGATCAGGCCATCCAGCCCAAAGCGAAATCCGGTGCCGGGCAGCTTAAACTGGCTGTCTAGCAGGCGCGCCAGGTTTTCCAGCCGCCTGACGTGTGGGTCCGATGGGTCCATAGCCGCTGTTTAGCGTTTCAGAATAATATAAATGGCGTGAATGATGCCCGGAATATAGCCTAATAATGTCAGAAGGATATTGAGCCAGAAATGCAGCCCGATACCGACCTGAAGGAAAACGCCGACGGGCGGCAGGATGATGGCAAAAATGATGCGGATAATATCCATGATTTATAACCCTTTAAGTTGGACGCGGGGGCCCGGCGGCCCCCGCAAAAAGTCATAATAAGGGATGATACTACGCGGCGCGTCTTGGCGTATAGCCGTAATATTCATGAATGGTGTCATGATAGGCGCTGTCGGACCAGTTCGGCCAGTCATCCTTGTCGAAGCCCGGCGCGTCTTTCAGCTTTTCCTTGTCCACATTCAGCTTGAAACATTTATTTTCGGCATCCAGACGCAACGCCTGCCAGGGCATGGCGAAATATTTATCGCCAAGGCCAAGAAAACCGCCGAAGGAAAGCACCGCATAGGCGATCTGGCCGGTATCCAGATCGATCATCAGATCCTTGATATCACCAAGATTTTCACCCTCAAGATTAGTGACCTTGTCACCGGTAATGGATGTGGAAGATAAAAGATTGGGACGGTAAGTCATAATAAGTTCCTCTGCCTGAGTTAATGATGCTGAGGAAACGTGATGAGGCTGAAAAAGTTCCGGAAAATTCACCTTTGGAACGAATGTGCTGTTTCGCTGTTTATAGTGCAAGGCATCAAACCAAAGAGTTGGAATTTACTTTTCTACGGACAGTGAGGCCATCCTATGAATGAGATCAATACCTGGTTCAACAGTATGGACCGGCTGGTTAGCATCAGTCTTTCTTCCCTTATTATTTATGTTGCGCTCATCGCGATGACCCGCCTCTCGGGCAAGCGCACAACCTCGCAGATGAACAATTTCGACTGGGTTATTACGGTTGCCATTGGCGGTTTGGTTTCTTCGGGAATTCTGCTGAAAAATGTCGCCATTACCGATGCCCTGGTGGCAATGGCGGCTCTCATGATCTTCCAGTGGCTGACAACATGCCTGGTAATCAAAAACGAGATCTTCCGGAAACTCGTCAAAGCCAAGCCGGCGCTTTTACTCTGTAAGGGAGAATTGCTGCGGGGTAACATGAAAAAAGAGCGGGTAAGCGAGGCCGAAATAAAAGCCGCGCTGCGCGACCGTGGTCTGCATAGCATTGATGACGCTGAATGGGTAATTCTCGAAACAGATGCGAGCTTCAGTGTGATCGCCCGGCAGGATCAGGAGTTACCGGATGATCCCGGCCTTCTGTCAGACGTTGCGAGACACTGAGCAGAAAGCCGGCTATAGGTTTTTCCGGCAAAGATTCGATCTGTAAAGTCCGCCGGGACGCGTCCGATTGTATTTTCCCCGAACGGTGCAGCAGTAGCGGGCGCGTCAGATAAATCGCCCCTTTTCCCCCCGTGCAGTTTTTGATCTGCTTACCTTTTAGGGCTTTTCCAATATTCTTGCGGGTTGGCGGCCCAGCAAATGACTGCCCGGCACAACTTGTAAAGGACCATTCTCTTCATCGATATCATCCAGGTGAATGCGAACGGTGATCATTTTCTCAAGCAACTTCACAGGTGCTTCGACGTGCGGGATGCCATCTTTCACCGTCCAATTCGTGAAATCCTGATGATGAAAGCGTTTTTCAACTGCAATTGTCCGATCCTGATGCCAGGGAACACCCTAGAGTCGATTCCTATTAGGTATAGTCATATCCTGAATTTCTGGAATAATTGGCGCACTCTTGCGGTGAGAATTGGTTGAGGAGTGATCCGATGCGGCGCCATGTTGCTTCCTTGGTGCGTTCTTCGGCGCGTCTGAGCAGGCGTTTGAGTTTGGCGAAGGCTTGTTCGATGGGGTTGAGGTCGGGTGAGTATGGCGGCAGGAAGAAGAGCCGGGCGCCTGCGCCCCGAAGGGTCTTTCTGACGGCGGCGCTCTTGTGTGAGGAGAGATTGTCCATAATGACGATATCGCCGGGTTTGAGTGTCGGCACCAGCGCCTGTGTGACCCAGGCGAGGAATCGTTCGCCATTGATCGGCCCATCGAAGACACAGGGCGCGGAAATGCCGTCATGACGTAGCGCGGCGATGAATGTCATCGTCAGCCAATGTCCGCCCGGCGCCTTGGCCAGCAAGGGTTGTCCGCGCGGAGCCCATCCATGGGTCGGTGTCATATTGGTTTTGGCCCAAGTCTCATCAATGAAGACGAGACGTTCGGGCGATGGTCGCTTCTGATACTTCTTCCACTGCTGGCGGCGATAGGCAATATCAGGACGATCCTGCTCAGCCGCGAATACGGTTTTTTTTGAAGCTGATCCCTTCTTTCCCGAAAAAGCGGCACAGCATGGAAGCGCTGGCGGAGACGCCGCGTTCCTGCTGCAGACAGGTGGCAAGGGCCTCAAGCGTCAGATCCGGGCGGCGCTCAATCTCCGCCAGAAGCCAGTCGCGCTCGGGAGCGAGCTTCAAGGGCCGGTGTCCGCCCGTGCCGGCCGAGTGCCAACGCCCGTCGCGGGTAACCGCGTCAAGCCACCGGATCGCTGTCGAATAACAGATGCCAAAACGCCGCGCCGCGGCACGGCGGCTCAAACCATCATCAAGAACCGCATCAATAACCCGGTCGCGCAAATCCTGAGAATATGATCGTGCCATAGAGGCTGGCCTCCTTAACCAGCCTCTATGGCACGATCATATTCAAACAAAAAAGGGAATCCCTTCAATGACTCTTTCTATTCGGAAAACACTCTAGTTCGCCGTTCGGGTCTTGTTGAAATAAAGAATGCGCCCGATGCGGTAATTATCTCCTAACAAGGTTTGCAGCAAAGCGTTATATGGCGGCTTTTCCAGCATTGTCTCAAGAACGCCATCGGATTTATTAGCGAATCGCCCGCCGGGACTTTTAATTGCGGCCGCCTCCTCATAGTGATTCACGATCCGTCTGATCATATCGGCAGGCAGTAATGTCCGGATTTGTACGACACCGGGTGTTTCAAGGTTTTTCAATTCTTTTTCCATATCCATGGGAATTACCTTAGAAGAGATCGTACAGAGTGCAAAAGGCGATTGGCGGGCATGGGCGCATTTTTTCTGGTCAGAAAGGCTGCAGGCGAAAATCCGGCGGGACGGGAGGCACGGCTTGATGCGGCCCTGGGCACACAGGGGTTTTCCGCTCCCAAAATCATTGATGATCCGGATTATGTCCTGCACCTTTATCCCAAACAGGTTGCGCCGCTTAAGAATGCCGTGGTGCGGCCTGATGGCGATTTCTGTGCCTGTGCGGGCACTTTTCTTTATCGCAATCAAGTCGGTGTGGCGGCGCTCAACGCCTTTCTCGATGATTTCAGGGCGGGCAGGGCGCCGGATTGGGATCACATGCGCGGCGCCTACTGGCTGATTGTGCGAAAAGCGGGGCGCACAGAGAGCTTTCTCGATCCCCTCGGCACTTACAAAGCCTACAAACTGGCCGATGAAAGCGTGGTTTCGAGCTCGTTCCTGGCCTGTCTGGCGGTCCTTCCTGTGCGCAAGATTGACCGCCAAGCGGTCTATGAATATCTGTTTCAGGGCGCCACTTATGGCAATGATACCGTAGCAAAGGGCATCAAGCTGATCGATACGCCTGTTGCCGCTCCCTTCGATGCGGATGTCGATGATATCGGCAGCCTCGCCACCCACGCCGCCCTGCATAATGAGCATCTGGCGGCGGATTTTCAGGGCATTGCCCGTTGTTTCGGCGATAAGATCGACACCGCCCTTTCCGGCGGCTACGATTCCCGTCTGACCTATGCGCATCTGCGCCGGGAAAAAGTGATCCCTCGCCTGCACGTATATGGCCGGCGCGATGACGCGGACGTCACTGTCGCCAGGACCATCGCAGACAGCCTCGGCATACCCCTTGACCATGTGGATAAATCCCGGACCGCACCCGTGCCGCCCGATGCCTTCCCCGATATTGTCGAGCGAAATTTCCAGTTTTTCGATGGCCTTCCCACTGACGGCATATTCGATGGCGGCATGGATCTGAAAAGCCGTATGATGGGCTGTGAAGACGGCCGGCTGGCGCTCAATGGCGGCGGCGGCGAAATTTTCCGCAATTTCTTTTACCTGCCGGACCGCGCATTTTCGGTGCGGGATCTGGTCTGGACCTTCTACAGCCGGTTCGATCCCGGAGTCTGCCGCCCGCCATTCAGTGAAGCCGACTATCATCAAAGGCTCGGCGAAAAAATCCGCGCCGCGCTCAGGATTGATCATGAAACACTCAGCCGGGCCGAAATTGAGGCCGTCTACCCCGCCTTCCGCTGCCGGTTCTGGACCGGGCGCAACACGGCGATCAATAACCGGCTTGGCCCGGCATTGACGCCGCTGGTGGAATATCAGACGGTTCGCGCCGCTATCCGGACACCGTTGAAATACAAGAATTTCGGCCGGCTGGAAGCGGAAATGATCCGTAGCATGGATCCGGAACTTGCAGCCTTTCCCTCGGCTTATGGCCATGCCTTTGACGGCCCGCCCTCGGCTGGACATATCTGGAAGGAACGGCTGACCTATCTGCGCCCGCCCCGGCTCCGCCGCTATTCCTTCCGGCTGCGGCAGCGGCTAAGTACACCGCCCCGGCCTTTCTATCTGACCATCCCTTATGTGAAAGCCGCGCTCGATACCCGTTTTCCGGTGATGAATATGTTCGTGGATGTTCCGAAAATTCGGGATCCGGAACAGCTGCGCCGCCTTGCGACCCTTGAATATTTCTTCACCCGGACCGGCGATTGGGCCTGACGCCGCCTTACGCTGTGCGCTTTTTACCCGTTTGCAGATAATGGTTCAGCTCCGCTTCCCAGGTCTTCATGAAATCCACATACCAGTTGCGGGTGAGGTCTTTGAGATACGCATCCCCGGCTGGACCCAGCGATGTGTGAGTATAGATGACATCGGCTTTGGTGTTATCAGCGTCACCGCGGCGAAGCGTGATTTCCAGCTTGCCGACGGTGCGTCCGGGCGTCACCATCAGCATTTCCAGATGGAAGCGCCCGGGTTCATAGGCGGTGACCACCCAGATGGTATCCTCCGGTGCGCCGGGCATGACAAACACGCAGTCCTGCTCCACAAGGCCGCAGGCCGACAGCACCAGTCTGGGATTCCAGCCATCGGCCCAGTCTATTTCCCGAATGGGGCAGAGCAGGGGGAAGACTGCCTCCCTCCGGCCGTTAATGGACTGCGTATAGCTGTGGCGGACCCGGTTGGGGCGCGCCGGTTTCGTCGCCGTCTGCATCATCAGCTCCCTTCAGGCTTCCGCCTCATTTGGCCCCGTCCGTCTCGCTCAGCCGGTGACTGTCTGCCGCCGTCAGGTCAAGCTTAAAGGCCCGTTTCATATCGGCGATGAAGGCAAGACCTTCCTGGCCGAACGGGCTTTTGCCCTCGAAGGCATGCAGAACAATCCCTTCAATCAGATCGCCGAGCGTCATGTCATGCTGCGCAGCCGTGGCCTTCAAAACCTTCAGGATGCGCTTTTCGATCCTGACACCGGTCTGCACCCGCTCAATCTGCCTGCGGTTCGCCATATTTTGCTCCTTCCATCGATAATTGCATGGTATATAAATATATTGGTACCAACTATCAAGAACAAACGGCGCAACATAAAACACTGTCCGCCTGATGAAGTGCCCCCTGATCCGTCCTTCGGCCGGCCCGGATCATAAATGGTTGCTAAGCGGAGGATTTAGGTGGCATAAAGTGCGAAAAGCTACGGCAGGCTGAGAAGCCTTGGCTAAAAAAGACGAATGGCTTGCGAAGGGTTTATTTTTTCTGCCCGTATAATGAAATTAAGAATCTTCGGATAATGTAATGGCGCACAACAAGGGTACATTCATTCTACTTCTGATACTTGCTGCCGTATTTGCAGCGGCCGCTTATCTTTATTTTTTCGCCGAGGAGCAGCAGGTGGACCGGCGTTTTGGCGGCGGAGCCGTTCAGGTTCGCACCGCCGCCGCCGGCACTCAGGATTTTTCCGATGTGATTGAAGCCCTGGGGACGGCGCAGGCCAATGAATCGGTGACGCTGACCTCCCGCGTTGCCGATACGGTCGAAAAAGTCAATTTCGAAGACGGCATGACGGTTGAAGAAGGTGCCATCCTGGTGGAACTGATCAATTCCGAAGAGGTGGCGCAACTGACCGAGGCCGAGGCCAATGTCCGCCAGGCCGAGCAGCAATATGACCGGGTGGTGGAACTGGTGCAGCGCGGTAACGCCTCGCAGGCTTCGCTTGATACGGCCGTTCGCGCACGCCAGGAGGCAAAATCACGTCTTGCGGTGGCAGAGGCCAGGATGGCCGATAAAGTTGTAAGAGCGCCTTTCGCCGGCATTCTGGGTTTTCGCACCGTTAGCCCCGGCACTCTGGTGACACCCGGCACGGCGATTACAACGCTGGACGATATCAGCATTATCAAGCTTGATTTTTCCGTTCCCGAAACCCTGATTGAAGCAGTTCGGATCGGGCAGGAAATTCAGACGAAGGCCGCCACCTTTCAGGGCAGGCTTTTTACCGGGACCGTGAAGACGATCAGTTCCCGGGTTGATCCTGTCACGCGCGCCGTAACCGTGCGCGCGGAACTGCCCAATCCGGATGGCCTGATCCGTCCCGGTATGCTGATGACGGTCGATTTGATCTCCAACCGGCGGGTTGCGCTGGCCGTACCGGAATCCGCACTGGTTCCGGTGGCTGACAATCAGTTTGTCTTTCGCGTGGTGGGGGATAACCGTGTGGAGCAGATAACGGTTGCGACCGGCGGCCGCAAGCCGGGCTGGGTGGAAATTCTTCAGGGTCTCAATCAGGGGGATCAGGTTGTGGTTTCCGGTACTTTCCGCCTCAGGCCGGGGGTTGAAATCGACATTCTTTCCTATGCAGAGTCACCGGGCCGCCCGGAAGCAGGTTAAAGAGAAGGGCTGAAGATGGTTTTATCCGATGTATCGGTCAAGCGTCCTGTATTCGCGACTGTGATCAGTCTGTTGTTGATCGCCTTTGGGATGCTGTCCTTCTTTGACCTGCCTATTCGCCAGTTTCCCAATATCGATTCCCCTATTGTTTCGGTCGAGACCAATTATCCGGGCGCATCGGCGGAAATCGTCGAGACGCGTGTAACCCAGCAGGTTGAGGACCAGATTGCAGGCATTGCCGGCATCCGGTCCGTCAGTTCCACCAGCCGGGAAGGGCGGTCCAATATCACTATAGAATTTAATATAGACCGGAATATCGATGCCGCCGCCAATGATGTGCGGGACCGGGTTTCCCGCGTACTTGACAATCTGCCGGAAGAGGCGGAGCCGCCGGAAATTTTTAAGGTGGAAAGCGACAGCCAGGCGATTATGTGGTTTAATCTTGAAAGCCCGGTTATGGACGGGCTGCAACTCACGGATTATGCGGAACGTAATATCGTTGATCAGCTTTCCGTCGTTGACGGCGTTGCCAGGATCAGGCTCGGCGGCGAAAAACGCTATGCCATGCGCATCTGGATCGACCGGCAGGAACTGGCGGCCCGGCAACTGACCGTCACCGATCTCGAAAGGGTGTTGCGGGCGGAAAATGTCGAACTGCCCGCCGGCCGGGTCGAATCTCTGGAACGGGATTTTACGGTCCGGGTCGAACGCGCTTATAAAACGGCGGAAGATTTCCGCAATCTGGTGCTTGGACAGGGGGAAGACGGCCATCTTATCCGGCTTGGCGAAGTGGCGCGGGTTGACCTTGAGGCCGAGGAAGAGCGCCGGGACTTCCGCGGCAACGGCAACCCGCAGATCGGCATCGGGATTGAAAAGCAGTCCAACGCCAATACGCTGGAAGTTTCCCGCGGCGCCCGGGCGGCGGTGGAAAGGATCCGCGAAACCCTGCCGCCTTCGATGACCATTTATGACAGCTATGACCGCTCGGTCTTTATTCAGGCGGCAATTGACGAGGTCTACAAGACCCTGTTTATCTCGGTCGGGCTTGTGATTTTTGTCATTTATCTTTTTCTGGGCAATGTTAAGGCCGCCCTGGTGCCGGCGGTCACGGTGCCAATCGCCCTGATTGCAACCTTCATGGTGATGGATTTCGCCGGATTCTCGATTAATCTTTTAACTTTATTGGCCCTGGTGCTCGCCATTGGACTTGTCGTCGACGACGCTATTGTGGTGCTGGAAAATATTTACCGCCGTGTCGAGGAAGGGGAGCCTGCCCTGGTCGCGGCTTACCGGGGCGCAAAGCAGGTGGCATTCGCCGTGATCGCCACCACGCTGGTTCTGATCGGCGTCTTTGTGCCCATTGCCTTTCTTGAAGGCAGCATCGGCAAACTGTTCGGGGAGCTGGCGTTGACGCTGGCGGCGGCCGTCGCATTTTCCTCGCTCATCGCTCTGTCGCTGTCGCCGATGATGTGTTCAAAACTGCTGAGCCGTAAAGCGAAGAAATCCTGGTTAACCCGCAAGGTGGATAACTGGTTTGAAACAGGCAGCCGCGCATATGAAGCGGGCCTTAGAGTATGCTTTAACAACAAAATACTGATTACCCTGGGCCTTTTTGCCTCCTTAGCCATTATTGCCGCCCTGATGCAAAAAGTGCCTTCGGAACTCGTGCCCGAGGAAGACCAGGGCGGATTTTTCATCTCCGTTCAGGGAGCAGAAGGGGCCAGTTTCCAGAGCTTGCAGGCAAACCTCCTCCAGGTTGAAGCGGCGCTGATGCCGCTGGTCGAATCCGGTGATGCGACCAGGGTCATAACATCCGCTCCGCGGGGAGCGCCGAATACCGGATTTGGCATTGTGGTGCTGGCCGATTGGGGTGATCGGGAACGCAGCGCGGCGGAACTCGCCCGCTTTGCCCAGCAGGAGGTCTCCAGCATAACAGGGGTACAGACCTTTGTGCGGCCGTTCCGGGGCCTTAGCGCGGGCGGATCAAACAATCCGGTGGAATTTGTCGTGGGCGCCGATTCCTATCCGGATCTTGCTCGTTTCCGGGACATTTTAGCGGAAGCGTCTGAAAACAATCCGGGATTTTCCAAACCCGACACGGATTATCGGGAAACCACTCCGCAGCTTCGGGTTGAAATCAACCGCAACCGTGCGGCTGATCTCGGTGTCCCGGTGCAAGAGATTGGCCGGACGCTGGAAACCATGCTGGGCGGCCGGCGTGTGACCACTTTTGAGGATCGTGGCGAAGAATATAATGTTGTTATCCGGGCAGGAGCGGAAGACCGCAGTGATCCCAACGATATCAGCAATATTTATGTCCGCTCGGAACGGTCGGGCGAACTGATACCGCTTTCCAATCTTGTCACGTTGCGGGAACGCGCAAGCGCAGGCGAATTGCGCCGCTTCAATCGTATGCGGGCGGTAACGTTATCGTCCGGCCTGAATGAGGGCTATCCACTTGGCGAAGCGCTGGAATTTCTCGAAGACCTGACTTTGGCTGAAATGCCGGGCGCGGCCGGTATCGATTATAAAGGCGAATCCCGTGACTTTAAGGAAGCGGGCGATGCCGTCTATTTTACATTCGCTCTGGCGCTTCTGGTGGTGTTCCTGATCCTTGCCGCGCAGTTTGAAAGTTTCATCCATCCGTTTATCATCATGCTGACGGTTCCGCTGGCGGTTGCCGGGGCTCTTTATGGTCTTTACGCCGTCGGCTCGACCCTGAATATCTACAGTCAGATCGGCATCATCATGCTGATCGGCCTCGCCGCCAAGAACGGCATCCTTATCGTGGAGTTCGCCAATCAGCTCCGTGATCAGGGTTTGGATGTTGCCGATGCGATCCTCGAATCCTGCCGGGTGCGGCTGCGGCCCATCCTGATGACCGGGCTGTCGACGGCGATGGGCGCCATCCCGCTTGTGCTCGCCACCGGGCCGGGGTCCGTCAGCCGGATGACCATCGGGGTCGTGATTTTCTCCGGCGTGATTTTCTCCACCGCCTTTACGCTGTTTGTCATTCCGGTTTTTTACAAACTTCTGGCGCCCTATACAAAGTCACCGGGCGCAATCGCCGCCAGATTAAAAAACTATGAAACAGAGGATAACGATCCGTCATCCGAAACGTTACCAGCCGAATAATCATTGGATTTCAGGAATTAAGGGCTATATGCCCTTGATATGGACAAGCAGAAAAAACGCCGCACCATTCGGGTTGCGACCTATAACATTCACAGCTGTGTGGGGACCGACCGGCGGTTTTCACCCTACCGGATTCTTGATGCCATTCAGGAAATCGATGCGGATATCCTGGCGCTGCAGGAGGTGGGCTGGCATCAGCGCGGCGAACGCTATTTCAACCAGTTTCAGTTTTTGTCCCATGCCGCCGGTTATCAGGTGGTGGAGGGGCTGACCCGCCATCATGCGGACGCCCATTACGGCAATGCGATCCTCTCCCGGCTGCCTATTGAGGACAGCGGCAATATTCCGCTTTCGCTGCGCTTTCATTCTCCACGCACGGCCGTGCATGCCGTCATCAACTGCGGTGATCATAAATTGAAGGTGGTCAATGTCCATCTCGGCCTGACGCCGTGGGAGCGGGCCCGGCAGGTGGATCGGGTGCTGGACAGCCTGAATGGCAGTAAAAAATCACCGGCCATTCTGATGGGGGATGTCAATAATTTCCAGCCGGACGCTTTGCCCTTTCAGAGGCTCACAGACTATTTTCCAAAAGTGGCGTCACCCAGAAGTTTTCATGCCCGTTTACCAAGCGCAAGGCTTGACCGGATTTATCTGACCGATGAACTGGATTTTCACGATCATACGGTGTGGCGCACCAACATCACCCGCCGGGCTTCGGATCACCTGCCGGTGGTTGGCGAAATTATTCTGCCTGAATAGTTCCTGCCCGGAAGGCCGTCAGACTGGGACAAAAAGTAATTATTGTGCGGGTGTTAAGCGGCTGCGGTCTGCCGCGCGGCGCATTTTCACCGGCTGCATGGCCTGATATTCGTCAAGGCTGAGCCCGGCATTTTCCAGCACCCGGCTGAAAACAGGGTCATCCAGAAATTCCTCTTCCAGAGGGGGCGGGGCCTTATAAAAGAAATTTGCAAACCAGCTCATATTCTCAACTCTTCATGATTCTATCTCGTAACGCTTATATTACATCCGAGTTCCATGGCCTGCAGATGACCAGAATATGGCGGAAACATGAATAGGCGGTGAATGAAAATGCTCCAGCGGCGGGTCTTGAGCGAAAAAAATTACAAATTTTTCGGTTTCGCCGTTATGGTGGCGCGATGCAAATGCTGCACGCAATTTTTGAATTGATTGCCCTGGCAATGGAGGTTCTTGCCGTGGTCATCGCCGTTCTGGGGGCCGGAAAATTCATCTACCGGCTGTTGCGTGAAGATCTGCGGATGAAAGACGCCGCAAGCTGCGCTTTCGATATGAGTACCCGCCGTCTTGAATTTGGCGGCTATATTCTGGCCTCTCTTGAAGTGCTGATCATTGCCGACATTATTAAAACCATCACCAGCCAGTCACAGGAAGACCTGATCTATCTCGCCGTCCTCACCGCCGTCCGTGTCGTCATCGGATATTTTCTCAATATAGAGATGAAACATGTGAAGGGGGGAAAGACGGATTAGAGCCCGAAAATCACGCCGGGCAGCCATGTCGCCAGTCCGGGGAACAGGGCGAGAAGGACAAGGGCGGTTAACTGGATGAGGACAAAGGGGGCGACGCCTTTGTAGATCTGCACGGTTTTCAGGCTGTCGGGGGCGACGCCGCGCAGGTAAAAAAGGGCGAAACCGAAGGGTGGTGTGAGGAAGCTGGTCTGCAGATTGATCGCCATCATCACGCCGAGCCAGACCGGGCTGATATCCATCATCAGCAGCACGGGTGCGACGATGGGGACAACGACAAAAATAATCTCGATGAAATCGAGGAAAAAACCGAGCACAAACATCACCAGCATGACCAGAATCAGCGCGCCGATCTTGCCGCCGGGCAGGTTTGTCAGCGCGGCTTCAATAATCGCGTCACCGCCCAGACCCCGAAAGACGAGGGAAAACAGCGCCGCGCCGATCAGGATGGTATAGACCATGGTGCTGATCTTCACCGTTGACGTCATGACTTCCTTCAGAACGCCGCTCCGCCAGGTGTTGCGAAGGGCTGAGAACAGACCGGCAAAGAATATGATGGTCAGGAGAATGGCCGCTCCCTGCGCCGCCCGCTCGACGGCGCGGATATCCTCCCGTCCGAAGCGGAGATCGAAGAGCTGTCCAATCATGAACAGCAGCATCAGGGCGATCACCGAGACCCGGACCAGGCGCGCTTTTTCCGGCACGCAACGCAGACCGCCCAGCAGGATCGCTCCGACCGCCCCCACTGCTGCCGCTTCCGTCGGCGTCGCGATGCCGCTGAGGATCGAGCCGAGCACGGCAATGATCAGCGCAATGGGCGGAATCAGCGCGCGGAGAGCCTTGCCGTAAAAGGCGATATTCAGAACGGTTCCCTCAGCCCGGGGAATGGCGGGACTGGAAGCGGGACGGAAAATCGCCATGCCGGCCTGATAAAGAATATAAAGCATGACCAGCCCCAGCCCCGGCAGCAGCGCTCCAGCAAACAGATCGCCGACCGACATCGGCGTGGGTGAAAAGATACCAAGATTGCGCTGGGCTTCCTGATAGGAGGAGGACAGCACATCCCCGAGCAAAACCAGCACAATGGAGGGTGGAATGATCTGGCCGAGCGTTCCGGCGGCGGCAATGGAGCCCGAAGCCAGTCCGGGATCATATCCGCGCTTTAACATTGTGGGAAGCGAGAGCAGTCCCATCGTCACCACGGTCGCGCCGACAATGCCGGTGGAGGCGGCGAGCAACGCGCCGACCACCGTGACGGAGATGCCAAGCCCGCCGCGGATGGCGCCGAACAACTGGCCCATGGCTTCCAGCAGATCCTCGGCGACGCAGGATTTTTCCAGCATGACGCCCATGGCGATAAACAGCGGCACCGCCAGCAGCACGTCATTCATCACGATGCCGAAAATACGGTCCGGGAACAGCGCGATATAACCGTAATCCAGTACGCCTACCGGCAGGCCAAACACATTGGCGAGGATCAGCCCGGCAATCGCAAAGAACAGCGCCACCCCGCCCAGCGTAAAAGCCACCGGATAGCCAAGCAGAAGAAGCCCGAACAGGGTCAGAAACATCAGGGTGATGAGGATGGCAGGGATATCCATGGTCAGGCTTCCCCCTCACCCCGGCCCTCTCCCCCGCGGGGAGAGGGAGGTGTCGTTTGTTTATTTTCTTTCTCCCTCTCCCCGTGGGGGAGAGGGCCGGGGTGAGGGGGAAGCCGAAAGGCAAAAAAACGCATTATTGTCATCCTACACCATCCCGCTTTCTTCTTCCTCGCCATGCTCTACCCCTTTCAGTTGCAGCCAGGAATGGATCATCAGCGAAATGGCCTGTATGGTCAGTCCGGCGGCGAAGAGAAGGATGAAGCTTTTCAGGAGGAAGACCGCGGGAATGCCGGTGGTTTCCGCCGAGCCTTCCAGATTCTGCCAGGAGGCCAGAACATAGGGCACGCCGACCCACCATTTCAGGACCAGTATCGGGATCAGCAGGGTGGCCGTGCCCCAGAAATTGACCAGCGCCTTGTAACGCCTGATCGCGCCCCGATATTTCAGATCAACCCGGACATGGGCATTGTGCAACAGCGTATAACCACAGGCCCCCAGAAACATAAGGCCATTGAAATAAAGCAGAGCCTCCTGCAAAATAATCGAACCTTCGCGGAAAATATAACGCAGCACCACAATGGTGAATTGCAGCACCACAAGGGCAAGCACAGTCCAGCTGATCCAGCGCCCGGCCTGTTCATTGATGCGGTCAAGAAAGCGGGCGAGGCGGGACAGGCGTATCATTTGCTCCGGGCTTCGGCAAAGGCGCGGTCGGAAATGCGGCCCCAGTCAATGGCGTCCTTCCGGGCCGCCATGAAACTGTCATAGACTTTTTGGGTGAACGGATCTCGCGCCGCCGTTTCTTCCAGAACTTCCAGCGATACCCGGGCCATTTCCGCCAGTATTCTCTCAGAAAAAGGTTTCGGAATAACATTATGCTCGTCCCGCAAAGCTCTAAGCGCTCTGGCGTTTTCCAGGTTGAATTCCGCCAGGGTATAGTCATTTTCCGCCGCCATGGCGTTTGAAACGATGCTCTGCTGGGCGGGGGTGAGTTCTTCCCACACATCCTTATTCATGCCGGCGCTTAATACCGCGCCGGGTTCATGAATGCCGGGATAATAATAATGTTCGGCAATGGTATGAAAGCCGAACGCAATATCGTTCCATGGCCCAATCCACTCGCTGGCATCGATATTACCCTGCGAGAGGGCCAGGAAAATTTCCCCGCCCGAGCGTGTCACCGGTGTTGCGCCCAGCCGTTTCATCACCTCGCCGCCCAGCCCCGGCATGCGGATGCGCAGGCCCTTGAAATCATCCAGTTTGCTGATTTCCTTTTTATACCAGCCGCCCATCTGAACGCCGGTATTACCCGCCATAAAGGGTTTGATGTTGAAACCTGCGGAAAGTTCGTCCCACAGCTCCTGTCCGCCGCCGTGGTAAATCCAGGCATTCATTTCCGTCGCCATCATGCCAAGCGGAACGGCTGCGAAGTAATTAAAGGCCTGGGATTTGCCCTGCCAGTAATATTCCGCACCATGATAAAGGTCTGCCTTGCCCTGGGATACGGCATCGAAAGCGCCAAAGGCCGGAACCAGTTCACCGCCCGCATAAACCTGAATTGAGAGGGCGCCGTCGGTTCCTTCCCTGATCCTTTTGGCCAGCCGTTCGGCCGCCGTTCCCGTGCCCGGAAAGTTTTTTGGCCAGGTCGTGACCATTTTCAGATTGCGCTTGCGGGTCACGATGGCGGGGGCGCCGCCCCCCCGGGACTGGCCGCCATTGTCGCAGGCTCCGACCAGCGCCGCTGCCCCGGCAATACCGGTTCCCTTCAGGAAAGTCCGCCGTTTGATCGGCTGATCTGTCTTTGTCATATTTTTTTGAACTGCTTGTTATGCCTATGTCGAATCCGAGTATAGAAGGACAGCGGGGCGAGGCAAGATGAAAAGGCACCGGCGCAGCCACCGTTCGGGCAGGGTGGGCCGATGTCTCTTTGCGAAGCCCGGAAACCTACCGGACTTCTATTTCTGGAACGGATCGCGCACCAGGATGGTATCTTCCCGCTCGGGGGAAGTGGAAAGCAGCGCCACCGGGCAGTCGATCAGTTCCTCGATGCGGCGGATATATTTGATGGCGGTCGCAGGCAGTTCCGCCCAGGACCGGGCGCCTTCGGTGCTTTCCCGCCAGCCTTCGAGGGATTCGTATATCGGCTCGACCTCAGCCTGTGGACCCATTCCGGCGGGGAAATAATCTATGACTTTCCCCTTCAGATGATAGCCGGTGCAGACCTTGATTTCCTCGAGGCCGTCCAGCACATCCAGCTTGGTGAGAGCGATGCCATGAATGCCGCCGACGGAAATGGCCTGGCGCACCATCACCGCATCAAACCAGCCGCAGCGCCGCGACCGGCCGGTCACCGTGCCGAATTCGTGACCGCGTTCGCCAAGCCGCCGGCCGATGGCGTCGGTCAGTTCTGTCGGAAAGGGACCTTCGCCGACCCGGGTGGTATAGGCTTTGGTGATACCGAGCACATAATCCAGCGCACCGGGGCCGAGGCCCGAACCCGCCGCCGCCTGACCGGCCGCCGTGTGGGAGGAGGTGACAAAGGGATAGGTGCCATGGTCGACATCAAGCATCAAGCCCTGTGCGCCTTCGAACAGGATGCGTTTTCCCGCCCGTCTGGCCTCATCCAGACTGCGCCAGGCAATCGCGACGAAAGGCAGGATTTTTGGCGCAATCTCGTTGAGTTTTTCGATAAGCGCAGCGCGGTCCACCGGCGGATGGCCAAGACCCTTTCGCAAGGGGTTGTGGTGGGCGAGAAGCGCGTCAAGCCGCTCTTCCATGGCAGCCGGATCTTCCAGATCACAGAGCCGAAGCGCCCGGCGTCCCACCTTGTCTTCATAAGCCGGACCGATACCGCGCCGGGTGGTGCCGATCTTGGTGGCGCCGTGCGCATCTTCACGAATGCCGTCAAGCTCGCCATGCAGCGGCAGGATCAGCGTGCAGTTGGCGGCTATCTGCAGCTTTTCCGGGCCGATTTCCACCCCCTGGTCTCGCAGTTTTTCGATTTCACCGATCATGGCCCAGGGGTCCAGCACCACACCATTGCCGATCACCGATTGTTTGCCGGGGCGAACGATACCCGATGGCAGCAGGCTCAGCTTATAGACCTTGCCGTCAATGACCAGGGTATGACCGGCATTATGGCCGCCCTGAAAACGCACCACCACATCGGCCCGTTCCGACAGCCAGTCAACAATCTTGCCTTTGCCCTCATCGCCCCATTGGGAGCCGACAACAACCACATTCGCCACAATTACACCCTTTTCATTTCAATGACTTTGCCGATCGTCCATCCCAGATATGGCTGCAGCCAAGCCGCAATGCCTCGGGCTCCAGCCTCGCTACCGGTTCCAGCGCCTGGACGGTGCGCCAGCCGTCCCGCTGCAGGGCGCGCACCGTCTCAAAGTCTGTGCCGGACGGGATGAAGACAAGATCGGCTGCCACAGCTTTGGGCAAAGCCCGGATCAGACTGTCGAGATAAACCGAAAAGCCGACCGCCGGTTCCATATGGCCGTCGCCATGGGAGGTCACATAGCGGCCGCCGCGGCCCAGTTCGCCTTTGACCCCTCTGGCAAAAAGAGAAAAACCTATGCCGGTCTTATATTCAAAGCCGTGATATTCGCCGGGATCTATGGTCAGGCTCAAATCCGGCGCACGATCCTGTATGCCCGCCACCAGTTTGCCCAAATCTGCAATCTCGCCCTGCACCTCTGCGGGCAGGTCGAGCGCCCTAAGAATATCAAGGGCGTCCGCAGCCGGACCGGCGCCGTTCAAAAGACCGCGCAGAATTTTACCGGCGGCGCCATCTATTGCGGCCAAGGTCCCGATATCCTTGGCATCCAGCGCCTCCCGCACGCTTAGAGTATCGTCCAGGCTCAAGCCAAGACCGTTGCAGACCATCGGCACCAGCCGGGGGATCACAAGATCGAAGGAAAGGTCATTGACGCCAACTGAGCTGAGCGCGTCGCGGGCTAGCAGTATGACCTCAATATCGGCCTCAAGCGCCTTGCTGCCGATCAGTTCGACACCGGATTGCGCAAACTGCCGGTCGGGGCGAAGCTGGCTGCCCTTAACCTGCAGAACCTGTCCGCCATAACTGAGCCGCAATGGCCGCGGATAATCGGACAGCCGGGTCGTGGCGATGCGGGCAATCTGCAACGTCATATCGGCCCTGATCGCCATCATCCGGTGGGACGCAGGGTCCATAACCCGAAACATGGGCAGGGTCTTTGCGTCGCCGGTGCCGGCAAACAGGCTTTCCTCAAATTCCACAAGCGGCGGTGTTACCTCAAGGTAACCCTGGGCCGCGAAACGGCTCAAAAGGCCCCGCAGCACAGCGGCCTCATATTCCGCAAAGGGCGGCAGGTCGTCGCGCAACCCTTCCGGCAGCAAAGCACGGTCCGAATATGTCGAATCATTCATCATTATCGCTGCAGTTTAGCGCCTTCCTGCCAATGCGCACGAAAAAATCCGTCAAAAGCGCAGGTTTTTCGCATAGCGCACATGGGGCAGATCCCAGACCGCTTTCAAAAGCTCGCCCGAGACCGGCTGATCAACGGCAACCAGGGCCAGGGCTTCGCCATTGTCACCGCGCCCGAGGTGAAATGTGGCAATGTTAACGGCTGCATTGCCAAGCAATGATCCCAGCGCGCCGATATAGCCGGGCTGATCGTCATTGGCGGTTAAAAGCATGGTATCCGTCAGTTCCGCCTCCATCGCAATGCCGTTGATCGAGACAATGCGCGGCGTCCGGTTGGCGAACAGGGTGCCGGCCACCGACACGGTTTTGCTGGCGGTTTTAACGGTCAGGCGGATCAGGGTGTGATAATCCCCTTCCCGGTCATGCACCACCTCGGATATGGCAATTCCGCGTTCCTTGGCGATGATGGGCGCATTGACCTTGTTGACGGTTTCCAGAAGCGGCTTCAGCAGTCCCTCTAGCACGACGGCGCTGAGCGGTTTGACATTCAGTTCCGCCACATGGCCTTCATATTCGATGGTGACTTCGCGGATGCCGGATTCGGTGATTTGACCGGCAAAGCTGCCGATCTGCTCCGCAAGCTCCATATAGGGTTTCAGCTTAGGCGCTTCCTCGGCGGTCAGCGACGGCATATTGAGCGCATTGGCAACGGCGCCGGTCAACAGAAAATCCGCCATCTGTTCCGCCACCTGCACTGCTACATTGACTTGGGCCTCGGTGGTGGAGGCCCCAAGATGCGGCGTCGCGACCAGATTTTCCATGGCAAATAACGGATTGTCCGTCGCCGGTTCTTCCGTAAACACATCCAAAGCCGCGCCGGCAACCTTGCCGGCTTCCATTGCCGCCTTGAGGGCGGCTTCATCCACAAGCCCGCCGCGGGCGCAATTGATAATCCGCACACCGTCGCGCATTTTTTCAAAGGCCTCAGCATCAAGGATCCCCCGGGTGGCGTCGGTCAGGGGTGTATGGAGAGAGATAAAATCAGCCAGCGACAACAGTTCGTCCAGCTCCATTTTGCGGATACCCAGATCCTGTGCGCGTTCCGGCGTCAGATAAGGATCATAGGCAATCACCCGCATTTTTAATCCCTGCGCCCGGTCGGCCACGATAGAGCCGATATTGCCGCAGCCGATCAGGCCGAGGGTCTTGCCGGCAACCTCTACGCCCATAAAGCGGGACTTTTCCCACTTGCCGGCGCGGGTCGAGACATCAGCGGCAGGGATTTGCCGGGCCAGAGCCAGCATCATGGCGACGGCATGTTCGGCGGTAGTGATGGAATTGCCGAAAGGTGTGTTCATCACCACAATGCCTTTGGCGGTGGCGGCGGGAAGGTCGATATTGTCAACGCCGATCCCGGCCCGCCCGATCACCTTGAGATTATCGGCGGCTTCCAGCAATTTTGCCGTGGCTTTGGTTGAGGAACGGACGGCGAGACCGTCATAGTCAGCGATCCGTTCCAGAAGTTCTTCTTTAGAAAGACCGGGCAATTCATCCACCTCAACACCGCGTCTTTTGAAGATTTCAGCGGCCAGCGGGCTCATTTTATCAGCAATCAGGACTTTAGGCATTTTGCATGACCTCTTTGTAAGCCCAGTCCAGCCAGGGCATCAGTATTTCAAGATCGGATGTTTCTACCGTCGCGCCGGCCCACAGGCGCAGACCCGGCGGCGCATCGCGATAAGCGCCAATGTCATAGGCCACGCCTTCGTCCTCCAAAAGGGTGGCCATGCGCTTGCCGGTATCGACATCCCCCGTAATGGTCAGGCAGACCGATGTGGTCGAGCGGGTGGCGGGGTCACGGGCCAGAAAATCGATCCAGCCGGTTTTTTCCACCCAGCCGGCAATGGCCCGGTAATTGGCGTCGGTTCGGGCAATCAACGCAGGAAGGCCACCGATCTGATCGGCCCATGTCAGGGCGTCGGTATAATCTTCCACACACAGCATGGACGGGGTGTTGATGGTGGCCCCTTCGAAAATACCCTCAATCAGCTTGCCGCCCTTGGTCAGCCGGAAGATTTTCGGCAGCGGCCAGGATGGCGTGTGATTTTCCAGCCGTTCGACCGCCCGCGGGCTCAGGATCAGCATGCCGTGCGCCGCTTCGCCGCCCAGAACCTTCTGCCAGGAGTAAGTCACCACATCGAGCTTGTTCCAGGGCAGGTCCATGGCGAAGGCGGCGGAGGTGGCGTCACAGATGGTAAGACCGTCCCGGTCATCGGCAATCCAGTCACCGTTTGGCACCCGCACGCCGGATGTGGTGCCGTTCCAGGTGAAAACGATATCGTGGCCGGGCCCGGTTTGGCCAAGGTCCGGCAAATGACCGTAATCGGCCTCAATTATTCGCACGTCATCCAGCTTGAGCTGCTTCACCACATCGGTAATCCAGCCCTTGCCGAAACTTTCCCAGGCCAGCATATCGACGGGCCGGGGGCCCAGCAGGGACCACAGCGCCATCTCAACGGCGCCGGTATCGGAGGCCGGGACAATGCCGATCCGGTAATCATCAGGCACGCCGAGAACAGACCGGGTGCGGTCGATGGCTTTTTTTAATTTGGTTTTGCCGGGTTTGGAGCGGTGAGATCGCCCCAAGAGGGCGTTCTCTAAAGATTGCAATGTCCAGCCGGGACGCTTTGCACATGGCCCGGATGAAAAATAGGGCCGCTTGGGGCGGTTTTCTGGTTTCATTCTAACCCTCCTTCCAGAGAGACGCGCCTCGTTGGGGAGGCGTGACCCACCGCGACCATACCGGGGAGCGGAGGAATGTCAAACAAGTTTTTGCGCCGCACAAAAAAGAGAATGCTAGTTTTTGACGGCCCCGCCTCGCTGATGTAACAAATACGCTCACACCAACGGCAGGCGAGGGACAAAATGGATATTCCAGCAAGAGAAAGATTAATTGTCGCGCTTGATGTGCCGACGGTGACCGAAGCGCGGGCGCTGGTGGAGCGGTTGGGCGACAGTGTGGTCTTCTACAAAATCGGCAAGCAGCAGATTTTCGCTGGTGGGATTGAGCTGGCGAAGGAACTGCTGGCGAATGGCAAAAAGGTTTTTCTGGATGCCAAGCTCAATGATATTGGCGCCACCGTGCAGAAGGCGACGGAAAATATCGTCAAACTGGGTGTCGATTTTCTGACCATCCATGGCGATGCGCCGGCCATCCGGGCGGCGGTTGCGGGCAGGGGGGGCGATAAGCTGAAGATTTTCGGTGTGACCGTGCTGACCAGTCTTGACCAGAACGACCTTGCCGATATGGGCTTTGACAAATCGCTTGCCGAGCTGATCGACCATCGCGCCCGCAAGGTGAAGGAAGCGGGCGGCGATGGCGTGATTGCCTCGGGCCATGAAGCAGCCCGTATCCGGCAGATGGCCGGCGATGATTTTCTGATCATCACCCCCGGCATCCGCCCGGCGGGCACCGATGCTGGCGACCAGAAACGCGTTATGACCCCGGCCCGGGCCATTGCGGCCGGCGCCGATTATCTTGTGGTCGGCCGCCCCATCACCCAGGCCGGTGATCCCAAAGCCGCCGCAGAGGCGATTGTTGCGGAGATCAAAGCCGCTTTATGACGGCATCACTATCGCTTTGAAGACCTGAATCACATCCTTGATCTGCCGGATATCACCATTGGTGCGCTTCACCAGCAGGGCGCCCTGCAGGGCGTCAAAGATCAGCCGCGCCATTTTTGCAGGACTTGCGGAGAACCTGAATTCACCGCTTCCGCGTCCCCTCTTTAATATGGTTGCCAGCCAGGCCTGATGTTCTTCGAAAAATGCAGTGACATGCGTCTGCATATCCGGGGGAAGGGCAGGAAATTCCCCGGCCAGTGCGCCGCACAGACAGACCCGATCCGGCGTTTTTGCATATCCCAGATAGGGGGTGAAATAGGTTTCAAGGATATTCCAGGACGTCATGGCGTCCGGATCCACACCGGCCATGGCCGCGTACAGGCGGGAGCGGTAACGGTCAAGCACGGCGGCGCCAAGATCGGATTTTGACGGGAAATGATAATGAATGCTGGCTTTCCTTATGCCGAGCGCAGTGGAAATATCCTGATAGGAAAAGGCGTTAAAGCCCCGCGTCTGGATCAGCATTTCGCCGAGATCAAGAATTTTTTCGGCCGTATCGCCGCGCGGTTTCCTGACGCTGCCGTCCATTCTTTTATCCATTTTCCGCTGTTGGTGTCTGGCCGGGCAAATGTCCCTGCTTTCGCCAATATGTTGCCCCTGTTTCGCTTCGTAAATCTTGCTGGTGGCCGGTCGGGTTGCGAATCCAGAAACCGGGACCATAGGTGCCGCCGCTGTCCTTAAGGGTGCCCGACAGCACCAAAATCTCTTCGCCGCCGTTGCAGGCATAGAGGGGCATCTCCGCACCGGGTTCAAGCCGGATAAGCTCGACCTGCTCAGGGCCATCGCTCTCTGTGAAAAGAGGCAGTTTCGTGACGCCCGCACTATCCCCTGCTATCCATTTTGCGCTGCCCGTGCGGATGACCACATGGGTCTCATCATCGGATCGCATTTGACGCAGTTTAACAAAAATGGTGCAGCCGTCCCGGGTAAAAGGCGCATGTCCGCTGCCCGGCGGATTACGGACATAACTGCCGGCGGGATAATCGCCATGTTCGTCGGAAAATATCCCGTCGAGCACCAGAAATTCCTCCCCGCCGCCATGGGTATGAGGCGAAAAGCAGCTGTCCGGCGCATAGCGTACAATGGAGGTCGCCCGCGCCACCTCGCCGCCGATACGATCCAGCATGCGGCGATCGACACCGGCCTGCGGAGACGGAATCCAGGGCAGACCCGCAGTGTCCACCACCGCCCGTTCCGAAAAATCCGCGCGAAGACGCTCGGGGATAATATTCTCCATCTTCCGCCCCTTAAAAATTTTCCGAACAGGGCCGGAGGTCAATTTCATGGGTCCAGGCGGACGGGTCCTGTTCGATCACATGCAGATAAGAACGGGCGAGAGCATCCGGGTTGATACAGTTTTTCTCTTCGGGATCGAAACGGTCCCGGGTCTGCGGTTCCCAGATCAGCCCGTCGATGATGACATGGGCCACATGGATGCCTTTGGGCCCGTATTCCCGCGCCAGTGACTGCGCCAGAGCGCGCTGGGCAAATTTGGCGGAGGCGAAAGCGCTGAATTTGGCTCCGGCGCGGATCGATGCCGTCGCCCCGGTAAAAAGAATAGCGCCGCTGCCGCGTTCCAGCATTTTGGGAAGAACGGCCCGGGCGGCATGCATGCCGCCAAGGCAGGCAACCCGCCAGACCCGCTCAAAATCCTCCGGGTCTGTTTCCAGGAAAGGCCGGATCAGAAGCTGGTGGGCATTGTGGATCAGTAAGTGGACCGGGCCGTCCTTATCCTCGATACTTGCCACGGCGGCAGTCATGGCGCCGCCATCGGTTACATCGCAGACAATATGCCGGTAGGCGCTTCCCGCCGCCTCCACGATACCGGCCACACCAACCGCTGCTTTATCGGTCCGCGCCAGACCGACGATCCGGTAACCCGCTCCGGCAAGCTGTTTTGCCAATGCTTCGCCAAAACCTGGAGCAATGCCGGTGATGACCGCTGTTTTTTGTGCTGAATTCATTGTGCCCGCGCCTTACACCCAGCCGAGAATGCTGAAGGCGAAGATGAGCTGACACACCATTCCCACGGCGAAGGACAGGGTTCTCAGAACCGGGATACCCGCCGTTTGAATGATGAAATGGGCCAGCCGGGCGAAGAAATAAATCAGCGCAGCAATAGCCGTGAGCGATGTTGATATGCCCAGAACATGAGCTGTCAGCACCAGGGGTGCGAAAATCACCAGATTCTCGACAGCATTTATATGCGCCTTCATTGCCCGCTCTGCCCAGGGGTCATGGGACAGAGAAGAGGACGTGGTATTTCCCATGGCCGTCATCGGCCCCCGTACCTTGATACGGTTCAGGATATAGGGCAGCCAGAAAAGGGCGGTCATCAGCGTCGTCAGGGTCAGCCAGTAAAGTTCAGTGGTCATGGTCGGTTCCTCCGTTGATATATGCCGGTCATATTACCTACTGATAGGTAAATTACAAGAAAAATATCTGCAGGCGCATCCCGTATCTTGATCCTGCGGCATATGCATTATAGGGTGCTGTCAGAGACTGGCGCCGTGTGGGGTTCCGGCTTTTAAAGGCGAAGGGAAAATTATGCGTATTGCGATGGGAATCGCGGCGTTTGCTGCGACGTTGTGTGTTGCCGTTCCGGCCCAGGCGGTCGATCAGGAAAAACTTAACCAGATTATCGCCGCCCGCCCCGATGAGGATAAGGCCCGTGATCAGTTCCGCCATCCGGCGGAAACGCTGGCTTTTTTCGGGATCGAGCCGGGGATGACGGTGATTGATGCCCTGCCGGGCAGCTGGTATGCGCGAATTTTCGTGAATTATCTGGGCTCCGACGGTCATTATGTGGGAATCCGTTATTCTCTCGATCTGTACAAAAAAATCTATGGCGACCAGTATGAAGAACGGTTGGAGCAGATCGAAGCCTGGCCGGACAATTTCATCGAAATGGCCAAGAAGTTCGACGAAAATATTGATGCCAGCTTTTTCCATATGGGGGATGCGCCGGAAGAACTGAAGGGCACCGTCGATGCCTATGTCTATTTCCGTGCCTTGCATCACCTCAATCGGATCGAGGCACACTATCTGGAAGACAGTGCGGCGGAAGCGTTTGAGCTACTGAAACCCGGCGGTATTGTCGGCATTGTCCAGCACCGGGCACCGGAAACGGCCTCGAACGGCTGGGCCAACGGCAGCAACGGCTACCTCAAAATGTCCCGCGCCATCGAAGCCTTCACCAAGGCCGGTTTCGTCATCGAAGCCACATCGGAAATCAATACAAACCCCAGGGATGAGCCGACTGAGGAGGACTTCGTCTGGCGGCTGCCGCCATCCTTTGAATTCAAGGAAAAGGACCGGGAAAAATATGCCGCGATCGGGGAGTCAAACCGGATGACGTTGAGGTTTCGGAAACCGGAATAATGACTCCCTTTCGGTTGTCTCCCTTCGATACGCCCTCACTCCATTCGGGCATTCAGGGCGAACGGCTTGCCTCTCCGTTCGTGCTGAGTAGGACCGGAGGTCCGTATCGAAGTACGGGGCTTTGGATAGACTCTAAATATTATGATTGACCGGTCCCTTGCCCTGACCCAGGTCGGGGGCAGTGCGGATGGCGTTTTGGAGATAGGCGCGGGCCTTTTCAACCGCCGTCTTTAAAGTTTCACCCTGCGCAAGGCCGCTGGCGATGGCACTGGCGAGGGTGCAGCCGGTGCCGTGAGTGTTGCGGGTTGCAATGCGCTCAGATTCGAAAACGATCAGGCCGGCCTGATCGGCCAGCACATCGAAAAGCGTATTCCCTTGTAAATGTCCGCCTTTCAGTAAAATCGCTTGAGGGCCGTCATCCAACAGGGCGGCTGCGGCGTTCTTCATTTCATCAAGGGAGACAATAGAACGGTTCAGCAACGCTTCCGCTTCCGGAATATTGGGGGTGAGAAGGGTTGCTTTGGGGAGCAAGCGGTCCCGCAATATTGCCTCGGCTTCTTTTTCCAGCAGCCGGTCACCGCTGGTCGCGACCATGACCGGATCGACCACAAGCGGGATTTCGGCGCCATAAGCCTCTATAGTATTGCAAACAGTCTCAATGGTTTCCTTATTTCCGAGCATGCCGGTTTTGATGCAATCGGCGCCGATGTCGGTGAGGACGGCTTTGATCTGCGCGGCAACGATATCGGGCGGGATGGGGTGGATGGCTTCGACACCCAGCGTATTTTGCACCGTCACCGCTGTGATGGCGCTGGCTGCATAGCCTCCGAGCGCCGTAATGGTTTTGATGTCCGCCTGAATGCCGGCGCCGCCGCCGGAATCAGACCCGGCTATGGCGAGGACACGACCGTGAAATTTGTTTGTCGCCGTCATGCAGCCGTGTGTACCACCGCACAGATGGAACGGACAATCTGTTTGATCTGGGCTTCATCCTCGCCCTCCGCCATAACCCGGATCAGGGGTTCGGTACCGGATTTCCGGATCACCAGCCGGCCGGATTTGCCGAGGGCGCATTCAGCGTCGCGAATGGCTTCCTTGACCCGGTTATCCTGGAGCGGGTCTCTGCCGTTAAACCGGACATTTTCAAGAAGCTGCGGATAAGGATCGAACAGATGGCAAACCTCCGACGCCACCTTGCCCCGGCTGATCAGGACAGAGAGAATCTGCAATGCCGCAATCAGACCGTCGCCGGTGGTGGTGAAATCATTCAGCACAATATGGCCGGACTGTTCGCCGCCGAGATTAAAGCCGTTCGCCCGCATATGCTCCACCACATAACGGTCGCCGACCTGGGTGCGGGCCAGGGTCAGGCCCAGGGTTTCGACATAGCGTTCAAGGCCCAGATTGGACATCACGGTGGCGACCAGGCCGTTGCCTTTCAGACATTGCCGGTTGGCCCACGAGGTCGCGATCAGCGCCATTAACTGATCACCATCAATCAGTTGGCCGTTTTCATCGGCAACCAGCAGCCGGTCGGCATCTCCGTCCAGAGCTATGCCGAGATCGGCGCCATGGGCCACCACCTGCTCACACATAAATTCCGGAGCGGTCGATCCGCAGCCATCATTGATATTAAACCCGTTGGGCGTAACGCCAACCGGCACCACATCCGCACCCAACTCCCAGAGAACAGTGGGTGCAACCTTATAGGCGGCGCCATTGGCACAATCGATCACCACTTTCAACCCGTCGAATGTAAGGCCCGGAGGCACGGTGCTTTTGGCAAATTCGATATAACGGCCTTCGACATCGTCAAGCCGCTTGGCGCGCCCCAGATCCTTCGGTTTGGCAAGATATTTATCAAGGCCGTTTTCCATCCGCCGTTCGATTTCCAGTTCAACCTCATCCGAGAGTTTATAGCCGTCGGGGCCGAACAGTTTGATGCCGTTATCGCAATAGGGATTGTGGGAGGCGGACAGCATCACGCCAAGATCCGCCCGCAGGGATTTTGTCAGCATGGCCACAGCCGGCGTTGGCATGGGACCGGCCAGAATGACGTCCATGCCAACCGCAATAAACCCCGCCGTCAGTGCGGGTTCAAACATATAACCCGACAGCCGCGTATCCTTGCCGATCACCACCCGGTGCCGGTGATCCCCACGGACAAAATGCCGTCCCGCCGCCATGCCGACCCGCATGGCGATTTCCGGTGTCATCGGAGCCGTGTTGGCGGTGCCGCGAATGCCGTCGGTGCCAAAATATTTTCGCATGTCTCCACCCCGAAATGGTTTACGCCCAAACGATATCAAAGGCTTGTTAAAAGAACGTAGACAATTCGCCCATAAAACGCTCAGGGATGTAAAAAAGTTGCATCCCGCAGACCCTGCCACACAGAAAGGGCCTGTCCGGTCTCGGCCACATCATGCACCCGCAGAATATGCGCCCCCTGTTCCAGGGCGGCCAATGCCGCTATGAGCGAACCCGGAACCCGCTCCTTTGGCGGTTCTTCCCTGCTGAGCGCGCCGATGAATCGTTTTCGCGAAACACCGATCATAATGGCACAACCAAGACCATGAAACAAACTTAACCCGTTGATCAGGGCCAAATTATGACGCACGGTCTTGCCGAAACCGATCCCCGGATCGACAATAAGACGCGACCGGTCCATGCCCGCATCCAGGCATGCTTCGATCCGCGCTTCCAGATAGTCAAAGATATCCAGCAGCACATCGTCATAGCGGGGGTCATTCTGCATGGTGGAAGGATCGGGCAGGCTGTGCATCAGGATCACCGGCGCACCGGAGGCTGCGGCGACCGTGATGCTTTCCGCATCATAGGTCAGGGCGGAAACATCATTTATGATGTGAACGCCCGCTTCGAGCGCCGCCGTCATAACACTGGCCCGCCTGGTATCGACGGAAAGGGTCACGCCGGTATCCCGCAGCGCCGTTATCACCGGCAGGATACGGTCTTTCTCCTCGCCCTCCCAGACCGGGGCTGCTCCGGGACGCGTCGATTCGCCGCCAATATCGATAATATCCACCCCTGCCTCGGCCATGGCTTTTCCGGCTGTAATGGCCATATCGGCTTCGGCAAAATCACCGCCGTCAGAAAAACTGTCCGGGGTGACATTGATTACGCCCATGATCCTGGGTTTGCTGAAGGAAAGGGTGGCCTGCCCCAATTGAAGAGGCGCTGGCGCCGCGGTAAGATTTTGATAAAGCCGGTCATAGCGGTTTTGCAGCGGACCGGGCAGGGCATCTCTGATATCCTGAAGATTCTGGATCGGCACAAATGCGCGCGCGATGCGTTCACCAAAATTGCTGACAATGATTTCCAGTCCGGTAAAGGCCGAGGTTCCCCCCGCCAGTTGCATGGCATGATCTTCTGAAGTGGCGCAGGAAACCAGCCCGGCAGGACGGAGATAAAGAACCGCGCCGGAGGGCAGGTTTCGCCAATCCGTCTTCACCTGATCGCCCCCTTACTTTGCGGCTAACTCGGTTGCGGTTCCGGATCCAGTCCGCCCGTTGTCTTGCCATCCCTTTTGCCCGTGGGCTCGGTTGTTGGAATAGCGCTGGCGGCCGGCGGTTTGGGTTTGGACTCGTCGTCCTTAGGCTGTTCCCGCACGATCTTCTCACCGGCCAGCAAAGCTTTCACCTCATCGCCCGACAAGGTTTCATATTCCAGCAGAGCTTCGGCAATCGTGTGCAAATCAGCGATCTGGTCGGTCAAAACCTTGCGCGCCATAGCTTCGGCCTCGTCAATGATGCGGCGCACCTCCTGGTCAATCATCTGGGCGGTTTCTTCAGAAATATTCTGGGTTTTGGCCACGGAATGGCCAAGGAAGACCTCTTCCTGGTTATCCATATAGCGCAGCGGTCCCAAAATATCCGACATGCCGTATTGAGTGACCATGGCGCGGGCCAGATTGGTGGCCTGCTGAATATCATTGGAAGCGCCGGTCGTAACATCGTCATTGCCAAAGATCAGCTGTTCGGCAATCCGCCCGCCGAAAAGGGTCGCCAGCCGCGCATTCATTTCCGACTTTTTCATACTGAGCCGGTCCCGCTCGGGAAGATTGAACGTTACGCCCAGCGCACGGCCGCGCGGAATGATAGTCACTTTGTGCAAGGGGTCGTTACCCGGCACTTCCAGACTGACCAGCGCGTGGCCCGCTTCATGGTAGGCGGTAAGTTTTTTCTCATCTTCGGTCATGACCATGGAACGCCGTTCTGCTCCCATCATGACCTTATCCTTGGCCTCTTCGAACTCTGCCATGGAGACCACCCGTTTGCCTTTGCGGGCTGCGAGCAGTGCGGCTTCATTGACCAGATTGGCAAGATCGGCGCCGGAAAAACCCGGTGTGCCGCGGGCAATCACCCGGGGTTTCACATCGGGGGCGATCGGCACCTTCTTCATATGGACCTGCAGGATTTTTTCCCGGCCCAGAATGTCCGGATTGGGGACCACGACCTGACGGTCAAAGCGGCCGGGGCGAAGCAGCGCCGGGTCAAGAACATCCGGCCGGTTGGTGGCCGCAATCAGGATAATGCCTTCATTGGTCTCAAACCCGTCCATTTCAACAAGCAGCTGATTGAGGGTCTGTTCCCGTTCGTCATTGCCGCCGCCGAGACCGGCGCCACGGTGGCGGCCAACGGCATCGATTTCGTCAATGAAAATAATGCAGGGCGCGCTTTTTTTGGCCTGTTCGAACATATCGCGGACCCGGCTGGCGCCGACACCGACAAACATTTCGACAAAATCGGAACCGGAAATCGTGAAGAAGGGCACATTGGCTTCGCCGGCAACGGCGCGGGCCAGCAGCGTCTTACCGGTGCCGGGCGGGCCGACCAGCAGCGCCCCTTTGGGGATTTTACCGCCCAGGCGCTGGAATTTCTGCGGGTCGCGCAAAAATTCGACGATTTCCTCCAGTTCTTCCTTGGCTTCATCGACACCGGCGACATCCTCGAAGGTGATCCGACCCTGGCGTTCGGTCAAAAGCCGCGCCTTGGATTTACCGAAGCCCATGGCGCCGCGCCCGCCGCCGCCCTGCATCTGGCGCATAAAGAAAATCCATACGCCGATCAGCAGCAGCATCGGGAACCAGGCGGCCAGCAAATTCAGAATAAGGCTGGAGCCCTCATTATCGACGGTGATTTTAACATTCTGCTCATAAAGCCGGTCGGAAAGGTTGGGGTCTTCAATGGGTATGCTGGTTGTGAAGGGCAAGCCATTTTCATACTTGCCGGTGATTTCCCGGCCCTTGATCGTGACTTCTTCAACCTGGCCCTGATCCACGGCACGCCGAAAATCCGAATAGGGCAATTCCGCGGGCCTCCCCTGTTGGGAAGAGCCCTGGAACATATTAAACAACGCCACTGCAAGGATAAGGATAGCAACCCAGAAAAACGCATTCCGTCCGATTTTATTCACTGTCTGCCTTTCAACGCCGGTGGTATATTATTTACCGTACCGCCTCAATTTCGAACCAAAGAATGGAACAGCATTCTTTATAAATGGTTCCATAAGGAATCTTACTCATACAAATAAGCACTTTTTATGGTCTGACAAGTTGAAAAGACCATTTCTGCCTTTACTTTTGCCAATCCGGCCTTTCCGTATAAAGGGGCATGTGCGGAGAAAAGCATGCGGAAAAACTTCCGGCGCCGGTTTTTTCATAACCCAGATGCGGGATGGCGACAAGACGGCCGCCGGACTGAAAAGCCGGCAGGGACAGTCTGACGGAGTGCGGAATATTTTTTACTTTTGCCGCCAGATCAGGCGTATTGCTCAGAAAGCTGTTCCAGCCCCCGCCGCCCAGCGCCGCCGCTTCACAGGACGCCAGCCGGCAGCCGGTATGGCGGGAAAGCAGAAAACGCCGGTCCCATAAAACAGTTTCGCCTGCGCGGATCATCACCGGGCCCTCTATCGCCGCCACTTCCCGCATCACCATGACCGGGCCTTTATCCTCCCGCTGAATCAGGCATCCGGCAAGAGCTGCGCCAAAGGCGCCGCCGCCAGCAATCTCATCGTAAATTCTTTCCAGACCCTTCAGCCGCGGCGGATAAGCATTGCCGCCGATATGCACCACGAGCCGGGCCAGGACCCTGAGACCGATTTCATCGCCATAGCGGCTGAGAACTTCCGGCGAAACTGCGCCATACCCCTCGGAGTGGATGGTGACGGCGCTTGTCAGAATTTCTGCCGTCAGGCTTTCAAGAGTGCTTCGCACCCGTTGCAGGCGCTTCGCCGTGGCGGCCAGACGCGCCGGATTGAAGCCCTCCAGCGGCGGGTCTTTGAGAAAGTCACGGATTTTGATACGGTCGAAATCGCGGTTTTCGTTGGAGGGGTCTTCGATCCAGTCCTGTCCGATGAGCTTAAGCGTCGCGGCAAGCCGGGCTTTCGGCACATCCAGCAGCGGCCGGACAAGGTTGGGGCCGTCTTTCCGGGTCAGGGGGCCTGTCACCTTTCTCATCGCCGCTAGTCCGTCCACGCCGCTGCCGCGGGCCAACCGCAACAAAAAAGTTTCCGCCTGATCGTCCTGGTGATGGGCCAGCAAAAGGCTCCTGATATTGCTTGCCGCACACCAGTCTTCAAGGGCCCTGTAGCGGGCTAGCCTTGCCGCCGCCTGAAGGTTTTTATCAGGTTTCGTTCCTTCCCAGGTCAGAATGTGGTGTTCAAGCTGGTATTTTTTAAGCCAGCGTCCGGTCTGTGCCGCCTCTGCCGCTGATTCCGGGCGAAGCCCATGATCAAACGTCAGAAAGACGGCTTTTCCCCAGCGGGCGGCGAGAAGGCTGAGCGCCATACTGTCGCCGCCGCCGGAAACCGCGACCGCAACCCGGCCCTCAGCCGGCGTCAGCCCTGAAGCCGCCATCAGCCGCGAAAATTCATCTCCCTGGATCGGTGCGGCGTCCATATATGGCAGTCCTGCATGAGAGGGACCCAGTTAATTGCAGCTGTTGCGGGCGGCCTCGATGGTGGTCCGGCGTTTCACCGAATCCGGTGCGGACGGATAACGGATATTCAGTTCGTCAAAAGCCGCGCAGGCCTCGTTCTTCTGCTCCAGATTCGCAAGGGTCATCCCCAGCTTTAAAAGGCTGTCCGGCCCCTTGGGGCTGTCGGGATAATCCTGATATCCGCTCAGAAAAGACTGGGCCGCGCGGGGGAAGTCGCCGCGCGCGTAATAGGTTTCACCCAGCCAGTATTGCGCATTGCCGGCCAAAGGTTCGCCGCCATGGTTGTCCAGAAATGCTGTAAAGGATCGTTCGGCATTGGCATAGTCGCCGCGGCGCAGATAATCGAAGGCATAATTATACTGATCCTGAACCGAGCCTTGCGGCAGCGCCGGGTCGCTTGAGGGCGGTGGAGCGACAGCGGTGGCGACCTGCCGGGTTTCCGTGTTGACGGCCGGCTCTTCGATTGTTTCCAGCGGCGGCGTATCTGCCGCTGGGCGGGCGGGTGAAGAATTGGCGGTTGCCGAAAAGCTGCCAGCCGCTCCGTCCCGTTCCAGCGTGGTCAGGCGGAATTCCGCATCGCCCTTGAAACGTTCAAAATCCCGCTGCAGCTGTCCGCCCTGGTAAGTGGCTTCTTCGATCTTGCCGGTCAGCAAGCGCATTTGCCGCTCAATTTCCGCCAGGCGGATTTCCATATCAGCCAGCAGGGCAGGGTTGTTTGCAATCAGTCCTGTTGGAGGGTTCAGCGGCTGTGTCCCCACCGGGGCTGTGTCCGCGCCGGTATTGCCCCCCGGCCAGTCACCGCTTTGAAAGACCCGCCGCTGGACGGCCTGCAACTGTTTTTCGAGATTTTCGATCTTTTTATTGATTTCCGCCCGGGTCTGGGCCGCTGCCGGCTGAAGAATTATCAGGCTGGCGACAATCGTAAGGGAAACAACAGAAAGAATCCGGGTGGGGGCAAAAAAGCTCATTTTGCTCAATCCTCATTTGGGGTCCTGACCCTAGGTGGAGAGCGGGCATAAAAAATCCCGCGCCTTGAACCAAACATAAAAGTTCGGCCAAATCAAGGCGCGGGATTATACTGTCCGGTTGCGTCAGGCTTAGGTGCCCGGTGATCCGTTCACCGTGATCTGGCCGCGCCGGTTTTGCGACCAGGCCGATTCATTGGAGCCGAGAACCGCCGGACGTTCCTTACCATAGGAAATGGTGCCGACCCGTGAAGCGGAAACACCCAGCGCCGCCATATAATTCTTTACCGCGGTTGCGCGCCGTTCGCCCAAAGCCAGGTTATATTCCCGCGTGCCGCGCTCATCGGCATGTCCTTCGACAGTGATGCGGACGGAACGATTGTCATTCATCCAGGTTGCAGCCCGTTGCAGGGTCGTGCGCGCAGATGACGACAGTTCGGAACTGTCAAAAGCGAAAAACACCCGGTCACCGCCGACAACCGCCACCATGTCATCAAAAGAACCCTTGGCCGGGCCCCGGTCTATTGGTTCTCTTTCCACCTCGGGGGTTGCAACAGGAGGTGGAGTGGTATTCTGTTGCGTGCCGGTATCAACAGTCGTGTCTGTGCTGTCGGTTGCAGGCTTTGTCGAGCAAGCCCCGAGCAAAGCCGCCACAAAAACGACGGCAATAAATTTTATGCCTGAGCCAAATTGTGTCATATGAAATCCTTTTCACCGAACCGTATCTGATTAAGTTACAGGCCCCAGACCGTTGCGATACGGGGTCCGATTGCCCTCCAATTTGCGACGATACAATCACTTTCGCGGCTGCACAATCCCGACGCACTATAATGCCCCAAAATCAAAGGATCAAGGGGAAGAATGTCAATAAATTTAAGAGCTTTCGCTTTAATTTAACGTAAAAGCGGCGACCATGCCGGGTCCGATGCGTCAAGGGGGGTCGCAACCGGACGCTCATTATAGCCGGTGAGGTCAATCGACCACATGGTTGTAGTGCCGCCGCGGCCCTGAGAATCAGAGGGAGTCTGGCGAAAATAAACCAAAACCCGGCCATTCGGGGCCCAGGTCGGCCCCTCGTCCTGATAGGCATCGGTCAATAACCGCTCGCGGGAGCCATCGGTTTCCATCACCCCAATACGAAATTTTCCTTCGCCAAGTTTTGTGAAGGCGATCAAATCTCCGCGAGGGGACCAGACCGGTGTGCCGTAACGCGCGCCATTCTGGTCGAAGGAGATGCGCTTCACACTGCTGCCATCGGCATTCATGGTGTAAAGCTGCTGCGAGCCGCCGCGGTCGGAATTAAAGACGATCTCGTCGCCATCCGGCGAATAGGACGGCGAGGTGTCGATGCCCGGATGACTTGTCAGCCGCCGCATCTGCCGGGTCCGAAGGTCCATGACATAGACGTCGCTGTTGCCGTTTTCGGCAAGGCTCATGACCACTTTGTTGCCGTCCGGCGAAAAGCGCGGCGCGAAGGTCATATTGGGAAAATCGCCCAGCACCTCATGTTTGCCGGTATCGATGTTGTAAAGATAGACCCGCGGTTTGTCGTTATAATAGGCGAGATAGGTGATTTCCTGCCGGGTAGGTGAAAAACGCGGGGTCAGCACCAGGTCGCGGCCATCGGTCAGATAGCGGTGGTTGTAGCCGTCCTGATCCATAATGGCGAGCCGCTTGATGCGATTGGTCTGGGGTCCGGTTTCCGCGATATAAACCAGCCGGCTGTCGAAATAGCCGGCTTCGCCGGTCAGCCGGCGATAGACCGCATCGGCTATCAGATGGGATACCCGCCGCCAGTTTTCTGCCGGGAAAACATAGCGCAGGCCGGTCATCTGACTTTCGGACAGCACATCCCACAGCCGGAATTCCACACGGATGCGGCCATCGGATTCCAGTTCCACCCGGCCCGATACCAGAGCCTGGGTGCCAATGGCGCGCCAGTTGGCGAAACGGGGGCGGACTTCGGCGGCGCCGGGCGTCGAGATAAAGGATTCCCGGTCAAGCGGCCGGAACAGGCCGGAACGGGTGAGATCAGCCGAAATCACATCGGCGATATTGCCGCCGATCTGCGCTACGGTGCCGGTCGTCGTGGTTGCCTGAGAGGAGGTCGCGAAAGCCGGAATGGCGATCGGCAGAGGCTCGCTATAGCCTTCGGTAATATCCACCGTAATCACCGCTGTTGCCGGCGGCGCCATCAGACCGGTCAACAACAAAACAAGGAGCGTCAACAAGGAACGGGTGCGGGGCTTTTCTCGCTTCATAATTTTATCACTCATTATCCAAACATATCCTTAGGATCGAAGTTCAGCTGCATTTCGCGCCATTCATCATACATGTCTTTTGGCAAATCATAAGGAGCGCAGCGGATAACGGCGCGCAGTGCGCTTTCTGCCGCAATCCGGTAAAACTCATCATTGTTCATGCGCGAGCGGTCAATCACCCGGGGCGGACGGATGAGTTCGCCTTCCAGTGATAAATTTATCAGAATCATGACGTTAAGGTCGCGGGCATCCTTCGCGCCGGTCGGAACATTCCAGCATTCGCGGATTTTCGAGTTCATGGCGCTGCTGATCGTTGCGGTCGCCACACGGGCCTGAAGGACGTTTGGCTGCACTCTTTCCACAGCGTCCGCCAGCTTATCTTGCGGCTGTTCTTCGGTTTCCTGTGGCGGCGGCGTGTCCTCCTTGACGGATTTATCAAGCAGGGCGGCAATCCTGCTTGCATCGAACTTGCTCGGCGGCCGCGGTTTTGTGCGGGGCGCAGTCGCAGGGATCACACGGGGTTTTTCCTGAACTTCCGGCTCGGGTTTTTTGATAATCTCCGCGTCCGGCGGCGGCACCGCCTCGGCCATCTGACGGGGCGGTTCGGGGGCTGCTTTCTGCTCGGGCGGCTGTTCCGCAGCCTTTTGTTCCGGTTCCGGCTCTGGTTCGGGTTTTTGTTCCGGTTCGGTGATCCGGTTCACTTCGTCAATGGTGATAAATTCCACCGATATGACGTCCGCCGGCCGGTCATCGCGCGTAAGAAAGCCGGGAAGGGGAACAAAAAATGCGCCAAAAACAGCTGCATGAAACACCAGGGAGGCGATCAGGCCGAGTCTGAATTCCACCGGCGTTGCGGCAGGTTTCAGTCTGCTTATACTTTCTGTGCCGTGCTCCACACCAATCACGCGGTGTTTCCTTATCCTTAATTCCGAACTAGCGTCTTGGCTGTTCCGTAACCAGCGCCACCTTGGTAAAACCGGCGCCATTGATCAGACCCATCACCTCCATCACCGTACCGTAAGGCAGCGACTGATCGCCCCTGATATAAATGCGGGCGTCCATCCGGTTATTGGCGATGGCGCGCAGGCGCGGGATCAGTTCAGCCACTTTAATCTCGGTATCGCCGATAAATATGGCGCTATTTTGATCAAGGGTGATTTCCAGCGGGCGGTCATCTTCCGGCAGCGGTTGCGCCGTGGCCTGCGGCAGGTCAACCGGTACGCCAACCGTCAGAAGCGGGGCGGTCACCATAAAAACAATGAGCAGCACCAGCATCACATCCACAAAGGGCGTGACATTGATTTCCGACATGCGGCGGTAGCGGCCCTTGCGGCTGCTGCCTCTGTGCAGGGAAACGCCCATCATCCATGCCTTTCTTCGAGTTGCCGCGACAGGATAGCGGAAAATTCTTCAGAAAACCCTTCCACGCGGCTGGCATAGCGCTCCACATCCGTCGAAATCTTGTTATAGGCCATGACGGCGGGGATGGCGGCAACCAGTCCGAGGGCGGTCGCCATCAGGGCTTCGGCAATGCCGGGGGCCACGACGGCAAGGCTGGTATTGGAGGTCAGCGCAATGGCCTGAAAGCTGTTCATAATGCCCCAGACCGTGCCGAACAGGCCGACAAAGGGCGCGGTGGAGCCCACCGTTGCCAGAAATCCGAGCTGATGTTCCAGCCGTTCCAGTTCGCGGTTCATAGTTACCCGCATCACCTTGGCGATCCGGTCCTGAATGCCCAGCTTATCGGCAACCGTTGACCGGCCGGCTAGGGATTTCTGCCATTCCCGCATGGCGGCGATAAAAACCATCGCCATCGGATGATCGGCCCGGCTGCGCATGGAATCATAAAGATTATCCAGCGAATTGCCGGACCAGAACACTTCTTCGAACTGATTGGCGTGGGCATTGACCTTCCTGATCCGCATGATTTTTTCGTAAATAATCGCCCAGCTCCAGAAGGAGGCGAGCAACAGAAGGACCATTACCAGCTGAACAACGATATCGGCTTCGATAAACATGCCCCAGACAGAGAAATCGGCCGACCGGCCGCCCAAATCCACTGCATCAATGACCTGATCTTGCTGCATCTAATTCTTTTCCCGTTGATCCGCTTCGGCAATCAGCGCCGGAAGCTTGTGTTTTAACAAATCCGGCAACCGCCGGGGCCGGCCTTCCTCATCAAGCGCGGCAATTGTCAGCGTGGCCTTTGCCAGTTCCTGACCGCCGCAGGTGATGCGCTGTGCAATCTCAATCCGGGCCGCGCCGAAATCCGTCGTGACCGTATGAACAATCAGTGTGTCATCAAGATGGCCGGGTGCAAGATAGTCCACAGTGAGGCGCCGGACGGCAAAAGCGAGGTAATCTTCCCCTTTCGCCTCCAGCATGGCGCGCTGATCAATCCCCATCAGACGGAGATAATCGGTGCGCCCGCGTTCGAAAAATTTCAGGTAATTGGCGTAATAAACAATGCCGCCCGCGTCGGTGTCCTCATAATAGACCCGGATCGGCAGCCGGTGCGCTGTCCCGTCAAATTCCCCCATCGGCGGTGCCAGGGTTGCGCCCGTCATGCGTCCTCCTCGCCGTCAAGAAGGTCAAGCTGGTTATCGGTCCCCCGTTTGGGCGCGGTCAGCCCGATATGACCGTAGCCGCCAAGGGTCAGCATGCGCCCGCGGGAGGTCCGCTGGATCAATCCCAACTGCATCAAATAGGGTTCGATAATATCCTCGATGGTGTCGCGGGGTTCGGAAAGCGCCGCGGCCAGGGTTTCGATGCCGACCGGCCCGCCGGTATAGGTTTCGCCGACACAGCGAAGATAGCGGTGATCCATGGCATCCAGGCCCTTTGTATCCACTTCCAGGCGCCGCAGGGCCGCGTCGGCGGTTTTTGCGTCAATGCTGTCGTGACCCGCCACCAGGGCAAAGTCGCGGACCCGGCGCAGCAGCCTGCCGGCAATGCGCGGGGTGCCGCGGGACCGCGCGGCAATCTCGGATGCCCCTTCCGGGGTCAGATCCATTTTCAGAACCCGGGCGCCGCGGGAAACCACATTCTGCAATTCTTCGATGGAATAAAATTCCAGCCGCGTCGGGATGCCGAACCGGTCGCGCAGCGGCGTGGTAATCAGGCCGGACCGGGTGGTGGCGCCGACCAGGGTAAAGGGCGGCAGGTCGATGCGCACGGACCGTGCCGCCGGACCTTCGCCGATGATCAGATCAAGCTGAAAATCCTCCATGGCCGGATAGAGAATTTCCTCGACCGCCGGATTAAGCCGGTGGATTTCATCAATGAACAGCACATCCCGCGGTTCGAGATTGGTCAGCAGCGCCGCCAGATCACCGGCTTTCGAGATGACCGGGCCGGACGTGGCGCGGAAACTGACGCCCAGCTCCCTTGCGACAATCTGGGCGAGCGTGGTCTTGCCGAGCCCGGGCGGGCCGAAAAACAGCACATGATCCAGGGCATCGCCGCGCCGTTTTGCGGCTTCAACAAAAATCCGGAGATTCTCCCGCGCCTGGGTCTGGCCGATAAAATCATCGAGCCGTTCGGGGCGCATATTGGCCTCGAAACCATCCTCTTCCGAGGCTGAACCCGCAACCAGGCGGCTGTTTTCCGATACGGGCCCGGTCATTGTGTCAATTCCCTGAGACCGGTGCGGATAAGATCCTGTAGTCCGGCGCCTTCCCCTAGCTGTGCTGCGGCGCGGGCGACCGCGGCATGAGCATCCATCCGCCTGTATCCGAGATTGACCAGGGCGGAAATGGCGTCTTCCGCGGCCCCGTTTGCCAATATAGGCACGGCCGGGCCGCTGCCGCTTTCGGCAGACCCCATCGGCACAACGGTGACTTTGTCTTTCAGTTCGGTTACGATGCGGGCCGCCAGTTTTGGCCCGACGCCGCTGGCGCGGGTCAGGGCTTTTTTATCCTGGGCGGCGATGGCGCTGGAAAGCTCGTCCGGCGCAAAAGCAGAAAGAATGCCAAGGGCCGATTTTGCCCCGACCCCCTGAACGCTTTGCAGATGCCGGAAAATGCCGCGTTCGGCCTCCGTCGCGAAGCCGAACAAATGAATATGGTCCTCACGGACATGGGTGTCGATGAGAAACTCGGCCTCGCTGCCGGGACGGGGCAGGGCCGAGAGGGTGCGGCTTGAAGCGAAAACCAGATAGCCGACACCGTTCACGTCGATAATCGCCCAGCCGTCACCGGTGCTGTCCAGCACGCCCTTGAGTTTTGCGATCATGCTTTTGCTCCGGCCATGGCGGTGCGGTTCAGGACATTAATGCCGCTGGTGCGGTGATGGGCATGGCAGATGGCGACGGCCAGCGCATCCGCCGCATCGGGCCCGTGAATGGTGATCCCCGGCAGCAGAATCTGCACCATGGCGTGGATCTGGCTTTTATCCGCATGACCGGACCCGACGACCGCTTTTTTGACGTGATTGGGGGAATATTCCGCGACACTCAATCCGGAAAGCGCCGGCACCAGCAGGGCGACGCCCCGCGCCAGGCCGAGTTTCAGGGTCGATCCGGCATTTTTATTGACGAAGGTTTCCTCAACGGCGGCATAGTCGGGGCGCCAGTCGGCCAGAACCTGTATCAGACCGTCATGGATTTGCACCAGCCGGTCAGACAGATCGATGGAGGTGTCGGTGCGGATTTTGCCATTGGCGACATGGCTGAGCCGTGTGCCCTCGGCATCAATCACCCCCCAGCCGGTAACGGTGAGGCCGGGATCCAGTCCAACAAGGCGCATCCGGTTCGTCATTGTCGCCTACTCGTTCAGCCGTTCCATAACATCATCGGGAATGTCAAAATTGCCGAAAATCTCCTGCACATCGTCATTGTCTTCAAGGGCTTCGATCAGACTCATCAGTTTGCGGGCATTTTCCTCATCCACGATCTGCCGCTCCTTGGGCCGCCAGACCGGTTTGGCGGATTCCGCCTCGCCGAGCTGTTCCTCAAGCGCGCTTGTCACCTGATGCAGGTTGGAAAATTCGCAATAGATTTCGTGGGTTTCATCATCGGATTCGACATCCTCCGCGCCCGCCTCAAGGGCTGCTTCAAAAACCCTGTCATTCCCGGCAACAGCGGCGGGATAGGTAATCAGCCCGACCCGGTCGAACATGAAATTGACGCTGCCGGTTTCGCCGAGATTGCCGCCGCTTTTCGAGAAAGTGGAACGCACATCGGCAGCGGTGCGGTTGCGGTTATCGGTCAGCGCGTCGACAATCAGCGCAATGCCGCCGGGCGCATAACCCTCATAGCGGATTTCCTCATAATCTTCGGAATCGCCGGCCTGACTACGGCTGATGGCGCGTTCGATATTATCCTTGGGCATGCTCTGCGCCTTGGCTGCCGATATGGCGGCGCGCAGGCGGGGGTTTTTATCGGGTTCAGGCAGGCCAAGCTTGGCGGCAACGGTGATTTCCTTCGCCAGCTTGGCGAATAATTTCGAGCGCTTGGCGTCCTGAGCGCCCTTGCGGTACATGATATTCTTGAATTTGGAATGGCCGGCCATACGTGGCGAACCCTCACTTTCTGGTGTCTCTCGGTTACAATATTCTTCCGGCGCAGACCGGAATAAATCTGTTTCGTGAGTTTCTATACCAAATCAGCGACGGAACACCATAAAAACATCTGCCACGGCCTTAAAGCGATTATGCCGGCTCCGGCTCCGGCTTTGGGCATAACAACTTTTACGGTACTAAATTATATATTATTTCAACCTTTAATTATTTTTTAACTAACTTTAAAGTAGTAATTTAATCATTCAAATATTAAAAGTTGTATAGGGTCAGGTTCCATCATGTTAAATCTTGTGCGAAAAATGAAACCCGAAAATACGCCAGCCCGCCCGGGCACGACAGAACCGGCATTGAGCGGTACACTCGTATTCGACGCCACGCTCCTGAAAGGCATGCTGGAATGCATGCCGATCAATGTAATGATGTGCGATCCCGAGACCTTCGAGATCACTTACATGAATGCCACCAGTGAGGAGACGCTCAAGCAGATTGAACATCTATTGCCGATCAAAGCGAAAGATGTGCTTGGTCAAAGCATCGATATTTTTCACAAAAATCCGTCACACCAGCGTCAGCTTCTAAAGGATCCGAAAAATCTGCCTCATAATGCGGTCATTCGGCTCGGCGATGAGTATCTGGATCTGCTGGTGTCGCCGATTACAGACGCAAATGGCCGTTATATCGGCCCCATGCTGACCTGGAATATCGTGACCGAGAAGGTTAGGGCCGATGCGGATAACACTCGCCTGCGGCAGATGATGGATAATATGCCGATCAACGTGATGTCGGCGGATAAAGACACGCTTGAAATCAACTACATGAACCAGACGAGTCTCGAAACACTGCGCCAGATTGAGGATCATCTGCCGATCAAGGCCGATCAAATCAGCGGCGCCTGTATCGATATTTTTCATAAACATCCGGAACATCAGCGTAAAATGCTGGCGGATCCTGCCAATCTACCCCATTCGGCCAAGATCAAGGTCGGCCCGGAAACCCTTGATCTTCGCGTGTCGGCGATCATACATGCGGATGGATCTTATATCGGTCCCATGGTGTCCTGGTCGCGCCAGACCGCAATGGTAAAGACCATCGATGATTTTGACCGGAATGTGAAGAATATCGCCCGCCAGGTGATGGAGGCGGCCGAGACCATGAAAAGTTCGGCAGCGGACTTGTCCGCAACAGCCGAGCAAAGCGTTGCCAAGTCCGCAACAGTCGCATCCGCAGCCGAGGAAGCCACCGCCAATGTCAAGACGGTGGCGGCGGCTGCGGAAGAGCTTTCAAGCTCGATCCAGGAAATATCCCGTCAGGTCTCCTCATCCGCCTCCATATCGCAGGAAGCGGTCGCGGCGGCCGATAAAACCAATGAGACCGTGCAAAGCCTTGCCGAGGCATCGGGCAAGATTGGCGATGTGATCAGTCTGATCAATGATATAGCCGGACAGACCAATTTGCTGGCCCTGAATGCGACCATCGAGGCGGCGCGGGCGGGGGAAGCCGGTAAAGGCTTCGCCGTTGTCGCATCGGAAGTCAAAAATCTTGCCAGCCAGACAGCCAAGGCGACGGAGGATATTACCATACAGATCAGTGGCATTCAGGAAGCAACCAAGGATGCGGTGACCGCCATCGGCAGCATCACCGGCACCATCAACCAGCTGAATGAAATTGCCGGGTCCATTGCCTCCGCTGTCGAGCAGCAGGGGGCGGCAACCAATGAAATCAGCCGCAATGTTCAACAGGCGGCTGCCGGGACGCAGGATGTTTCGGCTAATATTCTAGAGGTGAATTCGGCCGCTGAACAGACCGGTGAGGCAGCGACCGGTGTGCTTTCATCCGCGAACGCGCTTGAAACAGTCTCTACCAAAATCAACGAAGAAGTGGATAAATTCCTTATCGAGGTGCGCTCTCTCTAAAAGCCCTTGATGACATCAATGCCCCCCAAGGGCGCCTTCCATTCTGTCACAACCCGGTGAATACCGACAGATGGAAGGCGCCTGAGGCGTTTTCTTTCGTGCCCGGCTATTCTATCACGGATTTCCGCCTGAACCGTTCGATCTCATCCGGCATGAAACCCAGGCTCCGCAAAATGTCGTCCGTGTGCTGACCCAAAAGAGGGGGCGGGTCGCGGTATTCAATTTCTGTTTTGGAATATTTAATCGGGGTTACGACCTGGGGCAGGGTGCCGGAAACCGGATGCGGCAGGTCGCGTTTCAGCTGCCGCGCCTTGACCTGAGGGTCGTCAAACATTTCGGCGATGGTATTGATGGGCCCGCAGGGGATATTGGCTTTTTCCAGAATGTCCATCCAGCCCGCGGTTGTTTTCCCGGCCATGGCTTTTGCAAGCACCGGAATCAGGGCATCCCTGTGGCGGACACGGTCTTCGTTGGCAACAAAGCGCGGATCGCCGGACAGACCGGCCTGTCCGATTGCCGCTGCATAACGGGCAAACTGCCGGTCATTGCCGACGGCGACAATAATATGGCCGTCTTTTGTGGAGAAAGCCTGATAGGGCACGATATTGGGATGGGCGTTGCCGCGCCGTTCGGGAACGGTGCCGCCCACCAGGTAATTCATATTCTGATTGGCGAGCCAACTGACCTGTACATCCAGAAGCGCCATATCAATAAACTGTCCGTCGCCGGTCTGGCTGCGGTGATGAAGGGCGCCCAGGATTGCGATCACCGCATACATGCCGGTGGAAAGATCGGCGATGGCGGTGCCCGCTTTTTGCGGTTCTCCGCCCGGTTCCCCGGTAATGCTCATCAGGCCGCCCATGCCCTGGATTATGAAATCATATCCGGCGCGGTCCTTATAGGGCCCGGTCTGGCCGAAGCCGGTGATGGAACAATAGATCAGACCGGGATGATCCCGGCTCAGGCTTTGATAGTCCAGGCCATAGTCCGCCAGTTTCCCGGTCTTGAAATTTTCGATAACGATATCGCTTTGGCGTGCGAGCTTTGTGACGATTTCCTGGCCTTCGGGCGTGGTAATATCAATGGCGATGGACTGTTTTCCGCGGTTGGCGGCAAGAAAATAAGCGGCGTGAGCTGTCTCAATACCCTTCCGGTCCTTCAGGAAGGGCGGTCCCCAGCCGCGGGTGTCATCGCCGGCGCCGGGCCGCTCCACCTTGATGACCCCGGCGCCCATATCGGCCAGAATCTGCCCGGCCCATGGCCCCGCCAGAACGCGGGAGAGATCGAGAACACGGATGCCTTTTAATGGTCCTGACATGTGGCGGCCTTTTCCAGTCTGGTGATGGCGACACCCATATCAGACACGGACAGGGCTGCAAACCATTCCGTGCGACATTCTGCCGATTGTTCCTGTCGCAGGGTGTGATAAAGTGGTCGGCAATGTTCAGATTTTTCGTACCAATAACGTTTCTTTTTGCTGCGGTAACGCTCTTTCCGCCGGTCACAACTGCGCATGAATTCCAGGCGGGCGATCTGTTCATTGATCATCCCTGGGCGCGCGCCACCATCGGCAGAACACCTAATGGTTCAGCTTATCTCACGATCCATAATCGCGGAGAAACGGCGGACCGTCTGATTGGCGTCGCTGTGGAAAATGCCGAAAAGGCCGAACTTCATCAGCATATCCGTGACGGCGATGTGATGCGCATGCGGCCCGTCACCGGCGGGCTGCCGCTGGCGGCCGGCGGGAGGGTCGCCTTCGCACCCGGCGGCTATCATATCATGCTGTTCGGCCTGACGTCTCCGCTGATTGAGGGGGAATCATTCCCCATGCGGCTTAGCTTTGAAAAGGCCGGCGAGGTCGAAGTCACCGTCAAGATAGAAAGCGCGGCCTATATGCCCGCTGCAGCCGCTCACGGCCACTGATCTTCTTTTGCGGATTTTTTAGCTCCAGATCCATGGACCAGTCCGCAAAAACAAGGCCGGTATGCATCAGGCTGGCAGACGGGCGCTGGAATTTTATCAAAAAACTGTCGGATTATTTTACACTTTTGGAAAATATTCCGCCGCCCGGATTTTGTAAATTCCTGCCAAGCCTATGAACCATATTGGTTTTTTTTAGCAATGGCGAAGATGGACCAACAATTGCATGCGCAACATGCTGATTGCCTACGCAATCAGTTAACAATTTATCAGAGGGGATAAGGATGAACTTCAGTAATTTGAAAAACAGCCTCGCCGCCGCCGTGATCTGCGGTGCGGGCATTGTCACGGCAAATGCGGCTCTGGCGGGACCGATGATTGGCTCAATCTCGACCGTGGAGTTTGGCGACGGTAATTCGCCAGACAACTGGATCGTTGATACGGTGACAGTAGGCGGCGGCTCGGTGGAACTGGGCATCAAGGCGAAGAACCGCTTCGTTGGCGATATCATTCCCACGGCCGGTTTTGTTTATCAGTCCGAGCCCGGGAATCCGCCGACAAGCGGCAGCGACCCCACCCCTGCGGCCGGACTGACCATCTGGAATTTCGAATGGAGCGCGATTTTTACGGATCTCGATCCCGGCGATTTTGTGGTTATGCTGGGCGTTGATTTCAAACCGAATGATCCGGATATTTCCAACCGTTTCTTTTTCGATGTGACATCGGTGGCGTCACTGGCAGATGGCGTCTTCCAGGGATCGCAGAATATCGGGTTTTCGTTTTGGCAAGCCATTGGTGATCCGGCCATTATGCCGATAGATCCTTTTGCCGCCGGGACTTACCAGTTCAGCATCGAACTTTTAGACGCCACTAATGGCAGCGCGTCGCGGATCGATATGACGGTGCAAGTGCCGGAGCCGGAAATGATCGCCCTTTTCGGACTGGGCCTTCTGGGCATGACAGCTTTGAGACGGCGCAAAGTTCTTTTGAACAGGTAAACCATATTCAGCATGTTGTTGAAAATAGCGGGCGCGATGCCCGCTATTTTTTTATCAACGCAATAAACATTTCCTGCTTATGGAATCCTATCGGAAAAAAATCAGAATCAAATGAAAATATTAATCTTAGTTGTATTTTTGCCACACAAATTTTCTTATTCGAAATAATATTTACAATTCGGCCTAAAAGGGGTTTTGAATATTTTCATCAGAAGCTACCGTTGATTGCTTTTGTTGTGTGTGGGAGCGAATAAAAGCGATGAATGGTCAGTTTTGTGTTTTTTAATTGTGCGATTCATCAAGCCTATGGCTGATGGCGTATACCCAACGGTTAGTTTTGCTTGACTGTTTTCCTGTCTGCGCCGTCAGCCGCTTCTCCCGCAAATTTATTAATCAAAATGCTTCAACATAGGGGAAGAACGTGACTAAAATTCGAAGAAAATACCTCCGCGGCGCCTTGATGGGCAGTGCGGCGTGGGCCGTTATGGCCGTTCCGGTTGTCAGCGGAAATTCAGCAGTCTATGCACAGGATCAGGCGTCCGACGATGCGGTTGTCGACCGGATTGTCATTACCGGTTCACGGCTGAAAACATCCGCAACATCCTCATCGGTGCCGTTGCTTCAGATTGATATCGGGGATATTCAAAACCGGGGCGTGGTTCGCCTTGAGGAAATGTTGAATATTTTGCCGCAATTTGCGGCATCCCAGACAGCGAATATATCCAACGGCGCCACTGGCACATCGACGCTGAACCTGCGGGGACTTGGCGCCAACCGGACGCTGGTTCTGGTCAACGGCAGACGTCTGCCGTTTGGTTCTCCGCGATTTGCACCCGCGAATATTGATATTGTTCCTTCATCCCTGATCGAGCGCATCGATATCGTAACCGGCGGCGGCTCGGCCGTTTACGGTTCGGACGCGGTTGGCGGCATCGCCAATTTCATCCTGAAAGATGACTTCGAAGGTATTGAAATTTCCGGCCAGGTCGGGATCCATCACGCCCCGAACCAAAACAGTTTAATGTCTGATATTCTCGCGGCATCCAATATCAACGACCCGAGCGCGTCTATTGATGGCCGCGAGGTTGCCATAAGCTTTACGGCCGGCACGAATTTTGATGAGGGCCGCGGGAATGTCACCATCAGTGTGGGTTATCAAAACGCCAACGAGGTATCGCAGGCGGATCGCGACTTTAGCGCCTGTGCGCTTTCCTCCGGGAGCGGCGTCAACCGGAATGCGACCTGTGCCGGTTCATCGAACTTCCGGAAATTTACGCAAGGGAGTGATCCCGACCGGTTACGGCACATTAATGGGAGAATCGTACGGCCGGGTGATCCTGATTTTGACATGGGCACGGGATTTTCCGAAGTCTTCCAGGAAGCCGACGGCACGCTGGTGGTGAGGGGAACGTCAAGTGAGGATGAAACCTTTAACTTCGGCCCGACCAATTTCTTCCGGCGGCCCAATGAGCGGTATAATATCAATGCGCTGGCCAATTACGAGATTACCGACAATCTTGAAATTTATACCGATCTGGCGTTCATGAACAACCGCAGCGCGGCGCAGATTGCGGCGTCGGCTTCCTTTAGCCGCCCGTTTAATACCAATTGTGATAATCCGCTCCTGCAAGGCGGCCCGGGCCCGAATAACGAAGGCATCACATTGTTCGAACTTTTCGATTGTCAACAGGTTCTGGATGACTTCGCGGCCGGCACCCGGGAAGATGTCGATATCCGCTTCACCAACAGCCATCGGAATGTCGAAGGCGGCAACCGGATTTCCGACATCGACAACACCCAATGGCGCATCGTAACCGGTCTGCGGGGTACGCTTGCCGAGCGGTTTGATTGGGACATGTTCGGCCAGATTTCCAGGGTCAACGAGATGAGAACCTCGATGAATGACTTGAATTTCAATGACGTCCAGCAGGCATTGTTCGTCATTACGGATCCGGATACCGGCAAGACCGTTTGCCGCGATGGCTCAAACGGCTGTGTTCCCTGGAATATTTTCGACCGCACGGGCTCGGGGGATACGCTGGTGACACAAGACGCTGCAGACTTCATTGCGGGGCTTGGCATCACGATTGGCCGGACTGAACAACGGGTTCTCGGCGGCACCATTCAGGGTGACTTCACTGAAGATGGTTTTGTCTCGCCATTTGCCGAATCCGGATTATCCGTGTTGGGCGGTTGGGAATATCGGCGAGATACGCTGAATTCGATCCCCGATGATATTTCGCAGGTATCGGGCGGCAGGGGTCTGACCGGTCAGGGCGGCGGGACGCTTCCCGTGGCCGGCCGGATTTCGGTTTGGGAGGTCTTCATGGAAGGCCAGCTTCCGCTGGTTGAAAATGAACCCTTTATGGAAGAACTGATTTTAAATGGCGCCTATCGCCATTCGGAATACAGCGTGGACGGAAACGGTGTGCAGAATAGTTTCGGCGCCAATACCTACTTTGTCGGCGGCACCTGGGCCCCGGACAGTAATTTGCGGTTGCGTGCGCAGTTCCAGCGGGCCATCCGTGCGCCGAATGTGATTGATCTGTTCACCGGCCAAAACACAGGTCTGTTTGGCGCCGTCCAGCTTTCCAATGGCGCGTTTGAACCTTGTGGCGGCCCGAATCCGACCGCAACACTGGCACAGTGCCAGAATTCCGGCTTGTCGGCGGCGCAGTTTGGTTTGGTGCCGCTTCAGCCTGCCGGTCAGTTGAACACGATCACGGGCGGTAATCCCAACCTTGAGGCGGAAGTGTCGGACACCCTTACAATCGGCGCAGTGTTTACCCCGACTTTTGTACCGGGTTTAACCATTGCGATTGATTATTTCGATATCCAGATTGATGGTGCGATCTCCACCATCCCGCCACAGACCACGCTGGATACCTGCATTGAGACCGGTAACCCGGTTTTCTGTAGCCTTATCAAGCGGGATATCTTTGGTTCACTGCATGTGGATAATTCCAACTTTGAGGGCATTACGGCCACCAACGTGAATATTGCGTCCCTGACAAGAAAGGGTTTCGATGTTCAGGCAGATTACAGCTTGCCTCTGGATGATATTGGTCTGGGCGGTTTTGGTGATGTCCGGTTTAACCTGGCCGGCAGCCTGGTGACGAAGGATTTAAACACGCCGATCCCTGGTGGCGACGTAACGATTTGTGACGGGCTGTTCGGCGGCGCGTGTGGAATTCCTAATCCTAAATGGCGTCATGTTTTCAGGACGACCTGGGATACACCGTGGGATTTCAGTTCAACATTAACCTGGCGTTACACCAAGAGCACCAAAAATTCCGGAACCATTAGCGACCCCACCGACCTGAACCTCGCTGTCCCGGCGGTGAGCTATTTAGATCTGGTGGTCAACTATCAGGTCAATGATAACGCCGATGTCCGGTTTGGCATCAACAATCTGTTCGCGAAAACGCCCCACTTCCTGTCGCAAGGAAACAACGGCAATATCTTCGCCGGCCAGTTTGATATCGACCGGTTCATATTCTTCGGAGTTAATCTGACCTACTAAATTCCGGCGAATATCTCTCAGAAAAATGCGCCGCAGACTTCTAGTCTGCGGCGCTTCTTTTGTGGTCTGAAACGGATGGCTGCTAGCCGTCTGATGCTTCCCCGCTGCTTTCATCAATGGTCCGGAAGACAGCCCTGATAAAATCCTTGTCCCGGTCCGAAAGCTCCGGCCGCCAGATATCGAACAACAGCACGACCCTGAGTTCGTCACCCCCGTTTGCCGCTTCGTGTTCGATACTGTCATCGAAAATGAGGGTTTCGCCTTTCACCCATTGCCGGGTCTCGTTGCCCACTCTTAAATGGCAGCCATCGGGGACAATCAGCGGCAGGTGGCATATCAGACGGGTATTGAAAAGGCCGTTATGCGGCTCGATCCGGGTCTTGGGCCGGAGCAGTGAAAACAGGACCGAAGGCATTTTGTCCGAGACTTCGCACAGCGGGACGGATTTCAGCGCCGCCATGGTGGCCGGGCAGCGCGCCGCGTTCTCTTCCACCACCTGCCCCATTTCAATCAGGTAAAAGGCGCTCCAGTCAACATTGTCCATCAGACCGATGTCTTCCAGCCGGGGCCCGCCGCGGGCATGGAGATAGGGCTTGAACGCGGCGACGTCATCGCGCAGAATTTGCGCCACTTCAGCGGTGATCGCATCGGTTTTAGCCTCCAGTCCCGGTGTCCAGTCAAAATCCGACCGGTCATAGAACTGGATTTGCGGCAGACGCGGGAAATAAAAATCATGCGGCTGCTGCACATAAATCTGCCGTTTTGCGAACAGAATATCGATCGTTTCATCATAGCGGTTCCGGCCTCTATCCGTCAGAAAGCCTTCTTCCGCCAAACTCGTCCGCAAAGCCGTTTCATATTTTTGCGCGGCCTGATCAACCATCCGTCGCGCCCGGGCGACTTCGGTCTTCATCTTTTCGGTTTGCTGATTTTCCGGGGGCGCCATCTGCAGGGCCGCCTGGTAAAAGGTAGCGCCCGCGCTCGGGTTGCCGGCTTCCTGCAATATATCGGCTTTCATTAACAGAACCGAAAAATTCCGGGGCTGCAGTTCCAAAGCCCGGTCGACGGCTTTCAACGCCGCCTCAGCGTCCGCAATCTGCATCGAGGCAAGCGATAACCCCATCCAGACCGATACATCCTGTGGGACGGCTTGGCTCAGTTCTGTCAATTTCCGGCTCGCGGTCAGGAAGGACCCCGACTGAAGAGCCATAAAAGCGGCCTGTTTTTTCTCCTGGATATCGATTTCGTTCGGCATTGGTCTCCATTCCCTCCAGATCACACGGCCGTGCGCTCATTTATGGATATTTGATTGATTTTAACTCCTGCCGACATCGAAGGCCACCGTCAAACGCGGTTCAGAGTCACTGAACGGGATGGTGCCGTGCCAACAATATGACGGAAACAGGGCCAGTGTTCCCACCCTTGGCTGGATTTCCTTGGCAGGGGAGCAAGCGTCCGGCACGTCCACCGGCGGCATGCCAAATTGTATCCGGCCATCTTTTTTATCCGGATCGGCGACCGAGTCGGGCAAAGAGACATAATAAGCCGAACTGATCCATCCTTCGGGATGGTAATGATGAACGTGAAAACCTTCTGACCGCAACCGGACGGACCACGCGCCTTTGAACCAGAGAGGTTTTCCCAGGTGGCGCAAAAACGGGTGCCCGGAATCATATTTTAGCGCGGAGGAATAGTCCTCAATGGATTCCTGGATGGAGTTCTTAAGAGACCGGATGATGGGTTCCGTTCTTTCGAACAAATGGCCATAGGTCTGGGTGCCGCCTCGCAGTGTCTGATCAATTGGGTGATGCCTGCTGACATGAAGGGATGTGAGAAACCCGGTCAGCGCTGCATTGAATTCCGCATGATTTTTAAACCCGTCCGGTACAGGAACCTCCATTGGCCGGACGAAATGCTCATAATCCAGCAGCCATGCTGCCCGCGGGTCCCCCGCCATTCGCCAGAGTGACTCCAGATGAGCAAAAACCGTATAATCATCCGGAAATTTTTTGCTGACTTGATAAAGATCATCCGCCCCGGACCGGTATTCGCCCGACAGGAGATTCACCCGCGCGCGCTCAATCGCAAAGAAGAGCTCCATTTGCTCGTCATTCTTTCCCGACAGGTCAAGCCATTTCCTTGCTTCTTCGGGTTTGCCGATAGACGACAGCATGCGACCGGTCATCAAACGGAGTTTCGGCCGGTCGCCGCACTTTGCCCGGGCTTTTTCAACGACAGCCAGGCCCTCCTCAAATTTATCGAGCAGCCAGAGCGATTCCGCATACTCTTCCCATATCAGAACAAGGTCCGGATATTCTGCCAGCGTGTTCTCGTAAAGGGTGGCGATATCCTCATTCCGGCCGACATTGAAAAGGGTTTTGGTGAGCGTTTTGTGAGCTTCCACATTATCCGGTTCCTGGTCGATAACATCCCGCAAATTTGCTTCCGCCTCGTCAAAACGCCCGAGGTTAATATAGGCTCCTGATAATGCGATCCGTAAATGGCCGGCATCAGGCATCAGTTTGGCGGCTTTTTCAAAAATCTTTGCGCCCGCCTGGTCCTTTCCCAGGTCCCGCAGCACATTCCCGAGGTTATTGAGGATGCTCACAGAGGCCGGCGCGCATTCGGCCGCCTTGGTCAGAGCCGTTTCCGCATCTTCAAAACGTTTCAGGGCTTTCAGGCTTAGCCCCTTGCCGTTCAACGTGTCCGGGTTTTCGGGCGACAAAGCCTGGGCCCGGTCATAAGCCTCCAGCGCTTCTTCATGTTTTCCACCCGCCGCCAACATGAGGCCCAGATTTTTCCAGGCGTCGAAATAACGGGTCTCAAGGGCGACCGCTTGCCGGTAGCACCGTATGGCTTCGTCCGGATTCGGGATTTTGGCGTAAACATTGCCCAGATTATTCCAGACATGGGGCTGGTTCGGCATCAGGTCCAAAGACCGCCGCATGAGCGTTTCCGCTTCCACTAAATCGCCTTGCATGGAGCGGACCACGCCCAGTAACTGCAGGGGAGCGGGGTGAGCAGAGTTGACGGAAAGCGCCTGGCGGGCCAGCTGTTCCGCCCGCCCAAGCTGACCATCGCGGGTGGCCTGTAAGGCAGTTTGCAACAGAGCATCTAATTGAGCGGACGAAAGCATGGTTTCTTATAGGATAACAAAATAAATAAGGCGACCATTTCCTCCATATGCCGGGCTTGAAATTTGATGATGACCGGAAGGCCAGCCCTGCAACCCCGGCATCATCAAATCCCGGTTTTTTTGGCCTGCCCTAATCCAAAGTCGCGCGGTATCGCTTCAGCGCTACGGTGCTGACCACCAGCAGGATCACCATCAGGGGCCAGATATGGGGCCATATGTCCGCGGCAGCCGCGTCTTTCAGCATAATGCCGCGGACGATGCGCAGAAAATGGGTGAGCGGCAGGGCTTCGCCGATAAACTGCGCCCAGACCGGCATGCCTTTGAATGGAAAAACAAAACCGGACAACAGAATGGATGGCAGAAAGAAAAAGGTCGCCATTTGTGAGGCCTGCAGCTGGGTTTTGACGATGGTGGAAAGGGTAAATCCGATTGCCAGATTGACAATGATAAACAGGATCAGCGCCAGCGATAAAAGCCACAAACTTCCCAGAATAGGGACATGGAACAGCACCCGCGCGGCGATCAGCACAATAGTGACCTGAATATAGGCGCCAACGATAAAGGGCGTGATTTTACCGATCATCACCTCAACGGGCAGAAGCGGCATGGAATAGAGATATTCCAGCGTGCCGCGTTCCCGCTCCCGCGCCAGCGCGATGGCGGTGACCATGACCAGGGTCAGCGTCAGGATCACGCCGATAAGGCCGGGCACCGTATTATACTGGGTGATATTTTCCGGATTATAGCGGCGATGAATGCGAAGATCGATAGGCCCCGGTTGCGCCTTCAGGTCCTGCAGCACCCCTTCCATATCCCGATTCAATGCAGCCGGCGTCACGGTCTGCACCGCCGCAATGGCCGGGCCGATGGCGATGGGGTCCGTCGCATCGACTTCCAGCAGGATGGCGGGCCGTTCGCCGCGCACCAGGCTGCGGGAAAAATCTTCCGGGATTGTGATCACGAACAGCACCTCGCCGGCGGTGAACATATGCTCAACCTCTTCCCGCCTTTCCACCCGGGCGATGAAATTAAAATAGCCGGTATTTTCCAGCGCCTGCAGGTAGGAGCGGGAAAATTCGCTGTCATCCGCCTGGACTATGGCGGCGGGCAGATATTTGGGATCGGCATTGATGGCATAGCCGAACAGGATCAGCTGCATCATGGGGATGCCGATCAGCATGGCGAAAGTCAGACGGTCGCGCTGTAACTGGATAAATTCCTTGCGGATCATGCCGGCAAGGCGGGTGAGGGAGAAACGGGGCCGCGCCATCAGGCCGCCTCTTTCGCGTCTGACAGGAAATGGATAAACACATCCTCAAGGCCCGGCTGAACCTGTTCCATCGTCAAGTCTGCCCGCCCTCTCAGACTGGCAATGGTCTTTTCGAGGGCGGCGTGGTCCGCGCCGGAAATATGCAGACGGGTGCCGAAGGCCGTGACCGTTTCGACGCCGGGCATGGCCTTCAGCTGGTCTGAGACCGCTTCAACACCGGACCCCGCCAGGCGCCAGGTGGCCAAGCCGGACTGTTCGATCAGTTCCGGCCCGGTGCCGGTGGCGAGCAGCCGGCCATTGGCGAGATAAGCCAGCCGGTGGCAGCGTTCCGCTTCATCCATGTAATGGGTGGAGACCAGTACCGTGATGCCGCTTGTTGCCAGCAGATGGATCTGGTCCCAGAAATCCCGCCGCGCCTTTGGGTCAACCCCGGCCGTGGGTTCGTCCAGCAGCAGCAGGTCCGGTTCGTGCAGCATGCAGGCGCCAAGCGCAAGGCGCTGTTTCCAGCCGCCGGAAAGATTGCCGGCAAGCTGCCGGCGCCGGGCGGTCAGGGCGAGTCTGTCCAGAGTGTCTTCGACAAGCGCAGCCGGGTCTTTCATCTGATACATGCGGGCGATGAACAGCAGATTTTCCTGAATGCTGAGATCCTCATACAGGCTGAATTTTTGCGTCATATAGCCGATGCGACGCTGAATTTCGGCGCTTTGGGTCAGCACATCATAGCCAAGGCAGGTGCCTTCCCCTTCATCGGGCGTCAACAGTCCGCAGATCATCCGGATGGTCGTGGTTTTTCCGCTGCCATTGGGACCGAGAAAGCCGAAGACCTCGCCGCGCCGGACTTTCAGCGCCACATGATCCACCGCCACCAACTCGCCGAAGCGTTTGGTCAGGTTCCGGATATCAATGACAAATTCGCCGGTCATCGGCCAAGCACAACATCCACCGGCTGGCCGGGATGCAGCGGTGCTGTGCCTGCCACCGGCCAGGCTTCGATCAGGAACACAAGCTTTTCCCTTACACCTTCCGAAAAAATCACCGGCGGAGTGAATTCCGCTTCCGGGGAAATAAACCGGATTTCCGCCTTGATTGCGGATGCGCAGCCATCGCATGTGACCGTGACGGACTGGCCCGGACGCAGACCGCCGACGATTGTTTCCGGCACAAAAAAGCGGACTTTGATATATCCTGCGGGCAGCAGGCTTACCACCGGCCTGCCTTCAGGGATAAACTCCCCGGCCCGATAGAATGTATCGAAAATACGCCCTTCTTTCGGCGCCCGCCCTTCACGCCGGTCCAATCGCCAGCGGGCTTCGGTCAGGGCGGTCCTGGCCCGCTCGACGGCTGCTTTCGCCGCTTCAATGGCGTCATCACGGGCCGGCAGGCGGGCGGTCGCGAGCGCCGCTTCCAGCTCCGTGATCCTCGCTGCCGAGAGGTCATGGGCGGCGCGGGCCTGATCCAGACTCCCGATAGAGGCTGCTCCGGTTTCCGTCAGTTTTTCCTGGCGTTTGAATTCGATGGCGGCCAGTTCGTAACCGGCGCGGGCCTGGGCAAGCTGGGCCTCGATGGCGGCGATTTCGCTGGGCCTCTTGCCTTTGGTCAGGTCGGCAAGTCTGGACTGCGCTTCGGCCAGCGCCGCTTCCGCCCCGGCCGCCGCCGCTTTTTCTCTGATGGCGTCCAGGCGGAACAAGAATGTATCCGCCGCCACATCATCGCCCCGCTGCACGGCCAGTTCTTCCAGGATGCCGCCGCCGGGAAGGCCGACGCGGATATATTCACCTTCCGCATAACCCTGATAACGCCGCCCGTCATCCGCCGATGCCGGGAGAGCCCAGAGCAGAAGAAGGGCAGGGAGCCATTTATTTCTCATTGTTTTTCCCTTGATTGGCAAGCCCGGCCAGCACCAGATCAATAACCCCCGGCACCTGTGCGAGAGGGCTTGCGGGCCACATTTTCCCAAGCGCCGGCGCATCCTTGGTCAAGACCAGAATAAAAACCGGTCCCATCAGCGACAAAAAGCCGTGGGACGGGTTGATATCACGGAATTCACCGGTCTTGATGCCGCGTTCGATCAGTGAAACAATCACGCCCCGGCCGCGGGCAATGACTTCGTCCCGGTAAAATTCCGCCAGTTTCGGGAAATTACCGGCCTCCAGGATGACAAGTTTGGGGATCGCGCCGATTTTGGTTGTGAGCGCCATTTCCGCAATTTTCAGGATGGTCTGGCGCAAAAAGGGGGCAATCGGGCCGCTATAGGACGCGGCAAGCCGCTCAATGGCCGCCACATTGGGGATCACGCCTTCGCGCACCACATGGCGGAACAAATCTTCCTTGTCTGAAAAATAAAGATAGAGCGTGCCCTTGCTGACCCCGGCGCGGATGGCGACGTCGTCAAGACGCGCCGCGGCAAAGCCTTTCTCGGCAAAAACATCCAGCGCCGCTTCCAGAATCTGTGCTGCGCGCAGTTCCTTTTCTGCTTCGGAAAGCGCCCGCCGTTTACCTTTTAAACTCACTTTCGTCATCGAGAAGTGCCTGATGCCTGATTACCTGATCGCCCGAACCCGTTTATTCAAATTGTCCTGATAGAAAAGGACGATTCTGATCGGCCCGATTGCTCTCTGCGGTTACCGCCTGAAGCCCGCTTTTTCAATAGGCCTGCCTAGTAAATCCCTAAAGACTGACTGACAGGTCAGTCAGATATATAAGCAGGCCTTTATCGAGAGTCAAGTGAGATCGATAGCCGGGAGCCACTCAGCTTCTTTCCCCTTTTGACGGAAACGTCCCCGTTTCTCCTATGTGCCAGCTCAGAGCAGTGGCGGGTCGAAGGGTGGGAGCCGTCTCGCGCCCTTCGATACACCCTCACGCCGTTCGGGCACTCAGGGCGAACGGTGCGGCTTGTCTTTTCCGTTCGGGCTGGGTGAGGCGAAGCCTCGTATCGAAGCCCGGAGCTCAGCTCCCCCTTTTGCCCAAAGCATCTTCGTTCCTCCTCAGTGTGAACCGGAGAGGGTCGGTCAGAGGCGAGTCCGCTAAAAGGGGCAGGGCTTAAGGGTTAAAGAAGCTCCGCCCTTAGGCATAAAAAAGCGAGAGAGGGGATAAATTGCGGCAACCTAATCAGAAAAAACTCTAGCCGTTGCCAAACATAAAATCAAACCATAGACTGCGCGTTTTGTCGGTTCGGAGTTATTGTAATGCAGCCATCCATCCGCGAATCCTGGTCATCCCGCTTCGCCTTTATTGCGGTTTCCATGGGGGCGACCGTCGGTCTCGGCAATTTATGGCGCTTTCCCACCGAGGCCGGTAATAACGGCGGCGGCGCCTTTGTCATTGTCTATCTGATCGCTGTTTTTGCCTTTGCGGTCCATCTTTTTATTGCGGAGACCGTGATCGGCAGGCTGGGCCAGCAAAGCGTTCCCAATACCCTGCGCAGTCTGGCAAAAAAAGCGGGGGCGACCGAGAAATGGCGTTATGCGGGCTGGATGGCGCTGGTCACGTCTATTCTGGTTCTCAGTTTTTTCAGCGTGGTTGCCGGATTCTCGCTCGGCTATATCGAGCGGACTTTGACCGGGGCGCTTGCCAATGCGGACGCGGCCACCGTGCAGACCACCTTTGCCGCGTTTCTCGCAAACCCTTACGAGCTTTTCTTATGGCACAGCCTGTTCGCGCTCGCGACTATATTGGTCGTAGGATTAGGGATTCGTTCCGGCATCGAACGCATCGGCAAGATTTTGATGCCGGCTCTGTTTGCGATCCTGATCGGTCTGGTGATTTATGCAGGTCTCTATGGCGATTTCGGGGCGGCGGTGTCCTATCTGTTTGGCTTTCAATGGCAGGACTTTACGCCCGCTATTATTCTTGCCGCCCTCGGACAGGCCTTTTTTACCATGAGCATCGGTTCCGGCGGGATTATGACTTACGGCGCCTATATTGGCCGGCCGATCCCTATTGGCCGGTCGGCCATGACGGTCGCTTTCGGTGATACGGCGGTTGCCCTGCTGGCCGGGCTTGCCATTTTTCCTCTGGTTTTTGCCAATAATGTGGATCCTGCAGAAGGCTCCGGTCTGATTTTTGTGACCCTGCCCATTGCTTTTGGCGGCATGCCGTTTGGCCAGTTTGTCGGATTTGCTTTTTATATCCTGTTTGTCTTTGCCGCCATTACGTCAACGATAGGTCTTTTGGAAACGCTGGTGTCCTATTTTGAGGAAAGCGGGCGCTTTTCGCGGATGAAGATTGCCTTCGGTCTTGGCGGGCTTTTCTGGATTGCCGGCATTCTCAGCGTGCTGTCCTTCAATATTCTCGCGGATTTTTACCCGCTTTCCTTCCTGTCGCGCTTTCATGAGACCAATATTTTTGATCTGCTGGGCTTTCTGATTTCCAATGTCTTGCTGCTGGCGGGAGGTTTGCTGTTTTCCATTTTTGCCGGGTGGGTGCTTTCCCGGTCAGAGACAATGCAGGAACTGGGGCTCGGCGAAGGCCTCTATAATTACTGGCGCTTCATGGTGCGCTATGGCGCCCCGGCGGTCATTCTTCTTCTTTTTGCGATCAATCTTATTGGTTAGGGCCGGCGCCTGCTAAATTCATCCCTTCTGCGTCCCGTCACTGATTTCCGCCGGGCGCAGGCTCGCAGGTTGTTTTTGCCGCAGATGGATGCTGAGGACAGAACAGAATTGCATGAATTTGATGGACCCTGACCCTGAAACACCATGCGCACACCCTTGATTGAATCAGTATGATCAAAATAGCGAAATTGCGCCGGGCTCAACGGAAACCGAAACATGCTGCGGGGGAATATCCGGCCCGGATTT
>JAJFIV010000032.1 GCA_021774625.1 Alphaproteobacteria bacterium | reverse complement strand
AATGGTGATGCCGGGCGACAATATCTCGATGGAGGTCGAACTGATCGCCCCGATCGCCATGGATGAAGGCCTCAGATTCGCCATCCGCGAAGGCGGCCGCACCGTCGGCGCCGGCGTCGTCGCTAAAATTATTAAGTAACTCAATCCGGCATTCCGGGTGGTGAAAAGGGGCTCTTTGGGCCCCTTTTTGTTTGGTATATCAGGCCAGCCCCATGATATTCGCTTTTGCCTCTTTGTAATCGAGATAGAAACTGACGGCTTTCCAGACCATAAGGGTCAGGATAATCGAAACATAGCCGTCAATGGCGTAATGCCAGCCAAGATGGACCGAGCCGATCAAAATGGCTGCCGCAAAGGCCGTCATAACCCAGCCAAAGAGACGGCTGGTTTTAAACCCTGTCAGCGCCAGCAGTGTCGAGATAGCCACATGCATGCTGGGCATGGCGGAAATGCCGCCGCCGATGGTTGCCGTTTTGTCAAGATGCTGTTCCCAAAGCGCTGTCTGCAGATCCAGCGCCCACAGCTTCCAGAAACTATTTTCTGCGAGTAGACTGCTGTGCGCGGCATACAGCTTGTGCATCAGCGGTGAGAAAGGGTCCTCCAGCCCGGTCACGCCGCCATAATAAACCGGTCCCGCAGACGATAAGGCAAGAGCGGAAAAAGAGCCGACAATGATCCATAACAGGACATAGGTCAGGAGAAACTGCAGCCGTTTCCGCTGAATGCCGGTGTTGAATATGTGCCAGAGCAAAAATCCCCACATAACAAAAAACCAGAGATGATAAAGCAGGTTGATAACAGCTGTTGACCGCGCCGTGCTGAAAACGGCATGGGTGATTTTCCAGGGGTCGATTCCAAAATGCAGCGCCCGGTCCCATAACGCGAAAACCTGATCATAGGCGAACGGATTGAGATCGCCGATGAGACTCTTGAATGAGGTGAAGGCGGAGACAAAGACCGGGATCAGAATCAGCGGGATGAGAATGGATGTTATCCGCCTCCCATCGGCCAGAAGGGAAAGCGCATCCATCGCCATCTGCGTGAGGGGCCGGCGCGGGCGCCGGACAAATATTAACCGGGTGAAATAAAGCAGGGCGATAACAAAACCTGCAACGCCGTAGGAGAGAAAAACCGGCTGCTGATAGAGCCCGATTTTGAACCGGTCTTCCAGTCCGGCCGAACCGGCAATCAGAAAAACCAGCGCCATGTAGAAAACGACAAGAAAAATGAAGCCGCTGTGATCACTCAGCGCGCTTTTGATATCTTCAATAAAACCTGCCGTCCGTGGCCCTTGCCGGGCGATGGCAACCAATGATTTCGCCTCCATTTATGCCTCCAGTAAAATTACCCGGCAATGGTTAACGAAAACCGAAATTCAGGAGGAAAGCGCGGACTGGCACGGGGTTTGCTTCTCATAATTTGAGATCGCGTCGGAAATTAGAGTGCGCGGATGCGTAAAATTATGAAAAAATCTAGGAAAAACAATTCTTTAATGTGTTTGTATTTCGGGTTTTCCGGACCAGGCCGCCCTGCATATTTTGCCGGTTTTTCGCCCGCCTATTTCCGCGACCGGAATTTTTTTCCTTTTGACCTGACAGGAGCGGCGCATGACAATTAACGCCATCATCAATACATCTCTGACCGGCCTGTTTACCAATCAGGCGGCCCTGCGCATCACCGGTAACAATATCGCCAATGTGAATACGCCGGGCTATGCGCGCCAGGTTCTGCAGCAGGAACAGGTGATTGCCGGGACCCAGTCGGTGGGAGTCAAGATTTCGGAAGTGCAGCGGATTGTCGACAGCTTTCTGGAATCCGCGTCTCTGACCGCCAAATCCAATGCCACGGAATTCACCGTACAAAGGGAATTTCACGACCGTCTGCAGGGCCTTTTGGGCCGTCCGGATTCCGACGGGACATTGTCGGCCCGGGTTGACCGGATGTTTGCTTCCCTGTCGGAACTGGCGCTCAGCCCGGCCGACCGGGTGGCGCGGCAGGCCTCATTGGCGGATTTGCAGAGTTTTACCGACGAAGTATCCCGCCTGTCGCAAACCATTCAGGATCTGCGCGGGGATGTGAATAATCAGATTGCCGAGCAGGTCAATGTGGTCAATGAGGCGCTGCGGCGGGCTCACGAGCTGAATCCCCTCATTGTCCGGGAAAAAGTCCTTGGCGGTGAAACCGGCGGGCTGGAAGATCAGCGCACCCTCGCCTTGCAGACCGTTGCCGATGCGGTCGACATCCGGGTGACACAGAATGCCGACGGGTCGGTGAATGTCGCAACAGGAACCGGCGCGGCGCTGATTGACGGCGTCCTGCGCCAACTTGAATATACGGCCCCCGGCGCCGTGACATCGCAGACACCGTTCAACCCGATAATAATCCGCACCATCAACCCGGCAACCGGCGCCTTTACCGGATCGGCAAAGGCTCTGGATTCGTCGGTTCAGTCCGGGCGGATCAGAGGGCTGCTTGATCTTCGGGACCGCGATCTGGTGAATATGTCGCTGTCGCTTGGAGAATTGTCAGCCAATATGATGGACCAGCTCAATGCGATCCATAATTCCTTTTCCGCCGCGCCCGCGCCCAATAGCCTGACAGGGCGGCCGACAGCTTTGTCGGGAACGAACGCGCCTGATTTTACCGGGATTGTTACCTTTGCCGTGGTTGACGCCGGCAATCAGGTTGTCTCCACTCATACGGTTGATTTTGACGGGGCTCCGCCGGCGGATTTCAATGCGATGATTGCGGCCGTCAATGCGGGTCTCGGCGCCGCCGGGACTTTGGCGCTGACCAACGGCGTGATGAGTTTTACCGCCGCCAACGCCACCCATGGTGTGGCCATTGCGCAGGACACCGCCGCTCCAAGCCAGCGCGCAGGGCGGGGATTCTCGCATTTCTTCGGTATGAATGACCTTCTTGCCGCCAATACCCCAGGCAGATATGAAACCGGGCTTACCGGCGCTGAGCCTCACAATCTGGCGCCGGGCGGTGCAACGACATTCGAAATCAGGGATGCCAATGGGAACCTCCTTGCCCAGCACACCATGAATGCGGTCGGGACAAACTACAATGATCTGCTGGCGGATTTGAACGGCAGTCCCATGGGCACCTTCATGAATTTTTCCCTTGATGCCGCGGGCGCCCTGCAAATTACACAGCTGCCGGGATTTAACGGCCTCGATATCACTGTCACCGCGGATACCACCAACCATGCCTCAAGCAGCGTAACTTTTTCCGGCCTTTTCGGCATTGGCGACCGGTATCTGGCGGATGCCGCGCAGAATGTCGGGATCATCAGCCGGATTGCTAGTGACCCCGGGCAGTTTGCGCTGTCCCAGTTCGATTTAACGGCCGCTCCGGGCAGTATCGGTCTTGCGACGGGGGATCAGCGGGGCGTGCTTGCCCTTCAGGCTCTGGAAACCAAAGCCGTTTCGTTTCGCGGCGCCGGGGAACTGGCCTCTATGTCCGTTTCCCTGTCGCAATACGGCGCGGCGGTTCTGGGCAATGCCGGCCTGATGGCGCAGCGCGTCACCAATCAGGAAACAGACAACAAGGCATTGTCGGTGGAAATTGAGGAACGGCGGGCCAATGTTTCCGGCGTGAATCTGGATGAAGAATTGGCCAATATGATTGTTTTCCAGAATTCTTTTAACGCCGCGGCCAGGCTTCTGACCACGGCACAGGAACTGTATGACGCATTGCTCGCGATATAAGAGCGAAGGGAATTAAGCGATGACACGGGTATCAAGTTTCGGCCAGAATCAGGCGCTGATCCAAAGCATGCTGTCTAACCAGCAGCGGGTTTTTGAGGTTCAGAAACAGGTTTCGACTGGTAAAAAGGCGGATGAATTCCGCGGCCTTGCCAGCGAAACCAACACGCTTCTAAGCGCCCGTTCCATCAAAACCCGGACCGAGACCTTTCAGAGCACCATCACGCGGATCAAGGGTATTATCGATGCCAATGATGTCCAGATCAACGCCATAGCGGAAACCGCCCAAAATCTGCGGCAGGATATGCTGACGGCCGTCGGGCAGGAACAGGCGCTGGGCTTTCAGGAGGTTCTGAGGGAATCCTACAACTTTATCGCCAGCGCGCTGAATACCAGTATCGGCGGCGCCTTTATCTTTGCCGGTTCCAAAACCGATACGCCGCCCGTCAGCGGCAATGATATTTCCAACCTGATTGCAGCAACAAATGCCAGCGACCTGTTTCAAAACGATAACGCGGCGCCGGTTGCCAAAATTGCCGATAACGTGGAACTTCAATTCGGCGCGCTGGCCAGCGATATTGCGTTGCCGATTTTTGAATCCATCAAGCGGATCGCGGAATTTGATGTCAATCCGGCAACCGGCCCGCTCAATGGCGAACTGACAGCGGTGCAGCGCACTTTCCTGGAAGGGGAACTGGCATTGCTGGACAGTGCCATTCAGGACGCCCAGAAAATTCAGGTGCAAAACGGTCTTAAATTCCAGCGCCTTGAGACCATCGGAGAACAGCATGAAAACTCCACGGTATTTCTTGAAACATTTATTTCCGATATCGAGGACGTGAATATCGCCGAGGCGATCAGTCGCCTGAATAATGACAGTATCGCGCTTGAAGCTTCCTTCAGGACCCTCGGAACTCTGACCAACCTTTCCCTGCTCAACTTTATTTAGGGCCACGACCCTAACGCGGCCGCAAGTTCTGTTCTGCTTGACATTCGGCGTGATTTCAATAAACCAATAAGTTGTATTATTGAAATATCAAGGGGATGGGCTGTGCGGGGGCAGGCAGAGAAAATCCGTATTCTTTTGGTTTTTGGTACCCGGCCGGAAGCCATTAAGATGGCGCCGGTTGTAAAGGTGTTCCAATCCGATAACAGATTCACTCAGCATATTTGCGTCAGCGGGCAGCATCGCGATCTGCTCGACAGCGCGATGGCGGAGTATGGAATCCGTCCTGATTTTGATTTTAATCTTATGGGGCGGTGCGAAAGCCTGGGGCAGTTTACCAGCATGCTGGCCATCGAGCTTGAGAAAGTGATCCGAAGCATCAAGCCGGATCGAATTCTGGTCCATGGCGATACCTGCACCGCCTTTGGCGCCGCCATGGCCGCTTATTTCCAGAAAATACCGGTCGGGCATGTGGAAGCCGGGCTCAGATCGCACAATATGGACAGTCCATGGCCCGAGGAGGCCAATCGCAGACTTGTCGGCGCCCTGGCCGATCTCCATTTTGCGCCAACGGAGGCCGCCCGGCTTAATCTGATTGCCGAAGGCGTCACAGCAGACAGCATCATTGTCACCGGCAATACCATTGCCGATGTGGTTTCTCTGGTAAGAAGGCAGGATAATCTTGCCGGTCAAACCGGGGGTATAATGCAGTCTATTCTGGACCGGGCCGGAGCGAAACCATTCATCCTCGTCACGGCGCATCGCCGGGAAAATCAGGGCCCCGCCCTGGAGGAATTATGTAAGGCGCTGCGGGAACTCGCTGGCAGGGGGGACGCCTGTTATGTATGCCTCGTGCATCCAAACCCGTATGTCGCGGCGGCTTTCAGTCCTTTGAACGGGACCGGCAATATCCTGCTCTTGCCGCCGCAGTCACACAGAACCTGTCTGACACTTCTGCAGAATTGCCGGTTTCTGATCACGGATTCCGGGGGATTGCTTGAAGAAGCCGCCCTTTTGGGCAAACAAAGCCTGATTTTCCGTAAGGCGACGGAACGTCCGGAGACGCTCAACACGGGATTGGCGGAACTGGTTGGGATTTGTGCGGATGCCTTGGTCATAGGCGCTGTCAAGTTGCTCGGAAACAAGGGTTTTTCGGACACCGGCGCTGCCGCCGGCGGCTTGCTCTATGGTGACGGAACGGCGGCCCGAAAAATTGTCGCCCATATCGCAAAAATCCATTCGGCCCCCTTGGAAATTTAACGGTTCACGATGATCCTATGCTTGCGGATTGCCTTCCGGCACCTTATTGATGATGCAACGCCTCATCCCCCACGATATGGAAAGAAATGTGAATAAATTCAGGCTGACTTTTTTCTTGTTTTTTTTCTCCGTCTTGATTGCTGGTGATGCTGGCGCAGAGCCGTGGGCAAGCCCCGGGGATCGTGTTTTGCGCCAGGATGTAGAGCTTCTGAAAGCCTACGGAATTATCTCCGGTCCGGTGACAACCTGGCCCATTACCTGGGCGCAGATCACGAACGGCATTGCTGATATGCCCGAGCGTGCTTATCCCCAGCATGTGGAATTGGCCCTGTCGCGGGTCCGGTCGAAAATTCCATCCGCAGAGGATTATCGCGGATTGCATTATGAAGCGGAAGCAGGACTGACAAATAACGAACGGGTTGTCAGGGATTTTTCAGGCGGCGCCCGTGAAGATGTCGACACGCGGCTTTCTGTTGATAAACACTGGAGCTCGGCCTTTGCCCGTCTCGCACTTAATTTTCGCGATGATTCCAACGGCAATAATGTCAATTTCGATGGCAGCTACATTGCAAAAGCCTGGCGGAACCTGGTCTTTTATGGCGGCAAGAACGAAAAGTGGTGGGGCCCAGGTTTTGATACAAGCCTGATCCTTTCCACCAATGCAAGGCCCATGACCAAGGTTGGCATTTCCCGCCTTGTCCCGAAGCCGATTGATTTTCCGGTTCTCAAATGGCTGGGGCCATGGAGTTTCGATATATTCGCCGGGCGGCTGGAAAATGACCGGGACGATTTTGACCATCCGCTGATAATGGGAATGCGCTTTTCCTTCCAGCCGACACGCAAGCTGGAATTTTCCCTTTCGCGCGCTCTTCAGCTTTGTGGAAAGGGACGCCCCTGCGGTTTCAGCACCTGGAAAGACGCCCTGATCGCCATTGGCAACCGGGATAATACCGGTACATTTGATGAGCCCGGCAACCAGCTTGCCTCGGTGGATATCCGTTATTCATCCCGTATCGGTGATGTGGCGCATGCCTTTTATGGCCAGATAATGGGTGAGGATGAAGACGAATTTCTCATTGATGATGTGACGGTTGTTCTGGGGTCGACTTTTAGCGGCGCGGCACAGGGGGGGAAATACACCTGGAAACTCTTGACCGAATATACCGACACCAAGGCCAACCGCTCATATTTTGGCCGCAGCCGGTTCGGTGTGCCCTTCAATAATTTCATCTTTACGGACGGTTTCCGGCTTCTGGATCGCTCATTGGCGGCCAGTATCGATGCTGATTCCCGTCTTATCACCATTGAGGTTTCCTTGCTTGATGACATGGGTAGGAATGCATGGATTCGCTACCGCAATGTCGATATTAATGCCGCTAACCGTCCTGCCAGCAATCTGGTCAGCCGTAATTTTGAAACCATGAATCTTTTCGAGGCCGGAGTCGAAGCCCCGACAATTTACGGTGATTTCCGTGCCGAACTGCGGGTTGCCGACGATCAACCCAATACGCCCTTCGTAAATGATTTTAACGCCGCCTTTGAACTGCTTTGGAAAAAAAGATTCTGAGGCCTTTGGTAATATTTTAGCCTTATTTTCGACCTAAATTTCCAACAAATATTAAGACATTGTTAACCTCAAACATTCACATTTTCGCTATATCTGGCGTGATATGCTTTACACCAGACATGTGTGTATCGATTTGCCCCCGCTTTTGGGGGTAACAAACCAAGGGAACCGCTCTTGATGAACGAAGAGGTCAAGAGACTTTTTGAACTTGCCCGGGACAAGTCCCAGGATGCAAGACGCCATCTATTGGAGAATATTACCGACCTGTTTTTGTCTCAGGATGGACGCCTGAACGAACATGAACGGGCGCTGATGTCCGATATTCTGTCCAAGCTCGTCGAATCCGTCGAAACAGAAATTCGCCAGCAATTGTCGGAAACCCTCGTTAAAACCGGTATTGAAATGCCGGATATACTCAAGCTTCTGGCCAGTGACGACATCGAAATTGCCCGGCCCGTGCTGGAAAAAAGCAAGCTTCTCCAGGATGCCGATCTGATTGAGGTCGTCCGCATGCGCACCGATGAACACCGGCTGTGCATCGCCCTGCGCCAGGGTGTTAGTGAAGAGTTAAGCGAATCCCTGATCGAATATGGCAGTCACGATGTCATCGAGGCGCTGATCCGGAATTCCGATGCCATTCTTTCCAGGCGGGCGATGGAATATCTGGTGACGGAATCACGCAGGGTTGACCGTTTCCAGGAACCGCTTCTCAACCGCAACGATCTGCCGTCAGAGCTTGCCTATCAGATGTATTGGTGGGTATCGGCAGCGCTGCGCAAAAAAATCGTAACCGAGTTTGAAGTTGATCAGACGGCGTTTGATCAGGCATTGCAGACAGCCACCCGTCAGGCGCTGGTGGAACAGGGCGATGGCGATGGCGCTTTTATCCGGGCGCAAAAGCTTGTCCGGCGCATGGCGGAAATGGGAGAATTAACCGTCAAATTCCTGATCCAGGCCCTGCGTCAGCAGCGGATTCCGGTTTTCGTGGCGGGTATCGGCGAAATGGGCCAGATCGATTTTCGCACATCGTGGCGTATTTTTTCCGACCGGCGCGGAGAATCCCTTGCCGTCTTATCGAAAGCCATCGGGATCGAACGCAACGATTTTACGTCGATTTTTCTGCTTTTGGCACAGACGCGGGATGGGTCGCGGGCTCAGCCGACAAGTGTTCTGAAACCGATACTTGAACTTTACGATTCTGTCACGCCGGACAATGCAAAAGGCGCATTGCTTTATTGGCAGTCGGACGCTTCATACCAAATCGCCATCGATGAGCTCGGAAATGTCCAGTGATGACGTAAGAGAAACAGCGGACAGTCACGGCCGTACGGGTGGCCGGATAAGTTTACTGCGCGCCAGGCGTATTGACTGGAACCATTGCACAATTATTCCCAATGACGAAAATAATGCGGCAATATTGGCGCCGTCTACCGGCGCCAGGGCAAACGGCAAGCGGTTTACCCGCTCACATAATTTGTCGGCACGGCTGCTGGACGGCATCGTGATCGAAGAAGGGCTGCCGCTTTATATCGCCTCGGAAGACGGCTATCTGTTATACACCAACCAGGCTTATTCTGACCTTGCCGAGCGTTTCAAGGAGGCCCTGCCGGTCCCACCCAAAAATGGCAAGGATATTCATTTGCCGGCCGCCCTGAGATCGGTGATTGAAGATGTGTTTGCGACCGGTCGTGCCGTGGCTTTTGAAGAAAGATTGAGCGCCGGCGGCAAGGCCCGGATCTTTACCGCCCGCCATTTTCCCATATTTGACGGTGGAGAAATGATTGCCGTTGGCGGCACATATACCGAGAAAACCGCCCGCATTCTTTCGGCGGAAGAAAGCGTTATCAGCCGCAGGCGTTTCGAGGATTTTGCCCGGGCGGCTTCCGACTGGTTCTGGGAAACCGACCGGGATTTATGCCTGACGATGCTGACGGAGCGCTTTACCGCTATCACCGGTCTTACAATAGCGGCAAGCCTTGGCAAGCGGCTGGATGAGATCGGCGTTTTCAGGCCCAATCTGTTTGGCGATGACCTTCCCATGGCGGCTTTTGAGCAACGGCGGGCGTTTCGCGATAAATTATTTGAAATGAAGGATAGCGAGTACGGCCATCTGCGCTTTCACATCAGCGGCGTTCCTGTCTTTGATCCGGTCACCGGCGAGTTTCTGGGATACCGCGGCGCCTGTATGGATGTCACACAAAAATATTTGCTGGCGACGGAATCCAACGAAATCCGCAAAAATCTCGAATATACGCTGCAGGAACTGACAAAAAAGAATATTCAGCTTGATATTGCAAGCGCCCAGACTGAAAGCGCGCTCCGGGCCAAGACTGAATTTCTTGCGGCCATGAGCCATGAATTGCGCACACCCCTAAACGCCATTATCGGTTTTGCCGAAGCCATGAAGATGCAGGTATTTGGCGAGATTAATGATCAATATACGTCTTATTGCGGCGATATCATGAGTGCCGGGCGGCATCTTTTAAGCCTGATCAACGATGTATTGGACGTAGCGGTCATTGAAAGCGGCGAAATCACGCTTTCACCCCAGGACGTATCCCTAAAAAGCATTATTGACCAGGCGGCCAATCTGATCGCGTTGAGAGCGGGCGAAAAGAAACTGGATATCCGGGAGGTCAACATCAAGGATAACATCCTGGTTCATGTGGACGACCGCCGGGCCACGCAGATTTTTGTCAATCTCCTGAACAATGCCGTAAAATTCACCCCCGAAGGCGGTAAAATCGGCATCGAGGTCGGCCGGCGTGAAAAAAGCCGGATAGCGGTTACGGTCTGGGATACCGGTATTGGCATCGCCGCCGGGCAGACCGAGACGGTTTTCGAAAAATTCCGCCAGGTTCGTGACAGTATCTATTCCACAAAGAGTGAAGGCACCGGTCTTGGTCTCCATATTTCCCGCGAACTCGCCCGTCGCATGGGCGGTGATATCACCCTCAATAGCGAGGTCGGCGTCGGAAGCCGCTTTGCCGTCTCCTTGCCACTTTCCAATAAAGCCTGAATTTCCGCTATCGAATGCTGCTGAATAGCGTTATGTTCGCCCAACCGGCAGGGTTTTGAACACAGGTGGTGGTTGGTTAGGGGCACGACCCATTAAATTCATGCAATTTTGTTTTGAACAGAGTATTCAGATGCAAGGAAACGGGCTGAAGGGCATGCAGCGCATGCTTGAAGCCCGTTTTCGCCGCGGATGGATGCTGTGTTCAAAACCCTGCGGGCGCTCCCGTCATTGCTTTCCGGGGGCGTTGCAAGGCCTTGAAAAGGCGCTGCCTTTCCTGCAACCTTGCGCCTGCCCGCAAAGCAATAACGGGGCGCAAAATGGATGAATTTAATGGGTCGTGCCCCTAAAAGAAAAAAGCGGATCATTGGCTGGCGGGAATGGGCTTCGCTGCCGGACTGGAATATTCAGGCCATTCGTGTCAAAGTCGATACCGGTGCGCGGACATCGGCCATCCATGCCTATAAGATCAGACCGTTTGAAAAAGACGGCAAGCTTCATGTTCGTTTTTATGTTCACCCCCGCCGGCGTTTCCGAAAGCCCGAAGTTATGTGCGAAGCGCCGGTGCTGGATCATCGCATTGTCACAAGTTCCAATGGCGCCAAGGAAGAGCGCTATGTGGTTCGGACGCGTTTGAAGCTGGGTCTCAGAACCTGGCCGATTGAACTAACGCTGACCAACCGGGACGAGTTGAGCTTCCGCATGCTGCTTGGCCGGCATGCCCTGAAAGGACGGTATCTGGTTGATTCCGGTGCCTCTTACCGTCTTGGCAAACTGCCTCCGAAATTATCGGAAAGAAAGAACTGACCCATGAAAATCGCCATGCTGGCGCGCAATCCCAACCTCTATTCCCACAAACGTCTTGTCGAAGCGGCGGAGCAGCGCGGCCATAAACTTCATATTATCAACACGCTCAGGGTTTATATGCGCATCGCGGCGCGCAAGCCGGAAATCCGCTATCGCGGCGAAGCGCTGCCGCACTATGACGCCGTCATCCCGCGTATTGGGGCTTCGGTCACTTTTTACGGCACGGCGGTTCTCAGGCAGTTTGAGATGATGGGAGTTTATCCGCTGAATGAATCCGTCTCTATTTCCCGTTCCCGCGATAAACTGCGCAGCACGCAGTTGTTCGCCCGGGAAGGCATCGGTCTGCCGGTGACCTGTTTTGCCCATCGTTCCAGCCAGGCGGACGACATTATCGATCAGGCCGGCGGCGCGCCGGTTGTGATCAAGCTGCTGGAGGGAACGCAGGGCATTGGCGTTGTGCTGGGGGAAACGGAAAATGCCGCGAAATCGATGATTGAGGCTTTTGGCGGCCTCAATGCCAATATTCTGGTCCAGCAATTCATCAAGGAAGCGGGCGGTGAGGATATCCGCGCGCTGGTTATTGGCGGTAAGGTGGTCGCGGCCATGAAACGCAAGGGCGCGGAGGGAGACTTCCGGTCCAACCTGCATCGCGGCGGCACCGCGCGGGCTATTAAAGTGACGCCGCAGGAACGGGCGACGGCGGTCAAAGCGGCCAAGGTTCTGGGCCTGAATGTCTGCGGCGTTGATATGCTGCGGTCCAATGCCGGTCCGGTGGTGATGGAGGTGAATTCTTCGCCTGGACTTGAGGGAATCGAAAATGCAACAGGTAAGGATATTGCCGGAATGATTATCGAATTTTTGGAAAAAAACGCAAAGCCCCATAACACCAAAACACGGGGCAAAGGCTGATGCCGAGAGCGTCCTTTTCAATCAATGGGGCAGAGGTTAAGGCGGGCAGCCGGACGACCGTCAGCCTTTCGCTACCAAGTGAATCCAATCTGATGGATCTGGCGATGCCGGTTCATGTGGTGCATGGCCGGCGTGACGGGCCGGTGGTTTTTATTTCCGCGGCAATTCACGGCGATGAAATCAACGGCATCGAGATTATCCGCCGGATTCTGAAATGGCCCGCCATATCCCGCCTCAAGGGCACGCTCATCGCGATCCCGATTGTCAATGTTTATGGGTTTCTGACCCATTCCCGCTATCTGCCGGACCGGCGGGATCTGAACCGGTCCTTTCCGGGCTCGCAACATGGCTCACTGGCTGCCCGGCTGGCTTATACCTTCCGTGAAGAAATTGTTAAACGGGCTGATTATGGCATCGATCTTCACACCGGCGCGGCGCATCGCACCAATCATCCGCATATCCGCGCCAATCTGGATGATGAAGAAACCGAGAGGCTCGCCCTCGCTTTCGGTACTCCGGTCATTATCAATGCCAATCTCCGGGACGGATCGCTGCGCCAGTACGCGGCGGACCAGGGGGTTCCCATGCTGCTCTATGAAGCGGGGGAGGCACTGCGTTTCAATGAACTGGCCATCAATGCCGGTGTCAAAGGAGTCAGAAATGTGCTCCGGGCGCTCGGCATGGTCGCCAAGACCCGCAGCAGCAAGCGAGCAAAAAGCCCGGCGGTGGAAGCGCGCTCTTCCGCCTGGGTGCGTTCCCCTAAAAGCGGGGTGCTGATGCTGAATGCCGGATTGGGAGCCCGTGTCGAAAAAAACGAAATATTAGGAGTCATCGCCGACGTTATCGATGATGAGGGCACGCCTATCCTGTCGCCCCAGACGGGGATCGTCATCGGCCGCACCAATCTGCCGATCATTAATGAAGGCGATGCGCTGATCCATATCGCCTGCTTTGCCGATTCCACTAAGGTCGAAAGCGCCATCGAGGCCTTTCATGAGGAACATATCGAAGGCCTGGGCCCCGAAGACTATCCAAAAGGCACCGAGTGAAGGTTCTTATTCTTGGCGGTTATGGTAGCTTTGGCGGACGGCTGGCGCGGCTGTTATTGCTGGACGGTGATCAGGTCTGGATCGCAGGCCGCCATCCTGAAAAAGCAAAAGCGTTTGCGGCGCGGCATGGCGGCATACCGCTCGGGCTTGACAGAACGAAAAGCCTGACGCCTATTTGCGGTATCGACCCTGATATGATTGTCGATGCCGCCGGGCCTTTCCAGACGTATGGCGAGGATCCCTACCGCGTTGTAAGGTTCTGTATTGAAAGGGGTATTCATTATCTGGACCTTTCGGATGATGCAAACTTTACGGCCGGTATTGGAAAACTGGATAGGCGTGCGGAACAGGCCGGCATCGTCGCACTTTCCGGTGTTTCAAGTGTCCCGGCGATTTCCTCGGCGGCAGTGGAGGCTCTGGCCAGCGGTTTTACCGGCATCCAGCTTATCAATATGGCCATTCTGCCGGGGAACCGGGCGCCCCGCGGACGGTCGGTGATGGCTTCCATCCTTTCCCAGGCCGGTGAGCCCATGGAGGTGTGGCGTGGCGGCAGGTGGCGTCAGGCAAGGGGCTGGTCGCAAGCGAAAACGGTTACGCTGGATAAAGGCATCCGGCGGCGGGCAAGCCTGATCGGGGCGCCGGATATTCTCCTGTTTCCGGACCGGTTCAAGGCGCAGTCGGTCATATTCCGGGCCGGGCTTGAGCTTTCCGTTATGCAGCGGGGGCTGGAAATCCTGTCCTGGCTGCGTGGCCGCCGGTTTTTACCTGGACTGACTTGCTTTCTGACATTTTTACATTGGTTTGCCAAAATCCTGGAGCCGCTCGGCACCGACCGGGGTGGGATGGTTGTTGAGGTGACGGGCGAGAGCGCCGACGGTTTTGAGAAACGATCCTGGCAACTGCTAGCCGAAACCGGCGACGGACCTTTTATCCCGGCCATTCCCGTTCTCGCGATCATCCGCAATCTGAAGGATATTAAGCGCGGCGCCCGGCCATGCCTCGCCGAACTTCCCTTGCAAAGGTATGAAGACGCCATGTCCGGTCTGGCGGTGGAAACGCGCATCTCCAGCAAACCATGCCCCCCTGTCTTCCAGCAGATTCTCGGTGAAAAATGGCGGGCCCTGCCAAAGACCGTGCAGCGCTCTCATTGCGTTCAGGATATTGCGCATTTTTCCGGCCGCTGCGAAGTCACCCGCGGCACCGGATGGATCGCCCGCTTTGCCGCAGGGCTTTTCGGCTTTCCAGGGCCGGGGAATAATATCCCGCTTACGGTGACAAAGACGCGCACCATAAAGGGAGAAATCTGGGAACGGAATTTTGGCCGGCGCATTTTCCGTTCCTTTATTACGCCTTCAAAGCCCGGCCATTGCCGGGAGAGATTCCGGGTTTTTACCTTTGAACTGGCATTGACCGTGCAGGACAATGCCCTTTATTTCCCGGTGCGCCGCGGCTGGTTTCTCGGCATGCCCTTGCCCGCAATATTCCTTCCCCGCAGCGACGCGCGGGAATATGAGACAGACGAGGCATTCAGGTTTGACGTCGCATTATATGCGCCGTTCGGCGCAGGCCTGATCGTACGCTATGAAGGATCGGTCAGCCCGGAATATTCATCAGCCAGTTTCAGCAGCCCGCTCCGCTCATAATAGCGGATTGTGTCCACTTTACGTCGCAAGCTTTGGCCAGTTTGCCAATGGTCATATTGCGCATGGTGTTTCTCCGATGCACGGAGAATATAAACCCTGGACCCAGGTCCAGAATCAAGAGGAATGAAGGAGGCTTGCAAGCCAACAAAAAATCGCCACAATATGCGTGAGAATAGCCGGGAATGGCCAATTGTATTTAAGGAACAGACTATGACGCTGAGATCCGTTTTTTCCACCTTGTTGATTGTTGTCCTTGTCGGCGGTGCGGCTTCAGGGGCCCGGGCGGCGTCGAGGGAGGAAATAGATCGCCGGGTGCAAAGGGCGCTGGAGGAATTTCATGAAAATGTCAAGGATTCCCAGAGTATACTCAGCCGGGCGTCCGGCTACCTGATCTTTCCGCGGATCACCAAAGCGGGGATCGTTATCGGCGGTGAGTATGGCGAAGGCGCGCTGATCGTCAATGGCCAGACGGTCGGTTATTATTCCACGGCCGCCGGCTCTTTTGGTTTTCAATTGGGCGGTCAGCGCCGCCGTCAGATGATTCTGTTCATGAATGATGACACATTGGAAGATTTTCAGGATTCCAACGGCTGGGAAATCGGAGCGGATGCCTCGGTGGCGGTCGTGACGCTGGATGCCGGCGGGGCTGTCGATACAACCACGCTGGACCGGCCGGTCGTCGCCTTCATTTTCGACAATAAGGGCCTGATGTATAATCTGACCCTGGAAGGATCGAAAATCTCCAAGCTGGACCGTTGAAACGAGGCGAGAAGCATCATCCGCGCTTCAGTCCAAACCTCTCGCGGTAGCTGTGCGGGCTGGTCTGATAGACATCATTGAAACTGTGTCTCAAACGGTTTTCCGACTGGAATCCGCACTTTCGGACGATGGCGCCGGCAGAGAGCCGGGTTTTCACTTTGTCCGTTTCTGACCGGTCTTTGTCTGTCACTCTATATCCATCTGTGGTATGTTATGGCTATAATACCTCGTTTAAAAGGCCCGGGATAGAGACCCTCACCGCCAGCGGGAGAGAAAAGTGCACAGACGACACATCATAATCATCGTTGCCATCGCCATATCGTTGTTGAGCGCGGGAGGGTTATATTCTGCCGTGAAACCCGAAGCCCGGGCCGCTGCCCGTGCCGCCCTGACGATAGCCGAATTCAATGAAGCCGGGGATCTGAAAATCCCGGATAATATTGATGAATGGGTGCATCTCGGAAGTTCGCTCGGCATGGGCTACAGCCAAAGTCAATTTGATCCTGATTCACCGGGAAATTTCCAGATCGCTGTGATGGAGCCGAAGGCCTATCAGGCTTTCCGCGCAACCGGCGAATTTGCCGACGGGACCATGTTTGCGCTGTTATTTTATGAGGCGGCAAACCGGATATCGACCAACCGGGCGGGCTTTGTCCTTGGCGAGCCTTTTTCCTATGAAATTCATATCAAGGATAAAGGCCGCTTTCCTGCGCCCGGGTATAATTTTACCGTCTTCGAACCGGATCAGCGCGGGGTCTATATTAAACCGGTCAGCCTCCCCAATGCATGTGTGGAATGCCACCAGGCAAACGGGGCCTATCAGGGCGTTTTCGCGCAATTTTACCCCGGTATGCGAAAAATTCTCAAGGAACACGGCATTGATATTGCCCAAAGCATGAAACCCGCCAGCCCCCATCAGTAGGAAAAGACATGCTGTTGCCAAAATGGCTCACTCTTTCCACTTCGTAAGAAAAAAACAGGGCTCCAATGCGGAGCCCCCAAAGAAGTAAGTTGGGCGGATTTATACCTGCGCTGTACCGGCATAGATCGCGATCAGAGAAACAAAATCCAGGAGACCATGGGTGATGATCGGGACCCACAGGTTTCTGCCGGTTAAAAGATAGGCTGCGCCTGCCGTCAGTCCGACGCCCGTGACGATCATTGCGCCGGTGACGCCCTGATAGGAATGGGCAAGACCAAACAGAACGGCCTGCGCGATCATCGCCAGAATCCACCCCGCTTTGGTCGTGCCGAAGATATCGGCAAACCGGTTGAGAAGAAATCCGCGGGCGAGCATTTCCTCGCCGAAGGCGGCCGCGCCCCAGGAAACCGGAAACGCAAACATCAGAAAGGTGAACAGATCGTCCTTGACGACTTTGAAAAAGGAAAGATCCTGCGCGGCAAAGCCCATGGCGGCGGCCAGCGGCTGAATAACAAGGCCGACAAGGACGCCTGTTGCAAGGTAGGTGGCGATGACGCCAACCGGATATATCCACCAGCGCTGCAGTTTGCGGATTCCCATATCGCGCCAGGTTTGCCCGCGCCACCTTAAAAAGATTGTCGCGATGATGGTTGCAATCACCACCGAGAATGGACCGGCATAAAGATACAAATAGGGCAGTGCCGCCCTTATTTGTTCTCCCAGGAGCAAAACCAGCATAATTGGCGCAATGACGGCAACGATTTCAAATTGCGTTCGCAGATTGGGCAGGTATTTGCCAATCACTGACGGGTCTTTTTCGGGGAGGCTTCCGCCTGGCGGATTGTCTTGTATTCTGGTGACCATGGCTTGATCCTTTCATCTAAGTCGGGAAGCTCTGTTTCGGCAGTCAGGTAGGCGATGGCGGCGCGGGCCAGTTCATTCTTCAGATCCGCCGGTCCCACACCCCAATGGTCCCGGCTGAACAGCAGGTTGGCCTGCACGCCATGGGTCATCAGTGAGAGAGTGAACCGGACCGCTTTTTCCGGATCCGCATTTTTTATTTCGTCGCGGCATTCCAGCAGCCAGAATTCGATCAGGGAGAGAGTTTCATTGCGGTTGGCGATCTCGATCTCGCTCAGTTCACCGCGGCGGAACAGCTGCCTTATGGCAATGGCCCGGAGTATTCCGGGATTGCGTTCGCTGGAATGCACCATCAGATCGACCCATTGACGGATGCGCTGAGCCAGCGGCACGCCCTGCCAAAAATCGGGGTCGAACATTTCACCGGCAGCGTCAAGCTGATTGTTCTGCAGTTCCACGATCAGATAGGTGAGAAGGGCGTCCTTATCGGCAAAGCGGGTATAGATCGTGCCGACGGATATCCCGGCTTCCCTGGCAATCTCAACCATGGAGATGTCCTGATATTCCCGGTCGGCCAGCAAACGGATGGCGGCGGCAATGATGCGTTCCAGCGTTTTTGCGCTGCGCTTTTGCTGCGGTTTATTGAGCGGGGGAGTGTTCTGTTCGCTCTTTATCATGTTTAATCCAATACATGAATATAAATTCAGGTTTATATATTGTTAAGAAATAACGATTGTCAAGGGGATGGACTTTTTTTGTGCGGCGGCTCTTTTGGGTCAGTTTTTCAGCAGAATTTTTAGCCGGGAGTTTTACATGCCGGTAATGGGCCGGCCATCGCACGGTTCCTGCCCGCAGGAATAGCCTGCAGAAAAAACTTTATTCACAAAATAGAATATTCTCTAAGAGCATTTAATTTGATGGGATGTAATGGGCAGGAAAGGCGAGGGGTGACAGCGAAATAGGGAGCAATGTTCTGTCCGTCCATATGCCGGGAAATGGCCGGCTTACGCGACAAGTGAGAGAATTTGGCCGCTGATTTTCTCCCCGGCGTCCGTTTCGCTATTGGCGCCGGCCTGCTGTTCTTCGCGGCGCTCTGTGGCGGCTTCGGCGCGGGCCTGATTCATTTGCGCCTGGGCCTGGGCAGCGACGGCCCGGTCCTGGCCGGACGGCTCGGCCGGCGCAAGGGCAGCGCGGACCACCTGTTGAAGTTTTCTGATTGTGGCGTCTGGGTCACCGTCCACGGCGCTCGTATCGATGGAAACTTCCCCCGCCACGGCATAACGCTGACCGTCCGGGCCGACCTCAAAAGTAAAGGAAGGGCTGCCGGCGAGACCGGCCCCGGCCGCGGCATGGGCCGCTTCATGGGCGCGGACTTCACGGTCCCGTTCTTTTAACGCCTGAACCTGGGCTTGTTCCTCTTCCGTCAGTTCGCCGATACGTTTTGCATCACCATCCTGACGGTCATTCTCTTTCGCCTGCAGGGCAATGAGGGCGTTGGGTCCCGAAAGACGGAAAGGCGCGCCGGTGGTTCGGGAGGTTTCCGCAATATTCCGGCCGTCATTGGGCTGACGCTGATCTTCCGGAGACTCCGAAACGCGCGCGGCAGACGGGATCTGCGGCACTGGTATAGCATTTGAATTGGGAGCAAGCGCGCCAATCATGCCGTCATTTTATGGCGACCCGGTAAACAAGACGTAAAAATAGCGAGCGTGAGCCCTGCCGGGATGTTTTGCGGTATCACAAGCTTCTTTTCCCCCTGCCATAACCGATCAGGTAAAAAAGGAGGCATCAGAGATGCCTCCAGAGGGGTGGAATAACCGTTAAGGAAATTAATCGCTGCTGCGATCCTTCTTTTTCGCATGGCCATGTTGTGCTTTATAAGACATCGCAAACTCGTCTTTAGACACATAATTATCCTGGTTTTTGTCGGCGCGTTTAAAGGCCATGTCGATACTGCCCTTGCTATTGACTGTGGTCTGCGACGATGATTGAGCCGGTGCCGGTTCAAACCCGATATCCACCAGGAAGTTTGAATATTCCTGAACGCTCAGACGTTCATTCTTGTCTCTATCGAAACGGCCGAAGGCTTCTTTCATTTCTTCCGTCATTTTTACTTCGGAATGTTTCTTATGACTGTCGGCATTCGCGGATATCGCCATACCGAAGGTTAACCCGGTTGCGGTTGCTAAAATCGTCACCTGTTTTAAAATCTTCATTTCTTCTTCCTTTTCAATTCGCTAAGTTTAAATCATAAAATAAAGCCCAGGAACCTTGATACTTTAACGCGGCAAAAGGCGGATGGTTCCATCGCCGCCAAGTAAGGCAGTCCGGGGAAAAACCTTTGAGCTTTGAGAAAATGCCAGACCGCAAACGCCTGCCCGGCGGAATCTGGGCGCTGGGGTTTGTCAGCTTTTTTATGGATGCGTCGTCGGAGATGGTGCACAGCCTGTTGCCGCTGTTTCTGGTCTCGGGCCTGGGGGCGAGTGCGCTGGTGCTGGGACTGATTGAGGGAGTGTCGGAGGCCATCGCATCCATCACCAAGGTCTTTTCCGGCGCGCTGTCTGATTTTTTTAAAAGACGCAAGCCGCTGGTGGTGCTGGGTTATGGCCTGGCGGCGCTCTCGAAGCCGTTTTTCCCCCTTGCGACATCGATCTCGGCCGTGGCGGCGGCGCGCTTTGCCGATCGGATCGGCAAGGGGATTCGAGGGGCGCCCAGAGACGCAATGATTGGCGATATGGTCGATGCGGACGTCCGGGGCGCGGCTTACGGCCTGCGCCAATCCCTTGATACATTCGGTGCGGTCGCCGGTCCGCTGGCGGCCATCGGTCTGATGTGGGTTTTCCTCAACGATATCCGTACGGTTTACTGGTTTGCCATCCTTCCTGCAGTGCTTTCCGTGACAGTCCTGATTCTGTTTGTGAAAGAACCGAAGAAAGAGTCCGCCCCCGGCAGCGTGCGAAAAACCATCCAATGGGCGGATGTCGGCTTATTGGAAAAGCCTTTCTGGCTCGTCGTGGCGGTGGCGTCCTTCGCCATGCTGGCCCGTTTTTCCGAAGCCTTCCTCATTCTGCGCATGGAAAATCTAGGGCTGGAACTGACTTTTGCGCCGGCCGTTCTGATCATTATGAGCGTGGTTTATGCGCTGTCGGCCTATCCTGCGGGCCGTCTGTCCGATCATTATGGCCGGCGGATTATGCTCGCTCTCGGCTTTGTGGCGCTGATTGTTGCGGATTTCTTCCTCGCCCTGACAAATGGACGGGCGGCGGGGTTTGCGGGCATCGCGCTTTGGGGCCTGCATATGGGTCTGACCCAGGGTCTGTTTGCGGCCCTTGTCGCCGATACCGCCCCTGGTTCTTTGCGCGGCACCGCCTTTGGAGTGTTCCATCTTGCGACCGGGCTTATGTTACTGGTTGCGAGCGGCCTTGCCGGCCTGCTGTGGGATCTGGCCGGTCCGGCCACAGTTTTCTTTGCCGGCGCCGGTTTTTCCGCCATCACGCTGCTGGCGGTGAAGTTTCTACCGGGGAAACGGCTTCCGAGCTTAACGGAATGAGGCTATTATGTCCTCAAACACCGCCTCGAACATCTCTGTCGTCAGCCGCCCAGTGTTGGTGTTGTAGCGGCTGCAATGATAGCTGTCATGGAGGGTGTAGGGGCCGAGTTTGTGGGCGGCGTTATGGGCGAATTTGTAGTCCTTGAGCTTGCCGCCGAGGGTGCGGATCGTGGAATCATGGGCAATTTTACCGAGGGCGAGGATGGCTCTCAGATTGGGCATGGCGTGAATAGTGGCCACAAGATAGGGGCGGCATTGGTTGATTTCCGGCCCGGTCGGTTTGTTTTGCGGCGGCACGCAGCGGACGGCATTGGTGATCAGGGTATCTTTCAGGATCAGACCGTCATCGGGATGGGCGGCGTATTGGCCCCCGGCCAGACCGAATTTCAGGAGAGTTCCATATAATAGATCACCGGCATAGTCGCCGGTAAAGGGGCGGCCGGTGCAATTGGCGCCCTTGAGACCGGGAGCGAGGCCGACGATCAGCAGTTTCGCATCCCGGTCGCCGAAGCTTGGCACCGGGGCGTTGAACCAGCCGGGATAGAGCGCCTGATTGTCATCGCGGAAAGCGGCCAACCGTTGGCACTGGCGGCAGTCGGGGGCGGGTTCAGTCCTCATAATCCCTCCTCGTCTTCCGCCGCGTAATCATCGTCGCGGCGGCTGGTTTTGCGATCAAGGGCGTCCCGAAGATCATCCAGTTCAATGAAATTATCGGCCTGGCGGCGGAGCTCATCGGCAATCATGGAAGGCTTGGTCACAGTCGAACTGACGACCGTGACCCGCACGCCTTTCCGCTGCACGGCTTCCACCAGCCGGCGGAAATCGCCGTCGCCTGAAAACAGCGCCATATGAGTGACATGATCGGTAAGACTGAGCATGTCGACGGCTATTTCGATATCCATATTGCCCTTGACCTTACGCCGCCCCTGGTCATCGATATATTCCTTGGCCCGTTTGGTGACCACGGTAAAGCCGTTATAATCCAGCCAGTCCACCAGCGGCCGCAGCGGGGAATAATCCTGTTCCTCATAGATGGCGGTATAATAAAAGGCGCGCAGCAGGGTGCCCTTGCCGGCAACGATTTTTTTCAGATTGCTATAATCAATCTCAATATCCAGTGCGCGGGCAGTGGCATGGAGATTGGCGCCGTCGATAAACAGCGCGGTCAAGTCCGTTGAATGGGAAAACATAAGACTCCTAATTAAAAATATAAAAAATTCTTCAAAAATGAATGGGATAGCCATAGCGCAAATGCCGGGACTGTGTAAATAACAGCGGATGATTCTGATTGGACTTGGCGCGAACTTGCCGTCGCTATCCGGTGCGGCTCCTGTGGAAACGCTGGAAGCGGCGCTGGTCTGGCTGCGCTCGCCGGATATTGCGGTGAAAGGCGTTTCCCCCTGGTTTGAGGCGGAACCGGTTCCGGTTTCCGCTCAGCCCTGGTTTGTCAATGGCGTTGCGGAACTTGAAAGCGGGCTGGACCCTTTAAAGCTTCTCACCCGGCTTCATGACTGTGAAAAGCATTTTGGCCGGCGCCGCGCGAAAAAAAACGAGGCGCGGATCATCGATCTCGACCTCCTCGCCTATCATGATCTCATTTTAACGGAAAATTCCGAAGGGTTGATTCTGCCGCATCCGCGCATGCACCTTCGGAAATTCGTGCTGCTTCCGCTCCGGGTCTATGCGCCCGCATGGCGTCATCCGGTTTTTCAGCTCACCGCTGACCGGTTATTGGCGAAATGTCCCGATTCTTCCATGGTTCAGCCTTTACAATCGGCGGCGGGCTCTGTATAAGCCTGCAACTTATTCAGCCCAGATATGGAGAGGCTAGATGGCCCGCGTTACCGTCGAAGATTGTGTAGACAAGGTTTCCAACCGGTTTGAACTTGTTCTGCTGGCAGCCCAGCGTTCCCGTCAGATTTCCTCGGGCGGCGAATTGCTGGTTGACCGCGATAATGACAAAAACCCGGTCGTGGCGCTGCGCGAAATCGCTGAAGAGAAAATTATGCCGGAAACTTTGCGCGAAACCGTGATCCATGCCATGCAGAAACATGTGGAAGTGGATGAGCCCGAGGAAGAGGATGAGTTGGCGAGCCTGCTGTCCAGCCATCAGAATCCGGCCGCCGCTGAAGCGACGGCAGCGTCCCGTACGTCTGTTTTTAAGTCCACGCCGGAAGCGCCGGAGACAGATGACGAATAATCTCCTCAGAGCCCAATGTTACTGGAAACCCGGCGGAATTAAATTTGCCGGGTTTTTTATTGGAATTCCTTCTTACATAAGGTCTAAGTATCCTTGCTGAAATGAGGATCGGTTAGCATTGATTAGGCAGTTTGAACTGGTGGAAATGGTGCGGGCTTACGATCCGCAGGTGGATGAAAGTCTGCTGAACCGCGCCTATGTCTTTTCGATGAAGGCCCATGGCAGCCAGACCCGGGCTTCGGGCGATCCGTATTTTTCCCATCCTCTTGAGGTTGCCGGTATTTTAACCGGTATGCGGCTTGATGGCGATACCATCGCCACGGCGCTGCTGCATGATACGGTGGAAGATACGGTGGCGACAATTGAAGAGATAGAAGAGCTGTTTGGCGATAACGTTGCCCGCCTGGTGGATGGCGTCACCAAATTGTCCCGCATTGAAATCCCCGCGGAAAGTCATGTGCAGGCGGAAAATTTTCGTAAATTCGTGCTTGCCATGTCCAATGATATCCGGGTTCTTCTGGTGAAGCTTGCGGATCGTTTGCACAATATGCGGACCCTGCATCATATTGATGATCCGGAAAAGCGCCATCGAATTGCACTGGAGACCATGGAAATTTATGCGCCGCTCGCCGAACGGATCGGCATGCGTGAAATGCAGGATGAACTGGAAGACATCGCCTTTAGGGAACTGAATCCGGAGGCCTACGAATCGATCACGGCACGGATGGCGTTTCTCCGGAAAGAAGGCGGAAATATTGAGCGGACGGTCATTTCGCAGTTGTCCAAGGCACTAAAAGAGTTCGGCATCAAACCGAAAATTTCCGGGCGGGAAAAACGCCCCTATTCCATCTGGAAGAAGATGGAGCGTTACCATATTTCCTTCGAGCAGCTGACGGATGTGATGGCCTTTCGGATCATTGTGAAGGATATCCCCGCCTGCTACCAGACTCTGGGCATAGTTCACGGCAAATGGCCGATGATTCCGGACCGTTTCAAGGATTATATCTCAACCCCCAAAGGCAACAATTACCGCTCGATCCATACCAGTGTGATCGGACCGGAACGCCAGCGCATCGAAATTCAGATTCGCACCCAGGAAATGCACGATATCGCCGAATTGGGTGTCGCTGCTCACTGGAAATACAAGCAGGGCGCCAAAAGCATGGACGGCTCGCAATACCGCTGGTTGCGGGAGCTTCTGGAAATTCTTGAACAGGCGTCTTCGCCGGAAGAATTTCTGGAACACACCAAGCTCGCCATGTTTCAGGATCAGGTTTTTTGCTTCACGCCAAAGGGGGATCTGATTTCCTTGCCCCGCGGTTCCACCGTGGTTGATTTTGCTTATGCCGTGCATACGGATGTAGGGGATAGTTGCGTCGGCGCCAAGGTCAATGGCCGTATGGTGCCGTTGCGTCATCAGCTGCAGAATGGTGATCAGGTGGAAATTCTCAGGTCAGAGGCGCAACGGCCGTCCCCCCGCTGGGAAAGTTTTGTTATCACCGGGAAAGCGCGGTCGGCCATCCGCCGTTTTGTGCGCAACCGGCAGCGCGAAGAATATCAGTTGCTGGGCCGCTCCATTCTGGAAAAAGCGTTCCAGCAGGAAGAACTGGATTTCGCGGAAGAACCCCTCACCGACGCGCTGTCCAAGTTCCGGCTGGAAAAGCTTGGCGATCTTTACATTCATGTGGGTCAGGGACTGCTGAGCGAAACACAGGTGCTGCGGACCATCTTTCCCGGCATTGAAATCAAGGGTGATCATTTCGCCATTCCGCCCGCGATCCGGGAATGGGATGCAGAAGATGTGGACAAACGCCACGCCGTTCCCATCAAGGGCCTGACGCCCGGCATGGCGGTTCATCTTGCCGATTGCTGCAATCCGCTGCCGGGTGACCGGATCGTTGGCGTCATTGAACCGGGGCAGGGCGTGATGGTGCATACCATCGATTGTGAGGCATTGGCGGATCAGTCGGAAACCCAGGAAGGCTGGCTGGATCTTGCCTGGCAGCCGCAGTCGGAAAAACCGGATTTCTATGCCGGCAGATTGAAACTGCTTGCTGCGAACGAGGCGGGCGCACTGGCCGGGATGACGACGGTTGTGGCAAAACATAGCGGGAATATCAGCAATCTTAAAATCACCACCCGCGATCCGGATTTTTTCACCTTTGAGATGGACGTCGAGGTTTTGGACGTCAAGCATCTGACCCAGATCATGACGGCGCTGAGGGCCAATCATGCTGTTACAAGTGTCGAACGGTTGCGCGGTTGAAGAATTTTAAGGCTTTTTTGATAATTATTTTTAACGGAGTACAGACGAGAGATGGATAAGGAAGACGTGCTGAATGAATTCAGGGATGCCGAGGCGTTGCTGGAAGGCCATTTTAAACTGTCATCCGGACTGCACAGTCCGCTCTATCTGCAATGCGCCCGCGTCCTGATGGACCCCAGGCGGGCGGAACGATTATGCCGGGCGCTGGTTGATAAAATACCGGCGGCGGTAAGAGATCAGATTGATCTTGTCGTCTCACCGGCCATGGGCGGTGTTGTGGTAGGTTATGAAATGGCGCGGCAATTGGGGATCGAAGGCGTATTTACGGAACGGGTGGACGGCGCGCTTGCCTTAAGGCGCGGCTTTTCGATTCCACAAGGGGCGAAGGTGCTGATGGCAGAGGATATTGTGACCACCGGCCTGTCCTCGCGGGAATGTATCGACAGTATCCGGCAAAATGGCGGCGAGGCTATTGTCGCCACCTGCCTGATAGACCGGTCCAATGGAACGGCGGATGTCGGCGTGCCGCTTTATTCGCTTGTTGCCATGGATGTCCCGGCTTATGCGCCGGATAAACTGCCGCCGGACCTGGCGGCAATTCCGGCCATTAAACCGGGAAGCAGGGGCCTTAAAGCCTAAGTGTCCAACCCGAAACTAATTGAGTGATATCAGTGGTTTGTGATTCAATCGGATTGTCTATAATTCGAAGGAGATCACAATGGTCTGGACTGATATCACCCGCCCCCGATATGAACGCAAAACGGGACGTTATGCAA
>JAJFIV010000031.1 GCA_021774625.1 Alphaproteobacteria bacterium | reverse complement strand
ACACCCGCGATATCGATGGTTTTGCGGGGGGTGAGGATGGAGGAGGTGGGTTTGACGGCGAAGCGGACCACCACAGGCTGGCCGGAGGAAATCCCGCCCAGAATGCCGCCGGCATGGTTGCTTTGAAAGACCGGATCGCCGTCGCGTCCTGCGCGGATTTCATCGGCATTTTCCTCGCCGCTGAGTTTGGCGGCACCCATGCCGGCGCCGATCTCAACGCCCTTGGCCGCATTGATGGACATCATGGCGGCCGCCAGATCCGCATCCAGTTTGCCATAGACCGGCGCGCCGAGGCCCGCGGGCACGCCTTTCGCCACCACTTCGACGATGGCCCCGAGAGATGAGCCGTTCTTGCGAGTCGCATCGAGCAGGGCTTCCCAGTCCTTTGCCGCAACCGGATCAGGCGAGAAAAAGGGGTTATTGTTCACTTCATCCCAGTCCCAGCGGTCCCGGTCAATCACGCTGCCGCCAATCCGCACCAGCGCACCCCTGATAACCACGCCATCGCCGAGAATTTTGCGCGCAATCGCGCCCGCCGCGACCCGGCAGGCGGTTTCCCGCGCCGACGAGCGGCCGCCGCCGCGATAATCGCGGATGCCGTATTTGGCGAGATAGGTGTAATCCGCGTGGCCGGGCCGGAATTTATTTTTGATGTCGGAATAGTCCTTGGAGCGCACATCCTGATTTTCGATCAGCAGGGAAATGGGCGTGCCCGTGGTCCGGCCTTCAAAGACGCCGGAAAGGATTTTGACCTGATCCGCTTCCCGCCGCTGGGTGGTATGGCGGGATTGGCCGGGCCGCCTTTTATCGAGCCAGGGCTGGATGTCAGCCTCCGAAAGCGCAATCTTCGGCGGTGCGCCATCCACCACACAACCAATGGCGGGCCCGTGGGATTCCCCCCAGGTGGTAAAACGGAACAATCTGCCGAAAGTATTGCAGGACATCGCTATCGCTTACGACAGCGCGATATCGGGCGCATCTTCCCGTTTCATGGCCATCACATTATAGCCCGCATCCACATGGTGAATTTCACCGGTCACACCGGAGGAAAGATCACTAATCAGGTAAACACCGGCGCCCCCCACGTCTTCGATGGTAATATTCCGTTTCAGGGGAGCGTTCAGCTCATTCCATTTCAGAATATAGCGGAAATCGCCGATGCCCGACGCCGCCAGTGTCCGGACCGGGCCGGCGGAAATCGCATTGACCCGGATGTTTTTCTCGCCGAGATCCTTCGCCAGATATTTCACGCTGGTTTCAAGCGCCGCCTTCGCCAGGCCCATCACATTGTAATGAGGCGTCACTTTCTCCGCCCCATAATAGGTGAGAGTCAGCATCGAGCCGCCATCCTTCATCAGTTTTTCGGCCCGCTGGGCAACGGCCGTGAAGGAATAACAGGAAATATTCATGGTCATGGCGAAATTACCGGCCGTGGTATCCACATAACGGCCGCGCAGTTCATTCTTGTCAGAAAACCCGATGGCGTGGAGAACAAAATCGAGCGCGCCCCATTTATCTGCCAAAACCTCAAAAACGGCATCCATCGAGGCATCATCCGTTACATCGCACGGTAAAACGATATCAGAACCCAGCGTTTCCGCCAGCGGCTTAACCCGCCGCTCCAGCGCTTCCCCCTGATAGGTGAAAGCAAGCTCCGCCCCATGATCGCGCGCCGCTTTTGCTATGCCCCAAGCCAATGAGCGATCATTTGCGACGCCCATAATCAAACCTCTCTTGCCTGCCAGAATGGGTTGATTGCTGCTCATAAAATCCTTCCTTGACGCTGATTTGCCGCCATCCTACACCAACGCAATATCGCGTCAATATCCTGACAGTATCACGGCCATGATTAATTACTCAGTTATATTCTCGTCCGGCTGATGATGCCGGCTGTAGGCGGCATTCAGCTCGGCGCCGAAAATAAAACCGATGCTGACAATAAAGAAAAAAAGCTGGGCGATGACAATGCCGGCCAAACTGCCGTAAGTCACGTCATAATTACCGAAATGCCGCAGATAGAGCGAAAGACCGCCCGCTGTCGCCATCCAGATCAGCACCACCGCAAAAGCGCCGGGAGCGCGGAACCGCCGGTGAATGGCCCGCCAGGGAGACAGCGCCATAAAGAGCCCGTAAATCGCAATAAACAGGACCAGCGGGCTGACGCCGTAACGGACCCAGCCCCATGCCTTCCAGATCACGTCCGGCAGGGTCACAAGCGCGTTGAAACCCTCAATAATAGCCGGCCCCAGCACCAGAAAACTCATACTGAGGAAAGCAAGAAGGGCTGTGACAATAACCACAGCGAAGCTTTCCAGACGGTGCAGCCAAAAAGCCTTTCTATATTCCGCCCCATAGGCCCGCAGCACGGCGGAACGGGCGGCCTCCACCCCGGAAGCCGAGGTCCAGAGCGCAATCAGGATACTGAAGGTCAGGATATCACCGCGCGCATTGACGATAATGCCGCCGATCGCCTCCTGTAACGGCGCGGCAACATCCGGCGGCATATTTTCCATCGCAAATCCTATGGCGTCCAGCCCCGCCTGGGTCTGGCCGAAAAAACCACTCAGGGTCACCAGAAAAAGAAGAAACGGGAATAATGACAGCATGCCGAGAAAGGACATGTTTCCCGCATGCACCATACCGTCATCGACAAATAGCCGCCGGACCGCGAGCCCGATCAGTCTAAAATGGCGTTTGATTTCAGCCCACATGAATAATCGTCATCCCGTTGATTATCGGATGACGATTGAAGCGATATTTTCGCCCCCTTGCAAGAGGTGTGTTACGCCGCTTTGATTTCCTGCAGGAAATTACCAACATCCGACCGGAACGTTTCCGCCAGTCTTGCCAGTTCACCGGAAGCCGATTTTACGTCGGTGGCCGCCGCGCCCGCCTGATCGGTTCCCTGTGACAGTTCGCCGATTTTTGCCGATATATTTTCGGCATGGGCCGCCGCCTGCTGCGCACTCCCGGAAATTTCGCCCGTTGCCGCCGTTTGCTACCATTATACTGCTCCGTTCTCACCGCCCACTTCTCAAGCGGACAGGGCGGAGCAAAAATTGCACTCGTATTTGGGATGCCGATGATTAAAGAAAATTTATTAAAAAACAGCAATAATAAAAAATCACCATCAGGAGTGGCAATTCTATACTTTGAACTATTATACTGAGGATCTATTAAATTTCTAGAATTTGCTGCGAACGGAATAGCTGTGGTCCTTCCGCCAGTCTGCTATGGCTTTTTCGAGATCGGCGTCAGGTTTGTCGGGCAGAACAATCTTGAGCGTCACATACTGATCGCCATTGCCCTTGATCCCCTTGCCTTTCAGCCTGAGACGCTTGCCGCTGGACGAGCCTTTGGGAATCGAGAGAGTCACCTTTCTATCAATGGTCGGCACCTCGATTTTCGCGCCCAAAACCGCTTCATCAATGGTGATGGGAAGATCAAGCAGAATATCATCGCCGTCCCGGGTAAAATAAGGATGCGGCGCAATCTTGATTTTCACCAAGGCATCGCCTTTTGGGCCGCCAAAATGACCGTCACCCCCCTGGCCGGAAAGCCGGATCTGCTGGCCCTCCTTCACCCCTTCGGGAATTTTGACATCCAGGGTCTTGCCATTTTGCAGGCTGACACGCTTGGTTGTTCCCTGCACCGCATCGATAAAACCGACGGTAATGGTATAGGTGACATCCTGACCTTTCGGGCCCTGCCGCGGCTGGCGCTTCGCCTTGCCAAAACCGAACAGGTCGGAAAAAATATCTTCGGCGCTGCCGTCGAATTGTGCGCCCTGTCCACTGCCCTGGCCGCGCGCACCCCGGAACATATCCTCAAATCCCTGATAACCACCGCCCGCGCCGGCATTGGCCCCGGCAAACGGATTGCGCTCCGCGCCGGTGGCGTCAATTTCGCCGGAATCATATTTGGCGCGCCGTTTCTTGTCGCCCAATATGGCGTAGGCGGCAGACACTTCCTTGAAGCGTTCCGCCGCCCTGGCATTATCCTGATTGGCGTCCGGGTGGTATTTTTTGGCAAGCCCGCGATAGGCCTTTTTGATCTCGGCCTCGCCTGCGCCTTTTTTTACACCCAGTATATCGTACAAATCACGCATATACCTGTTTAACCTATGATCCGTAATGATTGTCTAAAATAACGGGCAAAAACATAATTTGCGGAGAAACCGGTTTATTTACGGTTGCCGACAATTTTCCAGCTGCCGTCCGGCTGGCGGCAGGCGGTGCCGTAAGCCTCTTCCTCTTTGCCGCCGACCGTGACGGTCTGCTGATATTCCCTGCAATATTGTCCGTCATCCTTTTGATAAGTATTGGTAGGCGTCACCGTGCCTGCATTGCCGGAATCCGGATTGACCCAGCTTGATCTCGAGCCGCTTGGCGAATGTTCCAGGCTTTGCTGGGTCGTCCGCTCCATAGCTGCCCGGTCGGCCCGGTCAAGGGATTTGCCGATTTCGCTGCCGATATAGGCACCGGCAAGCGTTCCGATGGCAATGGCTGCGACTTCGCCGGCCCCTTCGCCGCCAATTGCATTGCCGACAACCGCGCCGCCGATGGCGCCCAGAATCATACCGGCATCCTGCTTGCTCTCGCACGCGCCCAGAAACAGCGGGGCAAACAGAATTGCAGTTATTTGCCGAAAATTCATGGTTTACCTGATTTCCTTTTCGTAGAAGCTGCGTTAGTTTGGCAGAATTCTAACGTAAGAAGCCAAATGAAAACAGCAGAAAATCATATCCCGTTTGACCGCTTTGGCAATTGGTTTGAAAAAGCCGAAAAGTCAGAACCTGATGACCATAACGCCTTCGCTCTGGCAACGGCCACTCCAGATGGCTGTCCCAGCGTGCGGATGGTGCTGTTGAAAGACTGGGGGCAAGACGGGTTCGTTTTTTACACCAATTATGACAGCCGCAAAGGCGGGGAACTGGAGAGCAACGCCCATGCCGCCATGCTGTTTCACTGGAAAAGCCTGAGACGCCAGATCCGCATCGAAGGGTCTGTAGAAAAAGTAACGGGCGTGGAAGCCGACGCCTATTTTTCCACCCGCCCAAGGGACAGTCAGATCGGCGCCTGGGCGTCCCAGCAATCCAGGCCGATGGAAGGCCGGCTCACATTTGAGGCGGCAATAGCAAAAATTGCGGCAAAATATGCGGTGGGTAAAATCCCCCGCCCACCCCGCTGGTCGGGTTTTCGCATCAAGCCGCAGGTCATGGAATTCTGGACCAATAAAAAATTCCGCCTGCATGAGCGGGAACAATTCATCCGGGATGGTTCAGGCTGGACCGTCCGCATGTTATATCCGTAGGTGAACGGAATAATGAAAAAGCAACAATCCGCCCTCCTTATGAATATGGCTGCCAAGGCATCCATTGCCGTTGCCGCCATTCTGGTTGTTGCCAAACTGGTAGCCTGGGTCATGACGGATTCGGTGGCGCTTTTAGGATCGCTTGTGGATTCGGGCCTTGATCTCGCCACTTCTTTTATCAATTTTCTCGCCGTGAAGATGGCGCTGGAACCTGCCGACAAGGAACACCGGTTCGGGCACGGCAAGGCGGAAGCAATCGCCGGGCTTTTTCAGGGTGCTGTGATCTTCGGGTCTGCCGCCTTCCTTGCCCTGGAATCCGTAAAAAGGCTGGCCGTACCGGAACCCGTCACCAACAGCCAGATCGGTATCGGGGTTTCCATTCTGGCGATTATACTGACGCTGGCTCTGGTGATTTTTCAAAAAGCCGTGGTGAACCGCACAGGGTCCGTCGCCATCTCCGCCGACAGTCTGCATTATACAGGCGATCTCTTGATGAATGCGGCAGTCATCGCCGCGTTTATCATCACTCATCTGTCGGGATATTGGTGGGTGGACAGCATTTTCGGCATCAGCATCGCGCTTTATATCGGCCGGGCCGCCTATCAGGTTGGCCGCACCTCCTTCGATATGCTGATGGATCGGGAATTTTCAAAAGAGGACCGTGAGAAAATTTTCAATCTGGTGCTGGGAAACCCCGATGTGATGGGCCTGCATGATCTCAGAACCCGGAAAAGCGGGACCGATAGCTTCATTCAGATGCATATCGAATTGCAGCCGGACCTCCCCTTACGCAAAGCCCATATGATCGGCGACGAGATTGAAGCGACCGTCGGTGAAGCTTTCCCGGGCGCGGAAATATTTATTCATAAAGACCCGCTGGGTGTCGAGGAGCCCCACGATATCATCAAGGAACTGGAATAATCCCGGAGCCGTCAGAGTAAATATTTAATGTCCGATGAAAAGGTCGGATAGCCAAAGACATTTGATGAGAGTTCGCCCGCGGAAAGCCCGTATTTAATAGCCAGTGCGAAAAGATGGATGGTTTCCTCCCCACCGTGCCCGACCATGTGCGCACCAAGAATTTTTCCGCTTTCCTTTTCAATCAGAACCTTGGCATAGGCTGCGTACTCGGCATAGGTTTTTGCCGACCGCCAGTCCGTCATGTCATTGGCTTTGACATCGAAATCAAGGCCCTGATCCCTGGCTTCCTGTTCCGTCAGACCCACGCTGGCCAGCGCCGGGACCGTGTAAATATTGGCGGGAATCGGGGAATAATCAGCTTTTGTCAACTCGCCGCTGACAATCATTTCCCCGACCCGCCGGCCTTCATATGTGGCGACTGGCGAAAGCTGGGGCGAGATTGCCAAAGCATCGCCGGTAATGAACACGTCAGGATTGGAAACACTCCGCATATGCTCATCGACGCTGATCCGCAGCCCTTCATGATCGATGTTACCGGCCGCGAGGTCGAGTTGATCCACATTGGGGATTCGTCCCGCGCCATTTGCAATCACGTCGGCGCGGAACGTTTTATCCTGGCCATCAACCCGGGCTTCAACAATCAGCGATCCGTCCTTCCTGGTGATTTTTCCGACCTCAACGTCTGTATGGACGGAAACCCCGATCCGTTCGGTCTCTTTCCGCAAGACGGAAACGGCGTCCTGGTCCATGCGGGACAGCAAGCGGGGCATAGCTTCCAAAATCGTAACATCCGCCCCTGCCCGGGCAAAAACATGGGAGAATTCCAGCGCGATCACACCACCGCCGATAAAGATAATGCTTTCCGGTAATCGGGGGAGCGTCAGAATATCATCACTGGTGATCAGATGTTCCGCGCCCTCAAGGTCAAGCGGCCGGGGTCGCGAACCGGTCGCAATCACAATCTTTTTCGCCTGCAATTCCTCACCGTTAACGGAAACAGTATCGGGGCCGGAAAAACGCGCCTCGCCCTTGATCAGTTCAATCCCCCTTTTATCGAGACTTTCCCTGAAAGAGTCTGGAACACCGTCGACAAAACCCTGGACACGTTCAATCAGTTTGGGCCAGTCGAGAGAAGGTTTGTCCACACTGATATGATGCTGTCCGGCCTTGGCAATCTGGTCGAGCACCTGCGCGGCCGCCACCATTACCTTTTTTGGCACACAGCCCCTGAGCGGACAGGTTCCGCCGACTTCCCATGATTCGATCACAGCAACGGACTTTCCGGCCGCTTTGGCAACCCCGGCTGCGCCCATGCCGGCATTGCCGGCACCCATAACCACCAAATCAAATGTCCGCGCCATAGCAATTTTCTCCCTGTCTGAATTACTGTATAAGCATGCAAAATAGAACGCCGCCTGTCGACAACTGATCTCAACCGGGACAAAAAATATGATCACCCTCTTTGGCATCAAAAATTGTGATGCCTGCCGGAAGGCACGGAAATGGCTGGAAGAAAGAAATATCGCCCATCAATTTCACGATTTGCGCGAAGACGGACTGGACCGTGGGCAACTGCAGGATTGGATGAACGCCCTGGGTTGGCAACAGCTTTTGAACCGCCGCAGCACGACCTGGCGGGCTTTGTCCGGCAGCGACAGGACGGATATGACCGCTGAAAAGGCAATGGACTTGATCATGGCCCATCCCACTTTGATCAAACGTCCGGTTTTTGCACTGAAGGATGAATTTATGGTTGGTTTCAGCAAGACCGTAACAGACCGGATTTCTAATCAATTTTAGATATTATTGGAACTTTCTAAGGATTTTCAGGCTATAAAGGGACGGTATCAGGCGAGGGTTCTATGGAGATTCCCTTTTATCAGCTGGACGCATTTTCCGATGCGCCTTTTGGCGGCAATCCCGCCGCCGTGTGCCCGCTTGACGCATGGCTGCCCGCTGAAACCCTTCAGGCCATCGCAGCAGAAAATAATCTGTCGGAAACGGCCTTTTTTGTGAAGGCGGCGAAAGACGCGGATTTCGATTATGAACTCCGCTGGTTCACGCCTTTGGTGGAAGTGGATTTATGTGGTCATGCAACGCTTGCCGCGGGCAGCGTAATTTTAAGCCATTACCGGAAACGGAAGAAAAAAATCCTCTTTCAAAGTCAGTCCGGACTGCTGTCTGTTGCCCGTGACGGCGAGCGTTTTACAATGGATTTTCCGGGCCGCAAGCCGGAAGCGGTGGAGGCGCCCAAGGGCCTGGCCCAGGCCATGGGCAAAGCGCCGGCAAAAGTTTTAAAGGGCGAGCGGGACTTTCTGTTAATCTATCCCGAGCAAAGCGATGTGCTTGAGCTGGAACCCGACTTTCCCGATCTCTCCCATCTTGGTCTTTACGGTTATATCGCCAGCGCCCCCGGTGAGGACTGCGATTTCATTTCCCGCTGTTTTTTCCCGGCCTATGGTATTGACGAAGATCCGGTGACCGGTTCCGCGCACTGTGTTTCAGGCCCATACTGGTCGGACGGTCTTGGAATAAAAACTCTGAAAGCGCGGCAATTGTCCGAGCGCGGCGGCACTCTGTGGCTAACCGTCGATGGCGACCGGATTCATATTTCCGGTCATTGCGTCGAGGTTATTGCGGGCGTCCTGACCGTGTGACCGCCCCCGAAAGCCAATGGCTCAATGGCTCATTGCCGATGCGCCGTGGGCCAGCAAAGCCAGATATACAAGATAAGCCCCGATAAAAATTACGCCGCTTGCACGTCCGATTCGGGTCCTGAATAGGGCAAAGGGAATAATGGAAAGCGAAGCCACCAGCATCACCCAGAGATCAAATTGCAGAAATTCCTCGGGCACGGGAATATCGCCGAAAAAAGAGGAAACACCGACAATGCCCAACGTATTGAAAATATTGCTGCCTATGACATTCCCGACCGCGACGTCACAGTGACGGCGAAGCGCGGCCGCCAGACTAGTGGCCAACTCTGGCAGAGACGTACCAATCGCCACCAGTGTCAGGCCGATAACCGCTTCGGAAATACCCATGGACCGGGCTATGGTGACAGAGCCGTCCACCAGAAGATTGGCGCCCAAAACCAAACCAATGAGTCCGCCAACGATCAGCAGGCTGGACATCAGCGGTGTGCCGGGTTTGGCGTCCACCGCATCGAAATCCGTCAGCGGGTCCGGCAGGTCCGCATCATGCTGCCGGGAGCGAAAACCCGAATAAATGAGAAAGCCTACCAGCAGCGCGAAAAGGATTCCGCCGTGCCAGAATGTAATGGGGCCGGCAAAGGAAAAAGCAATTAATAGGAGAATGGAACCCACCATCATGACCATATGGCGGGTCAGGCGCGGGGCGGTACACGCCATGGGGGCAACCAGTGCCGGGAGGCCGACAACCAGCAGAATATTGGCGATATTGCTGCCGACGACATTGCCGAGAGCCAGGGTCGGCGCTCCTTTCAGAACGGCTTCCACACCAACCATCAATTCCGGGGCCGAAGTGCCAAAGGCCACAATCGTCAGGCCGATCACCAGCTTGGAAATGTTGAACCGCTGAGCCAGGGTCACCGCGCCCCGGACCAGAAAGTCTCCGCCAAGAATAAGAATAATCAGCCCGGCCGCGGTTTCAAAATATGCCATGCAGGAAAGCCTATTAGAATTACGCTATCGTCCAGTGCCTATACAATCCGGCACCGGCGATGGTTGTTATATAGAGACTGTTGGCCGGATTCAAAGGAGAAGTCTCAGAAACCTGAATTAATCAATGGCCACCGCCAGTGTGTCATGATGCGAGGCCAGCAGTTCCCGAAGGTAGGAACCGATATAGCCGCGGCCCTCAAAGCCGGCCTCAACGGCCAGACGGTTGGCTTCCTCATCGCTTACGCTGTTCGGCGCCGCATATTCAACGATCGACGGATAAAAGCCGATGGTAAACACATCCACATCCGAACCCTGGTCCCCGATCCAGATGAGGTTTTCCGTATTGCCGATAGCCCTGAGATAGTCATTTTCAATCTGACGCTCATGCAGCAGTTCGGCGTGTTTGCCGGGCAGGGCGGCAAACATTTCAATGTGATAAAAACGGTTTTCGGCAAACGCGTTCGCCACCACTTCCCGCGACGGCCCATAGGCAAAAAGGTCTTCCTTAAAGATAATGATTTTATCCAGCGCTTCCCGGAACGCCGCTTCGCCGCCCGCCGCCCGCCTGCCGATATTTTCCGCGCTGAAATAATCTTCATAACTGCCAATGGGCTGCATCAGAAAAAAATCCCAATGGTCGCCCTGAGAATGGCGGATCAAATGAGGCGGATGCTCACCGCGCATCTCCCATGCGCCCGTTTCCTTTTGTTCGCGGTATAAGGCAATCAGATCATGATATTCTCCGGGAGCCGCCTGCAACAGCGTCACGCGATAGAGATAGCCCTCCATCACGCCCTCCCCTTCGGCGGAGGCCGTTTCGTTCGCGAAAACAACCACAGCAACAGCCAGTACAGCATATCTGAACATTGTAAGGATCCTCCCAAATCAGTTTTGAAAAAATTTCCCCGACACTGTTGGTTTATGGCTCATTTGTCAAACAGGGTTTCCGGACCGATGCAGTTTTCGATCCTCCATTCCATGGGCGGACCGTCCCAGCCATGGGTTTTGAGATTAATACGGCCATTCTTACTGAACGGGATCCCTTCCCGTTCCAGAAAAGCCCGTTGCCGGTCATGACCGTCGGAACTGTGGCGCGGGGAAATCTCGCCTTTGGAATTGATGACCCGCTGCCACGGAATGCCGGAACCATCCGGCGTCGCCGCCATGGCATAGCCCACCATCCGCGCATTGACGCCCGCCAGATACCGCGCAATGCCGCCATAGGTCGCTACCCGCCCCGGCGGGATCATCCGCACCAGTTCATAAACCCGCTGATAGTAGGAGGGATTGCCGCCCGACAGGATCAGACCCCGACCTGCCGGCGGTTGACCAGATCATCATAGTCAGTGACAAGCTGTTTGGCGATTTTGCCAACCTCGAAATTATAATCGCCGATTTCCCGGATCGGCGTAACCTCTGCCGCCGTTCCGGTCAGGAAAGCCTGTTGAAAGCCTTCCATCTCGTCCGGCATGATCGCCCGCTCGACAATCTCGAAACCGCGTTTTTTTGCGAGATCAATGACCGTGCGCCGGGTGATGCCATCCAGAAAACAGTCCGGCGTCGGCGTGTGAATCTGCTGGCCATCGACAAAGAAAATATTGGCGCCCGTGGCTTCGGCAATCTGTCCCCGCCAGTCAAACATCAGGGCATCGTCATAATCCGCCCGCATGGCGTCATGCTTCGACAGGGTGCAGATCATGTAAAGTCCGACCGCCTTGGATTTCGACGGCGCGGTTTCCGGCGACGGCCGCTTCCATTTGGCGATATTCATCCGGATGCCCTTCATGCGGGCTTCGCGGGTGAAATAGGAAGGCCATTGCCAGGCGGCAATGGCGACATGGACCGTGGCCCCCATGGCCGGGACACTCATTTGTTCCGATCCCCGCCAGGCAATGGGCCGGACATAGGCATCCACCAGATTATTGGCGGCTACTGCCTCATTGGCGGCCTTGTTGATTTCCCCCACGGAATAGGGAATTTTGAAATCCAGCAGATTGGCGGACGCATGCAGGCGTTCTGTATGCTCGTTCAGCTTGAAAATCTCGCCGCCGTAAGACCGCTGACCCTCAAAAACCGCGCTTGCGTAATGCAGGGCATGCGACAGCACATGCAGTTTGGCATCCCGCCAGTCCACCATTTTACCATCATACCAGATTACGCCATCGCGATCATCAAAAGGGATCATTGTCATCTCGTTCTTCCTTATCGTTCTGTCTTTACAAAATTTTCCACGCAACGCTCACTCCCGGCCAATCATATAGACGGCGTTTGTCCCAGGGTCAAACCGAAGACATAGAGAAGACATATAACAGGCTTCACGGAGCGCTTTTTCAGGCCACACGTCAATAAAGGGTCCATCCTGCCGATAGGGCGCAAACTTGACGCCCGGCTTTTTTCCCGTCACCTTACGGCGACAAAAAGGGAGAAGGGGCATGCGTTTTCTTGGGGTCATTCTGGTTTTTTTGTTTTCAACGGCGGTTTCCGCCCAATCCGATAACGCAAAAAAAGCTCTGGTCGGCGGATCGCTGATTGACGGCTATAAGGCGGAGCCGGTCCATAACAGCGTCATTCTGATTGATGGCGAGCGGATCACGGCGGTGGGAACGGTCGATACGCTGCCGGTGCCGGACGGGTACGAAGTGATCTCGACGGACGGTATGAGCGTGCTGCCCGGCCTGTGGGACATGCATGTCCATCTGATGATCACCGGCCATTCTGACTATGATCACTGGGACAGGACCTATCCCGACCGGTTCGCAACGGAAATCATGCCCGCTTCCGCCAGACAGCTGTTGATGGCGGGCGTCACATCGGCCCGCGATCTTGGCGCGCCGCTGGACGATTCCCTTGCCGTCAAACGGCGGATCGAGACCGGTGAAATCCCCGGCCCCCGGCTGTTCATTTCCGGCCCCTTCCTTCAGAAGGAAGCCTATCCCGGCACGGAAGCGTTCCGCTGGGGCGTGGATGGCGAGCGGGACGCCCGGACAAAGGTCAAGCGCCTCGCCGATGCCGGGGTCGATGTGATCAAGCTGATCGATCAGGATCTGATGACCTTGGAGGAAGCCGCCGCCGTGGTCGATGAAGCCCACAAACACGGCCTGCCCGTCGTCGCCCATTCCCACCGGCCCGATGAAATCCGCCGCGGCCTTGAGATCGGCGTCGATAATTTTGAACATACCGGCCTTGCCGCCGCCCCCGGCTATCCGGACGATATCATGGATTTGCTGCGGGAGCGCACCGCCAAGGGCCGGGTCTTTGGCGGCCCGCTGTTCTGGACACCGACGGTGGAGGGGCTGTGGAATCACGATTATCTTCTGGCCAACCGGGAGGAACTGGACAATACCTGCTGGAAGGAAGGGTTGGAGGCGGATACCATCGCCGATATTCAGCAGTCCATCGAAAACCCGGAACGGCTGTCCTATTTCCAGTTGACCCCGCTCCGCAAGCCAACCCTGAAAAACAAGATCGCCCAGCTTCGCGAAGCCGGTGTTGTCCTGATGATCGGCACCGATTCCGGCATTCCCATGAAGTTCCACTGCCAGTCCACCTGGCATGAACTGGATGTCTGGGTGAATGTGATGGACATCCCGCCCATGGAGGCCATCCGCGCCGCCACCTACTGGCCCGCCAAATTCATGGGCGTCGATCAGAACTGGGGCACCGTTACACCCGGAAGCTATGCCGATATCATCGCGGTGAAGGGCGACGTGCTCCGCTATATCAGCCTGTTGCAGGATGTGGATATGGTCTTCAAGGGGGGCAAGCGGTACAAGTAGCAATCTTATCCCAGGGCTTCGACAGTCTCAGCCCGAACGGTTGCTTGACTTTTTATACATTCCTCCGCCGTCCGTCCTGAACCTGTCGAAGGGCGGGTATATCGTGTCATTCCCGCAAAGCTTGTCCCTGCGGAGGCCGGGCGCGGGGGTGACAGCGGTGTTTAACCGTAGGCTGGCGCAAAACTTCCTTTCCTGCTATACTATAGGCTGTGTGCAATGGGGTTTGCGATGAACACTCTGTCACAGCAATCACGACGGTTTTTGGGCGCTTTCCTTCTGGCGCCGTTGGTGCCTCTCGCCATCGCCGGATTGCTTGTTATTACAATATCCTCCGGCAATGCCTGGACCGGCCCGGTTCCTATACCTGAAAAAGGAAACTATTATTGGCCAAGTTTTTGTTTGAAGCATCTTGAAGGCAGCCTGCGTCAACCGCAGGAGACACTGGAATGTTTTGGTCCTGCTTCTAAGAGTCCTATTATATTTGACGGTGAAGACCGCCGCCATTGGTTGATGTGTAGTTGCGCATATCTTATGCTCGAAGATCCAACTTATGAGTTACGTAACTATCGAAAAAGCATTGAGAAGGAGTATTACGACACTCCCCCTACCGTCTCCCCATACGTCCCATCAGATAACAGCCTTAAAATGAGAATTCCTAGTCTGCATTTTGAATAAAAATACGCTTGAATTAACTTTATTTCATCAGTGATCCGATTCCGCCAGCATGCGCTCACGAATGCCGGTTTCGAACGCCAGGCCTTCCGGCAGCAACAGCACGGAATGGGGAAAGTCCGGGTGGATCAGCCCTTTCCGTTCCAGCACCCGCCAGACATTTTCATTGGTCAGCCCGCTGGCGAAGCGGCTGGAAACACTGAAGCGGCCGACATGCATGTGATCGCCATGGGCGCGGGGGAGGGCGTGAATGCGGATACCGCCGCTTTCCTCATCACGGACCGCGATTTCCTCATCCGCCGCCAGTTCCTGGAACAGGGCCAGGGTGCGGGCCTGCAGGGGATTCAGTCTGATTTTCGCCATCTCTTACCACCTAATATCTGGACCCGTTTCGCGGAAAGCTATACTGCTATTTCCCCTGGGGCAACGATAATGGGAGACACCACATGCCGGGAACGACATTCAGAACATTCACAGCCATCGCGATCACCGCATTCGGCCTTGCGGCCTGCGCGCCGGAAGAGGCTCCCGTCCCACCGGACTATGACGCCTTCGCCGAACAGTATGTGAAACTGGTGCTGGCGGTGGGTGCGCATGACGCCAATTTCGTCGATGCCTATTACGGGCCGGAGGCATGGCGCACGGAGGCCACGGCCAACAAAACCGGCATTGCGGAATTGAAGGCGGAAGCGGCGGCGCTGATGGAACAAATCACAGCCCTGCCCGCCGCCGGGGACGGGATGACAGCTGCCCGCCGCAATTATCAGATTAAACAGTTGCGCGCCGTTCACACCCGCCTGCGGATGCTGGACGGCGAAACGCTGGCCTTCGATGAGGAAACGGCTCTTCTTTATGATGCGACGGCGCCGGACCGCGACCTCACTTATTATGACGCGATCCTTGATGAGATCAGCGCCCTGATACCGGGCGATGCCCCGCTGTCGGACCGGGTCAACGCCTTCCGCAGCCAGTTTGTCATTCCCGAAGACAGGCTGGATGCGGTGATGACGGCGGCGCTGGACGGCTGCCGGGCGCGCACCATGGAGCATATCACCCTGCCGGACGGTGAACGCTTTACGCTGGAATATGTCAAAGACAAGCCCTGGAGCGGCTATAACTGGTATCAGGGCAACGCCTATTCCCTGATCCAGATTAACACCGATTTTCCGATTTACCTCGACCGCGCCGTAGATCTCGGCTGTCATGAAGGTTATCCGGGCCATCATACCTATAACGCGCTTCTGGAAACCAGTCTGGTGAATGAGCGGGGCTGGGTGGAATTCTCGGTCTACCCCCTGTTCAGCCCGCAATCCCTGATCGCCGAAGGAACGGCTAACCTGGGGATTGAAATGGCCTTTCCCGGCACGGCGCGGATGGAATTCGAACGGGATGTGCTGTTCCCGGCGGCGGGCCTCGACCCGACGCTGACCGATGCCTATTTTGAATTCCGCGAGCTTTCGGGCGATCTCGCCTTTTCCCGCAATGAAATCGCCCGCGATTATCTGAATGGTGATATCAGCCGCGAGGAAGCCATCGCCCTGTCGCAAAAATACGGCATGACATCGTTTGAGCGGGCCGAACAGTCGGTCAGTTTCATCGAGACCTATCGCGGCTATGTCATCAATTATAATCTGGGTGCTGAGATGGCGCGTGACTATGTGACGCGCCATGGCGGTGACAGTCAGGATGGCCGCTGGAAAGCCTATGCCGACCTTCTGGCCTCGCCCCGTCTGCCATCAGATTTGCTGGAATAGGTGCAGGGCAGCGGATATCTTCCTCTTGCAGTAAATTGCTTGTTGCATACGTCATCTGCTCCCGAATATAAAACGTCATAATAAATACGGATGAGTCATGAACAGGGCACCGGAAAAAGTTTCGCACAAGGGTCACAGCCTTATTCAGCTTTTTACCCCGTCTCTATTAAAAACGTTCCGCTCCGGTTATAACCTGAAGGCTTTCAAGAATGATTTTTTCGGCGGTTTGACCGCCTCCATTGTTGCGCTGCCGCTTGCACTCGCATTTGGCGTTGCCTCAGGCGCTGGTCCCATTGCAGGTCTTTATGGCGCTATCGCCGTCGGATTTTTTGCCACATTATTTGGCGGCACTGCCTCCCAGATATCTGGTCCTACTGGCCCCATGACTGTGGTAATGGGGGCCGTGATTGCCAGCCACGCCAACAACCTTCCGGAAGCCTTTCTGATTGTTATGCTTGGCGGTGTCATTCAGATTATATTCGGCATGCTTCGTCTGGGACGATATATCGTTTACACGCCTTATTCCGTCATATCGGGATTCATGACCGGGATCGGCGTGATCATCCTTATTCTGCAAACCCTGCCCTTTATCGGTCTGCCGTCATCGGACGCGGGAATATACGGCACACTGCAAGCATTGGTGGAAATTGATCCGTCATTCGCCAATCTCAAGGCATTTATGCTTGCCGGATTCTGTTTGACTTTGATTATCTTCTGGCCTGTTAAATTGCAGAGAATCATTCCCGCGCCGTTGGTGGCTCTTTTGGCCGGAAGCGTATTGGGGGCCACGATCTTCGAAGGGGTGCCGGTCCTCGGCGCTGTGCCTTCGGGTTTGCCATCCATCATCACGCCGTCTTTTTTCCTCGCCGACATAATGAAAATACTTCAGCCGGCATTCGTTCTTGCGCTTCTGGGCACCATAGACAGCCTGCTCACTTCGCTTGTCGCCGATTCCATAACGAAGACGAACCATGACTCAGATAAAGAACTTGTAGGCCAGGGGATAGGAAATCTTATTGCGGGGCTTTTTGGCGCACTGCCCGGCGCCGGCGCCACCATGCGGACGATCGTAAATGTGCGGGCTGGCGGACACAGCCCTGTATCAGGTATTTTACATGCTCTTATTCTCCTGACCGTCGCGCTGGGAGCGGGACCAATCGTGTCAATGGTGCCGCATAGCGTGCTTGCCGCCATACTCATCAAAGTGGGCTGGGATATTATCGATTGGGGATATTTGGTCCGTATGCGGCACGCCCCCCGTGAAAAATTTATCGTCATGCTGGTGACGCTAGGGTTGACCGTTTTTGTCGATCTGATCACTGCGGTGGCGGTCGGCATTATCCTTGCGAGCTTTGTTACCGCCCGCTATCAGGCAGCGGAACAAATCAAAGGCCTTAAGCAGACATCAAACGCCGAAGAACTTGAACAGCTGAGCGAAGAGGAAAAAGCCTTGTTACGGCAGGCTGACGGAAAAATTCTGGTGACGATATTACATGGTTCCTTTTCCTACGCCTCCGCCCGCGACCTGGCCCGGCGCGCGCCGCCAACCCTGACGGGCTGCCGGGTTGTTATCTATGATTTCTCCCTGACGGGATACCTTGATACCAGCGCGGCACTCGCGATCAATGAACTGATCAGCCTATCCCAAAAAAACAATCTCCATGTGATTATATCCGGGCTTGAGGGAGATGCGCTCAAGACGCTTGAGGGGCTGGGCGTCCTGACTAACATACCGTTCGCACAGATTATCAGAGAGCGGAAACAGGCTATCGCGGCGGCAAAGTCTTTCGTGGAGGCCGAAAGGTTGTGATACGCCTGCTCGGCAGGCATTTTTCAATATCTGTAGACTTGAATCATCAGGAAATGCCGCTGAAACGCAGTTCGCAGAGAATGTGATCGACCCGTTCTTTGTCATAGGAAAGGGGAAGAAACAGCCCTTCGGTTTTCAGGAAATCTTTTCCGGAAGCCATGAGAGGGCCATAAATACACAATGGCTTTTTACTCTCCGTTACAAACATATGGATGAAATAGGTTCGCAGCATGCGCTCCTGTTTGGGATATTCGGAAAGCAGCCTGCGCGACATTTCATAACCGAAAACTTCGGTGAGAGTGTTTCCAAAAATGCGGCAGAAAAAACTGTCCGGCCCGGCCCGGGGATCGCCAGTCACCTCGGTCAGCACGTTATGGGGCAGATGTTCGGTAATATCCCTCAGCACCAGATCATTGCGGGAGGGCATGATATCCGGGCCGGGGCGCTTGGATTCATAATATTCGTAAAGCGCTTTGATCTTGGGATGGCGGAATTCAAGTTTGCGCTCGGACAGCCAGCGGTAATATTCCTCGGGCGTTGCTTCCTTCGGAAGGTCAAACTCATCGGTATCCACCGATGGCGCGTCCAGTAAATCTTGATCATTCTGCGGCAATCTTACCTCCCGGCAAGACCCGCCCCCAACCCGGGCCTTTTGTCCTGTATTTCAGTGAGGTGATTATGACAAAAGCGGCTTACTCAATCCTTAAGATGGAGTCCCCATTACAGATAAGATAATAACGGATGTTTATACCGCCTTTTTACACCGGCATACCATTTGCAAAGAGGATATAGCAGCAAGACCAGCCCCGCCCATATCAAGTAAACGCCGGGCAAGCCAAATCCATACTCCCCCGGGGCCGCCCAAAAGGGCCCCAGCATTTGCGTCATTTCAAACCCCTGCAGCATCCCGGCGGCAATCATTGCGACATGCCCGAGAAAGATATGGAAAATATAGAAAAACAGGGGCACACGTCCGAATACCAGCAAAAAGTCTGCGATCCGCCCGGACCAGCTCTCAAAGGCCACCAGCAGCAGAATGGCGGGACCAAGCGTCATCAGAAGAAATAATAATGAGGCCGGATATTTTGTTGTGTTTAAAAAAGAGAGCAGCGTGAAGGCGATATTATCCTGGCCCTGCCATGGATTGGGATCGCCATAGATATTCAGATAACGGACGATAACGAAAAGGGCAATCACGGCAAGGCCAATTGTGAGAAACAGTTTTCGCCGATCCGTTGCTGATCGTAAATAAAAAACGCCAAAGGCATACCCGATGGCCATCACCCCCACCCATGGGATGAGCGGATAAATAATGGCAAATCCGATTCCGCCGATGCCGGTTTGGTAGGGTTGATGGAGAACGGCCCATACCAGGGCCAGCGAGCCGAAATCCTGCGCCTGAATCCCGTCCAGAAGATGATGAAGGGCAATCATCAGGAGACCGAACGCCGCAATTGCCGGCAGCGGCAGATAAATCAGCCCGCCGAGAACAATCATCGAGACGCCGATGACCCATATCACCTGAACATAAATCGGACCCAGAAAGGAAAAATTCCAAACGAACGCGACAATAACAAACTCGACCACAATGAGCCATAAGCCGCGTGTGACAAGGAAGCGGGCGAGTTCTTTGCGGCTTTTTCCCTTCATCAGCGCCAGATAGGCGGATGTGCCGGCCAGAAAGACAAAAACCGGCGCACAGAAATGGGTAATCCAGCGGGTCAGAAAATACATCACCGTGGTGCTTGAAAGATCCGTTGGCGAGAAATTTGCGCTTGAGAAAAAATCCCGGAAATGATCCAGCGCCATGATCACCATCACAAGACCGCGCAGGATATCAATGGATTGCAGCCGCTCGCCTGCCTTGGCCACGATCAGTGGACCCTGGAAATCTGTATGTGCTGCTGTCGCCATGACGTCCCCCTGTTTGTGAACGTTCTTTGGCCTGAGTATAGCGCATACAGGTTCGTTCGGGGCTCAACCCGGCGCGAATTTCGGCCTGTTTACCGCAAAATTCGCGGATGATCGACCCTTGATGCGCCTCATGCCCGCAACTGATCCCGGATCGGCAGGGTGCGGATGCGTTTTCCGGTGGCGGCATGGATCGCATTGATCAGCGCCGGGGCAAAGGGCGGCACCGGGGGCTCGCCGATGCCGGTAGGCTTTTCATCGCTTTCAATGATATGCACATGGACTTCCGGCGCATTATCGATCCGGCAGACTTCATAATCATGGAAATTGCTCTGCTCCACCGCGCCTTCGCGCATGGTGATTTCACCATTGAGCGCCAGGCTGACGCCATAAACCGCCCCACCTTCCACCTGCGCGCGGATGCGGTCGGGATTGACCACAAGGCCGCAATCCACAGCATAATGCACCGCCGGGATACTCAGATCGCCATTGTCATCCACGGCGACCTCCACCACGGCCGCCACATAGGTGAGGAAGCTTCTGTGAGCGGCGACGCCGAGGCCGTGGCCCTTGGGCAGATCCCGGCCCCAGCCCGCCTTGTCCATGGCAACGCGGATCACATGGGATAGCCGCCCCGTATCAAACGGATAATCGGCGGTTTCCTTGCCGTAATTCCAGAATTTGGTTTTCTCATTGCTGGGATCGAAATACCGGGGCTCGCCCATCAGCTGCAGCAGATACGCGCCCGGATCTGCGCCTGCCGCTTCCGCCATTTCGGAAACAAAGGAATTAAACGCAAAGGCGTGGTTGATATTGCAGACCGAGCGGAACCAGCCGATCCGGACATGGGCTTCGGCCTCGGCATTCTCACAGCGGATGTTGGGAATATCAAAAGGCACATCGACCACCCCCTGATTGATTTCGAACTCCAGGCCGTAGGTGGCTCCTTCCTGGAAAGTGGAGCCGATGGAGGGGAAAGCCGTGCAGTGATGCCAGGCAATCGCGCGGCCGTCATGATCAAGACCCGCCCGCAGGCGCTGGGCGCAGACCGCATGATAATAGCCGTGCTGAATCTCATTCTCCCGCGACCAGGTCACTTTTACCGGGGCGCCGATTTCCCGCGAAATCCGTACCGCCTCGACGCCGAAATCCGCCTTGGATTTCCTGCCGAAACCGCCGCCCATCAGGGTGCAGTTGATGGTGATATTCTCATCAGCGAAGCCAAGCGCCTGATTGATAAAGCTCTTGGTGCCCTGCGGATCCTGGGTCGGCATCCACAGTTGCACCTTATCGCCCTCCACATGGGCGACGGCGGCCATGGGTTCCATGGTGGCGTGCACCAGATGGGGCACATAATATTCCGCCTCTACAGTTTTTGCGGCTGAGGCCATGCCCTGCTCCACATCGCCCTGTTCCCGGATCAGTTTGCCCGGCTGGCGGACCCGTTCCTGCAGCAGGGTTTTGTAGGCATCAGAATTATAGACGGCATTGGGCCCCATATCCCATTCAATGCTTAGCGCATCGGCGCCTTTTTTCGCCGCCCAGGTGGAATTGGCGACCACGGCCACGCCGCCAAGGCTGTTATAGGACGGCGCACCGCCGCCGCCTTCAATCTCGAAGACCCGCTCAACGCCGGCGACATCCAGGGCGGCGCTGTCATCAAAGCTTTTCACCTTGCCGCCAAAAACCGGGCAGCGCACTACGCTGGCGTATTTCATGCCCGGGACAACCGTATCAATACCATACTGGGCCTTGCCGCGGACGATATCCCGCAAATCGACAATTTCCATATCCTGGCCGATATAACGGAAATCGGCGGCGTCCTTGAGGGTCAGGCTGTCCGCATCCGGCACCGGCAGGGTGGAAGCCGCCATGGCCAGTTCGCCGTAATCCGCCGAGCGTCCGCTGGCCGGGTGATACACCTTGTGCATGCGCGCTTCACAGTCTCCGGCATCCACGCCCCATTCATTTGCGGCCGCCTGCACCAGCATCTGGCGCGCCGCCGCACCGGCCTGGCGCAGCATCATAAAGGAATCGCGCACACTGTCGGATGCGCCTACCCCTTGCGGGCCGTATTTCACGTCGGCCAGCGCCTGTTCGACTTCAATCCGGTCCCAGTCGGCTTCCAGTTCGTCGGCCAGAATCTGCGGCAGGGCTGTGCGCACCGCCTGCCCCATATCGGGCCGGGGCGCAATGATGGTGACCGTTCCCTGATCATCAATGCGGACAAACAGATTGGGCGCGAATTTGTCGTCCTCCACCGCCTGTTGTCCCTGCACGATCTTGTTCGGCAGTTGCAGCCCGATGATGAAACCGGCGGCCGCTGTGCTCTTCAAAAATCCCCGACGGGAAACATTCCGGATCGCTCTCATCATAGGTCTCCCGCCGCTGTTTTGATGGCCGCCCTGACCCGCTGATAGGTGCCGCAGCGGCAGATATTGCCCCACATGGCCGTGTCGATATCCTCATCGCTCGGATTGGAATTTTCCGCCAATAAGGAAGCCGCCTGCATGATCTGTCCCGCCTGACAATAGCCGCACTGGGGCACTTTATGTTTGATCCAGGCAAGCTGAACCGGATGGCTGCCGTCTTTGCTCAGACCTTCGATTGTGGTGATAGCAACCCCATCCACATCCAGCATCTGCGTCATGCAGGACCGGGTTGCGACCCCGTCCTGATGCACCGTACAGGCCCCGCATAGCCCTGCGCCGCAGCCGAATTTTGTGCCGGTATAACCAAGTTCATCACGCAGATACCACAAAAGCGGCATTTCCGGGTCGCCGTCAAACTCCCGTTCCTCGCCATTGACAGACAGGGTAATCATAATACCTCCCTTTTTTATTTGCGGTGATTTTGTTAACTATAGCGAAATTGATTGGCCCTGTCGCCTCCAACAGGGATAAAAATTGCAAGGGGCCCCTTCATGATCTTTCGATTGTTACCATTTTTCGTTCTCGGCCTTTTAGCGGGGCCGTTGCGGGCGGACGAGAACCAGGAACCCCTGATCTTCGCGGCGGCCAGCCTGACCAATGTCATGAATGATATCGCTGCCGATTATAAACGGGAAACGGGGGCCAAAGTCAGATTGTCTTTTGCTTCCTCCGCCATTCTCGCCCGCCAGATCGAATTTGGCGCCCCGGCGGCGCTTTTTATCTCCGCCAACCGGCGGTGGGTTGATTATCTCGGGGACAGGGCGACCCTCGCTCCGGACAGTCCGGTAAAAATCGCCGGCAACAGGCTGGTGCTGATTGCGCAGACAGACTTGAATGCCGAGCCGGATATTTCCTTCACGGACGCTCTCTCCCGATTAGGCGCAAACCGTCTCGCCATGGCCGCGCCAGACACCGTCCCGGCCGGTATCCATGCCAGACAGGCCCTGGAAGCGCTCGGCCTTTGGAAAGCGCTTGAAAAGCAAATTGCCCCGGCGGCCAATGTCCGATCTGCGCTGGCGCTGGTAGAAAGCGGCGCCGCACCCTATGGCATCGTCTATGCGACCGACGCGTATATCAGCACCCGGGTTTCTCTTATCGCTGCCGTTCCGGCGGAGCTTCACAGCCCCATCGAATACTGGGCCGTGATCATGAAACAGAATGACGGCAAAAAAGCCCGCCAGTTCCTAAAATTCCTGCAGAGCGGGGCATCAAAACTCCGCTTTCAGGCTTATGGCTTTTCAACAGAGGACAACGGGCCAGGCCTGAATCCCGAAACGGGACAGCAATAACTGTTTCAAAATGATACATCTGGTTCGTTCTGTGCCAAAAAATCCTGAGTCTCAATTTTCCGAAAACACGAAAACTATTTAATATCAATGCTTTGTAAAAATCATCTGTATTGGCCCGGCTTTTGCTCGTGTCTGCTTATTATGCTTGAGGAGAGACGGCCATGATGACCCACAATCACTATAACCAGATCGAGCAGGGCGCCGACATTCTGATTGCCATGTTTGGCGATAACGCCATTGGGGAAGCACGGCGCGAACAGCGCATGGCGGAACTTGAGGGCCGGAAGAATGAATGGCTTTACTGGCGGGCTATTGAGGATGAAACAAAGTGGTTGCTGGCCCTCAGCGGCCTTTCCCACAAGCAGTATGGCCATGCTTAGTGTCATGCTCAAAGCCTGTTTCTGCCCAGAGGGATACTGTGTTGAAAACATAATGGATGAATTTAACAGGGCCAGACCTGGATTATTGATCCAGATCAAAGCCGCCTGAAGATTAGCCCTCCTACATTGAATTGAAAAATTCAATGCGGAAGATATTGTCATGACCTTAAAAAAAATACGGCTGGAACTTGGACGCACCCCTGATCATCCCCAGGGCAGCAGTCTTTATGGTTATGATATTATTGCGCCGATCAGCCACGACGGCTTTCTTGATGCGGAGACATGGCGGGCTCATAAAAAACAATGCACCGTCCATCGCTTCTGGGAAGGAGAAGCGGATGAATATGGCAATCTGATCCATAGCCGCGGCAATAAGTGGGCGATCTCCTATGAGCCGGGCGAGGAAGACAATGAACCCTTCTTCCATCTGGAATCCCATAAACTCACGGAGGGCGAATATGTCACCATCACCGAGCATGACGGCGTTGCCCGGCCTTTTAAAATTATCCGTATTCAACCCTTCTGAATCAGACTATAGCATGAACGGATGTCCGTTCCCTTTGTCCATGATACACGCGTCCGCTACGGTGAATCCATTGCGATCAGCCCCCTGATCCGGTGCGTAACCGCGCGCAATCCCGGCCCCTATACCTATACCGGGACCGGCACTTATATCATTGGCCATGGCGCGCCGGCAGTCATTGATCCGGGCCCGCTGCTTGATGGCCATATTGCAGCGCTTCTGGCGGCGCTAAAAGGAGAAACCGTCAGCCATATTCTGGTCACCCATACGCATATCGACCATTCCCCTGCCGCAAAAATCCTGGCGCAGCAAACGGGTGCGAAAATATACGCATTCGGCCCCCATGGATCGGGGAAAGTCATTGCGGGATTTGGCGATAAGGTGGAAGAAGGCGCCGATAAAGAATTCACCCCCGATATTTTTCTGAAAGACCGGGAAACGGTTTCCGGCGCGGGCTGGACCATCGAAGTCCTGCACACGCCGGGCCATACTTCCAATCACACCTGTTATGCGCTTTTGGAAGAGAAAGCCCTGTTCACGGGCGACCATATTATGGGCTGGGCCACCACGGTCATTTCGCCGCCGGACGGGGATATGGCCGCCTATCTGGCGAGCCTGCGCAAGCTTCTGGACCGCGGTGACGGCATCCTTTATCCGACCCACGGCCCGCCGGTCGAAAACCCGAAATCCTTTATCCGCGCGCTGATCGCCCATCGCAACATGCGGGCCGGGCAAATCCTGTCTGTCCTTGGCAATAACCCGTCAACCATTGGCGGAATTGTCGAGCGGCTTTACGCCTCTACGCCGAAAAACCTGCATGCCGCAGCGGCCCGGTCCGTCCTCGCCCATCTGATCGATCTGACGCAACAGGGACGGGTCGCATGCGGTGCTCCGTTAAGCGCAGAAAGTATTTTTTCACTGGTTTAATATGACGGTTGTGTGAATCTCAAAAAAATGCCCTATATATGGGCTGAATGATGAAACAGCTGAAGACAGAGCGATGAATTCACCCGTTGCCATTACCGCCGGTAAGGACCTGGAAGCAGAGATTCGCCGTTTGAAATCCGCGCGCAATGCGGTCATCCTTGCCCATTATTATCAGGAACCGGCCATTCAGGATATTGCCGATTTTGTCGGCGACTCCCTCGATTTATCACGTAAGGCCGCTGCTACGGATGCCGATGTCATCGCCTTTTGCGGAGTGCGTTTCATGGCGGAAGTGGCGAAAATCCTCTCGCCGGAAAAAACCGTTATTTTACCGGACATCAAGGCCGGATGCTCGCTGGAAGATTCCTGCCCGCCTGACGCATTCGGCAAATTCCGCGCCGAACATCCCGGCCATATTTCACTGACCTACATCAATTGCTCGGCGGCCGTGAAGGCCCACACGGATATCATTGTCACATCTTCCAACGCGGAAGCCATCATCAGCCAGATTCCTGCGGATCAGCCGATCCTGTTTGCGCCCGACCGTTATCTGGGGGCTTATCTGTCCCGCAAGACCGGCCGCGATATGCTGCTGTGGGACGGGGCCTGTATCGTTCATGAACAGTTTTCGGAAAAAGAACTGATCAGACTGAAAGTCCGCAATCCCGGCGCTCCTGTCGCCGCGCACCCGGAATGCCCGCCGCATATTCTGGACCATGCGGATCATGTGGGGTCCACATCTTCCATTCTGAAATATGTACTGGAAAGCGATGCCGGGACTTTCCTCATCGCAACCGAACCGCATATCATACATCAGATGGAAAAAGCGGCCCCGCACAAGAGCTTTATCGGCGCGCCGGGGGCTGACGGCAATTGCAACTGCAATGCCTGTCCCTTCATGGCGCTCAACACCATGGAAAAGCTTTATCTCGCGCTGCGGGACTTAAAACCACGGATCACAATACCGGAAGATATCCGCCTTCGCGCCCTCAAACCCCTGGAGCGGATGCTGGAAATGTCGCCGAAATCGGCGGCGAAAGCCGATCTGTCAGCAATCGCTTAAGGGCCGACTGTCTCCGGCTCGGATCGTGTTGGTTGGCCCGGTTTATCCTCTGTAAACCGCTCAATGGCCGCAACCAGTTCATCGGGATCTATGGGCTTGGTGACATAGGTATCGGCCCCGGCTTTCATGCCTTCCTTGCGTTCCTCCGCCATGGCGCCGGCGGACAGCATAATGATGGGCCGCCCGGCATTCGCGGAATCGCCTGCGCGAATAAGCCTGGTTGCTTCCAATCCGTCCATTTTAGGCATGTGGACATCCATCAGAATCACGTCAAAACAGGTGTCTCTCAGCGCCTCAAGCGCCTGCCGGCCATTATTGGCAAAAGTCAGCCGGTGCCCAAGAGGCACAAGGAAGCTTTCTATCAGTTTGCAGTTCAACGGATGGTCTTCAACCACCAGAATCCTTTTGGGGATGGCGCAAACCGCGCCTGTAACGTCGGCAGCATTCTCCCCGGCGGCGCCGGTCGCCCAATCCACGACATCAAACCGGAATATGACGGTGAAGACCGAACCCTTGCCCTCTTCTGATTCCACCCGGATATCCCCGCCCATATTATTCGCAAGCTGCCGGGCAATCGCCAGACCGAGACCGGTGCCGCCATGGGTGCGGGTGCGGGACGCATCCAGTTGCTCGAAGGGCTGGAACAAACGCTGCAAATCATCCCGCCTGATACCAGGGCCGCTGTCCTTCACATGGACCGTCAATTCGATATTTCGATCATTTTGATCACTGACATGCGCCTCAAAGCGAACAATGCCCTCCGGTGTATATTTGACGGCATTCGACAAAAGATTATGAAGAATCTGGGAGATTCGTGTCGGATCAGACATTACCCGCCCCGGCAAGGTATCCGGGATCGCCATGTCAAACGTCAGGCCTTTTTCCGCGGCAATCCCCCGCCACGCGCCGGCCAGCCTTTCCAGCAGCGCCTTGATATCCACCTCAATTCGCTCAAAAGTCAGGCGTTCGGCCTCAATCTTGGAAAAATCGAGAATATCATTGAGCAGGGTCATCAGCGAACTGGAGGAAGCTTCAAGAATGTAAAGATGGTCCCTCTGGTCCTTGTTCAGGTCGGATCTTGCCAGCAGCCTTGCGGCTCCCAAGACTCCATTCATCGGGGTGCGAAGTTCATGACTGATCATCGCCAGAAAAGTGGATTTTGCCTTATTGGCTGCCTCGGCCTCGTCCCGCGCTTTTTCCAGCTCCTTGATAAGCTTATCCTGCGCCGCCTGACCTTCAACAATCTGCCGGTGAGCCAATGATCCATAAACGATCGCAAAATATTTGGCGGAAAAGAGCGCCACAAGACCCACCGCGAACGGCCAGAAAATCGGCGCGTTCACTTCGAGTGCCAGCAGATAAACGATCACGAGTGTATAGGGCGAGCCGAACAGGAGTATATATTTAGGGAAACCGCGAAACTGCGTTGTGACCAGCATATAGCCGGAGGCCAGCAGGATGACCGCCAGCATTTCTCCATAGGGATGCCCGCCGGTCCAGGCGAGATATGGGGCCACGGCCCAGAAGGAATTGGCGAAGGTGGCGATCAGCGGATAGGCCCAGTGTGAGGAAGCCGGCAAATTTCCGGACTGCGCCTTTTTCTGCATTTTCTTTTCAAGCACGGAGCGGATGCAGGCGCCTGCGATGGTTGCCAGATACCAGAGGAAAGCAGTTGCCCAGCTTGTCACCACCGCCAGCGCCATGGCCCACAACGTGATGTGGTAATAGCGCATGAAATGCGTTTTCCAGATAAGTCCGACCATGGAGCTCACGGCTCCGCGATCATTCCCTTTGTCGGCGATGGCCCGGCCCGGCGCCATTACAGTTCCCCCCAATTTCACTTAAACCTTTTACCGGCAATTGGTTAAGGGGAAGTAACTGTCCGCTGCAACTTATGGTTAAATTTCCGGTGAAGGCTGAAAAATCACGATGACAGGCTGTTCGGAAGGTTCGGGCAGGTCAATTGCGGAAAATATGGCCCGGTGATCACTTTTTTGGATGACCAGGCCATCATAAATATTCAGCCATGGCGCGATTTCACCCAGGTCATCGGGACCGTCTCCGGGTTCCAGTTCAGGAATTCTGTAATGTATCGGAATGACAATGCGCGGCCGCAGGCGCTTCAGGATAGCGCTCACCGCATCGAAAGTTAAAAGGTGCTCTTCACCATCGATGGGAAGCATCAGGATATCCACCGCCCCCAACTGATCGGCAAGAGCGTCGGAAACCGGTTCATTATCCCCCCAGTGGACGATGCGGATGGCTCCGGTTTCAACAGCCCAGACCGTATTAAACCGCCCAAATTCCCTGCCATAGGGCTCCGCATGTCTTCCCTGGAATCCGGTCAGCCTGACATCCTCAAGCTGGAATTGTCCGGGATGACGGAATATCCGGGGCTCAGACGGAAAAGGCAATGACCGGCCCATATATTCACCGCCGTCATGATCATAATGCGGGTGCGTGATCAGAACCGCATCGGTCTCAATATTTTTTGGATAATCATAGCCGAGCCAGACTTTGTCGGCATAGGGATCAATAACGATGCGGACGCCCTTTTGTGAAGTGATCTGAAAAGACGCATGGGCAATGTAATCGATGGTGACAGCGGCCGGTTCTTCTTCCTCCTGCCAGCCGGCAGCGGCAAGCGGCAGAATAGCCGCCAAAATCAATCGCATAATTCCGGTTTTTCGGTTAAGCATACCCATTCCCTCCAGGCCGACGCATGAGGTTAAACTCTATGCCTATACCCCATCTTTCTCATAGCTTTTTTTATCCGGTAAAATCATTGCGCGGGATCGAAAAAACATCAGTCGAAATAACCATGCGCGGACCAAAAGGTGACCGGTTATGGATGATTGTCGATCAGAATAATATTTTTCTCAGCCAGCGCAGCACACCGAAACTTGCGGCGATTTCCGCCATCCCGGACGGACGGGGCGGGCTGACTCTGAAAAATGGCGCGGAACAACACGCCGTCCCAAACCCGGCAGACAGGGGAATCAATGTCACGGCAACGGTATGGCGGGATCGTTGTTCCGCCTGGGATGCAGGCGGTGAAGCCGCCACATGGCTTTCCAATATTCTGCAAAGGCCGGTCCGGCTGGTGCGGATCGATGATGATAAAAAACGTCCGGTAAATCCGGATTTTGGCAGGGCGGGCGATGAAGTGGGCTTTGCCGACGCCTATCCGGTTCTGATTACAAATGCGGCCTCACTGGCGGCCCTTGATCCGCACTTTACCAGCCCCATTGCCATGGATCGTTTCAGGCCCAATCTGGTGATCAGAGGCGCCCGCGCTTTTGAGGAAGATAACTGGCGGCAAATCCGCATCGGGACAATCCTCTTCGACATCGTCAAACCCTGCGACCGCTGCGCCACGACCATTGTCGATCAGGTCAGTGGGGAAGCAACGCCGAAAGAGCCCCTGAAGACCCTGGCGAAATTGCGCCGGGGAGCCAATGGCGGCGTGTATTTTGGCCAGAACGCCATTCCCCGCAATTTGGGAACAATCGCCGTGGGGGCGGCCGTTGAAATCATTGAGTCCGGACCGCCTCACCTACTGGTGGCTAATGTGGCAATGGGCCCGCAATCTTAAAAAACTGGCCGCTTAAGCCATTGAATGATAAGGTCCGGCCGGTTCGGCTATCGGGGTTGGCCATATGAGCGATTTTATCGAAGAGTTGAAACGCCGGCGGGTCTTTCGCGTGATCGCCGCCTACGCGGTCATTGGCTGGATTGCCGTTCAGATCGCCAGTGATGTTTTTCCGATCCTGCTGATGCCGGATTGGACCGCCCGTGCGGTCGTGATCATCGTCATAGCCGGTTTCCCGGTTGTCATCCTGCTGACATGGCTGTTCGACATTACGCCGGACGGCATTAAGCGGACCACAGAAACGGATAAGTCTGCTGCCTCTTCCGCTTTCCTCAGCCGCAGAATCGATTTCGTGATTATCGGCGCCCTGTTGGTGGCGCTCAGTTATTTTATATATGACAAACACCTGCAGAAGCCGGACAAAAGTTTTGCGGAAATCACCGGCAAATCCATCGCCGTCCTGCCTTTTGTCGATTTAAGCCCCGAGCGGGATCAGGAATATTTTTCGGACGGCATCGCGGAAGAACTGCTGAATGTTCTCGCCAAAACGGATGGCCTTCGGGTCGCCGCGCGCACATCCTCCTTCGCTTTCAGGGGCCGCAACGAAAATATACAGACCATCGGTGAAGAACTGAATGTGGCGACCGTGCTGGAAGGAAGTGTCAGAAAAGCCGGCACCCAGCTGCGCATTACGGCCCAATTGATCAATACTGCGGATGGCTACCATCTCTGGTCGGAGACCTATGACCGGCAGCTGGATGATATTTTTGCCATACAGGATGAGATATCCGGCGCCATTGCCGGTGCTTTGAAAACCCATCTCGGTGTGGAAATGACTGTGGAGCCTGTCCAGCATATGGCCAGCATGGAGGCTTATAATCTTTATCTGCAGGGCCGTTATCACTTTACCCAGCGCCGCCGGGACGAGCTGGAAAAGGCGCTTTCCTTTTTTCAACAGGCCATCGCGGAAGATCCCGATTACGCCCCCGCCTATGTGGGCTTGGCCGACAGCTATATGCTGCTTCGAAACACGACCTCTGCTTATGGAACCATCCCGTCCGAAGAAGCAATGGCAAAGGCGCGACCGTTGATCGAGATGGCTTTGGCGCTCGACCCGGGCCTCGCGGAGGCTCATGCATCGCTTGGCTTGCTGCTTAGTGAGCAGTTTCAGCTGGCTGACGCCGAGGCTGAATTGCGCCGCGCTATCGAACTTAATCCGAACCTTGCAAACGCCCATTTGTGGCTTGCCAATCTTCTTGGCGGCATCGGGAAAGACGAAGAATCGCTCGAAATGCTGGAACGGACCCTTGAAATCGACCCCTTTTCCATCCCCGCAAATGGCAACTATGCGGGACAAATGCTGGCACGCGGCAAAACCGGGGAAGCGCGCGTCCGCTATCAAAAGCTGATTACCCTCAATCCGGCCAATCCTTCGGGATATCTTGGGATGGGTAATGTTGCGCTGACCGCCGGTCAATATGTTGAAGCGGCGCGCTGGATTAAAAAGGCGCTGGAACTCGCCCCCAGCAGTCCCGGCGCCCGCCAGGGGCTGGGAAGCGTCTATCTCACACTCGGCATGACCCGGAAAGCGGCCGAATATCTGTATGAGGTCAGGGATATTCTTTTTACAATCGAAGGCCGCTATGAGGAAGCGGCCGCAATCTATCAAAAGCGTTTCGAAGATCAACCGAACAGCCAGCCGGTTAATCTTGCCCTCGCCGCCTTTGTCGAAACCTATTCGGGAAATTATCAGAAAGCCCGGGATTTTCTGGAGCCGCTGGCGGAAATAACGAGCGGCGGCGCATCTCTTCTCTTTCTAATCGATGTCAATCAGCCTGCCGCAGTCATATTGGCTGCTCTGCGGCAAAAAACCGGCGATGAGGCAGCGGCCCAAGAGATGCTGGCGGAAATCCGAACCTTCATTGAAAACCAGGCAGCGATCGGTATCAATACCTATGGTTCGGATTATATGCGAGCGGCCGTGGCGGCCCTGGACGGCAAGACAGACGAGGCCATAACCCATCTGAAAACGGCCTATGACAAGGGCTTCATCACGCCATGGCTGGATCGCGATATCGCCCTGGAAAGCCTGAGAGGCGAACCGGGTTTTCAGGAATTGCAGCAGAAAATGCAAAATACTATTGCGGCCCAGCGCGCGTTGCTTGAAGCGGAAGAGAGTGAAGACCGTTAGCGGCCGGGCGGTGTTTTCACCGGTTTGGTTTCTGCGCAGTCGCCCATTTTTTTGATCCGGGCCGCATACCATTTTGCGCCGGGGGCGGCGCTCAGCCCGTGGAGAAGAGCGCTGATCCAGACGGCATTGATGGCGACTGCCAAGGCGGTTTCAGAGAACCCATGATCAATCTTCTCTACGATCAGCAGGGCAAATAACGCCGTCGCAAGTCCGCGCGGGCCGAACCAGCCGAAGAAGAGACGGGTTGTCGCCGACGCGTCGGTTCCGATAAGAGAGATCCATATTGCAACGGGGCGGACGACAAAAAGGCTGACCAGGACAATAGCCAGAATTGGCGCTGAAAGATGGTTCAGCGCTTCGGGAACCAGAACCAGGCCAATCAGGAAGAAAGCGCCCCAGGTGAGGAGCTGGCCCTCGCTTTCCGTGAATTCATAGACAAACTTGCACCGGCCCTTGGTGACGCTGCCAAAACAGAGACCGGCAACGAAAGCGGCGATAAAACCATTACCGCCAATTTGCGTTGCGCCAAGATAAGCGGTGCCCGCCAGGGCAATCGCGCCAATTCCCTCAAAAGTATCCGACGTCAGATCGCGATCCCTGGCGCGAAGCAAAATAAACCCTCCGGTCAGACCCACGATGATACCGATCAGCGGGCCAAACGCTAATTGCTTTGCCCCGAACAGGAGCCAGTTGGTGCTGTCCTGCTCTGCCACATTTGCCGTAAGACTCGCAAACAGCAATACCGCAGGCAGGGCAAATCCGTCATTCAGTCCGCTTTCAACCGTCAGGGCCCTTCTTGGTCTTCGCGGCACGGCGGGATTGGTTATGACAGCCTGCCCAAGTGCAGCATCGGTCGGCGCAAGCAGCGAGGCGATGAGCGCCAGCGCGACGATCGGCCAATCCGGCAGGAATATCCACACCGCAGCGGTCCCCAGCATCATCGCGAGTGGAAGGCCAATCAGAAGCATCCGCGCAGACCATAAATGGTTTCTGCGCAGCGCCATCAGATCGGTTTTTGCCGCATCAAGAAATAACAGTAAAATCAGCGCCAGTTCGGCAACCAGATGAAGACCGGTCTCGGCGCCCTCATGCGGCAGCAATCCGGTTTTTGAAAATAAAAAGCCAAGAGCAATAAAAATCATGGGGGCCGTCAAAAGAGATGTCGCCAGCCGTTTGGCGACCATGGCAAACACCAAAGCCGCAACCGCCAAAATCAGTAGACCAAGTGTCATCAACCGCTCCCCATACCCCCGGAATGTTCCAGCCGTCATCTGGCAGACATGGAAACTATGAATGAAATTACAGTCTTGTAAACTTTTTATCTTCCATGGCCGCCAACTTTCCTGTGACCTTGCCAAATTATATTTGAACTCGGCTCAATGGGCCGCTAGGGTTTCTGCAGCTTTTGAGGTCAGAATGAGACATTTACCCGGGGAGGGAACAGACGTGCCAATCGAAACATCCTACAAAAGAAATATTGCCGTTATCTTTGCCGGCAGTCTTCTGCTTGCCCCGGCAACAGCAGCCCAGGATTTTCCGCCGCAAAGCGACGCGGTCTCTGAAATCTGGGTGGAACCTCCTGTCGCAGCATGGGCGCAAGACGATGACGCCACAGCAAATGGTGGCAAGAAAGACAAGAAAAAGGGTTTGCCGCTGAAGGCTGAACGCAGCGTTGAATTTGAAACCGATGAAGCGACCTGGATGTCGCTGGATGTTTCGCCTGACGGCGGCGCCATCATTTTTGAATTGCTGGGCGATATCTATACACTGCCGGCAACCGGCGGCGAAGCCACACCGCTCGTCACCGGCATAGCATTTCAAAGTCAGCCGGTTTATTCACCGGACGGCGCACAGATCGCCTTCCTCTCGGATCAGGACGGGTCGGAGAATCTCTATATAGCCAATGCGGACGGCAGCGAGCCGAAGAAGCTCTCCTCAATGACCAAAGGCGAGGGCATGAGTCCGGCCTGGTCGGCCGACGGCAATTATATTTTCATTTCCCAGCTTTCAAACGGGATCGGCGCCAATGAAATCTGGATGTATCACAAGCATGGCGGCAAGGGTATTCAGATCACCAATTCCCTTCCAAAAGGGGATGAGACGCCGCGGGACCAGCAGCCGAATGCGCAGGGCGTTTCGGTATCGAAAGACGGCCGCTACCTCTATTACGCGACCCGGCTGGGCGGCTTTCAGTATAATATGACGGGCTTTCCCTGGAGTATCGTGCGGCGGGATTTGCAGGAAGGCACCACGGACACGATCGTGACAGCCTATGGCGGCGCCGTGCGCCCGCAAATATCGCCGGACGGTAAAATGCTGGTTTACGGCACCAGGCATGAAACCGATAGTGGTTTCCGGGTGCGGAATCTGGAAACCGGCGAGGACCGCTGGCTGGCTTATCCCATCACGCGGGACGATCAGGAATCCCGGGCCACGCGCGATCTGCTGCCGGCCTATAGTTTCACGCCGGACGGCAGCGCGATTATCACCACCAGCGGCGGTAAAATAGAACGGATCAGCATTGCCGACGGCAGGCGCACCAATATTCCCTTCACGGCCAAGGTGAAAATGGATGTGGGACCGGATCTGATCAATCAGACCAGGGATCCAAAAGGCCCGGTAGTGGCACGGATGATCCAGAAACCGGCTTTATCTCCGAACGCCAACTCGGTGGTTTTCTCGGCGCTTGGTGAGCTGTATTCAATGACCTTGGCGGCGGATGCCAAACCGGCGAAAATAGCCCGGGCCGGGACGCAGATTTTCCAGCCAGGCTGGTCGCAGGATGGCCGCTATCTGACATTTGTCAGCTGGACAGCGGATGGCGGCCATGTGTGGCGCATGCGCGCCGACGGCCGGTCGCGGCCGGAACGAATCAGCAAGGTCCCCGGCTATTATTCCGAGCCGAATTTCACACCGGCAGGCGATGAAATCGTTGTGATTCGAGCCTCCAACGACCAGTTTAATGACGGAGATGCAAATGCCCAGCGTGACTTGATTGCCCTGAATATAGAAACCGGGGCGCCGCGGGTTATTTTGTCCGGCAACCAGTTTGGAACGGTGCATTTCGGCAACGCCAGGGACCGGGTTTATCTGTATGGCGGGCCGGGCGGGCTGTTTTCTGTCCGGCTTGACGGCACCGACCGGCGCGAACACCTGAAGGTAACGGGCGTCGGTTTCTATTCCGCGACCAAGCCGGTGCCTGCGCGCGATATCCGTCTCAGCCCTGACGGCCGTTATGCGCTCGCCAGGTCTCAGGAACAGTTGCAGCTTATCGCTGTGCCAACTGTAAACCGCGAGGCGGTAACGGTTGATCTTGGCGGGCCGGTCCTGCCGCTCAATACCCTTTCGGATTACGGCGTGGATTATTTTGACTGGTCCAAGGATGGAAAAAGCATCATCTGGTCGGTCGGCAGCACCATTTACACGCAGGCGCTTGCCGATGTTGAATGGGTGAAGCCCGAAAAGAGCGAAGAAAATGCCGAAGACGCCGAAGCGGCTGCGCAGGGCGGGGATTCCGCCGATGCCGAGGCTGACGCTGAGGCGGAGGAAAAAGAAAAGCCGAAGCCATACAAAAGCTATAAGGCGGATGTGGTTGTGCCGCGCGATCATCCGCAAGGGACTATCCTGCTTCAGGGAGCAACCGTTATTACGATGGGCGGGCAGGGTGTTATTGAAAATGCCGATCTGCTGATCACTGACGGCCGGTTTGCGGCCGTTGGCGCACGCGGCAGCCTTGACGTGCCGAATGGCGCGGAAATCCGCGATATGTCCGGCAAGTTTATCACTCCGGGCTTTGTCGACAGTCACGGCCATTGGCGCAACTGGTCACGCAATGATGTCATAGAGGAGTATTTCTGGCCGTTTCTGGCAAATGTGGCCTTTGGCGTCACCAGCGGCCTTGATGTGCAAACCGGCACCACCGATATTTTTGTCTTTCAGGATATGGTGGAAGCCGGCCGGATGATCGGTTTACGGGCGTGGTCAACGGGTCCTGGCGTGTTCTCCGATACGGTCATCAAATCGAAGGAACAGGCGGTCAAAGTGCTGACCCGCTATAAGGACCATTACCGCACGAAAAATATCAAGGCCTATCTGACGGGCAACCGGCAACAGCGCCAGTATGTGATCGAAGCCGCTAAAGAAGTCGGGATTATGCCAACGACCGAGGGCGGGCTGGATGCCAAGCTTGACCTCACCCATATGATTGACGGGTTTGCCGGTAACGAACATAATCTGCCGATCATCCCGCTTTACAAGGACGTCGTCGAACTGGCCGCGCAGACCGGGATCGGCTATACGCCAACCCTTCTGGTGACTTATGGCGGACCGTGGGGGGAGAATTTCTTTTATACCACAATGAACCCGCACGATAATGTCAAGATGAACCGTTTTATGCCGCATAATGTGCTTGACCAGTCAACCAAGCGCCGCCCGTGGGTCAGAACCGAGGAATATGCCTTCACCCGGGTGGCCGATAGCGCGATTGCGGTACAGCGCGCCGGCGGCAAGGTCGGGATTGGCAGTCACGGCCAGTTCCAGGGGCTTGGCTATCACTGGGAAATGTGGGCTCTGGGGTCGGGCAACGCCACCCCGATGGAGGTCTTAAAAGCCGCGACGATAGACGGCGCGCATATTATCGGACATGGCGATGAAGTGGGATCTATCGAGCCCGGCAAGTTTGCCGATCTGGTGATTTTGAATGCCGATCCGCGCAGCGATCTCAAGAATACCGCCGACATTCACCGGGTGATGATGAATGGCCGCCTCTATGATGATGACACGCTGGAGGAACTGTGGCCCCGTCAAAAAACTCTGCCAAAGCTCTGGTATCAGGACCAGGGCCCGGTCCAGAAATGACCGGTTTGTAATCAGATCCTCCAGTGTCATAGCGACAGGCGGAACGCTAGCCGGCGCGGCTCTTTTACCAGACGCGGCAGCAAGCTGGCGTAAATTACGGGTCTGCCGCGTTAACTCGGAAATTGGATTCTTTTATTGCTAATGGAGGGGATGCTGGGAATCTCGTATCATCGCCATCGCTTTCACCCAGATACCATCCGGCAAACCATTTGTCCCTGCTTGTGCTGCACCATGAGTTTTCGCGATGTCGAGGATTGACTGGCCGAACGCGCATAGACGTCAGCTGTGAACAACCCCGCGCGGCCTGCATTCACGGCCGGCAGCCCGGTCAAGTTTTCTTTCAAAGCAAACTTCTTGACATGGGAGTTTTATTGCCCTATGTGATACCTATGAGTATCTTATTGATAACTTTTAATCTCATTATGATACCCGAGTAAAATAATCAAAGGAAAGACCAATGAGTAAAAAGAAACCGGAACCGATTGCTGAAGTGCTTGATAAATTCATGCATGCCGTTGCGATTGCCTTATTGTTATTCTCTCTGAAATTTGCCACATCCGCGGCCATGCATTTTGCGGATGGCTCTCTTCTCAATATCCTGGATTGGACCGAAATTGTTTTGACAGGGCTCGCGGTTATTATCCTGATACCCGCCGGTTTTCGATTCAAGCTTTTAAAATACAAACCGGAGCACCGCTTCTTTGAGCCGAACGGCTACGTTATTGATATCTTTAGACGCTCTTTTGAAAAGGGTTTTTCCATAACCTTTTTGATGCTGGTGATCCTTGATGTCGCCACCAAACGGCACTTCACGGAAATTCCAACGGCGTTTTTTATCGAAATTATCCTTGTGGTGATGCTCGGCTCGTTCGGTATAGCATTTTTCCTTCTGTCCCACAGGGCGGACACGGATTTGTTTGACGATGGCGAAGGGGTGGAAAAGTGAGCCATGAACTTGATAATCGTATCCGCGTCTTTCGCGCCGAACACCGGCTCAGCCAAGGCGAGCTTGCAGAACTGATTGGCGTTTCCCGTAAAACGATCAGCACCATCGAGGTTGGCAGGTTCGTCCCTTCGACCGTGATCGCCCTGAAACTTGCGCGGCAATTCGGCGTCCCGGTCGAGGATATTTTCTCCCTGAAAAATCCGCCCGCCTGACGGCACGTAATCACATAATATCACCTACCAAACCGAAAGGAAAAACCATGTTTTACAGATTATGCGCATTTTGCGCAGCACTCTCACTCACTCTTTTTTCGGCCGCGCTGGCTGCCGAAAATACCGGTCAGAACCCGGTTGTTGCCGGTGATCGGATCAGCATAAACTCCCAGCCCCTGGGAGAAGAGCGGGACCTGATCGTCAGCCTGCCCAAAAGCTACCAGACGTCTCCTGACACCCGCTACCCGGTTCTTTACACCCTGGATGGCGAGACGCATTTTTCCCTGGTCAGCGGCATGGTTGACTGGCTCAGCCAGAGCGCCGGCGAAATACCGGAAATGATCATCGTCGCCATCCCCAACACCGCAACGTCGCGGGGGCGCGATCTGACCGCCGCCAAAATGCCGAATGGCGCCGGTGGCGGAGCCGCGCTGTTCAGGGAATTCATCTCCTCAGAGGTCATCCCTTATATTGACCGGACCTACCGGACACAGCCGTTCCGGGTCCTGTCCGGGCACTCGCTCGCCGGGCTTTTTGTGCTGGACACAATGATGACGGAGCCGGATTTATTCGGTGCCTATATCGCCGTCAGTCCCTACCTTATCGCCAATCAGAGCGATGAAGGTCTGCTGGCGCGCGCCGGGCGTTATTTTGAAAATACGGAGCGTCTGCCGGTCACGCTCGAACTCAGTCTCGGTGACGACGAAGGCAACCTGCGTCCGCACTATGACAAGCTGGTCAGCGTGATTGAGGCAAGTGCGCCGCAAGGGCTTGAATGGCAGAGCAAAATCATTGCCGGTCATTCGCATATGTCTGCACCGGGCGCGGCGATCTATGAAGCGCTGCGGCAGATTTTTTCCGACCTTGCGCTTGCCGGCGATTCGGCGGTGTTCCAGAACGGCGTCACAGCTGTAAAAGCCTATTATGAGGATCTCTCGGAAAGAAAATACGGCTACAAACTGTCGGCGGAAAAATCCGTGAACACGCTTGCCGCCGTGACCCAGCAAAGGGGCGATATAAAAGGCGCCATTGAAATTCTCAAAATCAATGCCGCCGATTACCCTGACTCATGGCAGGCCTTCGCCAATCTTTCCGGCATGCTGGCGGCGGACCGGCAGTTGGAGCAGGCACGCGATGCCGCTGTGCGCGCCCAAAAACTGGCCGGTGAGCAAAACCATCCGGCAGCCGAGTTTCTGAAAATGCGCGTACAGCAACTGGAAGCGGCGCTTTCGGCTTCGCCAAGCCAATAGAGTCTTTTCAATATGGCGCGTGCCGGTATCCCGCCGGACGCGCCATTCCACTCCCCTGCAGATTCATTGCCGTTGAATTCAAGAAGCGGTCGAACGAGGTCTTCCGCCTATTGGGAAAGCGGCGGCGCTTTTATGCAATGGGATCGAGTTCCAGCGGGGGCTCGTGGTGGAGGTCGCTGATCTCTTTGGTCACCAGCAATAATTCTTCTTTGAGGGCGGCGATAAATTGGGGGCCTTTGACGGGGATTTCCTCGCGCTTCATCCCGCCTGTTTTGTCGCATAAATTAAATATCCGCAAAGCGCCTATATTGGCGGCGGCGCTGCGCAGCGCATGATTGGCATCGCGAAAGGCCGGAACATCGCGCCCGTTGACCGATTTTTCCAATTCATCGGACAGAATCCGGGCATCCTCGGCAAAATCCCGCATCAGAGTTTCAAAGAAATCGCTGCCTTCGCCTAATGTCCTCAGTTCTTTCAGTTTTTCAGGATCAAGAATAGCGGCTTTGGCATTCTGGAAACGCGGATGCGTTTCAACATTAACAGCATTGCCGGCAGCGGCCCCGGTGTCTGCAAGCCCTTCCCGGTCCCGGCGCTCTATCTGCGGCACCAGCGCTTCAATCACATCAAGAAACATATCGGTCGTGACCGGCTTATGGATCACTTTATCCATTCCCGCCTCATAGCAGCGCCTTTTACCTTCTTCGGTGGCATCCGCCGTCAGCGCAACGATAGGCAGATGCGGCTCGTCAGGATGCGAATAGCGGTAAAGCTGGGTCGCTTCCAGACCATCAATAACCGGCATGTTGATATCCATGAAAACAAGATCAAATTCATCATGATCAAGGGCATCCAGCGCCTGTTCGCCATTTTCGACCAGAAAAACCTTGTGGCCGACATGCTCCAGTATCTTGGCGGCAACCATGCGGTTGACCCGATTGTCTTCTGCGACAAGAATGTTCAGGCTCCGGCTGTGCCGTGAATTCTCGGCGCGCCCCTCCAAGTCAGCAGCCTGTTCCGAGACGAGCGCCGAGGCCATTCTGAAGATATTCCTTAAAGCCTGGTCAGTATCATTGTCCGTTAGGACGGCCAGCAAACACTCAAGATCCAAAAACCGCTTCATATCGGCATCGGCGGCATCGGCGACAGCAATCAGGACCGGATCAAACAACAGACGTTCCTGAGCAAACTGATTGGCCAGCAGAGAGATATCAACGGCCGGATCACGGCAATCAATTACGACGACCGGCCTGAGACCGTTATCCGCGACTTTTTCAATAACCGTCCGCACAGCCTTGCCGACATCGGATATGATAAACGTATCCAAACCCAGCCCGGCTATTCTGTTGGTGATACGGTCTTCCACCTGATTAGATATATAAAAAATCTGATCCGGCGCGAAAACCAGCTGATCCCCCTGCCCTGCAGAAGCGGTTTTCTGGTGAGGAACGGTGAAATAAAACATACTGCCCTGCCCGGGAGTGCTTTCGACGCCGATCTCTCCGCCCATAAGCTCAACCAGATGCTTACAAATGGCGAGCCCGAGACCGGCCCCGCCATGCGAACTTTTTCGGGTTTCCTTGGCCTGGGTAAAGCTCTCGAATATATGCTCCTGCTGGCTTTTGGGAATTCCCACACCGGTATCGGTCACGCTGAAGCGGATATTTTGACCATTGCCGGTCGCCGCAGGCTGAAGATCCAAATGAACGGAAATAAACCCCCTTTCGGTAAATTTAACCGCATTGGCGCATAAATTGATCAGAATCTCCTGTAAATGCTGAAAATCGCCAACAGCCAGCGGCGGCACATAAGGGGAAAGGGAGAATGACAGGCCAAGGCCTTTGTGCTTCGCCTGTGCAAGAATGATGGATTCGATGCTGGCCAGCAATTTGTGGAGGTCCACAGGTTCACTCACCTTGCTGACCTTGCCGGATTCAATCCGGGCAAAATCCAGAAGACCGTTCATCAGATGTAAAAGCGCGCCGGCCGCGGACCCGACGGAGCGCACCATCTGTCTCTGATCGCCGGATAATTTCGATGACCGCAAAACATCGGAAAAGCCGATAATGGCGTTCAGCGGTGTTCGCAGCTCGTGGCTCATAGTCGCAAGAAACTGACTTTTGGCAGCATTGGCCTGTTCCGCCTGCGCTTTGGCTTCCGTCAATTTTTTTATTAGCGTTGCAAAATAAAATGGCAGGATAACCTGCGACATCAAAAGACCGACGGAAAGGGCAAAATATTGCTGCCAGAAGTGCGTTGTCGCAATGATATAAGAAAAGGCCAGCACGCATAGTGTGGTCGCAGAAAACAGATATTTCACACCAAATCTGAATCCATAACCCATTGTGATCCATATATAAATAGCAACAAATGGGCTCGCGACCTCCGCTCCGAATTTAATGAAGAGGGTCAAGGAGACGACATCGACAATCAAGCCAACAACCCGGCGCAAGTGTGTTTTTAAGGGCCTAAGCAAAAGGTGGATAAAAAGGATGGTATTGAATGTATTGCCGAAAAGGGAAACAAGAAATGAAGAGGATATTTCATCGTCAGTCAGTTCAGCAAATGAAATCCCCATGGTCAGGACGTAACCGGTACAAAACATAAAAATAACGTAGCGGATCAGTAATTGTTCGAATTCAAGAGATTGCTGGTGTTTGGCCCGCTTCAGAAGATAAACAGCCCTTCTTAACATCGTCGGTTTGCGGCTGGATTTTACTGACTTGTCCATTGCAATCGACGCTATTGCGCTTCAGCCGGCAAACATGTCCTTGCCGAAGGAAAGACAATCGCAACCTTTGTACCCTTTCCTTTCTCGCTGAAAATTTCAAGTGTACCGCCATGCAACTCGATCAATCCAATGGAAAGCGGCAAGCCCAACCCGGTTCCTGGATAAGGTTTTGTATGTGTATCATCATGCACCTGGCCAAAACGGGACCTGGCGACAGCAATTTCCTCTTCAGACATGCCAATCCCGGTATCCTGGACGGATATCTGGATGCAGTCATCATAAAGTAGTTCTGCAGTAACGGATATCCGCCCCTCCGCCTTACAGAATTTCACAGCATTAGAGAGCAGATTTAAAATGATTTGCTTGATTTTGTTTTCGTCGGCCAGAACATTCGGTAAATTTTCATCAATATCTGTTTCAAGTGAAATTTTGCGGCGTGCTGCTTCATCTGAGAGCATACGGGTCAATTCCAGCATCATATCCTTGAGTTTGACCTCTTCCTCATAGAGGTCGAGCTTGCCTTCCTCAATTTTAGCCAGATCAAGAATATCGTTAATAATGCCGTGAAGATGGCGGGCGCTGGAATTAATGTCATTGGCATATTCCGAATAGCGGTCATTGCCGAGTGGCCCCAGTTTTCCCTCTAGCATCAAGTCGGAAAAGCCGATAATGGCATTCAATGGTGTCCTTAGTTCATGGCTCATATTGGCAAGAAATTCGGTCTTTGCCCTGTTCGCCGCCTCTGAGGCCTCCTTGGCCGTTCTGAGCGCATCCTCCATCAGCTTGCGGGGTGTAATATCCATGGATACCGTTATGACTGTATCCTCCCCCCCCTCGGGGTCCTTAAGAAGAGATTTCGTGGTCAAAAAGGTTCGTGAAACGCCATATTGATCAATAAAAACTTCTTCATAACTGGGAAGGCTCTCCCTATGAGTCAAAATATCTGCGTCAAATTTTGCATCCCGTTCAGCCTTTTCGGTTCCAAAAACCTCGCTCAGGGATTTGCCGACAAAATCAACAGAATCGCCGCCCATGTAATTTGCCGCATACTGATTAATAAAAAGACAGGTATCTTCGGTATCCGCCGCGTAAATCATGGCCGGAACCGTATCGATCACCGTAATCAGCTGCCGCCGGCTTCCATGCATCGCCTGACGGTGTTTTCGGAGCGAGTAAACAAGCTCATTTTCGAGCGAGCTTGCCTTTTTCTTCAGTAATTCCTGCTGCCGGCGCAGAATCAGCAGGTTGCGGGCGCGGGTCCGGAACTCATACTGATCGATGGGGCTCATCAGAAAGTCCGTTGCACCAGCCTCCAGGGCCTCATAACGGAATTCTTTATCCTCATAGACCGAAACAACGATGACCGGCACATCAACGCAAAATCTGAGTTTGCGGAACCGACGGATGAATTCCGCGCCATCCATTTCGGGCATCTTAAAATCTGTTATGATGAGATCAGGGATTTTACGCTGGACCCGTTCCAGCGCTTCCTGCGGATTGGAAAATGTCTCAATCTCAACATCGTCTTCGACCTTGGCGGCCATTTGCGCCCAAATCTTCCGATTCGTTACACGGTCATCAACTATTATGATATAAGACATCCGGCCTCACAATTTTACCGCCCTGCATGGCCCAAATCATCAAATGCTGAATCTAAGAACTCCAGCTCAAGCCTAGGAAAACCTTGAAATTTTAATATTTTTAGAACCATCCTACTATTACTAGAACCAGATGCTTAACAAAGTATGAATAAGTGGTTCACAAAGCTGGAGAAATACTGTTAGAATAAGGAAGTAGCAAACGAACGATATAAAACACTATTAGTGGTAAGGGGCAAAATGGCGGTTCGCAAAAAGCTTACAGAAGCAGGGGCGGAGAATATCTGGAATCTGATTGGCGGGAATACTGCCTTGAAGATGGGCACACTCTCACAAAAAGCCGTTAACGATCCGTCATGGCCCGCGCAGGAGTTCCGTAAAGCCCATAACCTCAGTCATCTTACGGAACTCGATATTGAATATGAAGATAAATATTCCGCCCTATGGTGCTTTAAAAAGCACACGGAGCGACCCAATTTCACCAATACTCTGATTGCAGACATCAAGTCTGTTCATGAAGCGGTCGGCTCCATGTTTGTCGATGGAAGGCAGGTGGACGATGCCGCCCTGAAGTATCTGATCTGGGCGTCCCGTAAGAAAAATATTTTTAATATGGGCGGCGATCTTCTTCATTTTGTCGATCTTTTGAATGAGAAAGACCGTGAAGGAATGCAGAAATACGCTTATTCCTGTATTGAGATCGCGCATCTCAATCACACTAATATGGCCGCTCCGATCATCACCATTGCCCTGATCCAGGGCGATGCTCTCGGCGGCGGCTTCGAAGCTGTGCTTGTTAATGATCTGGTGGTTGCCGAACGTGGGGCCCAATTCGGATTTCCTGAAATTCTCTTTGGCCTCTTTCCAGGAATGGGGGCTTATAGTTTGCTTTCAAGAAAAGCTGGCACAATGATTGCGGAAGAAATGATTTTTTCAGGCCGGCTGTACCCGGCGGAATATCTGCATGAACTTGGCATCGTTGATGTGCTTGCAGATAAGGGCAAGGGTGAGGAGGCTCTCTATGGCTACCTGAAAAAGTTCGATAAACGATTCGACGCTCATCAGACTTTATATAATATAAGGCGGCAATGTAACCCGGTTACGATGGAGGAACTGCTCCGGGTCGGCGACCGCTGGGTCGATACGGCCATGAATTTGAGCGAATTAGATATCCGTAAAATGCGCCGTCTGGCCAAAGCACAGATTGAACGGTCTGAGCGCGACGGGACGGATAATGAAGAAAATAGGGCAGAAATGAAGCCCGTCCGTGAAATAAAAAACACGCATAAGGAAGATAACATTTGGGAGGCCCCGCACATATCTTCTGGACCAAAAGAAACCAGTCCCGGGAAAGTACAAAAGATGAATGATCAATCCGAAATTAAAGCGTCAGTGTTGCATCTGGCAAAAACCAAAATTGCGTTTCCGCATAGCCTGAAGGAAAAAAGGGCTATGCCCGCCAACCGCTCGTTTAACTCGGTTTATGACCGCATTCTGGAGGGAACAGCGGAAGCCAAGGCATCCCTTGTTTTGCAACCCGGTGTCGAACGTCTGCTGAGTGAGGGCATGTCACGGGAAGAGTATCTAGACTTCCTGGAACAGCTTTATCATATTGTCTGGCATTTCTGCCCTACTATGGCGGCGGCAGCTGCCCGTTGCGACGATAGTAAACGCGATCTCCGGTATGCGCTTTATCACGACATCGCGGAAGAAAAAGGCCATGAATTATGGGTTTTGAACGATATCAAGGCTCTTGGGGGCGACGTGGATGAAATCGTGAATTCCAAACCAGCCATCCCGGTTCAGGCCATGATCGGTTATAATTATTATATTGCGGAAAGGCGGAATCCCTATGGGGTTCTTGGCATGATTCATTCCCTGGAGGAAATTTCCGCAAAATATGCCGCACGGGTATCCGCGCTTGTAGCTCATCGCATTGGCGTGAATGATGGAGCGGGTTTCAGCTTCCTAGGCTCCCATGGAACCATGGATATGGATCATGTGCATCACTTCAAGGATATGGTGAATAGCATGACCAATGATGAAGATGTTGAAGCTATTATCGAAGCCGCAGAAGTCAATTACGCATTGTTCGGTGCCCTGTTCCGGGAAGTATAGGGTCCGGAATTCTGGAATTTCTGCTGTTTTATCGTGCCGGCCTTGCGCTAATGTGAGACCGGCACCAATTGTCGTTTTTTGATCCTGGGAGACCCTCCATGTCCGACGCTGTTATTGTTTCGACTGCCCGCACGCCCATCGGCCGCGCTTATCGCGGCGCTTTTAATGACACGGATGCGTCCCGGCTAGGCGGTCATGCCGTCGAACAGGCTGTCGCACGATCGAAAGCCGACCCTGCGGAAATTGACGATGTGATTATGGGCGCCGCCATGCAGCAGGGAACCACCGCCATGAATATTGCCCGGAAATGCGCCCTTGCCGGCGGATTGCCGGTGACGGTCGCGGGGATGAGCGTTGACCGGCAATGCGCTTCCGGTCTGATGGCCATTTCCATCGCCGCAAAACAAATTCTGACGGACGGCATGAAAGTTGTTGTCGGCGGCGGGCTTGAGTCTATCTCGTTGGTGCAGAATGATAAAATGAATATGTACCGGGCGGCGGATCCCGAACTGAAGGCAAAACACCCCCATATCTATATGAGTATGCTGGAAACCGCCGAGGTGGTGTCTAAGCGCTATAACATCTCCCGCGAGGTGCAGGATGAGTATGCGCTGCAAAGCCAGCAGCAGACGGCAGCCGGACAGCGCGATGGCAAATTCGACGATGAAATTGTCCCGATGCCCTCTGTCATGAAGGTGCAGGACAAGGAAACCAGGGAAATCAGCGACAAGGAAGTCCTGCTGGAACAGGATGAAGGCAATCGACCGAATACGACCCTGGAAGGCCTGAACAGTTTAAAACCGGTGATCGGGCCGGAGACCAGCATCACCGCAGGAAACGCCAGCCAGTTATCCGACGGCGCCTCCGCCTGTGTCCTGATGGATGGCAAACTGGCGGAACAACGGGGTCTGGAACCGCTCGGCATTTACCGCGGCATAGCCGTTGCCGGGGTCGAGCCCGATGAAATGGGTATCGGTCCGGTTTTTGCCGTACCCAAAGTCCTGAAAGCCAACGGGCTTAAAATGGACGATATCGGCCTGTGGGAACTGAATGAAGCCTTCGCCGTTCAAGTGCTTTACTGCCGCGATACGCTCGGCATCCCCAATGAAAATCTCAATGTTAATGGCGGCGCCATTTCCATCGGCCATCCCTATGGCATGTCCGGCTCGCGCATGACCGCCCATGCCCTCATTGAGGGCAAACGACGCGGCGTCAAATATGTGGTGGTCACCATGTGCGTCGGCGGCGGTATGGGAGCAGCGGGGCTGTTCGAGGTGGTCTAAGACCTGAGTTGATCACGGATCGGCAGTTTGCGGATCCGTTTGCCGGTGGCATTGAAAAGTGCATTTGTAACGGCAGGCGCCAGCGGCGGCACGGGCGGTTCGCCCATCCCCCGCACCGGCCCACCGCTTTCAACGATATGCATATCAACATTGGCTACCGACCGGTCGATCCGCATCATATCATAGGTGTCAAAATTGGCTTGTTCCACCTGACCGTCACGAATAGTGATTTCCTGCCCCAGAGCCGTTGACAGAGCATCATTAACCCCGCCCTCCATCTGCGCCCGGATGCCGTTGGGATTGACCGGAATGCCGCAATCGGCGGCAGCCACGACCCGTTCGACCTTGAAGGAGCCATTGCTCTGTACAGTGACATCGGCAATCTGCGCCACATAGGTGCCGAAGGTGAAATGGAAGGCAAGGCCCCTGCCTTTTCCACCGGGCAGATTTTCGCCCCAGCCGGCTTCGGCGGCAGCCTTTTTGACAACATTAGCCATGCGGCCCGGATTCCAGTTCGGTCCGCCGTGATTATCGTAGCGGATATCGCGCATCTGATCGCCCAGCAAGGCAAGTCGCAGGCCCAACGGGTCCTGCCCCGATGCAGCAGCCACTTCATCAACGAAACTCTGTACGGCGAAGGCATTGGAAGTGGAAATAGGCGCCCGCCAAAAACCACGGGGAGCAGCAGAGGGCAGGTAGAAATATTCCATCCGGTAGTTCGGGATCAGTTGCCCTGGAAAATCATCGGGGACCAGTTCTGATCGCCAGAAACCTTCGGCCGCGTCCGCCTCGCGGAAAATCCGGCTGTGGCTCGCCAGCCGGTGTGCCCAGGCGGTGACCCGGCCATTTCCATCCAGCCCGGCAATCATGTGATGGATGCCGCCGGGGCGATAGAAATCATGGGCCATATCGTCTTCCCTGCTCCATTGCAGCTTGACCGGCTTGCCGATGGCTTTGGAAATCAGCGCGGCTTCGACAACAGGGTCCTGATAGAGCCGCCGCCCGAACCCGCCGCCGCACCGCACAACCCTGACCTCGACTGACAATGGGTCAACACCGGCAATTTCTGCAACAAGCCGCGCGGCCCGGCCCGGTGACTGGGTGGGCGCTATGATCGTGACACAATCGCCGCGTATATCGGCGATACAATTTTGCGGCTCCAACGGAGAATGGGAAACCAGCGGAACCTCATACTGCGCTTCCACCACCTGCGCCGCCTGATCCAGCGCCCGATCGAACGCCCCGTCCTCATGGACGACCTGGCCGCGGCCCTTCAGGGCCTCATACGCTTTGGCATATTCGGCGCGGCTGTCTTCGCGCACTGGCCCTGGCGCCCAGTCAATCCGCAACGCATCGCGGGCCTTCATCGCTATCCAGAGGCTGTCCGCAACAACGGCAACACCGGCCGCCAGATTGTTGAGGGCGGGGTTTTCACCGGGACCGGGCCGGGCAATAGCGACGATATGCCGGACACCGGGCATGGCGCGGGCGGCGCTATCGTCAACATTGCGCACCCTGCCGTCCAGATAGGGCGAGCGGGCGATCACCGCATGCAACGCCCCCGGATAGTCCTGATCAATACCGAAACGCGGCTCGCCGGTGACAATCGCCCGCACATCCTTATGCTTTTGCGGCTTACCGATAATGGTGTGGTCACGACGTTCCTTCAACGGCAATTCACCCTCGGGAAGGCTTTCCCTCGCCGCATCGGCGGCCAGTTCGCCATAAGTCAGCGAACGGCCGCTGGCCGCATGCCGGACGGTGCCTTTTTCCGTCGAAAGCGCAGCGACTGGCACATCAAACCTTCTTGCCGCTGCTCGCAGGATCAGGTGCCGGGCCGCAGCTCCGGCCTGTCTGGCTCCATCATAACTACCCCAGATTGCATCGCTCCCACCGGCGCCGGATGTAAAGGCAAGCTGCTGCGGCCGTCCATTTTCGCCGGCCCCTGTCAGGAAAGGCATGAGTTCCGTCTCTACCGCCGCGAAATCCACGTCCAGCTCTTCCGCCACCAGCATGGGAAGCGACGTCTGGGTGCCCTGACCAATCTCACTGCCGGGGCTACCGATGATGACGGAATTGTCGGAGTTGATTTTCACATAAAGACCAATCTGACCGTCGCCTTCGGCCTCTGCCGGTTTGGCGCCAGACAACTGCGGGGCAAAGATCATGAGCCCGCCACCCACAGCGGAGACTTTCAGGAACGTACGGCGGTCAGGGGAAAGATCAAAAACCGCCACCGGATCAGCCCTCCGCCTTCATCAATTGTGCCGCCCGGTGGATGGCCCTGCGGATTCTTACATAAGTGCCGCAACGGCAGAGATTGGTGATATTGTCGTCGATATCATGATCGGTCGGTTCCGGATAATTCTGCAGAAATTCAGCGGCCGCCATGATCTGGCCCGCCTGGCAGTAGCCGCATTGCGGGACATCCTCTTCCAGCCAGGCGCGCTGCACCGGGTGCAACGCGCCATTTTCAGCCAGACCTTCAATTGTCGTAACCCGGGCGCCATTCAGCGATCCCACCGGAATAGAGCAGGACCGCATGGCCTCGCCGTCCACATGCACCGTACATGCCCCGCACTGGGCAATGCCGCAGCCGAATTTGGTTCCCTTCAGCTGCGCATCTTCCCGCAGGAACCACAGAAGCGGCATATCCTCATCGCCATCGAAATTATGCGTACTGCCATTGACCGCAAATGAAATCATAACCCGGCTTTTTATTTATTTTCAGGACTACAATAATATATTTCCGCTCGAAATTCCCCTCAACCGGTCGCAGAAATTACTCGGTTGACCGCTTTTTACGGCCCGCGTAAGGCAATATTCCGGGCCGGAGCAAAAGCGCTCAACCGATAGCCAATTGTTTGTTTGGCGGGAATTTAATGGCTCATGAAAATCGGCACGCTGGTGTTTTCGATGACATAACGGGTGACACCGCCCAGCACCATTTCCCGCCAGCGATTATGGGAATAGGCGCCCATCACAATTAAATCCGCACTGAATTCTTCGGCGCTGTCAAGAATGGTGGCCCCGACGGATTTATCTCCCGGCTGCTTTGATACTCTGTCCGACTTTATGCCGTGACAGGCGAGATAATGCTGCAGTTCCCCAAGGCCGGGCCGATCTTCCTTCTCCTGTCCGATGGTAAGTAATTTCACCCGGCCGGCCCTGCCCAGCAGCGGCAGAGCGCTTGCCACGGTGCGGGCGGCTTCCGCCCGGCCATTCCAGGCCACAAGGAGAGTTTCTCCCAGTTTCCGGGGCGCCGTTTGGGGGGCAAGCAGTAAAGGCCGTCCGGAACGAAACAACACTTCATTGAGGAAATCTTCTGGACCCGGTTTTGCAATTGATTTCGGATGCGGAATGATTGTCAGGTCAGCCAGCCGGGCGGTCCGGCCCAGCATCTCGGCAAAGAAACCGGTTTTTTCCTGCCAGGCGGCACTGGGTTTGGAGGCTTCCGCCGTTCCGCCATTGTAGGGAAAGCCATAGGATTGAGCCGCCTGATCAAACAGTTTCCGGGCTTTGCCGGCCTTGGCGCGCCCCTCCTTTTCGGCCGCATCGCAGAGATCCTGTATCACCTCCACGGTCAGGCCTTCGCCGATAAAGGGAATGGCCGTTCTGGGATCAGTCATGACATGAAGTCCGGTCAGATGACTGCTGCATATTTTCGCCAGTGAAAAACCGGCCGCAAGGGCCGCATTCTGCTCGCCATGATCAAGAACCGGAACCAACAGGTTTCTGAGTGACATCGTCTGTCTCCCTTCTCGCATCTGAGTATAACAAATTATAATGAAGATGCGACACCCTGTTTGTTCCGGCCTTGATATCCATCAAGAAACTCTTTGATGTTTCTTAATGGTTCCTGCGCTTGCCGTGCCCCGGGTCATGACTCCGGTGGCGGGGTCGGGCGTGGTGATCACCTCGGCGGCGGTCACGATGGCCACGGTCCCTTCTATGATCGCGGCCATAATAATCATGCCGGTCGCGGTAAGAGTAAGACCTGTAATGGCGCTTATAATGCCGCGGCCGATAATGAGAGGGAGCATAATATCCACCATTATAATACCCGTATCCACCGTGCGGATGGGCGCTGGCGCCGCCGGGCAGCGCCGCGAACCCCGCAAGCAGGGCCGTCAGCACCAGAGTTTTTTTCAGTGCGCTTTGCATCATTGAATCCTTTCTCTTTCAGCGTTACAAAGGTGCCGCACCATTGCGAACACGGATAGAGGATGCCGCATTGCGTCTGAACTGAAGCTGAAACGCCTGTTCATGCGCTGTTCACTTTGTTTCCAGTAATCTGCCGCCGAGGTAATGGAAAATATGCGGCCATTCATAATTATATTTTTGTCGGCTGTTCTCGGCGGGTTGACCCCTGCCCCGGCACAGGCTCAGGACCAGAAAGACGCCCGGGAAGCGCTGAGATCCGGGCAGATCATGTCTTATGGCGAGATCAGCCGCATTGTCGCAAGTCAGTTTGGCGGCCGGGTCGTCGGCCAGAATTTGCGTCAGCGCGGCCGCAACTGGGTCTATGATCTGAAAATCCTGCAGCAGGACGGCAAAGTATTGTCGGTCATTATGGATGCCCGAACGGGCCGAGTCTTATCCAGAAAGGGGGGGCGCTGATGCGTGTATTGATTGTTGAGGACGACCTTGAACTTGCCCGCCAGCTAAAGGAAACGCTGATGGATGCCGGTTACGCCGTCGATCATGCCCCGGATGGCGAAGAAGGACATTTTCTCGGTGATACGGAATCGTATGACGCCATTGTTCTTGATCTTGGCCTTCCGGTCATGGACGGGGTCAGCGTGCTGGAAAAATGGCGGGCAGACGGGCATATGATTCCCGTTCTTATCCTAACCGCGCGCGATACCTGGAGCGAAAAAGTTGCCGGGCTTGATGCGGGGGCGGACGATTATCTCACCAAACCGTTCAAAACCGAAGAATTGCTGGCGCGGGTCCGGGCGCTGATCCGCCGGTCTGCCGGCCATGCCTCGCCGGAACTTGTCTGCGGCCCCGTCCATCTGGACACCCGAAACGGCAAGGTGACGGTCGATGGCAATCCTGTTCGCCTGACGGCTCAGGAATTCAAACTCCTTTCCTATCTGATGCATCATCAGGGCGAGGTCATTTCCCGGACCGAACTGACCGAGCATATCTATGATCAGGATTTTGACCGGGATTCCAACACAATCGAAGTGTTCGTGAACCGGGTGCGCAAAAAACTCGCGGTCGATATTATCGAGACCGTGCGCGGCCTTGGCTACCGGCTGGATGTACCGTAAACGGGGATTTATGAAGTCATCCTTCAAATCGCTGACTTTCCGGCTATTGATCGCGGCCGGACTTTGGACCGTCATCGGTCTTTTTGCCGGCGGTCTGGCGCTGTCGAGCAGTTTCCGCAAATATGCCGTCAGGAATTTCGACGGTCACCTCAGCGATACGCTGGACGCTATGGTCGGCTCGATCGAACTGTCGGAGGACGGAACCATCAACCTGAACCGCGCTCTGGGCGATCAGCGTTTTCTGCAGCCTTATTCGGGCTGGTACTGGCAGATTTCCGCAGCTGGCGTGGAACCCTTGCGCTCCCGCTCCCTGTGGGATCAGGAACTGGAACCGGACCTCACCCATCCGGATTTTTCCGGTCACACCTATCTGAATAAGGGACCGAACGAGGAAACCCTGCGCATTCTGGAACGCGATATCCTTTTGCCCGATAGCGATGTCCGTTACCGCTTCATTGTTGCCGGTGATTCTTCCGAAATTGATGCTGATGTCGATGAATTTAACCGTCTTCTGTTCCGCTCCCTCAGCGCCCTGGGGATGGGTCTTCTGGTCGCTATCGCCCTGCAGATCGGTTATGGTCTCAGGCCGTTACGGTTTATCCGCCGGGGTCTGGCGGCCATCCGCTCGGGCAACGCGCAAAGGCTGAGTGATGATTTTCCGCCGGAAATCATGCCGCTTGTCAGCGAGGTCAATGCCTTGCTGGAACATAATGAAGCTGTAGTTGAGCGGGCGCGCACCCATGTCGGAAATCTGGCCCATGCTTTAAAAACGCCCCTTTCCGTCATTATCAATGAAGCCGAGGCAAAATCTTCCGGCAACCTTGCGGAAACGGTGCAGAAACAATCTACGATCATGCGCCGGCATATCGATCACCATCTCGCCCGCGCCAGAGCGGCGGGACGCTCGAAAGTGATCGGCGTCCGGGCCGATACGGGCAAAGCCATCGCCGATCTGATCCGCGTCATGGCTCGCATATATCAGGAAAAGGATTTAACCTTCGATACCGAATGTGAAGAAGGCCTGTTTTTCTGGGGAGAGCGCCAGGACCTCGACGAAATGCTGGGCAACCTGCTGGATAATGCCTGCAAATGGGCCAAAAGCCAGGTTCGGGTCACCGCCAAGAAAACCGGGAACGGGAACGGGGAGACCGCCTTCAAAATCACCATTGAGGACGATGGACCGGGCATTCCCGAATCCGAACGCGACCGGTTGTTCGAACGCGGCAGACGGATGGATGAAACCGTGCCCGGCAGCGGATTAGGCCTCGCCATTGTTAAAGACATCGCCCAGCTTTGCGGCGGCAGTGTCCGTCTTGAGGCTTCTCCCCTCGGCGGTTTGAAGGCAAATGTTACACTGCCTCTTTCTATCTGATTTGGGGCCGGTGCCCATTCATCCCCCGTTCAGTTTACTTTCCGTATCTTTGCTGTGAACAAGGGCAATATCTTGGAGCAGGAAAATGCTGACACGCCGACTGAACGGAACAAAAATCAAGCAGGCAATTGTGGTAATTGCGGCTTCCTCTTTTCTCGCCGCCTGCACCGGTGAAAATGACAAAGAAGTTTTCGGCACATTGCTGGGGGCCGGGCTTGGCGGTTGGCTTGGCGCGGAAATCGGCGGCCATGGTAACGGCAAGGCCGCGGGGGCTGCAATCGGCACCCTGGTCGGAGCCGGGATCGGCAATTCCGTCGGCAAATCTCTTGACCGGGCGGACCGGCTGGCGTTGGCGGAAGCCCGCTACCGGGCGCTGGAAAGCAGTCCGTCCGGCGAACGCAGCACCTGGTACAACCCGGACAGCGGCAGTTACGGCTCCGTCACGCCAAAACCGGCTTATGAGATGGAAAATGGCGGATACTGCCGCGAATATACCCAAACCATCACTGTCGGCGGAAAGCATGAAACCGGCTACGGCACGGCCTGCCGTCAACCTGATGGTTCCTGGAAAATTGTCAGCGGATAGTTTATGCACTGAAATTCACTTGGTAGGGCCGGGGGAGCGGGCCAGCCAGGATGTTCATAGGGACAGGATTTTCAGCGCACGATAATGGTCCAGCTTGCATAGGACAGGCTGGACCACCCAATAATCAGACAGCCGCCGCCAACCGCTATCAGAAACAGAAATAACGGATATTGCCCCGGCTCCAGATGAGCCAGCCAGTATAAAACCCCTGAAAATAACAGGATGCCCAATTGAAAGGCCGATCCGCAAAAACGGACCAGACGTTTTTGGGTGTCCGGTGTCAGGCTCAACAGCAGACCAACAGCCAAAAGAGCGATCGCATGGGCAATGTGAAAAATCCCCGCCCATTCAAACAGCTCAAGCGCATTATCTGTCAGTTTTTCTTCAAGAAAATAAACCCGGTAGGCGCTGGCGAACACTGCCAGGGACGCATTGACCGCCGCCAGGACTAACCAGAAATTATGTCTTATTCTCATAACAGGCGGCATCCAGCTTATTCATCGTAAAGCCGCCGGTCGACGTCCGGTAATGCAGCGCCTGCACCACCAAGCCGTCCGGCGAATAGGCACGATAGCCTCTACAGCCGTCGTCATCCACCCCTTCCAGCGGAATCATAAAAAGAGAGTCTGAAACCTGAACCGTTCCCGGCGGCAGGGTATTGGGGTTAAATACCGTTTCGCCCACAAGCCGTTCTCCCGAGTTTGAAAAACATCCGCCCACAAGAAAAAGACTCAGTACGATCAGAAAGCGCTTTTGCATGATTACCCTCAAAATATCCTCGATGCCCGCAGCAAAAAGGCGGCCGCACCGGGCCGGTCCGACACATGCCCCGGATGACGCTGATAAAGGAAATTTGCCCCGACATCGAGCAGCTCAAAAAGCTGGAACCGGTAACTCACCTCAAGGTCAAGCGCCCGGCCGGAAGGCGTGAGCGGAATATCAAACGATGAATATACGATCCGGTCTGCGGCAAAATCACGTGCGGTCGGCACAATCAGATTCGCTGAACCGGATTCAATGCGCAGCGGCTGGCTGAGCGAAATCCCGATACGGTCGCCGGCGGTAAATATCCCGCTGCCGGTGAGAGCGGCGGAAAAAGCGCTGCCGCGCAAATTGCTGACATCCTGAAACACGCTGGAACCGCCGTCCCGGATTTTCGTTACCCCCTGAACAATCTGACCAAGCAGGCTGAACCTTTCGCTGATCCGCCAGTTGGCGCCAAGGCTGGTGAAGCCGGTTGTCGCCCCGGCGCCGATATCGAAAGCGCCCGCCGACCGGCTTCCCAGGATCGAATTTTCCTCGATGAGAGCGCCGGCGGTAAATTCCAGATGTAGCGGCCCGAAAGAGTGATCGAGCCGCGTCATGGCCGATGTGGTGCGGGAGGTCTCGCCGGTAAAGCCAAACAGGGTTTCCTCGAAATCATGCTCGACCGTCGCCACGGCCATGGCGATGCGGGACCGGCTTCCCAGATCCTGCGCCAGCGTCATCGCCCGCGGACCGTTTTCCAGCCCCATATAGGGGACAGAAAACGCCGCCTCATTCATGAAGTCAGCGGTCCGGCGATACAGACTGTCCTTTGCCGCCAGCGAGGCTTCAACGGGCAGATTAGAGCTCATTGAAAGATGCAGGGACGCGGTCAAATCGGATGTGAAGAGGGCGCGCGGCTTCGGCGGGTCCTGCAGCGTCTGGCTCGATGCGCTGAGAGAGGATCGGAAGGCTTCATTCCGCAGCCGGCTGTCCCGGTAGGACAGTGACAGATAATTTCCTTGTGCAAAAGCGACCGAGGCGGACCGCTGGAACAGGTCCCTCTCTAAGACGCCATCAAGGCTGAAGGTCCGCGACTGGGAAAGAATTTTGAGAGAAAAATCCCCGTGAAAGGACCGGCCAAACTTATCGAGGAATATGACATCGGAAAAAGCATCGCCGCGGGTCAGCGCATCGCCGAAAGCCGCCGCCGCCGAGACGGCGCTGGTCGAAACCGGCTTGCTGTTTTCGTCCTCAGCCTTGGTCACGCTGAGGGGGATGGATGTGGTGCCGATAGGCTGGACGGCTGCGCCGATATTAAGCAGCCCGTTCCCGAAAATAGTATCGATACCCGCAGCGCCAAGATCAGTGGCAGATTCCAGAAGAATCTGCACGACTTCCGCGCCGGTCAGCGTCGGGTCCTGTTCCAGCAGAAGCGCCGCCGCCCCCGCAACATGCGGCGCCGAGAAGGATGTGCCGCTGGCTATCGCAAACTGGAACATGCTGGCGGGATTAAGAAGCGTGGTCGCAACTGACACCCCGGGAGCAACAATATAGAGCGCCCGGCTGTTGCCGGCCCGGTGAGAAAAATCGGCAATCTGATTGCCCTCATCGGTAGCGCCAACAATAATCATATGCCCTGCCATGGCCGGATTCAGCGCAAATTGAGCCAGTTCTGTGGGATTGGGTCTGGGGCCATCCTCATCCTCTTCCGTATTGCCGGCTGAGATAACAACAACTGCGCCTTCCGTCGCAGCGCGGATCAGAGCCGTTCTAAGGTTGAAGCTGATCCCCTCGCCGCCAAGGCTTAGATTGATGATGCGAGCGCCGTTATCGAGTGCGTGATGGATGCCAACCGCAATATCATTGTCAGTAAACTGGCATGTTTCATCGCAATTCGACTCTTCCGCGCGCACCGACAGAATTTGCGCATTAAACGCCACGCCATGTGTTCTGTTATTATTTTTTTCCGCAGCGATAATACCCGCCACCAGAGTGCCATGACCGTCCACATCATCGGCATTGGGCGTGGCGCGCGGGCCGACATCCGTGCTCGCCGGATGAATATTGGCGTTGAGATCGGAATGATCCAGATCAATTCCGGTGTCGATGACACCAACAATCACCCCCTCGCCCGTTAAACCGTCTTCAAAGGCTGGAATCGCATTGATGCTGCCCAGACCAAAATTAAGCCTGAATTCCTGTGTGTTGAAGGGTGACGGCGGTGGTGGAGGAGGGGGAGGAGGGGGCGGGGGCGCCGCCACCGGTCTTGGCGCGACAGGCGTGCCGGACCCGCCGCCACAGGCAGCTAAAGAAAAGATTGAGAGAAAAACCAATACGGGTAAAAGCGTCGGCCTGATCACCACAGATTCCTTCAACGATTTACAAAGCGTCGGGCAAAAAAGTTAACGGAGCGTTGCCTGTTCACCATATTTTTACCATACAAACACAAGCCGGGCAGGATTTGTATTATATTCGTTGCAGCGTCCATTCACAAAATCTTTGGTCGAAACGCCTTTGTCTGATTAACAGCCAAAGCATGACCAGATTGAGAAGGATGATCTCGAACAGGAAATAATAGAGCGGGCCCGCCGCCAGACAGGCAATATAAATTGCCATGGTCCGGGTGTTGGCGCTCAGCAAAGACCATTGACGCAAGAGGGGCGCGTAGCGGTTACAATATTCCCGCCGTATGCGCTGTTGTTTAGCGGGTGCGAGACGGTCTATGCGGGACTTCAATTCCTGCATCGTCTGGCTTTGTCCGCCAGCCTTCTGTATTTGCTGATAGAACCAGTCAAAAATGACTGCCAGCGACGACAATTTGAAACTTTTCTCTTCTTTCAAGACCGCGGAAGAGTTCAGCTCTGAACCATATTTCCAGGCGATATAGTCTTCCCGTCTTTTTTCATAAGCCGCCGCCTGTATGATATGGAATAAACCGGCAAAAGGGCCATACCACGCAATCCAATACCCTTCCTTTTCAGCAAACGCCAAAGACATGAAGACATAGACCAGAATAAAAACCACATAATCGACCAGACCATCAATTACCTTGCCAAGCTGCGAGTCTTTCCCGGTCATCCGGGCCAGACGGCCATCAATCCCATCAGTGATATGCCAGACAAGCATCAACAGGAAACCCAGCGTCGCCGCCAGGGGGTTCTGATAATAATTATAGTAAAAATAGGCCGCGCCCATCCCTGCAAACAAGCCGGCGAAAGAGACGAAATTGGGATGAATACCGGCACTGGCCAGTGGCTTCAGGAGAAATTGGCCAGCCGGATGGATCAGGAAGCGGTTGGTCAGCTCCTCGATTTCCCGAGGGCGTTGGGCAGGGTGCGCGCTCATAAAATCCTTGAGGTCTTGCAAAGTTTCATATTTTCACCATCTTTTCTGGACATACAGACAAATCCTTGGCAAATCATCCACTCATTTAAATTCCGGGTCCATACCTATGGCGACGAAGGCGCTTATTTTTGCCGACAAGACAATCAAGGAACAACCCGGTGAGCCCCGCGCCCTGCTCAGCGCCGGCGGCATCAGTCTGATCGAAAGACAGCTCCGCCAGATCAAAAAACTGGGGCTGGATGAAACCATCATACTTTCCCGCGATTTTCCGGAAATACTGCATCGGGAAAAGGGGAATTTCCGAAAAGTCCCGGATTCCCTCTCTGTCATTGATCTGAAAACGGACATGAGCATGGCATCCTGGCTGCAGGACGGCGATGAATTCCTCATCCTTGAAGAGAGCGTCGTGGTTGATGACCGGATCATCGAAGCGGTCTATCAACACCGGACTGCCCCTGTATTGGCCCTGTTTCCGCCCAAGGCCGTGGTTGCCGGTCATGCGGACGGGATTTCCATGCAGCATAATGGTATAGACCGGCTGTTCGCGTCCGCCGCCAAAGTCCCGGCGGATCTTTTAAAAAATGTGCTCTCACAGGATATTACTGACCGCACCATGGAATCGCTGCTGGAAAAGGCATTGGCGGACAAACGGGTCAAAATGATCGATATCGGCAAGCTTCCTGAATATATTCCGGGCCGGCGCCGTGATGTGCCCTTGATGTGGCGGCCTGCCGGAAATGCGGAGGAAGCCGGAAAAGCAACGGATGGTCTGATTGCAGCCGCCCAAAAAGGCGTTCTCGACTGGCCGGGCAGGTGGCTGCATCCCGCAGCGGAGAATTTTATCGTCCGCTATAGCCTGAATACACCCCTTACACCCAACATGGTTACGGTTTTGACGGGCGTTCTGGGATTTTTCATCACCTATCTGTTTGCCACCGGCTATTTATGGCCCGCCCTGATCGGCACCCTGGCGATCGGCATTCTGGATGGCGTGGATGGCAAGCTGGCGCGGGTCAAAATGCTCGCGTCGAATGCGGGGCAGCTTGAACATATTCTGGATAAACTGGTAGAATATTCCTGGTATTTCGGTCTTGCCTACTATCTTTCAAGCGCCAATAATGACAGCGGGCCCTGGGTTCTGGCAACTCTGCTGGTGCTTTTTTCCTGGGCGGAAGCCGTTCAGGCGGAATTTTTCCGCCGGATGACCGGCCGCCAACTGGATGATGCCGGGCCGCTGGAACGGCAGATTCGCATTGTCGGAGCCCGGCGCAATACGATTTTCTGGAGTTTCATCCCGTTTGCGCTGTTTGGAGCCTGGTGGCTGGGGCTCTGGGTTATGGCCTTTTATACCGTTATCACTTTTTTGCTCGGCCAGTGGCGCTTTATGGTCCAGGTCCGGGATTATGCCGGCGCGCAAAGTTCCGTCATCGCTAAAAATTTCAAAGACACGGAATATTTTTAATGAGCGGCTTCGTCTTATATAGACAGGACCGACAGTAATGAATTTGTCATAGAGAGCGCTTCTGGGGTTTGCGTTCGCGTCAGGATCATATATAGGAAAACAAGTATGGCTCTGGGAAGCGTATGAGCGATGTATTTGCGCCATATCACTTCTTATGGTTTGCATTTTAATGCTGTGTTCATGTTGGACAGACTATTCCGCTAGAGAGCATAAAGAGGTTGGAGGGCGTTTGTGAATCATAAAATTAATATCGCTATTGTCGGTGTCGGCAATTGTGCGAGCGCTCTGATACAGGGTATCCAATATTATAAAGCCGGTCATGAGGTGCAGCCCGCCGGTTTGATGCACCTGAAAATAGGTCAGTATTTATCCACGGATATCCAGGTCGCAGCCGCTTTCGATATCGACAGACGCAAAGTGGGCCGCGATGTGGCCGAGGCAATTTTTGCCAAACCAAACTGCACAACCGTCATCTGCAAAGACGTGCCGCCGACCGGTGTTATTGTTAAAAAAGGTCCGGTGCTGGACGGTTTTTCAGATCACATGGCCACGCAATCCGAAGACCGGACATTCCTGGTTTCCGATAAGCCGGAACTGACAAAGGATGAGATTGTGGATATTCTGCGTCAAACAAAGACCGATATCGTTGTCAACTATCTTCCGGTCGGCAGCCAGAAAGCGACAGAATTCTATGCGGAATGCGCCCTTGAAGCGGGCTGCGGTTTTATCAACAACATTCCGGTTTTTATCGCCAGCGATCCCTCGTGGGCGAACCGGTTTGCGGCAAAAAGCCTGCCGATTGTCGGCGACGACATAAAATCACAGCTCGGGGCGACCATCGTCCATCGCATGCTGGCCAATCTGTTCCAAAAGCGCGGCATCCGGCTTGACCGGACCTATCAGTTGAATACCGGCGGCAATACCGATTTTCTCAATATGAAGAATTATGACCGGCTGGCCTCCAAGAAAATCTCCAAGACCGAAGCCGTGCAGTCGGTCGCGGGCGAGCGGCTTGACGATGAGAATATCCATATAGGGCCCAGCGATTATGTGCCCTGGCAGAATGATAACAAGGTAGCCTTTATCCGTATGGAGGGCAGCATGTTCGGCGATATGCCGCTGAATCTGGAACTCAGGCTATCCGTGGAAGATTCGCCAAATTCCGCCGGCGTGGCCATAGACAGCATTCGCATGTGCAAGCTGGCGCTGGACAAGGGGCTCGGCGGCGTTCTGGAAGGTCCATCCGCCTTTCTCTGCAAACACCCTCCGGTTCAGCATGCCGACGACGAAGCCTATGCGCTGACAGAAGCCTTTATCCGGCAGAATCAGGAGAAAAAGCCATCCATCCGCTTCGAGAAGGCGGACGCGGCCGAATAACGCCATGGACTGCCTGATTATCGCCGCCGGCAAGGGCACACGGCTTAAGGCCGTCAGCAAAAGCAAGCCCCTGACCCGGCTCGGCCATTCAACCCTGATCGATCATGTCATTTGCCGCGCCCGCAGCGGCGGCGCCGGGCGTTTCTTTGTGGTGACCGGTTACCGGTCGGGTGAATTGCGCCGCCATCTGCACCAATTGGCCGAAAAGCGCCGGGTGGAAATTATCTGTATTGAAAATAATGATTTTGCAAAACCCAACGGCTATTCGGTACTGACTGCAAAAGGCCGCCTTGATGGGCCGTTTATCCTGACCATGTGCGATCATATCGTTGATCCCGATATCATACGCGGCCTGGCGGCGCGGCCCATCGGCGAACATGAACTCATCCTCGCCATCGACCAAAGGCTGGATAACCCGGATGTCGATCTGGATGATGTCACCCGGGTTTTGCAGCAGGATGGTCATATCAGGGATATCGGCAAGGATCTGGCTTCCTTCAATGCCTTCGATACCGGTGTGTTACTGGCGACCCCGGCTGTTTTCAGCGCGATTGAACACAGCATTGCTGAAAAAGGCGACGCATCATTAAGCGGCGGTGTCCGCTGGCTGGCGGACCACGGAAATGCCCGCACCCATGATATTGGCGATAAATTCTGGATCGACATGGACGATGCAGCCGCCTTTGAAAAAGCCAGGCGATACCTGAACGCCTAGGGTCAGGACCTAGCGGTCTTTTTTCCTGCCTCGCATCATCCGGTACAAATCCCTGTCCTGCTGGCTGATGCCCAGAAGCATGAGCAGACCGGCATAGCTGAAAATTGTCAGCATAAAGACTGCCGCCAGCCCAAAGCCGCTTCTAAATACCGGGAATCCAACGGCAAAGAACAGCATCACGGCCGTAACAACCGCCGCGGCGGCCGGTTTGAGATAGGCCCGTTCCAGCCCGGAAAATCCAAAAACCCGTTTCAGGATATAAAGCCGGGCGCCATTGATAAAAATAAACACCGAGGTTAGCGACAGCGCCGCGCCTTCCAGCCCGTAAAGAGGAACCAGAATATAGCAAAGAACAGCCATCAGAAGAAGACCCGCCGAAACCAGATATGTGTTGATGGAGGGACGTCTGAACACGATGGGAAGATCCAGCAGGCCAAAGGTTCCCTCAAAAACTTCCCCGGCCAGAATGATCATCAACGCAACGGCCCCGGCCTCCATTCCCGGACCGACAAGCCCGAGCAGCGGCGCGGCGAAAAGCGACAGCAAAATCAGTTGCGCCAGTTGCAGGGTCAATATCCAGCGGGAGACCAGCCGAAGGCGGTTTGCCGCCGCCTCCATGGACCGCCTGGCCATGCTCTGGGCGATAACCGGCGCGAGAACCGGGGAGAAAAGCTGCCGGGTTTTTTGAATATTGGTGGCGATGCTCTGGACGGCATAATAGATGCCGACAACTTCCTCCGACGTAAAATGCCAGAGAAAGAAAACATCGATCCGGCGGATCAGCAGGCTGCCAATGTCCGCCAGGGTTGTCGGCAGCGAAACCCGCGCAATGCGCCTTATATCACGGATACTGATCTTCGCCCGCACCAGCCCCTGAAAAGACAGCAAACTGCCATAGCCATAAAGCGCAACGGTGAAGGCAACAAAAATAGATCCGGCATACGATAACAAAAGCCCTTCGGCCTGCAGATCCGTGAAGAAAAACAAAAGCGCAAACAGAAGCAGGGCAATGGGTTCGGCAACAGAACGGGCATAGACGAGATAGCGCATGACCCGGGTGATGCGGGTCGCTGTCAACAGGATATCCGTCAAAACGATCAGCGGGATGATGAATGAGAAAAATCGCAGGTAAGCCGGGCTGCCCGGCAAATCCAGAAACGGCCAGGCAAACCCCGCAAGCACAATGGCAAACAAAAGGGCAAGCCCGCAGCTGAATACAAGGGCATTCTTGACAATGGCCGCCGTGCGCGCCGGATCCCGTTTATCATGATCGACAAAGCCGAACAGGGATTTTTTTAGGCCGAAGACCGCGACCGCAGCCAGGGTTTCCACCACCGCAAGGAAAAAGGCGAGTTCGCCAAGCGCCGCCGCGCCATAGAGATTCCCGGCGACAAACAGGAAGGCAAGACGTGTTCCGGTGCGGCTGAGAAACCCGCCGAAAACGGCGGCAGCGCCCCGCAAAATATCGGAAAAATCCCTGACGGACTGTTCCTGATCCGATAGATCTTTCATGATACCGCAGACCCGGTTTTCAGTTTTTCCCGCAGAACAGCGCTGATTTTTTGCCCCCGTTTGTCCCAGGTGAGATTCTGCGCCAGACGCAGCGCCCCTTTTGTCAGCGTTGCTGCCAGTTCCGCATTACCAATCAGTTCCCGTACGGCGGCCGCTGCCCGTCCTGGATCGTCGGGTGCAACCAGATAAGCCGTTTCACCATGGATCAGCAATTCTTCCGTGTCCGGCGACACCGGCGCCAGGATGGGCCGGCCGGCCGCTAGATAGAGAAAAGTCTTAATCGGCAGAACGGCATTTTTGTGCTTTTGCAGCGGCGCACACGACGGCGGGATAACCAGAATATCCGCCGCATAAAGATAAGGGGGAAGGGCGTCGAAAGGCTGCCAGGGAATGATTGTTATATTGGCAAAGCGGGCCGCCGCTTTTTCAAGCGGGCCGCCTGTACCGCCGACCAGCAGAAAGCGCACATCCGGCAGTTTCCCGGCCATGGCCATCAGCTGATCCAGACCTTTGGTCTGCGACAGCCGCCCCGCATAGGTCACAACGGGAATATCCGGCGGCAGATCGAGCTTTTTACGGGCCTCCAGCCGGGACAGCCGCGGTTCCATGATCGCCGGCGTATAACCGTTATGGGCTACGAAGATTTTATCCTGCCTGACGCCGAGCCGCTTGTAACTTTCCGCCGCAAAACCAGAATGAAGAAAGGCCGCCACAAAATTCCGCCGCCGCAGGGCCCACCTGAAAAAGGGCCGCAGCATGGGCAGATTATCCCCCCAGGGGCGGTAATGATCAAACGCCATGTTCAAACCGCACAGCAGACCAGGGGCCAGCATTTCCAGCCGCCGGGTGAAAACCACGTCCGCATTTCTTACAGCCGGATGCCGCAAGGATTTCACGGCGTGATACAAACTGCGCAAAAAAGGGTGCGGCAAATTCGGGATGGCCTGCCCGGCAACGGAAAAATTCCCCTCAAGCTTATAATAATCCGCAAGCATGGACGCATCGGGCGCGGTCTGACCCGGATAGCAGGGCGCCAGCAGCGTCACTTCATGCCCGGCCCGCGCCAGGGCTGCCGCACTATTGACCAGTTGTTCCGCATCGGCATCCCGATCAGGCAAAGGCTTATGGGGCACAAAGGTGATTTTCATAACTGTCCGCGCAATTGATCTGCATGCAATAAACGAGATTGCCTCAGGGATAAAGCCTGACTTGTCACCGTTGCCCAACCCTTCTAAGATGCCGATGCAACAAATTCATCGGCCAAGGGAGGCGAGCGTGTGCATCAAACGGGTTCTGGTTTCATCCATTTTTTTTATTCTGACCATGGCAGGGGTTAGCGCCGAGGATGGGCGCGGCGACAGGGTCATCGGCTCGCCTTTCGCAACCCGGAGCGCGGTTCTTGGCACCAACGGCATGGCGGCGACCAGCCACCCGCTGGCCTCGCAGATCGCCATCGATATCCTGAAAGCAGGGGGTAATGCGGTGGACGCGGCGATTGCGGCCAACGCGGCGCTCGGCCTGATGGAGCCGACCGGCAACGGCATCGGCGGCGACTTGTTTGTCATTCTATGGGATCCGAAAACGGAAAAGCTTTACGGCCTCAATGCCTCGGGCCGCTCGCCGCAGGGTCAGACCCTTGCCGATCTGCGGGCGCGGATTGGCGAAGATGCCACGGAAATCCCTAATTTCGGTTCGCTGTCCGTTTCCGTGCCCGGCACCGTGGACGGCTGGTTCAGAATGCATGAACGCTTCGGTTCCAAACCGATGGCGGAAATTCTTCAGCCGACGATCGATTACGCCCGGGAAGGCTTCCCGGTCACCCAGGTGGTTTCCTACTATATGGGCCTCTATCAGGCACGCTATGAGGAACTCCACGCCACCGGCGAAATCGAGGAAATCAAAAATTACCGCAATACCTACCTGATCAACGGCGAAGTGCCAGCGGAAGGCGATATTTTCAAAAACCCCGATCTTGCCAACACCCTGGAGAAAATCGCCGAGGGCGGCAGGGATGTTTTCTATACAGGCGAACTGGCTGGGATTATGGATGCCTATATGAAACGTATCGGCGGGCCGCTGCGTTACGATGATTTTGCCAGCCATACCTCTGACTGGATTGAACCGGTCTCCGTCAATTACCGCGGCTATGACGTCTGGGAGCTGCCGCCCAACGGTCAGGGTATCGCGGCGCTGCAGATGCTGAATATTCTCGAAGCCTATGACCTGAAATCCATGGGCCTGAATTCGGCGGATTATCTGCATGTGATGGCGGAGGCGAAGAAGATCGTTTACGAGGATCGCGCCCGGTTTTATGCGGACATGGATTTCTACGATGTGCCTTTGGATAAGCTGCTGTCCAAGGACTATGCCGCCGAGCGCCGCCGCCTGATCAATATGGACAGGGCGCTGCAGGAAGTGGACCATGGCGATATCAAGCTTGCCAGCGGCGACACCATCTATATGACCGTCGCCGACAAGGACGGCATGATGGTTTCCCTGATCCAGTCCAATTATCGCGGCATGGGCTCGGGGCTTGTGCCGGACGGGCTCGGCTTTATTTTCCAGGACCGGGGAGCGCTGTTTTCGCTGGCGGATGGTCACGCCAATATTTACGAGCCCGGCAAGCGGCCCTTCCATACCATCATCCCCGCCTTCATGACCAAAGACGGCCGGCCCGTTATGAGTTTCGGCCTGATGGGCGGCGACATGCAGCCCCAGGGCCATGTGCAGATTGTCGTCAATATGCTGGATTTTGGCCTGACGCTGCAGGATGCGGGCGATGCGGCGCGCTATCATCACACCGGTTCCTCCGAACCCTTCGGCGCGGAAAACCGCATGACCGGCGGCGGCGTGCTGGAAGTGGAAACCGGCATTTCGCAAGCCGTGCGGGAAGAACTGCGCCTGCGCGGCCATGTGGTGGAAATCGGCGACGGCGCCTTCGGCGGCTATCAGGCTATCTGGCGCGATCCGGAAACCGGCGTCTATTGGGGAGCTTCCGAAATGCGCAAGGACGGCATGGCCATCGGATATTAGGCAATCGATGTAAAGCTGAAATCAAAATTCCTATTTATGGATAAGGTTATGAAAATTGCTATTCTCGGATGGGGATCATTGATGTGGGACCAAAGACTGGAATTCGATAATTATCATACGGAATGGCATAAGTGTGGCCCTCATCTGAAGCTAGAATTTTCACGGATATCGGAAACGAGAAAAGGCGCACTCACGCTTGTTATTGATGAAGCTCATGGAACAGAACTCCCAACTCAGTATACGCTGAGCAGGAGAAAGTACCCGGATGATGCCATTTGTGATTTGCGAAGCAGAGAAGGCACAGTATTGAAGCGCATCGGCTACTATTTTGCTGATGGTAGTCGCGAAGGTACTCCTGATACCCCAGACAATATCAAGCAGTGGATTGGAGAAAAAAAGTATGATGTTGTTGTCTGGACTGGTCTGGAAAGTAATTTTAATAAAAAATTGAAGGAGAATTTTTCTGTAAAAAATGCGCTGCGGTACCTTCAGGATCCTGATTTTAAGGGTCGGCATGAGGCTGCAAAATACATATCCCGAGCCCCATCTTGCATAACGACTCCCTTTCGGACTGCCATACAAAATGAAACTTGGTTTCAAAACTGGCAAAAAAAGAATATCTAACCGTTCAGGACTACCCCTGTCAAAGCCCGGCAATCTTAACCCGCCGCCTTTTCCTTCACCCGCTCCACCGTCGCTTTCTGTTCCACAATGACGCGGAAGCGGTAGGGCGATTCTTTGGTGCCGGCGATGATTTCGTTGACGCCGAACATCAGGGCTTTGGTGGCATGCTGTCCGTAGCGGGAAAGCGCGGCGCCGTTGACGACGGTGCCGAGATAGCTGCCAAGGTCACGGACAATCAGATACCCACCGCGCTTTTCCAGTTCGAAATGATCGGGCGACATCAACTGGTCGTGGGCGACGTGAATGGAAAGCCCGTTTGCGGTGAGCTGGGGGCCATCGTCATTCATAATGCGGCGGCCAACCCGGAACGGCAGCTCTTTGAGGACAATTCCTTCCGCGCCGATCTGTTTGACGATCAGATCGGAGCTGGGCTGCATGCGGATCACGCCGATGGCCTCGACCCTCGCGGGATCTGTCGCACCCGTATCATCAATGGCAAACAGTTTTTCATCCGCTTTGGCCAGCCGGGCGCAGAGCATGCGAAGCAGGGGCAGACCGATGGGATTGTCCTCGCCGAATGCCTTCAGAAACTGTTCTTTGGTGACTTTAAGCGCCACCAGATCGCTCAGCGCGGTCATGGTGGTTGAACGGGGCTTGTCCTGAATGACACCGCTTTCGCCGAAGATTTCGCCGTGACCGAGCACGCCAAGGCGGGCGCTGCGCCCATCGACGCTGCGGGAAACCTCCACCGAGCCTGTCTCGATGACATAGATCGCGTCGGCAGGATCACCCTCGCAGTAGACCGTTTCACCGGCTGAAAAACGGATATCCTGCATGCTTTGAATCCCATAATTCCCGATTACCCTTTTAAAATAGGAAAAGACGCTTAATATTTGTTTACAGGGTGAATGGAGGAGATGGAAATGGTCAGGCGGATTTTCGAGGGAACCCGGCGCTGGGGCGAAAAATTCCTGGGGGATGAAAGCGTGCGCCAGGTGTCCGAGCAGGCGCGGGACTGGTACGCCGGAACGGTCAGCCAGGCCAAAGGTTATGGCGCGGAAAAGATTGCCAATGCCGCAAAGCAGTTCGAGGATGCCCTGCCCTTTGTTGAGCGCGCCGGTTACCGGGTCACCGAGGTTGAGGTTTCCATGGGCATCACCCCGGCCCTGATCCCGCATTTCGTGCTGGAACGGATTGTGCCGCCGGAAGAGCGGGAAGCCCTGCTGATAGAAACCAGGGCCCATGGCAAATGGACCCATAATCTGATCGTTTCCCTGTTCAAGGCGGCCGACCTCAAGGGCCGCATCCGGTTTTCCGATTTTTCCTTCTGCGAGCTGGAAATCGAGGCCGGCATCATCCCCAACGTGACCCTGAAATTCCGCCCGGACGCGGAATTGAAAAATGAAGGAACTGGCCCGGAGACAATACCTCCCCTCGCCCCTTAACCGCCCTTTAACCTTTGACTGTGGTACAATGAACAATGGCTTCGCGTTGTTGGAAGGGACGCCCATGCGCAAGACACAGCCCCGACATACTGTCCGCACCATGCTGGACGGGTTCCTGATCTACCTTCGGATGCAGGTCGCAGCGCTTATTGCCTTTATGCCGCTGTCATCCCCTCTGGCCCAGCATGTGGACGACTTGCTGGCCCGCACCGCTCAGCCCGCTTTTCTCTGCGCCGCGGAAACCGAAGGCCAACTGGCCTGTATGGCGAACAGGGTCTGTTCCTGCCAGTTTCAGCCGGCGGTGCCCGCCAAGGGTCTGCCGGATCGTTTCGCCTGGGATTGCGGTATTCTGCGCCCGGTCTGCGAGCAGCCGCCCGCCGATTATCAAAGCGGTTACACCCCCTATCCCTATGCTGTCGGCATTGATGAAAAGGATGTGGTGGTCATCCCCGGCCTCGGCCCCGTTGAAGGCCGCACCAGTATGCCGCCGAAGAAAGAGCCGGACAAAAAGCCCGAATAATTCCTTTCTTTCTTCTTGGGCCAAGTGCCCCTAAGCTGCCTTCGCACAAGAAGGACGTTCATCCATGCCGAGACCCCCTGTTGCCGTTGCCGTTGTTCAGGCCGCACCGGTCGCCTTTGATCCCGCGGCAACCATTGAAAAAATGCAGGATCTTGCGAAACAGGCAGCGGATCAGGGGGCGAAGCTTGTTCTGTTTCCGGAAGCCTTTGTCGGCGGTTATCCCAAGGGGCTGGATTTCGGCGCAAGGCTGGGATCGCGCTCCGAGGCGGGACGAGATGACTTCCGCCGCTATTACGATGGCGCCATGGATGTTCCGGGGCCGGAATTTAAGCGATTATCCGCCATCGCCAAAGACAATAAAATTTATCTCGTCACCGGGGTCATCGAACGCGACGGCGGCACCCTGTATTGTACAGTTCTGTTCTTCGCACCGGATGGAAATTATCTCGGCAAACACCGCAAAGTCATGCCGACAGCGCTGGAACGTCTGGTCTGGGGCTTTGGCGACGGCTCAACCCTGCCGGTTTTTGATACCGATATCGGCAAGCTGGGGGCGGTGATCTGCTGGGAAAATATGATGCCGCTGCTGCGCACCGCCATGTATGCGGACGGGATCGAACTTTACTGCGCCCCCACAGTGGATGACCGCGACATGTGGATCAGTTCCATGCGCCATGTGGCCTATGAGGGACGGTGCTTTGTGCTGGCCGCCTGTCAGTTCGCCAAGCGGTCAGACTATCCGGCGGATTACGACTGCATTCAGGGCAATGATCCGGAAACCATCCTGATCCGGGGCGGCAGCGCCATTATCTCTCCTATGGGCGAAATATTGGCCGGCCCGGTTTACGGCGAAGAAGCCATCCTCACCGCCGAGATCGACCTCGGCGAAATCGCTCGCGGCAAATATGATCTCGACGTTACCGGCCATTATGCGCGGCCCGACGTCTTCCGCCTGCAGGTGGATACGGAAGAAAAACCTGCCAGGATTAACCGGCCGATTGGAGTGCTTCCCCCGGAGGAATAATCAGCCCCGCAATTCCGGGTGATCCTTTGACCATTGGATCAGATTTTCCCGCGGCCAGACGAAGAAATAGGCGGCGGGCATGTATTTGCCTTCCTCATACATGCGGCGGCGGGTTTTAGAGGTGGCGGTGGCCGAATTGATCACGCCCTGATCGGTGCCGCCATAGAAGAATTCCGCACCACCTTCGAGCAAAACATCCCGGATATAACTGAGATGCGGATTCATGGTGGGCACAACGGGATCGAGAAACCACGCGCCACCCATCAGACCCTTGATTTCCGGATTAAGCGCCAATGTATCGGCAATGCGGTGGTAGGATTTGGCAAATCCTTCCGCATTGAATTCCAGCAGCATTTTGGGATGAGTGTGGTTTTCGAAAAAAGGTTTAAAGCCCTTCATCCGAACATAAAAGAACCAGGCCGCTTTTAATCCTCCAGCCAGACCCTGCCTGAGGAGCGTCTTCCGGGACATGCCGGAATATGGCTCCATCAGCCGGGAGCCATGCGTGATAAGGCGGAAACAAAGAATGCCCATATCCTTCATGAACGGATCATTGGAAAGATCGTAATAACCGTCTTCATTTTCCGCCATCTGATCAAGGATGCGTTCAAACTGGCCGGGATAGAGTCCGGTGATGGAAGGCGGCAGCTTGACGGGTGACCTGTCCGGGTTCCAGTCCTCCATCATCCGGATGAGTACCAGCTTGTTGAGCATATAATAAGCTGTAATTCCGTGTTTTTCCTTGATGGCCGCGGCAATTTTCAAAGCTTCGGGATCAATCCATTTGAAATGGGCGTCGATCGGAAGATGAGACAGGTAGCGGGCATAGTCCTTGACCAGTTCTGCGACCTGTACATCCGGGCAGGCAGTCGAAAAGCCGGCCGCAAGTTTTTCGAAGGCGTTGTTCACTCTGTCTTGCAAAATCGTCATAATGCCTCACTCCTCGCTTAAGGTTTCGATGTGGCCCGGGCAAACCGGCCGGGCGGGATTCCGGTCGCCACCAGACCCAGATAATTGGCCCGCTCACTGGCTTCCACGATCAGCGGACCGTCAACGGAAAACGCCACATCAAAGCCGATGGCCCGCATGCCAAAAATACATTTGATGGCATCGGTTGCCAGGGCTTTCGCCTCATCCCAGCGCGGCAGGATTTCGCCTTCCAGTTTCACCCCGCTGTCAGGATGCGAGGGGCCCACGCTCTTTGTGAAACTGGTTTTGGACCGCAACGATCCGAGCCGGCCGGTTTCCGGATCAATGCCCGCATACATACCGCCAGCTTCTGTATTATCCACAGCGGAACCGGCCCGGCCAAAACGAAAGATTCCGCCAATGACCTCCGGTTCCTTCTTATCGTCATACCAGACAGTATAGATGCGGAGCGTATTCACACTGGTCGGGTTGACGGCCTTATACCAAGGGTGCTGTTTTATATATTGTTCGATCAGGACTCCATGCACTCCTGTGTCGTTAAGATGATCCCGGCAGAAAGCCGATAAGGGCTGCCATGTCGCATTCTCAATCTTTCGGCACATCAGCCGGCCATCCTGTTCCTGGCTCTCAACAGCCACAAAGCCTGCTCCGCCATATTCCTCCAGCGACTTGATGCAAAAGCGGCCAAAAGCCTTGCGGCGGATCACACGTTCGATATCTTCCGCATTGCATAACGGTTTGCCTTCAAAATCATGGCCCCGTCGGGGGTGATAAAGCCCCCAATAGTCCGGCGTTGGGATATGGAAGAGGGTGCGAATGGCCTTGTCGGCGAATTTATTCTTGGTCATGATATGATAGAGTATCGGATTGCGCAGTTTGAGCCGCCGGATATATTCCCTTTCCAGCACATAATCGAGCTTATCGGCCCAAGGTATGTCACGGCGCCACAACCCGACTTTCATATAATAACCCGGCCCGATCTTGTTAATACGCCAAAGTGTGAACATCTCGCGCATTTGTTCGGACACCGGTAAATGCCCTTCATCACTGCGGGCTCGCATTTCCGAAATCATGCCGGCTATTTTACCGAGCATTCCCTAACCTCCGATAAGATCATCTGGGTTTCGCCAATTGCCAGGCCGGAATTCTAAGCAGCGCCGGGCCGGGCCTGCCTGGCCTGAGGTTGGTTTCTATGACATATGGTCCGTCCAGGCCCATGGCGATGTCGAAGGCAATCAGCCTGGTTTCAGGATACAGAAGCAAAGCCTTGCAAACCAACTCTTTCGTATTTTCCCAGCCGGGTATTTTTACGCCTTCCAGGGGAAGGCCATTATCCGGGTGGTGGGAATAAGTGATATGATCCTTGTCCGTCGAGATATATCCCGGCCCCAGGGTTCCGGTTTCCGCGTATATTTTGGCAAAAAGCCCGCCGCGCCGGGTGCTGTCGATCAGGGCCCCTTTATTGCCCATCCGAAACATCCCGTCCAGAACCCGGGGCGCGGCATCATTATCGCGCCACGCAGCATGAACCCGCAATGTGTTGAGACTGGTAGGGTTATAAGCCTTAAACCATGGATCCTGCTCCAGATACTGTTCGATCAGATAGTCTGTCCGCTCGTGAAAACTGAGCACGTCGCGGCAAAATTCCGCCACCGCATAGGTTGCTTCCTGAAATAATGGCCGCAAAAGAACCGCCTCTCCCTTGTGCAGGCATTCCGCCGCGCAGAAGCCCTGACCGTGATAACTTTCTGTCAGCTTAAAGCAGAGCTTGCCGAGGGAATGTCTTCTGATGAGCGCCTCAAGCTCGGCCGGCCCGGTCAGCGGCCGGCCGTCAAATGTTACCCCGCGCAGCGGATTAAGATGCCCGTAAAATCTGGGGGTCGGAATCCCGTAAAGCGACAAGACCGCTTTATCGATCAGCTTGTTTTCCGAGAGTTTCCGGTACCGGTAGTCATTCCGTTTTTCCACGGCCTTGGCGTAAGCCTGTTCGTGCATATGGAGCCGCTTTTCACTGAAGGGAATGTCACGCCGCCAAAGACGCGCTTCCATGTAAATACCGGGACCGACGCGATGAAAAATCCACAAAAGACATATTTCAAGAAATTGCCGCCACACCGGCAAATGGCCGTTTTTTGCGTGCCGTCGCATTTCCTGAAAATACATCCAAAGTCGTTTCATGAACTGGCTCCCAACGGGATATTTTATTTTATCACTTAGCATAAAACGCATGAAAACGCACTTTACTCCATAAGTGACCCCTGACTCTAAATTGCTATTTTTTTAAAGGAACTTGGAAAATTGGAAAAAATCCGTAATATATCGGCGGAATTAATCTAATAATAAATAGGGAGCGACAGCGATGCAAATGGACTTGCGGCCTGCCGTCCTTGCCGGCGTTGCGGCACTTTTTCTCACCGCCTGTACCGAGGGGACGCCGGAGCGGCGGGAAATTGAGCGCTTCGAAGTGCCGGTCTCATACCATAAGCTGGATAACGGTTTGCGTATTGTCCTGTCCGAAGACCACAGCGTGCCGACCACGACGATCGGCGTTTATTATAATATTGGCTTCAGGATCGAACCCCAGAACCGCACCGGCTTTGCCCATCTGTTCGAACATATGATGTTTCAGGCATCAGCGAATCTGCCCAAAGGCGAGTTTGATAAGCTGATTGAAGGCAATGGCGGCGTCAATAACGGCTCGACCCGGTTCGATTTCACCAATTATTTCGAGGTGGTGCCTTCGAATGTGACCGAGACGATTCTCTGGGTGGAGGCGGACCGCATGACGGCTCTCGATCTCACCCAGGCGAACCTGGAAAACCAGCAGGGCGTGGTGAAGAACGAAGTGAAAGTCAATGTCCTGAACCAGCCCTATGGCGGTTTCCCGTGGCTGGATATGCCGCAATATGCCAATGAGAACTGGTATAATGCCCATAATTTTTATGGCGACCTTGACGATCTGGATGCCGCCACACTGGAAGATGTCAAATCATTCTTTGACACCTATTATTCACCCAACAATGCGGTGCTGGTGGTGGCCGGCGATATTGATCCGATCCAGACCCTGGCCTGGATCGAAGACTATTTCGGCGATATTCCGGCCCGCGAACTGCCTGCGCCAGCCGACCTTTCCGAACCCCGGCAGGAAGTGGAAAAACGTTTTGAAAAAGAGGATGCGCTGGCGCCGCAACCGGCGCTTGCCTTTGCCTACCATGTCCCCGAACGCAACACGCCGGAATATTTCGCCATGGGGCTTCTGGACATTCTGCTGCTGCAGGGTGAAGATAGTCTTCTGCATCAAAAGCTGGTGAAAGAAAAAGGCTATGCCTCATCGGTTTTCGGCGGCATCAACATGCTGGGCAATATGTTCAATTACAATGGCCCTATGCTCTGGATGGGCGCCCTGATCCATGACCCGACCCATAGCGCGGATACAATTCTCGCCGATGTCGACGCCGTGATCGAACAGGTTCGCACCACGCCCTTCACGGAAAAAGATATCATGCGGGCGAAAACCAAGCTGCGTTCGGGTTTTTACGATACGGTGGGTTCCGCCACACGCTTTGGGCTGGTGGACATGCTGGCGGCGTTCGCGCTGTTCGATGATGATCCCGGCCGTATCAACCGGCTGGAAGAAGACTTTGAAAAGGTTACGCCGGAACTGATGCAGAAAACCGTGGAGAAATATCTCCGGCCCACCAACCGCACAGTGCTGGCGGTCAAACCGTCCGCAGCGTCTTAAGGGGAGAGGAATCATGAAAAAACTTACCATCCTCATAGCGGCCCTCGCCGGTTTTTCACTCAATGCCGCACTGGCGCAGGAATTGCCGCCCCCGCCGGCGGAGCCAAAGGATTTCACCCTGCCGCCCATGGAAACGATGAGTTTCGACAACGGCCTGAAAGTGACCTTTGTGCCCTTTGGCGCCGTCCCCAAAGTGACTATTGCCGCCGTCGTCAAGACAGGCAATCTGGACGAAGGGGATCAAACCTGGCTCGCCGATTTGACAGGCGAAATGATGAAACAGGGGACCGCCAAGGCGGGAGGGGCCGAGCTTGCTCTCTGGGCGGCGGAAATCGGCGGTGATTTCACTGTCACCGTAGGCGCGGACCAGACGGTTATTTCCATTGATGCGCTTTCCGAATTTTCTGCTTCAGCCACTCATCTCATCGGTCAGGTGCTGATGCATCCGACTTTGCCGGAAAGCGAGTTTGACCGCATCAAGAGCGATTTTCTGCGCGATCTTTCGGTCACGCTCAGCCAGCCGCAGCCGCTCGCCAATCTGGCTTTTTCGGAAATGATCTATGGTGATCATCCCTATGGCCACCCTTATCCGGCGCCGGATCTTCTGCAATCCTACAGTCTGCAGAATGTGAGGGACTTTTATAACGCCAATTTCGGCGCTGCGCGCACCCATCTTTTTGTGATCGGGCGGTTTGAAAGCGGCCGGATCATGCGCGCCATCGAGGAAGCCTATCTGGACTGGCCGGCCGGACCGCAGGGCCTGAAAAATCCACCGGCGCCAAAAGCACAGATGCGGGTGAAGCTGATTGACCGGCCGGGTGCGCCGCAATCCACGCTTTATCTTGGTCTGCCGGTTCCCGCTGTCAGCGCGGAAGGGCGGCCCGCGCTCGAGTTAACGCACACCCTGCTGGGCGGTGCTTTTTCGTCCCGTATCACCAGCAATATTCGGGAGGATAAAGGCTATACATATTCTCCCCGGGCCACTCTTAATGATTATGTTGGCGCCAGCCACTGGGTGGAGATCGCCGACGTGACGACCGAGGCCACAGGTCCGGCACTGACCGAAATCTTCGCCGAGATTGACCGGTTGCAGGCGACCGCACCGGATGCGGCGGAAATCACCGGGTTCAAGAATTACATGGCCGGTATCTTTGTCCTGCGCTCCGCCAGCCGCGGCGGGCTTCTCGATCAGCTGGCGACACTTGACCGGCATGGCAGGCCGCTGGCGGACATGGAAAATTATGTGGGGGCCATCAAGGCCGTCACACCGGCAGCCGTTTCAGAAGCGGCCAACAGCTATTTGCGGGATCAGGATATGACCCTGGTGGTGGTCGGCGATCTGACCGAGATTACAGATCAACTCAAGGCCCTGCCACAACTGCAGGAACTGGAATTTGAAGTGGCGGACAGCGCGGACTGACCAGGATCAGGTTTCAATCGAAGATTTTCCAGCCGGCTTAACCGCCGATAAACAGTCTTTGTTCTAGACTGCCCGGACACTGCCCTGTTCAGTCAGGTTTGCACGCGATGTTTTCTAAAATAAAAAAACAGACAGGAATAATGGCCCTCACGAAGAAACTGGAGGACGTTTCCTACACGCACCAGATCATCGATCTTATACGGATTCTGCTCGGCAGTTATAATATCGGCATATCCGATTATTATTCCCAGAGGATATATCATATTTTCCGTACCCGGCCGGAAAAGGTAAGAGATTATCTGGGATGGAGATATCAGCTTGCCATCAGTTATCTCCTCAATGAACGCAACGGCGTTACGGCGGCATGGGATAAACTGGCATTTGAAACTCTGATGCGCGCCCGCGGCCTGCCTACTCCGCCATTAAAGGCGGTCTATAAGCCAGGAGGCGCCGGAATAGAGGGGATGGCCGATCTGACAGACCGCGCCGGGCTGGGCGCGTTTTTGCGAACAACGGCTTCCTATCCTTTTTACCTTAAAGCCGCTTACAGCCAGCAGGGGAAAAATTCCTTTGCCTGTCTGGATTATGACCCGAAAACCGACATGATTCGCATGGCGGCGGAAGAAAAGCTTGGTGTTGAAACCCTCATTGAGAGACTGACCCGCGCTGACGGGCCCTATTTTAGAAAAGCCTGCGGCTGGTTGTTTCAGGACGTCCTCCGGCCTCACCCGGCCATTCGCGAAGCCACGGGCGGTACGGCTATCTCAAGCGCGCGCATTGTGGTCTTCCGGGAAGAAAACACACCCCGCATCTCCTATACCGTATGGAAAATTGCCACGGGCAAAAACTATAATGACAATTTCAGTAAAGGAAAATCCGGAAATTGGGTCTCGAAGATCGACACCGCGTCCGGAACGGTCATTGAACCGAAATGTGCGGCCTGGCCTCACGCCGCCGATCCTGCGTTCAAGGCTCACCCCATTGCCAGGCTGGATGGTTTCATACTGCCGGATTGGGAACTGGCGAAGGAATGCGTGAAAACCGCATCTTCCTCTTTCCCCTTGATGAAGATACAGCATTGGGATCTGGCCCTAACCGATAAGGGGCCCGTTTTATTGGAAGTGAATGACTTGGGCGACCTGCCGCAGATCCATTGTATGGGCATAATTGATGACGGATTGCGAAAGACCTTACGGAATATTTCCAAAAATCCCGTCTATCTCTATGCCAGGGACCATAAATCATGGATCAACCGGATATAAGCTTTAACGCGTTATATTCAGGGGCGAATAGCCGAGGCCATCCGAGCCGGGCTTTGCCGTGAGCAGACCCGTTTGCCGCCAGCTCGCCGTATCGATGATGGCAACCCGGGCTAGCGACGGCAGGGCCGCGAACAGCCGCGTGCCATCCGGCTGAAACAGGAGCGTGACCGGCCGCGGGGTCCCTTCGCCGCCATCCAGCGCAACCGTACGGATAATTTTTTTGGCGGCCGTATCGATCACACTGAGATGTCCATCGCCGATATCGGCGGTGACCGCGTATTGACCGTCCGGGCTGATTTGTACCCGGATCGGTGTCCGCCCCGTCTTAATGACGGCCTTTCGTTCCAGTGTCTCCGCATCATAAACCATAACATTGTGCGACCCATTGTTGCCGACCCAGACCTCCCGTCCGTCGGGTGTCACCGCAATCGCTTCCGGGTCATCACCGGCCTTTATATCACGGAGTTTGACGCCCTTCTTCAGATCAATCGCCGTAAACGTGCCCGCAGCAATATTGGCGACAAATGCCCGGCTGCCGTCTGGACTGACGGCAACCATATGGGATGACCGCTGGCCGGTCGCAATGGCATTCACCACTGCGCCCGCTTCCACATCCACCACGACCAGATGCCGGCTCCCTTCCGTGGTGATCGCCACGTGTTTCTGGTCCGGCAGCCACAGAATGCCATGGGGACGGGAATGCCGGCCGAGTGAGATGGATTTTACATGGGAAGCACTGGCCACAGCATAAACATCCACGCTGTTTGCCCCATAATTCACGACAACTGCGATCCGGCCATCCTTCCGGACCGCTACCTCATGGGGGGCATTGCCGGATTTAACCTCCGCAATCTCCGCGCCCGTTTCAAGATCGATGAAGCTGACTGTATCGACCCCTTTGTTGCCGACAATAAGCGTATCCGCAACGGCCGCTGCGCCAGCAATGGACAGCCCGCCACAAAAGAGCATTAAAAAATATATTTGCCTCATTTTTGCCTCTCGCGGTTGGTAACCATTACGTTAGATAAATCTGTTAAGCTGATATAAGATATTCTGAATTAGGCTAAAAATACAGTCCCCAATTCTCAGACAGAGCGAAATCCAAACCCTATGCTTGCGCGAATAGTTCAGTTATTGAAGAGGGCGAAATACGCAAAAATCGTATCCGGCAAGGGAATCATCAGCCAAATCAGGGAAATAGCATATTTATGCCGATGTGAAGGTCAAGTCGGACCGAGCGACTATTTTGATCTCAGATTATATGAAAGCGATGCGCTGGATTCTGGCAGGCCTGAGGATTTCATGGGATGGAAAAAGAATGTTGCCATAGACAGGTCTCTCAATGATTCGCATTGGCTCGCTGCCGCAAATGACAAAATACTCTGCTACAGGTTCCTGAAATCACTGGCGGTCCCCATACCGGAAATGGTCGCTCTTTATAGCTCTGCCCGAAGACGGGTTGGCGGCGAGCCGGTTTTCTCAGACCCGGACGCCTTCATCCGCCACTTGCAGGATGAGGTGCAGTACCCGGTTTTTATGAAACCCAACGCAGGAACCTACGGCCGATCGTCATTTTTGATCAAACAGTATGACCCGGATATCCAATCCTGGCGTTTGGGCAATGACACTGTTTTGTCTGTTAGACATTTGCGGCAAATGCTTGATTTTTCGCCTTATGATGGGATGCTGGTTCAGAAAGTGCTGCAGCAAGACAGCGGCATAAGCGCGTTCATCGGCTCGACGGTCTCATGCGTCAGACTGATGATTATGCTGAATGCCGGGAACCCTTACATATTTTGCGCGTTCTGGAAAATCGGAACCGGCAAGAATATGACCGATAATTTCTCCATGGGTAAAAATGGCAACCTGCTGGGATGGATTGACATTGAAACAGGCGCAATTAAACGCATCATCAGCGGTATCGGAGAACAGTACCGGGAAACCGCTATCCATCCGGATACGGACAAAAGGATTAAGGGTCACAAATTACCCGGGTGGAAAAATCTTATTGATCAATGCTGCCGGGCAGCCGTGAATTTCCAAGGTCTTGGATTACAGCACTGGGACATCGCTTTTACCGATAAGGGCCCGGTCGTGATTGAAGTTAATACAGATGCCGATATTCATTTAATTCAGCTTGCCGGTCGGTGTGGACTGTTCAATGATCGCATGAAGCAGGCTCTGTCAGATGCCGAAACCCGCCGCAAAAAAGCCAGAACAGACGCGGTCTTCCGGGCCCAAAATCCCGAACTCGGTTTATAAAAGGATTTATGCAGTGCTCACCCGGGTGCGAGAACTAGCGCGGCGCATGGTTCAGACCAAAAATCTGGAAGGGGCGCCGGTCAGCCAGCAGGCGCTGGACATGATACGCCTGAAGTTCGGCCGCTATAATGTGGGCATTACGGATTACTTTGCCTATCGTCTTTACCGGACATTTCGCGAACAGCCGGAAAGCATTAAAAATTATTTGGGCTGGCGTCTTGAGAATGCCGTTAATTTAGCGCTGAATGACCGCAAGGGCGTGAATCCTGCGTGGGACAAACTGGCATTTGAAACGATCATGCGTTCGAAAGGGCTGCCAACACCCCCGGCCAAAGCCTGTTTTAGAGTCGGCGATGCCTGGATTCCCGGCGTAACGGCATTAACAAATGACCAGGCGCTTAAGGAGTTTTTATGTGACCCGGCGTCTTACCCGTTCTATCTGAAAGCTGCTTTCAGCCAGCAAGGGATGGATTCCCATGTCTGCCTGGAATATCTGCCCGGAAAAGATGCTGTCCGCACATCGAATATAGAAATTCTCCCTATTGACAGCCTGATTGCACAAATGACCCGCCCGGACGATGCTTATTTCCGCAAGAAATGCGGCTGGATTTTTCAGGATATCCTGGTTCCCCATCCGGATATCCGGCGCGCGACCGGATCCTCATCAATATCCGGGGCGCGGGTCGTGCTTTGCCAGGAGGAAAGTGCCCCGAGGATAGCGGCCGCGATCTGGAAAATTGCCGCCGGGAAAAACCACAACGACAATTTCAGCGGCGGGAAAACCGGCAATTGGGTGGCGCGTATCGATATTGCAACGGGAAAAGCCGTAGAGCCCCTGGCGGCCTTTTGGCCGGAAGCCGCTCTACCGGCATGGAAGAACCACCCTATTGCAAAACTGGATGGCTTTACCCTTCCCGACTGGAACAATGCGCTTAAAGCCATAAAGTCCGCTTCGCATCTCTTTCCATTGATGCGCATCCAGCATTGGGACGTTGCCTTTACCGGTCAGGGGCCGGTTTTGCTTGAAGTGAATGATCTCGGGGCGATCGGTTTTCTGCAGATGCACGGCAAAGGCCTGATTGACGGCGGACTGCGGCAAACCTTAAAGCAAATGGCGCGGAATCCGATCTACACACACACCCAGCCGCATCGCCGCTGGATCGCTAAATTATAGTGCCAATCAACAGGGAGTCAGTGGCTGTTGTCCAACCTTGCGGCCGGAACTCTCTTCAGCAATACATGCCAGCTGCTTCCATCCCAACGCCAGATATCGCCGAAAATATTCTCGCCGTCATGGCCGCCGAAAAGGATGCTGTGCTTTTGTCTGCTGTCATAGATCATTTGCGTATGATTGCGGGGAGACGGGCCGTCCGCTGTCACACGGTCCCAACCATCTTCTGACCACACCCATGTATCGCCGGAACGGCCTTCGCCCGTCCAGCCGCCGAAACGGAGGATCTGTTCTCTCGCGGCGTCATAGGTCATGGCGGAATTATAACGCCTCTCACTCCGGCCCTGAGGCAGATACCGCCACTCACCCGCCTGCGATTCCCAGGTTTCACCCATGGTCCGGTCGGCATTTTGTCCGAAGAGAATCATGGATTGATTCTTTGCATTATACGCCATTGCGGCGCCATTTTGCGGCGGCGGCCCCGTATCGGACAATTTCGACCATGACATGCCGTCAAAGGCCCAGCTGTCGCCCAAGGAAACGATCTCCCCTTCAGTGATATGATACCCGCCGAACAGCAAAAGATGTTTTTGGACAGGATCATAGGCCATAGCGGCTTCTGCCCGCGGGCCAGGGCCATCCCCCTCCACCTGCCTCCAGTTTTTGCCATTCCAAATCCAGGTGTCGGAAAGCAGATTTTCCGCGCTCAGGCCGTCGCCGAACAGAACCCGATTGCCGCCGAACAGGACCGTGCCGCCAAGCGCAGCCGCATAGGCCATCGCCGGAAAGGTTCGCGGTTCCGGACCTTCGCTTGCAGCAACCCGCCATCCGTTCTCCCGCCATTCATAGGTCAGTCCGCTGACCGCCGTCTCCGTTGCCCCACCGAAAACGACAATCCGGTCCCGCGCCGCATCATAGACCATGCCATGGGCGTTGAGCACCAGTGGCTCCGACACAGGGCTTTCTTCGGAACAGGCTGCGAGAATAAAAAGCGCGAGTATTGGGACGGCAATCCGCATTCCTACCCCAGCGCTTTGACAATTTCCTCGGTCATTTTCTTGGCATCCGACAGCAGCATCATGGTGTTGTCACGGAAGAAAAGCTCGTTTTCGACCCCGGCATAACCGGCCCCGCCCATGGAGCGCTTGATAAACAGAACCGTCTTGGCCTTTTCCACATCCAGCACCGGCATGCCGAAAATGGGCGAGGAGGAATCGGTTTTGGCTGAGGGATTGGTGACGTCGTTGGCGCCGATGACAAAGGCGACATCGGCGGTCGGGAACTGGTTATTGATGTCTTCCAGTTCAAACACTTCATCATAAGGCACATTGGCTTCCGCCAGCAGCACATTCATATGGCCCGGCATGCGGCCCGCCACGGGATGGATGGCGTAAGACACTTTGACGCCCTCTTCCTTCAGCATATCGGCCATTTCCCGCAACGAATGCTGGGCCTGCGCCACCGCCATGCCATAGCCGGGCACGATGATGACGGAGCCGGCATTTTTCATGATAAAGGCCGCATCCTCCGCCGATCCCCGCTTGTAGGGGCGGTCAATTTTTTCTCCGCTCACCGGGCCGCCATCACTGCCAAAGCCGCCGAGAATCACGGAAATGAAAGACCGGTTCATCGCCCTGCACATAATGTAGGACAGGATGGCGCCGGATGAACCCACAAGCGCGCCGGTCACAATCAGGGCGTTATTTTGCAGGGTGAAGCCGATGCCCGCCGCCGCCCAGCCAGAATAGGAATTCAGCATCGAGACCACCACCGGCATATCCGCCCCGCCAATGGGGATGATGATCAGAAAACCGATCAGAAAGCTCAGGCCGGTGATATACCAGAAGAGATATCCTTCACCTGAGGCGGCGCCGCTCGATAAGGCAAAGGCGACGATCAGACCTAGAATTGCAAGAAAAATCAGCAGATTGACCGCGTGCCGGCCGGGCAGAATAATCGGTGCACCGGACATGTTGCCATTGAGTTTCAAAAAGGCAATCACGGAGCCGGAAAAGGTGATGGCCCCGATAGCCGCACCCAGCGCCATTTCGATGCGGCTCGCAACAAAAATCTCGCCCGCGGCATCCAATATCCCGAACGCGCCGGGATTGAGAAAGGCTCCCGATGCCACCAATACCGCCGCCAAACCGACCAGCGAATGGAAGGCCGCCACCAGTTGCGGCATGGCGGTCATGGCGATGCGATTGGCGATGATATAGCCGATCAGGCCACCGACCGCGATGGCGCCGATCACATACTGGATGCCGAATTTAAAAATTTCCGGGTTCCAGAGCGTCGTCAGCACGGCGATCAGCATGCCCAGCATACCGAACATATTGCCCCGGCGGCTTGATTCCGGATTTGAAAGGCCGCGCAGCGCCAGGATGAAGAGAACAGCGGCGACAAGATAGGCAAACGCTGTGATGTCAGGTGATAATGTGATCATGCCCGTCCCCTATTTCTCTTTCTTTTTATACATGGCGAGCATGCGTCTGGTGACCAGAAAACCGCCGAATATGTTAACGCTGGCAAGCCCGATAGCGACCAGCCCGAGAATGGTGGCGGCATGAAAACCCTCGCCGCCGGTTGCCAGCAGCGCGCCGACAATGATCACCGAGGAAATGGCGTTGGTGACCGACATTAGCGGCGTGTGCAGGGCCGGCGTGACGCTCCAGACCACATAATAGCCGACAAAAATAGCAAGGACGAAGATCGATAACTGCTGAATGAACGGACTGGCCGCGGCCTCGTGCAAAAGTTCCATATTATTGTCCTCCCTTCAGGGCATCGTGAACCACGGCCCCGTCTTTGGTGACCAGGGTTCCCTTGATGATGTCGTCTTCCGCATCGATTTTCAGCGACTTGGTTTCGGGATCAATCAGGGGCGTGATGAAATTCAGAAGATTTTTGGCGTAAAGCGCACTGGCGTCAGTCGCGAGGCGGGAGGGCACATTCATATGACCGACAATCTTGACGCCATCCACATCGACAACCTCCCCCGGCTTGGAAAGCGCGCAATTGCCGCCCTGCTCCACGGCAAGATCGACAATCACCGATCCCGGCTTCATCGAACGCACCATCTCTTCGGTAATTAAAAGCGGTGCGGGACGTCCAGGGATTAGCGCCGTGGTGATAACGATATCCTGCTTCTTGATGGTTTCCGCGATCAGGGCGGCCTGCTTTTGCTTGTATTCGTCACTCATTTCCCTGGCGTAACCACCGGATGTTTCGGCTTCTTTGGCCGCGTCATCTTCGACCATAACGAATTTGGCGCCAAGGCTTTCCACCTGCTCCTTGGCGGCCATGCGGACATCGGTGGCGGAAACAATGGCGCCAAGCCGCCTTGCCGTCGCAATGGCCTGAAGACCGGCAACGCCCGCGCCCATCACCATGACCCGCGCCGGCGCAATGGTGCCGGCCGCGGTCATCATCATCGGAAAGGCCCGGCCATATTCCCCTGCCGCGTCAAGAACCGCCTTATAGCCGGCCAGATTAGACTGGGAGGACAGCACATCCATCGACTGCGCCCTGGTAATCCGCGGCATAAATTCCATGGCGTAACCGGTAACGCCGGCAGATGCCAGCGCCGCAATTCCGTCCCTATCGCCATAAGGATTGAGAATAGCGACGAGCATGGCGCCGCTGGCAAGGGCTGCCACCTCATCCACCTCGCCCTCACCGGACCGCAACGGCCGCTGGACCTTGAAGACAATATCCGCGCCGGAAACGGCGGATGCAAAATCGGGCGCCAAACCGGCGCCCGCTTCTTCAAAGGCCGCATCGGGAATGCTGGCCCCGGTCCCTGCGCCTTTTTCAACCACAATATCCGCGCCGAGCGCGATCAGTTTCCTGACCGTTTCCGGGGTTGCCGCAACGCGCCTTTCATGTGGGCGTCTTTCCTTTGGTATGGCGATTTTCATGCCGCGCGCCTCCCTTGCTTATATGAGTGGGAAAAATAAGATCGTTGTTTTACAGCAAAAATACCGCCATCCCTACCAGCACAAGAGCAGCCCCTATGATCGCCCATTTGGTGACGGCCAGAAAACTGCTATATTGATCCTTCTTCGATTTTTGAAACGATGCGCCCGGTTCTGCCATGATTACTCCCCTGATTGGTAAGTCCTTGTGCAAGACTATAGCAAAGAAATTGCGCCAGCCAAGTGTTATGAAATGCTGGCGGCCAGCCCGGCTTTATCAAGCGCATCCCGCTGCCGTTTTTCAAGCCGTGAGACTTCGAACCCGTCAATGATATCGTGAAACTGCCGGTGCCAGTTCACCTCGGCCTTCAGGCGCAGGAAGACGCCGCCAAGCCCGATGGCGGCCCGGTCCATAAAGACAAATTCCCTGGGCGGCGTCACCGGGCCGAGCTCCCGAAGACGCTTGTGGACCCTGGCCGCCACGTCGGCGCCATAGCGGCCCGGCTTTTCACTGGCATTGATCAGCCGCGGCGCGTCTTCCAATAACGGACTATAGAGAAAGGATGCCCAGAGATTCAGTGTTTCGATCAGTTCCCTGGAAAGATTTTCAAAGCCCCAGGTCTCATACGCCTGAACGGCCAGCGCCTGATCGCCGTCGCGGAGCGCCTTGTAAAGGTCGATCACCCCGCCGACAAAGGCCGGCGGAAAAATCCGGATGCAGCCGAAATCCAGCAGATTGAGCGATAAATCCTGCCGGGCGGTATAATTGCCGAGATGCGGATCGCCGTGAATCACCCCATATCGATGAAAGGGCACATACCAGGCACGGAACAGATTGATGGCGAGAGTATTCCTGGTTTCCTGATCGGCCTCCGTATAGTCCATCAGCGGCCGGCCGGTGAGCCAGGTCATGCTGAGAAGCCTGCCTGTGGAAAGACCGGATAAAGTCTCCGGCACATGCACCCGGTCCTCGCCGGCCAGCATCGCGCGGTAAAGCGTCATGTGCCTCGCTTCCCGCGCATAATCCAGCTCCTCCCGGAGCCGTTCTTTCAGTTCCTGCAGTATTTCCGATGTGTCGACGGACGGATCATAGCGGCGGAACAGGCCCAGAATGATCCGGAGCTGTTTCAGATCCGCCTCCACCACTGACGCCATATCGGGATATTGCAGTTTGACCGCGAGAGATACGCCATCATGTGTCAGCGCTTTATGTACCTGCCCCAGGGATGCCGCCGCTGACGGCGCCTTGTCAAATTCCGCAAATCTGTCCCGCCAGCCGGCCCCCAGTTCCGTCATCATGCGCCGTTTCACAAAGGGCCAGCCCATGGCCGGCGCATTGGCCTGTAATTGCGAAAGCTCCCGCGCATAATCCGCCGGCAGGGCGTCGGGGATAGTGGATAAAAGCTGCGCCACTTTCATGGCCGGCCCTTTGAGGGCGCCCAGCGCCATGCGCAATTCCGCCGCATGCTCGCCTTTGTCGATGCTGATGCCGAACAGCTTTTCGCCGGCCAGTTTTGCGGCCAGGCCGCTTGCCGTTCCGGACACGCGGGCATAGCGGCGCAGGCGTCCCGTCAGTCGGTTCTTATCGTCATAATCCGGCATGGATCTCGTTTCTGTTTCAAAATGGCCATATTCTCAGCTCAGTTGCCTCATATTTGTGCAGTTGTTTTCGTTTTCTTAAGGCTTGTCCCGCAATGATACAGACAAACAAGTTTCAGGCGATTTGAACCCGATCATGGCCAAAACCATCCTTATTGTTGATGACGAAGAAGTCCAGCTGAGACTTCTGGAAACAACCGTTGCCCGCCAGGGATATGAAACCCTGACCGTGACCAGCGGCGCGGAAGCCCTGCACATGCTGGAAGGCCGCACACCCGCCAGCATTGATCTGGTGCTGCTGGATATTTCCATGCCGGAAATGACCGGTATTGAAGTTCTGCAGAAATTACGGCCGCTTCGGCCCAGTCTGCCGGTCATCGTTCTGACCGCCCATTCCAGTATTTCCAATGTGGTGGAAGCCATGCGGGCCGGCGCCACCGACTTTATCGTCAAGCCGGCCAGCGCGGAACGCATCCGTTCCGCCGTTGCCAATGCGCTCGAACAGAACGGCATGGTCGGCGAACTGGAACCCATGGTCGAAAGCCTTTCCGAAGATCTGGGGTTTGAAGATCTGGTGGGATCAAGCCCGGCCATGCTGGAGGTTGTTGATATCGCCAAAAAAGCTGCGACGTCAAATATCCCGGTCCTGATCGAGGGCGAAAGCGGGGTCGGCAAAGAACTGTTTGCCCGCGCCATCCAGCAGGCCAGTGACCGCCGCGACAAGCCCTTCATCACCGTCAATTGCGGCGCGATCCCGGAAAATCTTGTGGAAAGCATTCTGTTCGGGCACGAAAAGGGGGCCTTTACCGGGGCCGCGGAAAAACACACGGGTAAATTTGTCGAAGCCGACGGCGGCACGCTGTTTCTGGATGAAATCGGCGAATTGCCGTTTGATACTCAGGTCAAGCTTTTGCGCGCCCTGCAGGAAGGCGAGATTGAGCCGGTAGGAGCACGAAGCACGATCAAGGTCGATATCCGGCTGATTTCCGCCACAAACCGCGACATGGCCGACCGGGTCGCCAGCGGAAAATTCCGCGAAGATCTCTATTACCGGCTGAATGTTTTCCCGTTGAATATCCCCTCCCTGCGCAAGCGCCGGGAAGATATTCCGGCCCTGGTTAAACATTTCATCGCCCGGGTTGCGAAAACGGAAGGGCTGGACAATAAGGACGTATCCCAGGATACCCTGACGCTGCTGGTCAATCACAACTGGCCGGGCAATATCCGTCAATTGCAGAACGCGATCTTCCGGGCGGTTATTCTCAGCGACGATAACGAACTGCGGCCCAGCGATTTCCCGCAAATCCTGTCACACGCCCAGCGCCGGGCCGCCGAAGTGCTGTCGAACCCGGGCGATATACTAAAAAGCGGCGCGTTTGGCGGCGGCATGGAAAACGTGATCGCAGCTCCCGCAGATGCAGGTCTTCTCACCTTCATTGATGATGAGGGCGAGGTCAAGCAGCTCCGCGCAATTGAAGCGGAAATGATCGCCCTTGCCATCAAAAAATATAACGGGCGCATGTCGGAGGTGGCCCGACGGCTGGGTATCGGACGCTCCACCCTTTACCGCAAGCTGGAAGAATATGACCTTGATAGTTCCGGAAAGACGGATAACTATAAGATCATCGCTTGAATATCCCTGATTCGGATGATCAAAAGTCTCTTCGAGATAACATTGGGCCGCGCCGGTGAAAAAAACCGTCCTTTTTCTGATTTTGCGGATTGCCAAAGTAACAGGCCTGTTTGTACTTGCCCGTAAATTGACGGCAAAGGATCTGCGCATTCTCTGCTATCATGGTGGCGCTGTTGGCGATGAAAGCCTGTTCCGGCCCAATCTTTATATGACGCGGGAAAGTTTTGAGGCCCGCCTTAAATTTCTGGCAGATAAAAATTATCCCGTCCTTGCGCTTGGCGAAGCAATTGAAGCGTTTGAAACAGGAACGTTGCCGCCATGCGCCACAGCCATCACCATTGATGACGGCTGGTACGGTACTTATACCTGTATGGCCCCGGCGCTGCGGCGCCACGGCTTCCCGGCCACGTTGTATGTCGCCAGTTATTATCTCGAAAAACAGACTCAGGTCTTTAACATGGCCGTTGCCTATCTATTATGGAAGGGCGGAGGGCGGATTTTGGAGATGCCGCATGTTGCCGATGATTTGACCGGCCGCTTTGATCTGAAAAACCGCGATGAGCGCGATCAGGCCTGGTCCCTGTTAACTGATTATGGCAATAAACTTGAAAGCGCGGCCGACCGGCAGACATTGTTCCGCAGACTTGCCGGGCATCTTGGTCAGGACTGGGCCGCCCTTGAAAGGGAACGGATTATCTCTTTCATGACGGAAACGGAAGCCCGGCAATGCCTCGATATGGGGATTGATCTTCAGCTTCACACGCACCGTCACCATTTTCCGGATAAAGATTTTGCGGCGGCGGAAAAGGAAATCGAGGATAACCGTACAGTACTCCGCCGGATCACCGGCCGGCCGCTGGTGCATTTCTGCTATCCCAGCGGCGAATATACCAGCGAACAGCTGCCATGGCTGACCAGAATGGGTATCAAAACTGCTACTACGACCAAACCCGGCTTTAACCGGCGCGGCGCCTCCGTTTTTGAACTCACTCGCTTTCTGGATACGGAAAATATCACCATGCTGGAATTTGAGGCGGAAATGTCCGGCTTTTTCGAACTGATCCGGCGCTGCAGTGTGCGGGTTTAGAAAGGCATGGGGGCGGAATGATTGGTATTTTTGACTCCGGCTCGGGCGGCTTGACCATCCTCAGGGAATGCACCCGGCGGTTGCCGGACCAGTCCTTTCTTTATCTTGGCGACCATGCCCGTGCCCCTTATGGCGACCGGGATAACAAGGACATTGTCAATTACACCATGGAAATGGTGGACGGCCTGTTTCAACATGGCTGTCGACTTGTTATTCTTGCCTGCAATACGGCTGCTGCCATCGCTGCCCGGACTCTTCAGCAGGACTGGCTGCCGGCGCATTATCCGGATCGCCGCATTCTGGGAGTGATCGTCCCGGTCGTTGAAGCCCTGTCGGGCGTGCGCTGGCGGATGCCGCCCCTGCCCGTGGATCAGAGAGGCGGGAAAAAAACCGTCGGGCTTTTCGGCACATCAAAAACCATCGAAAGCCAGTCCTACCGGGAGGAAATGCAGAAACATGCCCCGCACTGCCGGATGGTGGAACAGGCCTGTCCCGGACTGGTCGCCGCCATTGAAGAGGGCGAGAGCGCAGCCGCACTCTTTGCCATCATTCAAAGCCTTGCCGGCCGGTTACTGGCACAGGCGCCCGGCGGGCATATCGACAGCGCCGTTCTCGGCTGCACCCATTTTCCGCTGGTTGAGGATTTGTTTCGAAAAGCTCTGCCTGGGCATGTGGAGATATTATCCCAGCCCGCGCTGGTAGCCGATGCGCTGGCTGACTATATCCGCCGCCATCCGGAATTCAGTACGGCGGAAATATCTCCTCGTGCCATCCGTTATTTGACCACCGGCGATCCGGCAAAGTTGGCGCATCTGGAAAGCTGGCTGCCCGGTCCCGGCAATCCGTTTGAAGTTTTCACCCCGAACCGGGCCGGCTAGAGCCTTTTCGGAATAGATTGACGCAATTTGATGGCTGGAGAGGGCTGTTCGGTCAGGCGCGGCCTGCAGCGCGATGCGGCGCATCGGGCAAAGGCCGCAACGCAGCCGGGCGGCCCTCTCCGGTCACCCGAGGCCGGGTGCTTTTGGGCTGTGGCTGCGTTGCCTTCCCTCGCCGATGCGCCGCATCGGTTTCGGAAAGACGCCTTGCCACAGTCCAAAATCATCCCGGTCAAATGGGTCAATCTATTCCGAAAAGACTCTAGGTGATTTTTTAGACAGGCATTAATGAAATCTTTTAAATGCAAGGGAAGCATTGAGTCCGCCGAAAGCGAAGGAGTTTGAAAGTGCCACATTGTGCTTCATTTCCCTCGGGCCGTCTGTGACATAATCCAGATCACAGTCAGGATCCTGTTCCAGATAATTGACGGTGGGCGTCGCAATGCCGTGTTTCAATGCCAGAACAGTCGCCACCGCCTCAACGGCGCCCGTCGCGCCCAGACAATGGCCATGCATGGATTTGGTGGACGAGACCATGACTTTATGCGCCTGATCCCCCAATGCCCGTTTGATTGCCCCGGTTTCCGTGAGATCGTTCAGATGCGTTCCTGTCCCGTGGGCGTTGATAAAGCGGACATCCTCAGGAGCCGCGCCGCCGCTGCTCAAGGCATCTGTCATGGCTTTGGCCGCCCCCTTTTCATCGGGCTTGGTAATGTGGGCGGCATCCGAACTCATGCCTGCGCCGATCAGTTCCGCCTTGATATCGGCGCCGCGTTTTTTTGCCATATCCATATTTTCCAGAACCAGCGCTGCGGCGCCCTCGCCCAGTGACATACCGTCCCGGCCTTTGGAAAAGGGCCGGCAGACGCCGGACGACATAACTCGCATCGCTTCCCAGCTCAACCAGCTGCCCAGGGTAAAATTTCCTTCGGTCCCGCCTACGACCGCGCGGTCGATGGCCCCTGTGCGCAGCAGAAGCAGCGCCTGCGCCATCGCATGTGTGGCCGAAGCGCAGGCGCTTGAAACCAGAAAGGACGGCCCGGTAATACCGTGCTTCATTGTGATCGCGCTGACAATGCCGCTGGGCATGATCCTCGGGACCATCATCGGATGCAGGTTTTTTTTATCCTCCAGATACAATCGCCCATACATGTTTTCGATAGTGGCAAGGCCGCCGATCGTCCCGCCGATAATTGCTCCGGTGCGGCTGGACGTAAGCTGTTCTTTCTCAAGCCCGCTGTCGGCGATCGCCTCATCCGCGGCAAGCAGGCCAATTTTTGCAACCCAGTCAAGGCTGGCATAAAGCTTGGAGGTGGCCGCCGATAAGACGGCATCCTCCGGCACCTCCGCCCCGGATTTTGACCGGAAGGCGGGGCCATCGAATCTGGCAATCGGACGAATTCCACACTGGCCTTCCGAGATATTGGCCCAAAAAGGCGCAACACCCAGACCAAAGGTGCTCACACAGCCAAGACCTGTGACGGCAATCCGCATTACAGGTTGCTGCCGGATGCCGCCTGCCGGCTGTGGATCAGGGCCGTCAGATCGGATACGGTTTTTGTATCTCCAAGATCTTCCGGATTCAGCACAAATCCGAGCCGGTCCTCGATCTCAAAGGATATATTGGTCATATCAAGCGAATCGATCCCCAAACTCTCCAGCGTACTATCCGCAGAGATGGTTTTATTTTCCAGAAGCGCTCCTTTGCGGATGGCTTCGATCACTTCGTTTTCTACATTATTATGGCTTGCCACTGCACTCATCCCTGATCTTTTTATGGCGGAGCCGGTCAGTTTTAGAGAATTCGCAGATAAAGTAAACAATTGACGCGATTCAGCCCTCAAAGGCAGGCCCCGGCTATCGATAATGAAAGGTCTGGCCTAAGCGTTTATTAAGCTTTCAGGGCCATCATTCGGATCAATATCCATAATCCCCTTAAGGGTTGCCCGGCCAGCGTCCATGAAACAAAAAAGAGTCCATGTCAGTCTGTTTGTTGTATTATTTTTTGGGTGGCTCGGCCCCTTTCCCGGCCACGCAGAGATACGGGAAGATATAAAACAACAGGCAAGGGAACTTGTCGGGCGGATTGACCGCGAAAATCTGATCATCACTGAAAGTTACCATGAGCGGCTGTATCAGCAGGCACAGGCATCCGAAGGGGATGAGGCCTTGCGTCTGCTGCGCTACCTGCTTGAACGGCAGATTACCCTGGCCGAAGCAGAAAAAATTCAGCTTTATCTGGATGAGTTGCAACAACGGGCGGCGGAGCAGGATAATAAGCGCTATCTGACCATTGCCCGGCTCTACAGGGCCTATTTTGAAAGCCCCAATGATTCTTATACCGAGCCGCTTGCCATACTGGAGACGGGGATAGAGAATGCCGGCGAGGACTGGATGGTTGCCGCCCTTGCGCATCGTCTTGCCGCTATGCTGCGCGCCAAACTCGGGCATATGAATTTTGCTTTAAGTCATGCGCGCGCGGGGCTCGACCTTCTGCCTGAAGACGATACCGATGCAAAAGATGTTCATTATGAAATGATGGATTCCCTCCGCTACACGTACGATGCACTCGGCGATCCGGAGGGCGTCATCAATGCCGTATGGGATGCTTTGACAGTGGCTAATGCCGCCGACCGGCCGTTTGACGGAACAACCGTGGTATATTCTCTTACATTGCTGATGTCCTCCTGGGATGAAGACATTCTTGCCTTTCAATTTAGTCAAGTTTTAGAGCGCCTGGCCGGCGAAACCAATTCGGATATTGAGCTTTTTTACGCCTATTATCTGGCGAGCCGAATGGCTTACAATGCCGAAGAATACCAAATGGCCATTGATTATGCCGAACAGGCTGATCGGTTTGATTCTGCTTCTTCATATTTTATTTTCAATCTGGATGCGGCGCGCGCCGGATCCTATGCGGCGCTTGGAAAATCGCAGGAAGCGCGGCAATTACTCCGGAATTTACAAACTTATGCTGATGAACACCCGGATATAAAAAACACCGAGCGCGGCGCTCTTTTGTTCAAAATCGAAGCGGAACTTGCATTGGGGGAAGGCCGCTATGCCGATGCTTTGCGGCTCTATAAGGACTATGAACGGTCCCATTCCGAAATCCTGCGTAAGGAATTTTCAGCCGAAGTAAAGGATTTGCGCGCAAATCTCGAAGCAAGCCTGGAAGAAGAAAAACAGGGCCGCGCCCGGCTATTGAGTGAAAACCAGTTTAAAAGTAAAATTCTCCAAAGCCAGAAAATCACGCTGTCCTTGCTGATGTTTTTTCTGGTTGGAGCAGTCGTCGCGTTTATATGGCAGCGCCGGACATCGGACTTGCTGAAGGAAAGCCGGAAACAGGCTGACATCGCAAACCGTGCGAAGTCGGACTTTCTGGCAACCATGAGCCACGAAATCCGCACGCCCATGAATGGCATTCTGGGATTTGCCAATCTCCTGCTGGACGAAACGGTGACCGACCAACAGCGCGACTATGCCCGGACCATAAAAAAATCCGGTGAAGCATTGCTGGCAATCTTGAACGATGTCCTGGATCTCTCAAAAATCGAGGCCGGGGAAATAGAACTTGAAGAACTGGAATTTGATGCCGCCGAAATTATCGACAGCGTCATACAGCTGATGTCCGCCCGCGCTCATAGCAAAAACATAGAATTGGCCTCTTTCGTCCCGCCGGATATACCGCCAAAACTTATTGGCGACCCAAGCCGGCTGCGCCAGGTCTTGCTCAATCTGGTCAATAATGCGGTCAAATTCACGGACCAGGGCGGCGTCAGTATTCAGTTGAGCGCAAGCGGTTCGTTAGAGGGCGAGACCCTTGTTATCCGCTTCGATATCAGGGATACCGGAATCGGCATCGCCGGCGAAACCATACCAAAACTTTTTCAGCCCTTCACACAAGCGGACGCATCCATGAGCCGAAAATATGGCGGCACCGGGCTGGGCCTTTCTATATGTGAGCGGCTGGTAAAAATGATGGGTGGCGAAATCGGGGTCGAAAGCCGGGAAGGCGAAGGGGCCCTGTTCTGGTTCACGATAAAAACCCGCATCTCGGAAACGGCGCCCGAGGAGTGCAAGACATGGGACCTCTGCCATGGTCTTAAAATAGCCGTTGTGGATGATAACCCGGTGAATCTTCACGTATTCATGTTACAGCTGGAGGCGGCAGGGGCCGAAGCCGAGATCTTCGGCAACGGCCAGGATGCGTTGCAGGGGTTAACCGAAGCCGCCTCGTCTAAACATCCCTTTGATGCCGTTCTCACCGATCATATGATGCCGGAGATGAACGGGCTGGATCTTGTCCGGGCCATCCGCGAAAATCCTCTGATAAACGGTTTGAAGGTTGTTCTTTGCACGTCGTCCGGTTTCATGGTCCGGTCCGATGCCAAACAGCTGGGTCTTGATGGCTGGCTGCCGAAGCCAATACAGCAGGAAACGCTGTACCGTGTAATTGCCGGACTGGCGGGAAAATCTGAAACTGCTATTGATCCGTCTGAACCGCTTCATAAAACCGGTAATCCCGACAGTAAAATCAGTGATTCTGATGGGGAAAAGAAGAAGGCCTTCCGCATTCTTCTGGCGGAAGATCAGCCCATCAATCAGATGGTTGCCGTCCGCGCCCTTTCAAAAGCCGGCTTTACGGTTGATATTGCCGGAAACGGATTTGAAGCGATTGCGGCCATAATTGATTGTTCATATGATATTGTCCTGATGGATATTCAGATGCCGGAAATGGACGGCATCGAGGCCTGCAAACGCATTCGTAAACTCCCGGGCGATAAAGCCCGGGTGCCTATCATTGCCCTGACCGCCAATTCGATGGAGGGAGACCGGGAACGCTATATTTCCGCCGGCATGAATGATTATGCTTCGAAGCCAATAGATTTTCCCTCGCTGATCGAAAAAATCCGTGAATGGGGTGATAAATCAGAAGCGCGTTCCGCCCCGAAGGAAACAGCAACACCTCTCTAGATTTTTAGGCATTGAGCCCAGGTCATAAAAATCTTAAGACATTCTCGGCCGTCAGTTGGCTGACCCGCGCATTGGCTTCTTCGGTGACGCCGGCAATATGCGGGGTCAGGAGCAAATTGGGCACACTTTGAAAACGCGCGCCGGTTTCCCTGGTGACCGGTTCATGTTCATAAACGTCAAGCGCCGCGCCGCCAAGCTTGCCCGCCCGCAATGCCTTGATCAGAGCTGTTTCTTCCACCACGCCGCCGCGGGCGGCATTGATCAAGAGCGCCCCCTTTTTCATTCCGGCGATGGCGGGGCCATCAATCATATACCGGGTTTCCGCGGTCAGGGGCACATGAAGGCTGACAATATCAGACTGCGCGAGAAGGCCCTCAAGCGAAAGACGCTCGACCCCTTGCCAGACCGGATCATTCTCGGCCAGATAGGGATCATAAGCAGCGACAGTGAGGCCGAAAGGCGCCGCCAGGATTTTCGTTTGCCGGGCAATGGCGCCATTGCCGACAAGTCCCAGCTTTTTGCCCGACAGTTCCCGCCCGATCATTTGCATGCGCGGCCAGTCGCCGTCGGCGACGGAACCCGTTGCAAACCAGGCTTTCCTGAGCATCAGCAGTGAGGCGGTGATGACATATTCGGCAACCGAAAGATTGTTGGCGCCCGTCGCGGGGCAAACTGCGATATTTCGCGCGGCGCAGGCGTCCATATCGATATTGTCCAGCCCGACGCCCAGACGCCCGATGACCCGGAGCTTTGGCGCCGCGTTCAGGAGCACCCCATTAACCAAAGTCCGGTTTCTGACGATTAGTGCTTTCGCCGGTGCCAGAGCGGCAAACAGATCATCCGGACGATCAACCAGCGCCGGGTCATATAGCGTCTCATAGGCGGAAAAGGTTTCCCGGATAACCGGCTCATCCATAAATTCACTGATAACAATATCCGCCACGCCCTGCTCCGCTGACCATTGGTATATTTTGCCCTTGGCCCTTATATCGTGTAAATCCTGCATGTCCACCAGGTAAGGCATACAAGTATCAGGTATATTATGGTTCCCGGCACTTACAATGTTTTGATCATGGCCGCCAACCGGCCCGGCATTGTCAACGCAGTGGCGGCGCCCCGGGGCTATTCCCACAAATGGATGATTCCGATTGCGGGCAAAACCATTTTGGAGCATGTGATTGATGCTTATCCGCCAGATGAAGACTGGATCAAAAAAATTTATATTTCCGTGGAGGATCCCGCCCTGCTGGACCGGCTGACTGCAATCGCGGGGCAAAAAAATGCCGGCCGCATCGTGCCGGTTCCCAGTGGCCAGGATTTGTTTGCGAGTGTGAAAGCGGGGATTGCCGCCATTGGCGAGGAGGCGTTTCCATTGATTATCACCACGGCGGACAATGCCCTTCATACCCGGGAAATCACCCGTGAGTTTGCCGGCAATGCCCTGGAAAGCGGCGCGGATGCCTGTATCGGCATGACGCCGCGCAGCACCATACGCCGGCAAAATCCGGAGGCGGAAGCGGCTTATGCCTTTGTCCGCTTTCGGGGCGAGGACTATTCCAACTGCAATATTTATGCGGTTTTATCGCCGCGCGGTATCAATGCCGCCAAACCGATGGAAACCGGCGGTCAGTTCGGCTATCGCTTTGACCGCGTCCGCAAGGCGTTCGGCCTGTTGAATTTATTGCTCTATTATTTCCGCATCCTGCCCATCGATAAAGCTATGACCCGCGTGAGCCGGCGTTTTGGCGCTAAGGTCAGAGCCATCCCCATTCCCGATGCCCGTGGCCCGATTGATGTGGATGATGAAGGGGCTCTGGCCGTGGTTGAGGCCGCGCTGCAAGCGGAAGGAAAATTTCAGTCCGGCTGATCCTTGCTTTTTGGAATGCGCGGCGTTCCCAAGAAAGCCGGCAGCAGGGTAAAGGTCGCGATCAGGCAGCAGGTAAAACCGATGACAGCCAACAGTCCCAGAGAGTGCAGTCCGCGCATATCGGCGGCAATCAGGCCGGAAAAGCCCAGCATGGTGGTCAGTGTGGTAAGAATGGCCGCCTTGCCGGTGGTTTGCATAGCCGCCAGAATGCCGTCCTGCCTGTTTTCCAGATAACGGTGCACAATATGAATGCCGTTATCGACGCCGATCCCCACCAGGCTCGGTAGAATGACCATATTCATGATGGACAGCCGGAGGTCAATCAGGCCCATCACGCCAAATGTCAGCAACAGGCCCGCCGCGGCCGGTGACAGCACGATCAGTGTCATCCGGATATTTCTGAAAAAGAGAAAAATCAATGCGGTCGTAATAACACCGATAAGACCGACAGCAAAAAAAGCATCCTTTTTCATCAGCGCCAGCATATCGACAAAGATAAAAGCCTCGGTGGCCGGATAATATGTGCGGCCCGCCACATGAATTCCCCGCACATCGTCGGAGAACTGCCGGGCCAGATGCGCCCGGTTCATGCTTACGGAATTGAAAATATAGATCAGATAGCCCCTGGCGCCGTCGGAAGCGGTATAGACCCGCTGCAAACCATCCGGCAGATCATCAAGGTTGACGGCGCCGATATCGAGATAATCGCGCCAGTTTTCCGGCGCCTCGTCCTCGGCAGGGTTGAAATCCGTCTCCGCCAGCATGTCATGAATATCCCGGATGATGGCGAGCCGTTCCTCCTGCACCGCCTCCCGCGGGACATAGCGGTAAAAACTTTCTATCTTACGGATGGTCGGCGTTTCCGTATCGGCCAGGATATAGCCGTTGATATAGTCCTCAATGGCGCGCACCTCCTCCAGGGTTTCCACAAAAAGCACGGCGCGGTCGGTGCCGCCGGAAAAAACTCTGGAAATCAGCCGGCTGACCTCCCTGTCCTCAGGCGTTTTTTCGGCCTGCAGCCGTGCGAAATTATTCTCATATTCAACCCGGGTGGCAAAAAAAGCCGCCACAGCCAGCAAAACGCCCGAGAGGATCAGGACCGGCTTGCGGTATGGGAATGCGCCCCTTCTGACTTCTGCCGCCATCCGGCCTTTATCCCACGTCACCAGCCGGAGGCGGTCCATCAGCGACAAAAAAGCGGGGAAGGCCGTATACATGGCGATGAAGGTGAGCACCAGGCCTGTGCCGGCAATAAAGCCAAATTCAGAGGATGCCCGGAAGTCCGTCAGCATCAGCGAATAAAAACCGGCGGCCGTGGTGATCGCGGCAATCAGCGACGCCCGCCCGGTTTTATCGATAATCGTGGCGACCGCTTCCTCGATGGTTCCGCCCATGCGCCTCACTTCCAGATAACGCGCCATATTGTGGATGCCGAAATCGACGCCAAGGCCGAACAGGATCAAGGCGAGAAAAACCGTGATCAGGTTCAACCCGCCGATAACAATGGCGGTGACGCCGAAAGTCCAGACAATACCGGCCACAAGCGGCAGCAGGATATAAATCACGCCCAGCGGATTGCGGAAGGCGGCCATCAGCAGCAGCGCGATCAGCAGGCCCGATATAATCCCGCTGATTCTCACATCGGAAATCACCGCGTCGAACTGGATGACCCGGTTTTTGATCCGCCCGCCGGTGGAGACTTTCAGGTCCGGGTGATAGCCGGCGGGATTCTGTGCGGCAATCGCCGCCTCCATATCGCGGATCATACGGCGGGAACCATTCAGGTCGGCACTGGCCGATTTGGGCCAGACCACCAGAATTGTGACTTCCCCGTCATCGGACTGAAACAGGCGCTCGGTCCCGCCTTTGCCCGCGCCGTCCTCATATTTTTCAACCAGGTCATTCAGGCCGACCGGCGGGGGCGCCGCGAAATACGGCTCGCTGCGCAGCCGGATATTCACCGGGATGCCATCAAGATCCGAAATCAGTTTCTGCTTTTCAAAGGCGACGCGATCCTTAATTTTCTGCTGGAGATCAATCAGGTCTGCGGTTTCCACATAAAGCAGCTTATGGCGTTCGAAAAGGCTGATATCCTCGGAATAGTTGGCGGCCGCGATCCAGTCATACTGCTTTGTAATCCGCTCTCTCAGGTCCTGTATGAATTTCAGGCCGGCCTCGGCATCCGGCGACTGGGCGACAATCATGATGCTGGCGAAACTTCCGGTCTTCTCCAGAACCCGGTGGAGGTTTTCCACGCTGGGGACCCCCTCCGGCATCAGGGCGTCAAGGCTCGTCGAGACCTTCAGACTTTTGATCTCGGTGAAGGCAAGATAGCTTAATGCCGCAGATATCAGCAAAATCAGCCACGAAAAGCGGATAATCACAGGCGCCAGCTTTTGGCCGATAGTGTTCGTTTTCGGGGGATTGTTCATAAAATCGCTTTTGACAGGCGGCAACGCACCGGCGTCCATCCATCAGTCTGCTTACACATGCTTCCCGCCCGCATTCTCATTCCAGATCAGACTATGCCGCTGTTGCGGGTCACTTTCCAGATGAAACTGTCCGTTCCCCATGTTGTCATAATGGTGAATATATTGACGCCGGCCCCTGGTCAATAAACGGGAGAATATAACAGTGGAGAATTCACTCAGCTCTGCGGTAAAGAACTTTCATAAACCATTCTGATCCATTCAGGTTCAGTCACAAACCCGCCTTGCCAGGAGAAGGTCTTGTCGTCCGCCAAACCCGCGCTCTGTATCTCTTCCAGACTTAATCCTGCCGACATTTGGCTGCGAATGGCGGCGGTTGTATTTTCAACCATCGCCCGATATTGCATCAATGCCTGTTTGTTGATCGGGTCGCCATGGCCCGGAACAATCAATGCGTCAGCGCCAATGCGGGAAATGACGTCATCAATCGCCGCAAGCACGCCCTGATAGCTGCCGCCGCTGTGGGTATCAATAAAGGGGAAGCCGCCCGGCCAGACAATATCTCCCATCGCAACAACAGCGCCATCATTGATGAATAATACCGTATCGCCGTCCGTATGGGCATTGGGATAATGAACGAGTTCTATATTGACCGCGCTTTGATCAAGGGCGCGCCGTCCGCCATAACTTTCCGTGGGCAGCGCTTCAGCAGGAACTGCTTTAAATTCATGCCGGGAACCCGGACCGGTCAGGGCGATGCCCAGATGGGGACGCGACAAGACAGCGCTCACATTCTTATGCGCTATGATGACAGCGCCATCAGTAAAGCTGGCATTGCCGCCGGAATGATCGGGATGCCAGTGCGTGTTAACCGCATAGGCAACGGATTTTCCGAAATCGGCCTGCAGCAGATTTTTCAGACGCCTCGCCTGTAGGGGAAGCTGGGTATCTATAAGGGCAAGCCTGTCATCCGCCTCGATCACGATGGAGTTCGCGCCAATCTGATCAAACAAGTTGCGAAACTGGACCAGATGAACATTTTCGGCAATTTGTCTGTTGGAGGAATGGCCAAGGATAAAATCGTAAGCAGCAACTGCCAAGGCACCCAATATAACAATCACAATAGCCGAGATTTTGAAAAATTTCCGGCGGAAAAATGGCGCTTTCATTGCATTTCCCCACTTGTCAGATAAGCTCTCAGCCCGCGGCTGGCCTCTACTTCCAATCTCTTCCGTTCCTTCGGCTTTAATTTTACGCTGTCCGGCCCGAAGATCAGCGTTTCCCGCAAAAAAGCGGCAATCATCTCGCAGCCGAAACGAATGGTCGCCCGCGGGTCCTCCCCCCGGATTTCGAGCTCGAACACCATGAAAAAGCTGACCAGAAGGTGATAGGTTTCCCGGTTAAAGCCAGCCATCCGCTCTTGGACATCAGGGTCGGGGTGGATGCGGGTATGAAGAAATACGGCACGGATCAGACCGCGATTTTCCAGATACCAGTCGATGAGACTTTGCGTGAAAAACCGGGCCGCTTCGGCAAGGCTCCTGCCCTGCCAGCCTGCCGGGCTAAGTTCGGACCGGACCCAGTTCAGGCTGTCCTCCCGGAACCGGTCAAAAATCAGCAAAAATAAGGCATTCTTGTTTTTAAAGCGGGCATAAAAGGCGCCAACGGACGTATCCGCAAGCTCCACGATATCGGTGACTGACGCCGCATCGAAGGACCCGCTTTCCAGCAGACTTTCCGCCGCCGTTATCAACTTTCCCAGTGTCCGGCGGCTGCGCTGCTGAACGGGATGATTAAGCCCCTGCCCCAACCAGTCTTTCGCTACAATATCCGCCCCTATGGTTTGCATGATACGACTTTCTATTAAGAATCAGAATTCTTATTCTTAATAGTACCAAAACCGGGGCAGATCAAGCTGAAAATAGAACCTGCTGGAATTCTTTGATGGGAAGCTGGTTCTGAAGTCAGAATCCAGCCCCTCTGTCCGATTTTTCCGGGAGCCGCAAAAAATGCAAGAAATGAAGCGCATTTCAAGGCCGGCAACGCATTCGAAAGCCGATGGCCGGAAGGCCCGGAGATTTTTGAAAGACGCTGACCCGATGTCAGGAGACAATGAGTCTTTTTTGAAACCCGCCCCAAGATTATAAAATTTCATCCGGTATGGCATAAAGCCCGTCAGCGCCCCGTGTGATGGGGCCAAGCAGGGCGGTGGCCGGGGGCATGAGTTGTTCGGCGAAAAAGCGGGCCGTGGCGACTTTTGCTTTAAGATAAGCCGCATCGCCTTCGCTTGCCGCAAGCCGCCGGTCTGCTTCCTGTGCGCTTTTAGCCAGGAGATAGCCGCCAATAACGGTGCCGAATATCCTGAGATAGGGGGTTGCCGCTGCGGCGGCATTCCGCTGCTGCTCCGGATCATTGCCCATCAGCCAGACACTGGCATTCTGCAAGGCGTCAAGGCCGTCTTCCAGATATGGCTTCAGCGCCCCAAGATCACCGGAGGACGGCAGAGTTGCGGTAAAATCCCGGACCTCCGCAAACAGGGCCTTCCAGTGAGCGCCGCCATCCATATTCAGCTTGCGGCCCACCAGATCCATCGCCTGAATGCCGTTGGTGCCTTCATAAATGGGAGCGATACGGGCATCGCGCAGATGCTGGGCGGCGCCCGTCTCCTCCACATAGCCCATGCCGCCATGGATCTGCACGCCGAGCGATGCCGCCTCGACCCCGATATCGGTGGCATAGGCCTTGGCGACGGGGGTGAGCAGGTCGGCCCGGCCCTGGGCTTTTTCCCGGACCTCCGCGTCCGGGTGGGCGTGGGCAACATCGCTGGAAGCCGCCGTGAGGTAAGTGATGGCCCGCGCGGCCTCGGTCTGGGCTCTGATGGTCATCAGCATGCGCCTGACATCGGCATGCCCGATGATCGGGCCGGCCTGTATGCGCTCCTTCGCATAGGCCAGCGCCTGCTGATAGGCCCGCTCCGCAATGGCCACCCCCTGCAGGCCGACATTGATCCGGGCATGGTTCATCATGGCGAACATGGCCCGCATGCCCTGGCATTCCTCCCCTATGAGATATCCGACACACTTGTCATTATCGCCATAGGACAGGACACAGGTGGGCGAGGCGTGGATGCCCAGTTTGTGCTCCAGCGACACGCAGGTGACGTCATTGCGCTCGCCAGGCGCGCCATCATCCCCCACGAGGAATTTTGGCACGATAAAGAGCGAGATACCCCTGGTGCCATCCGGCGCGCCCGGAGTGCGGGCCAGCACCAGATGGATGATATTATCCGTCAGATCATGGTCGCCGTAAGTGATAAAAATCTTGGTGCCCTTGATGCGGTAGCTGCCGTCCAGCTGTTTTTCCGCCCTGGTTTTCAGCGCGCCGACATCCGATCCCGCCTGCGGTTCGGTCAGATTCATGCTGCCGGTCCATTCGCCGGATACCAGCTTGCCGAGATATTTGGCCTTCTGCTCCTCGGTTCCGTAAAGGGAAATCGCCACCACGGATCCCAGCGTCAGCATGGGGCAGAGCGAAAAGGCCATATTGGCCGCCGTCCACATTTCCTGCACCGCGCAGCCCAGCGCAAAAGGCAATCCCTGACCGCCATGGGCCGGCTCGAAGGTCAGGCCGTTCCAGCCGCCGTCCACATATTGCCGGTAAGCCTCCCTGAAGCCCGCGGGCGTCACAACAGAGCCGTCTTTCAGGCGCGAGCCTTCCTGATCGCCGGTCCGGTTGGTCGGCGCGATGACGCCTTCAGCCAGCCTGGCCGCCTCCTCCAATATGGCATCCACCATGTCCGGCGTGGCCTCCGCATAGGCTTCAATCCGTTGCAGGCCTTCAAGATCGCACACAGCATCCAGAACAAAACGCATATCGGCTATGGGGGAATGATAGTCGGTCATGGCGGTTTCCTTATCAGAACAGCTTGGCGCGGGCGGCTTCACACCGTAAAGTAGGCTGCAAATCAGTTTTGGGCAAGCGGCAGGGGTTACAATCCGTTGAGCGGACAGTCACATCGTTACGGGAAAATCCGGGAGCCGGATGCGGACGGCATCGCGGAAGCCGCGCGGATTTTGCGCAAAGGCGGTCTGATCGGCCTCCCTACGGAAACCGTCTATGGTTTGGCGGCGGACGCCACCAACAGTCTCGCAGTCGCAAAAATATTCAAAACCAAAGCCCGGCCCCGCTTCAACCCGTTGATCATCCATGTTTCCAACAAAACCATGGCTGCGGAATATGCCGAGGTCACGGTCTATGCGGACGCATTGATGGAAGCCTTCTGGCCCGGCCCGCTGACCCTTGTGATGCGGCGGCGGGAAAACTGTACGGTCTCGCCCCTGGTGTCTGCGGGATTGGAAACAATCGCCGTCCGCGCCCCGGCCCATGTGGTCGCCCGCACGGTCATCGGCGCCGTCGGCCGCCCACTTGCGGCGCCATCCGCCAACCGTTCCGGCCGTATCAGTCCGACAGCAGCCGGCCATGTCTTTGAAGATATCGGCGAAGAGATCGACATGATTCTGGATGGCGGGTCCTGCAGTATCGGCATAGAATCAACGGTTGTCGGGGTCGGGGAGGCCGGATTCTGGCTCTTGCGCCCCGGCGCCATCACCGCGGAACAGTTGGAGGATGTCACTGAAAAAAAACTCCGTATCCCCGAAGGCAGCGCTATTACCGCGCCAGGCCAGACGGCAAGCCATTACGCCCCCAACGCCCCGGTCCGGCTGAATGCGACAGATCGGCGGGAGGGTGAAATCCTGATCGGTTTCGGCCATGTGGCGGGCGATATGAGCTTAAGCAAGACCGGCACCCTGACCGAAGCCGCCGCCAACCTCTTCTCGATGCTGCGCGAGGCGGATGCCCTGACCCCCACGACAATCGCCATCGCCCCCATTCCCGATCACGGCCTCGGCATCGCCATCAATGACCGGCTAAGACGAGCAGCTGCGGAGAGAGAGTAAAAATGAGCAAGGAGGGTTCATTTCTGGATCTGATACTCCCAGAAAGTACACAGGAAGAGATTCTATTAGAAGATATTCAGAAAACTGAATCCTGGCCTAGAATAGCACCCCGGCGTGGTATTTTTCGTATTCTAGAATGGACTGCCATAGTAGTTTTAACTGTCTATATTGTCGATTTTTTGTTCGATTTTGTTAAGATCCCAGTTTATCAACCTTTACAGCCTGACCCAGGCAAATACTTACTATCCTTTTTAATAGCCGTCCTTCAGTCTGCCATTGGCTATCCTATTGCCATTTCACTTGGTTTTCGCCGCCTTGGAGCTTCATTCAATATTATGAATTTCGGCTTAATTTGTGCAATCACATTTGCGCTACAAATGATAATGGCTGATGGACCGTCATGGCTACTTAGAGGTCGGCCTAATTTAGGAACAGGCGCAAATCTGCAAGCCTTTTACATTTTGTATATTTTCGGCCTAGTGCTAGCCCCTGTTTTTTCAGGTGTGGTGCAATGGCTGTATCTAAGAAAAAAAGTTCGGAAAGCAATCTGGTGGATGCTGGCAATCATACTCGGCAGTTATATTTCCACAACACTGAGCAGCATTTCTACCGCTATATTTATCAGTCTATGGGGCGTTGAACATATGGCACAATTATTAGAATACTATACGATAATCACTAACGCCGCCTTTCTTGTGCTATTTGCCGCATTCCTGGGTGTAGCAGCTAATAAAATGCTGCCATCAGAACAATCCCGCAAAAGTCTTGTAGATGTTTTCTAATGACTAACCTTCCCACCATCATCGCCGCCATCAAAGACGCCGTCGGACCCAAGGGGTATATGGTGGATATCCGGCTGATGGCGCCGCATCTGGCGGAATGGCGGGATGCGTATCAGGGGATGACGCCCATTGTAGTGATGCCGGAGAATGCCGGAGAACTGGCGGCGGTGGTGAAAATCTGCGCCGATGCAGGCATGGCCATGGTGCCGCAGGGCGGGAATACCGGACTGGTCGGCGGCGCGATCCCGTCGGAGGCGGGGGATCAGGTGCTGATCAAAACCTCCCGTATGAACAAAATTCTTTCCATTGATCCGCTTGATTACGCCATCACGGTAGAGGCCGGGGCGACGCTGGCAGCGGTGCAGGACGCAGCGCGGAACGCAGACCGGCTGTTTCCGCTCAGCCTTGCCGCCGAGGGGTCCTGCGAGATTGGCGGCAATATCGCGACCAATGCGGGCGGGGTGCATGTGCTGAAATACGGCACCATGCGCGATCTGGTGCTGGGGATCGAGGCGGTGCTGCCCAATGGCGAAATCTGGAACGGCCTGAAAGCCTTGCGCAAGGACACGGCAGGCTATGACCTGAAACAGCTTTTTATCGGCGCAGAAGGCACCCTTGGCATTGTGACCAAGGCGACCCTCAAGCTGTTTCCGACCCTGAAACAGACGGAAACCGCCTTTATCGCCATCGAAAGTCCGGAGGCGGCGGTTAACCTGCTCGCCCGGCTGCGGGAGCTAAGCGGCGATACGGTCATTGCTTTTGAACTTATCCCGCGCATTGCCCTTCAGATGGTGCTGGATCATATCCCGGACACCCGCGATCCGCTGGCTGACGAACACCCCTGGTATGCGCTGGCCGAACTGGCAAGCCCCGATAAAAATGCGAACCTGCGCGGTAAATTGGAAGAGAGCCTTGCCGATGCGCTGGAGCGCGGACTGCTGCGGGACGCCGCACTTGCCGAGAGCAAACAGCAGCGCGGCGCCCTCTGGCGTTTGCGGGAGAGCATCTCGGAAGCCCAGAAACAGGAAGGCGGCAGCATCAAGCACGACATCGCCGTCCCGCCCTCGAAAATTCCGGAATTCATTGCGGCGGCCTCGAAGGCGGTGGAACAGGCGCTTCCCGGCATGCGCCCCGTCGCCTTCGGTCATGCCGGCGACGGCAATGTCCATTTCAACCTCTCCCAGCCGAAGAATATGGACAAAGCCGCCTTCCTCGCCCGCTGGGAGAAGATCAACCGCATCGTCCATGACATCACTGTGGAAATGGGCGGCACAATCGCTGCCGAGCACGGCATCGGCCGCCGCAAACGTGCTGAACTCGCCCATTATAAATCCCCGGTCGAAATCGCGATGATGCGCACCATCAAAGCCGCTCTCGACCCCCAAGGCCTGATGAATCCGGGAAAGGTAATTTAGTGGCCGGGCCGTCTCCCCGAATATGACCCAGAACGTTATTCAGAACCAATAAACGCCCGCACATCCTGCATCAGCTTCTCGAAAGACGGCTGGTGGACATACATCATGTGGCCGGCTTCATAGTAGGTCATTTTGATCCGGTCTTTCGGGATGCCATGGCGGGCGAAGGTGTATTCAGCATCGAAAAAGGGGGTGATCAGGTCGTAATAGCCATTGGTGACCAGCACCTTCATGGAAGGATTGAGACGCATAGCTTCCGACAGCGTGCGGGCGACATTGACATATTCCGGCTCCCAGAAAGAGCCCTCCGGCGCAGACCGCCAGATCCAGTTGCGGCCAATATCCCCGTTGGAAATATTATAGGACCGGTCGATGGTGATGCCGAGATCACCCGCCATATACTGGTTGAGCATGGCCGTATAGGCCGCCCCGATGGCGGCGCTGGCATAATCGGCTTCGGCCCGGTCAGAAACGTCGTCGATATCATCACCTTTATAGCGGCCGTCAAGCCGGCCGATGGAAAGCCCGTCCGTTCGCAGCAGTTCCTTGACAAACCGCCCGGTCAGAATGCGAAGATCGGCGCTGAGGATATAATCCCGGTCAAGCCCGGTGAAATAGGCGAGGCGCTCGGCAATCCGCTGCCTTTCTCCCTCATCCAGCAGGTTCCCCTTCAACAGGGCCGCGGCATACTGGTTATAGGCAAAGTCCCGGGCTTCTTCGGCGAATTCCTCGACCGATTTTCCCTGCCCGGCCCTGCCATGATAACGGGCCGCCAGTGCAAGTGACGGCAGATAGGTCACATAGGCGATGAAATTGTCATGGGACGGCGTCGAGCCGGTATAATCCAGCGCTTGCGAGACCAGGATCAGGCCGTTGAGGCGCACGGTCGGATTGTTGCCTTCCAGTTCGCCTGCCACCGCCGCCGCACGGGTGGTCCCGAAACTTTCACCGAGCAGATATTTCGGCGAATTCCAGCGTTTATTAGCGCTGAGCCATTGCCGGATAAATTGCGAAATGGAACCGGTATCGCCCTCAAGGCTCCAGAACTCCTTACCTTCATGAGTGCCGAGCGCCCGGCTGAAGCCGGTGCCAACAGGATCGACGAAAACAAGATCCGTAACATCCAGAAGCGCCAGACCGTTATCCTCGCTACCATAGGGCGGCAGGCCCGCGTCTTCGGCGTCGGACGGCACCAGAACCCGTTTGGGCCCGAACGCCCCCATATGCAGCCAGACCGAGGAGGAGCCCGGTCCGCCGTTCCAGACAAAGGTCACGGGACGGCCGGCGGCATCTGCGCCGCTCCGGGTATAGGCAAAGGAAAAGATTGAGGCTTTGGGCGCGCCTTTATCGTCTTTCAGGTAAGTCTCTCCCGCCGTCACGCTATAGCGCACCGCTGTCCCGTTAAAGCGGCCCTGATGATCGCTTGTAAAAACCTCTGGGTCCGGAATCGGCTCGGCTTTCTTTTCCTCACCGGCGTAGGCGGGGACGGGTGCGATCAAAAGCATGAGTAAAACTGGTATGGCGCGGTGAAGCATGACAAGACCCCTGAATTATTTATTCCCAGGGAAGAATAGCGCCGGCACGTCATTTGTCGAAACAAAAAAGGCCCGCCCCTCTTTCAGGGCAGACCTTTTATTCGCATAGTCATAGCGGGGTTAGTTCGATTTCATCCGCTCGACAAAGTCATTATAGCTTTTTTCCAGCGCTTCCATGGCTTCCTCGGCTTCCTCTTTGGCTTCCCGCCAATTATCGGCCGAGGCGTTCCTGGCGTCTTCTATCTTTTCCGCAACCTTTTCGCGCTGGTCCTCGAACGAGTCTTTCCATTCGGCCCATTCGCCCTGCGCTTCATCGCCCATATCCTCGACTTCTTCGGTGAAATCTTCCATATTGTTATCGAGCTCTTCGAAACTGCTTTCGGCCCAGTTGTCGAAATCGTTTTTCTGCTCTCTCAGGAAATCGGCAACATCTTCACCGGCCTCTTCCGCCCGGTCCGCGAGATTACGGGCAGCGTCAGCGGTGTCTTCGGCAGCCTCTTCCACCGTGTCTTCCGCAGATTTATCTTCACAGGCGCCGACCATAAGCCCCATGCCCAATACCGCTGCAGTCAGCGGCAATGTGCCTTCAAATAATTTGTTTTTCATTGTATCCTCATTTATCCTGTTGGTTCACCATACGCACGTTACAAACAAGCAATTTATTCCATAACGAATAAAAAACTTAATGGTTCCCGTTCAGGATAAAGGCGCGAACATCTCTCAGGAGTTTTTCCAATGACGGCCCGTGGATATACATCATGTGTCCGGCTTCATAATATTGGAATGTGACCCGGTCCGCCGGAATGCCGGTGCGGGTGAGAGAGTATTCTGCGCCGAACAGCGGTGTCGCCATATCATAATAACCAGCGGCATTGAACACCCGAAGCCCGGCATTTTCCCTGAGCGCCCTGCCGATATAGGGCGCCACATTAAAATAGAAATCACTGCTGTTGGGCAGGCGCCAGTCCCACCGCCCGCCAAGACCGGAAATAACCTTATATTGCCGGTCGAAATCAACGCCCAGTTCCGCTCTGAGATAATGATTGATGGCGGCGGTATAGCTGGCATCAATACCGTAAAAGGACGGATCATTATCCGGCCTTTCGCCGGCGCTGTCAAAATCGGTGCCGGTAAAGCGGCTGTCGAGCCGGCCCACAGTCAGACCACGGTCACGCAACAATTCCTTATAAAAACGCTGAGAGCTGACCCGCAGGTCTGCCCGCTCGAGAAAAGCTTCACTAAGGCCGGTGAAGGCGGCGAGCCGGGTTCGGATGCGGGTCCGTTCCTCTCCCTGCAGGGCGTTGCCTTTCATCAGCGCCATGGCGTAATCGCCTGCGGCGAATATCCGCGCTTCCTCAACAAATGCCGCCAGATCGTCCGGCTTTTCCGCCAGCGCATTATGATACCATGCGGTCGCCGCCATGGTCGGCAGATTGAGGACATAGCCGACTTCGTTCCCCGCTTCGCCCGCCCGGGCGCTGAAATCCAGAATGGTCGAAATCAGCAGGATGCCGTTCAGCGCCACATCATTATAGGTGCCTTCCAGCTGATTAACGACAGCGGCGGAACGGGTGGTGCCATAGCTTTCGCCGCCGATATATTTTGGTGAATTCCAGCGGTTGTTGCGGCTGATCCACAGCCGGATGAAATCGGCGACCGAACGGGCATCCGCCGTCACGCCCCAGAAATCTTCCGCCTTCGCTTCCCCCATCGCATGGCTGAAACCGGTGCCGACAGGATCGATAAACACGATATCCGTCACATCGAGGGGCGCCAGCGGGTTGTCGATAATATTATAGGGCGGCGCCCCATCTTCCGTGGCGTCTGACGGGATCGCCACCCGTTTCGGTCCGAACGCCCCCATATGCAGCCACAGCGACGCCGAACCCGGTCCGCCATTGAACAAAAAGGTGATGGGCCGGGTCGCCGGATCTTTCAAACCCTTTTTCACATAGGAAACGGAAAAAATGCTGGCCCTGGGTTTGCCATCCTCATCCTTCAGAAAGGTTTCGCCGGCTGTTGCCGTATAATTGACGACTGCGCCGTTAAAACGGCCGGTATGATCGCTGGCAAAGACTTTCGGCTCGCCCGGGGCGACCTGCCCTTTATCCTCCTGCGCAAATGCGATGCCCTGAAACGCCAAAAACAAAATAACCCCTGGTAAGATGCGCATTTGTTGCTCCCTCATTTTTCATTCCTGCTGTTTCACAAAACTCACTCGGCGGCCTGTCCGGCTTTAAGACTTGTCTTGCGGCTGTAGGCCAGATGATCATGGTTCAAAAAACCTTCCGGCAGGGTGTCCCACATGAAACCCAGACCCTTTTTGATCCTGCGGGTAAAAAAGTCCGGCAAGCGGCTGTTCCTGCCGTCAAAATAGCCTTTGAAATCCTGATCCGTCTCCAGCATATGGCGGAATTTACGGTGATATTTGATCCGGTCCGACGTAATCGAGCGCATGAAATTAATTATTTTAACCGCCCAGTGGGAATTGGCGCCGAAACGGCGGACAAGCCGGGGGGCAGACAATGAATAGCGGGTCAAATCCGCCGTCAGCCTGAAAAATTCCGGCCAGTCGTAATTTTTCGGAATGATATTCATGGCATGATTGGAATCCAGCAGATAGAAGGGCACCGGCAGAACCCGGCCGTCTTTCTGCAAATCCAGATTCAGGGGCGATGCCTGTCCGTAAGCGGTAAAGAGCGAGAAAGCCGGATAGGCCCCGGGCGCCAGATCGAGAAATTTTTTCGTCAATTCGAACGGTTCGGCCCCTTGATCACAATCAAGACCCAGCACGAAATTGGTCTGCACGAACGGCACGTAAGACAGGATCATATTGATCTGATCGGCGACCTGTTTGACCTTTTCCTCACCGGCCACTTTGGTGGATTTAGATTTATAGCCATATTCATACCAGGATTCGATGCCCGGCAGCAGCCCGGCAAACCCGTTACGCGCCAGCCGCTTCATGTTTTTTTCCGACAGCAGGGACAGGCTGCTCTCGGCGACAAAATTCACGCTGCCCGGCGGCACCGCTTCCTCGATGGCATTGAGATAATCGTCAAACCGGATGCCGAAATTCGGATCATGCCAGCCGACCACGGGACGTTTCATCCGGGTCCGTAGAAATTTCAGGTCTTCGGTGATCTGATCAAAACCCAGGGGCTGATAGTCCACCGTGGCGTCGATGCAGAAATTACAGGTATAGGGGCAGCCCATAGAGCCTATCATCGGCACAATCTTGATAGCCGGCGCGCTTTTCAGGGCTTTCTGAATAAACGGCCAGCGTTCCCGCACTCCCGGCAGCGCCGGCGGCTGTTTCAGCGCCGAAACATAACGTCCCAGAGGCCGGTTAGGGCTGGCATCCGTGATGATGCCAGCAATTTCCTCGCGGCCGGTAAAGCCCAGCACATAATCAAAATATTTCGCGGCATCATCCGGATAACAGCGGGCATGTGGGCCGCCCAGAACGGTTACCGCGCCAGCCTTTTGATAGATTCTGCTCAGCGCATAGGCCGTATAGGCGGAATAGGTGAACCCGCCGACAAACAAGATATCTGTATCGTCGGCCATTGAGCCGAAAATATCCTGGGTGCCGGTATAACAGATGTAATTGACAGCATGCCCGAATTCCTCGCACCATACGGCAACAGATTGCGGCATAACACTGGCATAATTGGCATTCATCAATTGGCCAAACAGTTCGCGGGACGGCTCGCGGGCTGCAAGATCTATAATAGTGATACGCTGACGCTTCATCCGCGGAGCCTAGGCGGCACAGGATGGATTCACAAGATCAATCTCGCACATTCATAAACGTCTTCTGATAAACTGCGCCCGGGGCTGGGGGCCAGACTCCCGTCCCGGCTAATGATCTTTAAAATATCCGTATTGATCTTTGAGGAAGGGCCAAGGGTCCGGAACAACGGAGACCTTATGGAAATGGCGCCGTCGGAGAGACTCGAACTCCCAACCCCCAGATTCGAAGTCTGGTGCTCTATCCAGTTGAGCTACGACGGCCGGCGGGTCCTTACCCTAACCTTTGTAAATTCAATATTCATTACCCCGCGCCGGAAGTTTTCGGATGGCTTCGCCGGCATTCAATTGTTCGCCGGCTTATGGACCCACACACCTTCCCGTCTCGCGATGACCAGCGCGCCGGATTGCTGATCGTAAAACATTTTCTTGTAAGACCGCTGATGGTCCGGGAAGACATGAAGGTCAGCCAGCCTGTCATGAGCGAAATCATAAGTCTGCAGCGCGCCGCCCGTATAAACATAGTTGCTGCCGCCCGCATGAACGATTTGGCTGCCTTCCGGGAACTGCCTGTCTGTCAGCAGCCGGTGCGATACAGGCCGATAGGCGTCATCCAGTTCAACCTGAAATATCCGGTCATGTGTGCCCGAGGACGACCATTTGGCTGAAAAGCCCACCACTCTTTTTTCGTAACAGCTTATCGTACCCCAAGATCGGGTAAACGGGGCAGCGGCTATATCCGCAATTTCCATATTCACCATTTCATAATAAAACAGGGTGTTTCTCGACCAAACCAGCATCTGCCCGTTCGGCAAAAGACAGGTCGCCGGAAATCTGCCGGGCAGCCATCTTGTTATATTATCGATATCGGGACTTTCATCGCCGCCGGTTTTTGTATTGACCAGAAAGCCCGTCCGCGGTCCCTTTGTTTCGGGACGGAGATAAGGGTGCGGTCCCGTATTGACCGCATCAAGCGTCATATCATTCCAGTCAAACAATGCCGCTAAATTCCCTCTCCATGTGACAGGATTGCTGCCGGACCCCGGAAACGGAGCGATGTGGATTTCAAAGGTTCGGCCGGTCGCCGGATCATGGGTTCGCGACCCGTATGTGTGGCCCATATTCGGCATAAAACGATCGTGGGTTTTTCCCTTACAGGCATAATCATTTTGATCAAATGCCCGCATTTCGGGCCATTTTGGATCGCCCGTTTCAATCTCGCAGTCCAATGGCCGCGGGTTCAGCACACGAACCCAGCCGCGGGCCTCATGCAGGGCGAATGAAAAGGCATCCGACAGGCCGGCATCCATATGGCCGCCGGCGCGCCCGCATACCAGCCAGCGCCGATCATCCCGGCGGATAAATTCGCAGTCATTCCATGCTGCAAACTGGCCGCCATATCCGGTATAACCCAGCTCCCGCCTGGTGATGGTCCAATTATTGCCGTCCTCGTTAAAGCGCCGCTGCTTGAGGGCGGGATTATCTGTCAGATAGCCCGAAGCGGGAAGCCTTAAAGTGCTGCCGGGTTTCATATCCGCAGAAAAGACGGAAAGAAAGTCCGCCGCCGGGCCGCCATCCAGTGACTTTACAGGCATAAATGGAGCGCCGGCAAGAAAGACTAAAAGCACCCCCCACATTCTGCTCCTCCATTTTACCAACGGACTTCCTCCAGAATTGCATGACCGATACCGGTATAGCAGAAAAATGATTCACCCGGCACATATCAAGCAATATTTGACATTGAGGGGGAATGGCAGTCATGGAGGCAAGACTGTCACAAGAAAAACAATGGTGCACTTTAGCGGAGAAAGTCTGAACCGGACAGCCTTGAGCGCGTCTCATGCCCCAAACCGGCATGGATGACGGACACGGGTCCGGCGCAACGGAGACAATTGAAAAATAATGGTGCCGGCAGCAGGAGTCGAACCCGCGACCCCCTGATTACAAATCAGGTGCTCTACCAACTGAGCTATACCGGCCAGATAGCCCGCGCAAATTAGGGCGGAGTTCGCGGTAAATCAACTTAAATTCCATCCGGCATGCCGTCTTAAGGGCCACCTTAAAGCAGCCGATCGGTTATGCTGAAATCTATCGGGCCATGAAGGCTTCTATGTCTTCGATTGTACGCAAGCCATCTTCGGACAGATTTACATACCCTTTTTTCTGGACCAGGATATCATCCTCGATCCTGACGCCGATACCGTCATATTTTTCAATATTTTCGCGGACGGTTTGCTGCGCCCCCTCAGACATGGCCTTGAAGGCCTCGCTTTCGAACACATCGTTCTTGCGGATATAAAGCCCCGGCTCCACGGTGATGACCATATTGGGGCGGAGTTCAGTATGGGATTCCCAGGTATCATGAACATCCAGACCGATGGTGTGGCCGAGGCCGTGCAGGAAATAGAGCCTGACCTGCTCGGCTTCGTTTTTCTCTATCAGGCCGAGGCGCAGCAGATGTTCGCCCATAACCCGGATGGCCAAGTCTTCCAGTGTTTTGCCTTTCACGCCGGCCCTGATTTCCTCAATGGCCTGTGATTGCGCGTCCAGGACGGCGCTGTAGATTGCCCGCTGCGCCGCGCTGAAAGAGCCGGATGCAGGAAAGGTGCGCGTAACATCCGCCGAATAATAGCTCACCTCAGCGCCGATATCGGTCAGCAGCAACTGATTTTTTTTGATGGGATCGTTATTTTCGTCATAATGCAAAATAGTGGCATTTTCACCGCCTGCGACAATAGAGGGATATCCAGCGCAGCAGGCGCCGCTGTCGCGAAAGACAAATTCAATGGCTGCTTCCAGCTGATATTCATAATCCGCCGTTTTTACGCGCTGCATCGCCGCTTTTTGCGCGGCAACGGTGATACCAATGGCGCTTTTCAGCTGGGCCAGCTCCCAAGGGCTTTTTATTTCCCGCATGTCATTGATGGCGGGCGTGATGTTGCGAATTTGCAGTTCCGGGAAATGGGTGCGGATTCGTTTTGCAAAGAGACTGGCCGCTGTGTCGTCATTTGCAATCTTTCGCTGGCGTCCGAGGCTGAGCCACACACCGGCAGTGGCTTCTTTTACCGCAGCGTAAAAATCCGGAAACCGCGGCGGCAGATATCGTCCCGGCGTCTCTCCCCACGGCTTGCCGTTCAGCAGGGCTTCAATAAAGACGGGCATCTCTTTTTCCGGGACAACAAGATCAACGCCCGTCTCTTCTTTTATCGTGTCAAAATCGGGAAGACGGCCAATCCAGGTTTCAAAAACCCGGTTGGGCGCTTGCGCAAAAATAACCGTCGTGACGGTTTCATTGTCTTTGATGAGGGCGAAGCCGGTCTTGCGTTTTGTGGAGCCGGTGAAATAGTTGATTTCGTTGTTCTGGCGGAAAGGCCAATTGACATCGTTGCTGCGCAGTTTTTCTTCTTCAGAAAATAAAACAACCACGGAGTTCGCGGGCAGGCCGGCCGCAAGGGCGGCGTGCCGCGTGGCGAGTTCTGCCTTGGGAGGATCGGCGGCGAAGGCCGGCGTGCCCAGTGCCAAAAACCACAAACTGACCATCAGGAAACCGACATAGCGCATAAAATCCCCCTATTTATTTTACTGTCCCAGTGAAGATTGAGGAAACAATAGCAGTAAAGATGGAGAAGGGAAGTCCTGTGCGCGGATTATGTAACAATGATCACTGATCCCTGCTTTATTACCATAGCAATCTTTACAAACAGGGCAGAGTGAAAGATAGTTCCTTGCATCCTAAAAATCCGGGGAGGGTTCCATGCGGCGCACATTTGTTTCTTCACTTCTTTCACTGGGTCTGCTGGCCGGGGGCGCGGCTGCTCCGGTGATCGCCCAGTCCGATGACGAAAATTCGGTTTCCTATAACGGGCTGGCGTTCCGCAATATCGGGCCGGCCTTTACGTCGGGACGGATTTCGGATTTTGCCGTTCATCCTGAGCGGCATCAGCAATATTATGTGGGAACGGCGTCAGGCGGATTGTGGAAAACCACCAGCAACGGTATCAGCTGGTCACCGATCTTCGACAGTCAGGGGTCTTTTTCCATCGGGGTTGTGGAGCTCGATCCCAATAATCCCGATGTGGTCTGGGTGGGAACGGGCGAAAATAACAGCCAGCGCTCGGTCGCCTATGGCGACGGCGTGTACCGGTCCGGCGATGGTGGCAAGACATGGGAGAATATGGGGCTGAAGCTGTCCGAGCATCTCGGTCAGATCGTGATTGATCCCCGGGATTCCAATACACTCTATGTAGCCGCTCAGGGGCCGTTGTGGAATTCCGGCGGGGAGCGCGGGATTTACAAGACCACCGATGGCGGTGCCAACTGGGAACGGGTGCTGCATGTGGATGACGATACGGGGGCCAATGAGATGGTCATGCACCGGGATAATCCCGATCATCTGGTGGTCAGTACCTATCAGCGCCGCCGCCATGTCTGGACCCTGATCAATGGCGGCCCGGGCAGCGGTGTCCATAAATCTACCGACGGCGGGGCAACCTGGCGCAAAATCACCAATGGCCTGCCCGACGGTGACGTGGGACGGATCGGCCTGGCTGCTGCCCCTTCCGCGCCAAGCACCGTATACGCCATTATTGAAGCCCAGGAAGGCGGCGGTGTGTACCGTTCGACCGATTTTGGCGAAAGCTGGTCCAAACAGTCTGATTACGTGGCGGGCAGTCCGCAATATTATAATGAGCTGATTGTCGATCCCAACAACCCGAACCGCGTCTATTCCATGGATACTTTCATGCAGGTGTCCGAGGATGGCGGGGCGAACTGGAGCCGGGTTGGCGTCAACCACCGCCATGTGGACGAACATGCGCTGTGGATTGATCCGGATGATTCCGATCATCTGATCACCGGCAATGACGGCGGTGTTTATGAAAGCTTCGACCGGGGCGCCAACTGGCGGCATATGCGCAATCTGCCGCTGACCCAGTTTTACCGGGCGACGCCGGACAATGATTTCCCTTTCTATAATGTTTACGGCGGCACCCAGGACAACGCCTCCTTCGGCGGACCGGCCCGCACCTTCAATACCCAGGGCATTGCCAATGAGGACTGGATCGTGACACTGGGCGGCGACGGTTTCAAAACCCAGGTCGATCCGGAAAATCCGGATATTGTCTATTCCCAGCTGCAACATGGCAATCTGGTGCGTTTTGACAAAACCACCAGCGAGCAGGTCTATATTACGCCGCAGCCGGGCAAGGGCGAAAAGAGCTATCGCTGGAACTGGAATTCCGCCTTTATTATCAGCCCTCACGATAATGAACGGCTTTATTTCGGAGCGGAGAAGCTCTTCCGCAGCGATGATCAGGGGAATAGCTGGCGCGCGGTGAGCGGTGACCTGTCCCGCAATCTCGACCGCAATGAACTGAAAGTAATGGGCCGGATCTGGAGCGTGGATGCGGTGGCGAAAAACGCATCTACATCGCTTTATGGCAGCATCATTTCACTTGCCGAAAGCCCGCTTCAGGAGGGCCTGATCTTCGTCGGGACCGATGACGGCCTGATCCAGATCACCGAAGATGGCGGCGAAAACTGGCACAGGATTGAGCGTATCAGAGGCGTGCCGGACATGACCTATGTGGGCGATCTCGCGCCGTCCCTCCACAATCCCGATGTGGTTTTCGCCACCTTCGACAATCACAAGCGGGGCGATTTCAAACCCTATGTCTTTAAAAGTACGGACCGGGGAAAAAGCTGGCGGTCCATCGCCGGTAATCTGCCGGAGCGCGGCACGGCGCACACCATTGTGCAGGATCATGCCGACCCCGACCTGCTGTTTGTCGGCACTGAATTCGGCGTGTTTTTCACCCAGAATGGCGGCGAAAGCTGGACCCAGCTTAAAGGCGGCATTCCGACCATTGCGGTGCGTGATCTGGAAATCCAGCGGCGGGAAAATGATCTGGTGGTCGGCTCCTTCGGGCGCGGTTTTTTGATCCTGGATGATTATACGCCGCTTCGAGTGGCCTCTTCGGACGTTGCATCCGCCGAGGCAACCCTGTTCCCGGTGAAAGACCCCTGGCTTTATGTGGAAGCCAACCGCTGGGGCTTTGGTGAAAAGGGTTTTCTGGGGGAGGATTATTTCGTTGCCCCCAATCCGCCTTTTGGCGCCGTCTTCTCCTATTATCTGAAGGACGGCTATCAAACACAAAAGGCCGCCCGGCAGAAAAATGAAAAGGCCGCACAAAAGGACGGCGGCGATAATCCCTATCCCAGCTGGGAAGAACTGGAGGCGGAAGACCGCGAGGAAGAACCGGCGCTGATTTTCACCGTCCGCAATGCCAGCGGAGATATTGTCCGCCGCATCACCGGCCCCACGTCAAAAGGCTTTCACCGCATCGCCTGGGATTTGCGCTGGCCGGCCAATGCGCCGATCCGCCTGACTCCAGCGCCATCCTCGCCTTTCGGCGGCCCGCCGCAGGGCCACCTTGTGGCGCCTGGCACTTATTCGGTTACCGTTGAGAAACGGATTGAAAGCGGGGTGACGCAAATTGCCGGTCCGGCTGATTTCGAGGTGAAGATGCTGGAGCGCGGCCTGTTTACCACCAGCGATCCCGCAGCGCTCAATGCGGTCCATCAGGATGTGGCGGCTTTGGAACGTGCGATTTCCGGGGCCGGCCGCGCGATCAATGAACTCGGGGAGCGAATGGACCATGTCAAGCGCGCGCTGCTGGAAACGCCGGTCGCGACGGAAGATCAGAACACCCGTTTGCGGGCGCTGGAAAGCCAGCTTGAGGATGCGGCTATTCTCCTGAATGGCCGCGAGGCCGCCGCCCGTTATAATGAGCAGGGAATGGAATCCATCAACAGCCGCCTCGGCTCCTTCGGCTTTGCCCAGCGGGGCACCCTGGCCGACGTGCCGCCCAATATTCTGCAGACTATCGAAGTCGCTAAAGAGGATTTCACTGGTGTGCTTGATACGCTGCACACCGTCAATGCCGCTCTGACCGCCATCGAGGGCGAACTCGGCAACGCCGCCCCCTGGACCCCCGGCCGCATTCCCGCCTGGCCGGAAGACTAGAGGTGGGGAATGATCATTTCCATGGTGGTCGCAAAGGCGGAAAATGGCGTGATCGGGCGCGACGGTGATTTGCCGTGGCGCATCCCGGCGGACCTGAAATATTTCAAAGCCATCACCATGGGCAAGCCCATCATCATGGGACGCAAGACCTATGAATCCATCAGGCGGCCATTGCCGGGACGCAAGAATATTGTGATTACCCGGGACCGCGCCTGGCGGGCAGATGGCGTGGCCGTCGCCCATTCGCTGGAGGAGGCTGTAACTGAGGCCGGCGCTGTTAAAGAATCAATGATCATTGGCGGCGCGGAGATCTACCGGCAGGCGTTAGCCCAGACCGGCCGCATTTATCTGACGGAAGTTCACACAACACCAGATGGCGATACGGTCTTTCCTGCGATTGACACAACGGAATGGCGGGAAACATCCCGTGAGGACCACCCGGCCACCGACGGCAATCCCGCCTTCAGTTTCGTGACGCTGGAACGGGTTTAATCTTCCGTTCTCTCCCGGGCCTCAATAAAGACACGGGTGATTTCCGGGTAGGCGGACTTGATATCCTTTTTCAACTGACGCACAACCATTTCCACTTCACGGGCGCTCATTTCATCGCGCCAGTCGAGGCTGAGATTCAACAGAATATCCCGCGGTCCCAGATGCATGGTCAGCAATTTGTTGATGCCGACAACATCGTGGATCGCTTCCGCCTTGGCGCGGATGCCGTGAATAACCGCGTTGGAGGCCGCTTCGCCATATAACAGGCCTTTGGTTTCAATGGCGAGAAGGACTGCGGTGCCGGCCAGAATGATGCCGATCACGATGGAGGCGGCGGCGTCCAGTTCCGGCATGCCCAGGGTCTGGGCCGCGAAGACCCCGATCAGGGCCGCAATCAGGCCGAGCATGGCGGCGCTGTCCTCGAAAAAGACAGTAAAAATGACCGGATCCTTGGATATGCGCACGGCTTCCATCCATCCCATATCGCCCTTGGATTTTTTGAATTCCCGGAAAGCCACCCACCAGGAGAAGCCTTCGAAAATGATGGCCATGGAAAGCACGATATAATTGATATAGGCCTTGCGGATAGGTTCCGGGTCCTGAAGTTTGTGGATGCCTTCATAAATGGAAATACCGGCGCCGAGCCCGAAAATCAGAATGGCGACAACGAAGCTCCAAAAATAAAGCGCCATGCCGTAGCCGAAGGGATGTTTGGCGTCTGCCGGTTTTTTTGCCTGCTTCATGCCAAACAGCAGCAGAAACTGATTGCCGGTATCGACCAGCGAATGAACGGCCTCGGAAAACATGGCGGACGAACCGGTCAGGGTTGAGGCGGTGAATTTGGTGACCGCGATCAGGGAATTTCCAATCAGGGCGGCATAAACCACTTTCTTTGAGCCGTGCGCTTCCATGGGATCCCCTTTTTTATTTTTCCGGAACATGCCAGTGCTTGCTAATTTTGTCCATGCCCGTAATAAGAAACGCATGATGACGGATTTAAGTTTCAGAAAATCGCAGGATGGCTTTTTAGGCCTCGAAGATGAGTATGCGGTGCCGCCCGAACGGGCGAAGGCCGTGGTCATCCCGTTCGGGCTGGAAGCGACAGTTTCCTACGGCGGCGGCACGGCCGCCGGGCCCGAAGCGATGATCGCGGCAAGCCATGAGGTGGAGCTGTTCGATGAGGAATTCTGGTGCGAGCCGGTCCGGGATATAGGCATCGCAACCCTGGCGCCGGTGACGGTAGCGGATAGACTGACCGATGCCGTCGATCAGTTGGAAGGTCTGGTGGAAGCGGTCCTGGCGGCGGACAAATTCCCGCTGACCTTCGGCGGCGAACATTCCATCACGCCCGGCGCGATCCGGCCGTTTGTGCGGCGCTATCCGGATCTCGCCATTCTCCATTTCGACGCCCATGCGGATTTGCGGGACGGTTATAATGGGGAAACCTATTCCCACGCCGCCGCCCTGCGCCGGGTTCTCGACCATCCGGAAGTGACGACATTGGTGTCCGTCGGCATCCGCAATATCTCCGCCGGCGAAATCCCCTATCTGGAAGCCAGCCGCGACCGCATTCACATCCATTGGGCCAAGGATAAGGCGGCCTGGGCTGTGGCGGATATTGTTGCTCCCCTGAAAGACCGCGATGTCTATCTTACCTTCGATCTTGACGGTTTTGATTCCAGCCTGATGCCGGCCACCGGTACGCCAGAACCGGGGGGTCTGTTTTGGGACGATGCCATCACCGTGATCCGGGAAGCCGCTAAAATCTCTAACATTCTTGGCGCCGACGTCAACGAACTTGCCCCCATCAAGGCCCTGCACGGTCCCAATTTTCTCGCCGCCAAGCTGGCCTATAAAATTCTGACGCATGCGTTTCTGGGGAAGATGCGATAGAATTTCTTACGTCCCGGTCAACTTCTTCTGAATTGAAGCCATCCTGCAAACCCGCTAGGTAGGGTTAAATGGGAGAAAATATCATGACAGACGATAGCGGCACCGCCATATCGGTGATTGGCAATACGCCGCTGATCAGGCTGAAAAAAGCGTCGGAGGAAACCGGCTGCACTATTCTGGGCAAGGCGGAATTTATGAATCCGGGCGGCTCGGTGAAAGACCGGGCGGCGCTCTTTATCATCCGGGATGCGGAGCGCAAAGGCCTGATCGAACCGGGCGGGCTGATCGTCGAAGGGACGGCGGGCAACACCGGGATCGGTCTGGCGGTCGTCGCCAATGCCCGTGGCTACCGCACGCTGATTGTGGTGCCGGAAACCCAGACCCGGGAGAAACTGGATACCATCCGCCTTATGGGGGCGACGCTGCAACTGACGCCGGCGGCCCCCTATTCCTCGCCGGATAATTTTCAAAAGGTGGCCGCACGGCTGGCCGGCGAGCTGGCGGAAAGTGAGCCCCGCGGCGTGATCTGGGCCAATCAGTTTGACAATGTGGCCAATCGGGAAGCCCACATTCAGGGCACGTCCCGGGAAATATGGCGTGATACGGACGGCAGGGTGGATGCCTTTGTCTCCGCCATCGGCACCGGCGGGACGCTGGCCGGCACCGGCATTGGACTCAAGGAAAAAAACCGCGATATTGTTATCGCGCTGGCCGATCCGCCGGGGGCGGCCATGTATGATTATTTCGACCATGGCGAACTGACGTCGGAAGGCTCCTCCATCACCGAAGGCATCGGTCAGGGCCGTATTACCGCCAATGTGGATGGCGCGCCGGTGGACGATCAGTTTCGCATACCGGACGCCGAATCCGTCGCTGTGGCCTTTGATCTTTTGAAGTATGAAGGCCTCTGCGTGGGCACGTCCTCGGGCGTCAATGTAGCGGGCGCTATCCGGCTTGCCAAAAAGATGGGGCCGGGCCAGACCATTGTCACTCTTCTCTGTGATTCCGGTCTGCGTTATGCCTCTCGGCTGTTCAACCCGGAATTCCTCCGCTCCAAAAATCTGCCGGTGCCTGACTGGCTTATTAATTAGAGTCTTTTCTGATTAGGTTGACCCATTTGACCGGGATGATTTTGCTCTGTGGCAAGGCGCCTTTCGCCAGTCGATGCGGCGCAGCGCCAGCAGGTCGTTGAGAGCGTACAGCGTCAGATGGGACGGTATGGCTGGTCTGCTCAATAATAAGGCCGCGATGGGCGCAGGCAGGCGCTAGCGACGCCCGCCAATCTTGCCGGCGTGACACGACAGGCTGCCCGGTAACGCTGATGCATTTTACAGCGGATGAAACAGCAATACCAAAACGGCCAGTGACAACCCGGGCCGTCTCACCAGATATAACCGCCGCAACAGCGCGTTCTCGTACATCATTGGAATAGGGCCGGGTCATGCATACGAGCCGCCTTGCCCCGACGTGAGCTTGAGTCACAAATTAAACCACAAGGAAAACAGTTTGATTCACTCAACCCGTGAACCGCTTGTCTTTTTAAAAAAGGCTTCCGCAGCCGCAAGACTTTGGTTTTTTGAATCGATCAGCGTCTTTGTCCGATCAATTTCCCCTTGCAGAATGTTCACTCTCTCCCTCAACTCATCAACCGAAAGTGATGACAGGTCTGCTCTGGTTAATAAAATAAGCGGGTCATCCGGTTTTTTGGGGTCTTCATCCAAATCCATCAATCGTTCCCTCCATTCATCCCTTTACCTTATAATCCGAAAAGAGCTTGGCGGGGAGCGTTTTTAGCTGCAAAATCAGTGTTGCGTTCGGGGACAGGGGACAATCCATGAAAGCAATAGCGATTGAAACATTCGGCGGACCGGAGGTTTTGAAACGAACCAGCCGGCCCGTGCCCGAGCCGCAGCGGGGCGAGGTGCTGATCAGGGTTGCCGCCGCCGGAGTCAACCGGCCCGATATCGTGCAGCGCGAAGGCCGCTACCCGCCGCCTGCAGGGGCATCGGACCTTCCCGGCCTTGAAGTTGCCGGCGCCATTGCCGGATTAGGCGATAGTGTCATGGGCTGGCGGGACGGCGATGCAGTCTGCGCCCTTGTCGCCGGTGGCGGTTATGCGGAATATTGTGTGGCGCCTGTCGAGACGCTGCTGGCGGTTCCCAAAGCCCTGAGCATGGTGGAAGCCGCCGCCCTGCCGGAAACATTCTTTACCGTCTGGTCCAATGTTTTCGACCGCGGCTATCTGGATGCGACGGAGACCCTTCTGGTTCATGGCGGCAGTTCCGGCATCGGGACAACGGCGATCCTGCTGGCAAAAGCCTTTGACGCAAAGGTTATTGTTACCGCCGGGTCCGATGAGAAATGCGCCTTTTGCTGCGACCTTGGGGCAGACCTTGCCATCAATTACAAGGATCAGAATTTTACCGAGGCGGTCGAAACTTTTACCCAAGGCCGCGGCGCCGATGTCATTCTCGATATGGTGGGCGGCGATTATGTCCCCCGTAATATCGCCGCCGCCGCTGTGGGCGGGCGTATCGTCAGCATTGCTTTTCTGAACGGGAAAAAGGCGGAAATCGATATTTTTACGATTATGAAAAAACGCCTCATTCTGACCGGGTCGACCCTGCGGCCGCGTTCGAACAGTTTCAAAGGCGCGATTGCCGAAAGCCTCAAAAATCTGGTTTGGCCGCTATTGGATCATGGTGAAATCCGGCCGGTGATTGACCGGACCTTTCCGCTAGAGGAAGCCGCCGACGCCCATCGCTATATGGAATCAGCACGGCACATGGGAAAGATTGTTTTGACCGTTTCGTGACACTTTCAAGTGACTTCGTTAAAACTTGCTGATAAAAGGCCTGACAAACCGTTAGTTTTATGATTGGTCCGCAGCAAAGACAGGACCGCAAGGAGATGAAATGAACCAACCCCTCATGCCCATGGCAACAGCCGTCTGGCTGGTTGAGAATACGGCTCTGACCTTTAAACAGATAGGCCGCTTTTGCGGTCTGCACGCACTGGAAGTTCAGGCCATAGCCGATGAAACAGTGGGCCAGACCATTGTCGGCATCGACCCCACGGTCAGCGGGCAATTGACCTGGGATGAAATCAACCGCTGTCAGGCCGATCCCCTGGCTGACCTGGTTCTCGTGGTGGATGCGGTCCCGACCATGCCCAGGACAAAGGGTCCCCGCTATACGCCGGTTTCCCGCCGCCAGGACCGGCCCGATGCCATTGCCTGGTTGCTGCGCAATCATCCTGAGCTGATGGATAGCCAGGTCTGTAAAATTGTCGGGACAACAAAACCGACCATTCAGTCGATCCGGGAGCGGTCCCACTGGAATATCAACAATATCCGCCCGCGGGACCCGGTGAGCCTGGGGATCTGCAGCCAGTCGGAACTGGATGATGCGGTGACCAAAGCGGCAAAAAGGCTGGAGCGTGAAGCAAAAAAGAATGCCAAGAAAAACCCTGACGCCACCCAAAATGCCGCAACCGGGTAGGCTTTGAACGGGCTCCGGTCAAGACAAACACACCCTGCCCGCCAAAAGGACAGGATCATTGATCATGCCGGAACTTTCCGCAGCTGTTGCTTTAATGCTGCGTCAGTTCAACGATTTCTTCTTTGACTTTTAGTTTTTCGCGTTTCAATTCAGTGAGTTTTAGACTGTCAGGGTGGGGGCGCTGGACCTCTTCGTGAATGACCTTCTCAAGTGCCGCGTGTTTCTCATTCAGTGCGACGACATGGGTGCTTGTGCTCATTCCCCTCTTCTCCTTTCTGAATGTTGACGATTGATTTCACCATATTTTCATGGAAATGTCACGGTAAAGTGAAATTCACTGGAACGGTATAATCAAATTTTATGATAAACATCAAAGCACAAGCCGGAAATTATTCAATCGTTAAAGCCACATGGTAAGCGGCAAGGCGGCATCGGTTAAAAAACCTGAGCGGATCATTGTCGGGATTTCCGGCGCTTCTGGTATTATATACGGCATCCGGATTCTGGAACTTTTACGTTCGACTCGCCTTGAGGCCCACCTTGTCATATCGCAGGCGGCGGAAATGACCCTGGCCTATGAAACCGGTTTAAAAACCGCCGCCGTCAAAAAACTGGCCGATGTCAATTATCCGGTCCGGGATATAGGCGCGGCAATTGCCAGCGGCTCCTATGCCACCATCGGGATGGTGATCGCGCCCTGTTCCATCCGCACTCTGTCGGAAATCGCCACGGGCGTCACATCCAGCCTGCTGACCCGCGCAGGAGATGTGGTGCTGAAAGAAAAAAGGCGGCTGGTGCTGATGGTAAGGGAAAGCCCGCTTCATTCCGGACATTTGCGCAATATGGCGGCGCTTTCCGATATGGGCGCTGTGATTGCGCCTCCGGTGCCAGCCTTTTACACCCGGCCCGAAACCGTCGATGATATTGTCACCCAGACGGCGGCCCGCATGCTCGCCCATTTCGGGATCGAAGTGGAAGCGCTGAGACATTGGGACGAATTCCGAAAGTAGCGGTTCATAACGGGAAGGCTGCATCGAGCAGTGCGTGAACGGCTCTTTCAATCCCGGCGTTGCTTTGCTCTGCCTGAAAAAGGATATACCCGGTCAGCATTTTTTCCGCTGCCTTGCGTTTTTCGCTGTCATTTGTGCGCCGCAGCCGGACGGTCCCGGATGCTTTTTCCAAAATCGCGAGCTCTTCAAATTCAGCCGCGAGCTCGGCCTGTTTGACACTTTCATACAATGCGGCATGCCAGGATAATTTCAGTTGGCGCCGGAGTTTCCTCAAAGGCTGAATGACCTCAACCTGCAGGGGCGCAGCCCGGCGAATCAGGTGTTCAAGATCCGCCGCTTCCATAGACAGGACCCCGCACTCCGCCAGCCAGCATAGGGTCAGGAGAATATTCGCATCCAGGCCATAACCGTCCTGCAAACCGATACAGCAATCGGCCACGCCTTTTTTGCCATAAAGCTGTATTGCGTAAGATTTTAGAGAAAAATCACAGGACATCATATGCAGCCATTCTATGCGTTTTGAGGAAATTATGCTATAGATGGGAGGCGACAGGGTCAGCATCAAAAAACGGACGATTTATGGACGAGGCCGGGCTTCGCGCAAGATTAAATGGATTGAAACAGCAGCATCGCGCGCTCGATATCGAGATCGGCGCGCTTGATGCCGGCGGCATTTTAAATCAGATCCGGCTGCAAAAGCTGAAAAAGCGGAAACTGGCGCTCAAGGATGAGATCGCCATAACCGAAGACCAGCTGCTGCCGGATATCATTGCTTGAGATCTTTTGAAATTATGCGTTGAAGCGCGCTTTGCTGTCCGTGGGAGAGAATTGGCAGGACCGCCAATCAAAGTCAGCTCCTGTCCTTTAGCCCGCGTTTGTGCTCATACATTTTTTTGTCGGCATTGGCGAGCGCCTGAGCGGCGTCTTCTCCCTGTTTGAAAGTATAGGAACCATAGGCGACCTGAATATTAATCTTTTTATCCTGCCATTCAAAGGGAGCGTTATAAATGGCTTCAGCCAGCTGGGTGGCCTTTTCATGCCCCTGTTCGTCATTGGCCTGGGCCAGCAGGACACCGAATTCATCCCCGCCAAGCCGGCCGATCATATCGGATTCGCGCACATTATGATGCAGCGTTTCGGCAATATGCAGAAGGGCCTGATCGCCCGCCTGATGGCCATGGCTGTCATTGATCACTTTTAGATCATTGACATCAAAATAGACCAGACTGGACGGCACGCCGTAGCGTTCGGTAAAGGAAATCATGCGGGAAATTTCCCGGACAAAGGCGCGGCGGTTGGGGACGGGGATCAGTGGGTCCGTATCGGCCAGATCCTCCATTTCCTTCAGCCGCCGCTTGGTGGCTTCCACTTCGCGGCGCAGGCTGTCCACTTCCTCGACCAGCGACAGGATGGCGCTTTGGATCTTCGGGGTCATTTCCGATGGCGGAATGCCGAGAATGGAGACCGTATCCTGAATGGTGCGGACAGGGGCAGGCGCACCGGATGTCGCCGCTTTGCCGACGCCCGACGTCTTTGATGTTGCAGTGGCCCGCGCAGTCCCCGTGGGTCCCTGTATTTTCATGCCTGCTCCAAACTCATTCCAAGCCTAGAACCCCCAATCCTGAATATTCCTAAACATAAGGGATTAAAAGTAAAGAAACCATTTTTTGTTGCGGCTTTCACTTGTCAGCGCCGGCCAGCCGACTATAATCCCGCTTCTTTTTTGAACCAAAAAGGGATGCATTATGGGTGACAGTCGGCCGCAAGTGGCAATTCTGATGGGTAGCCAGTCGGACTGGCCGGAAATGAAAAAGGCGGCGGATGTGCTGGATGAATTGGGCATTGCCAGCGAAAGCAGGATTATTTCCGCCCACCGCAAGCCCGAGCGGCTGCATGAATATGTTTCCGCCGCCAGGGACAATGGCATCAAGGTGATCATCGCCGGGGCCGGTGGCGCGGCCCATTTACCCGGGGTTACGGCTGCGTTGACGACCCTGCCGGTGCTGGGTGTGCCGATGGAATCGAAAAGCCTGAAGGGCATGGACAGTCTGCTTTCCATCGTCCAGATGCCGGGCGGAATTCCCGTGGGAACACTGGGCATCGGCTCCGCGGGGGCCAAGAATGCCGGGCTTCTGGCCGCTGCTATTCTGGCTGTTGAAAATCCGCATATCGCCGGCAGGATTGCCGATTACCGCGAAAACCAGGCCTCGGGCCTCCATGAAATTCCCAAAAACGAATAGCGCCCGGATTTGCCGAGGCCCTGTTTGCGTCATTGTTATGGCCACGACAGCGTTGTGCCGAAGGCGCTTCGGCGAAACCCGCAGCCCTGGGCGCGTCTCATGCGAGCAAGGCCCCCAACACCTATCTTGAGGAAAGGCCAAGGGCCCGGCACAACGGAGACCTTATGGAATTGGCGCGCTCGGAGAGATTCGAACTCCCGACCCCCAGATTCGTAGTTAAATTTTTTGCGGTTTCAGGCAATTCCATACGGTTTCATCAAACCTGTATTAGCTAATATAATTCAATAAGATAGCCTTGCATATTGTTTCAATATGTATCATTGTTTTTCACCGCAACCGGGATGATTCTGTGCCCCCGGCGTGCCCCCAAATTCACTTGATTGGGCTTGAGGTGCAGCCATGGCGAAAAAAGAATTGACTGATTTACTGCTTCGAAAAGCCGATATTGCCGAAGCTGGGAGATCGGAAATTTGGGATACCATTGAACGCGGCCTTTATGTCCGGTTTTATGCTGCGAGCAATTCAAGCGGTAATAAACAACAATCACGTCGTGTTTGGGGTCTGCGCTATCGGTCGCAAGGCCGCCACCGGCGATATAAGCTTGGAGAGTATCCATCACTCTCATTACAGGAAGCCCGCAAAAAGGCCCGAGCGTTCAAAGTCCGGATTGATAACGGGCAGGACCCGCAAGCTGAAAAACTGGAAGCTCGGCACGCTGTTGCTCCCATGACTGTCCGGGAAACAGCCGACATATTTCTCAGTTTTTATGACCGGCAAAGTCTTAGAGTCTGACTCGAAACTATTTCTATAGATTCAATACCTTGCCAGGCGCCTTGTTACCAGCCTGATGTGAGCGATGAGGAGCCAGCTTTCGGCTGAGAGGATTGATTTTTCCCAGTCTTTTGCCAGTCTGCGGCACC
>JAJFIV010000004.1 GCA_021774625.1 Alphaproteobacteria bacterium | reverse complement strand
TGTGAGCCCGGGATTTGAACCCACCCACTCACTCACCCCGCCGCTGGATTTGCCGTGAATTTGCCGTGAAACGGGACAGAGTTGGGTCAAGTTCACGAAAGTTCCGGCAACTACATGTCCGGAAACCCCAGTAAAACCGCCAAATATGCGCTCACCTGATCCGTGTCCTGTGTCGGGGTCTCCGATGAGGCCGCGCTGGCGTGCGAATTGGCGCGGCTCAAAACCCTGTATCGGATCCAAGCGCCAGAGCTTAAGTTCTCGTCCGTTAAAAAGAAACCGGGATTTCTGCGTGATCTGATCACCTATCTGAATCGTGCGAAAAGCCCGATCCTGGTTGAGGTGACGGATAAGCGCTTCTCCCTGTGCATGCACATCATTGAATGCCTCATCATGCCCGCAGTCAGTCCGAGCGACTTTGGGCAGAGAGCGCGGATTATTAAAAACGCCATTGCAGATCGCCTCGATGTCGATCTGCCCGACCATGTGCTCATAGCGTTTTGCGCCGCTTGCCAGAACATGACCCGGCCCAGCCTCGAGAGCGCGTTCACCGCGCTGCACACATGGGCGACATCGTTCCCGCAAGAAGAGATGATGGACGCCATCCTGCTCTTCCTGAATGACACGATGCAGGATTTCAACGACGCAGAGCCGAGCGACCCGCGCAGCGTCAGCGGATTCCTGCCCGTGCCGGATATCGCTCGAAGCGGCAAAGCCGTCCAGATTCTGCCCCATGTGCCGTCATTGTTGCACATCTATGGCAGGCTCAATCGCCTACATGGCGGCCAGCTCAAAGGCGTCCGGCTCCATCATGACGAGCAGATGCAGTTCGATCGTGCCCTGTTCGATGGTATGGCCTTGGCGGAAGGTGCGGCAGGCAAAGACTTGCCGCCGCAGCCCGCCGCCGATTTCAACATCACCGTACCCGCCAACCTGTTCTTCAAAACGTCGCACGAGAGCGCCGCCATTCAGGCCGCTGATCTCCTCGCGGGTGCGATCTCCTATTGCCTTCAGACCCTGAATGCTTCCGGCGGCGTCCTGCCGCCAGAGTGGGGACGCGCTTTTCGCGATCTCTTATCGCTCAATGACTCGCCACGCGGCATCGGTGTCAATCTCGTCACGTCTTCGACCGTTTTCGCGCATATCGACCGGATCCAAGGCACTACGGCACAAGATACGTGATTTGACAAACCCATCCGATCTACCCGAACAGCGGCCATGCCTAGTGAATCAGAAAACTATGACTTTTTCAACACCCCCGCTGTCACCGGAATTCTAATTCGGTTACTGTGGGGGTGTTGAAAAAGGGGTGGCTTTTATGTGGCTTGTCTTGAATGGGCAGGTGGCAGGGAATTTCCAGGAAAATCGACACATCGGATTAACGGGTTGATTATCCGGTATTCCTGACAGGTTATTTGCAGCCAAAGTCGCCAAAACAACTCAAAAGCGGCCTTTGCCAGACGTTTGAGGTTGATGGCGGCCTCAGTCAGGAGAAAATGGGGGAAGCGGCAGGTCTCAGCCGCAATTATATCGGCAACCTGGAACGGCAGGAAAACAAGCCATCCATTGAGACAATCGAAAAGCTTGCAAAAGGGCTTGGGGTCGATCCGGAAGTTTTACTAAAGCCGGAAGAATAGCGGTAACCATGCCCAACAAAATCCAACAAGCCTTCGCCCAAAACCTCCACCGCCTCCGCCAGCTTTTCGATGGAGAGGTAAGTAAATTTTAGGACTGGAAGTGCAGAATCGGATACGTTATCCTAGAAAACACAGGAACTGATGATCCTCGCATATTTAGGGAATTCAATGATGAATGGACCACTCAAAACAGAAGACCTTTTGGGGGCCCTCAATGCCATCGAGCGAAGAAATGCGCCGGCGGAGCTGTTTCTGGAAGGTGACAGGTCTCTTTTAACCAGCGGTCTGCGTGTTGCCATCGTGGGTTCGCGCAAGGCCACCAATGCCGGAGTGCGCCGTGCTCAGGTCTTTGTGAAAGCACTTGTCGAGCATGGCATTACTGTTGTCAGCGGTCTTGCAGCGGGTATCGATACCGTGGCACATGAAACAGCCATTGCCCTTGGAGGCCGGACGATCGCCGTTCTTGGCACGCCACTCAGCAAGGCCTATCCTGCGAAAAACAGGGATTTACTGGATATTATCAGGCATGACCACCTCGCTGTTTCCCAGTTTCCGGAAGGCTATCCGGCCAAACGTGATAATTTCCCACAGCGCAACAGGACAATGGCTCTGATTTCGGATGCCACAGTCATCGTCGAGGCAAGCGAAAAGAGCGGCACGCGCCATCAGGGATGGGAGGCCATACGATTGGGACGGCTTGTCTATATCATGCAGAATGTGGCTGAGGACTCGACATTGAAATGGCCGAAGGAAATGATCGGGTATGGTGCTCAGGTACTGACACGCGGTGATCTGCCAGACATTCTCTATGATATTCCCAGTTTCACAGCCGGGGAAGTGAGTGTCTTTTGAGATTGAATATGGTACGTTTGCCAATTACTCGCCGCGGGGTATTTCGGAACTTTCTCAAAAATCACGCCGAATCTGCGGGGCAATAAAGGCCGGCAAGACAAGTCAGATTGAAAAGGCTATCCTTCTTCTGAAAAATCCGGATTCCAAAGTCCTGGAACCATTTCTCAATCCCGGTGTCTCGCTGGTTCCGGCGCCGCGCAGTGCTCCCCTGGTTCCGGGTGCGCTCTGGCCTGCCAAAGTCATTGCTGATGTGCTTCTGGCAAATGGATTTGGCAGCGAAGTCCTGCCTGCAATCGAGCGGGTAACTGCCGTAAGAAAATCATCCTCATCTCCTGCAAACGAACGGCCCCTGATCCATGAGCACATCGAAAGCATGCACGCCGATAGCGACCTCATTCGGCCGGAAAAGATTACAATTGTGGACGATGTGTTGACGTTGGGTAGGACGATGTGTGCCTGTGCGAAGCTTTTGCGCGACGTTTTCCCCGACTCTGAAATACGGGCATTTGCCATGATCAGGACGCAGGGGTTTGCCGACAATATCGAAAAGATTTTCGACCCGTCTGCTGGCAGGATTACTGGATATACGTCCGGAAAATCCCATCGCGAACCATAATCGAAACCGGAAACCCAACCCGCCGTCACAGATCAAAACCCTTGCAAATCAGGAGGCGTCCATACATGACAAACCCACAAAACTAGCGCGTTGATTTGCAAGTGTTACTGCATCCAGCTGGTGTTTGTAGAGCGTAAGCGATCGATCCTTCGTCTCAGAAGGAGACGAATTTTCTCGAAAAATCGCAGCACAGCCTGGATGCAGTTCGTTGTCCGCGACTAGCTGACTAACGGTTTCTCCAGGTCGGAACCGTGGATTAATTTGAACCATTGGTTCGGGCCAAAATTGGCCACCGGCATACGCTTCGTCGAGTTTCGAACGCAGATCGTCCGCACGAATATCCGTAAAGGACCGAGCAAAGGTCTTGTAGTTTTCGACAACATAACGATCCAGATCAAAGACTGTCATTTGTCACCTTCATCTAAGACGCTCTGCATCTATGACCCTTTGAGTTATCAAGTTTCAGGGTAAAGCCTCGGAAACAGTTTCTCCAACGCGGCAGTGGGAAACCGTAAGGACACTGGCCCTTTCGGCGTGGTCGATGCGAGCAGTCCCTCGGCTGTCACGTCATTCAATACACGGCGAGCACTGCGCTCTGGCAATCCGGTAATCCGCGGCGCTTCACCCCGCTCAAACTGGCCACGGATCAGTGCTTCCTCTAGAAGTCTTGAAGCCTCCGGTTTCAACGTATCGCTACGCTCAATATAGATGTGTAGACGCCGCGCCAGATTGTCCAAGTCAAACAGGCTGGACATGAAGGTCACCTGATCCAAACACACTTTCAGAAACCACAGAGTGAACTCAGTCAGAGCTTGCTGCGACAGGTTTCCCCGACCATCAAGGTCTCCCTGCCGAGGCGTGTCGGCGTAATCCATCATACGTTTGTATTCGGTGCGACTTTCGAGGCCACGCGCCAGGCCACGGGAGACCGACCACAATCCGTGGGCGCCTATGCCTGCCTTCAATGCCATCGCATGGCTCATGAGACGGCTGACCCGTCCATTTCCATCCGGAAATGGATGAATGTAATTGAGTCGATGATGGGCCGACGCGATAACCATGATCCGCGCCGCCTTACCCATGTCCGCGAAGCGATAGCGCCTCTCGAAATACCGCATGAAGTCGTCGACCCGGCTGCTGGACGGAGGGATATGCCGTCCGACGGCGACGTCGTGTTCGGGGCGACTTCGCCATTCGCCCGGCTCCATGATGAACTCGGCGTTGGCACCGCGTATGCGCAGCATCGCCTCGGGCGCGTCCCGATAGAAATCTCTATGAAGCTCCCGGATGAATTCCGGCGACGCCGGCTCCGGAAGAGTGTCGTCGGCCGCCAGGCGATCGATTTCAGCCTGGACCCGAACGTGGGCGGCGGCCTCAAGCTGTAAATTACGCCGCCCTTCATCCTGATCGAGATTGCCTGCCAGGGCGCGTTCAATATCTCTCGGTCTGGTATCGTGGCCTTCGATGAGATTGCTGTAGTAGGTGTTCATGATGCGGACGAGCGCGGCGAGATTTGCGGCGGTCGTCGGATGGAGCGCTGACCCAAGGATAGCGCCGGCCGCTGACAGGTTTGCCACCACGTCGGCGATAGCTTCTGGCGCTTCCTCCAATCTAGCCGGTTCGATGCGGCTGACGTCCTCAATCAAGTCCTTGGCCGATCTCATATCTACCTATGCCTTTGAATTTACGGCATATCTCGGTAGACTTCTGTGAGATTGGCCGGTATATTGGCCGATCTTAGTCCCTTTGACAAAATAGCGCAATGGCCGATTTTTACATCATCTACTCTATTGATATTAAATAATAAAATCATTCATATAGCGAAGATAGGCCGATCTTTTAGCCCTCAGAAGTGGCAATTGGCCGAATATCGGCGCCGAATTCCCAGAATACGAAATCGCGGTCGCGAACGTCTCAGACGTATGTTGGCGGAGCCGAAAACGTAGAAGCCGTGTGACAAAACGTCGGAAGATGCGCCTAACTTCCGACGGTTCGTCACATCGTCAGCTCTGCTCAAGGTGCCGACGCCCCCTACCCATCTCGCCTGTTCCACATGAGAAACGCCGCACCGTCTTCTCCCATCACCCCAAAATCCTCCGCCCAACTCCACAGGCTCCACCCCTGCATGTTCCAGTCATGATGATGAAAGGGTCGGGCCCTAGTAATTCGCTATGTGACAACTGACGCAGGCGCCGGCAATGCGGCCGGCCATATAATAACGGTTCCTTGAGGCGTTCCGTTGAGCCCTGTTCACATCAGCCAGGAATCTGTCCATATCCTCCACCAGGAACGGATGTCTGGAGCTGAGATCACCGGTTTGGAGGCTCTCCGCTATTCGCTCAATATCGCGCAGGTTACCAACGACAGATTGCCGGATAGGCCCGCCCTCATCATATTCATCCACAAGAGCCCGGTCGAGGGGGCTGTCAACTTAACTTGAGTTGGAGCAATTGAAACTCTGAGCCGGAGTGGTTCAGACAGCCGCTGTCACGACTTGCCATTCAGCCATTGCTTGGCTGCGGAACGTTCGGAGCGTTTGTCGGGAGATGAGATGGCGTTGGACGTTGAACAGATTGTAGATCGGACCGTGAGCTGAGAGAAACCGTTGGGCTGATTTCTGCGATTTGAAACGCTGCTGCTTTCGTTCTCGCCGTCGCACTGGAACGTGAGAACTCTCTGCCCGATTATTCAGGCGATGTCCCGTTTCGTGAAGGTGGCTGAGATGTAGATCCCGAAACGCCGTGCCGTAAGACTTCAATTTATCCGTCACTATTTGAGTCGGACGCACGCCCTGGTTCCTCAGCAATTTCCGCATAAGTTTCACTGCAGCTCGCTTGTTCCGGCGCTTTTGGACCAAAACGTCGAGAACCTCGCCTTCTCCATCAACAGCCCGCCATAAATACATCTGCTTGCCGCCAATATTCACAAAGACTTCGTCCAGATGCCAGACGTCAAACGCCGGTGCACGGCGTCTGCTGATCCGGTGAGCAATGATCTGGCCGAATTTCAGAACCCACAGCCGAACCGTCTCGTAGCTGACGTCAATCCCTCTCTCGGCCAACAGATCCTCGACATCACGGTAGCTCATCGTGAAACGGAAGTAGAGCCAGACGGCTTGGTGAATAATGTCGGGGCGAAAGCGGTGCCGTCGGTAAGAAATATTCTGCATGCACCGATCGTATCAGGAAAATAGGCGAGCGCCAGAAAGTTAATTTGACAGACCCTACCCGAGAAAGCCACGCGCGGCGCCTCGTTTTTTCGAGCTCGCGTCCTAGTATTTGAGTGGCTCGGTTCCGGCACTCAGGATGTGCAGATATTCTTTGTAGACAAAAATCTTGTGCCGTTCTTTGCCGGTGACTTCTTTGACGATGCTTAGCGACTCCAGCGCCGCCAAATTGCGCAGAACGGTTGGCAGGGAAAGGCCACAGGCGTCTTTAATTTTTGTGGTGTTAGCGATGGGGTGGCGCTGAAAATATCCATGAATGGTCATGATGGCCGCTGCGGATTTACTGGAGTTTTCAATCTTCTGGCGATCCAAATTGAACAGCATCATGATGGCTCGCGCCGTCTCGGTTGCCTGATTGGCGGTGTCAATAACGCCGGTCAAAAAGAATTTGATCCACGCTTCCCAATTTCCCGTTTCCCTGACGGATTGCAGGTGATCATAATAGGCCTGCCTGTTGGCCTTAAAATACAGGCTGAGATACAGGAGTGGTTCCTTGAGAACCTTTTCCTTGCACAAAATGAACGTGATGAGCAGGCGCCCAAGCCTGCCGTTGCCGTCCAAAAACGGGTGAATGCTCTCAAACTGAACATGGGCGAGTGCCGCTCGGATAAGGGCAGGAAGTTTGATCTTTTCGTCGTGGATAAATTTTTCAAAATTTCCCAAACAATCCATCAAATGCTCCGGCGGTGGTGGCACGAAGTGTGCGTTACCGGGTCGGGTGCCGCCGATCCAGTTTTGTGAACGCCTAAATTCTCCTGGGGATTTGTGGCCGCCGCGTGCGCTATCCATTAGCTTCGCGTGAATTTCGCGGATGAGGCGGAGCGAAAGGGGGAATTCTTTAAGGCGCTCCAGCCCATAGTTCATCGCAGACACGTAGCAGGAAACTTCGGTCACATCGTCAAGCGGTGCGCCTGGCGCTTCTTCCGATTCAAAGAGCAACAGGTCAGATAGAGAAGATTGGGTGCCTTCGATTTGCGAGGACAGAACGGCTTCCTTACGCACATACATGTACAAAAACAGCGACGGGTCGGGGAGCACTATGCTCATGCCGTCCAGTCGTCCTAATGCAATGCCAGCCTGATCAAGCAGTGGGTATAGTTCGGCCATGTCCAAGGGCGGCTTTGGCGGCAAAGGGTCGGGGAGGTAGGCGTTGTATTTTTCCCCAGGGGTGGCAGAGCTTTTGATGTATTTGCCTGTTTTTCGAATTTGGCTCATTTTCTATATAACTAACATTATTGTCGTTTAGCGTTACTTATCCAGATTAACTCACATCCATGAGAGTCGCAACCATTTAACTAACGAAAAATGCATTATTCGTTAGTTATGCCTAGTTAGCTAACGCCGGTGAAAGTTGCGCCGCGTTTGCTGGCCTTGTAGACGAAGGTTGGGAGGGGAGCAGCCAAGCGGTGTTCTGTTTACGTTCTAAGTGCTTTATGGTATATATTGAAAGGTTCCCGAGTCGGGCACAAGCTGTAGTAGGAGGCCGGCACCATGGCAAAAGGCAAAAGCAAGGGCGGCAGTGGGTCGCCAACCGTTAACAAGAGCGCGATCACGGGTCGATTTGTCTCAAACAAGACTGTGACCAAAAGCCCAAAGACAACCTACAAACAGACCGTCAAAAAGAGCAAGTGATAGCGCGATGACAGACTTTCGTTTCCGCCAGCTTGAGAAGTACCGTGTTGGCGGAACACGAGACCGCTTGGAATTGGCAATTCCAGCGCCGAAGAGCCCGTCTGGCAAAAATTATCAATACTCTCCGAACCCAGACGCCGCGCCGCGCCTGTTCCTCATCGGCCATGCCCCCGAAGAGCGAACAATCGCGCCAGAAAACCAGCATCGTATTCGTCGTATCCCAGGGGCAGGTGAGACCATTTGCCCGTATTCTGGCTACCAAGCAGCCGATGAAGAATTTACCCATATTGCAGACATCGAAGCGGTCAAAAAACACGTTGTTTGGCTTGCAGAGAACGATGTTGGAAACTGGCTCGGGAATATGGCCAAAGACTTCAATCGTCGGCAGCCACGTGGTGGCTTGGTTTCAATATCCATGGACGTCAAACCAAAGCACCGGCACCGACCCCTTGCTATTCGCGAAGATCTGCTTCGCAACCTTGAATGTGACATATGCAGCCGTGCGTACGGCGTATATGCACTTGCACTCTTTTGTCCTGACTGTGGTGCGCCGAACGTGGCGCTGCACTTCCGCCGAGAGGCTGAACTGGTTGCTGAGCAGATTGCTCTGGCTGACGAAATGGAAGCGCAAGGACGGCGTGAGATTGCCTACCGCCTCATGGGCAATGCTCATGAGGATGTGCTAACTGCGTTTGAAGCGACGATGAAGACGGTTTACCGTCATCTGATACGCGGGCATGTCCCCAAAGGTTCGGGAAAACCGAAGGCCAAGAAGGCGATTGGCAATTCTTTCCAAAACATCGAACGCGGACAGGCGCTATTTGCTCCCCTCGGTATTGATCCGTTTAAACATCTGAACGCCACCGAAATTGACCACCTGCGCATGAACATCCAAAAGCGTCACGTTCTTGGACACAATCTCGGCATAGCGGATGAACAATATGCGCAGTTTGCCCCCGAGCACGAACCAGGCGAAACCGTGACTATTCTCGGCAACGAAATCCAGCGCTTTGCTGACCTAGCCTGCAAGGTGGTTGAGGAGTTGGAGGAAAGCCTTCTTCCGTCCAAACAATAGCTTTTATGTGTTGCTGGGGGGCTGTCAACTTAACTTGAGTTGGACCAACCGAAACTCTGAGGCAGAGTGGTTCATGCAGCCGCCACTGAAGGCTTCACGGCGGAAGAAATTGACGGCTATGCCAGCCGGTTTCTCGAAAAATATGGTGAGGATGCAGTAACCGAAGCACTGGACCTGTCCGCGCTGTTTCAGGAACTGGGGGACAAACGCCCCATCAAGTTTACGCGAAAATCGCCGCGGTCATCGCAAAAAAATTACTGCAGGAGTAAAATCACCGGTAAAATTACCGCAGATGACGCTTTTTTCGTTTCCCTGGATTTGTTGGGATAGGGGAGGCTGATAATAACGTAAATTATACATAAGTTACTGAATTTACTATGATAATACCTTGATTCTCGCTAAAAAAGTGTATAAAGTAATCCAGATCAATCCCGCCCTGATTTTGGGCAATGAAATGGACAGATACATCCGTGAGGCCGACATACCGAAACTACCCGGTATACCAATCGGTTTGGAAGAACTGAAGCTTGCGAGAAAGTCAGGCAGAATTCGTCACACGCCGGGATGCCGGACATACTGGTACAGGCGCGAGTGGATTGCAGCCTATATTGAAAGCAAAACGAAAGGACCGGCATGTCCCGATCACGTGGCAAATGGGAATACCGAGGGCACTGGATCAACAACAATGTCAGGGGCAGCGATACCTTCTATGCCCACTGGTACGAGGGCGCCCACGCAAAGCGAAAGGGAAGACCGTGTCGCAAAAGCCTTAAAACAGGAGATCTAGAAGAAGCCAAGGATAAGCTCGTTGCCTTTGTCCTCCGGAAGCAGACACATGACGAGGATGCTCTTATCCTCTCGGTGCTGGCTAAATATCATGCGGAGGTGGCCCCCAAATTACGGAGCAGGGAACAGGCCCGGCGAACAATGGAGCTGTTCAAGGAAGTGCTGGAAGGGCCGGAGCGGATCAGCGATCTCTCGGAGCGGTTCCAGGTTGATTATATTCTTAAAGTCTGGCGCGCCCGCCACGGTCATGCGGCGGGTTATCTCGCCCGCAATATGAACATGCTCAGCGCGGCTGTTCGTTATTGTGGCGCACAGCCGACACCAAGAATCATCCACGATCCCCGAACCATCGCCAAACTTCTGCGCATTCCGCCACCGGTGGCCGGTAAATGGTTCCCTCGGGATGATGACGATCTGGCGCGGTTTATCGACAATCTCGGATCGGAAATGGCCTTTCGCTGGACCGTGATTGCACTCAATACGGCGTGCCGGCCAGAAGCTGGCCTCGATCTGGGGCCATCGCAGATCGACCATAAACTTGGATTGATTGATCTTAATCCGGAAGGCCGTCCGCAGCAGCCGACAAAGTTCCGGCCCGTCATCCGGCTGACAGAAAATCTGGCCGGCTGGGTCCGGTCCTGGGACAAACGTCTGCAAATGGTGAGAGATAAAAAGGAGTTCGAGGAATTTAAGGAAACAGCTCCCTGGAAATTACTGCCACGTTTTGTGCCATATCGGTCAACGCATAGTCTGCAAAGGGAATATAAAAGGGTTCGGCAAAAGAAAGCTGTTTGCTTGCCAAAGATAGTTCCTTATTCCGTTCGCAATAAGATGATCACGGTGATGCGGATGGCGCAGGTGCCGGGATCGCAGCGGTCCCTGTGGCTCGGCCATGCGGATCAGGAGGAAAGCCGGACCACGTCACGCTCCTACGGCGAGTTCGATCCGGTCTATCTCAAGGACGCCGCGGACGCGACCGATGCGTATCTCTGGGAGCTCAATAAGAGAACAGACAGGGATCTTTTTGCGAAACTTCACGGCAAACTCACGGCAAAAAGGGCACTTTTGCCAAACGAGCAAAATACTGGCGAAGATAAAACATCAGTAATTTCAGTGGGTAAGGTGGTGCCCATAGTAAGATTCGAACTTACGACCTCTCCCTTACCAAGGGAGTGCTCTACCCCTGAGCTATATGGGCGTTGAGGGCAGGCGTGATTCGGCGCCCTCTTTGCCATAGGGGGGCGGAATGCGCAAGATGTCATTGCTTTTGGTGGCGGTCTTCGTCATTTTCCTTTCATGACAGATGAAAAGAACGATAAACAGACCAAACAGCAGGAGCGCAAGGCGCGGCTTGCCAGGGCGCTGCGCGACAATCTTCGGCGGCGCAAGGCGCAGAGCCGCCCGAAAGCAGACAACAACAAGAAATAATTCCCTTTCTGTCCCGCTTGTTCTAAAACCCGGCAAAGCAGTCAGTCAAAAGCACAGGGGAGACACCCATATGGCCGTTATGTCCGATAAGTGGATCCGGAAGAAGGCGCTGGAGGATGGCATGATCGACCCTTTTGTCGACCGGCAGAAGCGCGATGGCGCCATTTCCTTTGGTCTGTCTTCCTATGGTTATGACGCCCGGGTCTCGTCGGAATTCAAGATTTTCACCAATGTGGATTCGGCTATTGTCGATCCCAAGGACTTTTCGACCCAGGGCTTTGTCGACCGGCCCGGCGATGTCTGTATCATTCCGCCCAATTCCTTTGCGCTGGCCCGCACCGTGGAATATTTCCGTATTCCCCGCGATGTGCTGGTGATCTGTCTCGGCAAATCGACTTATGCCCGCTGCGGCATCATTGTCAATGTGACGCCGCTGGAGCCGGGCTGGGAAGGTCACGTGACCCTGGAATTTTCCAACACCACGCCGCTGCCGGCGAAAATCTATGCCAATGAAGGGGCCTGCCAGTTTCTATTTTTGCAAGGGAATGAGCCGTGCGAGGTGTCATATGCTGACCGGGCCGGGAAATATATGGGCCAGACCGGCGTGACCCTGCCGAAATTGTGAGGACAAAACCTATTTCCGCCGTGATCCAGCCCGATACCCGCCCTATTCCGATGATCGGATGCTCTCTCATTCGAATCATCTTTGGGAGACATCATGGATAAGCTTGTTATCCGCGGCGGCAATGCGCTGACTGGTCAAATCAAAATCAGCGGCGCGAAAAATGCCGCCCTGCCGCTCATGTGCGCGAGCCTTTTGACCGATCAGCCAGTCACGCTGCATAATCTGCCGCGCCTGGCGGACATCACCACTCTTGCCGATCTTCTCAACCATCTGGGGGTTGAGGTCACCATCGCCGCGGGCAACGGCAATGGAGCGGGCCGGACAATGCTCTTAAGGGCTGAAAATATTGCGGACACCACAGCGCCCTATGACATGGTGCGGAAGATGCGGGCCTCCATCCTGGTGTTGGGACCGCTGGTGGCGCGGGAAGGCGTGGCGACGGTCTCGCTACCCGGCGGCTGCGCCATCGGCAACCGGCCCATTGACCTGCATCTCAAAGGCCTGCAGCAATTGGGGGCGGAGATTGATCTGGCGGACGGTTATGTGCGGGCGAAGGCGGCGGGCGGACTGAAGGGCGGGAAAATCCATTTTCCTATGGTTTCGGTTGGCGCCACGGAGAATCTAATGATGGCGGCAAGCCTCGCCAGGGGCACCAGTATTCTGGAAAATGCAGCAAAGGAGCCGGAAATTTCCGACCTTGCCAGGCTGTTGAATGCCATGGGGGCCAAAATCACCGGCGCGGGGTCGGAACGGATTACCATTGAGGGCGTTGCCAGTTTGCGAGCCGCAAACCATCCTGTGATGCCGGACCGGATCGAGGCCGGGTCCTATGCCGTCGCTGCGGCGATTACCGGCGGCACGCTTGATCTTTTGGGGGCGCGTTCCGATATGATGGGGGCGACGTTGGATGCCCTCCGGGAGGCGGGCGGATTTATTGCAGAAACCGCGCAGGGGCTGACGGTTGGCGCGGACAAGGCGGGATTGCGGGGGATCAATATCAAAACCCAGCCCTATCCGGGCTTTCCCACTGATATGCAGGCCCAGTTTATGGTGATGCTGGCAAAGGCGGATGGAGCGTCGGTGATTTCCGAAACAATTTTTGAAAACCGTTTCATGCATGTGCCGGAACTGGCGCGTATGGGAGCGGATATAACAGTTGCCGGCCCGGTCGCCACCATCCGCGGCGTAAAAGTTCTGCGTGGTGCGCCGGTGATGGCGACGGACCTGCGGGCCAGCATGTCGCTGGTGCTGGCCGGGCTTGCGGCGGACGGCGAAACCGTGATCAGCCGAATTTATCATCTTGACCGGGGCTATGAACGTCTGGAAGAAAAGCTTAAGGCCGCCGGTGCCGATATTGAACGGGTTCCGGCATAAAAAATGGAAAAAGTGTGACAGATCAGATCAAGTTAAAAGCCGAAACGGCAAAAGATATCGCGGTTCTGTCCGCGTTGCTGCAGGATGCCGCCATCCGCGCCGGGGATCTTGCCTATGAGCCGTCCCGCCACCGTTTTGCCGCCGTCCTTAACCGCTACCGCTGGGAAAAGAGTTTACGCAAAAAACACGGCAATGAGCGGGTGCGCGCCGGCCTTCATTTTGACGGGGTGCTGAAAGCATCCCTTCAGCATATCCCCCTGAAAAATCCGGATCATGTTTTGGAACTGCTGGCGATTCAGGCCGAGCCTTCGGAGAATGGCAATCATACTCTCACCCTGACTTTTGCAGGCTATGCGGCGATCCGGCTGACCGTTGAATGTATCGATGGCCGCATGGCCGATCTGCTGGGTCCCTGGCAGGCCAAATCGCGGCCCAGTCATGCCGTTGCCGATAAAGAGTAGATTTTTAGGCCTTTCAGACGGTATAAGCCCGGCATTGCCTGGCCATTTCAAACGGTGATCCGATGCCCCCGGCGTTATCCACAGATGAACCCATTGTTCTGGCCCTGCCCAAGGGGCGGATTTTGTCGGAAGTCCTGCCTATCCTGCAGCGGGCCGGCATTCAGCCGGAGCCGGCTTTTAGCGCCGGCGCGTCGCGGCAGCTGATGTTCGCCACCAATTTCGACCATGTCAAAATTGTCCGGGTGCGGGCGTTCGATGTGGCCACTTTTGTGGCTTTTGGCGCGGCCCAGATTGGCGTTGCCGGCAACGACGTGTTGATGGAATTCGATTATCCGGAAATTTATGCGCCGCTGGATCTTGATATCGGCCACTGCCGCCTGTCATTGGCGGAACCGGAAGCGCTTTGTGATGGCGATGATCCCAAAAGCTGGAGCCATGTGCGCATCGCCACCAAATATCCCAACATCACCAGTAAATTTTTTGCCGCCCGAGGGGTGCAGGCGGAATGTATCAAACTATCCGGCGCCATGGAGCTGGCGCCCTCCCTCGGCCTTTGCCGCCGCATTGTCGATCTGGTTTCCACCGGCGCGACGTTAAAGGCGAACGGGCTGATCGAAGTGGAGAAAATCTGCGATATCACGTCGCGCCTGATCATCAACCGGGCGGCTTTCAAGACCCAGCCCAAAGCGGTGCAATATTGGATCGCCCGCTTCGGGGAAGCGCTCGCCAATGCCGTTTAAACTGAATAGCCTTGATGCCGGCTTTGCGGCGGCCTTTAATAAGATTCTGTCGCAAAAACGGGAAAGTGCCGCCGATGTCCGCGCAGCGGTCCTGGAAATCCTGGCGGCGGTGCGCGCGCGCGGTGATCGGGCGCTGATCGATTATACCAAACGCTTTGACCGGTTTGATCTGAAGGCGGATACGCTCCGGGTCACGGCTGCCCAGGTGGAAAGAGGCCTATCGGCTGTCAGTAAAAAGGAACGGGGCGCGCTTGATTTTGCCGCTGACCGCATCCGTGATTTTCACCGCCGCCAGAAACCTGCCGATATTTCCTATACCGACGATGCCGGGGTCCGTTTGGGGCTGCGCTGGAACGCGGTTCAGGCGGCGGGAATTTATGTGCCGGGCGGGACGGCCAGTTATCCGTCCTCCGTGCTGATGAACGCGATCCCGGCCAAGACTGCCGGTGTTGAACGCATTGTCATGACCGTGCCGACGCCGGACGGTGTGTTGAATCCCCTGGTTCTGGCCGCCGCGAAAATCGCCGGTGTTAACGAAATTTACCGCGTTGGCGGGGCGCAGGCTATTGCCGCCCTTGCCTATGGGACAGACAGTATCCGGCCCGTGGATGTCGTTGTCGGGCCCGGCAATGCCTATGTGGCGGCGGCCAAACGGGAAGTGTTCGGCGCGGTCGGCATCGATATGATCGCCGGGCCTTCGGAAATAGTGGTGGTGGCGGATGGCGCGAATAATCCGGACTGGATTGCCGCCGACCTTCTGGCCCAGGCGGAACATGACGAAAGCGCGCAGTCTGTCCTGATCACGGATCATGCGGGTTTTGCCGAAAAGGTGGAGACCGCCATTGCCGCCGAGCTCAAAAACCTGAGCCGGGCGGCGGCCGCCGGGAAAAGCTGGCAGACATTCGGCGCGATCATACAAGTCCGGGATTTTGATGAAGTGGCGGGGCTGGTCAATCAACTGGCGCCGGAACATCTGGAACTGGCGATAGAGGATCCGGAGGCGCTGGCGGCTAAAATCCGCAATGCCGGGGCTATTTTTCTCGGGCGATATACGCCGGAAGCTGTCGGCGATTATGTGGCCGGGCCCAATCATGTTTTGCCGACCGCCCGCACGGCGCGTTTTTCAAGCGGACTTTCGGTCTATGATTTCATGAAACGGACCAGTATGATCGGCTGCGACCGGAATGCGCTGAAGGCGATCGGGCCGCAGGCGGTTATTCTGGGATTGGCGGAAGGCCTGGATGCTCACGCGAGATCCGTTTCCCTTCGTCTGCAATCGGATGAGGATGATGACTGATTACCGGATTACGGATATCGAGCTTGATCAAAAAAGCATTGTCCGTTGGTCCGATGAGGTCGACCATGAACGGCGGATCGCTATTTTTGACCTTTTGGAACATAATCTGTTTCAACCCAGAATGGCGCTGCCAGACAACTATCAGGGCCCGTTCCGGGTGCTGCTGCGGATTGAGGAATCCCGGCTCGCTTTCGATGTCAGGGATCAAAATGGAGCGGCTTTGAAAACCATTATTCTCGCCATGACCCCCTTTCGGCGCATTCTGAAGGATTATTTCGCGGTCTGTGAAAATTATTATCAGGCGCTGAAAAATTCCGGCCCCAGCCAGATTGAAGCCATTGATATGGGGCGGCGCGCTCTGCACAATGAGGGGTCCATGCTGCTGAAAGAGCGGCTAGAGGAAAAAGTCGAAGTGGATTTCGATACCGCCCGCCGGCTTTTCACCCTGATCTGCGTGCTGCATACCCGGATTGCCATATGAGTCGCATTCTCTTCCTTTGCATCCGTAACGGCTTGCGCTCCCCGATGGCGGCGGCGCTGGCAAAAGAAGCCGGTTTTAGCGCGTCTTCGGCCGGTTTGTCGGAAGGGGATTCTGACCCCTTCGCCGCGGCGGTTCTGGCGGAAAATGGCATTGACCTTTCAGACCACAAGCCGCGAACCCTTGAGGATGTTGCGGGCGCGCCCTTCGATCATATCATATCGCTCGACCCTGCTGTCGATGAACGGGCAAGGCGGTTTGCGGCGGCTGCCGGAGCGGAATTTCACGCCTGGCCCACGGTTGATCCATCCGAAGCGGCGGGCCACCGGGAGATGATTCTGGGCGCGTACCGGGCCGTGCGCGACGCATTGACGGACAAAATCCGTAAAAACCTGCAGGAATAAAACAGGGCGCCCGTCAAAAACCTTGAATTCATTGCGTTTTTCCATCATGAATGTGCGACTTTGAAGATTATCGGAATTTAAATGGCTAAAGAAGAACTCCTTGAGATGCGCGGCACGGTGACGGAATTGTTGCCCAATGCCATGTTTCGCGTGCGCCTGGAAAACGACCATGAAATATTGGGTCATACCGCAGGCAAGATGCGTAAAAACCGCATCCGGGTGCTTGCCGGTGATGAGGTGTTGGTGGAACTGACCCCCTACGACCTCACCAAGGGCCGCATCACCTACCGTTTCAAATAAGGCGAGCATGTCCGCCGCCCCACCAGCCCTGCTGCTGGCATCCTCATCGCCCAGGCGTCTGGAGTTGCTGGCGCAGCTGGATATTGTGCCGGATCAGATTCACGCACCGGATATTGAGGAAGTCCCGCAGGCCGCGGAACATCCCCGTCTTTATGTGCGGCGCATGGCCCAGGAAAAAGCGGAGGCCTCCCGGGACATTATCCCGGGCGCCATCGTGCTTGCCGCCGATACGGTGGTTGCGTGCGGCCGGCGCATCCTGCCCAAAGCCCATGATGAGGCTGCGGCAGAGCGGTGTCTTGCGTTATTGTCCGGCCGCCGTCACACGGTTTATTCCGCGGTCGCGGTGATTGATGCCGCAGGCGTTCTGCGGGAAAAAACCAGCCAATCCAGGGTTGCGTTCAAGCAACTGGATGAAGCTGAAATCGCGGCCTATCTCGCGAGCAAGGAATGGCAGGGCAAAGCCGGTGGTTATGCTATTCAGGGCCGGGCCGCGGGATTTATCCGCTGGATGCAGGGCTCCTATACCGGCATTGTCGGCCTGCCCTTGTTCGAAACCCGCAGCCTGTTGCGAACGGCCGGTTATCATGCCGTCTAAGCTTTTGATCGGCCATGATATGGCGGCGCTGGTCGAAGACGGCCGCGCAGTGGAGATTTATCCGATTGTCCGCGCCAGCGGGCCCGGCGAAGGCGCTGTCCATATTGCCCGGATAGTCGCAGTTTACCGGGAAACCGCAAGCGCCCTTTTGGCGCTTGCGGACGGTCAGGAAGCCATCCTGCCGTTCAAATATGCCCGGCAGCAACCGGTGGAAGGCGCGGCCCTGATGGTGCAGATCAAAAAAGCTGCCTTGCCATCGAGCAGGAAACGCGCTGTCGCCACTTCCAGGCCTGCTCTGGTTGGCCGCACCGTGGTGGTGCAGCCTTTCGGGTCCGGCCTTGCTTTTTCAAAACGGGCCGATTGGGCGGAAAAGGAACCAGCCATCCGGGATCAATTGCGCCGCATCGCCAAGGACGCCGGCCTGACCGTCCGAACGGCTGCCCTGGAAACATCGGCAGAGAATATCCACCGCGAAGCCGTCGGGCTGATGACCCATTGGCAAAAAACAGACCGGATGGATGCAGACGCCCCCCGGCACCTGACGGCGGCGGTCTCCCCGATCGAAGGTCTGATCAGGGATCATGCTCCCCCGGCGGGAGATATTCTGATTGAGAAGCCGGCGCTTTTCGCCGAGGCGAGAAAAATTGTGAAGCGGCTATGGCCATGGCTGGAAGACCGTCTTGTCCGCTGGAAAGAGCCGGAACCATTGTTCGAGGCATTCGGGATTCAGGACGCCATTGAACGGGCCCTTTCCCCGCGCATCCCCCTGCCGTCAGGCGGCTGGATCAGGATTGATCAAACCGAGGCGCTGACCGCCATTGACGTAAATTCCGGCGGTGCGGCGTCCGGGCGCGGCGCTGCGGCCATGCGGCTTGCACTCAATCGCGAGGCGGCATTGGAAGTTGCGGCTCAGCTCAGGCTGCAGAATATCGGCGGGCTGATCATTGTGGATTTTCTCGATATGAAAACCAGCCGGGATCAGGGTAAGGTGCTGAATATATTTGACCGGGCGCTGGCAATGGATTCGAGGCCGGTCGAGCGCACCGGTTTTTCCAGATTCGGGCTGGTGGAAGTGAGCCGCAAACGCATGGGGCCCAATCTGCGGGAATGGATGAAAAAATGAGCAAAACCGAAACTTGCCCGATCTGCGCCGGTCCGGCGGATGAGAAATACCGGCCGTTTTGTTCGAAGCGGTGCAGCGACCTGGATCTGGAGCGCTGGCTCAAGGGGCAGTATGCGATTCCCGCCGGCCCGGTAACGCCGGATTCGGAGGAGGAAGACGACGGTTCGGCGGAATGATCGCAGTGCTGGACAGGCTCAAAAAGATTGCCTATAAGGCGGCGTTCCTCTTGGGGCCCAGGTAGCTCAGTTGGTAGAGCAGCGGACTGAAAATCCGCGTGTCGGTGGTTCGATTCCGCCCCTGGGCACCACACTCCTTTCCCCAGACATCCATCTGCATCCAGAAAAGTCCGAAAATTTTATGTAAAACAAGGGCTTGCGTCCGAGTGAATTTTTGATCGTCTCTTGGTTTCCAAAGTGCTTTCTGCTATATTTGGCGGTACTAAATGAAGGTACCGCCAAGGAAAAATGGCCGGTACCGCCACGGAGATGGATCATGAAACTCACAGCATTGGCTGTAAAGAATGCCAAGGGACGGGAAAAAGCCTACAAATTGACAGACGGTGCCGGGATGTATTTGCTGGTCAATCCGAATGGCCGGAAATATTGGCGCTTGAATTATCGGTTTGGCGGCAAGAGGAAAACCTTGGCCATTGGTGTTTATCCAACTGTCTCACTGGCGGAGGCGCGTGAAAAAAGGGAAGCGGCCAAGAAGCTTTTGGCGGAAAACCGGGACCCGGCCATTCAACGCCGCATACAAAGACTGACCGCTGGCTTCGCAGCAGGAACAACGTTCAAAGAAATTGCCGAAGAATGGCTTGCCAAGCTGGAACGGGAGGGCCGCGCCGACTCGACGATGAGTAAACTGGAATGGCTCCTAAGCTTTGCCTACCCCATCATTGGCGATAGGCCTATCAACGAGATTACGGCACCGGAGTTGCTGGCCGCACTGCGTACATTCGAGATTCGCGGACGCTATGAATCGGCCCGCCGGTTGCGGGGGACCTGCGGACAGGTTTTTCGCTATGCCATCGCAACAGGCCGCGCCGAAAGGGATATCTCAGTTGATCTGCGCGGTGCGCTGACAACACCCCGTGTCACCCATCGCCCCGCCATTGTCGAGCCTAAGGCCTTCGGTGAATTATTGCGAGCCCTTGAAAGCTATAAAGGTCAGCCGACGGTGTTGACAGCTTTAAGGCTGGCACCCCATGTTTTTGTCCGCCCCGGCGAACTCCGGCAAGCCGAATGGGATGAGTTCGATTTTGATGCCGCCATATGGATGATCCCCGACTTTAAAACCAAGATGCGGCGGCCCCACAAGGTTCCTCTATCCCGACAGTCCATAGCCATACTGGATACGCTTTATGAAATAACCGGGCACCGGCAATATGTTTTCCCGTCCCTGATCAACTGGAAGCGGCCCATGTCGGAAAACAGTGTCAACGCAGCGTTGCGGCGGCTTGGCTACAGCAAGGATGAAATGACCTGCCATGGCTTCCGCGCAACAGCCAGCACACTCTTGAATGAAATGGGCGACTGGCATGCGGACGCCATTGAGCGCCAGCTTGGCCATGTTGAATCAAATGACGTGCGCCGTGCCTACGCGCGGGGTGAACATTGGGATGAGCGGGTGAAGATGATGCAGGCCTGGTCCGATTATATCGATCATCTGCGCGATGGCGGCAAAGTGATTGTCGGACGTTTTGGTAAGAGGCCGCGATAAGTCTGGGATTAGGAAATGACTCACAAAACCAAATCAGAGACTTGGAATGAGACGATTGTTGCGGTCAAGCACCCTCCAAGAGAAGGCATGACAGCAGAGCGGCCCGGACCTTTCTCTCCCTACATTACCAAGGAGCAACTCGTATCAGGTGTTGATGAGTTGGGTCATAGGATTGAGGAAGAAATTATCAATGCGCTCGCTTTTTCGCCTCTAACAGAAGCTTTGTTCGAAGGCGTCTATCCTCCCTCTAAGAAAAATCCAATCTTTGCTATGGAGGCGTTTCTTCTTTTCCATCGCGTTGGCTTGTATCCTCCGCATTGGGTGCTTGACTGGATGGAAAAAGCCTTTTCCGATTACCTGGAATCCGGCGGAGAGGAAGACTTACTATACCTACTTGGCGTAAAGCGCGGGCCGGGGAAAACAGAAATTTTCAAAGAACATCGCACCCAAACATATGAAAATAATATGATGCATGAGATCGGCCATCTGACCCTGCTTAGGATTTCCATTGAAAAGGCTGCCGAAATGGTTTCCGCACGTTTGGATAAGGAGAATTTTGACCACCCCACTACTGAAACCCTTATGGAGCGTTTTTCCAAACGAGGCTGGAGTAAAATTTATAAACAACTGGAGAAAATCCTGCCTTCTTCACGGCTTGACGCAATACGCGCGGGGCTTTCAAACTACCCCGGAGACACGATCCCGGCCAAATTCAGATAAATCAGCAGTTATTTTCTGGTCTGAAATAACCTCTTTCAGACCATTCAAACGGGGAAAACGGCCAGTTAACCTGTCCCTTTAAACACAAGGAGACATCCCAATGTCTGAAATACAAGCTTATGATATCAAATCATTCTGCAAGGCCTACAACATTTCCCGCAGCTACGTTTACCTCGAAATCAAGGCGCGTCGGTTGAAAATATTCAAGGCAGGAAGCCGAACGCTGATCTCCCGCGAAGCTGCCGAAAACTGGCGGCGCGCCCGGGAAGAAGAAACCAACCCGGAGTGAGCACATGCAAAGGAAACCCACTCCACACAGTTACCGCACACAGCCTGGAACACAGCACCCAACACGGGAAAATATAGGCCGCAGAAAGCGCCCGTTGCCGCATATATATGTGAATGAGCGCCTGGCGGAACGGTTTTATCAAATTCTATTCGATGAGGATGACCGTTTGACGGTCTACATCTACCGGGCCAGCGAGGATGGTTGTGTGATCAAGCCGAAGCTTTACAAATGCCACCCCTTCTCCGGCCTTGAGAGCTATATCCGGGACAATTTCGGCGGCGGCAGTTACGCAATCTATATCCGGCAAGGAGAGACGATGCGTCTCGCAGGCATCATCTCCATTGGCGTGCCGCTGAAATAGTCGCACTGATCCATAAGCGAAGAGGTTCTTAGGGTTTCCTTCCGTTTCCTCAACCCTATCTTAAGTTGTGTTTTCCATAGTATTGTCTTACAGTGTTTCCGTTCGATTTTTTATAGGGAAATCGATAATGAATGAAGACAACGACTTTCGTCCCGATAGGCTTGTGCGTCATGATGTCAAGCTGATGTGGGGCGTTCCAACAAGATCAAAACTGGAAAAGGTGCTGCCCGAACCCTGGGTGATTGAGCATGTGGTTGAGCGCGATGGTGTTGAGTTTGGCAAATGCATCGCACCGGCCACCTGGACCGGCGGCAAGGAAGAACTGATCGACATCCTTCTGGAACCGATCCTGAAAGCCGATGAAGCCTTTTGTGACCAGACATACGGCGCGGGCAACCCGACACTTGCCAAGATCAAAGAAGGCCTCCGCAAACGCCGCGAGGATGGACGAGGCACAGGTTAATCATAACCGGGCGCGTATCCCGCATTTGAAAAACAACCCAAAATAGATTTCTTTGAAAATATACTTCACCCGGGCACCATAGGTAGGTAGAGTGGTTCAAAAGGAGAGTCACAAGCTGGGGGAATTGTGTTCTACGCTCATTCCACAAATGAGAACAACCGGCGGGACTGGCACCTGTTGCGGGATCATTTGATTGATACAGGACAAACCGCGGGAGAATTTGGCGAAGCTTTCGGGGCGGCCCAGGCCGGGCGATTGGCGGGGCTTTTACATGATCTTGGCAAATATACCCCTGCATTTCAGAAAAGACTGTCCGGTAGCCTTATCAAGGTGGACCATGCCACAGCTGGCGCAGTCGAAGTCCGAAATCTGATGCGCGACGGACGGGGCACGCCCCAGGACAAATTTATGGCGGAACTGATCGCCTTTGCCATTGCCGGCCATCATGCGGGCCTTGCGGATCGCTATCAGGGCAGCGGCGCCCTCGCAGACCGGCTGAAAAAGAGGCTGGAGTCGCTCGACCCCATGTGGCAAGACGAAATCATCCCCGACGCCACCGATCTGATGCCGCCCTTCGACTGGCGCAAAGACAAGCGCCAGTTTGCTTTTCAGTTTGGCTTTCTCGGGCGGATGGTTTTTTCCTGCCTGGTCGATGCCGATTACCGTGATACGGAGACTTTTTATTGTAGGGTCAATGGTGAGGCAAAAGACCGGGACTGGCCGGCGCTTGGTTCCATCATCAACAAGCTGCGCGCCGACTTTGACGAGCATATGGCCAAACTTCTGGTATCCCCGCTCCTGTCAGACGTCAACCGCCTGCGCCGTGACATCCTCATCCATGTGCGCGCCCGGGCAGACCAGCCCCCAGGTCTGTTTACCCTGACCGTGCCCACGGGCGGCGGCAAAACGCTGACTTCGCTGGGCTTTGCTCTGGATCACGCGAAGAAACACCGTCTGCGTCGCATCATCTATGCCATCCCCTTCACTTCAGTCATCGACCAGACTGCCGGCGTGTTTCGGGAAGTGCTGGGCAAGGAATATATTCTGGAACATCATTCGGCCCTTGATGATGAAAAAATCCGGGGCCGCGAACAACAGGACAAGTTGCGCCTCGCCATGGAAGACTGGGCCGCGCCGATCGTCGTCACCACCAATGTGCAGCTCTTTGAAAGCCTGTTTTCCAACCGGCCGTCGCGCTGCCGCAAACTGCATAACCTGGCGGGCAGCGCCATCGTGCTGGACGAGGCGCAGACCATTCCGCTCAATCTGCTGCGCCCCTGTATGGAAGCCTTGCGGGAACTAACCACGAATTACGGCGTGTCGGTGATCTTATGCACGGCGACGCAACCGGCGCTGGATGTGCGCGACCTGAAAGACGGCCTGCCGCTTGCGGGCCGGGAACTAGCGCCTGATCCTCAAGGTTTGGCGCAAAAATTCAAGCGCACCAAGATCGAACTGGGCCCAGACATAACCGATCAAGAACTGATCCGGGCGCTGGAGACTGAACCCCGGGCCCTGGTCATCGTCAACAGCCGCGGCCATGCCCTGTCCCTGTACAGCGACGCTCGGGACGCCGGGCTCGACGGCCTGGTCCATCTCACCACCCGCCAATATGCCGCCCACCGGCAGGAAATTCTGAAAGAAGTGCGCAAGCGCCTGCGAGAGGAACAGCCTTGTCGGCTGATCGCCACCTCGTTGGTGGAAGCGGGCGTGGATCTTGATTTCCCGCGTGTCTGGCGAGCGGAAGCGGGACTGGACCAGATCACCCAGGCGGCCGGCCGCTGTAACCGCGAAGGCAAGCGACCGCTGGATGCGAGCCTCGTCACCGTCTTCAAGGCACCGGACAATCCGCCGCCCTTTGAAATCCGCCAGTTTGCAGGGGATTTCTATCGCATGAAAGACAATTTTGACGATCTATCGTCACCGGCGGCGATGAAAGACTATTTCGGTGAGGTTTATTGGCGTAAGGGCGCCGGCCTTGATGCCGAGAATATCCTCGATAAATTCAAAATCAACGCCATGGAAGCGGACTTCAGTTATCGCTCTGTGGCTGAGAAATTCCGCATGATCCAAAGCGGTCTCGCACCAGTGATCATTGCCCAGGACGCAGACGCTCGAAATGCTCTGGATCGGCTTAAAAATCCCGACACGCGCCCCGGCGCCGTCGCCCGGGCGTTGCAGCGTTACATCGTGCAGGTGCCGCCAAAGGCCCGCAACCTGCTGCTCGCCAACAGCCATGTAAAATTTGAACAGGAAGCGATATTTGGCGATCAGTTTTGCGTGTTGCAAACCGCCAGCCTTTATACAGAGGAAGCCGGTCTGCTTTGGGAGCATGCGGATTATCTGGGACTGGAAAATTCTGTTTTGTAGGAAGGGAAGAACGACTTATGGCTTATGGCATTAAATTACGGGTTTCGGGCAGGCATGCCTGTTTCACCCGGCCGGAAATGAAGGTGGAGCGGGTCTCCTATGATGTCATGACGCCGTCGGCGGCGCGCGGCATATTGGAGGCGATCCACTGGAAACCGGCCATCCGCTGGGTCATTGACCGCATTCATGTGTTAAGACCCATCCGCTTTCAGTCCATCCGACGCAACGAAGTTGGTCACAAGGCGTCTGCGCGTAACATCAAAACCGCCATGAACCGCGAAAGCCTGGACGGCCTGCATCTTCTGGTTGATGAGGATCGCCAGCAGCGGGCGGCGACGGTGCTGGTCGATGTGGACTATATCATCGAAGCCCATTTCGAGATGACCGGCAAGGCGGGTCCCGACGACAATGAAGGCAAACACCTGGACATCTTCAACCGCCGGGCCGCCCGGGGGCAGTGCTTTCACCAGCCCTGTCTCGGCACCCGGGAATTTGACGCCCGGTTCGAGCTGATCGCCCCCGACGCCCCCCTGCCCCGGGCCATCACTGAAAGCCGCGACCTGGGCTTCATGCTGTGGGACATCGACCACGGCGCGGATCCCGCCGCGCTGTTCTTCCGCGCGGCCCTGAAAGACGGTGTTCTCGACGTGCCGCCGCCCGATTCTCCGGAGGTCCGCCGATGAGCATCCTCAGCGCCCTGAATAACGCCTATGACCGCCTGGCCGACCGGGGCGAAGTCCCCCCTTTCGGGTATTCCAGCGAAAAAATCGGCTTTGTTATTTCCTTGAACGAGGATGGCGTGCCGATTTCCGCCTCGGACCTTCGGAGCGGAGACGGAAAAAAGAAGATAGCCCCGTTGATGGCCGTTCCCGCCTCTTTCAAACGTCCGGGAGTTACACCGAAGTCATTCTTTTTATGGGATAACACGGGGTATGTACTTGGAGTCACAGAAAGAGCAAATGAAGAAAAGGAGCGCAAAAAAGCATTCAACAAGCTTCTGTCCTTCCGCAAAAAACATACAGAAGCGTTAGCCGACACAAAAGATATTGGGTTACGCGCATTATTACGTTTTGTGCAACGCTGGAAACCGGAAGATTTTGAAGCGCTGGGCTGGCCCGAAGACATAAAAGACCAGAATGTGGTTTTTGCCCTCGAAAGCGAGCGGCGGAATCATATCTATCTTCACGACCGCCCGGCGACGAAAGAGCTTTGGGCCCGGCTTGCCGCCGGAGGCGAGAAAACCGAGGCCGTCTGTCTGGTCAATGGCGGCAAAGCGCCGATCGCCCGCCTGCATCCGGCAATCAAGGGGGTTTGGGGCGCCCAGCCCGCCGGCGCCTCCATCGTGTCTTTTAACCTGGACGCCTTCAGTTCCTATGGTCACGACCAGGGCGACAATGCGCCGGTGTCGGAACGGGCGGCCTTCGCCTATACCACGGTGCTCAATAAATTTCTCGAAACCGGCAGCCCAAACCGCATTCAGATCGGCGACGCCTCGACCGTCTTCTGGGCCGACGGGTCAGGGGCCGAGATCGCCGAGGGCATCATGTCGGCCATGTTCGGCGAGGCCGAGGATAAAATCGACGAACGGTCGGAAGCCCAAAAAATCAAAAATATTCTGGAAAAGATGCGTCAGGGCATGCCGCTTGAGGATTTCGATCCGGATATCGCCCGCGGCGTGCGCTTTTATGTGCTCGGCCTCGCGCCCAATGCGGCCCGGATTTCCGTGCGCTTCTGGCTCGAAGGGGACTTTGGGACGCTGGCGAAAAATTACCAGAAATTCCTCACCGACATGGCCATCGATCCGCCGCCGAAGGATGACGTTCCGCCGCTGTGGAAATATCTGCTGGAAACGGCCACCCAGCATAAACGCGAAAATATTCCACCCAATCTGGCCGGTGACTGGCTGCGCGCGATTCTCGTCGGCGCGCCTTATCCGCTCACACTCATGTCCACCGTTCTGATGCGGCTGCGCGCCGACAAGACGGTCAATGCCTTGCGCGTCGCCATGCTCAAGGCTGTGCTCATACGCAACTTTAAAAAGGAGGTTCCCGTGGCGCTTGATCCGGAAAATACCAATAAAGGCTATCTGCTCGGCCGGCTGTTTGCCGTCTATGAACAGATTCAGGCTACGGCGCTTGGCGGAAACGTCAACGCCACCATCAAGGATAAATTCTACGGCTCGGCCTCCGCCCAGCCGCGCAAGGTTTTTGCCCTGCTGGAAAGTGGATCGGCCAACCACCTGTCCAAGGTTCGCAAACAGAAACCGGGCTATAAGGTAACGCTCGAAAAAACGGTCGGCGGCATTATGGATATGATGTCACCTGAGGACGATCCGTTTCCGGCCTCACTTTCCGCCGAGCAACAGGCCCTGTTCGGCCTTGGTTATTACCACCAGCACAACGCATTTTTCAAACCTAAAGCAGAGAAACCAGTTCAATCAGAGGAGGCCACCCAATGACTACGCTAGATAACCGCTATGATTTCGTCTTACTTTTTGATGTCACCAATGGCAATCCAAATGGTGATCCGGATGCCGGGAATCTGCCGCGTATTGACCCGGAAACCAACAAGGGGTTGGTGAGTGATGTGTGCTTGAAACGTAAGGTACGCAACTATGTCGCACTATCAAAAGGTGAAGATCCGGGCCACGAAATCTATGTTGCTGAACGGGCAATTCTCAACAACCAGCATCGTCGAGCGTGGGAAGCCGTATTACCCGAAGTCGAGGACAAAGACCGCAAAAAACTGCCGAAGGAAGCTGAAAAAGCCGCCGAGCTTACGCGTTGGATGTGTGCCAATTTCTACGATGTGCGCACCTTCGGCGCGGTCATGAGCACAGGCGCCAATTGCGGTCAGGTGCGCGGCCCAGCACAATTCACCTTTGGTCAGTCTGTCGAGCGCATTCTGCCGTCAGAAATTACCATTACACGCATGGCGGCTACAACCATTAAGGATGCCGAAGAAAAGGGCGATATCCGCACCATGGGCCGCAAACATATCGTGCCCTATGGCCTCTATCGTGCCCACGGGTTCATTTCCGCCAAGCTCGCAGAACGAACCGGCTTTGGCGAAAGCGATCTCGACCTTCTGTTCGAGGCTCTGGAAAACATGTTCGAACATGACCGTTCCGCCGCCCGCGGGGAAATGGCGTCGCGCAGGCTCATTGTCTTCAAGCATGACTGCGCGCTTGGCAAAGCCCACGCGCACGCCCTGTTTGACCGGGTGCAGGTGGGCCGCAATGTGGACGGCGAATTTCGGACTCTGGATGATCGTGGCATCGACAATCTGCCGCCGGCGCGGAAGTTTTCCGATTATCAGGTAACGATCGACCGCGACGGTCTACCGGACGGCATTGAGATTATCGAACGGCTGTAAGACCCGGCCATGACCGCCGCCCACAGCTTTTCCGATGAACGGGATGCCGCCCCCATTCCCCTCTCCGCCTTACAGCATGCGGTCTATTGCCTGCGTCAGGCGGCGCTCATTCATCTGGAACGGATGTGGGCGGAAAACCGATTTACGGCCGAAGGACATGTGATGCACATCGCCTCCGCCATCCCAGGGGAACGCCAGGGGCGCGGCGTGCGCCGGGTCACGGCCCTGCCGCTCGCCTGCCGGCGGCTGAATATTGCCGGCGTGGCCGATCTTGTCGAATTTCAGCCCTCTGATGATGGTGAAGTCCCTTTCCCGGTGGAGTATAAACGCGGCAAGGCCAAGCTGCATCGCGCCGACGAAGTGCAGTTGTGCGCACAGGGGTTATGCCTTGAAGAAATGACCGGCCACCCCGTACCGGAAGGGGCGCTCTATTACGACAAGACCAAGCGGCGGGTCATCGTGCCGTTCGATACAGAATTGCGCCGCCTGACCGAAAAGACGGTCGCCGCCCTGCAAGATGTTTTCACCTCCCTCCAGACGCCGCCGGCAATTTATAAGGCCAGTCGTTGCCAGGCCTGTTCTCTGATTGACCTGTGCCGCCCCAAAGCCACCGCAAAACTGGCCCGCAAGTGGCGGGACCGGATGCTGATATCTCTTTTGGAGGCCCCTGGCGAAAGCTTATGAAAAAGCTGCTGAACACCGTGTATGTCACCACCGAAGGGGCGGGCCTCAGGAAGGATGGCGAAAATCTTGTGGTCAAAATCGACGGCGAGGAACGGGCCCGGGCACCGCTGCATATGCTGGCTTCGGTTGTGCTGTTCGGCAGTATCTACATTTCGCCGCCACTGATCGGGGCCTGTGCGGAGGCCGGCATTAACATTGTCCTGCTCAGTCGTTTCGGGCGCTTTCAGGCGCGCGTCGAAGGGCCGGTCAGTGGCAATGTCCTTCTTCGCCGGGCGCAATATCGCCGTTCCGACGACCCCGAAGATATCGTGCGCAGTATTGTCCTGGGCAAAATCTCCAACCAGCGGGCCGTATTAATGCGGTCTTTGCGCGATTATGGTGACACGATGGACCCCGGACACAAGACGGCGATTTCCGACGCGACCGGCCGCATGGCGTATATTCTTCGCCGGGTCGGGCGGGGCGACGATAACCCGGATATTCTGCGCGGCGCGGAAGGCGAGGCCGCCCAGCTTTATTTCAGTGTTTTCAATCACCTGATCCGTTCCCCTGATGATGAATTTAGGTTTCGCGGTCGTTCCCGTCGGCCACCGCTGGATCCGGTCAATGCGCTCCTCTCTTTCCTCTATACGCTCTTGACCCATGATTGCCGCAGCGCCGCCGAAAGCATCGGACTCGATCCAGCTGTGGGGTTTTTGCACCGGGACCGGCCAGGCCGGCCCAGCCTGGCGCTCGACCTGATGGAGGAACTGCGGCCAATTTTGGCGGATCGTCTCGCCCTCTCTCTGATCAACCGCCGCCAGCTTCGCGCCCGGGATTTTCAAACCCGGGACGGCGGTGCAGTGCTGCTTAAAGATGATGCCCGCAAGACAGTACTCAATGCATGGCAGGACCGCAAAAAACAGGAACGCCGGCACCCTTTTATCGAAGAAAGCGCTCCGCTCGGTCTGGTTCCCTATCTTCAGGCGCAACTGCTGGCGAGACACCTGCGCGGTGATCTTGATGCTTATCCGCCATGGTTCTGGAAATGAGGTAAATCTCATGATGATGCTCGTCACCTACGATGTGAAAGTCACCGAAAGTGACGGGGCGCGCCGCTTGCGCCGCGTCGCCAAAAGATGTCGGGATTACGGCCAACGCGTGCAGTTTTCTGTGTTCGAGATCGAGCTCAGCCCGGCGCAATGGGCGCTCTTGAAGGCCGAACTTGAGGCGATTATTGACTCCAGTCATGACAGTCTGCGCTATTATCATCTGGGCAAGAACTGGCGCCGCCGGGTGGAGCATGTGGGTGCGAAGGCCGCTGTCGATCTGGGGGGCACATTGATCATTTAATTTATAGACACCGGATCATCTTAAGAACGATTTAGATGCAGTGCGAACCTGAAGCGTGTCAAAAATCCTTAGGAGTTTCGCACCATATTTAGGTCTTTGATATTGTTAATAAAATTTTGTTTACTAATGGTCTCTGCCATATCATGACCATAAAATGCCGGTCGTTCGTGCATGTGAGTACCTTTTTTCAGGCATAATAATATATTAGCAAAAGACAGTCGCCCCCCATGCGGGGGCGTGGATTGAAACAGGACATCCCGCTGCGAAAGGTCATTGATGGCGCGTCGCCCCCCATGCGGGGGCGTGGATTGAAACGCCGGCCGCATTGTTGACGAGATACCCGGCACCCGTCGCCCCCCATGCGGGGGCGTGGATTGAAACACGCGTCCATGTACCTGGGCTGCAAAAGACGTTTGTCGCCCCCCATGCGGGGGCGTGGATTGAAACCTTATCCGCCGCCTGCGTTGCAGCAAACGTCCTGAGTCGCCCCCCATGCGGGGGCGTGGATTGAAACCGGCCTGCCTGATAACTATTGTGCGTAAGCACCAGGTCGCCCCCCATGCGGGGGCGTGGATTGAAACATTTTACCGTCGCGGGATCAAGGCGCTGTTCGGGGTCGCCCCCCATGCGGGGGCGTGGATTGAAACCTCAATTACGCCATAATCGACCAGTTCGTGCATGTCGCCCCCCATGCGGGGGCGTGGATTGAAACCGTTGCGCTGGTTTGCGTGGCGAGCAAGGCCATCGTCGCCCCCCATGCGGGGGCGTGGATTGAAACCTTCAGATCGATGCCCATTTCCTTCCAGCTTTTGTCGCCCCCCATGCGGGGGCGTGGATTGAAACATCACCTCTGCGCCCTGAGCGATCATGTGTTCGAGTCGCCCCCCATGCGGGGGCGTGGATTGAAACGCCGTCTGATCTTCCTATCCTGTCATTGCTCCGCGTCGCCCCCCATGCGGGGGCGTGGATTGAAACACTTCGCCGATGACCGCCACAACATCATCAAACTGTCGCCCCCCATGCGGGGGCGTGGATTGAAACTGTGATGCGTGCAACGATTGATCTTGAAAGAAACGTCGCCCCCCATGCGGGGGCGTGGATTGAAACTTGTTAAACTGACCGACCGCCTTCTTGTTCAACTGTCGCCCCCCATGCGGGGGCGTGGATTGAAACAATCTGAACCTGTTGAAACGGTTCGCATTCGGCGGTCGCCCCCCATGCGGGGGCGTGGATTGAAACAATCTGAACCTGTTGAAACGGTTCGCATTCGGCGGTCGCCCCCCATGCGGGGGCGTGGATTGAAACTTTCCTTGGAGCTTTATGCTACTTAGCCTATTTGTCG
>JAJFIV010000030.1 GCA_021774625.1 Alphaproteobacteria bacterium | reverse complement strand
TTGCATAACGTCCCGTTTTGCGTTCATATCGGGGGCGGGTGATATCAGTCCAGACCATTGTGATCTCCTTCGAATTATAGACAATCCGATTGAATCACAAACCACTGATATCACTCAATTAGTTTCGGGTTGGACACTTAGACTTGGCCGAAATTTGCCGGAATGAAGGGATGTCAAAATATGAAGGCGGTTTATTATGAGGAATTCGGCCCGGCGGAGGTTCTGAAAATCGGCGAACGGCCTGAACCACCCCTTAAAGCGGATCAGGTGCTTGTTCAGGTGGCCGCGGCCGCCGTCAATCCCATCGACCGGCGCTTGCGGGCCGGCGAGCTTCAGGATTTTTTCCAACGCGAATGGCCGATTATTCCGGGCTGGGATTTTTCCGGACGCATTGTCGGCCTTGGCGAAAATGTCACCGGCTGGAAGATAGGCGAGGATATTGCGGGCCTTGCCTTTGACTGGTTTCTCCATGGCGGCACCTACGCCGAATATGCCGCCGTCAATGCCGGCGCCATTGCCCGAAAACCCGTAAGCCTCTCATTCCTGGAAGCCGCCGCCCTGCCACTGGTCAGCCTGACGGCCTGGCAGGCTCTGGCGGAATTCGCCGACCTGAAACCTGGTCAAACCGTCCTGATCCAGGCCGGCGCGGGCGGCCTCGGCAGTGTCGCCATTCCCATCGCCAAACACCTGGGCGCGACGGTCTACACCACAACCCGGCAAAAGAATTTTGATTATGTCAAAGGCCGCGGCGCAGATCACGCCATCGATTATACGGCCTGTCACTACGCCGATGTGATCCGCGAAAAAGAGCCGGGCGGGTTGGATACCGTTCTGGAATCCCTCACACATGATGAGGCCATCCGCAACGCCATCCACCTGGTCAAACCCGGCGGAACAGTCGCCTACATGAACAACCCGCCGCCTGATATGCCGGAAATTGCCGATAAAAACATCAAAACTGACTTCCTGCATAACCGGCCTGACGGTGAAATGCTGGGCCGGTTGATGGCGCTTTATGAGAAAGGCGCTTTGATGCGCCCTGAATTTGAAGTCATGCCGTTGGAAAAAGCCGTCGAGGGCCATCGCCGCTCCGAAAGCTGGCAGACCCGCGGCAAGATTGTTTTGCATGTACAGGATATATAACTTTTATCCAGGGCCAGGACCCATAAAATTCATCCAATTTCCACGCTCCCGGCCTGTTTTCAGCCCAACGCCCCACAGGTTCTTTCCCGGATTTCGCGAAGGCAATCATAATAATTTATATTAGAATATTCTAATATATGATAATAGTGTTCAGCAAACCGCTTATGTAGCGAATATAGTGGGTGCCGGCCCCCGGATGCGATGTCTTTTTGAAACCTGCCCAACACGTCCTGTCCCGGCCCAGCCGCCCGACAGGATGCCATAAACGGGTGGTTAGGACGGGAGAGCGGGGTGGTCAGGTTGTTAAAAGTCGCCATTGATGACTTTTAAAACAGACTGTCAGGGCCTCCTGATATAGATATTGCGGCCGAATTCCTGCCAGCCGCCCCTCGACGTCATGATTTCATCCACCACTTCCAGCCGGCCATCCTCCATCAGCCGGTAAGTGACACGACCAAGCTTTGTAACCGGCGTTCCCCAGATGGTTTGCAGGGATTTGCCGGTGAGCGTGCCTGCCAGCGGGTGCAGTTCACCGCCGCTGTCGGCCCAGCTTCCTTCCCAGCGGCCGTCACCGGTATTACGGTAAAAGGCGCGGCCTTCAAAGCGCACGCTTTCGCCATCGGGTATGGCCATGTCTGCACGGTATGAGAGTTCCAGAAAATGGCCGTCAAGCACGCGCCGCGCTTCCAGCACCGTCCGGCTCTCAGCCCTCATCAACTGTCCTTCCCCGTGCCAAATACCCAGCAGCCAGTCCATCGGCCATTCTTCTTCCTTCGCAGCGGCAGAAACCGCAAAAAAAGTAACCGCCGCCGGAATTAGGAAGAGGCGGAAGATTTTCATTGACCCTTTCACGGCTCAACACGGCGGTAATCAAAGCCGGCAATCTGGTCTTCCCCATCCTTGTTTCCGATACGGACATAGGCGCTCATGCTGTCTTCGCCGGTCCTGATATAGGTCAGACCGTCGAAATAGAGAGCATTGTCCGTCACTTTAACCAGCGGAAAGTCCACCGCTTCGTCCTTTGCCTCCCAGCCCCTCATGTCGGGATGAAAATGCTTGAGGCGATAGAGCAGCGAGCCCTCATGCTCGACAATCACTGCAAATTCGTAAAATGAGGGTTTGTTGTCCTTCAGATGCCGAAACATGCCGATCATCGTACCACCGTTCGGCGGCAGATAACTTTCTTCCGCCACACCACCGAACCCGTTGCCGATCCAGTTGCCGGCCATCCAGGCAGATGCCTCAATAGAGGCGGACGGCGAAACCTGCCCTTCCGCAAGGCTCAGAACCCTGGCGTCGTCATCGTCCTTGCCGGCAAATGCGCCGATCACGACCCACAATAGCCCGGCCGCCATTCCCTTTAGCCAAGATTTCCTTTCCTGCATACTATCCTCCTTTTTTAATAGTCTATTTTTTATACTATATATAATATATAAATCTAGATCAACATTATTGACGTGGTAATGGACCGGTTTCATAAAAAAAAGGGCGGGAAAATCAATCCCGCCCTTCCGAAAAGATATGTCTTTAAGCTCTCTCTAAAAAGTCACCGCCGCCCGCGCATAGTAGAAACCGCCATTGAGCCCGTAAGCCAGGCCGCGCATGGGGAATTGCAGATTGCCGCGGCTGATGCCGGCAATCACCGAGTCCGGCGCAACCTTGTTGGGCTTTGTATCCAGAAGGTTATTGGCGCCAATTGCAAACTCGACATTGTCCGTCACCTGATAGGCAAATTCCAGATCGACCAGGAATCCGTCTCCGGGTTTCAATACGGTTTCGTTATTAAACGGCGCCCCGGCTGGAATCCCAAGCCCCTGTTCGGTAAAGAATGAGGTTTTCGTCCCGCCGATATAATTGACCCGGAGGAGCGAACTGAACTGGTCGCGCGCCCAGTCGAAGGAAAGATTAACCCGCTCCCTGGGTTGCCCTGTCTCAAGGAACCGTTGTGACGGATCCGGGAAAATAATATCCGGATCAATGCCCGCAGGCGCGTTAATGCGTTTGATCGTAGTCCTGTTGAGATTGACCGCCAATGTCGTATTCAGCGTGCCTTCCATCACAAAAGTGTTGTGGTTGACCACAATATCAATGCCACGGGTTTTGGTATCGACGCCATTCGAGAAAAAGTTCGCCTGAGCAATCAGGTTATCGTTCAGGAAAGCCTGTGCGCCGGGAAAGTCATCCAGTTGAGCGGCAACAAGAGGATTGCCCAGTACGATGCGGTCATCAATATTGATCAAAAAACCGTCGACCGTAAGCGTGAGATTATCCAGCGGTTCCCAAACAAAACCCGCCGAAAAACTGGTTGAGGTTTCAATTTTGAGACCATCAATCCCGAAAAAGCCTGGAAATTCACTGCCGGAACGCGCCAGCAACGTTTCAGTCAGACCGTCTGCCCCAACATTCGTCGTCACAAATTCCAGTGATAATTGCTGCAGACTGGGCGCCCGGAAACCGTTCTGCACAGCGCCGCGAATGGCAAAATTATCGGCAAATTCATAACGGGCGCTGGCCTTACCGGTAAATTTATCGCCGATACTCCCATAATCCTCGAAGCGGCCGGCCAATCCTACCAGCAACCGGTCCGTCAGGTTGGTTTCCATATCAATATATATGGCATAATTATCCCGGCTGAAATTACCGGCGGATTCCGGCCGGAAGCCCGGAAATGCCTGAAAACCGCAGGTGGCCGGCGTCCCCGTTGCCTGATCGATTGGCTCAAAAGTCACCGGATCGACACCGGCGCCCGGATCGAGAATCGAGGGTATGAAGGCATTGTCGGGACTGAGACCGCAACTGAAGGATTCCAATTGTCCGGGTACAATATTATATTCTTCATCCCGGAACTCAAACCCGAAAGCGACAAAGAGCGGACTGGCCAGATTAACATCAATCTCGCCGTTAATGTCTGCATTGAAAGTGGTCTGCCGGAAGGCCTGGCTGCCGGAAAAACCTTCCATGGGCCCGGCATTGGCGGCAATTTCGGCATCGCTTGCCCCCGGATTCCGGTTAAGGAAATCAGCTGCGATTGAAGCGTTGACCGTATTCCGGGCGCCGAAGTCATAATCATTTTTGCCGTGAACGATGCTGACATCGAATCCCCATGTGTCATTCAGGTCCCCCCTGGCTCCGACGGCAAAGGAAAAATCTTCTGATTCATTGGTAGCCCGCGGCAAAAAGCCATTGGGGAATACCTGCGGCACGGCACGGTCCGCCTCATCGTTAAACCGGAAAAATCCGGCGCCCACGGCATCGCTGTTGGAATATCCGCCAAAAGCGTACAGTTCCGCCGATTCACCCAATTCAACCCCGGCATTGGCAAAAAGACTGAAAAATTCCGTGTCCGCATCCCCTTGCCGGAAAATCTGCGTGCCCGGAAATTGCGGGCTGTCGGCAGCCCGGTTGGTCGTATCGCCGTTTCTGTATTCGGCGCTGAGATTCAGAAACCCGGCCTCCCCCAAAGCCAGCCCGCCATTTAACTGGACCTGATAACGCTCGCCGTCCCCTTGATAGGTCTGCCCGGCCATGACATTGCCGGAAAATTCATTGACGGAATCCTTCAGGCGTAAATTAATGACGCCGGCAATCGCATCGGATCCATATTGCGCCGCGGCGCCGTCACGCAGAATTTCGATCTGCTGCAGGGCAATCGACGGAATGGCGTTCAGATCGACACCGGCCGATCCCTCGCCAACCGTTCCGGCAAGTCCCAGCAATGCCCGGCTGTGCCGCCGTTTGCCGTTAATCAGAACCAGCACCTGATCCGGACCCAAACCGCGCAGCGTCGCCGGACGGAAAATATCGCTCCCGTCCGAGATCTGCGTCCGGCTGAAATTGAAAGATGGCGCAAGCCGCTGCAAAAGTTCACCGACTTCAAACAGGCCGGTATTTCTGCTGATCTGTTCGGCACCAATGATATCAATGGCCACCGTCGTTTCCGTGGCCGTGCGGCCCGCGACGCGGGTGCCGATTGTCACAATCCGGTCAATCGGCTGATCGTCCCCTGCTTCTTCCGTTTGCGCGATTGCGGAATAACCGGCAGCCTGAAAGGATAATGCGAGAGCGGCTACGCTTGTCCCGAAGGCGAATTTAACAAGGTGCTTTTTTAACAGCGCACCTGAACTGATTGCTGGATTTGGCATGATCTCTCCCTATGCCTGAATATTATGACTGTCCGTACCTTAATTAGTTTCATATGCAATCAAAAGAAAAATTGCGTGTTCTGAATGTTTTTTCTCACAATGTAACAAAAATGTCACGCCGTATCAGAGCAAAACTTTATGTAAGGCCTGCATACAAACTATAAGGTCCGGCTTATAGGCTCAAGAGAATTTTTATGAAATTTCAGGACACTGATCTCTGTTCCCCGCTTTCAGACGAATTGTGGCCAGGGCGCAGTCCGGCTGAAAGGGATAGTATTATCAAAGAGATGCCGATAATCACTTCGCCTGGAGTGAATAGGCACATTAAATACTTTAAGATTAAAACATTTACCGCTATCCTGATCCGATGAGCAAGCATGATTACACCCCCAACCCCCGTTTTACGGATTTATTTCCGGATATTTCCGGCAATGCGGTGAATGGTCTGGGCGAGACCGGCTACCGCAAACCATCCCCCTTCTTCTGGCATCCCCATGACAAACAGACCCACGGGGAATTGCAGGCCGCCGTGATTGATTATCATCGGCAGTCGCCGGAAATGTGTGAAGTTTTTACACCCAGGGCCGACCGGGGACCAAAACCGGCCGGGCAAGCTCCGGTGCGCATCAAAAAATCGCCGGAGGAATGGGCAGCAGCAGTCAAGGAATTCGCGCTTGCCCACGAAAGCGACCTGATTGGCATCACGCCGATGAAGGATGAGTATATTTATGAGGGCTATGAACTGAACGATCCCACCGTCATTATCCTCGGCGTCGCAATGGATTATCAGGAACTGAACCAGGCCCCGGCATCCTTCGAAAATCCGGCGGCAGGGGTGGAAGTTGGCCGGCAGTATAACACGGCGTCGCGGGCCTGCCGCAATCTCGCCAATTATATTCTGGAACAGGGATATTACGCAAAAGCCTGGCCCGGCCCCTATGCCTCGGCGCTCAGCATGATGCCGGCCGCGATCGATGCCGGGATCGGCGAACTTGGCAAGCATGGCTCGCTGATCAACGGCACTTATGGCTCGTCCTTCCGCTTGTCCGCGGTCACCACCGATATGCCGCTGGCCTGTGACAATTTCCAGGATATCGCGGCGGAGGATTTCTGCGCCAACTGCCAGGTCTGCGTCAATGCCTGCCCGCCCGGCGCCATTTTCACCGAAAAGCAGTGGGTGCGCGGGGTGAAGAAATGGTATGTGGATTTCGACAAATGCATCCCCTATTTCGGCGATACGCTGGCCTGCGGCATCTGCCTTGCCCGCTGCCCCTGGAGCAAGCCGGGCACCGCACCCAAACTCACCGAAAAAATGATGGGGCGGCGGGCGGTGAAATCCGGCGGATAATTACTCCATGATACCCCCACTCACCCTGACCCTCACCCCGCGGGGAGAGGGAATTATGAATGGATGCTTCTCTCCCTCTCCTCCATAGGGAGAGGGGCGGGGTGAGTGGGGGTAAACGCTAAAAAGCAATTAGGCCTCCTTGCCGGTTATCCTAGACTCTCCCCCCATTTTACGGCAAGCTATGCTTTATCCGAAATCACACACTCACCCGAAGGGGGGAAGCCATGTTTATGAAACGTATGGTACCCGTCCTGTCCATATTCTGCATGGGCGCCACGGCGGCCTTTGCGGCGGATAAGACGTTGCAACTTGAACAATATCTCGATTGGGAGACGGTCGGCAGTCCACAAATTGCGCCTGATGGCTCCACGGTCATTTATCAACGCAATAGTGTAAACAAGATCGAGGACAGGTTCGACTCGTCGCTGTGGATCATGAATGCGGACGGCACACGCAGCCGCAATCTGACCAAGGGCGGCGGCGCTCAATGGTCACCGGACGGCACCCGCATCGCCTTCACCAAGGAGGCCGACGGCGGCACTCAGATATTTGTCCGCTGGATGGATGCGGAAGGGGCGGTCTCGCAGGTCACCACCGGCAATCTCGGCCCCTCGCTTCTGCAATGGTCGCCCGATGGCAAGTGGATCGCCTTCCGCGCCAATATTCCGCACAAATCCGACTGGCAGATCAAACTGCCGCGGCCCGAAGGCGCGAAATGGACGGAAGATGCAACCATCATCGACACTCTTCATTACCGTCAGGACAGGGTCGGCGACAAAGCCGGCTATGATCACCTGTTCGTGGTGCCTGCCGAAGGCGGCACGCCGCGTCAGCTGACCAAAGGTGAATGGGATGTCGGCGCGCGCTTTGCCGGGATTATTGACGGCCAGAGCGAGTTCCGCTGGACGCCGGATGGCTCCGCCGTCATTTTCGACGGCAATTACAGTCCCAATGAGGAAGGCCGCCCCTATACCTCCCATATCTATTCGGTCGATGTGGCGAGCGGGGAAATTACCCAGCTCACCCGCGAAGACGGCTTCTGGGCCGGCCCTTCAGTCTCGCCCAATGGGAAACTGATCGCCTATTCGGGCGCCAAACGCTCAAAATCCACCTTCCCGCAGGTTGAAATGCGGGTCGTGGGCATCGATGGTTCGGATGAGCGGGTCGTCACCACCGACCTTGCCAACAGCCCCGGCATTTTCGCCTGGTCGCCCAACAATCGCGGCGTTTATTTTACCATGAGCAAGGAAGGGGCCGCCAACATCCATTACGCGGACCTGAACGGGAATATGCGGCAGGTGACGACCGGCCAACATCAATTGAATGCGCCCTCTGTCAGCAATAACGGCGTGGTGGCGGCAACCCTCTCCTCCCCCGCCATCACCGGCGATGTGGCGCGTTTCGCGCTCCGGGACGGAGATGACTTCGCCAGGCTCACCAATGTGAATGGCGACATTCTGTCTGATGTTACTTTGGGCCGGGTCGAGGAAGTCTGGTATGATTCCAGCGATAGCACCCGCGCTCAGGGCTGGATCGTCTATCCTCCGGATTTTGACGACAGTCAAAAATATCCCCTTGTGCTGTCTATCCATGGCGGACCTCATGGCATGTATGGGGTGAATTTCCAGTTCCGTTTTCAGGAGTTCGCCTCCAAGGGCTATGTGGTGCTTTATACCAACCCGCGCGGCTCAACCGGTTACGGCAGCGAGTTTGCCAACGCCATCGATAATCAATATCCCGGCCAGCCGGACTTTGACGACCTGATGGCGGGAGTCGATACCGTGGTTGCCCGGGGCTTTATCGATGAGGACCGTATGTACGCCACCGGCTGCTCCGGCGGCGGCGTGCTGACCACCTGGGTGGTCGGCAATACGGACCGGTTCGCGGCCGCGGCGGCGCTGTGCCCGGTGATCAACTGGATCAGCTTTGCGGGAACGGCGGACATCGTGGAATGGGGCTATCGCCGCTTCCATGAGGATTTCTGGACCAACCCGATGTTGTGGCTGGAACATTCGCCGCTGTGGCGGGCTCCGCATATCAAAACGCCGACCCTCTTTATGACCGGCGATCTTGACCTTCGCACTCCGCTTGCGCAGGCCGAGGAAATGTATACGGCGCTCAGGAAATTCGATGTGCCCACCAAACTGATCGTCATCAAGCAGGAATGGCACGGCACCACATCCAAGCCTTCCAACATGCTGCGAACCCAGCTTTACCTGCAAAAATGGTTCGATGAACATGGCGGCGGCACACAGGTAGCCGGCGGCGCCGGCGGGGAGAAGGAGCCCGCTTCGCCGTAAAGTCGAATGAAAAACTTTAGAAAGGGTGCGGCACGATAAGCTGCGCCCTTTTTGTTGCCATCCTTCGACAGGCTCAGGATGAACGGCTAGCCTGACCGTTCGCCCTGAGCCTGTCGAAGGATGTACCCTTAAGATCAATATTCAGCCACTATCTGAAGTAGTTACGCGTGGCCAACCTCTTTTGTGATATATAGTAGTCGCTGGAAAAAACTCTCTTCTATAAAATTTAATTCACCATCTATCTCCACAAGCGGTTCTTCAGCTGCTGCTTTGAATAAATCTGCATGAACAACAATTAGTCCTTCCTTACCACCCGGCATCGACCATCCCTCTATGGATCTGCCTCCTTTTCTTTTCAGGCGTGCCAAAGCATCCAAACGAAAAATCACCGCTTGAAGTATATTACTTCCAAGGATGTCAATCGAATGTTCTCCTTTAAGAAACTCAGCGATCGCAATTATCCGAGCTTCGTATCTTCTTCTTGCTGTGGTCGGCAGGCCGGCATGTACAAGGTTCGCCCCGGCAAGTATCTCTCCAGATACTTTCACCTGATTTATATCTATAGCTTTCACCATATAAACACCGCAGTTTATAATTTTAATGTCACCATAACTCAAAAGAACACTCTTGTCATTGTGTACAACCGTTCGTCCTGAGCCTGTCGAAGGACGGGGCCAAGCGTGGTTCATCCTTTTCTTTTACATCCGGATATGTCAAAGCAGCGCCATGACTTTGAAACCCATTCATATTATCGGCGGCGGGCTGGCTGGATCAGAAGCGGCGTGGCAATGCGCGGCGGCTGGCGTACCGGTTATTCTGCACGAAATGCGGCCGGGGCGGAAGACGGATGCGCATCAGACGGACGGGCTGGCGGAACTGGTCTGTTCCAATTCCTTTCGCTCTGACGACGCCACTTATAATGCGGTCGGGCTGCTGCATGAGGAAATGCGCCGCGGAAACTCGCTGATTATGGACGCCGGGGACAGGAATAAAGTGCCAGCCGGGAGCGCGTTGGCCGTGGACCGGGACGGGTTTTCGGCAAGCGTGACTGAGGCGCTGGAAACACACCTGCTGATCACCATTGAGCGGCGTGAGATAGCGGGACTACCGCCTGCGGACTGGGACAGCGTGATTGTCGCGACCGGGCCCCTCACCTCTCCGGCGCTCTCGGAAGCCGTGCTGGACCTCACCGGCGAAGGGGCCCTCGCCTTTTTCGATGCCATCGCGCCGATCATCCATAAGGACAGCATCGATTTTTCCAAAGCCTGGTTTCAGTCCCGTTATGACAAGGGCGACGGCGCGGATTATATCAACTGTCCGCTGGATCGCGCCCAATATGAGGATTTTATCGCCTCCCTCCTTGCGGGCGATAAGACCGAATTCAAGGAATGGGAAAAATCCACTCCCTATTTTGAAGGTTGTATGCCGATCGAAGTGATGGCGGAGCGCGGGCCGGAAACCCTGCGCTATGGCCCGATGAAACCGGTGGGCCTGACCAATCCGCACAGCCCGGAAAAACCCTATGCCGTGGTGCAGCTTAGGCAGGATAATGCGCTCGGCACGCTCTATAATATGGTGGGTTTCCAGACCAAGCTGAAATATGGTTCGCAAGCAGATATCTTCCGGAAAATCCCCGGGCTTGAAAAAGCCGAATTTGCCCGGCTCGGCGGCCTGCACCGCAACACGTTTTTGAATTCTCCAAAGGTGTTGGACGGCAGCCTCCGCCTTAAAGCGGCCCCGCGCCTCCGCTTTGCCGGACAGATCACCGGCGTTGAAGGTTATGTGGAATCCGCCGCCATCGGCCTTCTGGCGGGTCGCATGGCCGCTGCAGAGCGGCTGGGTGAAATCACCACACCACCCCCCAAAACCACCGCGCTGGGCGCGCTTCTCAACCACATCACCGGCGGGCATCTGCTCACCGAAGGCGCACCCAAAAGCTTTCAGCCGATGAATGTTAATTTCGGCCTGTTCCCACCTTTGGAGACGCGCATCAAGGGCAAACGCGACCGTTACGCCGCCTATTCGGCGCGGGCATTGACAGATATTGACGCGTGGTACGGCAGCAATCGGGCCGAGGCGGCAGAATAATATCGCTGTTATTCACTTAGTTCCCGAAAGACCATTGCCAGAAAATCCGGCGCCTTGATGATATTTCCGCCATAGACGGGGTCGAGGTCCTTGAGCGGCTCCGCTGCAATCAGGTCTTCAAGGCTTGTGCCCGCTTCGATCGCGGCGGCAACGCGCCCGCGCACATCGATCAGCATTTCCTGATAGGTCCGGACATTGTCACGATTGGCGACTGCGCCGTGACCGGGGATGATTTTCGTCTGCGGCCCCGCCATCGCGATCAGATCCTCGTAAAAGGCGATCATGCCGTCGATGGAGCCGCCGCGCTCGACATCGATAAAGGGATAAAAGCCGTTGAAATAGGCATCGCCGGTATGGATCACATCCGCTTCCTGAAAGTGGACAACCGCATCGCCCGCCGTGTGGGCATTGGGCACATGAAAGGCGCGGATGGTTTCGCCGTTCATGTGGAAGGTCAGCGTATCCGAAAAAGTCGCAACCGGAATCGCCGCATCGGGAAAGGCTTCCTTCAGCCCGTCGATCAATTGCGCGGCGGTCATGAAGTCACGGGTCTTGTCATGGGCGATGATGACTGCGCCCTCCTTTCCCAGCCTCTCATTGCCGCCGGTATGATCGGGGTGCCAGTGGGTATTGAGAACGAAACGGATGGGTTTATCCGACAGCCTGCGGATTGCCGCCATGACCTTGCCGGTGAGTGGCGCGTACTGATCATCAATGATAATGACGCCGTCCTCCCCGGCCGAAACACCGATATTGCCGCCGAAGCCTTCCAGCATATAGATGCCGCCGCCAAGGTCGAAGGTTTTGATCTCGACCGTTTCCCAATCGGGCAGCACGACCTGAGCCTTGCTTGCGGAGATGGAAAACAGGCCGGCGGCGATGACATAAAAAAACAGTTTCATTCCGGTTCCTTACACGTATGGTGCTGATATCGCCTATATAGAGGAGTCGCGGCCAATGTACAAAACTGTAATTTCCATCGCTTTGATCCTGCTGGCGCCAATCGCGGTTCAGGCCCAGGACACGCCGCATCAGCAGCTGGCCCGTGATATTTATGCGGAACTGATCGCCATCCGGACGGTGGAAGGCAAAGGAGGCACCGAGGAAGCATCACGCGCCATGCAAACGCGGTTGATGGCGGCCGGTTTTTCGGCAGACGACGCGCAGGTTCTGAACCCGGATGCGGATCACGGATTGTTGCTGGCGCGCCTGAAAGGCCAGAATAGCGGCAAAAAACCGATCCTGCTGATGGCACATCTGGATGTTGTCGATGCGCTGCGCGAAGACTGGTCGCTGGACCCCTTTGTTCTGACCGAACGGGACGGCTATTTTTATGGCCGGGGAACATCGGACAATAAAGCGGGGGCAGCAATCCTGACCGCCAGTCTGATTCGCTTCAAACAGGAAGGCTTTGTGCCGGACCGCGATCTGATTGTCGTGCTGACGGCCGATGAGGAAACATCGTCAAACAGCATCAAATGGCTGGCCAATGATCATAAGAACCTGATCGATGCGGAATATGCGCTGAACACCGATGGCGGCGGCGGAGATCTCAGGAACGGCGAAGCCATATCCTATAATGTTCAGGCAAGCGAAAAGGTCTATGCGACTTTCAAACTGGAGATTCGGAATAAGGGCGGTCATTCGTCGCGCCCGGTGAAAGACAATGCCATCTACCGGCTGTCAGCAGCCCTTACCCGGCTGGCGGCCTATGATTTCCCGGTAAGACTCAATGAAATCACCCGCGGCTATTTCCGGGAATCCGCAAAAATCCGCAGCGGTCAGGAAGCGCACGATATGCAGGCGCTGGCCGAAACAACTGATCCCGAGGCGGCCGGCCGGCTCTCCGCTACATCGCCTTTCTACAATGCCCTGATGCGCACCACCTGTGTCGCCACCCGGCTGTTTGGCGGTCATGCGGATAACGCCCTGCCGCAGACCGCACAGGCCATAGTCAATTGCCGCATTCTGCCGGGTGTTCCGGTGGAGGAAGTCGAGGCAAAGCTGAACGCTGTATTTGCCGACGAGGCGGTGGAAATGTCCCGGGTGAATGAGCCGACGCCAAGCCCGCCCTCACCTTTGCGGACCGATGTAATGGAAACCGTTGCCCGCCATATTCACGCCCGCTACCCCGCCATTCCCATCATCCCCAACATGTCGACGGGGGCGACGGACGGGCTGTATGTGCGAAATGTCGGCATTCCGGTATACGGCATTGCCGGCATTTTCGGCGATGTCGACGATGCCCGCGCGCATGGCAAGGACGAACGGGTGCTGGTGAAGGAATATTACGGCTCGCTGGGCTACTGGTATGATCTTCTGAAAGATCTGACCGGCGAATAAGCCTCTTTCTTCAATATTTTCCCCGCAGGGAATAAAAAGCCAGTCTGGAAAGCAGCCGGATGTCATCAAAAGGCGTCTGCACCTGGCGGGCCGCATAGCCGTGTTTCCGGATGCGTTTCAGGTGCCATTCCGCCAGGGTAGCCTGTAACAGCACGCCTTCGGCCCTGGCTTTATGGCGGCGCGCCAGATCAATCTGATCAAACGCCGCCCCAGCCAGTTTTTCAACAACGGTGTCAATTCCGTCCGGCAACGGCCCCTGATAAAGCGTACCTGGATCAATTCCGGCTGCTTCCAGTTCCTGCTGCGGAATATTCTTTCGCCCGATCCCCGCCTGAAAACCAAGCGCCCTGATTAATCCGGCAAGTGCGAAAGCGGTGCCGGCGGCATGTGATGCGTCGGCGGCGGCAGGGTTGACAATGTTGGCGGCAATGGCCGCAAGGGTTCCCGATGTCGCTTCGCAATACCGGATCACCGCCGCGACATCCTTCGGCCTTTCGTCATATAGATCGGCCGCGCGGGCGTCGATCATGCTTAGAAACGGCGCTGCCTTCAGATTGTAAGCCCCGATCACCTCCGCCAAAAGTTCTGCCACCGGATGCTTCCGTACCGTTCCCTGAAAGAACCCTTCAATACTGTCCCGCCACCATTGCAGGCGGATTTCGCCAAGCATAGCTTCCGATACCGTTTCCCGGATACGGGCAATTTCATAATTGAAGGCGATCAGGGCAAACAGGGCATCCCGCCGGTCCGCGGGGGCGAAAAGTGCGCAGAGATACCGGTCCCGATCCCGGGTTCTGGCAATTTCCCGGCACTGCAGTATATTGGTCTGGTCCATCAGCGCACCATGCAGAGTGACAGAGCTCAGGTCAATTGTCGCTTCGCCCTTGCGGGATTCCGGCCATGTGATAAGCTGTGCCCCAACACAAAGATCAATGGGCTCATCAACAACAAGGGGACACTAAATGGGAAAAATTCTCGAATCATTGCAGATGACGGTTATTGCCGGCATCGTGCTCACCGTCGTGGTGCATTTCGTTGCGCCCTATATCGCAAATCTTGGAATGTAGGGGAGCAATATCATGGAAAATATGGAATTTATCACCTTCGTGATCCGCTGGCTGCATGTGATATCCGGTGTCATGTGGATCGGACTGTTATGGTATTTCAATTTTGTGCAGATGCCGGTCATGCCGAAAATTCCCGATGAACTGAAACCCGCCATCGGCAAGCATATCGCGCCGGAAGCGCTGTTCTGGTTCCGCTGGGGCGCCGCCTTTACCGTTCTGTTCGGGCTAATCCTCGCCCATCTCAACGGCTATATGGTTGATGCCCTCGCATTGGGAACAACGACTGGCGTGGTCGGTCACACCATGATCGGCATCGGCATGTGGTTCGGTCTGATCATGGCCTTCAATGTCTGGTTCATTATCTGGCCCAATCAGAAAATCGCTCTCGGCCTGATCGAAGCCGACGCCGCGGCAAAACCCGGCGCGGCCCGAAAGGCCATGCTGTTTTCAAGGACCAATACTCTGCTGTCGATCCCGATGCTTTACTGTATGGTATCGGCGCAAAGCCTCTATCATATTTCGTAAGACAGAATAATTGGGAGGAGAAAAGGGCCGGCTTAGAGTCTTTTCTGATTAGGTTGACCCATTTGACCGGGATGATTTTGCTCTGTGGCAAGGCGCCTGTCCGGACAGCCACCTCCAGTCATCAAATTGCGTCAACCTGATCAGAAAAGACTCTAAAGCTGGCCTTTTTTACAGGGCTTCAGGTCTTTCAGATGCCGCCGGGCAAGCTTTGAATAATAGGGCGCGCTTTCACGGTTGCGGGCGATTTCCTCCGGTGTCAGATCACGAATATAGCGGGCCGGACTGCCGACCCAGAGCTGGCCGGACCGGATTCGCTTACCGGGCGGCAGAAGCCCTCCTGCCCCGAGCATGCCATTTGTCTCGATCACCGAGCCATCCATGATCACCGTCGAGAGGCCGACAAAACACCAGTCTTCGAGAATGCAGCCATGCAGCATGACCGAATGGCCGATCAGCACATTATCGCCGATATAAGTGCCAAATTTATCGTGGGTGACGTGAACGACAGAGCCGTCCTGAATATTGGTATTCGAGCCGATGCGGATTTCATGCACGTCGCCGCGCACCACCGTATTGTTCCAGATGGAGGAACCCGCGCCGATCGTCACATCGCCGATCACCTGAGCGCCGGGCGCGATAAACACATCATCCGCAATTTTCGGGATCAGATCGCCAAGCGTAAAAACTGATCCGCCGCCAAAATCTTTGTTCATGACCGCACCGTAGGGAGAATTTTAAAACGAGACAAGCTTACAGATCAGGCGGCAGTTCGGACAGGGCGTCTTCCAGTTCGACAAAGCCGGGCTGCAGCAAGGTGGGGATGGCCTTGCGGCCGATCTCGATGGAAATCTGCGGGGCATTGCCATGCATATGGGCGACAATCACGTTTTTGATGACATTCATGAACTGCCCGTTTTCGGCAATCACCTGGCCCATTCTTGCGGCAATCGGCCCGACCATCCCATAGGACAGGAGAATGCCGAGGAAGGTGCCGGTCAGGGCGCCGCCGACCAGGGCGCCCAGAACCTCGACCGGCGCGTTGATGGAACCCATTGTCTTGATGATGCCGAGCACGGCCGCCACAATCCCGAGGGCGGGCAGTCCGTCCGCCATATTCTGCCAATTGTGCTGGACCTCATGCTCTTCCGCATGATGTTTTTCCAGATCCTTCTCCATAATGTCTTCCATCTGGTGCGCATCGTCAAAATTCATGGTCAGCATGCGCATATAGTCGCTGATAAAATCCGTCACGTGATGGTCGGCGGCGACTTTGGGGAAATGCTGGAAGATCTTGCTTTCATGGGGGTTCTCGATATGCGCCTCGACCGCGACAACGCCCTTGGTGCGCATGGTCTTAAGAAGCAGATACAAAAGACTTAATATGTCGACATAGTCCTGCGCAGTCCACTTGGAACCCTTAAAGGCGGTGGCTAGACCGCCAAGGCCTTTTTTGATTTTCGGCAGGGAGTTGGCGATGATGAAAGCGCCGACCGCAGCGCCGAAAATGGTCATCATTTCATGGGGCAGCGCATGAAGGATAATATCGAATTTTCCGCCGGCCCAGACGAAACCGCCGAACACCATGGCGAAAACAACAACCAACCCGATTGCAACAAACATAAGACATACCTGATCTTGCCGCCGGCCCCTTTACCGGCTGTCATTGCCGCCACTATCGGCAAATAGGCTTAAAATTGATTTAATTTTGACGGGTTTTCAGTGCGTTACACGGCGTATCGAAAGAGAAAACGGTAATTTTTACTTGCTGTTTTTAAAAGGGCCTACTATATGGGCGTGATCAGTTCTTAGCGACCATGGCGTATTCTGCTTCGTCACGCCGACCGAGCGACCTACCCTGCGGAAACATACGAGCTGACTATCCCTTGCGCAATGAAGCGCAAGCATTAATGACTATTGTTAGGAAGATACTATGGCTAAAGGAACCGTTAAGTGGTTCAACCCCGTTAAGGGTTATGGATTCATCACCCCGGACGATGGCGGCAAAGACGCCTTCGTTCACATTTCCGCCGTTGAGCGCGCCGGCCTTGCCGGTCTTGATGAGGGACAGGTTGTCTCTTACGAGCTCGAAACCGGCAAAAACGGGAAAACATCTGCAGAACAACTTCAGGTCGTCAGCTAAACCACTACGACAAGAACTCTGAAAGGCCCGTGCAAATTAGCGCGGGCCTTTTTGTTTGGGCGAGAGTCTTTTCTGAGCCCGCCGAAGGGCCTTATTTCTCCGGCAGCGGGATAAACTCCGTCTCGCCGGGCACCTCGGGAAAACGCCCCTCTTTCCAGTCCCGCTTGGCCTGTTCGATCCTTTCCTTGCGGCTGGAGACAAAATTCCACCAGATATGGCGTTCGCCATCAATGGGAGCGCCGCCGAGCAGCAAGACTTTTGCCGCTTTTTCCGACTTGATCGAAGCCGGTCCATCCGGTTTGAAAACAACCATCCGGCCTGGCGGGTATGCCGTCCCGCCGCAAGCCACGTTTCCGGACACGATATAAGCGGCCCGTTCTGCGTATTCATCCGGCAATGCCAGCTCGCTCCCCGCCGCCATATCCACTTCCAGATAAAACATCGGGGAATATGTCTGGACCGGCGAGGTTTCACCGTATGCCGTCCCCATGATCAGGCGCATTTTGATGCCGTCCCGCTCCATCACCGGCAGGCTGTCTGCCGGATGGTGATAAAATGCCGGCTCCGCTTCCTCATCCGCTTGCGGAAGCGCAATCCAGGACTGGATGCCAAACAGCCGGTGGCCGGCTGCCCGCACGTCACCGCCGGTCCGTTCCGAATGGACAATCCCGCGCCCGGCCACCATCAGATTGACCGCGCCGGGCCGGATGGCCTGCGCAGAACCCAGACTGTCGCGGTGAAATATCTCGCCATCAAACAGATAGGTGACGGTGGCAAGATTGATATGCGGATGAGGCCGGACATCGATGCCTTCGCCAGGCGAGAATTCCGCCGGGCCTATCTGGTCCAGGAAAATAAACGGTCCGACCAGCCGGCGTTTTGCCGAGGGCAACACCCGGCGCACCCCGAAACCGCCAAGATCGCGGGCCCGGCCCTCAATCACCAGATCGACAGGTGTCTCTGCGCCCATTTTTCTCTCCTTGTCTCGAAACAATGATCCGGTCATATTGGCAGCCAGGTCTGACGGAGTAAAGACGGGACAATGACCGGTATACGTTATGATGATCTGGCATTTCAGGATGTGCGGGACGCGGCCGTCAATATCCGCGATATTGCCTGTGTAACGCCGCTGAAACCATCTTTTTCGCTCTCCAAACGGCTGGGGACGAACGTTTACCTGAAGATGGAGACCATGCAGGACACCGGCTCCTTCAAGATCCGGGGAGCCGCCAACAAGATCCTCAGCCTGAACGAAGAAGAACGCGCCCGGGGCGTGGTCACGGCTTCCAGCGGCAATCATGGCAAGTCGGTAGCCTATATGGCCAAGCGGCTCGGCATCCGGGCGGTGATCTGCCTGACGGAGATTGTGCCGGAAGGCAAGGTCAATGCCATCCGCGATCTGGGAGCGGAAATCGTCATTCATGGCAGCGATCAGGATATCGCTTCCGAAAAAGCCCATGAGATTGAAAAGGCGGAGGGTTTGACCTTCGTCTCCCCCTTTGACGACCGGCATGTGATTGCAGGCCAGGGTACCATCGGGCTTGAAATTCTCGAAGCCCGGCCGGAGATCGAAACCCTGATCGTTCAGGTGTCAGGCGGCGGACTGATGTCCGGCATTGCGCTCGCCGCCCGCACACTGAAACCGGATATCAATCTGATCGGCGTCTCGACCCTGAAAGGTGCGGCGATGATCGAATGTATCAGGGCGGGCCGCATAGTTCCGGTGGAGGAAATCCCCAGCATCGCCGATGCCCTGCCCGGCCCGATCCAGGCCGACAACCGCTATACCTTCCCCATGTGCCGTGATCTGGTGGACAAGATTTTGCAGGTGAGCGATGAACAGATTGAGGAGGCCATGGTCCATGCGCTGAAATATGAAAAGATCGTCCTCGAGGGCGGCGGCGCCGCCGCTATCGCCCTGCTGCTGGATGACCGCGCCAAAAATTTCAAAGGCCCCATCGCCGCCATCTGTTCCGGCGATAATGTGGCGGCCGAAAAACTTCTGGCCCTGAAAGGACTGATAGAATGAACGACGCACCTTTTGACCTTGCCCCCATCAATGAACGCGGTCAGGACTATCTGCCCGGGCTTCTTGGCATCACCTTCACCCATGCCGAGCATGGCCGGATGACCGCCGAAATGGTGATCCGGCCGGACCTGCTGGCCCCCAACGGCTTTCTCCACGCCGCCAGCATCATCGCCCTTGCTGACACCGCCTGCGGCTATGGCGCTATCTTCGCCCTGCCCCAGGGCGCATTCAATTTCACCACCATCGAGCTTAAGTCCAACTTTCTCGGCACCCTGACGGAAGGCATCGTAATGTGCGAAGCCAAGGCCGAACATCTGGGGCGCACCAGCCAGGTCTGGGACGCCATCGTCACCGGTAAAGGTACCGGCAAAAGGCTGGCCCTGTTCCGCTGCACCCAGATGGTATTGTGGCCGAAGACATAAACCAATAATAGCCCCCCGACTTGATCCAGGGTCCATCTATCCGCCGTTTCATCGCCTGAAGCATGGATTCCGGGTCATGCCCGGAATGACGATTTAATCCTATTTGTCATGCCGGACTTGATCCGGCATCCATGTTGCGGCCGTTAAAATAAGGTCGAATATAGGTCATTCCATTGAGGGTTGCTGGTTTCTATCAATTGAATTTCCCAATCCCGCCTCCAGTTTTAAGTTGTTTTTCGCGCCGGATAGCAGCTTCAATGTCGTCAAAGGCTTCGAAACACACAAGATGTTTGAGAGCATATCTTTTGGTAAAGCCATCAATGAGCCCCTCCTTGTGTTCATAGATCCGCCTTATCAGATTTGACGTGACGCCGATATAAATTGTGCCCCGCTTTTTGCTGGCCAGGATATAGATATAGCCATTCTTTTGCATCCGTAGAGCGTGTCACGAAGATAGATGCCGGATCAAGTCCGGTATGACGGGAAAGGTTAAGCTGTCAGTCCGAACTCGGTCAGGAATTCCTATTTCTATTGACGTATGAACCCCGGATCAAACCCGGGTGACGCTGGGTGAGGCATCAAGTGGACGTTAATCCTAATCTGCGCCAAAGACCTTTTTCAGGATATCCGTGGTGCGTTTCACCGGGTTCTGGCGGATGGCGGCTTCTTCTTTGGCGACATAGTGGAAAATGCCGTCAAGGGCGCGTTCGGTCACATGGTCCGTCAGGTCCGCTTTCACATCCGGCACAAGCACAAAGGGGATTTGTTCGTAGCGGCCGGCGAAACTGTCATAGGCGTCGAGCGCGCCGGCCTGAGCCAGGGTGTCGTCGACCACCGGCTTCATATCGGCGCTGAGTTGCTCCGACATTTTACCGCGCAGATATTGGGTGGCGGAATCGTCCGGGCCGTTAAGGATGCCCCTTGCATCGTCCAACGTCATATCCTGAATGGCGCTGACAAACAACGCGCGGGCCCTGGGCGTAGCGGCTTCGGCGGCGCGGTTCAGTCGTTCTTCCAGATCATTCCCCAAATTGCCAAGGCCAATAGTGTCCAGCCGCTTTTGCGCCCGTTCCAGCGACTTCGGCAATGGAATATGGATATCCGGATCCGCCAGAAAACCATCCGTCGCTCCTAACTGGGAAACCACCGTTTCCGTCCCGACCTTCAATGCTTCCTTTAAGCCATCCGCGATTTCCGATTCGCTGAGGGCGCTGGCCACGGTTTCTTTATCCGTAACTTTGTCTTTCAGTTTGTCGAGAAACCGGGATTGCGCCAGGACCGGGCCCGTTAATAAAACCGCTGCAAAAAGCAGCGCAACAAACGCCTGTAAAATTTTCATGGCCAGCCTTCCGTCTATCCCCATATGGGAGTATGAGCAGTATAAACGGCGAGAACAAGGCAGGTTTTTTTCTGCTGCCGCATCCCTGTCAGCAGCGGCCATATAAAGACTTGCCGAGGCGGTTAAGCATAGTTAAGAACACACCATGAACAAATTCATTTCGGTCCGCGGAGCGCGGGAGCATAATCTGAAATCGGTGGATGTGGATATTCCACGTGATGCGCTGGTGGTGATCACCGGGCTTTCGGGCTCGGGCAAATCCTCGCTGGCTTTCGACACCATTTATGCGGAAGGACAACGGCGCTATGTGGAGAGTCTGTCCGCCTATGCCCGGCAGTTTCTGCAATTGATGCAAAAGCCGGATATGGACCATATTGACGGTCTGAGCCCGGCCATATCCATCGAACAGAAAACCACCAGCCGCAATCCCCGCTCCACCGTCGGCACGGTAACGGAAATATACGACTATATGCGGCTTTTGTGGGCGCGCATTGGCATCCCCTATTCCCCCGCCACCGGCCTCCCCATCGAAAGCCAGACGGTCACGCAAATGGTTGACCGGGTGATGGCGATGGAGGAAGGGACGCGGCTCTATCTGCTGGCCCCCATCGTGCGCGGCCGCAAGGGCGAATATAAGAAGGAATTCCGCGAACTGGCGAAGGCGGGCTTTCAGCGCATCAAGGTGGACGGGCAGTTCTATGAGATTGAGGACGCCCCCGACCTTGACAAGAAATTCAAGCATGACATTGATGTGGTGGTGGACCGGCTGGTGGTGCGCGAAGGGCTGGAAACCCGGCTTGCCGACAGTATGGAAACCGCGCTCCGCCTCGCCGAGGGACTGGCCGTCGCCGAACTGGCCGATGAGAAAGATGACAAGGGCGAGCCAGCCCGGGTGATGTTTTCCGAACGTTTCGCCTGCCCGGTTTCCGGCTTTACCATTTCCGAGATTGAACCCCGGCTGTTTTCCTTCAACAGCCCGCACGGCGCCTGCCCGACCTGTGATGGGCTCGGCGTAAAGCTTTATTTCGATGTCGATCTGGTGGTGCCGGACAAATCCAAATCCTTGCGGGACGGGGCGCTTTCCCCCTGGTCGAAACAGAAAAACCCGTCGCCCTATTATGAACAGACGCTGGATGCCCTGGCCCGGCATTATAAATTCTCCACCACCGCGCCGTGGGAAGACCTGCCGGAAAAAGCGCAACAGGTCATCCTGCATGGCACCGGCGGAGAAGAGATCACCATGGTCTATGACGACGGCCACCGGCGCTATGAAGTCGCGCGGCCATTCGAAGGCGTGATCGGCAATATCGAGCGGCGCTGGAAGGAAACGGATTCCGCCTGGATGCGGGAGGAACTGGGCCGCTATCAGTCCTCGGCTCCCTGCGAAGCCTGCTCCGGCTACCGTTTAAAGCCCGAGGCACGGGCGGTGAAGATAGCCGGCAAACATATCGGCGAAATCACCAATCTTTCCATATCGGAAGCCGGCGCGTGGTTCGACGCCCTGCCGGAAAGACTCAACGCCAAGCAAAAGGAAATCGCCGAACGGGTGTTGAAGGAGGTGCAGGAACGGCTCGGCTTCCTCAACAATGTAGGGCTGGAATATCTTACCATGGCGCGCGCGTCGGGCACGCTGTCGGGCGGGGAAAGCCAGCGCATCCGGCTCGCCTCGCAAATCGGCTCCGGCCTGACGGGTGTTTTGTATGTGCTGGATGAGCCCTCAATCGGCCTCCATCAGCGGGACAATAACCGGCTTCTGGAAACGCTCAAGGGCCTGCGCGATCTCGGCAATACGGTGCTGGTGGTGGAACATGACGAGGATGCGGTGCGCACCGCCGATCATGTCATCGATATGGGCCCGCGGGCGGGTATTCATGGCGGCGAAGTGGTCGCCGAAGGCACGCCCGCGGACGTCATGGCGTCAGAGAAAAGCCTGACCGGCCAGTATCTCACCGGCGCGCGCTGGATTCCGGTGCCGGGTGAACGGCGGCCCGGTAAGAAAGGCAGGCTGCTGACCCTGACCGGCGCGCGGGCCAACAACCTGAAGAATGTCTCGGCGAGCCTCCCCCTTGGCACGCTCACCTGCATCACCGGCGTCTCCGGTTCCGGCAAGTCCACCCTGACCATCGACACGCTCTATAAGGCGGCAGCAAAGCGGCTGATGAATTCCCGTACCCTGCCCGGCGATCATGACGATTTGCAGGGCCTGGAATATCTCGACAAAATCATCGATATCGACCAGTCGCCCATCGGCCGCACGCCGCGTTCCAACCCCGCCACCTATACCGGCGCCTTTACGCCGATCCGCGACTGGTTCGCCGGCCTGCCGGAAGCCAAGGCGCGGGGCTACAAGCCGGGGCGTTTTTCCTTCAATGTGAAGGGCGGCCGCTGTGAGGCCTGTCAGGGCGACGGCCTGATCAAGATCGAAATGCATTTCCTGCCCGACGTCTATGTCCAGTGCGACCAGTGCAAGGGCAAGCGCTATAACCGGGAAACCCTGGAGATCAAATTCAAGGATAAATCCATCGCCGATGTGCTCGATATGACTGTCGAGGAAGCCGCGAAATTCTTCAAGGCGGTCCCATCGGTGCGCGACAGGATGGAAATGCTGAAAAAAGTCGGGCTTGGATATATTCATGTCGGGCAATCCGCCACGACGCTTTCCGGCGGCGAAGCCCAGCGCGTCAAGCTCGCCAAGGAACTTTCCAAACGCGCCACCGGCAAAACCCTCTATATCCTGGACGAGCCCACCACCGGCCTCCATTTCGAGGACGTCAAAAAACTTCTGGAAGTCCTCCACGCCCTCGTCGACACCGGCAACACGGTGGTGGTCATCGAACACAATCTGGAGGTCATCAAAACCGCCGACTGGATCATCGATTTAGGCCCGGAAGGCGGCGACAAAGGCGGAATGATCGTCGCCACCGGAACACCGGAGGATGTGGCCAAAGTGAAGAAAAGCTACACGGGGCAGTATCTCGCGCCGATTTTGAAGAAAAAACACCCGGTGGCCAAGGCGGCGGAGTGAGTTCCCCATGCATACATTTGCAGACAGGACACATATGTCCTATTAATCGCTTGCAATAAGGACGTATATGTCCTATATTCCGACATGAACGGCAAAGAACTGATCAAGAGGCTGAAGAGGCACGGAAAGGCCGAAGGCATTCAGGTTTATTACGATGCCGAGCATGGTAAAGGCTCGCATGGCAGACTCTATTACGGTGATAAATTCACCACCATGAAAAACCCGCGAACCGAAATCGGCGAAGGGCTCTTGAAGGCCATGTGCAAGCATCTGGGCGTCGATAGAAAGAAGATTTGAAAGGCATAGAGCATGTTGAATTATCGCTACGATTTGAAACGCTATGGTGACGAGTGTGTCATTACCTTTCCCGATGTACCGGAAGCCATGACCAGCGCCCCGGCGAACAATTATGCGGAAGATGCCCTCGATGTCCTTGTCACCGCACTCGCCGGTTACGCGAAGGAAGGCAGGGCCGTCCCCAGGCCGCAATCATCTGCCTCCGGGCGGACCATCAGCGTTCCCATCCTGCTTGCCGCAAAACTTGCCCTGATCGCCGCCATGGCCAAACAGAACATGACCCAGGCCACACTCGCCGACCGCCTGCAATGCGACCAGCGCGCCGTGCGCCGCCTCATCGACCTCAACCACCGCTCCCATATCGGCGAAGTGGAACGTGCGTTACTGGCAACCGGGAAAGCATTGGATTTGAAAGTGCGGAGCGCGGCTTAGTTGTATATAGCGCCGATTTTGAAGAAAAAATGCGGTGGCAAAGGCAACGGAGTGATCGTAGCTCCCAATAACAACCGATAAACTTGGATATTTAATCCAATTTATGCTATATACGTATAGCAACTTTATCACTGGAGCCTCACATGCTGGCTATTCGTTTGCCTGTCGAACTTGAACAGCGCCTTGCCGAGCTCGCCAGAAAAACCGGGCGGACCAAGACTTTTTATGCCCGTCAGGCGATTGTGGAATATATAGAAGACCTTGAGGATTATTATCTGGCGCGCGAGACCATGAAGGACTTCGCGCCCAGCGATACCATTCCGCTTGAAACGGTGAAGCAGGCCCTTGGCCTGGACGATTGAATTTGAGCGCCGCGCCTATAAGGCGTTGATGAAGCTTGACCGGACACAGGCCCGGAGGATTGTCACCTTGCTGGAAAAGCGGCTTGTGGAATCGGGTGACCCCCGCGCATTTGGCGGCCCGCTTGCCGGTGAATGGACAGGGTTCTGGCGCTACCGCATAGACGACTACCGGGTCAGCGTGAAAATTAATGATGACATCGTTACCGTCTTTGTCATCCGCATCGCCCACCGCAGCCAAGTCTATAAATGAAGAAACGCTATATGGGGCGATATCTCGCGCCGATTTTGAAAAAGAAGCATCCGGTGGCCAGGCGGCGGAGTGAGTTATTCCGCGCTTACACCGTCGAATTCCAGGGACACCATACTTAATTGGCGCATGTCAGATGCATAATTAAGTATTGCGTCCGCTTAATCTATTCATAGCGAAGTGCGTGAATTGGGTTTGGCAGGGCTGCCTGAACCGCGTGGATCGCCACCGTAACCCATGCAATTCCTAGGTTCAAAACGGCCGCTCCGATAAAGATCGCGGCGGTCAAAGTCACGCGATTACCGAAGAATTCAAGGTAGAACTGAGCGAGCCACCATGCCAGTGGTAATCCAAATACAATAGCAACCATTACCGGTTTTAAAAACTGCCACAACAGCAATCGAACTATAACGGGGATGCTAGCCCCGAATACTTTGCGCAAACCGATTTCCTTTGTACGCTTTTCCGTCATGAAAACGGTGAGGCCGAACAATCCGAGACCAGCCAAGATAATCGCGATTATTGCAAGGCCTGTTAGCGCCAAACTGATGTTATTAAATAACGAGAAGCTTTTTGTGACCTGTTCTTCCAAAGAGTTTTGGACCAATGGGTAAGCCGGGTAAACTCGATTCCAGACTTCCTCAATTGATGAGAGCGTTTCACTCACTTCACCATTTGCGATCCTGATCGATACCCTGCTGAAGAAGCCTGGTCGCAATTCGAATACAGCCGGAGCAAGCCTGCCTGACGGACCAATCAAATCGCGATCTTCGACCACGCCAACAATGGTATAAGCGGTTGAGTCTGGACTAGACGACATCTGGAAGATGTGTTTTCCGATCGCTTCTTGCGGCGACACCCAGCCAAACTGCTGCACGGCCATTTCGTTGATAAGGATGTTGATTGTGGCAGGAGCGTCATCACCTTCGTCCCATTCTTCAACCAGATCGCGGCGGCTTCGCATCAGGCTTCGGCCCTCAAGAAGCGGCACTTCGAATACATCCATGAAGTGCTCATCGACAAAATAGAAATTTGTTTGGACCCTGTCCTCTGGTTGACGTGTTGTAGCCATATCCAGTAAGAACTGCGTACCCTCAAACGGGACGATACTTTCGCCTGAAGCGGCTATAACGCTGGAAATTGCGTTCAATTCGTTAATTAACACGTCGTACGAAGATAACATTTCCGGTCGGACATCAAACAAATTGACAATGTGCTGACGATCGAAAGAATTTGTGGCTTCCTTGACCATATTGCTCTGAGCACTTATGATGAAAACAATAGTCGTCAACACAATCGCGAACGTGAATTGTACGCCAAGCATCAGGTTGCGCAGCCAAACAGTCGCCTTGCCAAACCGCATGGAAGCGGACAGCACTTGGCTGATATTCATGCGTGCAAGCACCGTAGACGGATATGCAGCACTCAATAATCCGGTAAGGAATATGGTGCCGAAGTAAAAGGTCGCCGCGCCTGGGTTGCCAAAAATGTCAAAGCGAACATTGCGGTGAATGATGTCGTTTAGGAACGGCAACACAAATTCAAGAATGGCGATCGACAGAAACGCCGCGATGAAAGTAAGAATGAATGACTCCATCGTGAACTGGACAAATAAGCTCTTTCTGTCCGCACCCAAGACTTTGCGTATACCGACTTCGCGCGACCGGGTCATGGCTTGGGCAGTTGTGAGGTTGGTATAATTGAATATGGCCATTATCAGGATCAACAACCCGATCGCCTGAATCACCCCGTAAACGGGAATGCCCATAGCGTCCTCGATATAGGTATTAAACCTGGAAACATGGATCAGGGTGAATTTACTGATCAATTCGCGCAGTTCTTCGGGCATATGAGCTAATCTTAGTTCTTCAAGACTATTATTCAGATCCGCCGGAGCGACCCCTTCCTTAAGAAGAACATAGGTCATATTCTTAGGATCGATTTCTTCCCAGTTACCAATCTTATCCTCTCCGTTCAGCTGCGAAATGGCCTCCATCGACGCAATCATATCCAACGGGGATTCGACCACCCAGGAATTCCTAAAATGGCTGTTTTCCGGCAAGCTCTGGAAAATACCCGAGACCTGCATGTCATGCTGGCCGTCTACAGTAATAATCTTATGTAGAGGGTCTGCCTCTCCAAAATACTTCTCAGCCATCCTATCGCTGATGATTAGAGAGTTAGGGGTGCCAAGCATCGTGTTGGGATCGCCCGCAACAAACTCAAGATCGAAAATCTCAAAAAATCCTTCATCGACAAAGCGGATTTTCTGTTGAAATTTCCTGTCATCAATCCGGGCGATAAAGGGGCGCTCGAGCCCTCGCGCGACCTGTTCCACCCCTGGAAATTCGCCCATCAGTGGGCCCATTGCCGTCGGCACGAAAGGCGCAGTGCGCATGTTTGCCGACCATCCCGGGGCGAAGTGAATTGTCGGCATAAAGATCCGGTCCGACTTTTCAAAGAACGAATCATATTCGCGTTCATAATTGGCGAGGATATTCGTGAAGAGAAAAACTGTTAGTCCTAAGGCTAACCCACCAATATTAATGAGAGAAAACAACTTGTTCTTCATCAAATTGCGCAAAGCGATAACAACAAAATTTCTCAACATACTGTTTCTCCAAGCCCCTTTGCCTTCACTGCCCATCCTATTCATTAACTAACAATTGATGCAATAATATTTATACGAATTATTACAATAAATAGTTGCATCAAATATCTACCCACCTTGCTGAGGGCGAAACCCGATTTACCTTTAGGGCAATGTTCCTGTCCGACAGAATTCCAGGGACGTTATGTCCATAACACCTGGGCTTACAGTCAGGCGGACCCGTCGGGCGAGGCCGCCCGCACCCTTCGGTTTCTGGCCGATCAGGGCCTGAATATGGAAAGCGAGGTTATCATGTCGCGCATGGTGCGGGAGGTTGGCCCCGGGAATGAGGCCGAACTGATCCTGTTCCGCATCGAACCCCTGTCACAGCACGGCCACAGCCGCGCGGACTTCCCCGGGGATGCGGCCATGGGCGATGCTTTTGCCCGGCTGTCCGATATCGTCAGCCGTCAGCAGTGGAGTACGATCCAAATCGTCGATTAAACGCTGGCCTGCTGCGTTTGCCCCTGCGTACGGTCCCGCCTTTTGGCGCGTTTATGCCAGGGTTTGTGGCTGCTGGAATGACGCTTCTGGCCCGGTTTTGCACTACGGCCCGCGCCATTGCCCCTGCCATTGCCCTTGGGTTTGACGTCGGTCCGGGCATCCGGCGACCAGTCGCTGGCGGCGCCGGTGGTTTCCTTGACGATGACGCTGCCGATCAGCCGCTCGATGTCCCTGAGGTAGGCGCGTTCGGTGTTATCACAGAAGGAAATCGCGATGCCGCTTTTGCCCGCCCGCGCCGTCCGCCCGATGCGGTGAACATAGGCTTCGGGGATATTGGGCAGTTCATAATTGATCACGTGCGAGATATCATCGACATCAATACCGCGCGCGGCGATATCGGTGGCGACCAGAATTTTCGTGCGGCCGGAACGGAAGCCCGCCAGGGCCTTCTCCCGCTGGTTCTGGCTTTTATTGCCATGAATCGCAACGGCGGAAAGGCCGGCCTTGTCGAGATTGGTCTTCACCTTGTCGGCGCCGCGTTTGGTGCGGGTAAAAACAATGGTGCGCCGGGCGTCCGTGCCTTTCAGGATATCGTTTAGCAACTGGCGCTTGGTGGGCCCGTCGGTCAGAAACACTTTCTGGTCAATGCGCTCGATGGGTCTGGATTGCGGCGCGACGGAAATTTCCGCCGGATTGGTCAGAAAATCATTGGCTAGCGCCCGGATCTGCTTCGGCATGGTCGCCGACAGCAAGAGCGTTTGACGGCCTTTTGGCAGCTTCGCCATAATCCGGCGGATGGCCGGCATAAAGCCGAGATCCATCATCTGATCGGCTTCATCCAGCACCACGGTGGTTGTCGCATCGAGCCGCAGGGCGCCGGTGCGGACATGGTCTTCCAGCCGGCCAGGCGTTGCGACAATAATATCGACGCCGCGCGCCATTGCCTTGATTTGCGGGAACGGCTTCGCGCCGCCAACAACCACGGTTGCTGAATGACGGACCAGGCGGCCATAGGTGCGGATGCTGTCGGCGATCTGCGCCGCAAGTTCACGGGTCGGAGCCAGGATCAGCGTCCGGCAGGTTTTGGGCTGCGGCCGGGTGCGGTCATTGGCGATCCGGTGCAACAACGGCAGCACAAAGGCGGCGGTCTTGCCGGTGCCTGTCTGCGCGATGCCGACAACGTCCCGTCCGGCCAGCATGGTGGGAATCACCTGGGCCTGAATGGGTGTGGGACTGGTGTATCCTTCCGCCGTAATAACGCGAAGGATAGGCTCGGCGAGGCCGAGTTCATTAAACTGTTTCAATGGGAAACTTTCATTTTGCCGCAGGCGGAATTGTTATCCGGTGACCCGCGATCATATGCTTTAATTTGGAGGGAGCTAGCGTAGATCAGCTGCCTTGTTCATGTGCTTTTCGCACTTATCGAATGGCAACGATCATAGGGATTATTGCTCAACCAGCCTTCACCCTGGGCGATCTGATCGCCGTCCACGCGAGGTAAAAGCTGCCGGTGTGTCACATAGATCAGAGAAAATAGCAAATGAATTCGTCAACTGGCTTCTTGCCGGAACCGGAAAAGACCTTATAGTTTGATCTGTAACACTCAATTCAAGGGGCGGATCATGCGGACAATCAGGACAGTTATATTTTTTGCGGCCACGATGTTTTTTGCGGCGGGAGCTGCGGCGCAGGACTATTCAAAATACAGCGAGGAAGCGCTCAAAAAGCTATTGAGCGAAATCGCTACCGTCGAGCAGAAGGTGCTGATGCCGATGCGGGACGGGGTCGGTCTTTCCACGGATATTTACCGGCCGAAGGATGCGGACGGCCCCCTGCCCGCCATTTTTGTCCGCACGCCTTATAATTTCAACACACTGCGCGGCGGCAATCTGCGCAATGCGGTGGAAGCCGTGACCCGCGGTTATGCTTTTATCGTCCAGAATGAACGGGGACGGTATTTTTCCGAAGGCAAGTTTGAAATTCTCGGCCATCCCCGCACCGACGGCTATGACGCCCTGACCTGGATTGCGGATCAAGGCTGGTCCAATGACAAGGTCGGCACCCTCGGCTGTTCCTCGACGGCGGAATGGCAGCTGGCGCTGGCGGCGCAAAATCACCCGGCCCACGCCGCCATGGTGCCGCAGGCGTCGGGCGCCGGCATCGGTCGGGTCGGCGAATTCCAGGAACAGGGAAACTGGTATAAGGGCGGCGCGCCGCGCATTCTGTTTTTTGTCTGGCTTTATGGCGTCGACAATCCCCTGCGCGCGCAAATTCCCGAGGGACTGGATGCCAAAACCCGGGCCTATGTCAGCCAGTATAACGATCTTGCCGTCGATAAGCCGGATGTGGACTGGGAAAAGCATATCAACCATCTGCCGATCAGCGAGCTTCTCAGCAGCCTGGGCGAACCGCCGGCCACCTATGAGGACTTCATCAAACGCAAACCCGATGATGCGGGCTGGTTTGAAGGCGGGCTCTATCATGATGACGAACCCTGGGGGGTGCCTGCGCTCTGGTTCAACAGCTGGTATGACGTGTCTATCGGTCCCAACATGGCGCTGTTCAACCATGCCCGGGAAGCCGGCGTCGACGCGGAGGCGCGGGACAATCAGTATGTGGTGGCCGCGCCCAATGTCCATTGCCGGTTTAATACGCTCGGCCCCGATTCCGTTATCGGCGAGCGCAATATGGGCGATACCAGCTTTGACGCCACCGGTGAGGTTTTCCGCTGGTTTGACAAATGGCTGAAAGGCGATCAGAACGCCTTTGCCGCCGATACGCCGCATGTGCGCTATTTCGCCATGGGCGTCAATGAATGGCGCGCCGCCGATCAATGGCCGCCGGAAGAGGCCGAGGACGTGCGGATGTATCTGACATCCGATGGCAACGCCAACAGCCTGTATGGCGATGGCCGGCTGAACCTGGAGCCGGAAGGAGATGGCGCCGCGTCAGACAGCTTTACCTATGATCCGATGAACCCCGTTAAAACCATTGGCGGCGGCGATTGCTGCAATGGTGGTCTGGTCCATCCCGGCGCCCGCGATCAGCGGTCCGTCGAGGCGCGGCAGGACGTTCTGGTCTATACCAGCGAGCCGCTGGCGGAGCCGATGGAAGTCACCGGCTTTATCGACACGATCCTTCATGTTTCATCGGATGCGAAGGACACCGACTTCACGGTTAAGCTGGTGGATGTTGCCCCTGACGGCACCGCCTATGTCCTGGATGACAGCATCCTCCGCGCCCGCTACCGGGAAGGCTATGACAGGGAAGTCTTTATGGAGGACGGTGAAGTCTACAAACTCGATTTCACCCCCATGACCACCTCCATCGTCTTTCAGAAAGACCACCGCATCCGGCTGGAAGTCACCTCCTCCAGCTTCCCGAAATATGTCCGCAACCTCAATACCGGCGGCAATAATTACGATGAAAGTGAGGCCGTGGCCGCCCGCAATACGGTCCACCATTCCGCCGAGCATCCGTCCTATATCGTGTTGCCCGTAGTGCGGTAGGAAACGCATATGAGGTTCAGTTTCACAATTGTTTCATTCCTTTTACTCCCATTTACTGCGGTTTGGGCGCAGGAACCTTACGACATCGGGAGGTTAGGCTGGCTCGCAGGAATGTGGCGGGCCGAAGACGATGCGGCGCGGAGCGTTACGATCAGCGTGGAGCCGCAGGGCGGCAGTTTCGCGACTGTTTTTCAGGGCTTTAACAAGGAAACCGGCGATGTGAACTATAATTTCGCCATCACCCGGCAGGTGGGAGACGCCATCATTGCCCGCGGGCAGGATTTCGGGGCGGATTTCGAACCGCGCGGGCCGGTAATTGAAGACAGGGTCACCCGGCTGACGGATAGGGAAATCGTCTTCACCTGCACCAAAAACTGTAACTTCGAAAGCGAACTGCGCCTGCTGTCGCCCACCAGAATGCAGGTCACGTGGCGTTCCCTTGAGGATAAAAATGCCGCGCCGCAGGTCTTCTTATTTCAGAAGCAGGGTGAGTGACACCCTACATACTTATCGCAGGAGGCACTTATGGATCCACGCATTATAGAGCTTTACAATGATTATATTCATTCGGCGATGCCACGGCGGCGGTTTTTGGCGCGGCTGGCAGGAATTGCCGGAGGTGCGGCCGCGGCAAGCGCCATCCTGCCGCTGATCGAGCCCGACTATGCCGCGGCCCGGCAGGTCAGCGAGAGCGACGGGCGGCTGGATACCGGCTATGCGATGTATGATGGCGTTTCCGGCGCGGTGAAGGCCTATTGGGCTCGGCCCAAAGACGCTGTAACGCTCCCCGCCATCCTGGTGATCCATGAAAATCGCGGGCTGAACAAGCATATCGAGGACGTGGCGCGGCGGGCGGCGCTTGCGGGATATTTTGCCTTTGCGCCCGATGGCCTGACCCTGGCCGGCGGCGCGCCGGAAGATCAGGATGCCGCCCGCAATCTGTTCGGGGCGTCGGACCGCAGTCTGATCGTGCAGGACATTCTTGCCGCTGTCCCCCACTTGCGGAACCATGAAGCCACCACCGGCAAAGTCGGCTCGGTCGGTTTCTGCTTTGGCGGCGGCGCGTCCCTGCAATGCGCTGCGGCCTATCCGGAACTGAATGCTGCGGTCTGTTTCTATGGCCGGACGCTTGCAGCGGAAGATATTGCGAAGGTCAGAGCGCCGCTGATGATGCATTATGCCGGCAATGACAGCCGCATCAACGCCGCCATTCCGGATTTCCGGGCGGCGCTTGATGCCGCCGGCATTTTCTACAGTCTTAATATGTATCCCGGCACCGATCACGGCTTTCACAATGATTCCAGCGCTGCCCGCTATAATGAGGCCGCGGCCACACTGGCCTGGCAGCGCACCCTCGCCTTTTTCGAAACTTACTTAAGGGGATAGGAACCCTACCAGCCCCCTCCGCCGCCACCGCCGCCGCCACCGCCGGAAAAGCCACCGCCGGAAAAACCGGAACCGCCTTTGGAGGGCGACGTGGCCGCCGACGCGATGGCGCTGGAAAACCCGGCGCCCAGACCGGACGCAAAGCTGCCCGCCTGAAAGCCGCGGGAAAATCCGCCACGGGAATGATACCAGCCGGGATGATAACCGCCGCCACGCCGGCCGGGATCAAGCGAGGCCGCCGCCAGAACATCCTCAAACTGACCGCCCCATTGATCCTCAACCCCGAGTGCAATGGCATAGGGAAGATATTTTTCAAACAGTTCAGGCGTTTTTTCCGGCGGGTTGAAAAAGCGCATACGGTCGGATTCCGCCACAGACAGGTAAAGCTTGAAGCCTTCAATCTCATCCATGATGCGGCGGCCAAGGCGCGTAGGCGCTTTGAGAAGGTGATAAAAGGACAGGGTGACAAACAGAATGAGACTGGTGAGAACCGCAGCGGGAATCGAAAAGGATGCGGAAAAAAACACCAGCCCGATGACCATACCCGCCACAAACGGCAAGGCAAACAGAGTAGCGAAGAGAGCGCCGAAACCACCCGCAAGCGAGCGCTTCGAAAAGGCGCTGACCCATTTATTCTTCACCCTCACCAGCAGGGCATAAACCCCGAAACTCCAGCCCGCCAGCCATATGCTCATAAAAATGGTTATTTCCCTCTGGGGACTTAACAGCGCCATGCCGAGAATGGCCAAAATCGCCAGGCCAAACCCGGTAAAATAGGCTCCCCGGTTGCGCCGGAAATAATTTTCTTCAAATTCCGCTCCGAGGGCTCTTTCAAGGGCCTTTCGCGCCCCGCGGATTTTCGTATGATTTTTCTGCTCCATTTTGATCGAACTGTCATAAGACAGCAGTCTGGAAGCAATTGTCTGCTCTCCCTTGGACAAGCCGGCGTCTTTCCCGGTCCGGGTAAGCGTATAATCCTTGTCGTCATCTTCCGAAATGATCAGGTAGCCCTTGACCGCCATATTGACGATGGCGGCAGTGAAGGCCGTGTTGGAAAAGCCCATGTTGCTGACGAAATGGCAGGCGGCGGGGGAAAAGCCGGCGGGCGGCTCATAGCGGGCGATAATGGCGCCCTTTTCGGGATCGCGGCCGACCCGCACCCACATAACCAGAAAATAAACAAAGACCGCGCCAAGACCCAACGCTCCGACCAGAATATGGATATTGTCCGATAGCAGATAACCCGCTTCGTCCATTGCGGTCGGCTTATCGACAAAGCCGGGAGGCCAGGCAACGACAATACTGATATTTTCCTGCGGCCGAAGCGGGCGTGTGGTTTCAAAACGGGCGCTCGCTTCGCCGTCATAGGTCACGCTGAAATCCTGGCCGCGCTCACCCTGGGCGCCGGTATAGGCCGTTGTTCCGGTGATTTCAGCTCCCGGCGGCAGAATGACCCTGGCGCTCGCCTGCAGGATCGGGAACGCCCAGTCCGTCCCGGTCACATTCCAGTACAGCTCGTCCTGCGCCTCAAAATGCCGAAGCTGGCGGGGAGATGTGTAATGGATAATATAGGTGTAAACACCCGGCGAAAGACTTACGTCCCGGGCGCCAATGTAAAGCCGGGTTCCGTTCGATTGCCGTTCAGTGAACCAGGGTTCGGGCGCGCCGTCCCGCCTGACCTCCAGCACATCAAACCCGGTGGCGGAAATCGTGCCGTCGGCATTTTTGTAACGGGTGGGAAAATCCCGGAAAATGCCGCGCCTGATCTGCCGGCCTTCCGCCCTTACCCGGATGGTTTCCGTCACGTCCAGCAGACCATCCCGCTGAACAACGATCTCACTGTGATAGTCGATAATTTCCTCGCGGGCGCTCAACGCCGCCGGCACAAGAAAAAAAATGGCCAGAACGATCCCGCGGAACACAGCCCTTCCCCTAGAATTTGACCTTCGGGACTTTCGCCGCTGCCGGATCGTCCAGCTCAAAAAATTCGGCCTTGATAAAGCCAAACCAGTTCGCGATCAGGTTGGACGGGAACTGTTCAACCCGTGTATTCAAATCCCGCACATTGCCGTTATAAAAACGCCGCGCTTTCTGAATATGGTCTTCCACTTCAGCCAGCTTTTGTTGAAGATCCGCAAAATTCCGGCTGGCCTTCAGGTCGGGATAGGCTTCCGCGACCGCGAACAGGGACCGCAGCGCGCCGGTCAGCATATTTTCCGTCTTCACCTGCTCTGCCGGACTGCCCTGATTGTTGACCGCCGCCGTACGCGCCTTGACCACTGCGGCAAAAGTGTCCTTCTCATGCCCCGCATAGCCTTTTACCGTTTCGACCAGGTTCGGAATCAGGTTATAACGCCGCTTCATCTGAACTTCGATGTCGCTCCAGGCTTCTTCCACTTTGTTTTTCTGCGAAACAAATTTGTTGTAGGCCAGCACACCATAGCCGACCACCAGAACGACCAGGCCAAGAATCATTAAAAACGCCAGCATATGCGTCCTCCCTCTAAATTTCCCGTCCGAAACCTACACCAAATTCAACAGGAACGCACGAAGATGGCGCGGAAATCATTCACATTGGTGCGGGTCGGACCGGTGATAATCAAATCATCCAGCGCCTTAAAAAAACGATACGAGTCATTATCTGCCAGCATCGACGCCGCATCAAGGCCAAGTTTCTGCGCGCGGATCAGGGTATCGGGCGTAATGACGGCGCCGGCAGCGTCGCTTGTCCCGTCAATGCCGTCCGTATCGGCAGCCAGCGCAAATATCCCGGCTTTGCCGCGTAACTCCAGCGCCAGCGCCAGCAAAAATTCCGTATTGCGGCCGCCTTGGCCTGACCCTGTAACCTTTACCGTCCCCTCCCCGCCGGACAGCAACAGCAGTGGCCCATCCGGATGTTGCCGGATGGCCGCGGCATGAGCCCGGGCAAGCCGCCTCGCCTCTCCTTCGAGATTACCACCGAGCATAACCGCCTTTATGCCCCGTGTCTGCGCTTTAGCTGCCGCCGCGTTCAGGGCGGTGGCGGCATTGGCCACAATCGTTACGGATATTCCGGCAAGCCTCGGATCATCGGGTTTGGGGGTTTCCGACAGGATATCTCCGGCGATATCGATGCCGTAATGTTGCAGAATTGCCAGGGCCTCCTGCCGCGTGGTGACATCGGCCACCGTCGGGCCGGACGCAATGACGGACGGATCATCGCCCGGCACATCGGAAATGACTAAGGTCGTGACTTTTGCTGGATAGGCCGCCGCCGCCAGCCTGCCGCCCTTGATCGCCGACAGATGCTTGCGGACCGTATTGATCGCGGCAATGGGCGCGCCGGATTTCAGCAATACCCTGTTGATCCGCTGTTTTTCCGTGAATGTAATTCCCGCCGCAGGCAGACTCAAAAGCGCCGAGCCGCCACCGGACAGCAGACAGAGCAGGTGATCCTTGCCGCCAAGGGATCGGGCAAGGGCAAGAATTTCCTGCGCCGCCTTCTGTCCTGCCTTGTCCGGGACGGGATGCGCCGCTTCCACCACGGAAATCCGGTGTGTTTCGCAACCATGGCCATAAGGAACAATGACCAGACCTGAGGCGAGGTCGCCAAAATAGTCCGCCGCCGCCCGCGCCATTTCCGCCGCCGCTTTCCCGGCCCCGGCAATGGTGATTCTCTCTTTTGGAAATGCGCGCTTCTCCAGCGCTTCCAGCGTCAGCCGGCAGGGGTCTGCCGCTTTTAGCGCTGTCCGGAACAGATCCTGCAGAAATACGCGTTCATCCATTATCCGGCATCAGGGGCTCAGATTGCTGTCATAGCTGGTGATGAACTCCATCATTTTTGCGGCTTCCACCATATTGTCCGACACAAAGCGGATGGAATGCGCGCTGGTGCGTTCCACATTCGGCAGATAGCCCAGAAGCTCCACCGCGCGGTAATGTTTGAAAGCAATATCGATGGTGACCGGGCCGTCCGTTTGCACCGGAGCAAAATCGCCGATACGGCTGATGGCGGCGCTGACTTTTTCCCGGATCAGCGCCTGTGCCGCCGCCGGTGTCAAAGACCGGGCGGAATGAAAGCCGTAATTCCATTTCACAACCGCCCCTTCCAGATCGCCGATCAGCCGCCGGCTTTCCGCCACCGTGGCGTCATCGCCCGAAATCATAATGACCGGGACGCCAAAATAACCGGCCACGGCGGCATTCCAGGCCGCTTCGTTCACGGCTTCGCCATTGATTTTGACATCGGTCAGCCGGGCGCTCGACATGGTGTGCGCCCGCACGCCGGTCATTTCCGTCGTCCCCGCGTGATAGCCGATAAAGATTGCGCCGTCGAAACGACCGTCTTCAATGCCCTGCATCATGGAAAGCGGCCGCGGCGAAGCGCGGACAAGCGTCACATTGTCCGGCAGTTTTTCGATCAGCAGATTCTGCATATTGCCATGACTGTCGGCCACGACGATCTCCGTTGCGCCCGCCGCGAAGGCGGCCTCAATCGCGGCATTGGCCTCGCCGGTCATAAATTCACGGAACCGCTCATACTCAAACCCGCCCGGGCCAAGCTGCTCGCCCGTCACGACCCCGGCCAGCCCTTCCATATCGACTGAAATGTGAAGCCGAAGCCCTTTATCCTGCGCATTAACAGCGGAAAATACCGGCAATGTGAAAATCAAAATTATAGAAATAAAGATGCGGCGGATCATAATGCTCTCCCCTGTTTCCCGGATGAGCACTGTAACTTTTGAGAGACTGCGATACAAGCTTGCCGCGATCAGGTCCCGAAGATGAGCTTTTCCCGTTCGAACAGTCTGGACGCCACATAGAAAATCACACCCGACAGGATGAATGTGGTCACGCTGACCAGAAGAATGTGAGGCAGGAAAACCGCTTCCTCTGAAATCAGTTTTCCGAACAGTGCGATCTGGCCAAAGATCGGGATGGCTGTCAGGCCCAGTGACAGGGACACCGGCTTAAAGGCCAGCAGCAACCCCGGGATCAGCGGCACGATCGGCAGCAGACCGAGATAAATCTGCGCTTCCTTGGCGCTGCGGGTCACCGAGGAGATGGACATCTGCACGGCAACACCAAGCGCCATCAATGGCAGGGCGATCAGAAACATGGCGGCGAACGTCCCGGCATCCGGCGGAGCCGCCAGAGATTCCGAACCCGCCGTTGCCCAGCTGAGCGAGACATTAAAGGCCAGAAGATTAATGGCGACAATGACGGCGGTAAAACAAAAGGCGGCGAATGATTTTCCGAGCAGCAATTCCCAGCGGGCGACGGGCGCAGACAGCAGGGGTTCCAGCGATCCCCGCTCCCGCTCGCCGACGGTGGTGTCGATGGCGAGATAAACCGCGCCCATAAACACCATGAAAATCAGCAGCGCCGGAATCATATTATAGAAAAGATGCGCCGTGTTGGGCGCCCGGCCGACCCGCACCTGCTGCACCGTCACCGGTGTCACGCTCCGCGTATCCTGACCGGCCCTGACGGCCATGCGCTCTGCCTGAAGACGGCCATAGGCGGTGATATGGCGCATGATCTGCGCCGCATCGGCATTTGAGCGGGTGCTGGAGCGGTTGACGATCAGATCGACACTGAAAAAGGGGTCCGCGACAGACCGCTCAGGGATCACAAGAACAAAGGGCAGTTCGCGTTCGGCGACGGCTGTTTCCTGTTCCTCCCGGCTTATTGGAGCCTGAATGATCGCCACATTATTGGTTTCAAAATAACGAATCAGGCCGGGGGCATAATCTGCGCCCGCGACCGGTGCTATCACCCGGCGGACATCACCGCCGTCAACATTGACATCGGCAATGCTGGACAGCAGAAGACCCAGCAGAACAGGCGCCATCAGCGGAAAAACCAGGGACAAGACAATCGACCGCTTGTCCCGGGTGTGATCCCGGATTTCCTTTTTGAAGACGATCAAAGCCCGTTTGAGCCATCCCGGCTGAAATCCGTTCATCATGCCACTGCCATCCCTGCCGTGGCGGCAAGAAAAATATCCTCCATTTCGCCATGCCCGGTGCGATCCCGCAGCTCATCCGGGCTCCCTTCCATCACCGCCTGCCCATTGGCCATGATCACCAGCCGGTCACACAGGCTCGCGACCTCGCTCATGATATGGCTGGAAATCACAATGGCCGTTCCCTGATCGCGCATTTCCCGGATCAGGGCGTGCACCGCGCGGGTCGAGGCCACATCCAATCCGTTGGTCGGCTCATCCAGAATCAGGTTTGAAGGCGCATGGACCAGAGCCCGGGCCAGCGCGACTTTCAGTTCCTGCCCGCGGGAGAAACCTTTGGCCCGGCGGTCGGCAAATTCCTCCATGCCGAGCCGGCTGATCAGCGTTTGAATGCGGCTTTCCAGCGCCAAACCTTCGAGGCCATGCAGCGAACCATAGTAGCGGATATGTTCGCGGGCGGTCAGCCGGGGGTAAAGCCCCCGCACATCCGGCAGAATACCCAGCCGCCGCTGCGCTTCGATCCGGTCCCTGACCACATCGAAACCGTCAACGCGCCCCTCTCCCTGATCCGGCTTTAAAAGACCGCACAGAATGCGGAATGTGGTGGTTTTCCCGGCGCCGTTATGGCCGATCAGACCGGTGATGCGGCCGTCTTCCGCCTGAAAATCCAGTCCATCCACGGCGACAAGATCGCCAAAACGCTTGATAAGGCCCGAGACACGAATCACGGCACTGCTCCCAATACTGACAGCAGCAATTAGACCCAATACGCCTTACCAAAAGATGAAGATTTCGGGCAAAGAGAAGCCCCTCCCCCTGTCAGAGGGAGGGGCCCGCACTCGCTCTGTAATGACCGTTAAGGCGCGACGGAATTGCCGTCGGCATCGCGGATTTCGATGTCACCGAGTCCTAGTTCACGGATGCCGGATTCAATCTGCGCCCGGTCGCCGACAATCACCCAGATCAGATGATCGGGACGGAGAACCTGAGAGGCCGCCGCCCTGATCTGACTCGTATCGAGGGCTTCATAGCGGCTTTTCAGCCTCGGCACATAATCATCCGACCGGTCAAAGCGGGCGTTGGACAAAAGGCTGCCGAGGACAGCACCCGCCGTCTCGAACTGACCAGGCAATTGCCGCACATTGTTGTTGACGACCTTTTGAACTTCTTCTGCCGACGCCGGATTATCTGACAGATACTCGTCGAATTCCCGGACCAGTTCCGCAATGGACTCTTTCGTCTTGTCCGTCTGAACCGGTGCAAAAGCCAGCCACGACCGCTGCCCTTTCGCATTGGGCATGAAGGTGAAAGCGCCATAGGACCAGCCCTTGTCTTCCCGCAGGTTCATGTTGACCCGCGCGGTGAACTGCCCGCCCAGCACCGCATTCATGGTGTCGATGGCGAGAGTGTTTTCGGCCCCGGTGGGAGGTGCTACATGACCGGCAAAGATGACCGTTTGCGGCGAACCCGGTTTGTCAATCAGGACCACCCGCGCCTTATCCGGCACGGCAACTTCCGCTATATTCTTTTCCGGAACAGGAGCCGACGGCGCCTGCCAGTTGCCGAAGGCGCGTTGCAGAATGGGCAGGATTTCATCCATGCTGGTATCGCCGACCACAAAAAGCGTGCCGTTATCGGGCCGGATCCAGGTCCGGTGAAAAGCCTGCAGATCAGCCCGGCTGAGTGACGAAATGGAGGCTTCCGTTCCCGAACCGGTCAGCGGAATGCCATAGGCGTGATTCTCCCCGAACATCAGAGGCGGCAGGGTGCGTAGCGCTAGTTGTAGGGGCTGCGCCTTCTCCTGCTGGATATTGGCCAGCCAGCGGGGTCTGAGCCGGTCAATCTCGGCCTGCGCAAAGGCCGGATTGCGGATGATATCGGCAAACAGGTCCACCGAACTCCGCAGCTCGGCTTTCAAAGCCGACAGCGTTACACGGGACGTGTCGAGGCTGGAGGCGGTGGAGATATTGGCTCCAAGGTTTTCCGCCTCAGCACTGATTTCCAGGGCTGAGCGGCTTTTCGTTCCCTCATCCATCATGGAAAGGGTGAAACCCGAAGTACCCAGCTTGGCGCCCTGGTCCGCGGCGTATCCGGCATCAAACTGCATGGCGATATTAACCACCGGAATGGTATGCCGTTCCGCCAATACCACTTCAATGCCGTTATCCAACTTTGCCCTCTGGATATCCGGGAACTTCAGATCCGGCAGATTGGTGACATCCGGCAGTTTTGAGCGGTCCGCCCCTGCGGACGCCACCTGGTAATCCGGATAAGGCAGCACATCCAGCTGATAATGACCATCGGCCAGCCATGCATTGGCAACCGCACGGACATCCGCGGCGGATGCCTGATTAATCCAGTTCAGCGACGTTTTGAAGAAACCGGGATCACCGGCATACAGCTCGCCCTGCGCCAGGGTGACCGCCTTGCCGCCAAAACCGCCGATCTGCTCCAGTCCGCGAATGACGGAAGCGTTGATTTTGGTCTTGGCGCGCTTCAATTCGTCTGCACTCGGGCCTTTTTCCAGAAATTCCGTCAGCACCCGGTCAATGATTGCATTGGCCTGATCCATGTCATCAGCATTTTTCAGGGTGACCTGTATTTCAAACTGGCTGGTCAGTTCGAACGGCTGAAGATTGGCGCTGACATTGACCGCAATCTGCGACTTGTAAACCAGTTCCTGATAAAGCCGGGAATTTTTGCCGTCACCTATAACCGTGGCAGCAAGTGCCAGCACGCTGGCATCCTGTTCTATCCGTCCCGGTACCGCCCAAGTCCGGTAGATGCGCGCCTGGGGCACCCGGTCATACATCATTTCGCGGGTATTGACCGTACGGTCGGGCACCAGCGATTTCAGCTGCTTCACCGGCGGTCCGGCGGCGATATCACCAAAGTATTTTTCTACTAATGGCCGGGCGGTTTCAGCGTCGATATCACCGGCCAGAACCAGAACGGCATTGGCCGTGCCGTAATAGGCCTTGAACCATTCATGCACATCTTCAAGCGAGGCCGCATTCAAATCCTCCATCGAGCCGATGGTCGACCAGCGATAGGGATGTCCTTCCGGATACAGGCCCTCAAGAATGCTATATTCCGTCAGGCCATAGGGCTGATTGTCGCCCTGACGTTTCTCATTTTGCACGACGCCGCGCTGTTCATCCAGTTTTTCCTGGGTGACGGCGCCCAGCATATGGCCCATACGGTCCGATTCCATCCACAGCGCCATATCAAGCGCCGGCGTCGGTATGTTCTGGAAATAATTGGTGCGGTCAAACCAGGTGGTGCCGTTCATGCCGGTGGCGCCGACCTGCTCGAACGGCTTGAAATATTCATCATTATAATTTTCCGATCCGTTGAACATCAGATGCTCAAACAGATGGGCGAAGCCGGTCTTGCCCGGCTTTTCATCTTTCGATCCCACATGGTACCAGACCGAAACGGCCACGATGGGGGCTTTCCGGTCCTCATGCACGACAACGGTCAGACCGTTATCAAGCTTGAATTTTTCATAAGGAATATCGACGTCCTGCGCCGAGGCCATGGAGGCGGAAAACAAAAAGACCGCCCCGATTGTATAGTGAGTCATCTTTGACATTGTTTTAATCTCCTCGCTGTTAACGGACGCAGGGGATTCCGAATCCTGCGCACGACACTTTTCTAGCATATCAAAACAGGAATTGGCGAGTATGTTTCAGCAACCGCCCTGGATGGTGGTATCCGGCGTATCCAGTGCAAAGAACGGCCGGAATTTCACGCCAGCCGCGTTGCCGGCAAGGCCGGCGACCAGCCACGCCCAGCCGTGCAGACTGCCGGACGCAATACCCGAAAAATAGGCCCCGATGTTACAGCCATAGGCGAGCCGCGCGCCATATCCCAGCAGCAGGCCGCCGATGACCGCGCCGATCAGATGTCTGACAGGAATCCGCCACACCGGCGCGAATTTGCCGGCCACACCGGCGGCCAGAAATGCCCCTGCCATGATGCCAAAATTCATCACCGAGGTTTTGTCGGCAAAGACAGACCGCGATAGCAGCCCTTCCGTCCCCTGCCAGTACGGGATGGCGGTGATGTCATATCCTGCGGCATAGGCGCCCTTCGCCCCCCAGAGGGCGAAGGCCGAGGTAATTCCCCAGGGCCGGTCGGCGACGATCAAGGTTGCAAAATTCAAAACCGCGAGAGCCACCGCCCCCCATACCATCGGCCAGGGACCTTGCAGAAGCCTGGAGCCGCCGGATTTCCGGCCAATCGGCTCGGTGACGCCATGGCGCCGTTTTTCCCAGTACCAGGCCCCGAAACCAATCAGCGAAAACAGGCCGAGATTGACTGCCAGGGCCGGGAACAGACCCATTTCCCGCGTCATGGAAATGGATTTCAGGGCCGGCAGGGCATGCCACCAGTCAAGATGAACCGTACCGATGACAGAACCCGCAATGAAGAATAGCAGGGTCACGATCATCTTGGTGCTGCCGCCGCCGACCGTGAACAATGTTCCCGACGCACAGCCGCCGCCAAGCTGCATGCCGATACCGAACAGAAAAGCGCCAACCAGCACGGAAGTGCCGGCCGGGGCAATACTGCCGCTGACCGGCGCGCCAAACAGCACCCCGGAACTCAAAACCGGAAAAAACAACAAAACAGCCAGCGCCAGCATAACCATCTGCGCCCGCAGCCCCGCGCTTTTCCCGTCCCGGATAAAATTGCGCCACGCCGACGTAAAGCCGAAGGACGCATGATAAAGGGAAAGGCCGAGAAGCCCGCCGATTGCCAGCAACAGCACCTGGCTGGAACCCGCGACCTGATAGGCGGCCAGCCCCAGTCCGGCCAACAGGAAAAGAGCGATAACCGGCGGCTTCACGATTGATCTCATGCCAAAACACTAACCCGGATACTCTGGCTTTGCATCTGGCAAATTCCGGTCTGACGGGACTGTGATAAGGCCCGCCCGGAACCCGTGAAGGTGCGGATGGTTGGAAACCGCCCGTCCAGCCAACCAAGCCATGGACAAAACCAGGCCGCCTGCAAACCCCCGGCAATTAATGATATGCTGCCCCCAGATACCTGATACCCTGATACCCTGCCCAGATACAGGCAACCAGAGCAAAAAGGAGAAACCAATGACAGAGACCAATCGCCGCTTTTCTTCGAACCACTTGGCCATCGCGCTCGCGGCAACCGCATTGGGGCTTGCCGCTTGGCCATACATACCCGGTTCCCCAAGCGCATCCGATATCCGTGGCCCGATCCCGGCGGCATTCGAAACAATCACTGCCGAACGGATTAATATCGTGGATCCGGATGGAACGTTGCGCCTCGCGATCGCAAATCAAGCGCATCAGCCCGCTGTAATATACAGGGGCGAAACCTATCCCAAACGAAGCATTGAAGGTATGGCGGGCATCATCTTTTACGAAGAGGACGGCAATGAGGCGGGTGGGATAGCGCTGGCGCGCCTGCGCGACAGCCGCCAAAGCGCCTTCATATTCGACTATACCCACCAACTCACTGACGGAATTGGAATGATAAAGAGGGAAAGCGAAGATGGAAGCGGTTGGAAGTCCGGTTTTTTTATAAGCGACAGACGTCCCTTTGAGCCGGGATCGGTCAAAAGCAGTCAGGGTGTTGAGAGAATCTGGCTATCAAATGAAAATAAAACCGCTTCTCTCGTGATCTCCGATCATGAAGGACGACCTCGCATCCGTATAGCTGTCGATGACGCGGGCGAACCATCAATTGAGATGTTCGATGCGGCGGGCGTTCCCACATTTAGTGCGGAGCACAAAAGCGACTAGACAGGTATCCGGACAGGTATCAGGGTATCCGGGGGCATAGCGTAATTGCATTAGGAACTGGGTGCGGGACCCGCCCAAGGTTGAGTTGCAGCGCAACCCGGGAGGGATGATTGCCACTGTCAAAGAGCAATGATCAAGTGTATTTGGTAAACTGCGCCATAATCCACGTAATCCGTGAATCGCCGCCAAATTAATTATGTACTGCCCCCAGATACAGGTACCCTAAAATTGTGCTGCTTAAGGCCCTGATCGGCCAGGAGCGATCAGTCGGCTGCTCAACTGGCTTGTTGAGGATTGGTCGCCGTCACTGGTTTGCTCCTTCACCGTGGGACGCAGTAAAGGCAGCCAATTGAGCGGCGAAAGCGCGTTTGTAAGCGGGCCTGTCTTCGGCGCGGGCTATGTAGGCAGAGAGAGTCGGATATTCGTCCAGGATGCCTGATCCTTCCAGCCTGCGCAGCACATGCACCATCAAAATGTCGGCCGCGCTGAATGCGCCATCGAGCCAGTCGGCGTTGCCCATGTGCGCAACAAGTTGGTTCAGCCGTCCACGAATGCGCTCATCCACCATAGCAAAGCGTTCGGCCTGCCAACTCTTGCCATCTTCAAAATATTCAACGACGTCGCGATCGACGATCGGTGGTTCCACCGTACTTAGCGCGGCGAACATCCAAGTGATGGCTCGCGCCCGAGCATTCGCATCAACTGGCAACAGACCTGCATGGTGCTCTGCGATATGGAACACAATTGCCCCCGACTCGAAGAGGGCGAGTTCGCCCTCTTCGTAAGTCGGAATCTGCCCGAAAGGATGAACCGCGAGATGCGCGGGTTCTTTCATCTCAATGAATGACACAAGACGAACGTCATATGGCTGCTCCACCTCTTCAAGTGCCCAGCGAACGCGCATGTCACGCGCCAGTCCCATGCCACAATCGGGGGAGCTTTCAAAGGCAGTGATTGTTGGCTTCAAAACTTTCATGAATAAATACTGCTATATCTGTCCACTTTGTCCAGTATCTGGGGATATACGCTATGTCCCCGGAACTAATTCCCCCGGGAGCGGCCGGCAAGCGAGACCGGCCTGACATAAAACCGGACTTTTGTTTGGCAGCTGGCTCCCTCTCTATATTTTACACTATTAGTATAGTATAGAATATTCTACGTGACATCTAACATTTGCCGGTTTCTGTGATTTAAGGGCATGGCCCTAAATATGGTCCGGATAGTGAAAGACATCCTCGATATCCGCATTAAAGGCGCGGGCGATGCGGAAGGCGAGTTCGAGAGAGGGGGCGTATTTCCCGGCCTCCAGCGCAATGATCGTCTGGCGCGTCGCGCCCACCCGGTCGGCCAGTAGCTGCTGGGTCATCTCCCCCGCATCAAAGCGGTGACGGCGGATGGAATTCTGTATCCTTGTCGCAACCATGTCCCGCTCCTAATACCCCCGCCGGTAATAAAACAGCCGGGTGCCGTATTTCACAAAGCCGGCAAATATCAGAAGTGCGAGCAGTATATGCGCCGCCAGAATGGGCGTGATCTGTATATTCCGTTCGGCAAGGCCCATCTGCCAGCCCTCGCCCACTGCGATCTGCCCGATCAGCAGGGCCACACCAACCACAACGGCATAATAGGCATTGCGGGTGGCTTTGGCGTCGATCATGTAATCGCGCTCGTCAGCGTCTACTTTGTCTTTAACATCGCGGGATGCGACGGACAGCACAATTTCCCCGCCGATGGCGAGCGCGATGGAAATCACAATGACCTTGATAATCAGCCCGGCCATCTCAACGCTGTAAATATCCAGCGGGTCGGCAAACCCCTGCAGACTGGTGAAATAATACCAGGCCACCAGGGCTTCGGTAACAAGAGCGACCCAGGTCGCCTGCTCGCGTTTTGACATAATAATCTTCTCCATCTGAGCATGTGCCAGCCATCATGTAATATGGAAATAACATAATGTAAAGTATTTTTTACTATATGTAATATAAAACACGCCTGACAGGTTGCCCCACCTGAAAAATTATCAGTTGGAAAAGGCCTGGATGCCGGTTTGGGCGCGGCCCAGGATCAGGGCGTGGACGTCGTGGGTGCCTTCATAGGTGTTGACGGCCTCCAGATTCATCACATGGCGGATGACGTGAAATTCATCAGCAATGCCGTTGCCGCCATGCATGTCGCGGGCGGCGCGGGCAATGTCCAGGGATTTGCCGCAGGAATTGCGTTTCAGAAGGGAGATGACTTCGGGGGCGAGCTTGCCCTGCTCCTTCAGCCGTCCCGCCTGCAAACAACCCTGCAGGCCGAGGGTGATTTCGGTCTGCATGTCGGCGAGTTTTTTCTGAATCAGCTGATTGGCAGCCAGCGGCCGGCCGAACTGTTTGCGGTCCAGCGTATATTGCCGGGCGGCGTGCCAGCAGAATTCCGCCGCCCCCAGCGCGCCCCACGCAATGCCGAACCGGGCGTTATTCAAACAGCCGAACGGCCCTTTCAGGCCCTCCACATTGGGCAGCAGATTGTCTTCCGGGACGAAAACCCCGTCCATCACGATTTCCCCGGTGGTGGAGGCGCGGAGTGAGAATTTGCCCTCGATCTTCGGCGCACTCAGGCCCTTCATGCCCTTTTCCAGCACGAACCCCCGGATGACGCCGTCATCGGTTTTGGCCCAGACGACAAACACATCGGCGATGGGGGAATTGGTGATCCACATTTTCGAGCCCGAGAGAGAATAACCGCCATCCACCGGTTTCGCCCGGGTTTTCATGGCGCCGGGATCGGACCCGGCATCGGGCTCGGTCAGGCCAAAACAGCCGACCCATTCGCCGCTCGCCAGTTTGGGCAGGTATTTCTCCCGCTGTTGTTCACTGCCGTAAGCATAGATCGGATACATTACGAGGCTGGACTGCACCGACATGGCGGAACGGTAACCGGAATCGACCCGCTCCACTTCCCGCGCAATCAGGCCATAGGCGACATAGGAGACCCCGGCGCAGCCATAGCCTTCGATGGTCGGCCCCAGCAAGCCCTGCTCGCCCATCTCGGTCATGATTTCCCGGTGGAAAATTTCATGCCGGTTGGCTTCCAGCACCCGCGGCATCAGCTTTTCCTGACAATAGGCATGGGCGCTGTCCCGGATCAGCCGCTCTTCTTCGCTCAGACTTTCCGTCAGCAGCAAAGGATCGGCCCAGTCCATCCCGGGCCAGGGAGTCGGTGCAGTCACAGGCGTCTCCGTTTAATTATTTTAAGTATAAAATACTCTTACAGTGCGCCATAGGACTAATAGCATATTTTTGTCAATAACAAGAAAAAGAAGGGCTTGAAAAAGAAAAAGGCGGAGGGTCAGAGACCCGCCGCCGAAGTTCATAGCGCCGGCCCGCTCAGGCAAACGAGCCGGCGCCGTACTCGGGACACACTGTCAACCTTCTAACCTCAGGCAAAGTTATCGGGATGACATCCCTTTACAGAGCAAACTCCGTGCCAGAAATTTTATTCCATAAAAATCAATAACTTAACAGTTAACGTTAATTTTAATAAAAGTTAATGTATTGTTTTGGGACAATTTAGTTGTGCCGATTTGGCACACTGTCCCGAATTGGAACAGGGGGACGGAGGCTCAAATACCGGAAAAGCGGTAATAGATTGACTGGTCATCCTTGGTCATCAGATGTGTCTGCATCATGTTCCCCGCTTCATCCACCCAGAATTCATGGGTCAGCGCGCCGGTGTCGCGGCGGGTGATGGAATAATAGCGGGCATCAACTGTCCGGCCGTCAAGGTCCAGGCCGACAAGGCCCCCGGCACGAAAATCGGACGGTTGTTGCTGACCGGTCAGGGTATCAAGCAGAACCAGCGGTCTGTCCCCCACCGTCTCCCACAAATTGGTTTTGGTAAAACTGGTGGGAACCGAATCCAGAGGGGCAGACGTAACATCCTTGTCGGTTTTAACTTCCAGATGGCCGGGGCGGGCCGTGACCTCGACATGGGCTTTTTTCGAATTGCGTTTGGTCAGGGCCGACATCGTCACCAGTTGTCCGCCCTGCCATAATTCACTGGCATTGTGGTTCAGGCGAAACACGGTAATAAAGGCCACCTTGATGCGGATTTGGGCTTCAATATCGACCTTTATACCGTCGCTGGTTTCTTCAAACCGCACAATATGCCGGCCGATTTCCCTGTCATTTCTAAAAATCGAATATTCATAGTCAGAGGACATGCCGGCTGGAAGGCCGGCGCTCACCGGAAGCAAGTAAAGCCCGCCAACCAGTGACAAAGAAAAAACAAGAATGCGCGATGGTTTACGCATGTTTATTACGACTTTCCCCTAATATTCCTGTGGGAGCATATCCTTCTGCGCGGAAATTACCAGCAGATTATGGCTTGCGGGGGCATTTCGGTTTCACAAAAACGTCATGGCGCGGGCCAGCCGCTCGATATCCTCCGCGTCGTTATAGACATGCGGGGCGATGCGGACAGACCGCCCGCGAACACTGAGATAAACACCATGCTCCTGAAGTTTAACGAGAAAATCTTCCGGCAACGGGTCTTTTGACAGCGCCCCCATCAGGTGGGGGCCGCGTTTATCCCCGGGGATAATTTCGAATCCGGCCCGCCGGAAAATTTCGCCGATTGCCCTGCTATGTCCGGCGATGGTTTCCGCAATATTCACAACACCCCAGTCAAGAATCTGTTCAAGGGCGGCACGGGCCATCGGCACCAGAGCAAAATTCGCCCGCTCCCCGACATCGAAACGCCGGGCGCCCGGAAGATATTCCTTCTGATAATGAACCAGCCCGGCAAAATCCTCGCTGCCTGCCCGGTTGATCCAGTTTTCCTCGATTGGAAGATCTGCCTGATTGCGCGGGGCGGCGTAGAAATATGAAACGATATAGGGCCCGAACAGCCATTTATAGGCGGCTGCGGTAATATAATCGGGATCGACATCCCGCACCGAAAAGGGCACAGCGCCCAGCGACTGCGTCAAATCGAGCGCCAGTCTGATGCCGTATTTCCGGCAGGCTCTGCCCACAGCCGCCAGATCAACCTTCACCCCATTGGACCAGTAGTGATGAGGCAACGCCGCCAGGGCGATTTGGTCTCCCAGTGTCTCAATCCGGTCGAGAACCGCCCCCGTCATGTCATAGTCTGACGGCATGGGCACAAATTCCAGCTTTGCGCCCGACTGTTCCGCCACCCGCATCCACGGATAGACATTGCTGGGAAATTGTTCCTCCAGCAGCAGAATACGGCTGTCTTTGGCCGGTTTCAGGTTTTTTGCCGCAATGGCCAGACCGTAACTGGCGGACGGGGTGATGGCGATATCATCCGCTGACGCATCAATCAGCCGGGCAAATACTGACCGCAGTTTTTCCACTTCCGTGAAAAAATCGGCGGGCGCCAGTTCCCAGGGGCGTGATTTCAGCCGCAAAGACCAATCCCCCACTTCCTCCATCCGGATTGTCTGGGGGGTCATGTAGGCAGCATTCAGATAACAGACATCGCGCGGCATGCCGAACAGGTGGCGCTGGCTGGGTAAAATCATTACTGTCTGCCTATTCTCTATGTGGAGGTTATTCATACGACAATGAACAAAAAGGCAAAAGTCATTTTGACCCGCCGCTGGCCGGAACGGGTCATGGCCGAAATGGCGGAGAAATTCGACCTGACCGCCCCGGAAAAAGAGGGTATTCTGGCCGGCCATGCGCTTGTGCGCGCTCTGAAGGCTTGCGACATTTTCGCCCCAAGCGTTTTTGACGCCGTGCAGGCGCCGTTGATCAACGCCCTGCCCGATAGCACCCGGTTGATCGCCATTTACGGCGTCGGCGTCAATCAGGTGGATCTGGCCGCCGCAAAAACCCGCGGCATAGTCATCAGCAACACGCCGGATGTGCTTACTGAGGATACCGCCGATCTGGCCATCGGGCTGATGCTGGCGACGCTCCGGCGATTTCATGAAGGTGAGACAATGGTAAGGCAAGGCCGTTGGCAAGGTCCCTCGCCGCTCGGTTTTCTCGGCCGCAAGCTGACCGGCAAAACGCTCGGCATTATCGGGCTCGGCCGGATTGGCCTGGCCGTGGCCAAACGCGCCCGCGCGTTTGATATGAAGCTTCTGTATCACTCGCGTTCCCGCAAGCCGGATGCGGAAAAGATGTTCGGGTTAAATTATCTGGATGTTCTTTCTGACCTTTTCAAGCAGGCGGACATTGTTTCCCTGCACTGCCCGCTGACCCCTGAAACCCGTCATCTGATTGACATCAATGCCCTGCGCCTCATGAAACCATCGGCTTATCTTATCAATACCGGCCGCGGTGAACTGGTGCGCGAAACCGCCCTGGTTGCGGCGCTCAAGGATGGCGTGATTGCCGGCGCCGGTCTTGACGTTTACGAACATGAGCCAAGGCTCAGCCGCGGCCTTGCGAAGCTTTCCAATGCCACCCTATTGCCTCATATCGGCTCCGCGACGCTCGAAAGCCGGGAGGCCATGGGCTTCCGCACTTTACAGAATATCGAGCATTTTCTGAAAACCGGAAAACCGCTCGATATTGTTGCGTAGGAAATTCCGTTGAAACGCGTATAGTATAGAGTAACAGTCTGCCAGGATCATTTCGTATGAAAAAGTTTTTCGGTAAAAAGAGCGTGCTCGGGGCGCTGGCGCTCATTATGATTATTGTCATCGCTTTGATGGTATTCGGTGACAGTGCGGAAGAAGAAAGCCTGACCTACACATTCGCCACGGTCGAGACCGGGGATATCCGCCGCATTGTCGCCGCGTCGGGCACGATCAGCCCGCTGGTCACCGTCGAGGTCGGTTCGCAGCTTTCCGGCCAGATTAATGAGCTGAATGTGGATTTTAATTCCGAGGTCAAAAAAGGCGATATCCTCGCCAGGATCGATGCGGCCAGCTTTGAGGCCCGCTACCAGCAGGCCCGCGCCGAACTGGAAGTGGCAAAATCCAATGTCGCTGTTTCCGAGGCCGGGGTCACACAGGCAGATGCCATCATGCACCGTGACGAGCGGGAACTGGAACGCAAACGTGCGCTCGTCGAACGCGGCCATATTTCAGAAGCCGAACTGGATATTGCCCAGGTCACCTATGAAAACGCCGTCGCCCAGCGGGATATCGCCAGGGCGCAGGTGGTGAACGCCAAGGCCGTCGTCATCCAGCGGGAGGCCGCCGTCGCCCAGTCCAAGGTTGATCTGGAACGGACCGACATCCGCTCTCCCATTGACGGCATGGTGATCGAGCGGGCCATTGATATCGGCCAGACCGTCGCCGCATCCTTCCAGGCGCCGGTGTTGTTCCGCATCGCCGAAGATATGCGCCGGGTTCAGGTCGAGGCGGATGTTGACGAAGCCGATATCGGCCAGCTTGTAAAAGGTCAGCCGGTCAGTTTCAGCGTCGATGCCTACCCGGCCGAAAGTTTTACGGGTGAAGTGATACAAATCCGCATGTCGCCTCAGGAGATCCAGAATGTAACGACCTATACGGTGATTATTGCCGCGGGAAACGAAAATCTGAAACTGCTGCCCGGCATGACAGCCAATGTGGAAATTACCACCGGCGAACGCAAAGATGTAATGCGCATCGCCAATGCTGCGCTTCGTTTTCAGCCGCTGATGGCTGCGCGGCCCCGGGAGGGCGCCAACGCCGCGCAAGGCAGCTTCCGCGGACGGGGGGGACGCGACGGACGCGTTTGGGTAGAGGGCGATAACAGCGAACCTGAACCGCGGCGCGTGCAGCCGGGACTTGCCGATTCCCTCTATACGGAAATCACCTCGGAGGAACTGAAGCCGGGCGATCAGGTGATTGTCCGGGCCAGCCGCAACGGTGGCGGGGAGGCGCCGCAGGGCCGGAGCCCAAGACCGCCGCGCGCTGGTTTTAGAGGATGACGATGGCAATGGGCGCCCTTTTGATCGAAACCATCGGCCTTTCCAAGGATTATGTGATGGGCGGCGAGACCGTGCATGCGTTGCGCGATGTTTCCCTGAGCGTAGGCAAAGGCGAGTTCGTCGCCATCATGGGGCCGTCGGGGTCCGGGAAATCCACGTTCATGAATCTGTTGGGCTGTCTGGATTCACCAACCCGCGGCCAGCTTTTCATTGGCGGCGAGGAAGTGTCCAGACTGTCCAGCAACCGGCTGGCAGCGGTGCGCAACAGAAAATTGGGTTTTGTCTTCCAGCAGTTTAATCTGCTGGCCCGGACCAGTGCCCTGGACAATGTTCAGGTGCCGCTGATTTATGCCGGGATGAGTACGGCCGAGCGAAAAGACAAGGCCTTGAAACGGCTTGATGAAGTTGGACTTTCCGGCAGGCTGGATCACCATCCTTCGCAGTTATCCGGCGGTCAGCAGCAGCGTGTCGCCATCGCCCGGGCGTTGGTGAATGATCCCGAAATCATCCTTGCCGATGAGCCCACCGGAGCGCTCGACAGCAAAACCGGGGAAGAAATCATGGCGCTTTTTCAAACGCTTAATGCCAGCGGCATGACGATTATCCTGGTCACCCATGAGCAGAATATTGCTGATTATGCCAAACGCACCCTTACCTTCCATGACGGTGAAGTGATATCCGACACCGCGAGTTCGGACCGTATAAAGGCCGCCCAATGAATATTTTCGCCAGTTTCAAAGTCGCTCTGATCGCTTTGCGGACCAATGCGCTTCGCAGCGTCCTGACTATGCTTGGCATCATTATCGGCGTCGGAGCAGTAATCACCATGGTTTCCATGGGTAGCGGCGCGGAAAGACAGGTTTCCGAGCGGCTGCAAAGCCTTGGCTCCAACCTGCTGATGGTCTCCCCCGGCGCCAGCCGGCAGGGCGGCCGGCGTCTTGGCGGCGGCAGCGGGATGGAGTTGAAGGAAGGCGATGCCACCGCCATTGCCCGCACCATCCCCGGCATTGTTCTGGTGGCGCCCGAGGTGCGGGGCGCGGCACAGGCCGTTCTCGGCAATATAAACTGGAGCACTTCGATCATTGGCGTTTCTCCGGACTATCTTCTGGCGCGGGACTGGGAAATCGAGGCAGGCCGTTTTGTTGAGGAAGGAGACATCCGCACCGCCGCCAAGGTAGCGGTCATCGGCGCCACTGTCCGCGAAGAATTGTTTGGTGAATCGCTCGCCGTCGGCCAGACCGTGCGCATCAACAAAGTTCCGGTCCAGATTGTCGGCGTCCTGAAGGCCAAGGGTCAAAGCGCATTCGGCTCGGATCAGGACGACACCATCATGCTTCCCTTATCGACTGCAAAAAAACGCATTCTCGGTCAGAGCAAGGCGGCGCCCGATGCGGTGCAACTGATCACCGTTAAAGTGCAGCAGGGGGTAAATATGAATGCCGTGATGGAGGATATCGCCACTCTGCTGCGTGTCCGTCACCGCATCGCCAACGGGGCGATTGACACTTTCAGCATCCGCAACCTGCAGGAAATGCAGGAAGCGGGCCAGGAAGCGACGCAGATCTTCGCCATTCTGCTTGCCGCTATTGCTTCCGTCTCTCTTCTGGTCGGCGGAATCGGGATCATGAATATCATGCTGGTTTCGGTGACAGAGCGCACCCGCGAAATCGGCCTTCGCATGGCGCTTGGCGCCAAACAGCGGGACATTCTGTTCCAGTTCCTGGTCGAAGCGGTAACATTGTGTCTGATTGGCGGGCTGATCGGCATCACCATCGGGACCGGCGGCGCCATACTGGTTTCCAATCTTGCCGGATGGCCGACCCTGATCCGCGTCGATATGGCCATGGCCGCTTTCGCCATTTCCGGGCTGATCGGCGTTTTCTTTGGTTTTTATCCAGCCCGCAAAGCCGCAAAGCTCAATCCGATTGACGCCTTGCGGTTTGAGTGAGGCATGGTCTCTCTTCCCTCTGTCTGACCGGAAGTTTTCTTTCCCTTACCTTGCGGAATTATCATTTCCTTTTTGCGGTGCGCCGCTTTTTCAAAATTTCTTCCGTCAGCAGAAAACTCGCGCGATTATCCACATCAATGGGGGCGAAGGCATAAGCTATGAGACCGGGTTCCGCCGTAGTGCCGAACCTGCGGCCGATATGGGCCAGGAAATCCTTCATTGTTTTAAGACGGAACCGGTAAACAATGAACGTCCAAAGACCTAATGCCTTAATCACCCGCATATGTTTTTTTCCGAACTGTCCCCCGCCCCTGAACACTTCGGCTAACGAGAGTCCGGCTGAGGACCGTATGAAATAGAGGTTACAGTTCGAGTAGGCGCCCTCACGAAAACGGTGAAAGGCCAACGGGCTGTCCGGGTAGACGGATTTGACCAGCTTTTCCTCCGTGACCCCGATCAGAATTTCCGCGTCCGAAGACTGCACAGTCTCCCAGAACCCCTTTATCAGTTCCGCCGTATGGAGCGCATTGTCACCTGTGGTGATCATCAGGGGGAATGGTGTATCCGCTTGATTGACCGCATTGAAGACGCTGTCCGTCAGCGTCCCGGCGCTCACGGAAAATTGAATGGCCCCCTCATCCAGCCATTGTTGCAAGCGTGATGAAGATCCGAGCCAGTCAGCGGATTCGATGGACACCAGAATCTGGTGGAATATCCCCGCGTCAAGCAGCACAGCGATCACCCGTTCCAGCATGACTTCGCCGTCGATTTCCACAAAACATTTGTGGGATTTGTTCTGCAATTTTGCGACCGGATCCTCGGCGCCTCTGCGGCTGGCCGCCAGCACCAGCGCCGTGGGTCTTGGTTTGTTTTGGCCGGGCGTTTTGAACTCATTCATTTTCAGCACCTAGATTGGAAAAAATTGAAACCGGGCGATCCTTGGCCGATTCACCCTATATTAATATTACCCTCCGGCAGAACGGTCATCCAGCCTCCTTGTTGAGGGTATTGGAGCCATATCTTGATTTACTATTTTTAATATGCAAGAAACGCCAGCCTGTTAATAACATTTCCGGAACTGAAACGCTTCAGAAAAGAGGAGAGCTGTTTGCCCAGTGAGGCAATATACGCATTGCCGGACCATGAAGTTGTCATGGAACTGATGCCGGGAATTCTGGATCGTCATTTCGACGGAGAGGCTGCGCGGCAGATGGTCCTTGATTTTCCCTGCGCCGCGCCCGTTGCAATCGAACCAAACGGGACAGGCCGGATTCTCTGGGCCGATTTTGGCGTTCACCCGCTGCAGGAATGGCAGTATATATTCACCGTAAAACAGCTGGCGGAAACCGGGCAGATCAGCAATAGCTTCAGTACAGACATGTCCGTTTTGGATGATGAGGATTTGTTCTGTGACAGCGTGCAGCCAACCGGCTTTATTTTTCACGTTTCGCGGTGCGGCTCCACCCTTGTGACCAAAGCGCTGGCCCGCCCGGAAGAAAATATCATGATCAGCCAGGGCTCGCCCCTGCAACGTGGGTTCTGGGCGCATATCACCGACGATTGGCGCCGTGAAGCGGAGCCGTCTCCGCAAAATCTTCGCCGCTTTCAGTCACTGATATTCGCCATGACCCGCCGCAGGATCGGAAATGAACGCAGAGCATTCATAAAATTCATCAGCTGGAATGTCCTTTATTTAGATTTTATCGCCGCCGCTTTTCCCGAGGTTCCCTACCTCTTTCTTTACCGGAATCCGGCGGAAGTGATTGCCTCTGTAAAAAAAGCCACTACCGCGGTCCTTCTGGCCCGCGGCACCCGTCAATCCGCTTTTCTAACCGGGCTGCCGCAAAATAAGGTTGACCAGATGGGCGATACGGAATATCTGGCCGCATGTTATGCGCATTATTTCCGAACTGTACTTCGCAGCGGGACTTCGGTATCATTAATGGATTATCGAAACTTGGGACCGCAGGCTTTTGGTGATGTGATTGCCTCGTGTTTTAATTATTCTGCCGATCCAGCTGATCTGCTATTGATGCAGGATCAGTTTCGATATCATTCCAAGGATGACGACGGTGGAAAGAAATTCGTGAATGATACAGCCAGGAAAAAGGCGGCCTTATCTCACGCAGAATTAAAAATGGTCGATCGCTATTGCTCGGAACCTATGGCGGCCCTTCGTGCATCCGACAGGAACCTCCGGACAAGCGAAGGCATACCAGAGCCCGTATCGGCTTATACCAGCTAAACGAGACCAGAACAGTATGACTTCACAACCATCTTCCGGGCTTCTGTCCATCCTGATCCCAAACTATAATTACGGTCAGTATATTGCGGAGGCAGTCGAAAGCGTATTCCGGCAGGACTATGATTCGATTGAGCTTATTATTGTTGATGACGGCAGCACGGATAATTCGGTGAAAGCAATTCACCAGATTGTCAAGCGGCCTAACAAACTGTCGCGGATTGAAGTGATCGAGATGCCCCGCAATTCCGGTAAACTGGCCGCCATCAATGTCGGGATTGAATATTGCCGGGGCGAATTTTGCATCCTGCTTGATGCGGATGACAAGCTCACGGACAGTTATGCAAGCCGCTGCATTAATGCGCTTGCAAAAGAGCGGGAGACGAGGGCTAATATTGGATTTATTTATACAAACTGTATGCTGATCGGCCCCGGCGGCGATCATGTCGGGCAGGGAAAATCAACCGAATTCGATCCTACGCTCATTGAGCGTTTCAGCTTTATTCCCGAACCGGCCGTGGTTCTGATGTCTGCCATGTTGGAAGCCGCTCCCTTTGATGAAGGCATTCTGAAAGGGACAAAACACCATAAATGGCGACGGATCATCAACAATGGCTGGCACGGTCATCATATTCCCGAACCGCTGTTTAATTACAGGATGCATGATAAGAATCTTTCCGGCATCGGTACGCGGGTTCTTGATGAAATTGATGGCGGACATCGCGGAGAACGTCTTCTTTCCGGCTATTGGCCCATGCAAACCCGTTAGGGTCTTTCAGTTTTTGACAGAATCAACAAATTGCACCTCCGTTCGCACTGAGTAGCCTCGAAGAGGCGTATCGAAGTGTGGGTGCTTTCTGCTAAACGCTCCAGATATCAGTCCCAGCCGATCCGGGCGAGCAATTCCCTTGCCGCATCATAGGCTTCCCTGGACGCCGGGAAAGTATTGGTGCTCAAGGCCACAGACCGACCCAAAATGGCCAGGGCCGGTTCGTCGTGATAAGCATCAATGGCGGGAATCTGATAATATATGCGGGCCAAAATGCGCTGAGCCGTTTCCCGCGTCAGGAAGTCGATAAACTGCTCCGCCAGGGCCGGATTTTTTGAGGATGCCAATATAGCCGCAAAGGTAAAATCCAGATTTGGCTGGTCGGGAACCATAACGGCAAGCCCGTCAACCAGCGCGCGCTCCCCTGCCCGCGATGAATTGAGAAGCCGCAGATAGGTATCGCTGGCAATAAGCGAAATTCCGCATTCACCATTCTTCAATGCCTGCAGCTGATCAAAGTCAGACGCCGCAGGCTCACTGGCAAAATTAGCTTTCATGCCGGCCAGCCAGGCTGCTGTCGAACGCCGGCCCATGCGAGCCATACTGTTGGCAGCCAGCGTGATATTCCCGGCCTGATGACCGGAGCTGACACAGATAGCGCCGCGGTAAGCCGGGTCGGCAAGATCACGATAACCCGCAGGCGGATCCCCTGCGATCAATTTTTCATTATAGAGGATCAGCCGCGCCCGGGCGGATATCGCCTGCCACAGCCCCCGCGGTCCATTCAGATAGCCGGGAAGATGAATGGCGCCGGATCGATTGGGCGCAAGGGAGCCGGCTTCCGCCAGGCTTAAAAGGCCCGGCGCATCTGCGGAAAGAATGACATCCCCGTTAAAATTCTCATTTGTCAAGACTCTTTCCGCCGTGCGTTGAGTGCTTTCCTTAACAACGGTTGGACCGCTGCGCGTCTGTTGGCCAAAAGCGCCGGTCAAAGCATCCGTAACATCGGCGGGAAGCGATGAGTGAAGCACCAGAGTCTGCGCGTCTGCAACCGGAGTCCAGAACAGGAAAAAGAAAACGAGAAGACGAACGCGCCGCACTTTATTGAACCCTGAACAGCCAGACACATCCCTATACATAGAAGGATCGAAAGATGACGGCAACAAAAATGGCCATCATTCACCCAATGGATATGGCTGACGATACCTGGCCGGCAAGACCGGATTTATAAGTCGAGATAAAAAGCTGAATAAGCTGCTCCCCAATGTCAGCCTTGATAAGCAGGTTTTTGAAGCTGTCATCGACGTCATCCGCCAATGCTTGTTCAATTTCATCCATTGAAATACCCGACTTTAGCGACAACGCATATTTGAATGCCCGGATATTGCTGTCTTTCAATGTCTGCAAAAGGAGATCAACAGACAGTTTACCCTCTTCAAACTGTTTCTTAAGATAAGCCTCAATTTCAGGACCGGTGGCATCCTCCAGCAGGTTTGCCAGTGCTTTCCGCTTTGTTTCACCGGCAATATAGGAGGCATAATCTTCACCAAGACCGTATGCGGAAACGATTTTGTTCTTGTAACCGTCCGAAAGGCGATCAACCAGAATTTCAACCACAGTGAGGGAGAGGTCGGGCCGCTCCGCCATGCGCTCCATCAAACTCTTGCTTTCGGGAAACCGCTCGGTAACTTTGTAGCAGATGCGGTCGGATATTTCGGCCGACATGTTGCCCAGAAGGTTACACACCGCCTTTTCGTGGCCGACTTCCGAAATTGCATAACTGACTTTTTCCGGCAACCCTTCTCTGAGCGCGATCGCCTCCCTGGCGCCGGCGCCGCACTGATAGACAATCTCTTCCAGGGCTTCAGCGGTCAAAGCCTCGGTGCATAATAAGAATGGCGCGGCAACTTCATCAACATCACGGGCAATTTTTTCGGCAATATCCGGCGAAAGAAAGGGGCAATTGCGGATCTCTGTGGCCAATAGTTCCCGCACTTTAACAGTGGCGTCATTGGCAAGAATCCGCGCCAGGTCTTCCGCCGTCTTATGTTCCACCCGTGCTTGATCCGCAGAGAGAAACCGCCCGACTTTTTCCGCGAGTTCCGCCCTGGCTTCTGGATCGGCCGCCGGCAGATCCCTTTGAAGCGTTGCTAAATCCAACATTTTGTATCCTGTAATTATTGACTTCCCCCATTCGTTTTTAAGAACAATTCATGAAAAAAACTTAAAACAGTGATAGATAACTGAAAATTGCATAAAAAAGGGTGCAGGATATATGTCTGGTTTTGCTCATTTTGTGACTCATCTGGAGTGCACGGCAAGCGGCGAGGCCTATCCGGCAGGCGAAATACATAATCTTTCGGCAGCGGGAAAACCGCTTTTTGTCCGCTATGATCTGACGGCTTTAAAAGCCCATCTCACCAAGGACGCATTGCAAAACCGCAAAGGCGGGTTTTGGCGATACCGGGAATTCCTGCCGTTGAAAAGCAGTGAAAACATGGTGAGCTTCGACGAAGGCGTCACGCCGCTCGTCTCCTGCCCCAATATGGCCGCCAAATTTGGCCTGCAAGATGGTAACCGGCTTCTGATCAAGGATGAAAGCCGTTTTCCCACGGGCTCTTTCAAGGCGCGCGGCCTTTCAGTCGCCATCTCTATGGCGAAGGAGCTCGGGATCAAACGCATTGCCATGCCGACCAACGGCAATGCGGGCGGGGCGCTGTCGGCCTATGCCTCGCGGGCCGGGATCGAGAGTTTTATTTTCTGTCCTGAATTGACACCCGAGGTGAATGTGCAGGAGATGGTCATTCAGGGAGCCAAGGTCTTCCACGTCAACGGCTACATCAGCGACTGCGGCAGGATTGTCGGCGAGGGTAAAGAAAAAATGGGCTGGTTCGACGCATCGACCCTGAAGGAGCCCTACCGGGTTGAAGGGAAAAAAACCACCGGCATTGAGATCGCCGAGCAGTTGGGCTGGGAATTGCCGGACGTGATCCTGTATCCGGCCGGCGGCGGCACCTGCCTCATCGGCATGTGGAAGGCCTTTCTGGAACTGCAGGAAATCGGCTGGATCAGTGGCGAACTGCCACGCATGGTGGCGGTGCAGTCGGCAGGCTGCGCACCGATCGTCAAAGCCTATGAAGAAGGTAAAATGGAATCGGAACCCTGGGAAAATGCCGCCACCGGGGCGGCCGGCATCCGGGTGCCTGTGGTTCTGGGTGATTTTATTATTCTCGGTCTGATCAGGGATAGCAACGGCTTTGCCATTGCGGTCAGCGAAGAGGATATCAACTCCGCACGGCTGGAAATGGGCAAAATTGAAGGCTTCCATATGTGTCCGGAAGGGGCGGCAACTTATGCCGCCTATAAACAGGCGCTTGAAGACGGCCGTATCGGGAAGGATGAACAGGTGGTCATCTTCAACACGGGGTCGGGATTAAAATATCCCATAAAGGTTGATGTTCCTTTTATCGATTGCACGCAATCCATTGATTATGACCAGATAGCAGGAGCTTAAAATTTCATGTCTTTGCTGTTGCAGACCCTGATTTTTCTGGGAACGGCCATCATTACGGTCCCCATCGCAAAGCGGCTGGGTCTCGGCGCTGTGCTTGGTTATCTGATCGGCGGCATTATCATCGGCCCGTTCGCTCTCTCCCTGATCGGCCATGTGGATTCCATCCTGCACTTTGCCGAATTCGGCATCGTTCTTCTGCTTTTCATCATCGGCCTGGAATTGCAGCCGTCGCGGCTCTGGACCATGCGGAAATCGGTTTTCGGCATGGGCGGATTGCAGGTCGCCGCCACCGGCGCAATATTGACGGCCCTTGCCGTCATGGCCGGGCTGGCGCTCCCGGCAGCGATTATTGTCGGTTTTACCCTGGCTCTCTCCTCCACCGCCTTTGCCCTGCAGATCCTTGCGGAAAAAGGCATGCTGACCACCAGACCCGGACGGGCCGCTTTTTCGGTCCTGCTTTTCCAGGACCTCGCCGTGGTGCCCCTGCTGGCGCTGGTGCAATTGCTCAGCGGCGATCATAGCGATCCGGCGGATATCATTAACTTGGGCGCCTTCCTGAAAGCCATCGCCTTTTTCGCCGGTGTTCTGATCGCCGGGCATTATCTGTTGCGCCCGCTGTTACGGTTGGTGGCGCTCACCGGCATCCGGGAAATATTTTCCGCCGTCGCGCTCTTTCTGGTGACCGGGACGGCCTTGCTCGCGGAAGTCAGCGGTCTCTCGATGGCGCTGGGGGCTTTCGTTGCCGGCGTACTGCTGGCCGATTCCGAATATCGCCACGAACTGGAAGCCGATATCGAACCCTTTAAGGGCCTTTTGCTTGGACTTTTTTTCATTGCGGTGGGCATGTCGGTCAATCTTGGCCTGGCGTTTTCCGAGCCTATGACGGTTTTCGCGATTGTGCTTGGCCTGATCACCGTAAAAGGCATTGTGCTTTATATCGTCGGACGTCTGTTCGGGCTGGATAACGCCTCCGCCCGCAGTCTTGCTCTGACAATCGCCCAGGGCGGTGAATTTGCCTTCGTCATACTGGGCGCAGCCGTCGCCAGCGGCGCCGTCGATACGGCAATATCCGATCAGATCATTCTGGCGGTGACGCTATCCATGGGGATAACCCCTTTGCTGATAGCGATTGACGGCTGGCTGGGAAAGGGCCGGCCAGGGCTGGCCGACAAGCGGGAATTCGAAACGCCGAAGGATGAGGAAAATCAGGTTATCATCGCCGGTTTTGGCCGGGTCGGGCAAATTATCGGACGCGTTCTCAGAGCGAAGAATATCGGCTTTACCGCGATTGAAAAAAATCCCAGTCAGGTCGATTTTGTCCGCAAATTCGGCAATAAAATCTATTATGGCGATCCATCGCGGATCGGCCTTTTACGGGCGGCGAAGGCCCATAAAGCCCGTATCTTTGTGCTGGCGGTGGATGATGTTGATTCGTCCCTGGAAGCCGTCCGCATCATTCACAAACACTTCCCCAATCTCACCATTCACGCCCGCGCCCGCAATCGCATGCATGCCCACCAGTTGATGGAATTGGGTGTAAAGCATGTCCAGCGGGAGACTTTTCTCTCCAGTCTGGAAATGTCCCGCCAGGTTTTGAGCGGCCTGGGGTATGTGACCAGCGAGGCCGCTGAAATTGTCGAAACCTTCCGCCTTCAGGATGAGGAAAGGCTCTCTGCCCAGCAGGGCATCTATCGCGACGAAGACAAAATGGCGGCCGAGGCCCGGGAGTGGGCGCTGGAACTTGAGCGCATTATGAAAGAAGACGAAGCAGCGAAAAAAGGCCATTCAGAGTGAAAAGGCGGGCTTTACGTTAGCCGTTCGTGCTGAGCAAAGCCGGAGGCCTGTATCAAAGCACGCAACTCATTCCACCGCTTTGTGATTATAGACGTCCAGATCAAGCTCGCCTTCCGACTTGGCGACCAGAACGGAAACCATGGCATCGCCGGTCACATTGGTGAAGGTCCGCATCATATCGAGGATTTTATCGATGGGCAGAACCAGGGCGATGGCGCCCAGAGGCAATCCGACGGCGCTTAAAACCACCGGCATGATGAACAGGCTGGCGCTCGGGATACCCGCTGCGCCGATGGAAATCAGCACGCCGGTGACAATGATGATGAAATATTGTGACACATCCAGCGTGACGCCCAATGCCTGGGCCGTAAAGATTGTAATCAACCCGACATACAGCGCCGTTCCATCCATATTGATCGTCGCCCCAAGCGGAATAACCACACTGGCGACCTTTTTTGAAACCCCCAGATTACCCTCAACATTCGACATGGTCACCGGAATGGTGCCGGTGCTGGTGCCGGTGGAATAGGCCACCGCCTGCGCATCAATTATACCCCTGATAAACCGGGCAGGGTTAAGTTTCGCAACAAAGGCAATCGCGCCCCAATGCACCAGAATAATATGCAAAAAACACGCAACATGCAGGGAAAGCGCCAGCCAGAAAAGATTTTTCAATTGTTCGAGACCCAGCGTTCCGACAACCGTGATCATCAGCGCCAGCACGCCAAAAGGCGCTACTTCCATCACCAGATGGACCAGTTTGTAAATGACTTCGGCGCCGGCATCGAAAAACCGTTTTACCGGCTCTGCCTTTTCGCCGACCAGGTTGATGCAAAGACCAATGAGAATTGTAAAAACGATAATCTGAAGCGCATTTCCCTCTGCCATGGCCGCGATCGGATTGGACGGCACCAGGCCGACAAAAATATCCGTGAGGGAAAGTTTTTTATCAAGGCTGGTATCGCCGCTTGCCGCAAGCACGGCTTCCCCGGCGCCTGCTCCCGGTTGAATAATCCATGTGACGACAAAGCCGATAAGAATGGCTAGCGCCGTCGTCACCATATACAGACCGAAGGTTTTCAGGCCGACCCGGCCAAGCCGTTCCGGATCCCCAAGCGAGGTAATCGCACTGATAAGAGTTGTCACAATAATCGGGATCATCAGCATCTTGATGGCATTGATGAACATTGTGCCGATGGGCCTTGTATATTCGGCATATTCCGAATTTCCGGTCGCATTCAGGGCGTAGCCAATAACAATCCCGAGGACCAACGCCCCCAGAATCCGCTGCCACAGAATAATGCTTTGCCAGGATTTCCACATAGACTTACTCCACAGGTGGCGCGTTATAGGTTTCCAGATCCAGTTCGCCCTCGGACTGCGCAACCAGAGTCGCGATAAGGGCATCGCCGGTCACATTGGTCATGGTCCGGATCATGTCGAGAATACGGTCGATACCGGCAAAAAGCGCAACCGTTCCCAACGACAATTCCGCCGCGCCCAGCACCACCGGCAGCATGATCAGACCGGCCGCCGGCACGCTCGCAGCGCCAATCGCCGCCAGCGTGGTCGTCAGAATGATCACGATATACTGGCTGAGGCCGAGATCGACGCCCATGGCCTGCGCTGTAAACACGACGCCGGTTCCCAGATAAATAGCGGTTCCGTTCATATTCATGGTGGAGCCCAGCGGCAGGACAAAGGAGGAAATCCCCTTCGATACCCCCAGATTATCCTGCACATTGGCCAGGGTGACCGGCAGGGTCCCGGCGCTGGACGCGGTCGAGAAGGATACCATCATGGCGTCCAGCACCCCGCCGAAAAACCGTTTCGGATTAAGCCGCGCATAAAAAACAAGAATCCCGCCATAGGTCACAGCCATATGAAGCGCACTGGCTATGGCGGCAGACAGGATCACAAGGCTCAAACCCTTAAGCGTTTCAAGGCCATAAATCCCTACCACCCAGGCAATCAGCGCAAAGACGCCATAGGGCGCAAGTTCCATCACCAGATGGGTCAGTTTGTACATGATTTCCGCGCCGGCATCGATGAAATGCCGCACCGGCGCCGCTTTCTCACCGACCAGATTGACGCATATGCCGATCAACAGGGAAAAGACGATGATCTGCAGCACATTTGCGCTGGCAAAGGCAGCCACAGGATTGGCCGGCACCAGGCCGACAAGAATTTCGGTCAGGCTGAGGGAGGGCGCCGCATCCGCATCGGCCCCCGGAAGGATTGCGCCGACCCCCGGACCGATGAGGTTGGCAATCAGCAGGCCGATGGTGACGGCAAAAGCGGTCGTCCCGAAAAACCAGGAAATGGTTTTGATGCCCACCCGGCCCATTTTGGCGGGGTCGGAAACCGACATGATGCCGCTGGTCAGCGAAAAGAAAATGATCGGCACCATCAGCATTTTGATGGCATTAAGAAACAAGGTGCCAATGGGGCGGATGTTTTCCGCATATTGCGGGACATCAAGCAGATTAAAAACGAGCCCGGCAATGACACCAAGCGTGAGACCCGTCAGAACTCTGACCCACAGCGTCAGCCCCTGCCATTTACGCCACATATGAAACCTTCCCGAATTATTTTTCCCGACTTTAGGACAAGAAAAGACCAAATACCATGCCCTTGTTTTGTACAAACTGTTGGTCCACAGTGAATTAGGACAATCCAAATAAGAAATAAGGGAGAATTTCAGGTGCAGACCCTCAAAATATTCAGTGCCCTCTCTCTGGCGGGAGGATTATTCCTGAATGCTTGCTCTGAAGCTCAGGTGGCCTCGGATTCTGGCACTTCTGCAACGGAGCCTATTATCAACACGCACATGCATGCGGCTCGTCTGGAGATGGATGATGCGAATTACCGCAACCAGGTGCTCGCTGAAATGGACGCCCATAATATCTCGAAGGCTTTGCTGCATTTAAATGAGGCCAGCGATGTAGAAGATTGGGTTCACGCTGCCCCCGGACGTTTCCTTGCCGGCCCAGCCTTTCCATGCTGGCAAAATGAGGAAGGGCAGCAACAGATATGCTCTTGGAATGGGGGCAACTGGCCTGATATCGCTTGGCTTCGTGAAAATTATGAAAATGGTACCCTGTCCATCATGGGCGAAATGCTCTTCATCTATGCCGGCATTACTCCAACCGATTCCAGAATGGATGACTATTGGGCCCTGGCAGCAGAATTCGATATTCCCGTGGCCATCCATATTAATCGCGGGCCACCGCCCAATACGCCATCCCGGCCCACGGGATGTTGCCCGAATTTCGATGCCGACCTTGGCAATCCTGAACTTTTACGCCCGGTGCTTAAAAAACATCCAAAACTAAGGATTATCCTGCAACATGCCGGATTTCCTGCCTTCCCGGACCTGGGTGACATCGACTATCTTGAAGAAACCTTCGCCCTGATGCGGGATTACCCCAATGTCTATGCCGATATGACGGCGCTCAATTCCGTCCCGCCGCCACCGGTGCACACGGCAGCCGTCAGGCTATTCCAGGAACGTGGTTATATTGACCGCCTGATGATGGGGACGGATAATTGGGACGCTGCACCGATCATTGACCGCTATGAGGGGTTTGATTTCCTGTCGCCGGAACAAAAGCGCGGCATTTTATACGAAAATGCAGTCCGGTTCCTTCGCCTTGAAGAATAGGGATTAATCCTGGGGCTTGCCAAGTCCGGCCCGACAGGGATAGGTTCTTTCCAAATATATAATCAAACACCGGGGGGACATTATGATCCGGCACACCATCCTTGCTGCCTGCATAGCATTCGCAACGGCTTCCACCACATTTGCGCAGGACGCTGGGCGGCTTGCAAATCTGAAGGTCGAAGCGATGGAAAAGATCGACGCCAACGCCAAACTCACCCAGGTGATTGTCGATAGCCTGTTCTCCTTTTCGGAACTCGGTTTTCACGAATATAAGTCGCAGGAATATCTGACCGGGATTCTGGAAGATAACGGCTTTGCGGTGGAGCGCGGCATATCCGGTCTCCCAACCTCCTGGTGGGCAAGCTGGACCAATGGGTCGGGCGGCCCGGTGATCGCCCTGGGCACGGATGTCGATGGCCTGCCGAAAACCAACCAGCGGCCGGGCGTCGCCTACCGCTCCGAATTCGTGCCCGGCGGCCCCGGCCATGGCGAAGGCCACAATTCAGGCATGGGCGTCAATATCACCGCCGCGCTGGTCCTGAAAGACATCATGCAGCGGGAAAATATCGCCGGCACCCTGATGGTCTGGCCGGGCATTGCCGAAGAACTGGTGGGCGCAAAAGCTTTTTATGCCCGCGATGGCCGCTTCAAAGGCGTCGATGCCGTTCTGTTTACCCATGTGTCCAACAATATGAGCGTCTCATGGGGCAAGGGCCGCGGCACAGGCCTGATTTCCGTCGAGTATAATTTTCAAGGCTCATCGGCCCATGGCGCGGGGGATCCGTGGCGCGGCAAAAGCGCGCTGGATGCCGTCGAACTGATGAATGTGGCATGGAATTTCCGCCGCGAACATCTGCATTTCAATCAGCGTTCTCATTATGTGATCACAGATGGCGGCGATCAGCCCAATGTGGTGCCGTCGAAAGCCGGCGTCTGGTATTTCGTGCGCGAAATGACCGCCGATAAAATCCGCGAAAATTTCGGCAAACTGAACCGCACGGCGGAGGGCGCCGCCCTGATGACCGACACCAGCTTCACCAGCCGCATTGTCGGCTCCGCCTGGCCGCGCAATTTCAACCGCACGATCGCGGAAGCCATGTATGAAAATATCCGGACCGTCGGCCTGCCGGACTGGAGCGAGCAGGACCATGCCATGGCCCGCGCCGTACAGAAGCGGGTGGGGTCGGAAGAAAAAGGACTGGCGACGGAACTCGACGAAATCGAAGGCCCGCCCGCCGAGCCGCAAAGCGGCGGCTCTGACGATATTGGCGATGTGTCGTGGAATGTCCCGACTGTAACTTTGCGCTTCCCGTCCAATGTCGAGGGCGCGATTTTCCATCACTGGTCCTCCTCGATCGCCATGGCGACGCCTATCGCGCACAAGGGGGCCACGGCCGGCGCAAAGGCCCTCGCCATGACCGGCCTTGATCTTCTGCTGCGCCCGAAACTGCTGGAGGACGCCTGGACCCATTTCCGCGATGAACAGCTCGCAGGCGTCACCTACGAAGCGTTTATCTCCGCAGACGACAAACCGGCGATCGACAAGAATACGGAACTGATGGCCCGCTTCCGTCCGGATCTCGAAAAGTTCTATTACGATCCGGATAAATACGACACCTATCTTGAGCAGTTGGGAATCGAATATCCGACCGTGGAAGAATCGGAATAAGAACCGCCAAAAGATTGCTTCGCTCCGCTCGCAATGACACCAAGGGTCATTGCAAGGAGCAAAGCGATGCGGCAATCTCCCGCCTGCCGCCTGGTGAGGCCGTCATTGCGAGGAGCGAAGCGACGCGGCAATCTTCTGTCTACTGCCCCATACTTTCATCACGGATCGCGCGGAATTCTGTGCCTTCATACCAGTTCGGCCAGTTATTTCCGTTGGCGATGCGCTTGCCGATAGCATAGAAAAGTTCCAGATCTTCGACTGCGCCGCTTAAATCCCAGTCGGGATCATATTCATCCGCCGGTTTGTGATAGCGGTTCGCGACATAATCCTCACCCTGCGCCAGGCCCCACTCCCGGCCGCGCAGCCGGGAATCGACCCCGGCTTCCGTGTAAAGCATCGGCACCCCCACTTTCGCCAGATTGAAGTGGTCGGAGCGATAGTAATAGCCGTTTTCCGGGGTCGGCTCCGGCTCAACGACCCGGTCTTGCTCTGATGCGGCCTCCCGCAGATAGTTCTCCAGCTCCGACGCACCAAAACCGATCACCGTAACATCTCTGGTTTTGCCAATGATACTCAAGCCGTCCATATTGATGCCGGCTACGGTTTTATTCAGCGGAAAAACCGGCGCGCTGGCGTAATAGGCGGAGCCCAAAAGCCCCTGCTCTTCCGCCGTCACAGCCACAAAGACGACCGAGCGCCGGGGCTGATTGACCGGGTTGGCAAAATGTCTGGCAAGTTCCAGAAGGCCGGCGGTCCCGGTCGCATTGTCCAGTGCGCCATTATAAATCTGATCGCCTTCAAGGCCCGGATCCTTGCCGAGATGATCCCAATGGGCCATATAGAGAAAATATTCCTCCGGCCTTTCCGAGCCCTTCACATAGCCGATGACATTGCGGGAAATCGAGCGGCGCAAGCTGTTTTCAATGCTGATGGACGCCTTCAGATCACCCATGGGCAACGCTTTAAAATCGCCGGTCAGCGCGGCTTTTTTCAGAGCGTCAAAATCCAGCCCGGCCCGCGAAAAAAGATCATCGGCCACCCGTTCCTGTATCCAGCCTTCAACGGCAACCCGCGACATATTGTCATCATCCCGCACCAGATCGAACTGCGGCCCCGACCAGCTTCCGGTCACCACTTCCCAGGGATAGGCGGCAGGCCTGGTTTCATGGATAATAAGGGCCGCCGCAGCTCCCTGACGGGCGGCTTCCTCATATTTGTAGGTCCAACGGCCATAATAGGTCATGGCGTTGCCGTTAAACAGTTCAGCATCCTGTGTGGCATAACCGGGATCATTGACCAGAATCACTACGGTTTTCCCGGTGACATCCACGCCGTCATAATCATTCCAGTCATATTCCGGTGCGTTGATGCCGTACCCAACAAAAACCATGTCGCTGTCACTGACAGACACGCTCTCTACCACCCGCTTGGTCCAGACCATCATGTCGCCGCCATTGGCAAGATCGACTGAGCCGGCGCCAGCGTCAACCGTCAGCACCGTCGACGGGGCGGCGGTGATCTCTACCAGCGGCACGTCCTGAAAATAGCTGTCGCCATTGATTGGCTTCAGACCATAGGACTGAAACTGTTTCGCCAGATAAGCGACTGTTTTTTCCTCGCCCGGAGAAGATGGTCCGCGGCCCTCAAATTCATCGGATGACAGAATTTTGATATGCTGTCTTAAAGCGTCTTCGGAAATTGCGCCCGATTGTGTTCCTCGCGGCTCACTGCAGGCCGCAGCAAAAAGAAAAACCGGTACCAGTGTGAATGATATCCATTTCATGAAAGTATTCCCCAACTGTTTGGAATGACCATTTCATTCTTTCTGAGCGCCGTCAAGTGAGCCCGCCGGGCGCTCATGTCACGGCTTTCCGAAGGCGTTGCAAGGCCTTGAAAATGCGCCGCATTTCCTGCTGCCCTGCGCCTGCCCGGAAAGCCATGACGGGGCGCAGAATGGATGGATTTAATGAGTCCTGACCCTAAACACCATCAGGGTCCGTTGCTTCCTCATCTGGTACATAGAGAGTAAACTTGTCCAGCCCGCATGTCGGCCCGGCAATCCCGCCTGTGGGAATAACCGTGATGGTATCGGTCGAACACAGATTGCCCGTATGCACTTCATAGGTAAACCGCCGATGGAATTTCAAGCCGGAACAGGCGTACTTCATCTCATTCTGCCAGATTTTGCCGTTGCGCATTTCGAACAGAATGGTTTTGTCATCCAGAACGGTGGTTGATTTTATATTCTGCGGGCGAATGCAGGCCTTGGTATTCTCATCGTCCCCGGCAGTTGCGGACAGCGCACCCAGGGTAAGCGGAAGAAAAATACCGGCCGCCACCAGAAGATAGTTTCGCATTTTTTTTCCTTTCAGTCAGAGTATATCTGTCGGCATTCTAAATGATTTTGCAAAAAGACAGAAATCAAATTGTCGGCACGGAACGCTGGCCAATTATTGACAGGTCTGATTTGTAAGTCTACCTTACAAAAAATTTATGAAAGGAACCGCCATGCCCCGCTTAAAGCCGCTCAATCGTGCGGATGTGCCGGAATGCGAGGAGGATTTCGATTATTTTGAAAGCCGCATGGGTTTTTTGCCGAACAGTCTTCTGACCATGGCCCGCAAGCCCAATATTGTCGCGGCTTTCACTCAACTGGCAAAGGAAGTGTATGATCCGGATGCCGGCATTTCCATATCGCTCCGCAATCTGATCGCCAATATGGCGAGCCGGTCCGCCGGCTGCCAGTATTGCGTCGCCCACACGGCCTCCAACGCTCATCGCTCCAGCGTCGAGGATCAAAAGATCGCCAAGGCCTGGGAATATGAAACCAGCCCGCTTTTTTCGGATGCCGAACGCGCGGTTCTGCGCTTTGCGCAATGCGCGGCCGCGGTCCCCAATATGGCCGATGAGGAGGTCTTCGCCGATCTTCGCGAACATTACTCAGAAGAGGAAATCGTCGAAATTATGGCCACCGTCGCCTATTTCGGCTTTCTTAACCGCTGGAACGATACCATGGCGACATCGCTGGAAGACATTCCCACCAATTTTGCCGAAAATACCCTCAATGATGGAACCTGGGAAGCCGGCAAGCATAAGGACTGATTAAAAATCCGTCACTGGCCGTCAAAAAGCTGGTCGAGCAAAGGGCACCCCTTTTTTATATTGACTTCACACTGACTGGCCAGTTGCACCAGTGATTTTTCCATTTTCCGGAGTTCGGCTACTTTGGCTTTGATTTTTTGAATATGTTCTTCCGCGAATTCCTGCACCTGATCACAGGAATAATCATCACTGTCCAGAAAACCCAGCAGGGCTTTTATTTCCTCGAGAGAAAAATCCAGTTCGCGGCTCCGGCGGATAAATCTGAGACGTTTTTCATGGCTGCGGTCATAGACCCTGTGACCACTCGCCGTCCGGGCCGGATCGGCAAGCAGCCCCACCCGTTCGTAAAAGCGAACGGTCTCCACCTGGCATCCGGTCTTTTGGGCTAGCGCGCCTATCTTGAACAAATCGGCCTCCATAATACAATCCATATCCACCTTGGATATTTTCAGGGGCAGGGTTTCGAATTTTTTCTTGCACCTGTAGTTAGTATAGGCCCTACATTGTCTTAATTCGAGTCGGAAATATGGAAAAATCATGAATCCGGAATCCGCTATCAGCCTTGCCGAGTGCAGAGAATTTCTCAGGCTTGGCAATTATTTGCATGACAACCCCCCGGACCTTCAGCGGCTTTCCGTCGCCATTTACCGCCAACTGGCAAAGGGGCATTCGGTTTCGAAAAACGAATTGGCGCAGCAACTGCATATATCCCCGGAGCAGATTCACAGGTTTCTGAAGCTGGTTCCGGTGACCGCCATTGAATTTGACAGAACGGGTAATATTAGCGGATTTGTTGGATTGAGCCTGAAGGCAGGCAACCACCGCTTTATCGTGAACTCGTATCCGTTGTTCACCTGGTGCGTGCTGGACGCCCTTTTCCTTCCATCAATTTTACAAGCGGACGCGACGCTTTTAACGGAATGCCCGGAAAGCGGGCAGACTATCGAAGTCTTTCTTTCCCCCTGTACCGTTCTTTCTTCGAATTGCCCCAGCCCGGTCGTTTCATTGACTTCAACCGATCAAAACGCATGCCGTAACGACCTTCGCGCCTCGTTTTGTAATCATGTCAATTTGTTCTCTGATTTTTCAGCTTTCGAGAAATGGCGCAGAGAACGTCCGGACGTCATCGGCATTGCTTTGTCCGATGCCTATGATCTTGCGGTTGAACGCAATGGCTGGCGCTACCCGGGCATAAACTGGAAAGCGCCCGCCCTGACTTTAAATGGAGCCGTAAAAATATGACCACCCGCCCTGATATAAAACTTCTGACCTTTCCCGGCTGTCCCAATGCGGCCGAAACCAGGAATCTTCTGACAGCAGCGTTAGAAGGAACAAACCTGCCGGCGACCAAATTTACCGAAATCAATATTCATGACCCTTCCTGTCCGGAACAATTCCGGAATTATCCTTCTCCAACCATTTTGGTGCAAGGCGAGGATATAGAAGGAATGTTGCCGCAAAATGCCGCGGCATGCCGGATATATGACGGCAAAGGCGGAGTGCCGGAAATCGAAAAAATCAGGTCCGCGATCACGAAGCATCTATAATCCTTATGGAATCCAATGATGACGACAACTGACCTAAAACTGCAGGAGACCGGGGCACTGCCCAAACCGGGGCCGCTGGGCAGACTTGTCCGCCTGATTTTCGGCATCGCCACGCTATCCTATGTTTTTATGTTGTGGGAAATACGGGGCGATATGATGCTGGAAAATGACGGCATCCGCCCGCTGGTCTGGAATGGAATTCTGCCCGGCGTTTTTCTGATCAGCTATATCGTCAATATCGGTTTTTCGCGGGCCTGGAAGAAATGGCCCGCTATATTGAGTGTGCTTGTCATGCTTTCCATCGCCGGTCTTGGGTTTCTTCAGACAGGATCATTCGAAACACCAATGTTGGGCCGGGCACTTCACAGTTGGGAACTTTATCTGTTCACCCATCTTGGGCTGGCCTTTGTCCTGTCCGGCCTGATTGGCACGCCGGGCTGCGAGATGCGCGCCTTTCATCATCTTTATTCCCTGATCACCCGCAAGCCTACCATGGAACACCACTGCCCTGTCGGCCCGCTGCAACCTCTTGATCGCTGGGAAGCCAGTCAAAACTGGATGAAACGAGGTTAAGAGAAAGGCTTGCCGTGTCCAATGCTTGATGCCGAGAGCACCTTGTCGATATGGGCTATCTTGCTGGCTATCGTTGCTTTCGGCATCTGGTCCGAGCGGACCGTATTAGGCCGGAAATTAACGGCAACGGTCGTTATTCTTTTGACCGCCCTTTTTCTGTCGAACATCAATATCATCCCATCCGATGCGCCGGTTTATGGAATCGTGATGGGGAATTTTATTCCTCTGGGGCTGGCTCTCCTTTTATTTTCCGTGGATTTGCGATCCCTCAGGCGGGAAGCGGGGCCCACACTGTTAATTTTTGCTATCGGCGCCTTCGGGACGATCATCGGATCGGTTATAGCTTTTCACCTGATAAGCCCGGCTCAATATCCTGCGGAGTTAGCCGGGATGTTTGCAGCCACCTATATCGGTGGCTCTTCAAACTTCGCAGCGATAGCCGACGCCTTTGCGCTGACTGACAGCAGCATTCTGGTGCCGGCGCTGGCCGCGGACACGCTGGTAACAATTGCCTATTTATTTATTCTCGGAACCGTCCCCCAAATATATGCTTTCTTTAAGAAAGATCAGACGAACGGCTCATCTGAGACCACGAATGCTCATCATTCTTTGCCCTCGGCGTTGCAGAATATAAACCTGCTGTCAGTGATTTTGTCTTTGGCCGGCGCGTTCACTATCGTTGTGCTCGGGAATTATATTCAAAGCCTGACAGAGATAAAAGGCGTAGCAATCCTGGTGATTACGCTGTTGAGCCTGATAGCCGGTACGGTGTTCCGGGAACAGATCAAGGCCCGGCAAGAACCATTTCAGCTGGGTCTCATTCTCCTCATGATATTTTTCGCGGCGCTGGGCGCTTCCGGCGATGTTGCGGCCCTGACGGAGAGGGGGCCGGAATTGCTGATATTTGCCGCCACAATAATGAGTGTCCATTTTATCATTACGTTTGGCGCCGGTTTCCTCTTTAAATTTGACATTGGCGAGATCACAACTGCATCCAATGCTTGTGTGTGCGGCCCGCCAACGGCGGCTGCCATGGCCGCAAACGCTGGCTGGAATCATCTGGTCGCGCCGGGCGTTGTTGTCGGCTCTTTGGGGTTTGCCATCGCCAATCTGGCCGGCGTGCTTGTTGTCAATTTTTTAGCGCACTAACGTAAGAGCACGAGGCTCAATATGTTTGAAATGGATCTATGTAGGAATATGGTTGGAATAATAGTCTAAGCGGGAGTGCCCGCCCAATACCTGCTTATCCGGTCATGGTCAGCCAGCCATCTTCATCGATGACTTTGACGCCAAGGTCACTGGCCTTCTTTAATTTTGCCCCCGCGCCCGGCCCGGCAACCACCAGATCCGTTTTGGCAGAGACCGAACCCGACACCCTGGCGCCCATGGCCTCGGCGCGCGCCTTCGCCTCCGCCCGCGACATTTTTTCGAGGCTGCCGGTGAAGACAATGGTCTTGCCGGCCACCGGGGAAGTTTCCAGGGGCTTTTCGAAATCTTCAACGGTAATTTGCCCGATCAGGTCCTGCACCACTGCCAGATTATGCTCTTCACGGAAAAAGTCGAGCAGGGTTTCCACCACCTTTGGCCCGATGCCGTCAATATTGAGAAGGTCCGCATGGGCCGCGCTTTCCGGATCATTTACCGCTTCCGTCACAGCCCACAAAAAATCATCCAGCGTCAGATAGCTGCGGGCCAGAAGCCGTGCGTTGGTTTGGCCGATATGACGGATACCCAGGGCATAAAGAAACCGGTCAAGCGATATGCTGCGCCGCTGATTGATGGCGTTGAATAAATTGCGGGCGGAAAGTTCTCCCCATCCCTCCCGGTCCTCAATCCTGGTTTCAGCATCCGCATTCCGCCGTTGCAGTTTAAAGATATCCGCCGGGCTTTCGATCAGCCCGTCATCCCAGAAAGCCTTGATCTGTTTTTCCCCCAGCCCTTCGATATCGAAGGCATCGCGGGAGACAAAATGCCGGAGCCGTTCCACCCGCTGTGCTGGACAGATCAGGCCGCCGGTGCAGCGCACCACCACATCGTCCCCTTCCCGAAGCGCTGCAGACCCGCAGGCCGGGCAATGATCCGGGAAAGTGTAAGGAACGGCATCAAGAGGCCGCTTTTCCTTGAGAACGGAAACAATCTGCGGGATAACATCCCCGGCCCGCTGAATAATCACCGTATCGCCGATCATGACGCCCAGACGCTCAATTTCGTCCTCATTATGCAGACTGGCATTGGAAACCACCACACCGCCCACCGTCACCGGCTCCAGCTTGGCGACCGGAGTGAGCGCGCCGGTGCGCCCAACCTGTATTTCGATATCCTTCAGGATGGTCTGCGCCTTCTCGGCGGGAAATTTGTGGGCAATGGCCCAGCGCGGCGCGCGGCTGACCATGCCAAGCCGGTCCTGCCAGTCGAGCCGGTCGACCTTATAAACCACGCCATCGATATCATAGTCGAGGCTGGCCCGCTGTTCCTCGATCAACCGGTAATGACGGAGCGCTTCATTCAGATTTTGTGTCAGCGTTATCAGCGGATTAGTGATAAAACCCCATGCTTCCAGAGTTTCCAGTACGGACATTTGCGTCGCGAAATCCGATCCGGGCGTCTCTCCCCAGCCCCAGGCGAAAAATTTCAGGGGCCGCGCGGCGGTAATCGCGGCGTCAAGCTGGCGGAGCGATCCCGCCGCCGCATTGCGGGGATTGGCGAAGACTTTGCCTCCGGCCTCTGCCTGCGCTTCATTCAGGGCAAGAAAGTCGGCTTTGCCCATATAGACTTCGCCGCGGATTTCCATCATATCCGGCCAGCCGCTGCCGGTCAGCCGGTCCGGAATATCGCCAATGGTCCGGACATTGCTGGTGACATCTTCACCGGTTTGGCCATCGCCTCTGGTGGCGGCAACTTTTAACCTGCCCCGCTCGTAACGAAGGCTGAGTGAAAGGCCGTCGATTTTCGGCTCTGCAGTCAGCGCCACCGGTTCGTCGTTGCCAAGTCCCAGAAAACGCCGGACACGGCCGATAAAATCGGCCACATCTTCATCGGAAAAGGCATTGTCCAGCGACAGCATTGGCCGGGTGTGACGCACCTTTGAAAACCGGCCCGATGGCACAGCCCCCACCTTTCGGGAGGGGCTATCGCTCCGGATAAGCGCCGGAAAACGGGCTTCGACCTCGTTGTTCCGCGCGCGCAGCGCATCATAGTCCGCGTCCGTGATAACCGGTGCGTCTTCGCTATGATAGCGGCGATCATGTTCGGCGATTTCGCTGGCAAGCCGCTCAAGCTCCTGTGCGGCTTCCTGTTCGCTCAATTCCTCGACCGGTTTTTGCGCCATTCCCGTTATTCCGCCGCCCGCACTTCACCGATCAGGCTGGCCGCAGCGGCGCGCGCTTCATCAGTGATGGTTGAGCCCGACAGCATACGGGCGATTTCCTCCCGCCTCTCATCCCGGGTCAGCTCACTGACATGGGTTCGCACCATATCGTCACTTTCCAGCTTGTTGATGCGGAAATGCTGACCGCCCTTTGCGGCAACCTGGGGCGAGTGGGTGACCACCAGCACCTGTCCCCTGTCCGCCAGCCGTTGCAGCCGGTCACCGACCGCGGCGGCGACGGCGCCGCCAATTCCGCGGTCAACCTCGTCAAAAATCAAAATCCGGGCGCCATCCTTTTCCGAAAGCGCCACTTTGAGCGCCAATATAAAACGCGACAGTTCGCCCCCCGATGCAATTTTGATCAGCGGGCCGAATGGCGCACCGGGGTTGGTCGATATTTCAAACGCCACCCGTTCGCCGCCTTCCGCTGTCCAGTCAATCTCATCCAGCGGTAATATCCGGGTCCGGAAACGGGCTTTTTCCAGCTTCAATGGCGGCAGTTCCGCCGACACCGCTTTATCCAGTTCTTTTGCCGCTTTCTCTCTGGCCTGGCGCAGGGCCAGAATGTCCTTTTCCAGAGCCTTGCGGCCGGTTTCAATCTGTTTCTTCAGGCCGGCAATATCATTATTACCTCGGTCAAGCGCCTGAAGCTTTTCAGCAAAACTTTCCTTCAGCGCCGGCAGATCATCGACGCTGCAATGATGTTTCCGCGCTGCCGCCCGTAAGGCGAAAAGGCGCTCTTCCGTTTCTTCCATGCGTTTGGGGTCAAATTCCAGAGCGGTGCGCACCTGTTCCAGTGCGGCGATACCGTCCGTAGCCTCAAGCGCCGCCCGGTCCAGGGCCGCAATGACCGGGTCCAGATCATTACCGCCTTCCCCAAGGCGTTCCAGCCGCCGCGTCACCGAACGCAAAGTCGCATCAATTCCGCCGTCTTCGGTGATCCGGCTGTAGATTTCCTCAAGATCAGCCGTGAGTTTTTCGCCCCGCATCATCCTGGCGCGCTGATCGGCCAGACGTTCCTCCTCCCCTCTTTCCACCGCCAGTTCTTCAAGTTCGGCCAGATTATGCCGGATATAGTCTTCATCCCGTGCCGCTTCCTGAAGACTGCGCACGGCGTCCTCCAGCGCCAATACCGCTTCTTTCAAATCCGTATGGGCCCTTTTCACCTGAGCAAGCTGCGGGCCATGACCGCCACAGGCGTCCAAAAGATCGCGATGGCCTTTTGGATTGAGCAAGCCCCGGTCATCATGCTGACCGTGAATCTCGATCAGCATCTCCCCGAGGTCGCGCAAAAGACCGGCACTCACCGGCTGATCATTGATATAGGCCCGGCTGCGGCCATCCGCGTTAAGAATACGGCGGACAATGAGATGATTATCCTCCACTGCAAGACCATGCTCCGCCAGCAGATCATTCGCCGGGTGGCCGTCCGATAAAGACAGCGAAGCCGAAACCACACCCTGCCCGGCATTTTGCCGGACCAGTGAACTGTCGCCACGCGCACCGGCCGCCAGCCCGAGCGAGTCCAGAAGAATGGTTTTCCCGGCCCCGGTTTCACCGGTCAGAACGCAGAGGCCGCTGCTAAAATCCAGGTTGAGGTGATCAATCAGGACAATATCGCGGATAGAAAGGCTGAGCAACATCACGCGGCCCCCGGAACAGTGATCAGCCGCCACCAAAAAGCCGGCCAAAGAAGCCCCGGCTTTCCTCATCATCCGGCACTTCCAGATCCTGGTCTAAAAGCAGATTATAGGACCAGCGGTACCATTTGCTGCCGGGAAAATTGTGCCCCAGAACCGCCGCAACCTGCTGTGCTTCCGGATAAACGCCAAGCGCGAGATAGGATTCAACAAGCCGGTGCAGAGCCTCGGGCGTATGATTGGTGGTCTGATAGTTGTCGATCACATTGCGAAAGCGGCCGATCGCGGCCAGATGCTGATTCTGTTTTTGATAAAACCGCCCGACCGCCATGTCCCGCCCGGCGAGATGATCCATCGTAAGGTCCAGTTTCAACTGGGCATCCCGCGCATATTCGGTCGCGGGGAAGCGCCGCACAACTTCCGTTAACGCCCGGAGCGCCTGTTCCGTTTCCCTTTGATCGCGCTGGACATCGGCAATCTGCTCATAATGGCTAAGGGCAATCAGATAATAGGCATAAGGCGCGTCTGAATTGCCGGGATGGAGTGAAAGAAATCGTTCCGCGGCCAGTATTGCATCATCGTAGGAGTTGGCGCGGTAATAGGAATAAGCCGACATCAACTGCGCCCGCCTTGCCCAACTGGAATAAGGGTGTTGGCGCTCCACTTCGTCAAACATGGCCGCCGCGAGTTCATCCCGGCCCTTTTCAAGCTGGTCCGCACCCAGAAGATAAAGCACTTCTACATCACGGGCGATATAGGTGTCTTCATCTCTACCCTTCGAGCAGGCCGCAATCAGCACACTCAACCCAACAACAAATAGAGCGCGAGACAACCCCTTGGTCAAAAAAGGTTTTTCTCGAGAACGGACAGGGGCAGCCATCATAGTCTGTTTACTCTCATTTTTTCCTGTTCAAACAATCCAAATAGTTGTATATTGAACGTAATACAACTTAAAATACATGTTTGATCACATAAATGATCCGAATCCCGGGGATTATAGCATAGGAAGTGGGAGGGGGTGCAATCCCCGATTTATTTTTACCCCGGAAACGGTATCGGATTTGAAATACATAAATATCAGGAGCCTGCCAATGTCCTTGTTATCCAGAGTCAGTCAGCGCGCCAGCAACCGGCGTACAAGCACCCGGCGCCCGGTAAAAAAAAGAGCCATACCGGCAAAAAAAGTCGATCATTACGTCAGTGATCGAATTCGCAGCCGTAGACAGGAACTGGGGCTAACGCAACAGGCGCTGGCCCGGCATCTGAAAATCTCCTACCAGCAGGTGCAAAAATACGAAACCGGGTTGAACCGGGTGAGCGCAGGCCGGCTGTTTGCCCTTTCCCAGGCCCTCAATGTCAATATCGATTATTTTTACGAAGGCATCCGCGCCGGCTGAGCAACAAAAAGCGGCGCCAATACCAACCGGCGCCGCTTTTTCATCAATGCTATTAATTGACCTGTTCTTTCAGGAAGGAGGGTATATCTATCCCGTCATCCTGTTTGCCGCGCACCGGCGCCGGGCGGTCACCGGGGGCAATGGAGCCGAAGGAAATGCCGTTCACCCTGCCCGCCATGTGTTTGGGCGGCGCGATATCTTCCGGGCGGATTGGGGTCACCGCCGCCGGTCGCGCCGGTCTGGTTTCAGTTTTGTCTTCCTTATCATGACCACGGAAACCGCCGGCCACTCTTTCAAACAGGCTGGGCGTCCTCCGCGCTTCTTCCTTTTTTGTGTGATTCCGCGTCTTCTGCAGAGCAACCTCTTCATCCGGCGTTACAGTTTCGGCATGGCTCCGGCCATTTTCCAGCGCCGCGATGGCAAAGGGGTCAGGCTCTTCCTTCATGGGCGTAACTGATTTCGGCATCATGGGCTCCGGGGCGATGAAAATATCTTCTTCATCCATGGCTTCGGCAGCTTCTTCCACCGCCGCCTTTTCCTGCGCCGTTTCGTCTTCCATTGCATCCATTTCGGGCTTTTCAGAGATATCCTGAGAGTCGCCGCTCATGGTACAGGGCATTTCCGGCGCGGCCTGTTCTATTGCCACCGCTTCTTCTTCCGCTGCGGTGCAGGCCGTTACAACTTCAAGCACCGGTTTCGGAGCCTGCAAGCCAAGACGGGAATTTCCCGCAGCCTGCATCGCCGCAGCGCGTATGATATTTGCGTCAATGTCGCCACGGTTCGCCACGGCTTCGATACCGGTGGCAACGACGGAAACCCGCATCAGGCCGTTCAGTTCCTCATTAAAGGCTGAACCGACTATGATATTGGCTTCCGGATCGACCTGTGACCGGATGTGATTGGCGGCCTCATCCACTTCAAACAGGGTGAGATCCAAACCGCCTGTAATATTGATAATAACGCCCTTGGCGCCTTTCATTGAAACCTCGTCCAGCAGGGGGTTGGAGATCGCTGCCTGAGCCGCCTCAATGGCACGCCCGTCGCCTGTCGATTCACCGGTTCCCATCATGGCCTTGCCCATTTCATTCATCACCGTGCGGATATCGGCAAAATCCAGATTGATCAGGCCCGGCATGATCATCAGATCGGTGATGCCGCGCACGCCGGAATGCAGAACTTCATCGGCCATGGCAAAGGCCTCGGCGAAAGTCGTCCTTTCATTGGCGATCAGGAACAGATTCTGGTTTGGGATAATGATCAGCGTATCCACATGCTTTTGCAGTTCCTCGATCCCGCTTTCCGCCGCATTCATGCGCCGCCCGCCTTCAAACTGGAAAGGCTTGGTCACGACGCCAACGGTCAGGATGCCTTTTTCCTTGGCATGCTTTGCGATCACCGGCGCCGCACCGGTTCCGGTGCCGCCGCCCATGCCGGCGGTGATGAATGCCATATGACAGCCATTGAGATGTTCCTCGATCTGATCGATGGCCTCTTCGGCGGCGGCCTGGCCGACGGAAGGTTGAGCGCCGGCGCCCAGTCCCTGCGTGATCTTCACGCCAAGCTGAATGCGGTTGGTTGCCAGGGACGCCGCCAGCGCCTGGGCATCGGTATTGGCTGCAACAAATTCCACCCCCTGCAATTCCGAACGGATCATATTATCGATGGCGTTGCCGCCGGCACCGCCGACGCCGAAAACGCTGATTCTGGGCTTCAATTCGGTGAGTGTCGGTGTCACGAGTTCAATGGACATGTTGGTCTCCTTTGGCTGATATGTGAGTGGTTTCGACGATGGTGTCCCTGATTGTCATCAGTGTTTCTCCTGAGAATCTTTAAAAATTCAAACTGAACCAGCGGCCGATGCGGGCCATCTTGTTCTCGGGCCAGACCGGTTCTTCACGCGACTGGCTTTCTCCCATTTCGGCAGGGGCTTTTGCGGCGTAGTGAAGCAAACCCACTGTCGCGGCAAAGGCCGGCGACATGGCGGCATCCGCCAATCCCGATACGCCGCGCGGACGGCCGATCCGGACCTGCTTGCCGAGGATGGTCTGGGCAAGATCCCGCAGTCCGGGGAGCTGCGATGCGCCGCCGGTCAGGACGATGCAACGGCCCGACACCCGGTCAAAGCCGCTTTCGCCGAGCCGGTCCCGGACCTGCAAAAGTATTTCTTCGAGTCGGGGCTGAATAATGCCCGCAAGGTGTGAGCGGGGAACGCTGTTATAATGGTCCACATCCAGTTCGCCTTCCCCCATGGGCGGCACATTGATCTGCTCGCGGTCCTGCTCTGCCGTGGCGAAAGCGTTGCCGAATAATGTCTTGAGCCGCTCCGCCTGATTGGTGGGGGTTGCCAGTTCACGCGCGATATCTTCCGTGATGTCATGGCCGCCCTGAGGAATGATGCTCTGATAAACGAGCGCCTTTTGCGCGAACACCGAAACACTTGTGGTGCCACCGCCCATATCCACGCAGGCGGCGCCCAGTTCAAGTTCATCCTCCACCAGTGTCGCCATACCGGCCGCATAGGGCGAAATCACCGCCCTGACCGGATGAAGGTGGCTTTTCCGGACACTGGTCAGCAAGTTTCTGAGCGGACCCGGCCGGGCCGTAATGGTGTGAACAGCAACCGCCAACTTTTCACCAAACATGCCAATGGGGTATTTGACTCCAAATACTCCGTCGATGGCGTAACAGGCCGGAAAGGCATGAATGATTTCGCGCTCATCCACGGTGATCTGCGCGCCGGCTTCCTTGAGAACGCGGTTGATATCGGCCTGCCGCACTTCATGGCCGTCAATGGCGACTTCCAGTTCAACAATCCTGGAAAGCGGTGACCCCGCCGAAAGATTGACATAGACTTCGGTGATGGTCTCATCGGCGATTTTTTCCGCCTGATCGACAGCCGCGCGGATGGAATTCTCGACATCCTCCATATTAACAATCGCGCCTGACCGAATGCCGCGCGACACCCGGTGTCCCATCCCCAGAACATGGATATCCCGTTCACGGTCCATCCGCGCAATAAGACAGCAGACTTTTGTCGTTCCAATATCCAGGGCGGCGATCAAGCGTTCATAACCAGCGGGCATAATAGAAATATCCTCCTTTCTTTTTCATTATCTGTGTGTCTGCTGAACGCGTGATCCTCATGTCGTGCGCCCTGTTTTTTCCAGGGCTCTTTTCCCGGCCGGCGTTAAACGCACCACCAGCCGGTCCGGAAAGCGGAAATCCAGAATTGAGACCTCGCGCTTAAGGAGCCGGTATTTGCCTTCCATCGCAGCGAAGCGCCGCCAGGCGCTTTCCGGGCCGTAACTGCCATCGGATTCCGGCAGTTTGAGCCGGACTCCGGAATCCAGAATCAGATCCCAGCGGCGCTCACTCACCCGGATCAGCGATGTGATGCGCTTTTCAAGATCCGGAGTCGCCTTTAAAATTTCTGCAAAATCAGCAACCGCGCCGGGAGCGCCCTCCCCGACCAGCAGAGGCAGAGCCGTATAGAGGGCGGGATCGGTTTCGATGATGGGCGTGCCGGTATCGTCAATCAGCCATATGGCGCCAGCCATCTGCCACAACGCATAGGGTTTACGCTCCACAACGTCTATTTCGATACTTCCCGGCAAAATACGGACGACATGCGCCAACTTGATCCAGGGCAGATTTTCAATATGCGTGCGCACCGTCTTGACATCAAATGCCAGGATATCGCCGCCAAGGGTGATCCCCGAAGCGCTCAAGACAGCTGAACGGGCGGTTTTTTCCGCCCCTTCTATGGTGACGGCCTCCACAACCAGTCCATTATCGCGCGCAAGGCCTGTGGCCACCCCGGCAAAATCATAGGCCCGGGTGGCGGCGGCAATCGCCATAACAAACAATGCCGAAAGCAAGGGCCGCTTCCAGCGGTTCAGAAAATCAACGATGCGGGATAGAACCGGTCTCATTGCCCCTCTCCCTTTTCAATACCGATGATGCGGATTTCCCATTCCAGCGTTACGCCCGTCGCCTCTTTCACCCGTCTTCTGACCATTTCGCCGAGGGTTTCAAGTTCCCTGGCCGTTGCCCTCCCGCGATTGATCAGGAAATTACAGTGTTTGTCTGAAACCGTCGCATCGCCAAGCGCAAGCCCCCGGCATCCTGCAAGATCGATCAGTTGCCAGGCGGACCGGCCCCCGGCTTCACCACCGGCCGGATTTTTGAAGGTGCTGCCCCCGGTGCGGGTGCGCAGCGGCTGGCTTTCTTCCCGCGCGCCGGCAATCTCGGCCATCCGGCGGGCGATAGCGGCAGGGTCGCCAGGGGCGCCTTTCAGAACCGCCGACAACAGGGTCCAGTCTTCGGGAATGGCAGATTTCCGGTAACCATAGCCCATATCCTCCAAGGTCAGTTCTTGAATTTTTCCTCTACGGTCAACAGCCCGGGCCGATTGCAGAATATCTTTCATCTCCCGGCCATACGCTCCGGCATTCATACGAAGCGCGCCGCCAATGGTGCCGGGAATGCCCCGCAGAAATTCCAGCCCCGCAATACCGGCATCCCGGGCCTTGGAAGCGACGGTGATATCAAGGGCGCCGGCGCCGGCGGCGATGCTGCCGCCGCTGACGGAAATACCGGCCAGCGCCTTGCCCAATCTGATCACTACCCCTTCGATGCCGCCGTCGCGGATCAGAAGGTTGGAACCGACGCCAAGAACGGTTAGCGGAATATCCTCATCCAGATTGGCGATAAACTCGGTGAGATCCTCCTCATCCGCCGGCTTAAACAGAATTTCCGCCGGGCCGCCAACCCGGAACCAGGTCAGTTTGCCAAGATCCGCGTCGGCCTCAAAAGTCCCGCGGACAGAAGGCAGGCGTTCAGCCAGAGGCAGGGGGCGTTTCAACGGCATCATCCTTGCGCCTCCCTTTGAACATCCAATGCCATCAGCCGTTCCGGCAAACGGTAGGCCCAGCCGGAAATGGTTCCCGCACCCAGACAGATCACCAGATCGCCCCGCCCGGCAACACTGAGAACACGGCCGGGCAGATTGTCTTCACCCTCAATGGCAAATACGGTTTTATGACCATGGGCCTTCAGGCCGGCAATCAGACTGTCGCGGTCAGCGCCCTTGATCGGCTTTTCACCGGCTTCATAGACCGGGGCGACAATGACCGCATCGGCATCGTTGAAACAGGTGCAAAACTCTTCGAACAGATTTTGCAGCCGCGTATAGCGATGGGGCTGCACAACGGCGATCACTTTGCCGGAATAGGCATCCCGCGCCGCTTTCAGCACGGCGGCAATTTCCACCGGATGATGGCCATAATCATCAATCACGGTGATGCCGTTTGCCTCGCCGGTTCTGGTGAAGCGGCGTTTCACCCCCTGAAAGCGGGCGAATGCGGATTTCAGGGCTTGCGGCGCAATTCCCATTTCCAGTCCGACGGCAATGGCAGCCGTCGCATTCTGCACATTGTGCAGCCCTGGCATGGGCAGCCGGATATTGTCTATACGCAGGGCTTCCCGGTCCGCCCGTTCGGAAACCACAATGCTGAAACGGGCCTCGCCATCGGCAAAAGCGGCTTCCACAGCCCGCACATCCGCCTGCGGGGAAAGTCCGTACGTCACGATACGCCGGTTGGAAATCCGCGCAATCAACGCCTGAACTTCCGGGTGATCAAGACACAGAACCGCCGTACCGTAAAAAGGCACCCGCTCCAGGAACAAAAGAAAGGCGGCTTTTTCAGCCTCGAACGTACCGTAAAAATCCAGATGTTCCGGATCAATATTGGTCACCACGGCAATGGTCGCCGGCAACTTCACGAACGTGCCATCGGATTCGTCCGCTTCCACCACCATCCATTCGCCGGTGCCGAGCCGGGCATTGGTGCCATAGGCATTGATGATGCCGCCATTGATGACCGTGGGATCAAATCCCGCATGATCAAGGACCGTCGCGACCATGGACGTGGTCGTTGTCTTGCCATGGGTGCCAGCCACCGAGACGCACCATTTCAGCCGCATCAGTTCCGCCAGCATTTCCGCCCGGCGGACAATGGGCATCATTTTTTCCCGTGCGGCATCGATCTCCGGATTGCCCGGTTTGATAGCTGTGGAGACCACCAGAACCCGGGCTTCGCCGAGATTTTTCTCTGCATGCCCAATAGCGACGGGGATACCGAGGCTCTGCAGCCGGGTGACATTGGCATTGGCCGCAATGTCGGACCCCTGCACCTGATAGCCCAGATTATGCATCACTTCGGCAATACCGGACATGCCGATGCCGCCAATGCCGACAAAATGGATGGGCCCGATATCAAAGGGGATACGCTTCATGCCATCACCCTTTCGCTCGACGGACTGCCCGGCGCGCGGCGCCCGACCCCCGTTTCGGCCTTATCCCGGCTTTTTCTGCGCCCCAGCGCCACCTTTTCCACCAGATCGGCGAGGGATGCCGCGGCTTCCGGTTTGCCGAGCCCGCGGGAAGCATCCGCCGCGGCAATCAGCTCTTCCGGGTGGTTGAACAGGCGTTGCAGACGTTTGGCCAGGACCGGCGCGGTAAAATCTTTTTCTGCTATCATCCAGCCGGCTCCTGCCCCCGCCATATCGCGGGCATTGGCGGTTTGATGGTCATCGGCGGCAATAGCGAGCGGAATCAGGATCGCAGGACGTCCGGCGGCCGTCAGTTCCGCCATGGTTGAAGCCCCCGCCCGGGCAATCACCAGATGGGTCCATTGCAGGCGTTCCGGCATATCTTCCAGAAAGGTAAAAACTTCGGCGGCAATACCGGCCTTGCGGTATTTGACCTGGACCCGGTCAATATCCTCGGGCCGGCACTGCTGGGTGATCTGCAGGCGGGACTGAAACCCGTTGGGGATCAGCGACAGGGCATCGGGCACGATATCGCTTAAAATACGCGCGCCCTGACTGCCGCCGGTGATCAGAATGCGGATCAGCGCATCCCCACCCATGCGCGGATAGGGATGTTCGGAAATCGCCACAATGTCCCGGCGGACCGGGTTGCCGGTGACCTCCGCCAGCCGGCCAGCGCCGGTTTTCAGAAAACGGGTTTGCCGGAAGGACAGGGCAATGGCGGCTGCCCGTTTGCTGACAAACCGGTTGACCCGGCCCAGCACGGCATTCTGTTCATGGATGCAATAGGGAAGACCATTGAACCTTGCTGCCAGGATCGCCGGCAAGGCCGGATAGCCGCCAAAACCGATCACAACATCCGGTGTATTTTCTTTCATAATTCTGCCGGATTTTCGAATGCCGGACAGGATCGAAAAGACCGTATGGATTTTCCCTGCAAGCCCGCTTTTGGAAAGGGTGCCACTGTCCACCATATGGGTTTCGGTGTCACGGAACAGGCCGGGATATCGCAGTCCGCGGTGATCGGTGATCAGGGAAATCCGGTGGCCGCGCCGCACCAGTTCATCACCCAGAGCCTGCGCCGGGAACATATGGCCGCCGGTGCCGCCCGCCGCCAGCAGGATATGGAGCACATTGCCGGTCATGACGCAAAACTCCGGCGTGGCGGGTAATGAATGGTCAAAAAGCGGTTCTTGCGGGTCAGCGCCAGAACCATTCCCATGCCGATGCAAAGCGCCAGCATGGAGGAGCCGCCATAAGAAATGAAAGGCAGCGTCATCCCCTTTGATGGCAGCACCGCAAGATTGACGCCCATGTTAATCAGCGCCTGAAGACCAAACTGGATCAAAAGCCCGGCCCCTGCCAGCAGCACCAGCGGATTCTGTTCTTCATACAGCCGGGACAGGCCGCGGATGACAATGGCGGCAAAAATCGCCAGAATGCCGAGGCAGAAAAAAGCGCCGAACTCTTCGCCCGCCACGGCGAAGATATAATCACTGTGAGCATCCGGCAGGTGATTTTTCACCGATCCTTCACCGGGGCCGGCGCCGAACAGCCGGCCGATCCGGAACGAATTGATGGCGGCTTCGATCTGTCCCGTGTCGCCGCTGGTTGGGTCGATATGCCGGTCAATGCGGCTCGCGAAATGGGGAACCAGGAAATAGGCTGCGGTCAAACCGGCAAGGCCGATCCCGCCATATCCGACGATCCAGACCATCGGCAGACCGGCCATGGCAAACTGGATGAGCCAGACCGCTGAAATCAGAATGGCCTGTCCGTAATCAGGCTGCAGCACCAGAAGCCCGGCAACCACGACATAAAGGACTGTCGCGATCAAGCGGCCGTGGAATTCGGGATTTTCCATCTGCGCCGAAAACATCCAGGCGGTCACGACAATGAAGGCCGGTTTGAGAAATTCCGAAGGCTGAAGAGTGAAAATGCCGACCGGCAGCCAGCGTTGAGCGCCATTGATTTCGGGCCCGAACAGCAAGGTCGCCAATGTCAGAATCAGGGTCACCGGCAAGAGAAGGACGGCAAAGCGCCGGACGCCTTTAACCGATAAGAGAGAAATCCCGATCATGGCCACCACGCCGAGCACGAGAAAAACAATCTGGCGTTCGGCGAAATGGAAGGATGGCAGGCCTTTTTTGAGGGCAATGGGCGTTCCCGCCGCAAATATCAGCAACATGCCGGTAAACATCAGCAGCCCGATCGCCGCCAGCAGCCAGTGGTCGACGGTCCACCACCAGCGGGCAAGACGGCTTTTATCGGAACGGGAAAAACTGATCATGCGTTCGCCCCCGTATATTTTTCCGCCAGCGCGCGGAACTGATCGCCCCGGTCGGCGAAATCGCTAAACTGATCGAAGGACGCACAGGCCGGCGACAGCAGGATGACGCCGCTCCCCTTGCCTTCACAGTCCGCAATCGCCTGACTGACGGCCCGTTCAAGGGTTCCGGCCATAAAAACAGCCGCCTTGCCGTTCAGTTTTTCTTTGAAAGTTTCCGCATCGCGGCCAATCAGATAGGCCTTCTCGATATGGCCGGAAACGGCATCCAGCAGGGAAAAATCCGTATCCTTGGCAATGCCTCCGGCGATCCAGCAAACCTTCGGATAGGCGGCGATAGCCTTGGCCGCAGAGGACAGATTGGTCGCCTTGGAATCATTAACGAACAGAAGGCCGTGCGCCGCACCTACCGGCTCCATCCGGTGCGGCAGGGCCTGATAGGATATCAGACCGCGGCGGATTGCCCCGGCATCCAGCCCTAAAAGGCGGGCGGCGGCAGCGGCGGCAGCGGCATTCTGTGCATTATGCGGTCCTTTCAGGGCGGGCCAGTCCTGCTGGTCCGAGAGGCGGGTTTTCTGCCCGTCCAGATCATCAATCAGCCGGCCATTCTCAACATAAACGCCGCCTTTCTGCGCCGTCTGACCGGATATGGGAACAACTTTCCGGCGGCAGGACGTCGCAATCTTCCGGCTGTCGGCATCATCCATGCCGATGATGGCAATCTGATCCTGCGCCTGCATAGCGAACAGGCGTGTTTTAGCGGCGATATAGCCTGCCATTCCGCCATGGCGATCAAGATGATCGGGCGCGATATTCAGCAGAATTGCGAGATCGGCCTGAAGGTTCTCCGTCAGTTCAATCTGATAAGACGAAAGTTCCAGCACATAGACGCCGCCTTCGGGCAGAATATCAAGGCCAAGGGCGGCATAACCGATATTGCCGCCCAGCGCTGACGCTGCGCCGCCGGCATGCAGCAGATGATGCAACAGCGCCGCCGTGGTTGATTTTCCGTTTGTCCCGGTAATCGCCGCCACTTTGTGACGCGGCAGGGCGGTGCGCGACCGGGCAAAAATCTCGATATCGCTGATCACCGGAACCCGCGCCGATTTGGCCCTGGCCACTGCCGGATGAGGCGTCGGATAGGTGGAGGGAATACCGGGGCTGAGCACAAGGGCGTCGGTACCGGTCCAGACTGTGCCATTCAGATCATCAAGCGGAATACCGGCTGCAGCTGCGCGTCCGGCAGCCGTATCATCCCAGGCGCGGACGTTTGCGCCGGACGCGGCCAGAGCGCGCGCAGCCGCAAGGCCGGTGCGGCCCAGTCCCAGAACCGCAATGGATTTATCCCTGTATGCCGGAGTCGGAATCATGGCGTCACCTCAGCTTCAGGGTTGAAAGCCCGATCAGGGCGAGGATGACGGCAATGATCCAGAAACGGATCACAATGGTGGGTTCGGCCCAGCCCTTTTTTTCCAGATGATGATGGAAGGGAGCCATGCGGAAAATGCGCTTGCCGGTCAGTTTGAAGGAGGCGACCTGCATCATGACCGAGACGGTCTCCAGCACAAAAAGACCGCCGATAATGCCGAGCACGATTTCATGCTTGGTGACCACGGCGACAGAACCGAGAGCGCCGCCCAGAGCCAGCGATCCGGTATCGCCCATAAACACCATCGCCGGCGGGGCGTTGAACCACAGAAAACCAAGCCCCGCGCCAATCAATGCGCCGCAAAAAACCGCAAGCTCACCGGACCCCGGCACCAGCGTGACCTGCAGATATTCCGCATATACCGCATTGCCGACCAGATAGGCGATGAGGCCGAAGGCGGCGGAAGCAATGATCACCGGCATAATGGCAAGCCCGTCCAGCCCGTCGGTCAGATTGACCGAATTGCCGGCCCCGACCATGATAAAAATGCCGAGGGGAATATAGAGCCAGCCCAGCGGAATCAGCACATCCTTCAGGAAAGGAAGCGCCAGGGTCGGGCCCGCAGTCTGCATCACCGCGTAGGCGGCAAAACCTGCAATCACACTTTCAATCAAAAATTTGACTTTACCGGGCACGCCGCGGGAACTGGCTTTTGTTACCTTCTGGTAATCATCGATAAAACCGATCAGACCGAAGCTGAGCGTAACGAACAGGCAGATCCAGACATACTGATTGCGAAGATCCGCCCACAGGAGGGTCGCGACGGCAAAACCGATCAGGATCAGAAAGCCGCCCATGGTCGGCGTCCCGGCCTTGGTGATGATATGGCTTTCCGGCCCATCATCACGAATGGGCTGGCCCTTTTTCTGCTTACTTTTCAGCCAGCTAATGATGTACGGCCCGAGGACGAAACTGATAATCATGGCCGTCATGATCGCCCCGCCGGTGCGGAAGGTAATATAGCGGAACACATTGAAAATCGCGTGTTCATCGGCAAGGGGGGCAAGAAGATTATAAAGCATTCACTCTCCCCCTATTCCGCTGCCGCCAGAGGGGCCGTCCAGCCAGTGCGGGCAAAGGGCGGCCGTTCCATTCGGCTTTTCAGTTCAGCAACAACCTGTTTCAGATCAAGAGCGTTGGCGCCTTTGATGCTGATCACATCGCCGGCGCGGATTTCATCCTTCAACACATTAAGCAGCGCCTCATTGTTTTCGAAGGCGTGGGTTTCCAGTTGATCCGCAAGATTTTCCGCCAAACAAGACATCAGCGGCCCCACGGCATAAAAGATATCAACGCGGCTTTCTCTGATGATATGGGCAAGACCGGCATGAAGCTCCTGCGCATGCGCGCCCAGTTCCAACATGTCGCCAAGCACAGCGATGCGCCGGCCGCGTTTGCCGGTTTTCGCCAGACTGAGCACCGCGAGGGCTGAGCGGATGGAAAGCGGATTGGCGTTATAGCTTTCATCAAGCAGGGTTGCGGCTCCGTTTCCGGCCTTGACCGGAATGCAGGACCGTTCGCCGCGGCCCGGCAAAGGGGCAATTTCCGAGAGGGCAAGACCGGCAAGCCCGATATCACCGTCGAGCGCCGCAACGGCGGCAATGACCGCCAGGCTGTTCATCGCCCAATGGCGGCCCGGACTGGCAATTTTATAAGTCAGAAGCCGGTCAAAGACCCGGACTGTCAGACACGTGCAATCCTCCGTTGCCGCCATACGGACGGGACGGATATCGGCGTTTTCCGCCTCAAGGCCAAAGGTCACAATGCGGCGGACACCGCTGTTTTTTGCGGCAGCCGATAATCGTGGAAAATAAGGATCATCCGCATTGAGCACTGCGATACCATCCTTTTCAAGCCCGGAAAAAATCTCGGCCTTGGCGTCAGCCACCTGATCCAATGCCGTAAAAGCGGCCATATGGGCCGGACCGACGGATGTAATAAGCGCGAGATGAGGTTTGACTTTTTGCACCAGCGTTGCAATTTCGCCGGGGCGGTTCATGCCGATTTCAAAAACACCGAACTCTGCGCTTTCCGGCATCCGGGCGAGCGACAGGGGCACGCCAACGTGATTGTTGTAACTTTTCACACTGGCATGGGTCTTCGCATTGCGGCCAAGTGCCGCTTTTAACGCTTCCTTGGTGCCGGTCTTGCCCGCACTGCCGGTGACGGCAATCACCTTACCCGGCATGCGCTGCCGGGCGGCAACACCCAGCCTTTCCAGCGCAGCAGATGTATCCCTGACGTGAATCAGCCGCGGATCGTCCGGCGCAATATTTTTGATTTTTCTGCTGACCACGGCGCCGTGCGCTCCCGCCGCCAGCGCCTCATTGACAAAGTGATGACCGTCGCTTTCAGCGCCGTCCAGCGCAAAAAACACCATGCCCGGGGCAATGGCGCGACTGTCGATGGAAAGGCCCGTCACCGGCCAGTCGCCAGTAACTTCGCCCGTCACGGCGGAAGCAATTTTTTTTGCTGTCCAGAGGGGTGTTTCAGTCATATCCCCTCCCCTTTCCACGCCTGAATAGCCGCACGGATTTCCACAATATCGGAAAAAGGCAGCACCCGGTCGCCGACGATCTGACCTTCCTCATGCCCTTTTCCTGTCACCAGCAGCAGGTCGCCTTTTTTCAGTCCCGCAACCGCTTTCCGGATGGCGGCTCTGCGGTCCCCGATCTCCAGCGCGTCCGGGCAGGCCGCCAGAATTTCCGCGCGGATGACAGCGGCGTCTTCGGTGCGGGGATTATCGTCAGTCACAATGATATGATCCGCCAGGCCGGCGGCGATGGCGCCCATTTCGGGCCGCTTGCCCTTATCGCGGTCACCGCCGCAGCCAAACACCAGATGAAGGCTGCGGGGCCGGTGCTCCCTGGCGGCATGAAGCACGGTTTTAAGTCCCGCCGGTGTATGCGCATAATCAAGATAGGCCGCCGCGCCACAGGCCGTAACCCCGGCTTTTTCCAGCCGCCCTGCTACACCTTTGAGCTTTTCCAGCCCCTGCAGGGTCATTGCCGCATCGCCGCCGGTGGCAATCGCCAGGCCCGCCGCCACCAGGGCATTTTCCACCTGAAAATGACCGATCAGCGGAAAGTGGATTTTATAGGTCCGGTTTTCATAGCGGATTTCCAGATTCTGGCCATCCGTCCCGGCGACGCGGCTCAGCAGAGCAATATCTGCGTCTTTGGCGCCAACGGTCAGAATGCGATGGCCGCGCGCCCAGGCAATATGTTCGATTTCAGCACTATATTCGCCGTCCCGGTGAATAACCGCAGCCGCACCCGGCGGCAGCAATTCGCCGAACAGCCGCGCCTTCGCATAAAGATAATCATCAAAGGTTCCGTGATAGTCCAGATGATCGCGCGACAGATTGGTGAAGGCGGCCGCAGACAGATAAACACCATCCAGCCGATACTGGCTCAGCCCGTGACTGGACGCTTCCAGCGCCGCATAATCGACCCCGGCCCCGGCCAGTTCACTGAGATTTTTATGAATTTTCAGCGCATCGGGCGTGGTCAGACCGCCGGGAATTTTGATCGCATCGCTGTCGATGCCCAGCGTGCCCATGCTCGCTGCATTCAGGCCGGCCAGTTGCCACAACTGCCGGGTAAAACTGACAACTGATGATTTGCCGTTGGTGCCGGTGCAGGCGACGCAGAACTGCGGCTGTTTTCCATAATAACGCGCCGCCATTTTGGCGAAACGCAGGCGCGGGTTATCATCGGTAACAAGAATCGCAGGCCGGGTATCTATGGTGTTACCGGCGCCGGCAAGGACGGCGACAGCGCCTTTTTCCAGCGCCTGAGGAATATATTTCCGGCCATCGGCATTGCTTCCCGGGAAGGCGGCGAAGAGATAGCCGGGGCGAACGTCACGGCTGTCACAGGCCAGGCCCTGGATATCCACAGCCGCCAACTCTCCGTTCCGGTCCATTAGTTCCGACAAGCGCATAGCCCGCCAACTTCCTTTATTAACACCCGCTTTTAGTGCGGGTTATCGACTGTCCGTGACAAGATGCGCCACCGTCTGATAACGGGTCTCATCCTCCTCCTTCGGACTGACCCCCAGCAGGGGCGCAGCCCGCATAATGACATTGCGAACGACCGGAGCCGCCGTCCAGCCGGCCGACGAATAGTTCCAGGTTTCCTTGGTTCCCTTGGGCTCGTCCAGGAGAACGAGAACCAGATATTTTGGTGCATCCATCGGGAAAACTCCGACAAAAGACGATAGTTTCTGTTTGCCGTAACCGCCGTTTTTCGACGCTTTCCTGGCCGTCCCGGTCTTGCCCCCCACGCGATAGTGTGGGGCATCCGCAAGGCCGCCCGTCCCCTGCAGCACAGCGATCCGCATCAATTGCCGCACCTGTTCCGACGTGACGGGGGAAATAACCGGCTTTCCTTCCGGAAAGCGATCTTCAGACTGCTTGACCAATGTGGCAGGAATGAGAGTGCCGCCATTGACCATAGCACCCATCGCAACGGAGAGCTGAAGCGGGCTGACGGCGATGCCATGGCCATATGAAACCGTCATTGTAGCCACATCGCCCCAGGATACCGGCGGCAACGGCTCACCGACTTCCTTCAACTCAATCACAGCCGGCTCCAACAGCCCCAGAGTTTCCAGAAACCGCCTCTGCACATCGCGGCCCATATCCATCGCAATTTTTGCCGCACCGATATTGGAGGAATGCGCAAATATCTCGGGAACCGTCAGCGGCCGCGCCTGCGGATGATCATCGCGGATCGTAAAGCGGGATATACGGATGGGATCGGTCGCATCATAAACATCGTTCATGCGGATGACACCGGTCTCAAGGCCAGCCGCCATCGTGAAGGTTTTAAAGGTCGAACCCAGTTCGTAAACGCCCGATGTGACCCGGTTCATGATCCGCTTTTCCTTTATGTCGCCGGCGCGAACCAGATTGGGGTCAAAATCAGGCAGGGATGCCATTGCCAGAACTTCGCCGGTATTCACATCCATCAGCAACCCGGCAGCGCCGATAGCGCGAAACACGCCCATGGCCCGCTGCAGTTCATCCCGCAGCACATGCTGAATTCGGATATCAAGGCTGACCTGCAGCGGCTCGCCCGCCTGTTGCGGGTCCGTTAAGCGCCCGTCAAAAAAACGCTCGATGCCGGCCAGGCCGTTTTCATCCGCATCGGTGTAACCGAGAACATGCGAGACAAGGTTTCCATGTGGATAGATCCGCTTATCCTCAATCGAGAATTTCAGCGCATGAATACCAAGCGCATTGACCTGCCGGGCCTGCCCGGGTGTGAGGTGGCGCTTGATCCAGACATGGCGCCGTCTTTCGCTCAGCTTTTGCTCCAGCTCGCTTACCGTGAATTCGGGCAGAACCTGCGCCAGTTTTTCTGCGGCGGCCAGCGGGTCGAGCACAAGGGCGGGGTCCGCATAAAGCGAGCGGGTTTTCAAATTTGTCGCAAGAAGAACCCCATTGCGGTCGATAACATTTCCGCGCGCCAGAATGGCTGTATTTGACACGTTAGCGCGCCGGTCGGTATCGGAAAGAGCCTGAAAGACACTGAGCTCGACAGTTCTGAAAGCCAGAAACAAAAAAATCACCGCAAAGCCGAAAACCGTCAACAGCAGTCTGCGGCGGGCCAGCGCCATGGTTTCCTTGTATGCCCCTTCAATCCGTACTTTTTTAAACACCCGACGCCTCCCTTTTTACGGCTTCGTCTCCGGGCCGGCTTTCCGGCTTCCGCCTGGGAACAGGAATAACCAGATCGTTGGGGGCGCTGACTGGCCCCGCGCCTTCCGGGCGGAAGGGTATAGCTGCGGGAGATGTCTTTATCTGGCTGTCAAGCGGCGGACGCAACGCCAGATAGCGGATCGAGAGATCCTGCAGATAATCCGGCCGGTTCAGATGGGACCATTCCGCCCGCAATACCCGGATGGCTTCCCGGTCACGGTTCAGCTCAAGCTTGAGGTTTTTGACAAAGGCCGCCTTTTGCGCAACCTGGTATTTCAGCTGAAAAAGACCGGCGCCCGCCATCAGGATTGCAGCAATACTTGCAATGGCGAAGATACGGCTCATCGCATGACCCTTGTCTCGGGCATTGGCGGCGCATCGGTCCTGACAGCCCAGCGCAGCCGCGCCGACCGCGCCCGCGGATTGACGCGGATTTCTTCTTCACCGGGTTTGGTCACCCCTCTTTTCTCGAGAGAAAAAGAGGGGGGCGGCGTGTGTTGGTCGTCAACGCGCAGCGGCAGGTAGCGGGGGGTATGAGGGGCATTGCCGCTGCGCATTTTGAGGAACGACTTGGAGATGCGGTCCTCGAGGGAGTGAAAGGTGACCACACACAACCGCCCCAGTGGGGCTAATAGGTTTTCGGCCGCCTGAAGTCCGGCTTCAAGCTCGCCCAATTCATTATTGACGTAAATTCTAAGGGCCTGGAATGTCCGGGTTGCCGGATGGATGCTGCGGCCGGATTTCTGCCGGTGGAAGCCGATGGCCTTCACGACAACCGCCGCCAGTTCCAGGGTCCGGGTAATGGCTTTTTCCTTCCGCGCCCCGACAATGGCGCGGGCGATGCGGCGGGATTTCCGTTCCTCGCCATACTGATAAAGGATGTCGGCAATTTCCTCTTCGGATCGGCTGTTGACGACATCGGCGGCACTTTCGCCCGCTGCGGACATGCGCATGTCCAAAGGCCCGTCTTCCTGAAAACTGAACCCGCGCTCCGGCTCGTCGATCTGCATGGAGGAAAGACCGATATCAAGGGCTATGCCGTTGACTTCGGATACCCCTTCCTCTTCCAGCAGCGATTCCATCTCGCTGTAACGCCCTTCAAGCACAATCAGGCGGCCGTCATATTCCCTGGCCATCTCCCGGCCGCGCGCAACAGCCTTTGGGTCGCGGTCGATGGCGTAAACATGGCAGCTTGCGGCATCCAGAACGGCGCGGGTGTAACCACCGGCGCCAAAAGTGCCATCGACGAATATTTCTCCGTCCTTAGGCGCAAGGGCGGCCAGCACCTCCTTGAGGAGTACGGGGATATGAGGGGCAGTCATCTTGCTCATAACGCCCCTCCCGGATTTTCCACAGGCCGCATGGTCGCCGCCGCTTCGATCGCCTGATCGCGGATCGAGGCACGGTGCAACTCAAAAGCTTTCGGCTCCCAGATCTGGAATGTCTTGCCGAGACCAACAAACAGCGCGTTGGAATCAATATTGGCGTATTTGCGCAAATCATCCGACAGCGTGATCCGTCCGTTCGGGTCAAACTGCAAAAGGTCCGAATCGCCGAAAACGCTGGTTGCGACTTCATTATGCTGATCGGTGAATAAGCCGAAATTGCCGTAAATTCCGGACGACAGCTTCTCGATAAATTCATAATCGGCGCAATCGAGACACTTCAGTTTCAATGACGGAGACACAATAACACCGGGAACGCCTTCCTTCGGCAATGCGGCACGATATTGAGCAGGCACTGAGACCCGGCCCTTCTTATCGACCTTATTGACATATTTGGACAGAAACAGCGGCATTCTCTTCCCCGATTGGGCCTTTGGCCCTTCCCCGATCCCGGACGCACTCATGATAAACGCGATGCTTTGGGGTTAATCATTGATATTATAGTTTAATATAGGAATCAATGGGAAATCATAGTAATTTTATAGGAATTGATATTTCGTTAATGGTACGACGGCTTGTGACTATTTACGGTCATTTGACGTTAATCATCAAAAAGACACCGAATATTTCTATTTTGTTCTTATTTTGTTCCATTATTTTGATGAAGGGATAGATGGGGGATAAGTGCAGACACCCGAAGCGCCCCGCCCGTGCTAAATCATGTACGGGACTCAGGCCCGAGAAGGTTCCAAGGTTTCAGATCGCGGATTGAGTTTTAGAGTCTTTTCTGATCAGGTTGACCCATTTCACCGGGATGATTTTGCTCTGCGGCAAGGCGCCTTTCACCGGTCGATGCGGCGCATCGGCCAAGGAAGGCAACGCGGGCCACAGAACAAAAGCATCCGGCCTCCGGTGACTGGTGGTGGCTGACCGGCTGCTTTACGGCCTTTGCCCGATGCGCCGCATCGCACTGCAGGCCGCGCCTGTCCGGTCAGCCACCTCCAGTCATCAAATTGCGGCAACCTGATCAGAAAAGACTCTAGGGATAGCAGTGCCAGCAATCCTCAGCATCCGACGCACCGATGGGGCTGCCGGGGGGCGACGGCAGTTCCGCCGGTTTGGCGGGCCGCGCTTCAGCAGGCCGTTCCAGATGACGGCGGATGACTGCCGCCAGCCTTGCATCGTGTGCGCGCACAACATCGGAACGGCTGCGCGCGCCGGAAAGCCGGCCGCCAATCGCCGCCAGTTTAGCGTCCACTCTGGCAATCGTGCCGGACGACGCGTTAGACGAAAGCGACAGGTCAATCATCGCCGCCACCAGCCGGTCCTGCAGCACGCGGCGGATTTCCACCCGCCGCTCATTCTCACCGCGGGCATTGGCAAAAACAGCCTTGTCCAACTCATCCAGCACATAGGCGAGACCGGGCTGGCTGCCATCGCGGCGTTTGAACTCGACCAGCCGGGCGGCCCGCTCGGGATGCAAAACCGCGCCAAAGGTCATATCCGCCGCGACACCCGCCGCTTCCAGCACATCAAAGGCCGGGAAAGCTTTCGGCCTGAACTGTTCCGTCGGAAATTTGGCATCGCCGAAACCGCCACGATGAGCCGGGGTCAGAACATTAAGAACATCATCCGACAGGTCCAGTGCCGCCGGGTCTACAGATTCCAGCAGCGCCGCGAGGGCGTCCCGCTGCCAGCCGGGGGTCAGTAAACTGGCCGCTGCCTGTCCGTCCCCTTTCACACCATAGCCGAAATTCATGCCGCCCAGCACCTTGGCCGCCGCCTCGATCTGATAGCGGTGATACAGATAGATCGGCACGATCACTGTATGAAGGTCGGACACCCGCTGGCCCGGCTGAATATTGCGCAGGCCGAAATTACTCAAAGCAATATCGCGCACCCGGAGCGTGTGGCGCAGGGCTTCGACCGGCTCCTCGCCATTGTCCCAAAGATTGCCATAGGGATGGGCGGAACCGATGGGCCGGGAATTGGCGTCCGCCACATAACGGAGGCCCTCCGAGAGACCCTTCTGAACCAGTGATTCCAGCGCGCCTTTCTCATCCATGCCCTGCGGGAACTGCCGGTAAAGATAATCGACAGTAAACATATCCCAGACCCCCATACCCGCTGCATAGGCATTGGAGAAATCCAGACTGCCGTCGCCGTTGATCCCGACATAGGGCGCCGGATAATCCATCACCGAGGCCCGCCCGGCATAGGTGGACGCTCCCATATTATGGGCGAAGCCGAGCGTATGCCCGACCTCGTGTGCGGATAACTGCCGGATGCGGGACAGAGCGATTTCCACCGGATCATCAGCCGTGCCGGTGCCGGTTTTTTCGATGCCGGCCAAGCCTTCAAAAATCATCCGGTCCTGCCGCACGCGCAACGATCCCAGAATGACAAAGCCCTTGATCGTCTCGCCGGTGCGGGGGTCGGCAATCGCACCGCCGTAAGACCAGCCCCGGGTCGCCCGGTGCACCCACTGGATCACATTATAGCGGGCATCCAGCGGATGGACGTCATCCGGCAGAATTTCAACCCGGTAAGCGTCGATAAAGCCGGCGGCTTCAAAAGCCTTGGCCCACCAGCTTGCCCCTTCCACCAGGGCGCTGCGGATCGGTTCGGGCGCTCCATTGTCCACATAATAGACAATCGGTTTTTTCACCCGCGACCGCGCCGCCGCGGGATCGGTTTTTTCCAGCCGGAAACGGCGGGCCAGCCGCTTGAAGACCGGCGTGTCCAGTGACGCGCTATAGTCCTGGTAATTGGTCTCTATGGTGGCGGCGCGGGGGTCAGCGTTACGGGTTTTATAGCCAGCGTCCGGCAGTTTGATGAAGGAATGATGCTGGGTCAGAGTCACGGCGCGCGGGCTTGGGGTGGTCGCCTGAATTTCGGGCCCGGGTTCCGAGGATTCATAGGTCATGACCGCGTCGAATTCCAGATTTTCCGGAAACACCAGCACGCCCTTAGGATCGGCCATGCTGCGGTCGGACGCCACCCGGAAATTCCCCTGGCGGCTGTTTTTCAGACGGCCCACCACATCAACGGCATCGCGCACGAGAAACGGCCCGATATCGATCAGAAGATTGCCGCCGGTTGCCGCCAGAATAGGCGCGGAAAACAAGACGGAACTGGCAAACGAATTCCGTGTCGCCCGCTTTTCGTTAAAACTGTCCGCCGTCGCCCGGTAGCGCCAGTTTTCCGCTTCGATCAGCACCTTGCCGCCGACGCGGCGGAAAGCAACGATCTCGGTATCGCCGCCAGCGGAGCGGTCCAGGCCGACCGGATTGGAGCCCAATCCGCCGGTCAGAAAATTCGCATATATGACCCGTGCTGAAATACCGTTATCGTCCGGGGCCGGCAGTTCCAGCAGAATCTTGCCTTCGGCGGCCTTCACATAGACCGTCATCAGTCCTTCCTGTTTGTCAAAGCCCGCTGTGGCATCCGCGATGGACTGATCGTCAGCGGCAAAAGCCGCGCCGCTTAAACCGAAGACAAAAAACAAAAAAATCCCCACTACAACCCGGCGCATATCACGTGCCTCCTCACTCTGTTTTATTGGTGACCCTTTATACAAAGATCACAGAAAGAGACAAACAGTCTAAGTGAAAATAAGCGGAATTATTCGCCGAACGTGCGGATTTCCGTCTTGCCGATGGATTGAACGCCCGCATTCATCAGCCGTGCCGCCTGTATATTAAGCTCCCGGCCGTCATCGGGGGCGGATGCATTGGCAAGCCAGATCGGTGATTGTCCCGGTTTGAAGAGGGTGAATGAGATCGAGACGTCACTGGTGTCCCGCCGCTTTTTCCCCAGCGGGACTTTTATCTGCGCGTTGTCCGTTCGCTCCTGGATGGTTTTTTTCCCGAGCAGGGTGTCGCCATGATCCATCGGTGACGGCTCTGTTAAATCGGTACGCGCCGGCTGGCTGCCTGAGCGGTATGAGAGCCGCCCCTGACCGAGGCGGATTGTCAAAATATATTCTCCGGTTTTTGAAACGTCGATGCCGCGGCTTTTCAGCGCTTCCTCCATTGCCAGAATGAAGGGCGCCATATCTTCGACATCGCTGGCAAAATCCAGCCGCACCTGTGCGGGAACAGGAATGCCGGCCAGGGCCTGACTGGTGACCGTGCCTGACTTTGGCTGAGGTTCAAACTGGGCATGGGCCTGAGCTGACAGGAAAAAACCGGAAGCAAGAACAGCGGCAGCTAACCGAACCGGCCGGGTTATGTGTTGCCAGGTTGTGTGTTCCATGGATGTTTCCTTATTTATGTCTGAACACTATCGATGAAAACCCGGCGGGACGCAATCGGAATAGGAGATACCGGCAGAATAATTGCAGCAATGCAACCCGGCCGTTATTTTTTAAAAACCCCCACCAGTTCCACATGATGCGACCAGAGAAACTGACCGATGGGATGAACCACGGTCAATTCATAACCGCCATCGGCAAGCGCCCTGGCATCACGGGAAAACGTATTGGGGTTGCAGGAAATGCCGATAATGACAGGGACCGCGCTCAAAGCGAGCTCCTTAACCTGTTCCCTGGCGCCGGTGCGGGGCGGGTCGAACAGAACGGCGTCGAAATCATTAAGCTCGCTGGCCGAAAACGGATTACGGAACAGATCGCGGTGACTGGCCCGAATATCTTTCAGGTTTTTTCCCGCCGTCTGATTAACACCCTTTCGCAGGGCGTCAAGCAGCGGCTTCAGCCCCTCCACCGCGGATAGTTTCGCTTTTGCCGCAAACGGCAAAGTGAAGGTGCCAAGGCCACAGAAAAGATCAGCGATCATGGCGGCATCGCCAATGGCTTCGCTGGCGATGGCCAGCATGGTCTGTTCCGATTCCGCCGTGGCCTGAATGAACGCGCCCGGCGGCAGCGGAACCGGTACGCCGCCAAACACCATGAGCGGCTGACGGCGGATGACCACCGGTTCGGGAAAACCGCGTTCCATCCAGGTGATGGCCGCCAGATCATGCTGGTTTGCGAAGTCCGTCAACCGCTCCCGTTCCTTCAGACCCAGTGAAAAGGCAGCCTCGAAAACAAGATCAATCCCGGTATCGGTATCCGTCATAATTATGGTCGCGCCGGCTTTTTCCGGCAGCAGATGCTGTAATAAATCCCGCAGGGGATCAAACAGACCGGTCAGAACGGGGCGGGCCACCGGACATTCCAGCAGATCAACAATCTGATGGCTGCCCTGCGCACTGAAACCCAGAATAATGCGTTTTGACAAGCGCAGCGCCTTCAGCGCGAGCCGGCGGCGGCTTTGTGCCGGGCTGACGAACGGGTCTGCAATATTAACGCCATTAAAACCCTGATGGGCAAGGGCGGTATGCACCCGGTCTTTCAGCCAGCCGCGATAGGCGTTCCCGGAAAGGTGCTGAAGCGTGCAGCCGCCACAGTCCCTGAAATGCCGGCAAGGAGGGTCCGTTCGGTCTTCCCCGGCCTGCAACAGCCGCAGCATTCTGGCGGAAACCGGACCTTTTTTCCCCGCCACAACCTCCGCTTCGATGACATCGCCGGGGGCGGTAAACGGGACATAGACCGGACCCTTTTCGGTTTCCGCAATGCCGTCGCCGCGGCTGCCGACGGTCGTAATCGTCAATTCCATTTTACAGGCCCCTTTGATACTGTCCCGCGATCAGAAATTCCTTGTTGCCTTCCGGCCCCAAAATCGGGCTTTCGGTCACGCCAAGCACCAACCAGCCGGGTTGTGCGGCCAGCCAGCTCCCGATCCGCTCACAGACCGCCTGATGAAGTGCGGGGTCCCGCACCACTCCGCCTTTCCCGACCAGCCCCCTGCCAACTTCGAACTGCGGCTTGATCAGGGCGATCAGATGCGCCTTATCGGCCGCCAGGGCAAGGCAAGCGGGCAGCAGGGTTTCAAGACCGATAAAACTGGCGTCACAGACCAGCAAGTCAACAGGTTCAGGAATATGTTCCGCCGTCAGATACCGGGCGTTGGTGCGTTCCAATACCTGGACGCGCTGATCGGAACGCAGCTTCCAGGCCAGCTGGCCATGACCGACATCGACCGCATAGACTTTTGTGGCTCCATTTTCCAGCGCCACATCGGTAAAGCCGCCGGTCGATGCTCCAACGTCAAGTACCGTCTTGCCATCAAACGAAATACCAAAATGATCAATGGCATGGGCAAGTTTCTGTCCGCCCCGGCTGACCCAGGGATGATCGGCGCCCTTGACGGTTAAAGCAAGATCATCGCGGATCATGCTGCCCGCCTTATCGACCCGCTTGTCGCCGGCCACCACAAGGCCGGCCATGATCAGGGCCTGCGCTTTGGTCCGGCTTTCCGCCAGGCCGCGGTCCACCAGCAATTTATCCGCCCGTTCCTTCGCCATTGCCCTCTATTGTTCCGGCACGATGGCGATAATGCGCAGCGGACCGCCGGACCCGCCGGCTATTTTCACCGGCAGGGCGACAATGCGGAACCCGGTTTCCGGCAGGCCGTCCACATAGCCGACATTTTCGAAAATAGGAATATTTTTTGCGGCCAGAATCTGATGGGTTTGATAGGTCCGGGACTGGCCGTAATCGATGCTCGCCGTATCGATGCCGACCGCTTTAACGTTGCGGTCCGCCGTTAGCCAGCGGGCCGCATCGGGGTTGAGACCCGGAAAATGCAGATATTGCGTTGCCTCCTGCCCGCGTTCGGCCGTCCCCAGATAACCTTCCGCATCGGGCCAGTAACGCCCGCCCCAGCCGGTGCGGAACAGGAGGATGATGCCATCCGGCAGTCTGCCATGTGCCGCTTCCCAGGCTTCGATATCGGCGCGGCCGATCAGATAGTCACGGTCCTGCAGCGCCTTTGCCGAAACATCGATCACCACCGCATCCCCTACCAGATTTTCCAGCGGAATCTGTTCCAGCGTCTGGCCGTTGCGATCAAAATGATAGGGCGCATCCAGATGGGTGCCGCCATGTTCCGCCATGCTGAATTTAAAGGCGGAATAGAAAAAACCCAGATCGGTCATGCCTTCATTGATGGTTTCCCGCTTAAGCTTGTCGGCGTTGGGCCAGTAAACAGTGCTGTCATCATAGGGATAGCTGAGATCAATAATCCTCTCACCATCCGCAAAAGATGCCGCCGATGTCGCCACCGTCAACGCACCCGCAAAAATCACAGCCGAAATTTTCATGGTCTTGCTCCCAATGCTTGCATTCAGGGGCACCATAAGACAGATTGAAGCGCCGGTCACCACTGGATTAAAATCTCTATGTCAGAAAAAATCGTCACGGCGGCGCTCATCATTATCGGTGACGAAATTCTTTCGGGCCGGACCCAGGATAAGAATCTCGCCCATCTCGCCATCTTTCTCAACGATTGCGGTATCCGGCTGCAGGAAGTCCGGGTTATACCGGATGTGAAGGAAATGATCGCGGAGACGGTCAATCATTGTCGTGCCGCCTTCGACTATGTTTTCACCACCGGCGGCATCGGCCCCACCCATGATGACATCACCGCTGACTCCATCGCTTATGCTTTTGACTGCGATCTTCATTTTCACCCTGACGCGATGCGCGCCATGGAAGACCATTACGGCCGGGATAAATTTACTGACGCCCGGAAACGCATGGCCCGGGTGCCGGAAGGCGCAACGCTGATCGAAAATGAAGTCAGCATCGCGCCAGGTTTTCAGATCGAAAATGTATTTGTGCTGGCCGGCGTTCCCATGGTCATGCAGGCCATGCTGCCGCATCTCAAACACCGCCTTACCGGGGGCAAACCGGTACTCTCACAGACAGTGGTCGCCTTCACCGGGGAAAGCAATGTTGCGGAGTTGCTGACCGATCTGCAAAACCGTTCGCCCGCTGTCGCCATTGGCAGTTATCCGTTTTTCCGGGAGGGCCGTTTAGGAACCAGCCTGGTGGTTCGCTCCACGGACGAAACGGCTATCACAAAGGCCATAAAAGGTTTGCAGACCTCCCTGAAAAAACACGGGGTCGAGTTTCAATAAATTTTCTCACATTTTCTGATCCGGTTTTACCGATCCTTAAAGCCTTCGCCGCATAGTTCAGGTTGAGAGCGCCGGTGACACCACCGGAAATTGTTTTATTGTGAGTAATCCTTTTGCAAAGTCTGATCTCTGAAATTGAACGCCTGCCCGCAGATGAACGTTATGGCCGGGTGGCCGGCATTCAGGGGCTGCTGGTTGAAATTGCCGGCGCCCGCAACAGTCTCGCCATTGGCGGACGGCTGGAAATTGAAAGCCGCAACAATCTGAATGTCCCCTGCGAAGTCGTCGGTTTCCGGGAAGGCCGGGCGCTGGCCATGCCTTATTCATCCCTTGAAGGCGTCGGCATGGGCTGTAAGGCGATGATCGCCAATTCCGACCCGGTGGTTTATCCTACCGACCGCTGGCTGGGCCGGGTGCTGAATGCCATGGGCGAGCCCATCGACGGCAAAGGGCCGCTGGAAAAAGGACCCGTTGGCTATGCCCTGCGCGGCAAGCCGCCGCCCGCTCACATTCGGCAAAGGGTCGGCGCAAAGCTGGATCTCGGAGTCCGCGCGCTCAACAGTTTCATCAGTTGCTGTGGCGGCCAGCGCATGGGGATTTTTTCCGGCTCCGGCGTCGGCAAGTCGGTGCTGCTTTCCATGCTCGCCCGTTATACCGCAACCGATATCAGTATTATTGGGCTGATCGGTGAACGGGGACGGGAAGTTCAGGAATTTCTTGAAGATGATCTGGGGGTGGACGGGCTTGCCCGGTCCGTGGTTGTGGTCGCGACGTCCGATGAATCGGCGCTGATGCGCCGCCAGGCCGCGTATCTGACGCTGACCCTTTCGGAATTTTTCCGGGACCGGAAAAAAGAAGTGCTGTGTCTGATGGACAGCGTGACCCGCTTTGCCATGGCGCAGCGGGAAATTGGCCTGGCGGGCGGCGAACCGCCGGCCTCCAAAGGCTATACGCCGACCGTCTTTGCCGAACTGCCAAAACTGCTGGAGCGCGCCGGCCCCGGACCGCAGGGCAAGGGCAATATCACCGGGCTGTTCACGGTGCTGGTTGAGGGGGATGATCATAATGAGCCGGTGGCCGATGCCGTGCGCGGCATTCTGGACGGCCATATCGTGATGGACCGCGCCATCGCCGAGCGCGGCCGCTATCCGGCGATCAATGTCCTGAAATCCATTTCCCGGACCATGCCGCAATGTAATTCGGAGCAGGAAAACGCATTGGTCACACGCGCCCGCCAGCTTCTCGCCACCTATGCGGATATGGAGGAAATGATCCGGCTCGGCGCCTACCGGCCCGGCTCCAGTGCGGATGTGGATGAAGCCATTCACTATAACGCGGCGCTGGAAGAATTTTTGGGACAGAACAAAGATGAACGGACAAGTCTTGCCGATGGCTGCAATATTCTTGCGGACATACTCGCCAGCACACCCGAAGCAGAAAACCGGAAAGCAGGAGCATAATTTATGAAGGGCATTGACGGCATGATCCGGCTGCAAAAATGGAATCTGGATGAAAAACAGCGGGAACTTGCGGAACTGGAAAATATGCAGGACGGCCTCAGGGAACAGGTCAGGGCGCTGGAAGAGGAAATAGTCCGGGAACAAAAGACGGCAGCCAAAAGTGTTGTGATCAGTCTTTACGGTTCCTATGCCCGGGCGGTAATTGAACGCCGCAATACCCTGGAAAAATCCATCGCTGAAATGGAACCCGTCATCGAAGCCAAAAAAGATGAAGTCGCCGCGGCCTTTCAGGAATTAAAGAAATTTGAAATCGCCCGCGACCGGGCCGCAGAAAAAGAACGCTACAAGGCCGAACGAAAAGAACAGACCCGGCTAGACGATATCGCAACGGATATGTTCCGGCGGTCAAAGCAGACCGGATAAAAAGCCCTGGACACTAAGCGAGAATGTTCGTCCTGAGCCTGTCGAATGACGTGGGTTACCGGTAACCGATCACAGAGCGGCTGCCTTCAACGATAAAGCCCTGGCCATGTTCATCATAACAGAGAGTGCCGCCGATGCGGGCGCGTTTGCCATAATCGTCGCGGCCCCATTTGGAAACCCGTTCGCAGCCATCGGGCAACGCCGCCGGCGCCGCAGCATGATTTTCGTCCGGGCCATAGTCTTCGTCAACCGGTCCGTCATATTCGCTCGCCTGATAATTCGCTGCAGCACCCAATGGCCGGGTAGGATAGCTGCCCCCGTCGCCACCGGCAGAATAGGTGGACCGGCGGGAGGCATAAGGTTCCGACGAATAACCGGGAGCAGCGGACAACACCGGGGCCGGGCCGGGATAATAGGGCGAGCCATAGCGGCGGCCGCCGCCATTAAAACCGTTATAACCAGCGCCATAATAGTTGCGGGATCTATAACCAAAAGAAGAAGAAAACCCGCCATAGGAACTAAAGCCGCCATAGGGATAATACCCGCTATACCGGCCCAGCGGATCAATGGCGATACGGCTTGCCAGATGCCCGGCGTGATTACCGAACTGAATGCCGCTGTGGCGCAGGCCGTGATGACCGCCGAAGCCTCCATGATGACCGCCGAAGCCTCTTATCCCGTCACCGGCAAGGGCAGGTGCGGACGCGGTAAAGGCCAGAAACGCCAGTAATCCGATTAGATTTGCGGCAATTTGTTTCATAATTCTCACCTTCCATGAAAATTCCGAACCCAGCATAGCATAGCATAGAAATAGGAACGATTGCCAGAATCTGTAGTCACTTGCATGTGAAGTTCATTCAGGCCGGACTAAAGGCGCTGTCGGAACTGGCTTCATCCCATATTCCCGGATCACCTGCATGATTCGAATGTGATAATCCGCAAACAGTTCGCTCCGGCCCCGGTTTTGGGCATTTTGGTGCCCAAGATGCGCCCGCCATTGGGCGACCGCCCGTTCATCGCGCCAGAATGACAGGGACAGAACCTTGTCGGGGTTGTTCAGGCTCTGAAACCGCTCGATCGAGATAAATCCATCCACTTTATCCAGCTCGGGGCGGAGTTCTGCGGCCAGATCAAGATATGCTTCCTTACCGGCAGCCTTCGGAATCACTTCAAACAAGACGCCAATCATTGCGTTTTCCTTCACATTTTCTCCTTTCACTTCCTCATTCCTGAGAAAATTTTCCACAGCGCGGTATAGCGCTCCCCGGTTTTCTTCCAGATGCATACGGTGGGTCCCTTCGGGCAATCGCACCATATGCCTGGAACGGGCATTTTTTAAGCCCCCATAAAGCCATAATGCATCCTCATCAGTGGTCACCCCGTCCCATTCGCCATAAATAATCAGCGTGGGGGCCGTAATGAGTGCAGGATCATAGACCAGACGGCCGTTCCAGGCCGCAATCACGTCCCTGATCAGGCCCGTGGGAACCTTGACGGCCGGAGGCGTGCGCTGTGCGCTTGCCGGGTCACCGGCAAGATACGCCGTGCCCCAAAGCGCCATTGTCTGTTTGCTGAAGACCGGATCAGCATCCGCCGGCACATCCCTGACAAAGCTATCATATTGATCGTCATTGGTGACAAGTTCCCAGGCGCTCTCGGGATATTCCAGACTGTCGCTGCCCGGCTGCCGTTCCGCGACCGGACCAAACAGAACCAGACGGTCGATTTTCCCGGAATATTGTCCGGCATAGAGGCCCGCGGGCATGGTGCCGGCGGAATGCGCAAACAGCGAAACCTGCCGGGCGCCGGTTTGCGACAGCACATGATCAATCACACAGGAAAGCTGCCGGGCGGCATCGTCCGCATCGCCGACCGGTGAGTTGGCTGCCGCCGGTTCCGCCATTTGCGGATAGCGCCCGGATCCGCCATAGCCGGCAAAATCGAAGGCCCACATGTCAAACCCATTATTGGAAAGACGGTCCATACCTGAACCGCCCGGCAGATCGAAAGCGATGGACAGAGCAGACGGGAAGCTTGATCCATGGATAAAGATCACCGGATTTTCCGGCTTTGCGCCCTTCGCCGCCGGAAAATGACGAACGAAAATATCCGGATATTCCGGGCAGATGATCATTCGCAGATGCTCCTCGGATTTTGCAATTGAAAACGGGTTAAAAAGCCCGGCAATTACGAGCGAACCCGCAAGCAATTTTTTTATGTCCACAATAATTTCCTCCTGATTTTCCCACAGTGGCCTTCTGACATTCTATAAACCCTTGCGGAACATTTATGCTTCGGATATCATCGAAGTATGATTGCAGGACCGAATATTTCTGAATTCGCTGCTTTGCTGGGAGATCCGGCACGCACCAGCATGGTTATGGCTTTGATGGGGGGTCTTGCCTTGCCCGCCACGGAACTGGCGTTCGCCGCCGGGGTGACACCCCAGACCGCCAGCAGCCATTTAAAAAAGCTTTTGGCCGCCGGACTGATTGATGTCGATAAGAGGGGCCGTCACAAATATTACCGGCTGGCGAATGCGGATATCGCGGCAGCCATTGAGGCCATGATGCAGGTAGCCAGCAATCAGCCCAATCCGAAAAGACGGCGGGCGGATAACGAGAGCGCCATGCGCCTTGCGCGCACCTGTTACGATCATCTGGCGGGCCGGTTGGGAGTCGCAGTCACCGACAGCCTGGCGGGCCGCGGCTACATTCTTGAAGAGCCTGACCGGTTTCAGATCACCCGCCAGGGCAAAATATTTTTCACCGGCCTTGGTGTCGATTTTGAGGACGAGTTGAAGAAGCGGAGAAAGTTTGCCTATCCCTGTCTTGACTGGAGTGAACGGCGCATGCATATGGCCGGCTCGCTCGGCGCAGCCGTCGCAAACGGCTTTTTCACAAGAGGCTGGCTGAAAAGGCGGGCGGAAGACCGCTCACTGATTATTACCGAAAGCGGCCGGACGGCTCTTTCAAAACAATTCGGTATCAATTTAGCCGTTTAGGATCTTTCCGGGTAGGCAGAGCGGGCTTTTGCGATCCAGCCGCCGCCAAGAACACGGTTATCCAGATAGAAAACACAAGCCTGACCGGGTGAGACGCCTTCTTCCGGGCTGTCGAAAGCCACTTCCGGCGCGCCATTTTCCGGCCAAAAAAGCCGCGCTGGGACCGGCGGGCGGGTGGAGCGGATGCGGACGGTCATGGCGAGGCCGTCCTTCGGCACCTCGCTGCCGAGCCAGTTAACTCCGCGCAAATCGATTGCAGCCGTTTGCAAGGCTTCCCGCGGGCCGACCACCACCTGTTTTTGTTCGGGGCGCAGGGCAACCACAAACAGTGGATCGGCCTCACCGCCAACGCCGATGCCGCGGCGCTGACCGATGGTGAAATGGATAATGCCGTCATGTCTGCCCATTTTCCGGCCATCCAGATGAACGATATCTCCGGGTTCCGCCGCGCCGGGCCGCAGGCGTTCGATGACACTGGTATATTTTCCCTGCGGCACAAAACAGATATCCTGACTGTCGGGCTTTGCCGCCACCGGCAGGTCATAGCGGGCAGCGAGCGCGCGCACCTGATCTTTTTTCAGGCCGCCCAGCGGAAAGCGCAGATAATCCAGCTGTTCCTGCGTGGTTGCGAACAGAAAATAGCTCTGGTCGCGGCCGTCATCGACGGCCTTCATCAGGCGCCGATGGCCACCTTCCCCCGCCGCGCTTTGAATATAATGACCGGTCGCCAGACAATCGGCCCCCAGATCACGGGCGGTCGCCAGCAGATCCTTGAATTTGACGGTCTGGTTACAAGTCACGCAGGGAATAGGCGTCTCGCCGCGGATATAGCTGTCGGCGAAATCCTCCATCACCTGATCGCGAAAGCGGCTTTCATAATCCAGCACATAATGGGGAATGCCGATGGTTTCCGCCACCTTGCGGGCATCATGGATATCCTGTCCGGCGCAACACGCCCCCTTTTTCTGCACTGCGATACCGTGATCATAAAGCTGCAGCGTAATGCCGATCACTTCATAACCCTGTTCTTTCAGCAGAGCCGCGGTGACAGAACTGTCCACGCCGCCGGACATGGCGACCACCACCCGCGTGTCTGCGGGCGCCCGGTCAAAGCCCAGCGAATTGACTTCGCCGGACCGTCGGGGCGCAAACAGGGTTTCCGGTATGGTCAGAATGTCGTTCATGGCGGCATATATAGACTCAAAGGCGCGATAAGCAAGAAGATAGCATAGTTTACCGGAGCACGGAAAAAGCCGCCCATCCTATTGGCAGGATTTGCCGACTCCGGCTTCCCATATCATCAGCATTTTTCCATCTGAAAAAAAATAACATTTAATTTCAATGCTTTATTGTTAACAGCAAAACTGGCCCGGCTCTTGCTTTTAATTGAGTGAATATTTTTGCAACGGGTATGAAATGATAACGCTCAGTCCCACATCTGCGATCAATAATTTGCTGCTAAGCCTGGGGCTCAGCGGCAAAGGGTCGTCTGTGCAGGGACTTCTCGCGGCGGGGAAATCGGGATTCACTCCGATCATGAACGGGGAAAATCCTGCCGGGCAGACGGCAGGCGGAGCAAAACCCGCCCTGCCCCAGGCCTTCCGCCTTTTACCCAACGGAAAAATCGCACAAACACAAAGCGCTCCGGCTGCGCCCAACCCGCAGGGCCTGCAAAAGCAGCAAGTTTCCGGGGCCGCCGGTCCGCCGGCATCTCTTATCAATGCAACCATTCTTCCCGAAGGGCTGGTTCTGTCGCCGGTGACGGCTCCGAACGTCACAGTCACACCCGCTGTTTCCACACCCGGTGGAGAAGCATTGCCAGCCCTGCCGGAAACCGGCCTCAAAGAACCGGTTGTGGATGGAAGTGAGGCGGTTGCCGCACTGGTCAGCGCATCTGACCCGTTCACCAAACCCGGCATCGTACCACCCATTATAAACATCCGGACGATTACGCCTTCCGCTCAGCCGCAGCAATTGACGGCGCCCGCCGCGCCCGAACCGACAGTTCCGCCCAGCGTTCAAAACCCGCAAATTATTACACCGGCCCTGGACGGTGAGACTGTGGCCGGCCAGACGACCCCGCAGGCGATTGCCGGGACGGCAGGAAAGACCACCACGGTCCCGGCTCTCGCAAATCTGGATTCCGCAAGCAGCCCCCCTACACCCGAGATAGTCCAGGGTCTGACTCAGGCAGTGAAAAATGCGGTCGAGCGTAAAAATCCATCGGCTGCCGAACCGGAATTTGCGGAAAAAACCATAAAAACGAACGGCGCGACAGTCGCATCACAGGGACAAACAGGGCAGACAACAACTGTCACAGCGCAAAACACGGGCAACAACCCGGCCTCCCCACCCGGTGCCAATATTCAGACAGTTGAACCGGGGCAAGCCGCGCCGGCCGGGCAAAGCGCCATCCCCGCCGCCACTGCCGATGCAGCCGCCTTGCCGCCCGAGGGACAGTTAAATCCGATCCAGCAGGCTTCAAACAATGCGCACGCCGCCTATGGCCGCAATGGGCTGCCGCCATCACCGGTCACGCATCAGGTCGGCCTGCAGATCACCAAGGCGGTTGCCGAGGGCAAAAGCGCATTCACCATCCGCATTGATCCGCCGGAACTGGGCCGGGTCGAAGTCCGCCTTGATTTTGGAACGGAGGGCCGGATGAAGGCTCATCTGGTCGCCGAGAACAAGGAGGCGCTGGAACTGCTGCAGCGCGATCACCGCGTCCTTGAACGGGCGTTAACCGACGCCGGTGTCAAAACCGATTCCGCCAGCCTGAATTTCTCATTGAAACAGCAGGGCGGACAAGCGTCGGCGCAGCAGGGATCGCACGGCCAGGACGGGACCGGGAACGCATCGAATAAAGACAGTCAGGAAGCCATGGCGCTCCTTGGCGATGACCTGGATGAACAGATTGCGTCCGGAACCCTGTTATCAGACCGGGTTCTGGATATACGGATTTAGGGACGGAGAAAAATTATGCTGGATGTCAGTTCGATTTTAGGAAATGCCCTGGGTGGCAAGGCAACGAACGCACAGAACAAACTTGGCCAGGATTTTGACACTTTCCTGACACTTTTGACGGCGCAGCTGCAGTCACAGGATCCGCTTGATCCTGTTGATTCAAAGGATTTCACCAATCAGCTGGTCCAGTTCACGTCAGTCGAGCAGGCCATCCGCCAGAACGAAAATCTGGAAAACCTGACGGCGCTGACCGCCTTTAACAGCACAACAAGCGCCGTCGGCTATCTTGGAAAAATCATCACAACCCAGACCGATGTTTCACCACTGACAAACGGCGAGGCAACATGGCTCTACCGTCTGCCCGCCGAATCCTTCAATACCAAACTGACCATAAGTGATGAAAACGGCAAGGTTGTCGCGACCATGGATGGCGAGACCGATATCGGACAGCACACGCTGATCTGGGATGGCAAGACTGAATCGGGCGACACCCTGCCCGATGGCATATACAGCCTGTCGGTTTCGGCAAAAGACGTTCAGGACAATGAATTTCCCGTTGATATATTCCTCCGCGGCAAGGTGCGGAGCATTGAAACCATTGGCGGCGAAAGTCTGCTGGATGTGGGCGGCGCCTTTGTTCCGCTGACCAATATCCTCGGCGTCATTGATCCGGCAACTTTGGAAACGGCAGCCGATACGGAACCGGAAACAGAACCGGCGCCGTAAAAGTTTTTTGGGGCCTGCGAGAACGCAAGGACCGAGAGCATGCGCACAAAGCGCCAATAATCAGATCCGGCTCAGGCCGGTGTGGAAAAAAAACGGAGAATTATCATGAGTTTATTTGCAGCACTTTTCAGCGGCGTCTCGGGCCTTCAGACATACGGAAATGCCCTCGGCATCATTTCGGACAATATTACCAACATCAACACCATCGGTTATAAGGAAAGCCGGGCGCGTTTTACGACCCTGGTCACGGAATCATCCTCCACCACCAGCTACTCGCCGGGCGGGGTCGGCCTTTTGCCGCAAACACTGATCAGCCGTCAGGGTTTGCTGCAGGCCTCCACTTCGGCGACGGACCTCTCCATTGACGGCGCCGGGTTCTTTGTCGTCCGTGACAGTGTCAGCGCCCAGGCCGCCGGTGAAATTGTCTTCAGCCGGGCCGGCAGCTTCACCCCCAATGCCGAGGGCTTTCTGAAAAACACCGCGGGCAATTTCCTGATGGGCTGGCCGGTTGATTCCGCAGGTAACATTCCGACCAATCTGGGTGATCTCAATGCGCTGCAGCCGATCAATGTGGCCGGCCTGACGGGTACCGCCGAATCGACCACACTCGTGGGCCTGCGCGCCAATCTGCAGTCATCACAGCCCATCAGCGCGCTGGAGGCAACCTATAACCCGGCGGCATCAGGCAATAATATGGCCTCGGGGACGGTTCCCGCCGATTTTGAACGCACGGTTAATGTGTTCGATGATCAGGGCGGCACGCATACCCTGAAACTGGCGCTGTTGAAAAGCGCGACGCCCAATCAGTGGCATGTGGAAATTTATGCCGATCCGGCCTCTGATATCACTGTTGGCGCGCCAAATATTGACGGCCAGGTCGTCACCGGGATAATCGCTTTTAATTCCGACGGTTCCTTCGACGCGACCGGCACAACCGCGGCCCTGACAGCCCCCATTCCCGTCAGCTGGACCAATGGTTCTTCTTCCAGCGCCATTAGCTTTGATCTTGGCACTAACGGCGACGTGGATGGTCTGACCCAGTTTGACAGCGTCTCAACCCTCATTTCATCGAATGTCGATGGCGCTGTCTTCGGCAACGTGGTTGGTGTTTCCATCGGCGAGGACGGGATCGTGACAGCCCTGTTTGACAACGGCCTCAGCCGCAGCGTTTTCAAACTGCCGATCGCCACTTTCCAGAACCCGGATGGTCTGTCCCGCAGACAGGGCAATGCTTTTGCGGTATCGGATTCATCCGGCAACTTCAGTCTGGTTGAACCGGGCACCGGCGGCGGCGGAACGATCGCGCCGTCAACATTGGAAGCCTCCACAGTTGATCTGGCGTCCGAGTTTACGTCGCTGATCACAACCCAGCGCGCCTTTACGGCCTCAACGCGGATCATCACCACCGCCGATGAGATGCTTGACGAACTCAACCGCGTAAAACGATAATTGATCCCTGATCCAGGGCCCTTCCGGTCACTGCCGGAAGGGCCCTGATTTATTAACAAAACGTTGCCTAAACCATTAAAATTTTAGAGAGATTCTTTTGGTAATTTAATCTCCATTAACCCCATTCCTTAGGTGTTTTTTAAATGGGGAGGCGTATCGTCTTAGTGCGAGCCAACGGGGGTTCGGCACATTCAGGTAAGAGTGGAATGCATAACAGACAAAAACCATATATCATCGGCCCGACAGGCGAACCTCTGACTGTTGATGATCTCCCGCCGCCTGAAACGGAACGCTGGGTCATCCGGCGTAAAGCCGAAGTCGTCGCGGCGGTGCGCGGCGGTCTGATTACCCTTGAGGACGCCTGCAGCCGTTACAAGCTGTCCGTGGAAGAATTTTTATCCTGGCAGCGTGCTATTGATAAAAACGGCCTGCCGGGTTTGCGCGTCACTCGCGTTCAACATTACCGGGCGGTTGAGAGCGTTTAGGCCAAATATCCATCCGATTCCGGCAATAGATCAAATTTTATTCAATTTCGTAGGCAATTTTTGCCTACTATTAACCACTTGTTCACGACCACGACCGTAACTTTATTCTGCGTTAGCGGGGCGAACCATTTTTGTCCGCCCGATAAGAACAGCCAAAAAGGTTACGCACGTGGATGGACTAGCAAATTTTTTACGCGCCCTGGGCCCGTCGCGTATCATTGCCATGGGGGCCGTTACAGCCGGACTGGTCGGCTTCTTTTTCTTTATTACCATGCGTTTGACCGAACCTCAGCTCGGTCTTCTCTACAGCAATCTGGAAATGAGCGAGGCGGCCTCGATCATGCAGCGCCTTGACGGCATGAATGTCCGTTATGATCTGCAGGATGAGGGCCGGACCATTCTGGTGCCGCAGGAACAAATCTCCACTCTCAGGGTCCAGTTGGCCGGAGAAGGTCTGGGCGGTTCGATTGTCGGTTACGAGATATTCGACCGCACCGATAATCTGGGCACGACGAATTTCGTCCAGAATCTCAACCGGGTGCGCGCCATAGAGGGGGAGTTGTCGCGGACCATCAGCGAGATCAATTCCGTCTCATCGGCCCGGGTTCACATCGTAATGCCGGAACGCGAATTATTCAGCCGCGAGGAACGGAAACCCAGCGCGTCCATCGTCCTCAGGACCGCCCGTTCCGGCCTCAGCATGTCGCAGGTTTCCGCCATTCAGCATCTGGTTGCAGCAGCCATTCCCGGCCTTGATGCCCGCAGTATTTCCATTGTCGATCAAAACGGGTCTCTTCTGGCCCGCGGCGGTGAGATGGATGGCGAAACCGCCATTGCCGCTTCGTTTGAAGAACGGCGGCTCGGATTTCAAAACCGGCTGCGCCAGCAGATTGAATCGCTGCTGGAAAAAACCGTCGGTTTTGGCCGCGTTCGGGCAGAGGTTTCCGTTGAAATGGACCTGAACCGGATCACCACAAATTCCGAGATTTATGATCCCGATGGTCAGGTTGTCCGCTCCACCAGCACCATTGAGGAAAGCAGCAGCAACCAGCAAAGTCAGGCGGACGGCGGCGAAGTATCAGTGGGTAATAATCTTCCCGATGCCCAGCCGGCAGCAGGAGCAACCGACACCACCACATCGGACTCGGGCCGCACGGAAGAAGTTGTCAATTATGAAATTTCCAAGACGCTCAAGACCGAAATCAAGGAGGGCGGTGAAATTCAGCGGGTTTCCGTCGCCGTTCTGGTCGATGGCATTTACGAGCCGGTGGCGGGAAGCGACCCGCCGGAAACGGCCTATCGTCCGCGCACGGCAACTGAACTTGAACAGCTCGCCAATCTGGTCCGTTCGGCCATAGGATTCAATCAGGCCCGCGGCGATCAGGTTGAAGTGGTGAATATGCCCTTCATTCAGGCCGAAGCCGCTGCCGAAACTGAGGAAGCCTTCAGCCTGATGGGTCTCAGCAAGGATGATCTGGCCCATCTGATCGAAATATTTGTGTTCGGCATTGTTTCAATCCTGGTGCTTTTACTGGTCGTCCGGCCCATTGTTTCAAAGCTGATCCTGGCATTTCCCCAGGCACAGCCCCCGTCCGCCGGGGGTCCGCAGCAACTTGAAAATCAGGCGACCGCCATGCAGGCAATCGCACCACCCCAGGCCGGCGGCATCACATCTGAAATGGCCGCAGCCGCCGCTGCGGGGGACCAGCAGGCCATAGCCGCCATCAATGCCGCCAGACAGGGCAATTTACCCATCGAACAACAGATGGGAATCGAAGCCGCAATCGATGTTGCCAGCATAGAGGGCAAGGTTCAGGAGTCGGCGGTCAAGAAAGTCGGCGATATCGTCCAGCGGCACCCCGACGAGGCCGCCGCCGTTGTCCGCCAGTGGTTATACAGTGATTAAAGAGGGTATGTAAGGATGGCCGGCGCAAAGGATTCCCTTGCCAAAATGTCTGGAGCCGAAAAAGCGGCAGCCTTCATGCTGGCCGTAGGCGACGAGTTTGGCAAGGTCGTTTGGGAATTGCTGACCGACGAGGAATTGAAAGAACTTTCCTCGGCAATGTCCGCTCTCGGCCCGATCGATGCAAATCTTGTTGAAAAGCTGTTTATCGAATTTGCTTCAACGGTTTCTTCCGTTGGTTCACTGAATGGTTCTTTTGACACCACGGAACGTCTGCTTACAAGAATCCTGCCGGACGAACGTGTTTCGACCATTATGGAGGAAATCCGCGGACCGGCCGGACGCACCATGTGGGACAAACTGGGCAATGTGAATGAAATGGTGCTCGCGTCCTATCTGAAGAATGAATATCCGCAGACGGTCGCCGTAGTTCTGCAGAAAATCAAACCGGAACACGCCTCCCGGGTTCTCAGCGTTCTGCCGGAAGATTTTTCCATGGAAGTGGTCATGCGCATGTTGCGGATGGAAGCCGTGCAGAAGGATATTCTCGACAAGGTGGAGCAGACCCTGCGCGTTGAATTCATGAATAACCTGGCCCGCACATCGCGCCGGGATTCGCACGAAACCATCGCCGAAATCTTCAACTATCTGGACCGCAATACGGAAACCCGTTTCCTGTCCGCTCTGGAAGACCGCAACCGCGATTCCGCGGAACGCATCCGCGCCTTGATGTTTACCTTCGAGGATCTTGGGAAGCTGGACCCCGGCGGGGTCCAGACATTGCTGCGAAATGTCGACAAGGACAAACTGGCCCTGGCGCTCAAAGGCGCTTCGGACACTTTGCGCGACCTCTTTTTCTCCAATATGTCGGAACGGGCGGCAAAAATCCTGCGCGAGGATATGGAAGCCATGGGCCCGGTCCGCCTGCGCGATGTGGATGAGTCACAAATGGAAATGGTCAACAAGGCCAAAGACCTGGCTGAAGCCGGTGAAATTATTCTCGCCGACAGCAAGGGCGAAGATGAACTGGTGTATTAGCTCATGACCGCGGAAAAATTCGATTTCAATCAGTCTTTTGATACCAGCTCAAAAAAAGTGGAGCTGATCAAATCCGATGTGGTTGAGAAAAAAATCGAAGAAGCGCGCACCCGCGCCTTTACGGCAGGAACCGAGGCGGGCCGCAGCGAGACTCTGGCCGAGGCCGAATCCCGGACCGCCGCCGCTTTGGAACGTATCGCAAAGGCCGCGGAAACTTTGTTTCTTAATCTTCCCGAGATCGAAGGTGTGGCCCGGAAGGAAGCATCCATCCTGGCCTGCGCCATCGCCGGCAAGCTGTCCCCCGCCCTGATGCGGGACCGGCCTCTGGCGGAAATGGAAGCCATGCTCAACGACTGCTTCGAGGCAGCGCCTGATGAAAAGCGCATTGTGATACGCACCGGAGAGGAACTGATAGAGCCGCTGGCGCGGAAAATCGAAGGCCTGAAACTAAAAAGCGCCTCAAAGGTCGAGGTCGTCCTGCTTGGTGATCCGGCGCTTGGGGAATTCGATTGCCGCATCGAATGGCCGGATGGCGGAGTTGAACGCAAATACGAACAGGTCAAAAGCGAAATTGACGCCGCCGTTAAACGCTACGTGACGAAATCCTATGAGGGGGCAGGCGGGCAAACCGAAGACCAGGATATTCAGGCGTAAGAGTTTTAAGGAGAAGGACCGATGTCCGACGAAGTTGAAGACACTATTGAAGAGACTGAAGGCGGGAGTGCAGCCGACGCCCCGGACCAGGCGGTGGAGGAAAGCGCAACCGGGACTACCAGCGTCGATCTTGAAAATCTGGAGGACGGAAGCGCCCCGGCGGATACGGAAGAATCGGAAAACGGAGATATCGTTCACTCCGCACAGGAACTGGAGCGGGTGTTTGACGTCCCGGTGAATGTTCAGGCGGTCCTTGGAAAGTCATGTCTGGAAGTCAGCCAGCTGTTGAAACTGGGGCCGGGCGCGGTGGTCGAACTGGACCGAAAAGTTGGAGAAGCCATTGATATCTATGTGAATAACCGTTTGGTCGCGCGCGGTGAGGTGGTGCTGGTCGAGGACCATCTGGGCGTCACCATGACGGAAATCATTAAAGGAGAGAAAGGCTAGTCCAAAAACGTAAACCGCGTTTATGGTCTGGGTGAAATAATATGGGCGCACTCCTCGGATTACTTTCGGCTTTTGCTCTGGTCATTGCGGCGACCGCGATCGGCGGCACGCCCGCGGCCTTTGTTAATATCAGCGGTATTCTGATCGTTATTCTGGGTACCATTGCCGTCACATCCATCAGTTTTTCGCCGCGCGATATTCTTGCCGTGCCCAGAACCATCTGGGAAATTCTGTTTGATGCTCAGGGCGATCCCGCCGATGCCGCCTATACCGTCATCCAACTGGCCGAACGGGCGCGCAAAGACGGTCTTTTGGAACTGGAAAAAGTCCTTCCCGGCATGACCGATGAACCGTTTCTGGGAAAAGCCGTGGCGCTCGTGGTTGACGGCAACAAAGCGGAAGACATCGAGCAGATCATGAATCGGGAAGCCGGCGCTATTGCCTCCCGCCATATCAGAACCGTGGATATTTTGCGCCGCGCCGGAGAAATTTCACCGGCCATGGGCCTGATCGGCACTCTGATCGGTCTTGTGCAGATGCTCGGCAATCTGGATGACCCCACCACCATTGGCCCGGCCATGGCGGTGGCGCTTCTCACCACATTTTACGGAGCGATTTTGGCTCATATGGTCTTCATCCCGCTCGCCACCAAGGCCGAGCGCAATTCCTCGGAAGAAGTCCTTTTGAACTCCGTCTATGCCATGGGGGTCGCTTCCATCGGCAGGCGGGAAAATCCGCGGCGGCTTGAAATGCTGATCAATACCATTCTGCCGCCGGCGAAACGCGTGAGATATTTTGAGTGATATGGCCTGTCTGTTTGGGGCGCCGGGCCAATATTGAGTGGGAAAAACAAAAAGAATTAGGAGACATATGATGCGGTTGCTCATAGTCGGAACATTGAATGGACAGTTGGGACGCGCGAGCCAGATCGCTATCGAGAACGGCGCTCAGGTCACCCATACGGAAGATCCGGAAAGCGCCCTGAAGGTTCTGCGCACCAAGGGCGCCGATCTGCTGATGATCGATGTCGAGCTTGATATCGCCGGCTTTCTTGATCAGATACGCTCCGAACATTTTACCATTCCGGCCGTGGCCTGCGGCATTGGCACCGATTCCCGCTCGGCCGTGAATGCCATCCGCGCCGGCGCCAAGGAATATGTCCCCCTGCCTCCGGACCCGGAACTGATCGCAGCCGTCTTGCAGGCCGTCAGTCAGGATGATCATACCTTCATCTGGAAAGACCCGGCGATCAAAAGCGTGATCGATCTTGCCGATCAGGTCGCCGCATCGGAAGCCAGCATTTTGATCACCGGCGAATCCGGGACCGGTAAGGAAGTGATGGCCCGCTATGTCCATCAAAAAAGCAACCGCAAGGCAAAACCCTTTGTCTCCATCAATTGTGCGGCCATTCCGGAAAATCTCCTGGAATCCGAGTTGTTCGGCCATGAAAAAGGGGCTTTTACCGGGGCCGTGGCCCGCCGCGTGGGCAAGTTCGAGGAAGCGGACGGCGGAACGCTGCTGCTGGATGAAATCAGCGAAATGGATTTGCGCTTGCAGGCCAAATTACTGCGCGCCATTCAGGAACGGGAAATAGACCGGGTCGGCGGCAACAGCCCGGTTAAGGTCAATATCCGCATCATCGCAACCTCCAACCGCAATCTGACGGAAGCCGTTAAAGACGGCAGTTTCCGGGAAGACCTGCTGTTCAGACTGAATGTGGTCAATCTGAAAATCCCGGCGTTGCGGGAACGGCCGGAAGACCTCCGGGTCCTGACCGAATATTTCGCCAAAAAATATGCGGAAATGAACGATATCGACTATCGCCCGGTCAGTGAGGCCGCCCTGAAAATGCTGCAGACCCACCGCTGGCAGGGCAATGTGCGCGAGCTGGAAAATACCATCCACCGCGCCGTGTTGCTGGCAAAGGGTAACAAAATCGATATCGAGGCCATTTTGTTACCGGACGGTTCCGCCCCCTCTGATTCCTATCAGTCCGGCGGAGAGGAAGGCGGGAAAGAAGCCGTTAAGCTGGTTGGGCGGACCGTTGCCGATGTCGAGCGGGATCTGATCATCGACACGCTCAAACACTGTCTTGGCAACCGGACCCATGCAGCCAATATTCTCGGCATTTCCATCCGCACGCTCCGCAACAAGCTGAATCAATATCAGTCGGAAGGGGCCAGCGTGCCCGTGCCCGGCGAAAGCCAGCGGGCGGCATTTTGATAACGGTGTGGGTGTGGCAGCAATAAGGGCATTTTCATGAGCGATCTCGCAACCGGGAACGCGAAACAGGGTGGCGGCCTTCCCCCCGGCGACAGCGGCGGGCTGAGTTTTCTCGCCCGGCGCGGCGATGTGCTGATGGCGCTGGGCGTGGTCGGCATTCTCCTGATGCTGATCGTGCCCATGCCCGGCTGGCTTCTGGATTTCATGCTGACCCTTTCCATCACTTTTTCGGTGCTGGTTCTGATGACTTCGCTTTTCATTGAAAAGCCGCTGCAATTCTCGTCCTTTCCCACGATCCTGCTGATCGCGACCATGCTGCGGCTTTCGCTTAATCTGGCCTCTACCCGGTTGATTCTTTCGGAAGGACATACCGGGGCAGACGCCGCGGGGCGGGTTATTCAGGCCTTTGGTGAATTCCTGATGGGCGGCACCGTCGTCATCGGCATCATTGTTTTCGCCATCCTGGTCATCGTCAATTTTATCGTGATTACCAAGGGCTCCGGCCGTATCGCCGAAGTGGCGGCGCGCTTTTCACTCGACGCTATGCCCGGCAAACAGATGGCGATCGATGCCGATCTTTCCGCCGGTCTGATCGATGAGGAGTCCGCCCGCACACGGCGCAAGGAACTGGAAGCGGAAAGCACCTTTTTCGGCTCGATGGATGGCGCGGCGAAATTTGTACGTGGTGACGCCATTGCCGGCCTTCTGATCACCTTTATCAATATTATCGGCGGCATTATTGTCGGCGTGGCGACCAACGATATGAGCTTTTCCGACGCCATGGACCGCTATACCATCCTGACCATCGGTGACGGTCTGGTCAGCCAGATTCCGGCCCTGATCGTCTCAACCGCCGCCGGTCTCGTTGTCACCAAGGCCGGTGTTTCAGGCTCGACCGAAAAAGCGCTGTTCGGTCAGCTCAGCTATCATCCCAAAGCGGTCTGGGTCAGCGCGGTCCTCTTGACCCTGCTCGGCCTGATGCCGGGCCTGCCGATTCTGCCTTTCTTCTTGGTCGGCGGAACCCTTGCCTATGTGGCCTATCTTCTGGATCAGAAACAGAAGAATCTGGTGGCCGCCGAAGTCGAGGCGCAGGAACAGGCCAAAGCCGAAGTCAAACCGGCGGAGGAACCGATCGCCAGCGCCCTTGCCCTCGATCAGATCCGGCTGGAACTGGGCTATGGGCTTCTGACTCTGATCAATGATGAATCCGGTTACAGGCTGACGGATCAGATCAAGGCGCTGCGCCGCCAACTGGCCAGCGACATGGGCTTTGTCATGCCTTCGGTGCGCATTCTCGATAATATGCAGCTGCCGTCCAACGGCTATACCATTCGGATTAAGGAGACCGAGGCCGGTAGCGGCGAAGTCCGGCCCGGCATGCTGCTGGCCATGGACCCCCGCGGCGAACCGCTGTCCGTTCCCGGCGAGGAAACGGTGGAGCCGGCCTTTGGCCTGCCCGCCTCATGGATTGATCCTTCCTATAAGGAAGAGGCGTCTTTCCGCAGTTATACGGTGGTTGATTCCGCAACTGTGGTGACCACGCATATTACGGAAGTGATCAAGGACAACATGCCGGATCTGCTGTCTTACGCGGAAACCCAGAAACTGCTGGACGACCTGCCGAAAGAAAGCCAGAAACTGATCGCCGATCTGGTCCCTGGCCAGATCACCGTGTCGGGCATTCAGCGGGTCCTGCAAAATCTGCTGGCGGAAAGGGTTTCCATCCGCGATCTCGCCACAATACTCGAAGGCATTTCGGAAGCTACCGGCTATACCCAGAATGTCGTCATGATCACCGAGCATGTCCGCAACCGGCTGTCGCGCCAGCTCTCGTCCTCCAACACGACAGGCGATGGTTTTATCCCGCTGATCACCCTGTCACCGGAATGGGAACAGGCCTTTGCCGAATCCCTGACCGGCAACGGCGAGGACCGGCAACTTGCGATGGCGCCTTCACGCTTACAGGAATTTATCGGCGCCATCCGCCTCGCTTTTGAACGGCAGGCGCAGCAGGGAGAAGTCCCGGTCCTTCTGACCAGCCCGGGCATCCGGCCTTATGTGCGCTCCATCGTGGAACGGTTCCGGGCCTCGACCACCGTGATGTCACAGAATGAAATTCATCCCAAGGCCAAGATCCGGACCCTGGGGCAGGTATAATGGGGCAGAAATAAAATATGCGGCTGAAAACCTATAGCGCAAAAAGCATGAAAGAGGTGATGGCGCGGGTTCGCGAGGAGCTCGGTGCCGATGCCATAATCATCAATATCGACGAAACCGGGAAGAACGTCCGGGTCACGGCGGCCTATGAAAAACTGCCGGTCAAGATACCGGAGCCGGCGCGGAAAGAGACCGTGCAACAGGGCAGGCGGCGGCTCGGCGGCGAGCCATTCGATATGGCGGAATTAAAGGCCGTCTTTACCTATCACGGTCTGCCCTATGATCTTGCCATGCGCCTGCAGACGGCCGCAGGGGCCGTGGATGCGTCAAGCTTTATCGATGCCCTGGCCTCCGCCCTTGATACCTGCTTTGCCTTCTCGCCTATTCAGGAGTTGCCAGACCGGCCGCTGCTGCTGGTCGGCCCGCCGGGGGCCGGAAAAACCGTTGCCACAGCAAAGATTGCAGCGGAAGCCGTGCTGAACGGCCTGACAGTCAATCTGATTACTACGGACGGCATTAAATCAGGCGGCATCGAACAGCTTTCCAAACTGGCCGCCCTGATGAAATTAACGACGCACGTTGCCCACGCGCCGGATGAGCTGATATCCGCCATTGATCGCGGCAGGGAGGCGGACATCACTTTGATCGATACCGCCGGGGTCAACCCCTTTGACAATCATGATCTGGATTATGCCTGGGAACTGGTCAGCGCCAGCGATGCGGAACCCGTCCTGGTTTTACCCGCCGGCTATGATCAGCAGGATTGTCGCGAATTCGGCGAAATTTTCCCGCAAATCGGTGTGACGCGCCTGATCGCAACCCGGCTTGACAGCGCCCGGCGGTTCGCCAACATTCTGACCGCTGCCCATGGCGGCAGACTGGCGCTGGCCAATCTCGGGCGCAGTCCGTTTGTCGCGGAGAATCTGGAGCCCGCCGACGGCTATAAACTGGCAAAACTGTTTTCAACCCTGCCCAAACCAAAATCCAAAGATAAAAAAGAAAGGCGCGCCCTGCCATGACCTCTGTCCGCAATCACAGCCCGAAAATCATTGCCGTTGCCTCCGGCAAAGGCGGTGTCGGAAAAACATGGTTTTCAGCAACCCTTGCCCACACCCTGGCGCGGCTCGGCCGCAAAGTCCTGCTGTTTGACGGCGATATCGGCCTCGCCAATATCGATATTCAACTGGGCCTGATGCCGGAAAAAGATCTGGGCCACGTGATTTCCGGCGCCCTGCCGCTGAAATCCGCCGTCACGCGGTTTGAAGACAGCGGCGCCGGCGCCGGCGGCTTTGATGTGCTGGCCGGAAAGTCCGGGTCCGGCGCGCTCAACATGCTGACCCGTGAGAGGATTGAGAGCCTGAAAGCGGATATTTTTGACCTGGGCGGGGTTTATGATCATGTAATTCTGGATTTGGCGGCCGGTGTCGATCAGGCGGTGACCAGCTTTTCCGACGATGCCGGTCTGGTCTATGTCGTGCTAACCGCCGACCCGACATCGCTGACCGACGCCTACGCCTTTATCAAGCTGAAAGCGATGCGCGGCAAGGCCGCGGATATCCGGATCGTCGTTAATCAGGCGGCGGGAAAACGCGAAGGCGAAAAAACATATGAGTCTTTACGCAAAGCCTGCGAGGGGTTTCTGAAACTTTCACCGCCGCTGGCGGGCATCATCCGCACCGACCGGAAAGTCAGCGATGCCATCCGCCATCAATCGGCGCTTCTGCTGCGCCATCCCCAATCGGAAGCAGCAGAGGATGTTGACCATATCGCTCACGGCATCCGCAGTAATGTGACGGCTCTGGCGAGTTGATCAATGAGCGAGGTTTCCTCAACCGCACCGGGTCAAAGACCGCCTCCCGCCACTACGGGCGGTCCCAGTGCGGTTGCCAAATCCAGCCCGACCCGTGACCAGCCAGGGGCCGAACAGGAAAAAACCGATCAAAAACCCGCGCGGCAACCCCCTGCCCAGCAAAGGTCCAAAAGCTACTATGATCCCGCCGTTTCCGTCTCACCGAGTCTGGCGCATCTGACCACAGGCCAACTGGTCGAGGGGGAAGTGGTGGCAGTGGATGGCGAGGGACGGCCGGTCTTAAGAACGGCGGAGGGTACGTTCGCGCTCCGCCCCGACGCTGGCCTTGCCGAGGGCGCCAAAGTTTCAATCCGCATCACCGAAAGCGATAAATCCGTTCAGGGTGATCTGATTGCCCGCGACGGAAAACGGATCGACCCGCCGGTTTCTCTGCAACTGACCCTGATCGGCATTCACCCGGAACCGGAAGTGTTGGACCCGGACTTACCCGCCCAAAACACCGAAAAGCCGGCTCAGACATCTTACAGCGCTAAATCCTTCAAACCGGGACTCGACAAGGCTCTGGCATATGAAACAAGCAGTCTGTCCCTGCCCCGCACTGTGGCGGCTGTTCCCCTGGCCCTGAAACCCGTCCTGCCGCCAACGATGCTGCAAACGGCCAAACCAGTGGCCGGCAATTTCAATATTCAAACGGCAATTCAAAGGCTGTATACATTTACACTTCCTGATGTCGCGGCGGGAAGTACGGCTCCGGCGCCCCAAGCATACCGGCACATCTCGGCCCCTCTGGCATTGCCGGAAATTTCCTATCCTGGCCGGATTATTTTTGCCGGGAACAGCGCGCAAAAAAGCGGCGCGGCGGCACTTCCTTTTCAACTGGGTGAAAAAGTTTCTGTTCAGGTGGTTGGCAATAATCCGGCCAAAACGACCCGGCCGCCGGGCCGCATCATCGTGCAGGCAGCGATCATCCCGCTGTCGGCGAGCCCGGTGAAAGCGCCCGAAGGAGCGCAGATTTTACAGACTCCTATCGGCCATATTGCCGTTCAAACGCCGAAACCCCTGCCGGCAAATCAGATTGTGACGGTGGCAATCGCAGCAGCCGTGCCTTCAACGCCCCCTTTCGTTGCTGCCCCGACCTCAGGGCAGCAGCGTTCTGCAACTCCCGAAACGGGTCAGACTTTTAACCAGACCCAGGCCGGGCCCGCGCAGAATACCCCACAGGCCGGCATCCAGTCAGCCGTTGCAAACACCCCTGCCACTGCGGCAGAACCACCAACGGGTGTTCCACCGGCGCAAAAGATTCCCGGTGTGCCTCTCCCGCTGCCCGCCCTTGCCGAGGATTGGCCATTTCTCGATGATCTTTACACGGTTCTGACCACGTTGCCGCCGCATATCGCCGGCGAACTGGCGAGCCGCCTGCCCCGTCTGGATGCAAGATTGCCCAACACGCTTTTGTTTCTCACCCGGGCTCTGCAGATCGGCTCTTTCAGGGAATGGGCCGGGCCGATGGCGACAACCGCGCTGGAAGATGCCGGACAGGAACAGCTGGCGGCAAAACTCGATGAGGAATTTACCAGGATCGGCCGCTTATTTGCCGACCCTCAGGCAGATGGCTGGCGGCCGTTGCCGCTTCCTCTCCAGACTGATCAGAACCTGCACATACTTGCCGTGCTGGTCCGGCCGATTTTTGAAGATTTGGCGGACCAGCAGAATAAAAACAACCTGCGCCAAGACAGCCGAAAGAAGACCGGAAACCGCTTTCTACTGGAATTTGATCTGTCGGAACTCGGCACCCTGCAACTGGACGGACTGATCAAGGGCGCGCACTTTGATCTCATTATCCGCAGCCGGCAGACCATAACAGAAAGCGCAAAATCAGAGCTTAAGAGCCTGTTTCTCAATGCCCTGCAATCCAGCGACATGGAAGGCGCATTGACGTTCGAACAAAAAGCGGTTTTCCCGATTATCGTTACCGACCTGTTAACTAAAATCCATCATTCTGATCATCATGAAAATGTCACCATTTAAAACGGAGGACGGCATGGGCGCACTGGCTGTTTTGGAGAATTTCGGCGAGATCGACCGCCGCCGGTCCATCCTGGAGACAAGCCGGAATCCAAAGAGCCGGCTGGATTATACAATTGGCCTTGAGCGCAGACTTTCGGTCCCCGGTCTGGCAGAAAATATCCAGCTGACGGTGCGCTATATCCCCGATATTTTCGTCCTGAATACGGAAAGCTTCGACGAATACTGCGCCTTACTTGCGGAAAAAGAATGGGAGAGCCTCGAAGCCGTTACCGGCACCATCATTGATGACTTCAATAACGAACTGATCCCGCGCTGGATCGAGGTCTCACTGAAGACCCGACTGCCCGGCGGCGAAACCGACTATGAAGTCGTCATGGACGACCGCCAGCCTTCGTGGACCAGACAAGCCCTGCTTACCAGCTAAACCAGAAAATATCGTTCGCGCGGTCTGACATTCCCTGTTATGGGTCTGGCTATAACTTTCTCATCCGGAAGGATAGAGGACATGGCCAATTTCCTGCTTTATACGGTAACGATTCTGATCTGGGGCACGACCTGGATCGGCATTACCTTTCAACTGGGCAGCGTGCCCATTGAATGGTCGGTGGCCTACCGGTTCGGGCTTTCCGCGCTGCTGCTGCTGGGATTCTGCCTGATCAGCAGACGCCCCCTCAGATTCACGGCAAAAGATCATCTGATCTTTGCCGGACTTGGCGTGTTTCTGTTTTCAACCAATTATTTTCTCACATACTGGTCGACGGAATATCTGACATCCGGGCTGGTTGCGGTCGGGTTTTCAACTTTGATCCTGATGAATATTTTCAACGGCGTGCTTTTTCTGCACAATAAAATCGAGGGCAAGGTACTGGCGGGCGCCCTGCTCGGCATCAGCGGACTTTCGCTGGTTTTCTGGCCGGAAATCGAGGCGTTTGATTTGTCGGATCAGACGTTTCTGGGCCTTGGCATCTGTCTGCTGGCTGTGCTTTCCGCCTCGTTCGGTAATACGGTCGCCAGCACAAAGGGCGGCAAGGCCCTGCCTGTCTTTCAGAAAAATGCCTGGGGAATGCTGTATGGCACCGGTTTCATGCTGCTTTATGCGCTGGCCCGGGGCAACGAGCCGGTCTTCGAGATGACCTTTGACTATATTGCCTCGCTTGTTTATCTGGCGGTGTTTGGCACCATCATTGCCTTTACGCTGTTTTTGAAGCTGATCGGCAATGTGGGGATGGAGCGGGCCAGTTATATCACCATCATATTCCCGATCGTGGCGTTGGTCATTTCGACACTGTTCGAAGACTATACCTGGAGTCTGCCGGCCATTGCCGGACTGGCGCTGGTCGGGGTCGGGAATATGTTCATGCTGAATAAAAAGCCGAAAGATAGCTTAGCCGCCGAGGGCATGCAGCGTCCGGTCGAGAGCGGTTCGTAATACGCCCGCAACCATATCGATTTCTTCCTGAGTGATCACCAGCGGCGGGCATAAAACCAGTGAATTTCCGGTGGGCCGCAGGATCAATCCCTGCATCAGGCATTGGTTGGTCACCTGGCCGCAGACAGCCATTTCCAGAGGATATTGTTCCCGGCTTGGCTTATCCTTGCAAAGCTCAATCCCGGCGATCAGACCTTCGCCGCGGACTTCGCCGACCAGCGGGTGTTCCAGAAGATCGCGCAGAACAGACTGGAAATAGGGTCCGATCCGCTCACGGGTATTTTCAACAAGCCCCTCCTGTTCCAGCAATGCGATATTTTTTAGCGCCACTGCACAGGCCACCGGATGGGCGGATGTGGTAAAGCCATGCTGAAAAACACCGTCCGATTTGGAAAGAACAGCGAATATTTCATCACTGACAGCGGCCGCGGCGATGGGCTGATAACCGGATGACAGACCTTTGGCCATAGTGATCAGGTCCGGTTCGATCCCGCAGACAGGGCTTGTGAACCAATGGCCGGTGCGGCCAAAGGCGGTGACCACTTCATCGGCAATCAACAGAATTTCATATTTTCTGCAGATACGGTTCACTTCCGGCCAATAGCTTTCCGGCGCAATAATGGCTCCCGCCGTCGCCTGAATGGGTTCGGCGATAAAGGCCGCAATATTTTTCGGACCCCGCTCAATGATCTTGCGTTCCAGCGCATCGGCGGCGGCAATGCCATATTCCTCAGGCGTCATCTCTCCACCCTGCCGGTACCAGTAGGGCGCATCGATATGGACGGCATCGCCCAGCGGCAGGCCGAACTGTTCATGCATGGCTTTCAGCCCGGTCAGCGAGGCAGTCGCCAGGGTCGATCCGTGATAGCCAAAGGTCCGGGCAATGACGATTTTCCGTTCCGGTCTGCCTTTGGCATGCCAGTAACTGCGGACAATTTTCAGGTTAGTCTCATTGGCCTCCGATCCGGAATTGCAGAAAAAGACCCGGTTGAAACCGTCCGGTAAAAGCTGGCTGAGTTTTTCCGCCAGTTCCGCCGCATACGGGTTCGTTGTATTGGCAAAGGCATGATAGTAACTGAGCGTCTTAATAGCCTCCGCCGCAATATCCGCCAGTTCCGGACGGCCATAGCCGATATTGACGCAGCCGAGCCCAGCCATGGCATCGAAAAACCGGTTGCCGAAGGCATCCCACAGATAACAGCCTTCCCCTCTGGTGATGATATGAGAGCCATGCTCCGCCTGTCCTTTGGGCGAGGTAAAAGGATGCAGATGGTGATCGCGGTCGGCGGTCTGCGCATGGTTGTCGAGGGTATTTGCCGGGTTCGTCATATCAGGAGACCTGATGCCTGAGGACCCACTGACCGCCGTCCCGCTTCCATAGATGCGGCGAGCGGAACCGGTCACAGGCGGCGTGAAATTCTTCTTTCGTGATGCCGATATAATCCAGGAAATCCCTGAAATATTTCTGCGGGAATTCCTGGTCGAATTTTTGGACCAGCGCCACGCCCTCGTCGCGGGTGATCTTGCCGTTGCGGATTTCCTGCGCCGCATCATAGGTCGCCCGGCCAATGCCGAATTTGATCAGGGTCGTGTAATAATGGAACATATCGATCTTGTCATCGATGGAGGAATATTTTGAATAGGTGCCTTCCGTCCGCTCGTCATTGGCCTGAAAGCCGGTATGTTCCACTGCATAATAATAGCATTCCTGCGGGTCCCATTTGAGATAGTAACCGAGATAATGCACTTCGACGCCCTTTGCATTCAGGCTGTCCGCTGACGGTGGAATATATGGGGCGAAATCATTCAGGCTGTAGCCATGTTCGGCAATGATATCCTTCACCTTGACCCCGCCGAGAACCATTTCGCCGGGATCATCGGCGGAAAAAAATTTTTCATCCATGGTCGGCTTTTTATTCTCGTCGATTTTATTGCCATACTCGGCCTGATTTTCTCCATACATCACCAGTTTCACGCCATAGCGCGCCGCCATGGCCGGGCCGATAATGCGCTGACCGACAATGAAGGGCTGAAAGGGATGCAGCAGGTTCAGAAAAGCCAGCCGGGTCAGCAGCCGGTGCAATTTACCATTGGGCGTAAACAGCAGATTATCCAGCCCGCCCTCATGCATCCAGTTGGTGAAATTCTTCCAGCCGATGCCGGTATAAAGATGCGGCGCCCAGGTGACCGTGAGCGGATTCATGCCATATTCGTATTTCAGGATATGGGCCGTATAGGCCGAATCCTTGCCGCCCGATCCCGGCACCAGAACGTCATAACCGCCATCGGATCGGCGGAACTGATCGCAAAGAGCGCGCAGCGCCTGATCCCGCTGGTCCCAGTCGATGGCGGTTTCCTTGATCTCATTAAACCGGCAGGCGGAACAGACCCCTTCCTCATCAAAGCCGATCACGGCTTTCTTTTCATTCTTTTCGTGTCTGAACTCCACAGTAGAGGATGGCCGCTGGTTGGAGATCACGCAGCGTTTGCAGAATTTCACCTCCGCCGGCAGGCCGTAATAGGCTTCAAGCTCTCCGGCTCGGTTCAGAAGGACTGTTTCAGACATAATCAAAACTCTTTTGATGAATAAAATGATCCAGGATGCGAAGCCCGGCTTCGCCGCTTTTTTCCGGGTGGAACTGGGTGCCAATCACATTGCCGCGAATGATGGCGGAGGTAAAAACAGTGCCTTCATATTCGGTCTCCGCCAGAATATGGGCGGGGTCATTGGGTTTGGCCGCATAGGTGTGAACGAAATAAACCGGTTCGTTCCGATGCGCCTCGTCAAACAAATCCGATTTCCAGTGCCCCTCCGGCGGGGCAATCCTGTTCCAGCCCACATGGGGCAGCCGGACTCCGTTTGATACCGGCAGACGCGCCACCCGGCCGGGAATAAGATCCAGGCCCTGATGTTCGCCATTTTCTTCGGAGAAACTCAACAGCATCTGCATGCCGAGACAGATTCCCAGAAGCGGCTTGCCCGCATCGGCAAAATCATGGATCAGCGGCGCGAGATTTAGAGCGTTGATGTTGGCCATTCCGGTTTCGAATGCGCCGACGCCCGGCAGGATCAGTCCGTCCGACGCCATGACGTCGCCGGCATGCCGGGTCAACAGGGCATCCGCCCCCATGGCCTTGAGCGCATTGCAGATGGATCGGACATTGCCGAGACCATAATCGAGAACCGCGATCCGGAGCGCATTCATGCCGCCAGCTCCCGCACAGCCAGACCGCAGGCCGCCATAGCCTGTTTGACTTCAAAAATGGAATGAGTGCCGTAATGCAACACGGACGCGAGGGCGACGGCGCTGGGCGCCGTCACATCCGCCAGCGCGGTGATATGGTCGGGCCTGCCGCAGCCGCCGGAAGCAATCACCGGGATTGATACCGCTTCATTGACGGCTTTGCTCAGTTGCAGATCAAAGCCGCGCCTGGTGCCCTCCCGGTCAATGGAGGTGAGGAAAATTTCCCCGGCCCCCAGATCCTGCAGCTTTTTGGTCCAGCCGGTCACTTCAATGCCGGTTTTCTCCCGGCCATTGTCAATATAGGCTTCCCAATCGTCGCTGGCCTGTTTTTTGGCTTCGATGGAGGCCACAATGCACTGGCTGCCGAAATGCCGGGCGGCCTCGGCTATCAGGCCGGGATTGCGCACAGCGGCGGTATTGATCGCGACTTTGTCGGCCCCGGCTTTCAGGGCCGCTTCGATATCCCCGAGTGAGCGCAATCCGCCGCCCAAAGTGATCGGAATAAACACGTCCCGGCAGGCGGCCTCTATCACTTCAAACAGATTGTTGCGGTCGTAAAGGGACGCCACCGCATCCATGAAAACAATTTCGTCAATGCCTTGCTGATAATAGCGCCGCGCCAGCTCATTGGGATCGCCGATTTTGCGCAGGCCTTCCAGATGAATGCCCTTGATGACGAATTCATTCTTCACATCGAGCCGGGCGATCAGACGCATCATTCCGCCGCCTCCGCGATCAGGTCAAAAAAATATTTCTGCCGGCTGACCGTCCAGATTTCCGGTTTTTTCAAGACGTCACAGAATTTTACATCACTGCCGCCGCTGCCGAAATGGGCGGTTTGAACCCGCGCGATATTCCGGGAGTTTGCAATCTGCTGCACGATTGTTTTTTTGTCGAATTCCGCATTAATAATGGTGGGGGCGGTGGCGCGGTTGAACTGCCGGCTGCCTAGATTGATGCTGGGCACGCTGTAGAATGGCGCTTCCCGCACGCCGGCGGAAGAATTGCCGATCAGGAAAGCCGCATTTTTCATCAAAGTCAGGAAATATTCGAACCGCATGGACGGAAAGACCCGGAAATGCCGGTTGCCTTTAAACCGGCGATATTCCTGGATGATGATACCGGACCCGTCGTCATTATTGGGAAAGATCACCACATAATCCCGTCTGCTGGCGATCAGGGCGTCGACGAAGATTTTAATCTGATCGGCAAGCTCGTGCACAGCTGTGGTGACCGGGTGAAACAGGACAATGCCGTAATCGGCGAACGGAATTTCATAATAATCCTGCACGGTCTTCAGATCCGGCAGGTTTTTCGAGACCATGATATCCATGTCCGGCGACCCGATAACATGAACCGTTTCCTCGCCCTCGCCGAGTTGCATCAGCCTGAGCTTGGCTTTCACATTGGCGACAAAATGGACATGGGATAATTTGCTGACCGCGTGGCGCACCACTTCATCGATGGTGCCGGAAACCTCGCCTCCCTCAATATGGGCCACCAGGATATTGTTCATCGAGCCGACAATGGCGCCCGCCATGGCCTCCACCCGGTCGCCATGCACGACGATCATGTCGGGCCGGGTTTCCTTCACATAATCGGAAAAACCGACAATGGTTTTGGCGAGAACCGTATCCATATTGTCGGATTCGTTCTGGTTGATATAGCGGTACAGATTCGGCAGGCCGCAGGCCTCAACCTCTTCGCAGGTATAGCCGTATTTGGTCAGCATATGCATGCCGGTGATAAACAGATGCAGCTCGAACGCCGGATCGCTGTGAAGCTTCAGCAGCAGCGATTTGATCTTGCCGAAATCCGCCCGGGTTCCGGTCAAAAACACAATCCGCTTTGGCTGGCGCGGGTTCATGCGGCAGGCTCCGTTGCTGTAAAGCCTTCCACATCCATTTTTTTCACCTGCTGGTCAGCGGGGATATCCGACAGCGCCACCCGGCCCAGTAGCTCCTCGAAACGGTCGGCCAGCAATTCGCCGGTGCCGGGCCGCTTCACCCAGATATTGTCCCGGCTAAACACTTCTCCCGCCTTCACAGGACTTATGGTTACGACGGACGCATAGGCAAAATCGATGGTCGGCTGTTCTTCCGCAACCGGGCCCTTGGCGCCGCCGCGGGCCTCGAAAATCTGGCGCGAGCCTTCGATCAGATCGCGCATGGCCGCCCCATCCATGGAACAGACAATATCCGGGCCCGGCCGGTCCATGCGGTCGGTAAAATGCCGCTCAAGGATGGATGCGCCCAGTGCGACCGCGCCCAGACAGGCATAATTGGCCGTGGTGTGATCGGACAGCCCGACCACGGCATCCGGAAAATTCTCCTGCATTTCCACCATGGCCCCCAGCCGCACCAGTCTGGGCGGGGTCGGATAGACATTGGTGCAATGCAAAAGCGCAAATGGCACCCCGTGGCGGCGCAGGATATCCACCGATTTTGCGATGGACGGGATATCATTCATACCGGTTGACAGGATGATCGGTTTGCCGAACTGCGCCACATGAGCGATCAGCGGGTAATTATTGCATTCCCCGGATCCGATCTTGAAGGCGGCGACTTCCATTGCGCCCAGCCGGTCCGCCGCCGCCCGGGAAAAGGGCGTGGAGATGAAAATCATCCCTTTCTCTTCGACATAGGCTTTTAACGCCCGCTCATCCTGTTCATTTAGCGCACAGCGGGCCATGACCTCATAGATGGAAACATCGGTGTTGCCGGGAATGACGGATTTCGCCGCCGCCGTCATTTCGTCTTCAACAACGTGGGTCTGGTGCTTGACGATTTCAGCCCCCGCCGCCGCCGCCGCATCGACCATTTCAAACGCGGCCGCAAGACTGCCCTCATGATTGATGCCAATTTCGGCTATCACCAATGGCGGATGCGCCAGGCCAACCGGCCGGCCGGCAATATCAAATTCAGGAGTCATGTGTTTCCAGGCGTTTTTCCAAGATTTCCGCAGCTTTTTCCAGATCATCCGGTGTATCGATATCAATGCTGTCAGCGGCAGCCATAAAGTAGGGAATGACCCGGTCTGAAGGTATCCGCCCGCCCGTTAAGAAATCGTTTGCCATAAACATATAAATCGCCCCGTTGGCGAAATAGGCCTTGGGCAGACTTTGCCGGGGCTTATGCGGCGTCTCGTCATCAATCATGCCCTTCAGATATCCGGCATCATCAACCAGATAGGCTTTCATGGGATGATCGGAGGGTTCATAAACACTGATCAGGGAGCGGCCATCACAACGGGCGAGCAGGGCAAAGGCCTCCCCGATATGGTCAGCGGTCCTCAACGGTGATGTCGGCTGCAGTAAAATATAACACGCATCAAAGCCCTGATCGTGGCCAAGGCTGTGGATGGCATGGGCAATCAGACCATCGGAACCGGCAAGGTCGGTCGCCAGTTCGGGCGGCCTTTTGACAATTTCCGCCCCCAGTCCGGACGAAATTTCAAGGATTTCCTCATCCTCGCTCGACACGACCACCCGGTCGATGGTCCTACAGTTTTTAGCGGCGTCAATGGTCCAGCCAATCAGGGGCTTTCCGCAAAGCCCGGTCAGGTTTTTACGGGGAATTCCCTTGGACCCGCCACGGGCCGGAATCAGCCCGATCACCTCCTGACCTTCAAATGCCATCTGATCAATCCCGTTATTGGTAACGCTTTAATCAAATTTTATGAAACTTGTGGCTAATAAAGTCTTAACCGGCGGACGTTTTACCGTCTTCAGGAGGATTGTATGGCCCAACGGCGTAAAAAAACGGCGAAAGAACGGAAAGAGCGCGCACATCGCAACAAGCTGGCATCGCCGGCGCTGTTTGAAAAAAAACTCGACCGGGTGCTGAAGGAAGCGGTCCGGCACAGGGAAAAGGGTAATTATTCTCCCGCTCTTTCGGTGCTGGAAAAACATGAAGAAGAATTCGGCCATACCGCCCGCTATGCCGATGAAATGGCGCTGCTTCTGCTGACCCGTCACGAACTCGACAAGGCGGAAGCCGCATACAAACGGGCAATCCGGCTTTTCGGCGAATCCAAATCGAGATATTCCCATCTTGGTTTCGTCCATCATCAGCGCGGCGAATATCAGGAAGCGGTTAAATATCAGCGCCTCGCTCTGGAGCTGGACCCGAACTGCGCCGCCATTTACATCAATTTAGCGAATTCTCTGGAGAATCTCGGTATGTTCGAGGAGGCGAAAACCGCCCTGGAAGTCGCCTATGCGCTCGATAAATCGAACACGGAAATTCTCTTTACCCTGGCCACTCTGATGCTGTCCTTCGGGCAGATCAAAGAAGGCGCCATTCTTTACGATGCAGGATTCGGGTGTGGCCGCCGGCATCCGCCGGTTGACGTGAAAAAGGATTATTGGCGCGGCGAGGACATTTCCGGCAAAACCATTCTGGTCTGGCGGGAAAATGGTCTCGGCGACGAAATCCGCAACGCCAATCTTTATCATGACCTGATCGCGCGGGCCGGGCATGTGATTATCGAATGCCAGGAGCGCCTGAAGCCGATTTTCGAGCGAACCTTCCCGACCGCCACCGTCATAGTTCAGACCTTTGACAAGTACAAGAATATCAATACCCGCCGGCCCGCGTTCGATTATCATATCGGCGCAAACTCGCTGTTGCAGTATTTCAGGGAAAAGCCGGAAGATTTTCCAGACCGCCATGGGCATTTAACGGCCAATCCCGAAAAGGTCGCCTTCTGGAATAAACGTTTCAGCGAACTACCCGGAAAAGCCGTGGTCGGGCTTTCCTGGTCCACCCAGTTAAAGCTTGAATCCCGTATACAGCATATTTTCGATCTCGACGCGCTGCGGGATATTCTGGTCACGCCGGACGTCTCTTTCGTCAATCTCTATTACGGTAAATGCGATGCAGATATTCAGGCGGTAAAGGACAAATATGGCGTCACCATTCACCGCTGGGACGATATCGATATGATGAATGATCTGGATGGCGTCCTCGCCTACACCAAAGCCTGCGATCTCGCCATCACTGCGGCCACGTCCAATAATGATATAGCGGGGGCTGCCGGCATTCCGTCCTGGACTTTCCTGCCGCCGCATGACGTTGATATGCTCGGGACAAAAGGCATGCCGCATCTGCCGTCGGTCAGGGTCTATCCCAAAAAGAAGGATGGCCGCTGGGAACCGGCCATGAAAAAGGTCAAGGAAGATTTCGATGCCTGGCTGGCAGCGCGGGGAGCACAGAGCCAACCCGAACAGGCTCTGGAAATGGCCTGATTTTTGCCCGGAAGGCAACCCGGTTGGGCCGGGGGAGCGGGCCGGTGATGCACTCCATCGAATATAATTCAGGTCGAAAACACATAAAAGGCAGTCAGCGCACCAATCGCGACCACCAGGATAGCAATCAGCCGCCACTCGCTTTTTTTCGGTTTCCTTTTCGCCACCGGAGCCTCCCGCCACATTTGCAAGGGGGTAATTATGCCGTAATTGCTCCCTGAAGCCAATCGGGAATTTCAGGGGTAAGGCGGAGCCCGTCACAGGAGAGCGGACGCCGGCCCACCAATGCCTCCAACTTCAGATAGGCGATGGCGCGCCCATTAAGGCCGGACCGGATATCGCCGGCCGTTTTGCCGCTCTCATCCAGAACGGGGGTCCCGGCGGGCGGCGCATCGCCATCCAGCGTGACCGGCAGCAGCCGTTTTTTGACCGTCGTCCGGTGTTTCATGCGGGCGGTCATTTCCTGGCCCACATAACAGCCCTTGAGAAAATCAATCCCGGAAAGTTCATCCAGATTGGCCTCCAGAATGAAAGTTTTTTCGACCGCCATATCGCGGCTGCCGTCCGGAATACCGAGAGCAAGACGCAGAGTCTCATATGTTTTAAAAGGCGCGACGGCACGATGCGGCCGAACGCCTTTTTCCACAATCACCCGGCGGCCGAGACCGGGATGGCGCGGGTCATCAAAGACAATACCTTCGGCGTCGCCTGTGCCAAAAACAGCCCAGACTGTCATTTTCTCGCTCAGATCGGTGATCTCCGCTTTGGCGCGCAGCTTGTACATCATCAGACGGCGCAACAGATCGGCCCGGCGCTGCCGTTCGCAATCCAGCAGGAAACCGCCGTCATTTCCAATGATGAAAAAGTCATGGAGATATTTACCCTGGGGCGTCAGCAGCGCCGCATAAAGCGCCCTGCCCGGCCCCGCGTTCCTGATATCATTGGTGATCAGCCCCTGCAGAAAACCGGCGGCATCGGGCCCTGAAACGGAAATGACGCCGCGCCCTGTCAGTTTGATCGCCTGTCCCGCTACAGTCATAAATATTTCTCCATACCCGTCCACTTAAGCCGTGCGCCACGGAGATACAAGCACCAGTTCGCACTTGTGATTCCAGTCTTTCACCGATAAGTTGATCGCCATGGCGAAGACATACGATCTGATCATTAAAGGGGCAACCTGCGTGTCCCATGCGGGCGCCGGCATCGCCGATGTGGCGGTCAAGGATGGCCGGACCGCCGCTATCGGCGAACTCTATGCTGATTCGGCCAGGGAAACCATCGATGCCACGGGCCTGCATCTGCTGCCCGGCGTCATCGACAGCCAGGTCCATTTCCGCGAACCCGGCAACAATCACAAGGAAGACCTCGCCACTGGCTCGGAAGCCGCAGTGATGGGCGGCGTGACCGCCGTTTTTGAAATGCCCAACACCGATCCCCTGACCACCACGCCGGAAGCATTGCAGGACAAGCTGGACCGGGCAAAGGACCGCATGTGGTGCGATCATGCTTTTTATATGGGCGCGACGGGCGACAATGCCGAACAGCTGGCGGAGTTGGAAAGGCTGCCCGGATGTTGCGGCGTGAAGGTCTTTATGGGGGCCTCCACCGGCAACCTTCTGGTGCCGGATGATGAAACCCTGGAACGGGTTCTCGCCCATGGCCGCCGCCGGGTGGCGATTCATGCCGAAGACAATATGAGGCTCGATGAACGCAAAAAATTCGCTGAAAAAGGCGGGCCGGAGCAGCACCCGGTCTGGCGCGATGAGGAAACGGCGATCCGCGCCACCAAACGCGCCCTGAAACTTGCCCGCAAAACCGGGCGGCGGGTGCATATCCTGCATGTCACGACGGCCGAGGAAATGGAGTTACTGGCCGGTAATAAAGATATCGCCAGCGTGGAGGCGACGCCGCAGCATCTAACTCTGGCCGCGCCCGACTGCTATGAGCGGCTCGGCACCTTCGCCCAGATGAACCCGCCGATTCGGGACGCCCGACACCGGGATGGCCTGTGGCGGGCTGTGAAGAACGGCGTTGTCGATGTGATCGGCTCGGACCACGCGCCGCACACCCGTGAGGAAAAGGGCAATTCCTATCCCCTCAGTCCCTCCGGCATGCCGGGCGTGCAGACGCTGCTGCCGTTGCTCCTCAACCATGTGGCGCAGGGGCAGCTGACCCTTGAACGGCTCGTGGACCTGACGAGCCATGGCGCCAACCGGATTTTCAACCTCCGCGACAAGGGCCGCCTCGCCGTCGGCTATCACGCGGATTACACCCTGGTTGACCTCAAGCAACGCTGGGTGGTGGAAGAAAAATGGCTGCGCAGCAAATGCCGCTGGAGCCCCTATACCGGCATGACCCTCACCGGCAAACCCGAAGGCACCGTCATCCGCGGCAACCGCGTCATGTGGAACGGCGAACTGATCGGCAAGGCGCAGGGCGAACCGGTGCGCTTTCAGGAAAATATCGCGGCGGGGTGAGGTGTTTCCCATCGGAGGGACACCGGCTGTCATGCAACTGCCCCCCCGCTCGATTAGACCACTGAATTATGCTATTATCGGTTTCCATCTTTTATGGAAGGGAAATCCACAAGACAACTTGGTGGGGCAAGCCATGTTTCGGTATTCTTTTATCCTTCTACTCGCCGCAGCAGTCTCCGCATGCGTCAGTCAAAAGGTTTCGGACACACGCCGTGCGGAAATTGCTGACAAAGGCTTCGACACATGCACATTGACCTCACCGGAAGAAACGTGGGTTTATTGGGATTTAGCTCTTAGAGTCTGACTCGAAACTATTTCTATAGATTCAATACCTTGCCAGGCGCCTTGTTACCAGCCTGATGTGAGCGATGAGGAGCCAGCTTTCGGCTGAGAGGATTGATTTTTCCCAGTCTTTTGCCAGTCTGCGGCACC